>NZ_JAJSSH010000010.1 GCF_021403115.1 Sphingobium sufflavum
CAATATCAACATCCCGATCCCGCCGTCTGGTCATCACCAAACGGACGCAACTAAACCATCGAGATGGGGGTCCCTTTTAGACGCCGATCACCCCCATAACGGGGTCCTTTTTGCACGCCGATCCACAGCCAAGCTGGGCGCCTGGTATCTGCTTATGTACATCTCTTTCATTCTCGTGGCGTTGGTGCATCCGCCTGCCAGTCGTGAACGGCCAAGCCTTTCGCGAGGATAAGCTATCCTAACGACATTCGCCGCTCTTCATCGGCCTGACCGGCTGGTGGCGAGCAACGATCCTGCCGACTTTCCCCTACAAAAAAAGGGCCGCTCCGGTGGGAGCAGCCCTTCGCAATCTTCTGTCGATGCGATCAGCGGTTGCCGATGGCCACATAGTCACGCTCGGTCGGGCCGTTGTACAGCTGACGCGGGCGGCCGATCTTCTGCTCTGGGTCGGAGATCATCTCGTTCCACTGCGCGACCCAGCCCACTGTGCGGGCGAGGGCGAAAAGAACAGTGAACATGTCGGTCGGGAAGCCGATGGCCGACAGGATGATACCCGAATAGAAATCGACGTTCGGATAGAGCTTCTTCGAGACGAAATATTCGTCGCTCAGCGCAATCCGCTCCAACTCGCGGGCCACGTCGAAGATGGGGTCGGTGACGCCCAGCTTCTCCAGCACCTCGTTCGCGGTCTTTTGCATCACCTTCGCGCGCGGATCGTAATTCTTGTACACGCGGTGGCCGAAGCCCATCAGGCGGAACGGATCGTCCTTGTTCTTGGCGCGGGCGATATATTCGGGGATGCGGTCGACGGTGCCGATTTCGCGCAGCATGTTGAGCGCAGCTTCATTCGCGCCGCCATGCGCCGGACCCCACAGGCAGGCGATGCCCGCCGCGATGCAGGCGAAGGGGTTGGCGCCCGACGAACCGGCCAGACGAACAGTGGAGGTCGATGCATTCTGCTCATGATCGGCGTGGAGGATGAAGATCTTATCCATCGCGGCCTCGACGACCGGATCGACGACATATTCTTCCGCCGGGACCGAGAAGGTCATACGCAGGAAATTGCCCGCATAGGACAGGTCGTTGCGCGGCGACACGAACGGCTGACCCACCGAATATTTATAGGCCATGGCGGCGATCGTGGGGATCTTCGCGATCAGGCGGTGGCTGGCGATGGTGCGCTGCACCGGATCGTTGATGTCCGTCGAATCATGATAGAAGGCCGACAGGGCGCCGACCACACCGCACATGATCGCCATCGGGTGCGCGTCACGGCGGAAGCCGCGATAGAAGGTGGTGAGCTGTTCATGCACCATCGTGTGGCGCGTGATCGTGCGGGAGAATTCCTCCAGCGCCTGCGCCGTGGGCAGTTCGCCGTGGAGCAGGAGGTAGGAAACCTCCATGAAGCTCGACTGTTCGGCAAGCTGGTCGATGGGGTAGCCACGGTGCAGAAGGATGCCTTCGTCGCCGTCGATATAGGTCAGCGCCGAATGGCAGCTTGCCGTGGAGGTGAAGCCGGGGTCGTAGGTGAACAAACCCGTCTGACCGTAGAGCTTGCGAATGTCGACGACCTGCGGGCCAATGGTACCCGAGAGTACGCCATAATCCAGCGTCTTGTCATCAACGTTCAAGCTAACCTTGTCAGTCGCCATTAACCGCCCCCTTCTTTCTATGAATTGTGCCCGTCGGCGACATAGTGGGACATGTCGGACAGGCGTGCCAATGTCTCGTCTTTTCCAAGGAGGAAAACAACGTCGAATATCCCCGGCGAGGTCGTCCGGCCCGTCAGCGCAACGCGCAACGGCTGGGCAACCTTGCCAAGGCCAATACCGGCATCCTCTGCGGCGGCGCGAACGGCGGTCTCGATTGCCTCCATCGTCCAGTCTGTCAGGACGTCGAAGCGATCGGCCACGCTCTTTATCAACGCAAACGCAGCATCATCTAGCAGCACTTTGGCGGCCGCGTCGATGGGAATCGGACGGGGAGTGAACAGGAATCGTGCACCGTCCGCCACATCATGCACCGTCTTGGCACGCAGCTTCAGCGACGGCATGGCGGATTCGAGGAGGGTGGCATCCACCGTAAGGCCCTGAGCGGACAGCAATGGCGCGACCAGTGCGGCCAGACGCGCATCGTCCGCCTCCCGCATGTAATGGCCGTTCATATTCTCCAACTTCTTGATATCGAAGCGAGAGGGAGAGCGGCCCACGCCAGCCAGGTCGAACAGTTCGATCGCACGAGCGATGCTGAGCGTCTCCTCGTCGCCATGGCCCCAGCCGAGGCGCAGGAGATAATTGGCGACAGCCTCCGGCAGCATGCCCAGCTCATCGCGATAGGCATCGACGCCCATGGCGCCGTGGCGCTTGGAGAGTTTTGCCCCGTCCGCTCCGTGGATCAGCGGGATATGAGCGTATACGGGCTTTGGCCAGCCGCCCTCGATCGCGTCCATCGCGGTGATGATGCCGAGTTGGCGGAAGGCGTTGTTGAGATGGTCGTCGCCGCGAATGATATGGGTTACGCCCATGTCATGGTCGTCCACCACCACCGCCAGCATATAAGTGGGCGTACCGTCGGAGCGGAGCAGGATCATGTCGTCCAGTTCCACATTCTGCACGACGACGCGGCCCTGCACGGCATCCGCGATCACCGTCTCACCCTCTTTGGGGGCCTTGAGGCGGATGACATAGGGCTTGTCGCCGCCTTCTGCGGGGTCGCGATCGCGCCAGCGGCCATCATAGCGCATCGGCTTTCTGGCGGCGCGCTGCTCCTCACGCAGGGCGGTCAGTTCGTCCGGCGTGGCGAAGCATTTATAGGCATGGCCGTCAGCCAGCAATTGATGCGCGACCTCCGCATGGCGAGCGGCGCGGGCGAACTGGAACACAGGCTCCTCGTCGCCGCCCAGGCCCAGCCAGTCGAGGCCGTCGAAGATGGCGGCAATTGCTTCCTCGGTGGAGCGGGCGCGGTCGGTATCCTCGACGCGCAACAGGAACTTGCCGCCATGATGGCGCGCGAACAGCCAGTTGAAAAGCGCGGTGCGTGCGCCCCCGATATGCAGATAGCCCGTGGGAGAGGGCGCGAACCGGGTGACGACATTGGCCCCGGCGGCATCATTTGCACCGGTCGCATCATTTGAACTTTGTGGGCCGGCGTCTGCCAAGCTAGATCCTCACTTCGGAAAGGGCTGTACCCCGTGAACGCAGACGCCCCTAGCATGGCTTTTCAGCCGCGACAAACCCCCGTCGCCGGGCGCGGGGGACGTGCCGTGCAATGGCTGGGCCGTGTGTTCGACCCCGTGCTGGAACGGCTGCTGAGAGGAGAGCCGGAGCGGGTGCTGGAGGCGGAGCGGGCGCAATTGCCGCTGTGGTCGCCGGTCGCGCTGGGTGTGGGCATCGTCGCCTGGTTTCTGCTGCCCACGCGGTTGGACTGGATGCTGCTCATCGGGCTGTGTCTGGGTGGCGCGGCGCTGTTGCTGGGCTTTGGTGCGGCGGCTGGGCGGCTGGTTCGGGCGCTGGGGATCTGCTTGCTGCTGGTGGCTCTGGGATGTCTGCTGCCATGGGGGAAGGCGATGCTGGTGGGGCAGACGGTGCTGGCCCGGCCCGCGATGGTCCGCATGGAGGCGTCGGTCATCACTGTGGAGGCGATGAGCGGGCGGGGGATCGCGCGCATCCTGCTGAAACCGGTTGATCGGCCGGATTTGCCAGACTTGATTCGGGTGAACGCCGATCTGGAGGATATGCCGCGCGAGATTGCGCTGAGACGCGGCGACAGGCTGCGGCTGCGCGCCCGGCTCATGCCGCCGGCGGGGCCGGCTTTTCCCGGCGGCTATGATTATGCGCGCCGTGCGTGGTTCGACGGCATTGGCGCGACGGGACGGTTGCTGCCACCGCTGGAGGTGGTGCATCGCGATGCCGGGACCGGGCCGGGAATACGTGAGCAACTGTCGGGTCATGTCGCGAGCCGGGTCGGCGGTGGAGCGGGCGCACTAGCCGTGACGATGGCGACGGGTGACCGGGGGCGTATCGCGCCGGAGGATGAGGACGCGATGAGGCAGAGCGGGCTGACTCACCTCCTGTCGATCAGCGGCGTCCATGTCACTGCGCTGATCGGCGGCGTAGTGTTCCTGATGTTCAAACTGCTGGCGCTGTCGTCCCGGCTGGCGCTGCGCTGGCCGCTGTTGCTGATCGCGGCGGGCGCGGGGGCGGGTGCGGGGATCGGCTATACGCTGTTGACCGGCGCGGAGGTGCCGACGATCCGGTCCTGCGTGACGGCGCTGTTGGTGATGGCGGGGCTGGCGCTGGGGCGGGAGGCGATCAGCATGCGCTTGCTGGCGTGTGGCGCGTTGTTCGTCATGTTGCTGTGGCCGGAGGCTGTGATCGGACCGAGTTTCCAGCTTAGCTTTGCCGCCGTTGCCGCCATCGTGACTCTGTATGAGCATCCGCGTGCCCGCGCGCTGGTGCAGGCGCGGGCGGAGCCGGTCTGGGCCAAGGCGTTGCGGTTCCTGGCGGGATTGTTCATCACCGGCGTCGCGGTGGAAATGGTGCTGATGCCCATCGTGCTGTTCCATTTCCACAAGAGCGGCCTGCTGGGCGCCTTCGCCAATATGGTCGCGATCCCGCTGACCGAACTGGTAGTGATGCCCGCCGAGGCGTTGGCGCTGGCGCTCGATCTGCTGGGGCTGGGCGCGCCGTTGTGGTGGGTGGTGGAGCAGGCGCTGAGGTTGCTGTTGTTCATCGCGCATCTGGTCGCGGGGCAAAGCCTGGCCGTGGCGTTGACGCCCGCCATTATGCCGCTGGCGTTCGGACTGGCCATGACTGGGCTGCTCTGGTGCTTGTTGTGGCGGACACGGTTGCGCTGGTGGGGGCTGCCCTGTCTGGCGCTGGGGCTGTCAGGCTATGCGCTGGCCCGTGCGCCGGACATATTGGTGAGTTCGGACGGGCGACATGTGGCGGTGCGAACCAGGGATGGCGGGGTGGCGCTGCTCCGCGACCGGGCAGGGGACTATATGCGCGGGCAGATGGCGGAACAGGCGGCGTTCGGTGGGCAGTTGCAGGCGCTTGCCGACCTGCCCAACGCCCATTGTTCGGAGGATTTCTGCACGCTCGTTTTGATTGGCAGTGGCAGGCGCTATCATGTTCTTGTGACGCGCAGCCGTCTCTCGGTGCCGTGGACGGAGTTGATCCGCCATTGTGGTGCGGCGGACATCGTCATCGCGGATCGCCGGCTTCCGACGGCCTGCCGGGCGCGCTGGCTGACTCTCGACCGGAAGGATCTGGCACTGTCGGGTGCGGCGGCGATTGACCTGACGACGGGGCAGGTCCGCCGAAGTCGCGATCCACGCGATGAACATCCCTGGCAATTGCGCCTTGGCCAGGGGATGCCCGGTCCGAACGGCAAGCCCCCGACAACACTCGACCCATTGGACGGGGCATCGCCGGGGGCAGGCTCCGGGCCGGATAAGGCGCCTCAGTTGTAACGGCGCAGCAGGCCGGCCAGCTTACCCTGAATGCGCACCCGATCCGCATCATAGATTTGCGGTTCATAGGCGCCATTGGCGGGGTCGAGCCGGACCCGGCTGCCCTCTCGCCGGAAATATTTGAGCGTCGCGTCGCTGTCATCGACCAGCGCGACGACGATCTGGCCGTCGCGGGCGGTCTCGCTGCGCTGGATGAGGGCGAAATCACCGTCGAGGATACCGGCTTCGACCATCGAGTCGCCTGCCACCTCCAGCGCATAATGTTCGCCAGATCCCAGCAAGGCGGCTGGAACGGACAGGCTGCTGCTGCCCTCCATCGCCTCAATGGGGACACCCGCCGCGATTCGACCATGCAGCGGCACGTCGATGACATCGTTCGCGGCGACAGGCGGGCGAGCAGGAGCCGAGAGGATCGGTGACGGGGCAGTGGGTGCCGCCGCCTTCTTTGGCAGGACCGCGAGGCCGTCCGGCAGCTTCACCACCTCCAGCGCCCGCGCGCGATTGGGCAGGCGGCGAATGAAGCCACGCTCCTCCAGCGCGCTGATAAGGCGGTGGATACCGGACTTCGACTTGAGGTCGAGCGCCTCCTTCATCTCCTCGAAAGAGGGGGACACACCCCCAAGTTCAAGATGCTGCTTGATGAACAGAAGCAACTGTTGCTGCTTGGCGGTGAGCATCGCCTTATCTCCCTCGCCCATGGAACGGACAGGGAACATGTAGGCAACGAATCGCGTCAGGTCAAGTCGTTGCGCATGACGGGCGCAAGGGGCGGATTTCAGGGCCGCCGCGGCTCCACATTGAGCGTGCCTAGCATGGTCTGTGCCATCGGCATGGACAATATGTCATGCGGGAAACCCATCGCAATCGCACTGGCCGCGTCGAGGCGACGGATATGATCGTCACTGAATGTGATGTCGAGTGCGGCCAGATTATCCTCCAACTGGGCGAGAGTGCGTGCCCCGATGATGGGGGACGTCACGCCTGGATTGAGCAGCGTCCAGGCAAGGGCGACCTGCGCGATGGAACAGCCGATGTCGGCTGCCACAGCCTTGGCTGCATCGACGATATCGAGGTTCTTTTCGCTGAGGCGTCCCGTCGCGAGGTTGATCGCCTTGCGGGGAAGGTCGTCCTGTCCGTCGGACGCGGCATCCGGGACGACGAGATCG
This sequence comes from Sphingobium sufflavum, assembly GCF_021403115.1. Taxonomy (GTDB): domain Bacteria; phylum Pseudomonadota; class Alphaproteobacteria; order Sphingomonadales; family Sphingomonadaceae; genus Sphingobium; species Sphingobium sufflavum. Next base: position 6,640 of record NZ_JAJSSH010000010.1, read on the forward strand.
GCGCGGCTATATTTGCCGGACAGCACGCCACCCGCCAGCGGGGACCAGGGGATGACCCCCATGCCCATCTCCCGCCCCATGGGGATAAGCTCGCGTTCCACTGTGCGTTCAGTCAGATTATAGGCGATCTGGAGCGCGACGAAGGGCGTCCAGCCGCGGAGGTCCGCGATCGCCTGCATCCGCGACGCCTGCCAGGCGGGAATATCGGACAGGCCCGCATACAGCACTTTGCCTGACCGGACGAGGTCGTCGAACGCCCGCAATATCTCGTCCACCGGGGTCAGCCCGTCCCACATATGCAGGTAGAGGAGGTCGATATAGTCGGTGTCGAGCCGTTTGAGGCTGGCCTCTACGGCCTGCACCATATTCTTGCGATGGTTGCCGCTGGCATTGGGATCGCCGGGAGCCATCGACATCGTATATTTGGTCGACAGGACGATGCGTTCGCGACGGCCCTTGAGCAGTGGGGCCAACACCCGCTCAGACCCGCCCAGTTCGCCATAGAAATTGGCGGTGTCGATGAAATTTCCACCTGCGTCGACATAGCGCGCGACCATCTCCGCCGCCTCTGCATCACTGGTGCCCCAGCCTGTTGTCACGCCAAAGGTCATGGTTCCGAGAGACAGCGGGGAAACCCGCAAGCCTGAGCGGCCCAGCAGGCGGTAGCGGTCGAGGGTGGTGGCCATGGCGTCGTCTCCGTGGGATCGCTTGAAAGGCTTCTGAAGGTCTGTGGTGCTGGCGCTATCGGCCGGTGAAATGGGGTGCGCGCTTTTCCGCAAAGGCAGTGGCGGCTTCCCGGAAATCCTCCGTGAGAAGAGCGGCCACCTGGACATGATTCTCCAGTTCGAGTGCACTGTCGAGGCTGGGTGCGTCCAGATTGGTGTGCATGATCTGCTTGCTGTGCTTGATCGAATAGGGGGCGTTTGTCGCAATGGACCGGGCGGTTTGCAAGGCTTGCTTCAACAGATCATCCATCGGTGCGATGGCGGTGAGGAGGCCGATGGCAAGGGCTTCGTCCGCCGGAACAGGGCGGCCGGTCAGCATGATCTCGAACGCGCGACCGGCGCCGATCAGCCGGGGGAGGTGATAGCTGATGCCACACTCCCCGGCGCTCAACCCCATCTTGACCGCGCCCACATGGAAACTGGTCGAGGGCGTGCCGATCCGAATGTCGCTGGCAAGTGCCAGCCCAAAGCCAGCCCCGACCGCAGCACCCTGAACCGCGGCAATGACGGGTTGGCGCAACCGGACGATCCGGCGCATCAGAGTCGCGAACACCTCCTGCAACGCAATCCAGTTGTTCACATCCTGTGGAGCGTCGTCACCGCTCAGGACATGCTTGAGATCGAGACCGGCGCAAAAGCCCTGCCCCTCTGCAGTCAGAATGACCACGGAGCAGTCCCGGTCAGCCTCCACCGAGTCCAGCAGATCGGTCAGGCGATAGGCCAATTCTGTCGTTAAAGCGTTCCGTGCGTGCGGCCGGCTGAGGGTTATTATGGTTATGCCATCGCTCTGGCGATCAAGCCGGAAGTCACCTGTCACTTGATTTTGCTCCTTTTGACAAATGCCCCGCCCACGGGCATCGCCCCTATTGTCGGACAAAGGTTCTGGTGATGGCATTGTCGCCTGTGACGCCGCCCGGCAAGCGATCTGTGGAAGGATGCTTGCTCGCGGAGGCAAGATGGTGCGATTGGCGCTGCAATGTCTCGACGACTGGTGCGTTACGGAAGAGACTGCCCATTTTTCCGTAACGGGAGTATGGTGGATCGTTCGGCACAGCAGATCGCAGTGCGTGAAGCCCGATCGGGTCAACAGGTCGCAGTCATCGAAGCGACCGATGAGTTTTTTTGGAGGAAGACATGGCTGAGGCAGATACCAACGAAATCGCCCAGAATGCGCGGAAATACTGGTCGGCGGACGGCTATAAGGAAGGCGGCGTCATCCGCGAGGTCGACTATGCCTCGCAGTCCGGCGGCCTCGATCCTTCGCTCGAAGGCATCAAGATCGTCGACACCGACACGCACATCACCGAAGCGCCCGAACTCTTCACCAGCCGCGCGCCCGCCGCGTACAAGGACCGCGTTCCCCATGTAAAGCGCATCAACGGCACGGACCGCTGGTTTGTCGGCGACCGCGATTTCGGTACGCTGGGCGGCAACGTGATCCGCAAGGACAACAACAAGCTTCTCGGTCGACTCGCCTTCCCCAAGCTGGAAGAAGCGCATCCGGGTGGCCACATCATCTCCGAGCGCCTGAAGGCGATGGATGACATGGGCGTCTATGCCCAGATCTGCTTCCAGAATTCGGGCGTGACGCAGGCCGGTTCGCTGATGTCGCTGGGCGATCCCGATTTGGCGCTGAAGATTGTCGAGATCTTCAACGACGCCTCTGCCGAATATCAGCAGGAGTCGGGCCAGCGCATCTTCAACATGGCGCATCTGCCTTTCTGGGATCAGAAGGCGCTGGAGAAGGAAGCACGCCGCTGCATCGACATGGGCCTGAAGGGCTTCGTGCTGCCCGACACGCCTGAGCGCGTGGGCGTGCCAAGCTTCAACCATGACTATTGGACGCCGTTCCTGGAGATGTGCGACGCGACCGGCACGCCGATCAACTTCCACCTCAACGCCGCGATCGACCCGAACACGCTGACCTGGGAAGGTTTTGAGTTCGAGCAGACGCTCTCCGTCGTCGCCACCATGTTCTCCATCGGCAATGCCGCCACGATGGGCAACTGGATGGTGTCGGGCCGTCTGGACCGTCACCCCGGCCTCAAGATCGGCCTGATCGAAAGCGGCATGGGCTGGGTGCCCTTCGCCGTCGAGGCTCTGGAGCATCAGTTCAACGAGATGCTACCGCGCTTTTCCAAGATACTGACGCGTCGCCCGTGGCAGTATATGCGCGATCACTTCTACTGCACCTTCTGGTTCGAGAAGGTCGGTCCGAAGCTGCTGCTGGAGACGATCGGCGTGGACAACGTGATGTTCGAGACCGACTTCCCACACCCGACCTCGCTCTATCCGGGCGTTCAGGACCACATCAAGGATGTGCTGGGCGGCTATAGCTATGAGGTCAAGAAGAAGGTTCTGCAGGACAACGCCGTCAAGGTGTACAACCTGCCCTTCTGACCGGTGGTTCATCGACAAAGGAAAGGGCGGTCGCGATGCGGCCGCCCTTTTTACATTGTGGGATGTTGCTTCGCTCACAAGGATGCGCCGAAGTGTCGGTGTCGCTCTTACGGAGAGTGGGAACGGCCCGTGGGCAGGACGACCCCAACCCGTTCGGCATAGCGATCCCACTCGCCCATCAACTCGGTCAACTTGGCATCGTTGCTAGCGGAGAGGTCATGTGTCTCGCCAGGATCGGCGGCAAGGTTGAACAAATGCCATTGGCCGTCGCCGGTATCGGTGATTTTCCAGTCGCCCTTGCGGATCGAACGGGAACCGAACAATTCGGTGCCGAACGCCTCGTCCGGGGCATGAACGCACTGCGCCTTGCCTGTCAGATAGGGGCGTAGGGACGTGCCCTCCATCGCCTCTATCGTGCGCCCGTCGAAGGTTGCGCTGGGCCTTGCCACGCCCGCCATGTCGAGGAAGGTGGGTCCCACATCCGCAGCGGTCAGGAAAGCGCGGGCGATGCGTCCCGGCCCGACAAGATGGCCGGGGCCAGACAGAAAACTGACGCTCCGCGTTCCGCCTTCGGTCGCATAGGTCTTATAGAGCCAGGACGGTGCGGCAGATGCGCCCGCCCAGCCGGGGCCGTAGCCGACAAAGCTGGTCGCCGCACCCAGATTATCCAGTCGGTTGTCGGCCTGTTCATAGCGTCGGCGCAGTGAGGGCAGTTCATTATCGGCGTAATCCATGCCTTCCGGCCCATTGTCGGATAGGAACAGGATCACCGTATTATCAAGGTGCTTCGTCCGCCGCAGTTCCGCGATGACGAGGCCGACGTCATGATCCAGCCGCTCCACCATGGCGGCATAGATTTCCATCTCGCGTGCAGCCTGCGCTTTCTGCGCGGGCGTCAGGGCATCCCAGCCTCCTTGCGGTTTGGCACGGTCATGGGCTGGTTTTGAGGGATCGTAGAGGCCGAGCTTTGCCTGCCTTGCCAGCCGTTGATCACGCAGGGCGTCGAAGCCGGCATCATAGCGTCCCCGATAGCGGGCAATATCCTGTGGCCTGGCCTGCAACGGCGCATGGGGGGCGGTGAAGGCCAGATAGGCGAAGAAGGGCCTAGCTTTGTCCGGCCTCTTGGCTGCCTCCCGCAGGAAGCCGATCATCTTTTGCGCGAAATAGTCGGAGGAGTAGAAGTCGGCGGGGAGTTGGGGGACGATCCGGCCATCCTCCGTATAGGTGACCCCCTTGGCCGGATCGGTCGCCAGACCCAGCCCGAAATGATTATGCGCAGCGGGCAGGACCGCAAAGCTGCGCTGGAAGCCGCGATCATGAGGATCCTGTCCCGGCGCGCTGCCCAGATGCCATTTGCCGGAGAGGAACGTGCTGTAGCCGTTCGCACCCAGCAGTTCCGCCAGCGTCGCATTGTCGGGCCGCAAATAACCTTCCAGCCCTCGCTTGCCTCGCTGGTTGGGCGTGGTCAGTTCCATGGCGCCCAAGCCGACACGGTGCGGATCGGTGCCGGTCAATAGCATGGCGCGGGTTGGGGAACAGGCGGGCGCAGTGTGGAAGTCGGTGAAGCGGACGCCTTTTCGGGCCAAATCATCCAAACGGGGTGTGCGGATTTCCCCGCCAAAGGCTCCCAGATCGGAAAAGCCGAGATCGTCGGCGACGATGATGAGGAAATTGGGCGGAGGCGCTTCCTTCGCCTGCGCCGAGGCCATGCCAAGCGACGTCAAAGATAACGCCGCCAGCAGGCGGATCAATGTCTTGCGGCGCATCTCTCATCCTCCGGTCTGGTGCGGGCGGCCCTGTGCCTATGATCTTATGCGGGAGGTTGCCGCCAACCAGAAGCATTTGTGTCGATGGCCGGACATCCCTGTCGCATCCGGCACTGATCGACGACCAAGTGGATACAGCGACCGTGCTGTGCAGCAGCTTGCCGCTCTACAGCCTGAATCGGACAGGTGTGCGGTCTCTCGCCTTTACAAAGAGATTGTCATCGGGTCGGATGAGGCTTGAAGCGTGTCGATGCACGCACGACATGCCCTTTGACCCCACTGCTGCCTGCGAGTTTCGATGACCGATACCACCACCTTCCCGACCGCCAACCCGCTCCTCGATGCGACCGACCTTCCCGATTTTACGGCTGTGCAGCCGGTTCATGTCGTGCCCGCCATAGAGCAGGCGATTGCGTCGCATAGGGCGATCATCGCCGAGGTTAGCGAGGGTGCGCGGGACGATTTCGCGTCGGTCGTGTTGGCATCCGAACGGGCGGATTTCGACCTGTCTCGTACTTGGTCGCCGGTCGGTCATCTCTCTTCTGTCGCGGATACGCCTGAATTGCGGGAGGCGCATGCGGCGGGGCAGTCGCTGATGACAGCCTATCTGATGGAAGCTGGGCAGAATTCTGCCCATTATGCGGCGCTGGGCCGGGTGGCGGCGCGACCCGACTTCCGTACCTTGCCAGTGGCGCAGCAGCGTGCGGTCGATCTGGCGCTCCGCGGATTCCGACTGGCCGGCGTTGCGCTGGAGGGAGAAGCGCGTCAGCGTTTTCTTGAAATCGGTATGGAACTCAGTGAGTTGTCGACCAGCTTTGCCAACGCGGTGATGGATGCCACCGAAGCTTGGACCGAGCATGTGACCGACGAGCGCGCACTGGCGGGCGTGCCGGACAGCGACAGGGCCATCCTCGCATCCTATGCGAAGGAGAAGGGGCTGGATGGCTGGCTTATCACCCTGCGCCAGCCCAGCGTGCAGGCGATCCTGTTGCATGCATCGGATCGGGCGTTGCGGGAGCGTGTCTATCGCGCCAATGCCACCCGTGCCTCCGAACAGGCGGAAGACAAGAATTTTGATAATAGCGCGCGGATCGAAAAGATCATGGCGCTACGCCACGAGGCCGCGCAGATATTGGGATTTGCCGATGCGGCGGCCCATTCGCTGGAAACAAAGATGGCGACGGATGCGCAGGAGGCATTGTCCTTCCTCGCCGACCTTGCATCCCGCGCTCGGCCGATGGCGGAGACGGAACTGGCAGAGGCACGGGCCTTCGCCACGGCGCATTTGGGGCTGGAGGAGCTGGCGTCCTGGGATTTGTCTTATGTTGCGGAAGCGATGCGACGGACCCTGCATGGCGTGGATCAGGAGGCGTTGAAGGCCTATTTCCCGCTGCCCCGCGTGCTCGCAGGAACGGAAGCCTTGTTCGAGCGGCTCTTCGGCGTGCGGCTGGTGCCCCGGCCCGGCGTAGCGGTGTGGCATGATGACGTTATTTTTTATGACCTGCTGGACGCCAATGGACAGGTAATTGCAGGGGTTTACCTCGACTTGTTTGCACGTGCCGGAAAGCGGGGCGGAGCGTGGATGGATGTGTGCCAGTCGCGGTTCCGGGATGCGGATCGCTTTCACCTGCCCATTGCCTATCTGACCACCAATTTTGCACCGGCGGCGTGGGATCGCCCTTCGCTGCTGACGCATAATGATGTGGTGACGTTATTCCATGAGTTTGGCCATGTCTTGCATCATCTGCTTAGCGAGGTGGATATTCCCTCCGTCGGCGGCATTTCTGGTGTGGAATGGGATGCCGTGGAACTGCCCAGCCAGTTCATGGAGAATTTTGCCTGGGATCGTGCTACGCTGATAGGCCTGTCGGGCCATGTAGAGACAGGCGAGCCGCTGCCGGAAGCGATGTTCGACCGCCTGCTGGCCGCGCGCCAGTTTCAGGCGGGGTTGGCGTTGCTTCGTCAGGTCGAATTCGCGACATTCGACCTGCAATTGCACCGGGATTATGATCCGGTGGTTGGTGCGCGGGTCGATGCGACGCTGGAGCGGGTGCGCAAGGAGGTGGCGGCCATTCAGCCACCGTCCTGGAACCGCTTTGCCCATGGCTTTACCCACATTTTTGCAGGTGGCTACGCAGCGGGATATTACAGCTACTTATGGGCGGAGCTTCTGTCCGCCGATGCATTTGAGCTGTTCGCGCATAGTGATGTGTCGGGGGGCGGTGGCACAGCCTTTCGCCGAGAGATATTGGCGGTCGGGGCGAGCCGAACGGCGGCCGACAGTTTCCGTGCCTTTGCGGGCCGCGCGCCGGAAATCGATGCGCTGCTCAAGATACGGGGGCTTGTGGCGGGATGATTGCGGGTTTTGGCCTGATGGAGGATGAGGAGATCGAAATCGATCTCGCCGCCCTGGCGCTGAGCGAACTGGATCATGAGGGGGTGGACCTGGCTCCCTATGCAGAACTGTTGCGAGAGATGACCGAGCGTCTGGCGGTTGTCGGTGCGCCCGCAGTGACGGCGGTGGCGCAAGCGCAGGCGCTGGCAGCGGTGATCGGCGGCGAATATGGGTTTATGGGCGACGTCGCCAGTTATGACGCGCCGCTCAATGCCGATTTTATTCGGGTGCTCGACCGGCGGCGGGGTCTGCCGGTCAGCCTGTCCATTCTTTATGTCGCGGCTGCTCGGCGGCTGGGCTGGGCTGCTCATGCGCTTAATATTCCGGGGCATGTGCTGGTGCGGATCGGCGAAAAAGCGGCGGTGGTGATCGACCCGTTCAACGGTGGTGGAGAGGTGGCGCCAGATCGGCTGATCGCGCTGCTGGCGCTGGGTGCAGGGGAAGGTGGTGCGGGACGTCAAGAGGATGTGGCGCCCATGGCTAATCGGGCGATATTGGTGCGCCTGCTGCTCAATCAGGCGTCACGGGCGGAACAGGCGGGTGATGCGGCGCGAGCCATGACGGTCTATGATCGAATGACGGTAGTGGCGCCGGACCATGTCGAGGGTTGGTGGGCGCTAGCGCGATTGCAATTGGGGTCGGGTGAACTGGATGGCGCCCGGCAAAGTCTGAGCGCGATGCTGGAGGTGACGCGGGATCCGCAGCGGCGTGAACTGGCGACCGCCGCGCTGGAGGCAATTGCGCCTCGATAATAAAAAGCCCTGCTATTACAGGTATTTGGTGTAATTTTTAAAACAGGATTGCACGAACCTGTTCGCCCGGTAAGGCGGCTGCCGCATCTATGGGTCTTTCGACCAGCGCGTTGGAGTGGGCAAGGGGCAGGAGGGCGGCGCTATCGCGTCCCGCCACCTGTGCCACTACGCCATCCTTTACCGTCGCGCGTAGATATTCCGCACGAAGGCCTCCCTCTGGAAGGGGTACGGAGGTCGTCAGGCTCGACCAATGGGGCAGGGGAGATTCCGCTCCGCTAAAACGACGTACCAGCGGGAGCAAGAAGAGCGTTGCGCCGACGAAGGCGGACACGGGATTACCCGGCAGGCCGAGCATAAGGGCGTCGCCCAGTCGCCCCGCCATCAGGGGCTTTCCGGGGCGCATCGCGATGCGCCAGAAATCGAGGGTGCCGCCAGCCTTCAGGATGGCCGGTGCGACCAGATCATGATCGCCGACGGATGCACCACCTGTGGACACAATGATGTCGGCCTCCGCTGCCGCTCGAAAGGCTGCGGTCAGGCTGTCCAGATCGTCGGGGAAAAGGCCCATGTCTACCACCTCCGCCCCCGCCTGTGCGAGCATGGCGGCCAGCATGATGCCGTTGGAAGCTGGTATCTGTCCCGGACGGAGTGCGCCGCCGATGGCCACCAGTTCGTCTCCCGTGCCGATCAGGGCAACCCTGGGCCGACGGCGCACCGGGAGAGTGGCATGTCCCGCCATCGCAACGAGCGCGATGTGCGCGGGACCGACAAGGCTGCCCGCATCGAGGAGAGGGCTGCCAATAGCAAAATCCGTGGCGCGGGCGCGGACGTTGCGGCCGGGATAGCCCGGACCTTCGCCATTCAGTCGAATATGATCGTCGGCCGCCAGTGCCTCTTCCTGCACCAGCACGGCGTCGGCGCCGTCTGGCAAAGGCGCGCCGGTGAATATCCTCATCGCCTCGCCAGAACGTAGCAATGTGGAAGGCGATGCCCCCCCGGCGCGGGATTCGCCTGCCAGACGCCAGGGGCCGGGCAGGTCGGCATGGCGAATGGCATAGCCGTCCATGGCCGAAAGATCGGTCCATGGCTGGTCGCGCAGGGCCGTGACCGGCTTGGCGAGGAAACGGCCCTGCGCGGCAAGGAGGTCGACATGCTCGATAGGCAAGGGTGTGGCCAGTGCGAGCAGGCGTGCCTGCGCCTCTGCAACTGGTAGCAGCCCTGCCGGTGTGGCGCTCATGGCGCGGTCCAGTCGCCGGACTTGCCGCCCCGCTTTTCGGTAACGCGAATCTGGCCAATGACCATCATCTTGTCGATGGCCTTGAGCATGTCATAAAGCGTAAGGAGTGTAGCGGAAGCGGCCGTCATCGCTTCCATTTCTACGCCGGTCTGGGCGGCGGTGCGCGCAGTGGCGATCACCTCTATGCCGCTGTCGTCGGGCAGGATTTCTACCGTCACCGCTGCCAGCGGCAGGGGATGGCACAGCGGGATGATGTCGGCGGTGCGCTTGGCCGCCATGATACCCGCGATCCGAGCGGTGGCAATCACGTCGCCCTTGGCGATCGACCCTTCGACAATGGCGGCGAGGGCTGTGGGATCGACACTGATCCGGCCACGCGCGGTGGCGCTACGCACAGTCGTGGGCTTGGCCGAGACATCGACCATATGCGCCTCGCCGGTGCCGGTCACATGGCTCAGTCGTTCGGGCATTACCTTATTGACCGAGCATGGCGCGGGTGGCCGCCGCGACATCGGCCTGTCGCATCAACGCCTCACCGATCAGGAAGCAGTTGACGCCATGCTGCGCCATGGCTTTCAGATCGTCATGGCCGGTCAAGCCGCTCTCCGCAACGAAGGTGCAGCCTGCGGGCGCGCGCCCGACCAGTTCATAAGTTTTGGCGAAATCGACCGAGAAATCCCGGAGATCACGATTGTTCACGCCGATCAAACGCGATTCCAGTGCGAGCGCACGCTCCAGCTCGGCGGCGTCATGGACTTCCACCAGCACATCCATGCCATGGGCGAGGGAGGCCTGTTCTATGTCCTGCATCTGATTGTCATCGAGTGCGGCGACGATGATGAGTATGGCGTCGGCACCGATGGCGCGCGCTTCTGTCACCTGCCACGGATCGACCATGAAATCCTTGCGGATCACCGGCAGGGAAACAGCGGCGCGGGCGGCGATCAGATAGTCTTCATGCCCCTGAAAATAGGGGGCGTCGGTCAGGACAGAGAGGCAGGATGCGCCGCCTTCCTCATAGGCACTGGCATGGGCTGGCGGATCGAAGTCTGCGCGGATCAGGCCCTTTGAGGGGCTGGCCTTCTTGATCTCCGCGATCAGACCGAAGCCGCCGGCCGCGACATGGGTATCCAGCGCACGACGAAAACCGCGCGGGGGCGTCTGGGCGGCGATCAGGGCATCGAGGGCGGAGCCGCTAGTCGCGGCCTTGCGGGCGGCGACTTCCCCATATTTGGTGTCGCAGATTTCGATGAGCTTGTTGGTCATGTGTAGGCGATCCAGCAATTGAGGAGCGCGTTGGCAAGCCCCTTGTCAATGGCCTCTGCGGCTTCCTCGACGCCGCTGCGGAAGTCGGTGGCGACACCTGCGACGATCAGGGCGGCGCCCGCGTTAAACAGGACGGCGTCGCGGTAGGCGCCCGTCTCCCCCAATAGCAGGCGACGCAGGGCGGCGGCGTTGTAGTCCGCGTCGCCACCGCGAATAGCCTCTGGCGCATAGGATGGCAGGCCTGCGTCCGCGCCGGTCAGGGAATAGGTGCTGATGCGGTCATCGGCGAGGTCCGTCACATGGTTGGCGGCGCTGAGCGACAGTTCATCCATGCCGTCTTCTCCCGACACGATCATGGCGCGGGTCATGCCGATCCGCTGCATAGCCTCTGCATAGAGGGGGGCGTAATCGACCCGCGCGATGCCGACCAGTTGGCGAGTGACATTGGCGGGATTGGCGAGGGGGCCGAGCAGGTTGAAGATGGTGCGCCGTCCCAAGGACTTGCGAATGGAACCGATGCGGGCCAGCGCCGGATGGTGGGTCTGCGCGAAGAGGAAGCAGATGCCGAGATCGGCCAGTGTGGCTTCCGCCGTGCGCGATGCGCGGTCGAGATCGAGGCCCAGCGCCTCCAGCGTGTCCGCTCCACCCGCTAGGGACGTGGCGGCGCGATTGCCATGCTTGGCGACGGGCACTTCGCAGGCGGCGACGACCAGGGCGACGGCGGTGGAGACATTAAGCGTATGCAACCCGTCGCCCCCGGTTCCGCAGACATCGATGGCGTTGTCCGGTCCCTTGATGGCGATCATCCGGTCGCGCATCGCCCGCGCGGCAGCGGCGATTTCGACGGCTGTCTCGCCCCGGTCGCTGAGGGTGACGAGGAAGGAGGCGATTTCCGCATCGCTGGGCGTGCCGTCGAGCAGCGTGGCGAAGGCGGCGTTGGCGCTCGCCTCGTCCAGCGGTAGCGAGGGATCGGGGAGCAGGCTCATGAGCGGCTGGCCGGGGTCAACCCCGCGATCCGCAGGAAATTGGCGAGCATCGCATGGCCATGCTCTGTCGCGATGCTTTCGGGATGGAATTGAACGCTGTGGATGGGAAGGGTCGCATGGCGAAAGCCCATGACGGAGCCATCCTCCGCCGTTGCGTTGACCACCAGAGCATCGGGAATATCCTCCACCACCAGCGAGTGATAGCGGGTCGCGGTGAAGGGCGAGGGCAGTCCTTCGAACAGGCCAGTGCCATCATGGCTGACCGGCGAGGTTTTGCCATGCATCAGTCCGCCGCGAACGACATGGCCGCCGAAATATTGCCCGATGGACTGGTGGCCGAGGCAGACGCCGAGCAGCGGCCGACCGGCAGCCGCGCAGGCGCCGACGAGGTCGAGGCTGATGCCTGCCTCATTGGGGGTGCAGGGGCCGGGGGAGAGAAGGAAGGCGCTTGCGCCGGTGGACAGGGCCTGTCCCGCCGACAAGGCGTCGTTCCGGACAACCTCCACCTCGGCTCCCAGCTCCATCAGATAATGGACTAGGTTCCAAGTGAAGCTGTCATAATTGTCGATGACGAGGATCATGGCGCGGATATAGCGGCATCATCCCGGTCGTCCAATGGAATCGGGCCAGCGGGAACGGCTGTTTTATTGACCATAGCCTGGCGTGGCGGCAATCGCGATGGCTTCCCGCGCGGCGGCGATGAGGGCGCCGGACTTGGCCTCGCATTCGCGCTGTTCATAGGCAGGGTCGCTGTCGGCAACGATGCCCGCGCCCGCCTGCACATGGAGTGTGCCGTCCTTGAGTAGGCCGGTGCGCAGCACGATGCAGCTGTCCATGTTGCCGTCGGGTGAGAAATAGCCGACGCCGCCCGCATAGGGACCGCGCGTTTCCGGTTCCAGCTCCGCGATGATCTGGCACGCGCGGATTTTGGGCGCGCCGCTGACCGTGCCAGCGGGGAAGCCCGCGAACAGGGCGTCGAGCGCGTCTTTGTCGGGCGACAACTGACCGACGACGTTCGAGACGATGTGCATCACATGGCTGTAGAATTCGACGGTGTAGCTGTCGGTCACGGTTACGCTGCCCGCGGTGGAGACACGACCGACATCGTTGCGGCCCAGATCGAGGAGCATGAGATGCTCGGCCCGTTCCTTTGGGTCCGCAAGCAGGCTGTCGCGGTTATGCGCGTCCTCCGCCGCTGTCGCGCCGCGCGGGCGGGTGCCGGCGATGGGGCGGATGGTGACTTCGCCGTCGCGGGCGCGCACCAGTATCTCCGGGCTGGAGCCGACCAGAGCGAAGCCGGGGAGGTCGAGGAGATAGAGAAAGGGCGACGGATTGATCCGGCGCAGCGCGCGGTAGAGGGCGATGGGCGGCAGCGCAAAGGGCAGGGTGAAGCGTTGCGCCAGCACCACCTGGAAGATGTCGCCTGCGACGATGTAATCCTTGGCCGCGCGCACCATCTCGCCATAGCGGCCGGGCGGTAGAATGGCGGTCGGAGTGGCGTCTTCGGCATCCTCTTCATTACAGGTTTTACAACCAAACGGGTGGTTTGAAGAGGCGGGGGTGGACGAGGCCGAGGACCAGGACGAGGCTGGGGCTGGGGCTGGGGCTGGGGCTGGGGCTGGGGCTGGGGCTGAGGTGGGGGCCGGGAGCGGTGCGGCGAGGCGGGCGGCGGCGGCTTCCACCCGGTCGCGGGCGGTGGCGATAGCCGTTTCGGGGTCGACATGATCCCCGGCCCAGATCGGCGCGACGAGGAAAAGGGCGTCGGCCAGCCGGTCGAAGACCAGCAGCAGCGTCGGCCGTACGAAGATCATGTCCGGCGTGCCCAGCCCATTGTCGGGCGCGCGGGGCAGTTCCTCCACCAGTCCAATCGTTTCGTAGGCGAAATATCCGACGAGGCAGGAAAGCGCGGACGGCAGCGCGGGATCGCTGTCCGCACGGCATTGCGCGACGAGCGTGCGCAGCGCGTCCAGCGGCTGTTGCGCCAGCGGTTCGAAGGCGTCGCGGTCCGTCGTCCAGCGGCGGTTGACCTCCGCCTGCCGGTCCCGTGCGCGGAAGACGAGATCGGGCGCGAGGCCGATGATCGAATGGCGGCCACGCACCGCGCCGCCCTCCACCGACTCCAGCAGGAAGTCGCCGCGCTCCGGCTCCATCAGCTTCAGCGCGGCGGAGATGGGCGTGTCCGTATCGGCCACCTGCCGATGCCAATAGAGCGCCGACCGCCCGGCGCGCAGCGATGCGGCGACGGTTTCGACATCGGCCTGCCGGGGAGCCTGCGGACGGGTCACTGGGCCGCGCCGCCCTTGCGCAGGTCCGCCTCGATCCGCGCTATGGCGGCCTCGTTACGGGTCACGCCGACGGCGGTGCGGATCGCGCCGGTGAACTGCTGCGCATATTCCTGGCTCAGCACGCTGCGAAGACCCTGCCCGGTGGCGCCGAGCAGCTTGGCATCCTTGCCCGCGTCGCCCGGCTGGATCTGGTCCAGATGCAGGACCATATAGCCCTGACCATTGGGCAGCGGCAGCGCGCGCACGGCACCCTGCTTCATGGAGAAAAGGGCGATCATCGCCTCCGGCACGCGGCCATTCTGCTGCCCCAGTTGCGAGCGTTGCGCGCCGACCCGCTCCACGGGTGGAAGCGGCACGCCGACGGCGGCGACAGCCGCGGGGATGGCGGCGCCGCCCGCGATCTTCTTGCGGAGCAGCTCGGCCGCGGCCTGCGCCTTTGCCGCGCCCTGCGCGAGGACGACGGCGCGTTCCACGTCGGGGCGGATCCTGGCGAGCGGCGGGGGACCGGCGGACACGACCTGGCTGACCGCGACGAGCGCGATGCGCTGGTCCGGCACCAGCGGCACCACCTGCGGATCATCATCCTGTTCCATGGAGAAACCGGCGGTGATGATCGGCGCGATGGCCGGATCGGCGGGCTTTTCCGGCGCGCTGATGTCACGCCCCTGCGCGGTCAGCGTGGCGGTTTCCACCGCGGTCAGGCCGTTCGCCTTGACGACCTGATCGAAGGTGGAGCCACCGCCGATCTGGTCGTCGATGCTGTTCGACAGGTCGGCCAACGCCTGCTTCGTCTTGGCGTCGGTTAGCGCCTTGACGATTTCGGGCCGCGCCGAATCGAGCGTCTTCGCGGGGGTGGTCTGAATGTCCGCGATGCTGAACAGCGCCCAGCCGAGGCCGGTCTTGACCGGGCCGACGAGCGCGCCGCGCGCCGCGCCGAATACCTGCGTCGCGGCGGCGACGCTGGTCTGCCCGGCAAAGGCGGGCTGCGTCTGCGCCTCCGACACGGTGGTGGAGAGGCCAGCGTCGGACGCGGCCTTTTCCAGCGTCAGGCCCGGGCCGACCTTGGCGGCGACAGCCTTTGCCGCGCTCTCGCTGGGCAGGATGAGCTGGCGCACGACGCGCTTCTCACTGGCGCCATAGCGGGCGGCGTTGCTCTTGAAATATTGGGCGATTTCCGCCTCGGTCGGCGTGACCTTGCCCGCGAAGCGCGTGGCGTCGATCACGGCATAGCGCATACGGCGCTGCTCCGGCAGGGCGAAGAGATCGCCATTGGCGGCGTAGAAACGCTTGACCGCCGCATCGTCCGGCTTGGCGGCGGTGACAAAGGCGGCGGAGGGCAGGATGGCGACCGTTCCCGCGCGCTTTTCCAGCAGCATGGAGGCATAGGGCAGGGTCATGCCCTGTGGCGTGCGGGCGCCCGCGCCCGACGGGCTGAGCAGCAGCCGCTCCACGATCTGACGCGTGATGTCCTCGCGCAGGGCCGCTTCCGACAGCTTCTCGCGCGCCAGCAGTTCGGTGAACTGGCGCTGGCTGAACTTGCCGGTCGCATCCTGAAAGGCGGGGATGGCGGCGATTTCCGCATCGACCAGCTTCTTGCTGACCCGCATGCCATTATCGTCCGCAAATTCACCCAGGGCGAGATTGTTGACGAGCTGGCCGAGCACTTCGGAGATGGCTCCCGCGTTCAGGAACTGGCCGATGGTGAGGGCAGGCGTTTCCCGGCGGTTGTTGTCGAAGACGCGCTGGAGGCGGCTCTCCACCTCTGTCGTGCTGAGTTTCGCGCCGCCGACCGTGGCGGCCGACGCGGTGCTCTGCCCGATATTGCCGGAGAAATTCTGGAGATCGCCCGCCACGAAGGCAAAGGCGATGGCGCCGAGAAAGAGCAGGCCCACCAAGGCCCCGTACCGGGACCGGATCATCCGCCTGAAGAAACCCAACATTGCCTTAAAACTCCCGCGCCTGGGCCATAGGGTCGCCGCTTTAGGGCCAGCGGGCGCAGGCTTCAAGTCCGGCTGACGTCAAAGGCGCGGATAGCGTGGCCTGGGGCGGCACAGGAGGGCGGCGGATGGTTGAGGGGCTGGACATGCCTGTCGCTTCGCGCCATCGGCGTGCCAACGGATCAACCCCTATACGCTGAGGATGACAGGCCCATGACCACGCGCCGCCCCCTGATTGCAGGCAATTGGAAGATGAACGGCCTGAAGGCCAGCCTGGGCGAGATCAGCGCCATCGCGGCGGAAGCGGCGGCCAGCCCGGCGGTCGATGTGGCGCTGTTCGTGCCCGCGACGCTGATCGCGCCGGCTGCGGCCGCCGCGCCGGACTTTCTGATCGGCGGGCAGGATGTGCATGAGAATGAGAGCGGCGCGCACACCGGTTGCGTCTCCGCCGCGATGCTGGTGGAAGCGGGCGCGAAAGGCGTGATCGTCGGCCATAGCGAGCGGCGCACCGACCAGCATGAGACGAGCGACACCGTGGCCGCCAAGGCGAGCCGGGCGAAGGCGGCGGGCCTGTCCGTCATCCTGTGCGTGGGCGAGAGCCTGGCCGTGCGCGACGCGGGCAACGCCGAAGAGGTGGTGAGCGCGCAGTTGATCGAGTCCCTGCCGCAGGAGGCCGCGTCCGACTGGCTCTCCATCGCCTATGAGCCGATCTGGGCCATCGGCACGGGCCGGGTGGCGACGGTGGAGGCGATCGACGCGATGCACCGCGCGCTGCGGGCCGCGCTGCGCGGCGTGATCGGCGAGGATGCCGACAAGCTGCGGATCCTCTACGGCGGTTCGG
This sequence comes from Sphingobium sufflavum, assembly GCF_021403115.1. Lineage (GTDB taxonomy): Bacteria > Pseudomonadota > Alphaproteobacteria > Sphingomonadales > Sphingomonadaceae > Sphingobium > Sphingobium sufflavum. The sequence goes on from NZ_JAJSSH010000010.1 coordinate 23,230, forward strand.
TCAATGGCGAGAATGCGGCGGAGATTTTCGCGGTGGCCGACGTGGATGGCGGACTGGTCGGCGGGGCCAGCCTGACGGCGGGCAAGTTCGTGCCGATCATTAAGGCGGCCCGGAGCGCCTGATCGGGGCGCATTGAGAGACGCCTGAGAGGGCGCCTGACGGGGGACCGGGATCGCCCCGGCTGACGGCGGGGCGATCAAGGCTATTCCCTTTACGGGTCAAAGTGGGTAGGGGCACCGCGACGGTTCGCCCCCAGGGATATTCTGCATGCTTTTCACCTTCATTCTCGTCGTTCAGGCAATTGTCGCGGCGGCCCTTGTGACCGTGATTCTCATGCAGCGGTCCGAAGGCGGCGGCCTGGGCATGGGCGGCAGCCCGTCCGGCTTCATGTCGGCGCGGGGCGCGGCCGATTTCCTGACCCGCGCGACGACGGTGCTGGCGACGATCTTCGTCGGCCTCTCCGTCGTGCTGGCCTTCATCGCGGCGACTCGCCATGCGGGGTCGAGCATCGACACGTCGCTGGTCGGCAAGACGGCGCCGCTCAGCCAGGGCGCGCCGGTGCAGGGTGCAGGCGACGACGGGTTGGGCGGTGCGGCCAGCGCGGCGGGCAATGCGGGCGAAAGCGCCAATGGCGCGGTGCCGCTCGCGCGCTGACGTCCGCTACCATCGTTAAATATTTCGACGGGCGGCAGTCATGCCGCCTTGCGCTTTCGCTCATTTAAGGTTTAAGCCTCCACTCCCATGGCGCGGTTCATTTTCATCACCGGCGGCGTGGTCTCCTCCCTTGGCAAAGGCCTCATGGCCGCCAGCCTCGCTGCGCTCCTTCAGGCGCGCGGCTATCGGGTGCGGATCCGCAAATTCGATCCCTATCTCAATGTCGATCCGGGCACGATGTCGCCCTATCAGCATGGAGAGGTCTATGTGACCGATGACGGGGGCGAGACCGACCTCGACCTCGGCCATTATGAGCGATTCACGGGCGTGCCGACCCGCAAGTCCGACAATGTCACGCAGGGGCGCGTCTATCAGACGATCATCCAGCGGGAACGGCGGGGCGACTATCTGGGCGCGACGGTGCAGGTCATCCCGCACGTCACCGACGAGATCAAGGCGTTCGCGCTGGCCGAAACCGACGATGTCGATTTCGTGCTGTGCGAAATCGGCGGGACGGTCGGCGATATCGAGAGCCTGCCGTTCATGGAGGCGATCCGCCAGTTGCATAACGAGCTGGGCGATAAACGCTCCATCTTCGTGCATGTGACGCTGGTGCCCTATATCGCGGCGGCGGGCGAGCTGAAGACCAAGCCGACGCAGCATAGCGTGCGGGAACTCACCTCGCTCGGCATCCAGCCCCATATCCTGCTGTGCCGGTGCGAGCAGCCCCTGCCCGACAGCGAGCGGGCCAAGATCGCCCTGTTCTGCAACGTGCGCAAAGAAGCGGTGATCCCCGCGCTCGACGCCGCCAGCATCTATGCCGTGCCCCAACAATATCATGCCGAGGGCCTGGACGAGGAAGTGCTGCGCGCCTTCGGGATCGAGGGCGCGCCGACGCCCGGCCTCGCCCGCTGGGACGACATCATGGACCGTCACCTGAACCCGGAGGGCGAGGTGACGATCGGCGTGGTCGGCAAATATGTCGGCCTGCCGGACGCCTATAAATCGCTGCACGAGGCGCTGATGCACGGCGGCCTCGCCAATCGGGTGAAGGTGCGGGTCAAATGGCTCGACGCCGAACTGTTCGAGTCCGATGACGGGGCGGAGATCGCGGCGCAACTGGAGCCGATGCACGGCATCCTGGTGCCCGGCGGTTTCGGCGTGCGCGGGTCGGAGGGCAAAATCGCCAGCGTGCGATTCGCCCGCGAACGCGACGTGCCCTTCTTCGGCATCTGTCTGGGGATGCAAATGGCCTGCATCGAGGGTGCGCGCAACACGGCGGGGATCGCCGCGGCGTCCACCACCGAATTCGGCACCACCAGCGAGCCGGTCGTGGGCCTCATCACCGAATGGATGACCGCGGACGGCCTCCAGACGCGCGAGGCGGGCGGCGACCTGGGCGGCACGATGCGGCTGGGCGCCTATCCGGCGAAGCTTACCGGCAACAGCGTCGTCGGCAGCATCTATGGCGAGGAAGCGATCAGCGAGCGGCACCGCCATCGCTATGAGGTCAACGTCAAATATCGCGACGCGCTGGAAAAGGGCGGCCTGATCTTCTCCGGCCTGTCGCCGGACGGCACCCTGCCGGAAATCGTCGAGCGGCCCGACCATAGCTGGTTCATCGGGGTGCAGTTCCACCCGGAACTGAAGTCCAAGCCCTTCGACCCGCACCCCTTGTTCGCGAGCTTTATCGCGGCGGCTTTGAAGCAGAGCCGGTTGGTGTGATGTGCGCTGCGCCCGCTGCCCCTGTGAGGGGTGGCGGGGATGGGCGGAGTTCAGACTGGCGGCTTTCGGTGGAACAGGCAGAGAAAGTAGCCACTAGTTCCTGGCCGCACCGTCACGGACGGGGGGCGTCGTTGCCCTATTCGTGCAACGATAAAGCCAACTTCCTTCTCGGGTCAGGCATGCGAAGTCTACCGGAATAGCAGAATCGGTCACTTGCTGCTGTCCGGTACGCTTGTCGTTACGCGGCGCATGCCATCGCCATAGGGCAAACCCTTGGTCGATCGTCATGACATGACTAGCAGGTAGACCTCTTTTCTGCGAACAGGGATGCGCCGTAAACGACTGCGCCCAAAGGCCACCTAATCGGCCCTGTTGGACGATTCCGGTAAGGCAATCACCTTCGCGAACCTCTTTCCCGCGAATTAAAGAGGCAGGGATATTAACTTGATACGTTGGGAGGACCGGCGCGAGTGTCGCAATCTGGACCGCGTCACCTCTTCGCGAGGAACGTAACTGTTTAATCTTTACGATCGGCAATTCCACGGCAAAGGCATTTACGACGTGGCCTTCGTTGAGCAACGCGGCTCCACTTGCACCTCCAAAAATACCGAGTGACAAAGCACTTAAGATACCGGCGATCCTTTCGCCCGATTTACGTTGTCCCAAGATCGGCCAGTACAACAGCATCACTGCGAGGCTGCTGCCGATACCAATGACGGCGCCCCATCCCGCCACACGCAATTGAGCCATACCGAACGGGATCGGGGGATTGCGCAAATATAGAAAGGGCAAGCTAAGGCCAGCAATGAGAAACACGAGCCAAATGCCCGTCCTAGACAGAAATTGCGCTTTGCTCATGTACGAGCTTTATGACCGCTTCCCGGATCGCGAAAGTGAGAATTAGACGACCATAATTGGTCGAAAATGGCACGGCAACAAATGCTCGTCCCACCCCCCTCACGGCCCCTGCCGCCAGCGGCCGCCCTCCTGCCGCCAGAAGTGGGTCGCTATGTCGTCCCGCTTGGCCAGCGTGCGCCAGCTTTCGCGGGCGGCGGTGATGGTGTCGGCGTCGAAGAAATAGAAGATGCGGGCGAAGGCCAGCGCCTCGTCACGGAACAGGCCGTCGGTCAGGGCGATGCGGGTTGCGCCATTGGTGGCGGCGCAGGTGGAGGACAGCAGGATCGGCTGTACTTCCGGCAAGGGTGCGTCGGCATGGTCGTTGGCGAGGAAACTCTCCGGCCCGGCGTCCCAGAGCCGGGCGGAGATGCGGACAAGCTGGTCGCGGTCGGAGGACACGACGAGCAGCCGTGCCCCCTCGTCCAGGATGCGCGCGGCGACCTGCGGCAGCACGCGCTCCACGGGATCGCGGCTGAGCTGGTAGAAGTCGACGCGCGCGCCCTCTGTCATGGGTGACCGTCGTCGTCAGGCGGTTTCGAGCAGGTCCGCGACCACCCGGTCGAGCAGGCGCACGCCATAGCCGGTCGCGCCCTTGTCGTGCAGGGTGCCGGGCTTGTCCGCCCAGACCATGCCGGCAATGTCGAGATGCGCCCAGCTGACCCCTTCGAGAATATAGCGTTTCAGGAATTGCGCGGCGGTGATCGACCCGGCGTAGCGCGCGCCCATATTCTTCATGTCAGCGATGGGGCTGTCGATCATCTTGTCATAGACGTCGCCCATCGGGAAACGCCACAGCTTCTCGCCGGTCGCCTCGCCCGCGGCGGTCAGTTGACCGGCCAGCGTGTCGTCATTGGCGAAGAGGCCGCCATATTGGTCCGCCAGCGCCGCGATGATCGCGCCGGTCAGGGTGGCGAGGTCGATGACGGTCTTGGGTCCGAACGTCTTTTGCGTCCACCAGAGGGTGTCGGCAAGGACGAGGCGCCCCTCCGCATCGGTGTTGATGACCTCGACCGTCTGGCCGGACATGGTCGTCACCACGTCGCCGGGGCGCTGGGCGTTACCGTCGGGCATATTCTCGACCAGGCCGCAGACGCCGACGACATGCGCCTTTGCCTTACGCAGGGCCAGCGCCTTCATGACGCCCGCGACGGCGCCCGCGCCGCCCATGTCCCACTTCATGTCCTCCATGCCCGCGCCGGGTTTCAGCGAGATGCCGCCGGTGTCGAAGGTCACGCCCTTTCCGACGAAGGCCAGCGGTTGCGGCTGTGCGCCCGCGCTGCCGTCCCAACGCAGGGCCAACATGCGCGAGGGGCGGACCGAACCCTGCCCGACGCCGAGCAGCGCGCCCATGCCGAGGGCGGCCATGTCCTTCTCGTCCAGGATGCTGACTTCGATGCCGAGGTCGGTGAGCGACTTGCAGCGTTCCACGAAGCTTTCGGGGTAGAGGATGTTGCCCGGCTCCGCGACCAGTTCGCGCGTGAAGCTGACGCCGGAGACGATGGCGTCGGCATGGACGAAGGGGGCCGCGTCGGCGGATTCGGCGGTGACGATGGCGAGCGTCTCCACGCTGGGCTTCTGCGCCTCCGTCTGCTTGGTGCGATAGGTGTCGAATCGCCATGCGCGCAGACGTGCGCCCAGCGAGAGGGCGGCCAGCGCATCGGCGGACAGGGCGCCGCCGATGACGGCGACATGCTTGACCCCGGAGGTCAGCAGGCGTGCCGAGATGGTGCCGCCCGCCTTCTCCAGATCCGCCACCTTGCCCTCGCCCGTGCCCAGCAGGACGACGCGCAGCGTCCGCCCGCCCTCGCTGACGAACAGTTCGAACCAGCCGCCCGTGTCGCCGGTGAAGCGCGACGCCTTGGCCGCTTCCGCGATCAGGGTGGCGGATTCGAGGGGGAGGTCGACCGCTGCATCCCTGGCGATGGGATAGACCCGGCAATCGGTGTCGGCGGGGAGCGTGGCGGTCAGGGTGACGAGCATGATACGGCCTGTTCCTCAGTTTCGAATAGTTATGGCGTGTTCGGGAGATAGTGGGGAGCGCCCGCCAATGCCATCGCCAATTGCCCTTTTGTACCGATGCGAGGGCAATTGCGGGCCGGGCGGCGGGCGAGCGGCGCACGGATTCGTCGCAAGCGGGACGCATGGGCGTTGCAGCCCGGCGCAAGCAATGCGATAGGCGGCCTTTCCTATTCCCTGAAACGGCCACCGCGAACACGCATGGATTTCGTCAACAGTCGTGATTTGGGGCGAAAAGCGCCAGCGGCCAGCCTGGCCTTGCTGGCCGCGCTCGGTTGTGTCCCCGGCGCGCAGGCGCAAGACCTCAGTAAGCCGCATGAGGCGGAAGCCGTCGCGGCCAGCGCGGACGCGCCCAAGGCGGTGGGCGACGACCTCGGCTTCACCGCCGACGAACTGCTGTACGACAATGACCGGGACGTGGTGACGGCGACGGGCAATGTCCTCGTCTCCCGCGAGGGCAATGTGCTGCGCGCCGACATGGTCACATGGGACCGGGCGTCGGGCAAGGTCGTGGCCAAGGGCGACGTCTCCATCACCAACCCCAATGGCGACATTGCCTATGGCGATGTAGTAGAGGTGACCGACAGCCTGAAGGACGGCATCGTCAAGGGCCTGTTGCTCGTCACCCAGCAGGGCGACCGGATCGCGGCGGAGCAGGGGGAGCGGCGCGGGGCCATCTTCATCCTGAACCGGGCCGCCTATTCACCGTGCCGCGTGGTGGACGACAAGGGCTGCCCCAAGGAGCCGAGCTGGCAGATCAAGGCGGCGCGCGTCCTCTATGACAGCGACAAGGAGATGGTGCGCTACACCGGTGCGCGGCTGGAGATGTTCGGCCTGCCGCTGGTGCCGCTGCCGGGTCTGGCGCATCCGGTCGGCAACCGGTCCGGTTCCGGTTTCCTGGTGCCGGAGGTCGGCATCGTGCAGAACGGCCTGGAACTGGCCGTCCCCTATTATTTCAGCCTGGCGCCAAATCGCGACCTGACCGTCACGCCGCATGTCTATACCAAGGTGCTGCCCATGATTCAGGGCAAGTATCGCCAGTTCATGGACCGGGGCGCCTTTGCGATCACCGGCTACCTGACCCATGGCCGCCGGTCCGACCCGGCGACGGGGGCGACCACGTCCAAGCGGGACGTGCGCGGCTATATCGACGCCAGCGGCAAGTTCCAGCTCAGCCCCGAATGGTCGATTTCGGGATCGCTGCGGCGGGTGACGGACCGGACCTTCCTGAACCGCTACAACATCAATTATGACGACCGGCTGCGGTCGCACATCACGGCGGAGCGGATCGGCGACAAAAGCTATCTGTCCATCGCCGGCTGGGCGTTCCAGACGCTGCGCCCCGGCGATCCGCAGGGGCAGGTGCCCATCGCGCTGCCCGCCATCGACTATCGCCTGCGCCTGCGCGACCCGTGGATGGGCGGCACGCTCCAGTTGCAGGCGAACAGCCTGGCGATCACCCGCACGGCCGGGCAGGACACGCAGCGCGCCTTCGTCGGTGCGCAATGGTCGCTGCGGCGGCTGACCGGCTGGGGGCAGGAGGTCGCGCTGACTGGCTATGCGCGCGGCGACGTGTATCACAGCAGCGACAACAGCCTGACCAACACGGTCATCTATCGCGGCACGCCCGGATGGCAGACGCGCGGCATCGCGGCGCTGGCCGCCGATGTGCGCTGGCCCTTCGTCGGGCAGATGATGGGCGGCACGCAGCATATCGTGCCCCGTGTCCAGCTCGTCGCCGCACCGGCCCTGTCCAACCTCGACGTGCCGAACGAGGATGCCCGCGCCGTCGATCTGGACGACAGCAACCTGTTCGCGCTGAACCGCTTCCCCGGCTATGACCGGTTCGAGGACAGCAGCCGCATCACCTATGGCGTCGATTATCGCTATGACCGGCCCTATTTCTCCATCGAGGCGACGGTCGGGCAAAGCTATCGCCTGAACAACCGCGCCAGCATCCTGCCCAACGGCACCGGGCTGTCGGAACGTTTCTCCGACTTTGTGGGGCGCACGGATATTCGCTATCGCGATTTCCTGACGCTGACCCACCGGTTCCGCCTCGACAAGGACAATCTGGCGGTGCGCCGGAACGAGGTGGACGCGACCATCGGATCGCGCACCAACTATGCGCGGATCAGCTATCTGCGGCTCAACCGCAATGTGACGACGGGGATCGAGGATCTGCGCGATGTCGAGGAGGTCCGTCTGGGCGGGCGGCTGGCCATCGCGCGCTACTGGTCCGTGTTTGGATCGACCAGCATCGACCTGACCGGGGTGGACGACGACGCGCAGACCGCGCTGGACGGCTATACGCCGCTGCGCCACCATGTCGGCGTCGCCTATGAGGATGACTGTATCAACGTCGAATTCACCTGGCGGCGCGAGTATCAGAGCTTTGGCGACGCGCAACGTGGCAATTCGTTTCTCGTGCGGCTGGCGTTTCGCAATCTAGGCATATAAGAGAGCTGTTCCCTGGGGAGGGCGCTCAGCTTTCGTTCAGCCGCGAGGCGGCAGGCTTGTCGCTGTATATTTGGAATTGGCTTTCCTGACATGGAGAGAGAGTTGAAGGCAGTTTTGTCACGCGCGGTGCGACGGGCGCTTCTTGGGATTTCACTGGCGGCGATGGTGTCGAACGGCGTGGCCGTTCAGGCGCAGTCGGTGCCGGACGAGGTGGGCAGCAACCAGCTGGACATCCCCAAGGACGTGATGCTGTTCGGCAAGAACGACCCCACCGTGCGTAAGCCCACGGCCATCATCAACGGCACGGTCATCACCGGCACGGACGTCGACCAGCGACTGGCGCTCGTCGTGCTGGCCAACGGCGGCAAGGTGACCGACGAGGAGCGTGACCGGCTGCGCCTCCAGGTCCTGCGTAACATCATCGACGAGACGCTCCAGATCCAGGAAGCGGCGGCGAATGACATCACCATCTCGCAGGGCGAGATCGAACAGAGCTTTGCGCGGGTCGCGGGCAATTTCAAATCCACGCCGGAAGGCTTCGTCGGCTATCTGAAGAGCAACGGCTCCTCCGCCGCGTCGATCAAGCGGCAAATCGAGGGCGAACTGGCCTGGCAGCGCCTGTTGCGGCGCAAGGTGCAGCCGTTCGTCAATGTGTCGCAGGACGAGGTCAACGGCCTGATCGACCGGATGAAGCAGGCGAAGGGCAGCGAGGAGTTTCGCGTCGGCGAAATCTACCTGTCCTCCACGCCCGAAAATGGGCAGCGGATTCACGATAACGCCGAAAAGATCATCGAGCAGATCAAGCAGGGCGGATCGTTCCAGGCCTATGCCCGCCAATATTCTGAAGCGTCCACGGCGGCGGTCGGCGGCGACCTGGGCTGGGTGCGCCCCGCGCAGTTGCCGGACGAGCTGACCGCGACGGTGCAGCAGATGCAGCCCGGCCAGATCGGCGGGCCGGTGGCGCTGCCCGGCGGCTTTTCCATCGTCTATCTCATCGACAAGCGGCGCGTGCTGGCCGCCGATCCGCGCGATGCGACATTGAGCCTCAAGCAGATCGGCATCAATTTTACGCCCGGCACATCCGCCGCGCAGGCCAAGGCGACGGCGGACAGGTTCGCGTCGCAGGTCAAGGCGATCCAGGGTTGCGGCACGGCCAACGCCGTCGCGCAGAAGCTGGGCGCCGAAGTGGTGGACAATGACGGGGTGAAGATCCGCGACCTGCCGCCGCAGCTCCAGCAGATCATGGCGGGCCTTCAGGTCGGTCAGGCGACGCCACCGTTCGGCGCGGTGTCCGACGGCGTGCGCGTGCTGGTGGTGTGCGGCCGCGACGATCCGGTCGAGGGCGCGATGCCGACCTTCGACCAGGTGCAGGGCCAGATTGAGGAGGAGCGGGTGAACAAGCGCGCCCGCATCTACCTGCGCGATCTTCGCCGCGACGCGATCATCGAATATAACTGATTGATGGGGCAGGCTTCGGCAGAGACGGGGACACTCCCACCGCTCGCGGTGACATTGGGCGATCCCAGCGGTATCGGGCCGGAAATCATCGCCAAGGCATGGCAGCAGCGCGAGACGGCGGGGCTGCTCCCCTTCTTCGCGGTGGGCGACATGCGGTCGATCACGCAGGTGTCGGACGTGCCGGTCGAGCGTATCCTCGACCCGGCGGACTGCATCAAGGTCTTCGACCGGGCGCTGCCCTGCTTCCATGTGGAGGAAGGCGACACCGCCGCACCGGCCCAGCCGACGCTGGACGGCGCGCGCTGCGCCTTTCACTCGCTGGAGATCGCGACCGGGCTGGTCAAGGCGGAGGGGGCGTCCGGCCTCGTCACCGGGCCAGTGTCCAAGGCGCGGCTGGCGGAGGTGGGCTTCACCTTTCCGGGCCAGACCGAATTTGTCGCCGAACGCTGCGGCGTGGCGCGCAGCAATGTGGTGATGATGCTGGCCGGGCCGTCGCTGCGCGTGGTGCCGATCACCATCCATATCGCGCTGCGCGACGTGCCGCAGGCGCTGACCACCGACCTGATCCGCAGCCGGGCGCTGGTGACGGCGCGCGGGCTGCACCGCAATTTCGGTATTGCGCGGCCCCGGCTGGCGGTCGCGGCGCTGAACCCACATGCCGGGGAAAATGGCCATATGGGCGATGAGGAGGAGCGGATCATCGCTCCCGCCATCGCCGCGCTGATTGAGGATGGGCTGGACGTGACCGGACCCCATCCCGCCGATGCGCTGTTCACGCCGCGCGCGCGCACCCGCTATGACGCGGCGCTGTGCATGTATCATGATCAGGCGCTGGTGCCGCTGAAGGCGCTGGATTTCGACGAGGGTGTCAATATCACGCTGGGCCTGCCCATCGTCCGCACGTCGCCCGACCATGGCACCGCGTTCGACATCGCCGGGCAGGACAAGGCCGATCCGCGCGCGATGATCGCCGCGATCCGCATGGCGCGGGAGGCCGATCTGCGCCGCCGGGCGACCAGCGCGGGAGTTTGACAGCATGACATTACCGCCGCTGCGCGAGGTGATCGCCGCCCATGGCCTGCGCGCCAGCAAGGCGCTGGGCCAGAATTTCCTGCTCGACGGACAGTTGCTGGCGCGCATCGCCGCCGTGCCGGGCACGCTGGCGGGTGAGCGCGTTTTCGAGGTGGGACCGGGGCCGGGCGGCCTGACCCGCGCGCTTCTCCACGCCGGGGCGGATGTCGTGGCGGTGGAGCGGGACGAACGCTGCCTGCCCGCGCTGGCCGAACTGGCCGACGCCTTTCCGGGCAAGCTGCGCGTGATCGACGGGGACGCCATGGCGGTCGACGCGCAGGCGGAAGCGGGGGAGGGCGCGCATATCGTTGCCAACCTGCCCTATAATGTCGGCACGGCCCTGTTGATCGGATGGCTGGAGGCGGATCGCTGGACGCCTTGGTGGCGATCGGCGACGCTGATGTTCCAGCAGGAAGTGGCGGAGCGGATCGTGGCGGGACCGGGATCGGGCGCCTATGGCCGCCTGTCGGTGCTGGCCCAGTGGCGATCCTCCGCGCGGCTGGCGATGAAGGTGCATCGATCGGCGTTCACCCCGCCGCCCAAGGTGATGTCCGCCGTGGTGCATATCGTGCCGCAGGCTGCACCGGAGGGTGTGGATGCGCCCCTGCTGTCGCGGATCACGGCGGCGGCGTTCGGGCAGCGGCGCAAGATGCTGCGCCAGAGCCTGCGCGGTGTGCCGGGGGCGCTCGACGCGCTGGCCGAATGTGGCATCGACGGGGAGCGGCGCGCGGAGACGGTGTCGGTCGAGGATTATGTGCGGATCGCGCGGACGCTGGGGCGGATGCTGCGCGACGCGGGATAGGGGGTGGTGCTCCACTCAGTTCAACCATTGCGATGGTGGTGAGGAACAGGTCTGTCACCCTATAAGGCAGGGATTGCCGATCCCCCTATACAAGGGAAGGCCTCATCTGCGCTTCGCGGCGAGAGACTCAGGCGGGCGGGCGCATGGATGCGGTATCCGCCAAGGCACTGGCAGTCGAGGCACGGACGGCCTTCTGTCCGCTAGCTATCCAGCGATCGTCACTCGGTGCCAAACGCAAAAAAACGCAGCCGGGACGATGAGCCGGCTGCGCTGATCTGTATCCTGCAATCACCAGCCCATCATCGTATGCGCGGGTTATGCCTGCGATGCCGTCGGTTCCGCATCCGGGTCGAGCAGGCGATGCAGATGGACGATGACATATTTCATCTGGGCGTCGTCGACGGTGCGTTGCGCCGCGCCGCGCCATGCCTTTTCAGCGGAGTTGAAGTCCGGGAAGACGCCGACATATTCGATGGTCTTCAGATCCTCGAACTCCAGTGTCCGAGGGTCTTTGACCCGGCCACCCATGACGAGATGCAATTTGCTCACTTGTGATCCCCATCTGCTCTTGACCCGCCATCATGCGGGTGTCGTCAGTCCTCTCCCGCCTTGACCGTGCGGCTGACCGTGTTCGCCACCTTCTCCCCCGCCTTGTGCGCCGTTTCGCTGGCCCGTTCAAGGGCGCGCTTGGCGCCGGCCTTGACCGTTTCGGCGTCGGGGACATGATCCGCGAGGCGGTGTGCCCCCGCCTTGACGCTGACGGTCGCGGCCGTCAGACCGGACAGGACGGTACGAGCGGTCTCGGCCGCGGCAACCGCTTTAGCAGCCTGTTTCGCCGTGCGGACAAGGGCGGACCCGGCGGCCGCGCCTACGCGCCAGCGGGGCAGGGCGAGACCGATGACCGCGCCGACCGCGATGGCCGCGCCCGCCGCGGCAAAGGGATGCTCGCTGACGAACGCGCCGATCCGCGCCGTGCCGCTTTCCTCCGCGGCTTCGGCATCGGCGGCGAGGACTTTTTCGATGGAGGTGTCGGTCATGTCTGTTTCCTTCGTACGAAGCGGTTTCGCAGCGCGCGGGCCGCGTCGATGGTCGCGCGCGTCAGGGTGATGGCGGGACGGCGCAACAGCCAGGCCAGAAGCGCGGCAAGTCCGGCCACGGCGGACCATGTCGCCAGCGGGTGCCGGGTCGCGGACCGTCGCAGAGCCTTCTTGGCCTCGCCAATCTGCTGGTTGGCGGCCAGCGCGGCCTCCGCCTTCAGCCGGTCCGGCGAGAGCCAGCCGAGGGCGTCGTCGAGCGCGGCGTGCAATTCGGTCCGGGCGGTCGTGGCGCGCAGCCGTGCCGCATCCAGCGTGGGAACATCGCTCATCGCACGATCCCCTTCACGCGGGCGACCTGCGCCCGGATACCCAGCCCGCACAGCAGGATAGCGAGCAGGGCGACGCCCGTCACCGCGAGTAAGGCCCAGCCCAGACCCCAGAGCTGCGATAGCGCCAGCAGCGCACCGATCATCAGGGTAACGATCATGGCAAAGGCCGTGATGACAGCGATCACCGCCAGCACGGCGATCCATTTGGTGGCCGTGCCCAGCAACGCGGCGCGCAGGCGGACGAGGGACAGTTCGGCGTCCACGCTTTCGCGCGCGGCATGGCTCAGCCGCTGGACGGTCTCGCCCAGCGACGGGCCGTCGTCCCGCACCCTTTCCTGTTCCACCTCACCCATGGTCGATCGGTCGCCCCGGTCCAAATCATCGTCTGCCAAATGGGTCGCCCTCCGGCGGCCGGATGCTTGCCGAACGCAGATCAGCTCTCCTTCGAACCCCCGCGCGCAAGGCGCATCAGCACGAAGCCCACCAGTGCAGCCGCGCCAATGGCGACAGCCGGGCTTTTCCGCACGAAGTCGCGTGCGTCGCTGACGAGCTGGTCGATGTCCTTCTCATCGAGCGACTGGGCCGCGCCCGCAACGCTCTCCGCCGCCTGACGCGCGTAATCGCCATATTGCGGGCCAAGCTTGCCATCGACCGTTTCGGCGGTGTCGGCGATCAGCTTGGAGAGGCTGTGCAGCGCGGTGCCGGTGCGATCCTTGACGGAGGTGGCGGCGGCGCGGGCGCTTTCCACGGCCTGTCCGGCGGCGACGCCCGCCTGCTCCCGCCAGGCTTCGCCGGTTTCCTTCGCATGGGATGCGGCGGCGGCGGCGGTTTCCTTTGCGGCGCCGGCGGCGGCCTTGAGCGAAGAGACCGTATCCTTGGCGCCCTGCTTCACGGAAGGTGACTTCAGGCCTTCGAGATCGGCGGTTTCGAGAGGTACGGTGAGATCACCAGTTTCGTTGGACATGACGGAAATTCCCTGATTGATCGCCCGAATGCACGCTTTTTGAAGCCCGCTACGGTGCTGCAACGATATAGAAATGCACGAGCGATTCAACAGTTCCCCCCGCTTTTCGTTGATCTCCCCGGCTGCGCTGGCTAAGCGGCTCGCAACCCAGCATCGCAAGTGCGAAAAGGATAGCCGATGACCGAGATTATTTCTGTCCACGCCCGCCAGATCATCGACAGCCGTGGCAACCCCACCGTCGAAGTCGACGTCGTGCTGGAAGATGGCGGTTTCGGTCGTGCGGCGGTCCCGTCGGGCGCGTCCACCGGCGCCTATGAAGCGGTCGAGATCCGCGATGGTGACAAGGGCGTGTTCCTGGGCAAGGGCGTGCTGAAGGCCGTCGCCGCCGTCAATGGCGAGATCGCCGACGAGATCATCGGCCTGGACGCCGAGGACCAGCAGGACATCGACGCCGCGCTGATCGCGCTGGACGGCACGGAAAACAAGTCGCGCCTGGGCGCGAACGCCATCCTCGGAGTCAGCCTCGCCATCGCCAAGGCCGCCGCCAATTCGCGCGGCCTGCCGCTGTACCGCTATGTCGGCGGCGTGCAGGCGCATGTCCTGCCCGTGCCGATGATGAACATCATCAATGGCGGCGAGCATGCCGACAATCCGATCGATTTTCAGGAATTCATGATCATGCCGGTGGGCGCGACCAGCATCGCCCATGCCGTGCAGATCGGTTCGGAAATCTTCCACACGCTCAAGAAGGGTCTGCATGACAAGGGTCTGGCGACGTCCGTCGGTGACGAGGGCGGCTTTGCGCCGAACCTGTCGTCCACCACCGACGCGCTCGACTTCATCATCGAGTCCATCGAGAAGGCCGGGTACAAGGCGGGCGAGGACGTGGTGCTGGCCCTCGACTGCGCCTCGACCGAATTCTTCAAAAACGGCAAATATGAGATGGTGGGCGAGGGCAAGAGCCTGACCCCGAAGGAAATGGCCGAATATCTCGCCGACCTCGTTGCCAAATATCCGATCAAGTCGATCGAGGACGGCATGAGCGAGGATGATTTCGAAGGCTGGAAGATCCTGACCGACCTGATCGGCGACAAGGTGCAACTGGTCGGTGACGACCTGTTCGTGACCAACCCCAAGCGTCTGTCCATGGGCATCGAGCAGGGCCTCGCCAACTCGCTGCTGGTCAAGGTCAACCAGATCGGCACGCTGTCGGAGACGCTGGAGGCGGTCGAGATCGCGCATCGCAACCGCTACACCGCCGTCATGTCGCACCGTTCGGGTGAGACGGAGGACAGCACCATCGCGGATCTGGCCGTCGCCACCAACTGCGGCCAGATCAAGACGGGCAGCCTCGCGCGCTCCGACCGGCTCGCCAAGTATAACCAGCTCATCCGTATCGAGGAGGAGCTGGGTTCGGCCGCCCGCTATGCGGGTCGCGGTATCTTCCGCTGATCGACCGGCGGTCCTGACTCTGTTGGTGCGCGGCGGGATGCATCTCGTCGCGCATTAACCAAAAAGGCCTTGCGCCGCGCTCAACTTCATGATTCCAATAGAGTCGATGGCACAGCTCGCAAAATTACGTTTCCTTCTGGGGTCGGCACTGGCTCCTGCGCTCGCGACGGCTCTTCTGATCCTGTTTATCGGCTATGCGATAATCGGGCCGAGCGGGCTGCTGGCGTGGGGCAATTACACGCGCCAGCTCAAGGACCGCCGGGCCGAATTGCGGGTGGTGGAGGCGAAGCGCGCCGAACTGGCCAACCGGGTCGATCTGGTCGATCCGCGCCATGCGGACCCGGACATGGTGGACGAACTGCTGCGCCGCAAGCTGAACGTCGTGCACCCCGACGAGGTTGTCGTTCCCCTCAAATGAGCGGGTCGCCGAAGGGCGGCGGGTCGCGTCATCCTGCCGGTTCAGCCCATATGGTCCCGTTGTTCCGTGCGCCGGGTGGCGCGCCTTTCGGCTGAGCCGTCGGTCGCATCCGCCGGCCTGTGGATAGTTCCAATTGCGCCCGCCCCTGTGAATTGCCTATATCGCGTCCTCAGATAAAGAACGTGAGGATAGTTCGTTGGCCAAAACTCCGTCCCGTGCGCGTGCGGCGAAAACGCCCGATTCCCCCCCGGCGGGGCACCACAACCAGCCGACACCGGGCGAACCGACGGATTATGACGCGAGCAAGGACGAACTGCTCGAATTCTATCGGCAGATGCTGCTGATCCGCCGCTTCGAGGAGAAGGCGGGCCAGTTGTACGGGCTGGGCCTGATCGGTGGTTTCTGCCACCTCTATATCGGGCAGGAAGCGGTCGCGGTCGGCATCCAGTCCGCGCTGGTGCCGGGCAAGGACAGCGTCATCACCGGATACCGCGACCATGGTCATATGCTGGCCTATGGCATCGACCCCAATGTCATCATGGCGGAGCTGACCGGTCGCGCGGCGGGCATCAGCCGGGGCAAGGGCGGCTCCATGCACATGTTCAGCGTCAGCCACAAATTCTATGGCGGCCATGGCATCGTGGGCGCGCAGGTGTCGCTGGGCACGGGCCTGGCGTTCAGCCATAAATATAATGACGATGGCGGCGTGTGCGTCGCCTATTTCGGCGATGGCGCGTCGAACCAGGGTCAGGTCTATGAAAGCTTCAACATGGCCGAGCTGTGGAAGCTGCCGATCATCTTCGTGATCGAGAACAACCAATATGCGATGGGCACCAGCGTCAATCGCTCCTCCGCCGAAGACCAGCTTTATCGGCGTGGTGAGAGCTTCCGCATCCCCGGCATCCAGGTCGATGGCATGGACGTGCTGGCCGTGCGCGGCGCGACGGAAGAGGCGCTGAAATGGGTGCAGGGTGGCAATGGCCCGATCATCCTGGAGATGAAGACCTATCGCTATCGCGGCCACTCCATGTCCGACCCGGCCAAATATCGGTCGCGCGAGGAAGTGCAGTCGGTGCGCGAGAAGTCCGACCCCATCGACCATGTGAAGAAGATTTTGGAGGGAGCAGGCGTGACAGAGGCGGATTTGAAGGCGATTGACCAGAAGATCCGCAAGATCGTGAACGACGCCGCAGACTTTGCCGAAAATTCGCCGGAGCCGGATGCGCCCGAACTCTACACCGACGTATTGGTGGAGCGTTACTGATGGCGATCGAGATCAAGATGCCCGCCCTGTCCCCCACGATGGAGGAGGGCACGCTCTCCAAATGGCTGGTCAAGGAGGGGGACAGCGTCTCCTCCGGCGACATCATGGCGGAGATCGAGACCGACAAGGCGACGATGGAGTTCGAGGCGGTCGATGAAGGCGTGATCGGCAAGATCCTCGTCGCCGAGGGAGCCGAGAATGTGAAGGTCGGCACGGTCATCGCCACGCTGATCGCCGAGGGTGAGGAAGCGGATGCCGCGCCTGCGCCCGCCGCCGATAATACGGCCGAGGAGAAGCCCGCTCCCGAAGCGAAGGCGGAGGAAAAGCCCGCCGAAGCCGCGCCGAAGAAGGCGGAGAGCGGCACGGACAAGCTGGTGCAGGACGCGCCCGCTCCCCCCGCCGACATATCCGTTCCCGCCGGGACCGAAACGGTCAAGACGACCGTGCGCGAGGCGTTGCGCGATGCGATGGCGGAGGAAATGCGCCGCGACCCGCGCGTGTTCGTGATGGGCGAGGAAGTCGCGCAATATCAGGGCGCGTACAAGGTCACGCAGGGCCTGCTGGAGGAGTTTGGCGACAAGCGCGTCATCGATACGCCGATCACCGAATATGGCTTTGCCGGTGTGGGCACGGGCGCGGCGATGGGCGGCCTGAAACCGATCGTCGAGTTCATGACCTTCAACTTTGCGATGCAGGCGATCGACCACATCATCAATTCGGCAGCCAAGACCAATTATATGTCGGGTGGCCAGATGCGGTGCCCGGTCGTGTTCCGTGGCCCCAATGGCGCGGCCAGCCGCGTGGGCGCGCAGCATAGCCAGAATTATGCGCCCTGGTATGCCAGTGTTCCCGGCCTGATCGTGATTGCGCCCTATGATGCGGCGGATGCCAAAGGCCTGCTGAAGGCGGCGATCCGGTGCGAAGACCCGGTGGTCTTCCTGGAGAATGAGCTGGTCTATGGCCGCAGCTTCGACGTGCCTGCGGTGGACGATTATGTGCTGCCCATCGGCAAGGCGCGGATCGTGCGTCCGGGCAAGGATGTGACGGTGGTCAGCTACTCGATCGGCGTCGGCCTCGCGCTCGAAGCGGCGGAGACGCTGGCGAAGGAAGGCATTGACGCGGAGGTGATCGACCTGCGCACGCTGCGTCCGCTCGACACGGTGACGGTGCTGGCGAGCCTGGCCAAGACCAACCGCATGGTGGTGGTCGAGGAAGGCTGGCCGACCTGCTCCATCGCCAGCGAACTGGCGGCGGTCGTGATGGAGAAGGGCTTTGACGACCTCGACGCGCCGGTGCTGCGCGTGACCAACGAGGATGTGCCGCTGCCCTATGCCGCCAATCTGGAGAAGGCGGCGTTGATCGACGCGGGCCGGGTGGTCGCGGCGGTCAAGAAGGTCTGTTACCGGTAAAGGCGCGGGCGGGGTCCGGTGTTAAGACTGGACCCCGGCGGTGGCGGCTGAACCTGATGGCGGTGGCGTCCGACATGCAGCGCATAGCGCACGCGTGTCGATGCCCGCATGGGGTGTTGGGGGGTGCCGCCGGGGCTTGCTGCCTGTGCCTGCCTTCCCGCTGAGGCAGGGCGTCAGGTCGCCGTGAACAGGTTGCAGGTGGAGGCGGTCACGCCCACCACGGAATAGACGCCGGTGTTGCTGTTGCCATTATAGTCGCGCTTGTCGCGGATGGTCATGGCGGCGACCTCCCGGATTACGGTGCTGGGGGCTACGCTGGCGAAGAAAATCGGTTTATAGTCGTAGTTTAGCTCGACATAGATGACACCGCCATCCGATGGTGCTGTCACCTGGCGACCGGCCGGTCCCATGTTCGTCTTGTTCCCATCGCCCTGCACCCCATAGCTGGAGGTCCAGTTCTTGGTGCCTTTGCACCGCTGCCAGTGGATGCGATATTTGCCAGAGTAGCTGGGGTCCGGCTCCAGGCTGGAGATAATCACGCGGCCGCGTGTGTACAGATCCAGCCTGCCCGCCTGAAGCCCCGCGCCGGTCAACAGATCGTTGATATTGGCCTCGGTGATCTGCGGCGAGGTCAGCGGATTCTGGGTGCCGATGCGCGCGCCATTGTCCGCGATATGCAACGCGATCTGGCTCATCCGCATCTTGGCGATCGTGTAATAGGTCAGTTCGATGCCCGCCGTTACCGTACCCAGCACGAGCGGCAGGGCGAGGGCGAACTCGACGAAGGCGAGGCCCGATGCGTCGGCGCGAAGGGTGCGCAGCAGGGCGGCGGTCCGGGTCATCATGATGCGGGACAGACTCCGGCGGTGGCGGTGCCATAAGTGCCCTGATCGCCATAGGGCTGGTTGGTCAGGACGGTGGTCGCAAGGAAATTATTGGTGCCGCTGCCGCCGACGAACTTGTCGACGGGGAGCAGGCGCGGATAGGTGACGGTGACGGTATAGACCACCACGTCGCGCGCGCGGCCCTGACCCGCGTCGCCGCCATCCTTGTCCCACACGCCATTATTGTTGGCGTCGACAAAGGCTTCGCCATTGTTGCACAGGCCGTCGCGCCAGATATTGCCGACCGGCGAGTCCACAAAGGTTTCGGCCTGCGCGGCGGCGGCCTTGCTGAAACTGCGGTAGAAGCGACGGCTGAAGCTGACGGTGGCGTCCTTGTACAAGGCCTGGATCTGATCGCGCACCTTTGTATCCAGTTCGGTTTGCTTCGCGGCCTCGGTGCCGGTTTCGAGTGAACTGTCCCGCGCTGCCTTTTGCAGGCTGCCCTGAAGGACGGACTGCATGTAGAGGCTGTGTGCAAAGTCGAGCGCGCCGAGCAGTAGAGTGCACAGCACGGGCAGAATCAGCGCGAACTCCACCATGGTCGCGCCCTGCTGGTCGGGGAGGAGGCGGCGGCGGCCTCGGCTTTGGCCCCGATTGCGACCTTTGTTCGGATGATGCGCGGCCATCAGTTGGTCAACCGCAGTTCGGCGATGTCCGCCGCGATCTGCTGAAAACGGGAGATCAGCGTGGTGGTGTTGGTGGCGCTGTAATATTTGCCCGTGGTCGCGCAGGCGGTGAGCCGCGCTTCCGTATCCGCATTGATGCCGCCGCCATAGGAGATAACCCACAGCGTGATCTGCTTCGCCTTGATCGCGGTGCACAGACCCTCCAGCTTGGCGTTCATGATGTTGGCGATGTCGCTGTCATAGCCATTGTTGTTGACGGGCGCATAGGTCGTCTGGCGACGATCCCACCAGTGGACGCCATAGGCGGAGTAATCGTCGGTGTAGGACATGGTGTCGCCGTCGGTCATGAAGATCAGGTGGCGGTCGATGCGCGGCTTGTTGTCATTGGCCGTCGCGAACATGCCGGTGCGCGACAGGAAGCGCGCGCCCCAGATCAGGCCGATGTCATGATAGGTGTTGCCGATGGCGACCAGCGAATTGACGTAGGTTTCGAACGGCGCCGCTGTGTCCCATGCCTGGAGTTTCTTGGCCTCTGTGGTGCAATAGGCGGTGGGGCGGGTCAGGTTGTCCGTGGTGGTCACGTCGTCAATCGTGTCACCGCCGCTGTTGTAGCGTTCATACACCGCATTGGGCAGAAGCGGCCCCCATTGGGTTCCCGCCACGCTGCTGCTCGCGGGCTTGTCGATGTCCATGTCGAAGGCGTCGGTGGGGATCGGATCCCATTCGCCCGCAGGCGTCCGGTCGCTGTTCTTGACCGTATTGCGTTCCTCGACGCACCCGCCCCAGGCGACGCTGGTGTTGGCGCCGCTGGAACCGATGGGCAGGGAGACGCTGTTGTTCCAGGTCGATCCGCCAGCCTTGAGGCCGCTGACATCCAGCAAAGACTGTTTGTAGGTCCAGTTCTTGAACAGGCGATAGGTTTTGGCGGTGACGGTTTCCGTCCGCTTGCGGCGGCAACTGCGGTTGGTGCCGCTGGTGTCGGGGGCGCCGCTCCAGCTCCATTCGCCGTCGGAACCGCCCGATGTCGCTACGCCATCGTGGGGAAACGTAACCGCAACCTGATCGTAGGAACCGCCGCCGAGCGAAGTCGATGAAGGCCAGAAGCCGGAGAAGCTCTCGTTCTTCATATATTTCAAACATTCGGACTGGTCTATCGAGTCGCCATAGACTTCCCAGGCAGGGCCATTGGTCACATAATAATTGGCGACGCGCGTCTGATAGTTCCAGCTATCCGCCAGCGCCGTATTGGGCAGCAGCTTGCCGACGTTCACGTTGACCGAATAGGGGACGAAGCCGATGCGGATTTGTGCGGTCTGGTTGTAGGTGGTCGCAACCGGATCGGAGGCTCCGCACACCTCGGCGGTGTTGACCTTGACCAGCGCCTCGTAAAAGCATTTCACCGCGCGCTTGATGCCCACGATCTTGCCGTTGAGGGCGGGGACGTTGCCATTGTTGGTGCAATAGGCGTCGCCCGCGACGCAGTTCATCGACCCGGTGACGTCGAGGACGAACATGACATCGGTATTGGGGATGGCCAGCTTTGCGGTGCAGGTGACGGTCAGCGAACGGTTGGTGATGCCGAAAATCTGCATGATCGTCATCGGCACGATGGAGGTCGCGGTGCCGGTAACGGAGCCATCGGATTCGGCAAAGCTGCGCGTGCTGGTGCCGGTGCCATAGTCGCCAGCCTTGAAATTCCCGTCGAACATGGCTTTGGCGACGCCGTCGCTGTTGTCCGTACCGCTGGTCGTCCAGGCGTTGGTGCCCATCGCCTTGCGCCCCGCGAGCGCGCCTGCGTCGCAAGCATGTTGCAGCCGCGTCTTGGTGAGGTACAGGCGACTCATGTCTATGCCACCACCCAGCAGGCCGACGAGCGGAATCATCAGCGCCGCGATCAGCGCCAGCGTGTTGCCGCGCGAATCCCGAAGCAGGCGGGCCAGAAATCCGTTTTGGCCGTCCGTGCCGTTCGATGCGTTGTTCATGCCGCCTGATGCCCAGTGTATCGGGTTGGCAGGTCGATGATGCCTGCCGCCAGAGCGCCTCTTACCCCCATCGCGGTTAATAAACGCCCAAGGCGGATCGTTAACGGCGCGCCACCCGTTGGAAGCCTGTCCCATGTCTGAACACACATCGTCCGTCCCGCCCGCGCCGGACCAGCCCGAATTGCCCCAGCCGCTGCCCCTGCTGATCGCCCATGCACGGGGCGCGGACCGGGCGTGGCATGCGCTGTGCTGGCACATCGACGACCGCATGGCGCGGATCGTGCTGACCGCGCGGGAGGGCGCGGTGGCCGCCATCCGGCTGGCCTGGTGGGAGGAGGCGCTGACGTCCGACGGGTCCAAGGGGCGGGGCGAACCGATGCTGGAACGCTGGCACGCGGCCGGACCGGGCGAGGGTGACAGGGGCCATGTCCATGCCATGGCGGCGGCGTGGCGCATGTTGCTGGACCCCGAACCGATGGGCGAGGCGGAATGGGCGGAGTTCGGGCGGGGACGAGGCGCTTTGTTTCCCCTGATCGCACGCGGCGGTGATGCCGGGGTGCTGGGGCAGGGGGGTGCGGTCTGGGCCTTGTGGGATGTCGCCCGGCGCGATCCCGACCGGCAACGGGGCGAGGGGGCCTTTGCCGCCGCGATCCTGGCGGGGGAGGAGAAGCCCCGCCCGCGCATCGTGCCCCGCCCACTGTCGCTGGCCGTCGCGATGGCGATGGACGATGTGCGGGAGCGGACGTTGAGCGACCTGCGCTTCACGCCGCGCCAATATATTCGCCTGCTGCGCCGCGCCATCTTCGGCTGACGGCTTGGCAGGCGGCTGCGGTCTGCATAAGGTCCGTCGCCATGGGACGTTTCGTGGCAGGATCAATCTCGGCACTGGCGCTGGCGGCGGCGGGCCTGTTCTGGTGGACGGGGCAGGCCTCGCGTGAGCCGGTCGCCGTGACCGCACGGGCGGAGCCGCCCGCGATGTTGGGCGAGGAACTGCCGGAGGGGGACGACAATGCGATGGGCGCGGCCCCGCCTGCGCCGCCAGCCGCCACGGCGCGGACGCGGGAGGAGAAGCGTTTCGACCGCTATGATCGCGACCGGGACGGCATCATCGGACGCAACGAGATGCTGGGCAGCCGGGTCAAGGAGTTCCGCAAGCTGGACGTGGACGGCAACAACCTGCTGTCGTTCGAGGAGTGGGCGGTGCGCACGGTCGAGAAGTTCGACGGCGCCGACGCGAACAAGGACGCTCGCCTGACCCGCGCGGAATTTGCGACGACAGCCCCGCCGCCCAAGCCACCCGCCAAGTGCAAATGTTGAGGCTGGTCGCTTCCGCGTCAGCTTAGCAGGCGGGAGCGCCAACCGGTTGCGGGATCAGGCGTCGCCTGCCCCGCTATCCACCGTCAGGGACGCCAATGCCGTCTCGGTCACGCCCTGCGCCGCCATCCACTCCCCGAAGGACAGACGGGCGCGGTCCGTATAGCCCGCCTTGCGCTGTTTCTTCTTCACATCGTCGGGCAGTGGCGGGAAGAGGCCGAAGTTGACGTTCATCGGCTGGTAGGTTTCCGCGTCCGCGCCGCCGGTTATGTGGCTCAGCAGTGCGCCCAGCGCCGTATCGGCGGGCGGCGGCGCGATGGTGCGCCCTTCCAGTTCCGCGGCGGCATAGAGGCCGGACAGCAGGCCGACCGCCGCGCTCTCCACATAGCCTTCGCAGCCGGTGATCTGCCCCGCGAACCGGATATGGGGCCGCGCCTTCAGCCGGAACTCATGATCCAGCAGGATGGGGCTGCGGATGAACGTGTTGCGGTGCAGCCCGCCCAGCCGCGCGAACTGGGCATTGGCGAGGCCAGGGATGGTGCGGAACAGTTCGACCTGCCCGGCATGTTTCAGCTTGGTCTGGAAGCCGACCATGTTCCACAGCGTGCCCAGCGCATTGTCCTGCCGCAACTGCACCACCGCATAGGGCCAGCGGCCTGTGCGCGGATTGTCGAGGCCGACGGGCTTCATCGGGCCGAAGCGCAGCGTCTCCACGCCGCGTTCCGCCATCACCTCGATCGGCATGCAGCCGTCGAAATAGGGCGTGTCCTTCTCCCACTGCTTGAACTCGGTCTTCTCGCCGTCGCGCAGGCCCTTCACGAAGGCCGCATATTGCTCCCGGTCCATGGGGCAGTTGATATAGTCGCGGCCATCGCCCTCCGGCGATCCCTTGTCCCAGCGGCTGGCCTTCCAGCAAATGTCCATGTCGATGCTGTCGACATGGATGATCGGCGCGATGGCGTCGAAGAAGGCGAGCTGGTCGCTGCCCGTGCTGGACCGGATATCCTCCGCCAGCGCCATGGCGGTCAGCGGGCCGGTGGCGATGATGGTCGGGCCGCTGTCCGGCAGCGCGTCGATCCGCTCGCGCACGATGGTGATGTTCGGGTGGCCGGTGATCGCGGCGGTCACGCCCTGCGCGAAGAGGGTGCGGTCGACCGCCAGCGCGGAACCGGCGGGCACGCGGACCTTGTCCGCCTCCCGGATGATGAGGGAGCCGAGGCGGCGCATTTCCTGATGCAGCAGTCCCACCGCATTGCTGGTCGCGTCGTCCGACCGGAAACTGTTGGAGCAGACCATCTCCGCCAGCGCGTCGCTCTCATGCGCCGCCGTCATGTCGCCGCCGCCGCGCATTTCGGACAGGCGAACCGTATGACCCGCCTCCGCGAGTTGCCACGCGGCCTCCGACCCGGCCAGCCCGCCGCCGATGATGTGGATGTCGGTCATGCTCAGAATCCCTGCGGAAAGACATGGCGGCCATCGTCGCCGAGGCGCAGGATGCTGTGGCCGGAAACGGCCTTGAACGGGATTGCGCCATAGACATGGGGGAAGAGGGCGCCGCCGCGTGATTCCTCCCATTTCAACGTCTCGCGCACCGCCGCCAGATCGACCATCGCCACGACGAGCGGATCGGTGGCGCTGAAATATTTGGCCGCTGTCTCCGCCGTCTGGGCGGCGGTGGACAGGTGGATGAAGCCGTCGCGCACATCGTCCGGCGATCCGGTGAAGCTGCCGCTGTCCTTCCATTCCCGGAACGTCGGCTGGTCGAGCAATTTATAGGCAAAGAGTATGGTCATGCCGTCCCTCTAGCCCTTGCGCCCGCCCTTGTCAGTCGCGAAGAAGCGGCATGACGACGACTCCCCCGCTTTCGCCGCAGCGTTTCGAGAGGGTGGAGGCGCATGTGCGGGCGCTGGTGGAGAGCGGGGCGCTGCCCCATGCGCAATGGCTGGCGGCTCGCGATGGGGAGGTGCTGCATCGCTTCACCATGGGCCGGGCGCGCGCGGACGGCACACCGCTGCGCGAGGACGCCGTCTTTCGCATCGCGTCGATGACCAAGGCGGTGACGGCGTTCCTGTTCCTGATGCTGTGGGAGGAGGGGCGGGTCGGGCTGCACGATCCGCTGACATCCGTGCTGCCGGAACTGGCCGACCTGCGGGTCTATGACGGGGGCAAATTTGCGCCCTTCGCCACACGGGCGGCGACGCGCCAGCCGGTGATGCTGGACCTGCTGCTCCACACCGCCGGGTTCAGCCATGGCTTTCAGCAGAATCACCCCGTCGATCAGGCCTATTGGACGGCGGGAGTCGATAATTTCAAGGCGGTGAAGACGGCGGACGGGATCGTTGCCGCGCTGGCGGGCCTGCCGCTGCTGCATGATCCGGGGACGGCGTTCACCTACTCCATTGCAACCGACCTGATCGGCATCATCATCGAACGGCTGACCGGTCGTCCGCTGGACCAATTGTTCGCAGAGAGGATTTTCAGGCCGCTGGGCATGACGGATACGGGGCTCGTGCTGCGGGACGATCAGGCAGACCGTTTCACGGACGCCTGGGCCGAACACCCCCGGCGGGGCCATTATGTCTATGACACGGCGCTCGACGGTCTGTGGTCGCGGCCCTTGACCTTCGCGTCGGGGGGCGGGGGGCTGCTGTCCACCACGGCGGACTATCATCGCTTCTGCCGGATGTTGCTGGGCGAGGGCGCGCTGGATGGCGTGCGGTTGCTGAAGCCGGAGACGATGGCGATGATGGTCCGCAACCATCTACCCGATGGGCAGAGCATCGGGGCGATGGCGCAGGGCATGTTTGCGGGCGATAGCTGTCGCGCCATCGGGCAAGGGCTGGGCATAGCGGTGACGCTGCCGGGCGGGCAGGGCGCGCGACCGGCGGGGGAGATGCACTGGACCGGGCTGTTCTCCACCTTCTATTCGGTGGTGCCGTCGGAGCGGCTGATCCTGATCTTCATGACGCAGTTGCTGCCGCTGAAGCAGGATGATCTGCCGGACGCGCTCTATCGGATATTGATGGGGTGAAGCGGATGGCCCAGGCGGCCCGCTTCAGTCCTCCCGCATCGTCCCATGCGCCCTTGTGTCCCGCATCACCAGATAGGCGACTAGCGACAGGGCGGCCATGCCGCTGACATACCAGAAGAAAATGCTCTCCTGTCCCGCGCTCTTCAGCCAGAGGGCGACATATTCCGCCGACCCGCCGAACAGCGCGTTGGCGATGGCATAGGGCAGCGCCACGCCCAGCGCGCGGATATGGGCGGGGAAGAGTTCCGCCTTCACGATGGCGTTGATCGCGGTATAGCCGCTGACGATGACCAGTCCCGCCAGCACCAGCAGGAAGGCGGTGACGGGCGAACCGCCCCGGCCGATCAGCGTGAACAGCGGCACGGTGAAAAGCGTCGCGCCGATGCCGAAGGCGATGAGCAGCGGCCTGCGCCCGATCCGGTCGGACAGCGCGCCGATGACGGGTTGCAGGATCATGTAGAGGAACAGCGCGACCGTCATGATGCGCGCGGCGGTTTCTCGGTTATATCCCGCTGAATTGACGAGATATTTCTGCATATAGGTGGTGTAGGCATAGAAGGCCAGCGTGCCGCCCGCCGTGAGGGCGACGACGAGCAGCGCGGTGCCGGGATGCTCGCGGAAGAGGGCGAGGGCGGACGACGCCTTGTCCTTCGCGCGGGAGGTGAAGTCCTGCGTCTCCGCCAGTCCCCGGCGGATCAGGAAGACAGAGACGGCGAGGGTCGCGCCGACGAAGAAGGGGATGCGCCATCCCCACGCCTCCATCGCGGCCTCGCTCATCACGGCTTGCAGGACCAACTGGACGGCGAGCGCCACCAACTGTCCGGCGATCAGCGTGACATATTGGAAGCTGGAGAAGAAGCCGCGCCGCTCGCGCGTCGCCATTTCGGAGAGATAGGTGGCGCTGGCCCCATATTCGCCGCCGATGCTGAGGCCCTGGAGCAGGCGCGCGAGTAGGAGCAAGGCGGGCGCGGCCAGGCCGATGCTGGCATGGCCGGGCGTGACAGCGATCAGCAGGGAGCCGCCGCCCATCATGAGGACGGAGAGGGTCAGGCCCGCCTTGCGCCCATGGCGGTCGCAATAGACGCCCATGATCCACGCGCCGATGGGCCGCATGAGGAAGCCGACGCCGAATATGGCGGCGGTGCTGAGCAATTGCGCGGTCGGGTTGCCTTTGGGGAAAAAGACCGGCGCGAAATACAGGGAGAAGGCCGCATAGGCGTACCAGTCATACCATTCGACCAGATTGCCGAGTGACCCGCCGATGATGGAGCGGAGGCGATGCTGGTTGCTGGGCTGGCTGCTGGTGTCGGTCATAGGGCCCCCGTCCGGTTGTCGACGGTGGTTAGCCTGTGTCGCCGATGGGGGAAAGGGGTGATGGGGAACGCTTTATTGCGCCCGGTCCTGCGAAACCCGTCTGTGGAGGGGGTGGGGAGGGGCAAGTGAAGCCACCCCTCCCCGCAAAAGATCAGCCGCCGATGAAGCGCATCGCGCACAGCTTGTTTCCCGCCGGATCGCGCAGATAGGCGAGGTACATGGCCATGGGCGTGCCCGCGTGGCGGATGCCCGGCGCGTCCTCGATCGCGGTGCCGCCATTGGCGACGCCCGCTGCGTGCCATGCGTCGATCTTGTCATCGGTATCGACGCCAAAGCCGATGGTGTTGCCATTGCCGGGGGTGGCGGGCTGGCCGTCGATCGGCGGTGTGATGGCAAAGCGGCCACCCTGCGGCGTGGACCAGAAAACGCGCCCCTTGGGATCGTCAAAGCTGTCGGTGTAGCCGAGCGCGGCGAAGGTCGCGTCGTAGAATTTGCGCGATGCCTCGATGTCGTTTGCGCCGACCATGATGTGACTGAACATAATTGCTCCTGCTCCTGATGATGAAATGGGGGTGGTGATAGGCTTTTGTGACGTCGTGCCGGCCTGACCGGGCGATGCCTTCGCTATTCGTCTGACGACAGCCGCGCCGCGTGCCAGCCGACATGGTCCGCCATGAAGGTGGAGATGAAATAATAGCTGTGGCCATAGCCGGGCTGCATGCGGATCGCCGCCGGGAAGTCCGCCTTCTTCGCCGCGATGGCGAGGAGGCCGGGCTGGAGGTCGGCGAGGAATTCATCCGCATCGCCCTGATCGACCAGCAGGTTGGGCAGGCCCGCGCCATCCGCGATCAGGGCGCAGGCGTCATAGGCGCGCCATGCGTCTTCGTCCGGGCCGAGATAGCCGGTCAGCGCCTTTCGGGCGAGGGCGGACTGCGACGCGCTGCTGATCGGGGCCAGTGCGCTGACGGAGCGGAAGCGGCCGGGATTGCACAGAGCGATGGTCAGCGCGCCATGGCCGCCCATGCTGTGCCCCATGATCGACTGGCGATCCGCATCGACGGGGAAATGGTCTGCGATGAGCGCGGGCAGTTCCTCCTCGATATAGGTTCGCATGCGATAGTGCTGTGACCATGGCTCCTGCGTGGCGTCGAGGTAGAAGCCAGCACCCTTGCCGAAATCCCAGCCGTCGTCGTCGGGCACATCATCACCGCGCGGGGAGGTGTCCGGCGCGATGAAGATGATCCCATGCTCCGCGCAGGCGGCACGATATTCGCCTTTTTCCGTCACATTGGCATGGGTGCAGGTCAGGCCGGATAGATACCAGAGGACAGGCAGCTTCGCGCCCGGCGCATGGTCGGGCACGAAGATGGAGAAGGTCATCGGTGTGCCCGTGGCCGTGGACGCGTGGGTATAGACGCCCTGCGTGCCGCCATGGCTTTTCCAGCTTGAGACCTGCTCCATCAGAACACCACGACGCTGCGGATGCTCTTGCCCTCATGCATCAGGTCGAAGCCCTTGTTGATCTCGTCCAGCGTCAGGACATGGGTAATCATCGGGTCGATCTCGATCTTGCCGTTCATATACCAGTCCACGATCTTGGGCACGTCCGTGCGCCCCTTGGCCCCGCCGAACGCACTGCCCTGCCACACCCGGCCGGTGACGAGCTGGAAGGGGCGTGTGCTGATCTCCTTGCCCGCTTCCGCCACGCCGATGACGGTGGAGACGCCCCAGCCGCGATGGCAGGCCTCCAGCGCCTGGCGCATGACTTCGGTATTGCCGGTGCAGTCGAAGGTATAGTCGGCGCCGCCATCGGTCAGGGCGACGAGATCGGCCACCACTTCGGCTGTCGTCTTGCCTTTGGGATTATAGAAATGAGTCATGCCGAAACGGCGGCCCCATTCCTCCCGCTCCGGGTTGATGTCCACGCCGATGATGCGGTCTGCGCCGACCAGCCGCGCGCCCTGCAACACGTTGAGGCCGATGCCGCCAAGGCCAAAGACGATGACGTTGGAGCCGGGGGTGACCTTGGCCGTGTTGATGACCGCGCCGACGCCGGTGGTGACGCCGCAGCCGATGTAGCAGCTCTTGTCGAACGGCGCGTCTTCGCGGATTTTCGCGACGGCGATTTCCGGGAGGACCGTGAAGTTCGAGAAGGTGGAGCAGCCCATATAATGGAAGATCGGCTGGCCCTTGTAGGAAAAGCGGGTTGTGCCGTCCGGCATCAGGCCCTGTCCCTGTGTCGCGCGGATGGCGGTGCACAGGTTGGTCTTGCCGGACAGGCAGCTTTTGCACTGGCGACATTCGGGGGTGTAGAGCGGAATGACATGGTCGCCGGGCTTCACGCTGGTGACGCCGGGGCCGACTTCGCGCACCACGCCGGCGCCCTCATGGCCGAGGACGGAGGGGAAGATGCCCTCCGAATCGAAACCGTCCAGCGTATAGGCATCGGTGTGGCAGATGCCGGTCGCCATGATCTCCACCAGCACCTCGCCCGCCTTCGGTCCCTCCAGGTCGATCTCGACGATCTCCAGCGGTGTCTTGGGCGCAAAGGCGACGGCGGCGCGGGTCTTCATGGTGGCTTCCTTGGAACTTGGGAACGACAGGCGCCTGTCATAACGCCGGTCGATGACGCCGCAAGGGCCGGTTGCATCTTGCAATCCGACGGCGAGGGGGCACATGGAAGGGCATGACCGATACTCCGCCCGCCGGGCCAGACCGCCCTGCCATCCCCCAGCGCATCCCTATGCCTACCGGGGACGCCATTGCCCTGTCGCCGCGGGTGACGCGGGTGCTGGCCCCCAATCCGTCACCCTTCACCTACACCGGGACGCAAAGCTATCTGGTCGGGACGACCGAACTGGCGGTGATCGACCCCGGCCCGGCGGAAGAGGCGCATCTCGCCGCACTGCTGCGCGCCATTGGGGAACGGCCGGTCAAGGCGATCCTGTGCACTCACACCCACCGCGACCATAGCCCAGCCGCCGCGCCGCTGGCCAAGGCGACCGGTGCGACGATCATCGGCTGCGCGCCTTTCGCCATTACCGATGACGGCCCGCGCGCCGACGCGGCGTTCGACACAGGCTATGCGCCGGACGCGATCCTCACCGATGGCGATGCCGTGATAGGCGAAGGTTGGACGTTGCGGGCCGTGCATACGCCGGGCCATACCTCCAACCATCTGTGCTACGCGCTGGAGGAGGAGGGCGCGCTCTTCACTGGCGATCATGTGATGGGCTGGTCGACCAGCGTCGTTTCGCCGCCCGATGGCGACATGACCGACTATATGCTGTCGCTGAACAAGCTGATGGAGCGGGAGGATGCGATCTTCTACCCCGCCCATGGCGAGGCGATCGAGAATCCCCGCCGGCTGGTGCGCGGCATGATCGGCCATCGCAAGATGCGCGAGGGGCAGATATTGCGCTTTCTGGGTGCGAACGGCGCCTCCGCCATCCCGACGATGGTGCTGGACATGTATAAAGGCGTCGACCCCGGCCTGCATCCTGCGGCAGGCCGTTCGGTGCAGGCGCATCTGATCGACCTCGACGCGCGTTCCAAGGTTCGACTGAGGGACGATGAACGTTGGGAACTGGTCGCATGAAATCATTCCGTACCGCCGCGATACTGGTCGCGATCCTCATCGCCATCGGCGGCGGCCTCTGGTGGCTGGAGCGGTACACCAACCGCCAGATAGAAGGTTCGGTAGAGACCATCGCCACCGCCAGCCTGCAAGGTCTGAAGGAGCAGGCGCGGCTGGTGCCGTTCGTCGCGCGCTTCGTGGCGGTGACGACCAGCGAGCAAAGCCGGTTCGGCCTTTCCGCGAAACAGACGATGATCCTGCCCGGCGTGGTGCGGTACGAACTGGACCTCAATCAGATCACGGCGCAGGATGTGGCGTGGGACGAAGCGAAGAAGACGCTGACCATCTATCTGCCGCCGATCATCCTGACTGGTCCGGAAATCGACCTGAAGGGTATGCAGGTCTATGACGGTGGTGGCCTGTTGATGGCGCTCACCGATGCGGAAAAGACGCTGGACGCCGCCAACAAGACGAATGGCCAGAAGGCGCTGATCGCGCAGGCCCGCGGCGAGGTGCCGATGCGGCTGGCTCGCGATGCCGCCCGCAATGCGATAGAGCGCAGTTTTGCTATGCCTTTGCGCGCCGCTGGGATAGAGGCGCGCGTAACCGCGCAGTTCAAGTAAGCGCGACAGTTTCGAGGACGAGACCGATGACCGCCCAACCCCGCGAAAATCTCGCAGGCGTCGACCTGCTGGCTGAGATCAACCGCCTCCGCAAGGAGAAGAACGCCGTCATCCTCGGCCATTATTACCAGCGGCCGGAGATTCAGGACCTGTCCGATTTCGTCGGCGATTCGCTGGAACTGTCGCGCAAGGCGGCGGAGACGGACGCGGATGTAATCGTGTTCTGCGGCGTGCGTTTCATGGCGGAAACGGCCAAGATACTGTCGCCCGACAAGATTGTGGTGCTGCCCGACATGGACGCCGGCTGTTCGCTGGAGGACAGTTGCCCGCCGGACCGGTTCAAGGCGTTCCGCGAGGCGCATCCAGACCATATCGCGCTCAGCTATATCAACTGTTCGGCGGAGGTGAAGGCGTTGTCCGACATCATCGTGACCAGCTCGTCGGCTGAGAAGATATTGAGCCAGATCCCGAAGGACCAGAAGATCATCTTCGGCCCCGACAAGCATCTGGGCGGCTATCTGGCGCGCAAGCTGGGCCGGGAGATGCTGTTGTGGCCCGGCGTGTGCATCGTGCATGAGGCGTTCAGCGAGACGGAACTGCTCAAGCTGAAGGCCGAGCATCCCGACGCGCCCATCGCCGCGCACCCGGAATGTCCGCCGTTCATCGTGGACCATGCGGACTATGTCGGTTCGACCAGCGGCATCCTCGACTATGCCAAGGCGATGCCGGGCGACACGCTGATCGTCGCGACGGAACCGCATATCATCCACCAGATGCAGAAGTCGGTGCCGGCGAAGACGTTCATCGGCGCGCCGGGCGCGGACGGCAACTGCAACTGCAACATCTGCCCCTATATGGCGATGAACACGCTGGAAAAGTTGTATATTTGCCTGCGCGACCTCAGCCCCCGGATCGAGATGGAGGAGGGGCTGCGCCTCGCCGCCAAGAAGAGCCTCGACCGGATGCTGGAAATGGCGTCGGGCACGGTGGGCAAGGGCGACCTGGGCAACCGCTGATGGCCCCGGCTGTCACCATGGCCGAACAGGCTGAGGCCGTCCTGCACTTCTGGTTCACGGAAGTCGGGCCGGAGCGGCAGTTCGCCAAGGATGATGCGCTGGACGCGGAATGTGCGGCGCGGTTCGGGCGGTTGCGGGATGCCGTGGTGGCCAGCGATGCGGCGGAATGGCGCGGTGATGCCGATACGCTGCTGGCAGCCATCATCCTGATCGACCAGATTTCGCGCAACGTCCACCGGGGCAGCGCGGCGGCGTTCGCGGCTGATCCGCTGGGGTTGGAACTGGCGCTGTCAGGGATTGCGGCGGGCTATCATCGGCTGTTGCCGCCCGACCGGCGCGCTTTCCTCTACATGCCGTTGATGCATGCGGAGGATCGCGGAGTGCAGCACTTTGCATTGCGTTGTTTTGCCGATGAAGGGCTGGAGAAGAACCTCGACTTCGCGCGGGCGCATCGCGACGTGATCGAACGATTCGGGCGTTTTCCGGGGCGGAATGCTGCGCTGGGCCGTGCCTCCACGCCGGAGGAGCAGTCGTTTCTGGCCGAGGGTGGCGGCAACTGGTGAACGGCCGTCGCGCAGGCTGATTGCATGGGCCGCAAAATCGGCTAATCCGCCCTTATGACCTTATCGCATCCTCCCCTCGCACTGGCCCCTTTCGAGCTGGCCGGTTTCGACCTTGCCGCCTTTGTCGCCGCCACATTGGCCGAGGATCTGAACGGCGCCCCCGGCGCGGGTGGGCGTGACCTGACGTCGGAGAGCGTGATCCCCGCCGATGCTGTCTTCACGGGCGTGATGGACAGCCGGGACGCGGTGGTGGTCGCGGGCCTGCCGATCGCAGCGGCCTTCTTTCGCGCGCTCGATCCCGATGTGGAGATTGAACTGCTGGTCGCGGATGGCGATTCGGTGAAGGCGGGGAGCGACCTGTTGCGGCTGCGCGGCAATGCCCGTGCGCTGCTGACGGCGGAGCGGTCGGCGCTCAACACGGTGCAGCATCTGACCGGCATCGCCACCATGACGCGCGACTATGTGCGCCGGATCGAGGGGACGGGGACCATCCTGCTCGACACCCGCAAGACGATTCCCGGCCTGCGTGTGCTGGAGAAATATGCGACGCGGCAGGGCGGCGCGCAGAACCACCGCATGGGCCTGTGGGACGCGGCGATGATAAAGGACAATCATGTCGCGGTCGCCGGATCGGTGGAGGAAGCCGTGCGCCGCGCGGTCGCCGCCGGGGTGGAGCGGATCATCGTGGAGGTCGACCGGGTCGATCAGGTGGAACCGGCCATCGCGGCGGGGGCGACCCACCTGCTGCTCGACAATATGGAACCCGCGGTGCTGCGCGGCGCGGTGACGCTGGTCGGCGGGCGCGTGCCGACGGAGGCGTCGGGCGGCGTGCGGCTGGACACGATCCGGGCCATTGCGGAGACGGGTGTGACCTATGTGAGTGTCGGGCGGCTGACCCAGTCGGCCCCGGCGGCGGATGTGGGGCTGGACTTTGCGGCCGCCTGAACGGCTGGCCGCGCTGGCGCTGCTCCTCGCGGGAGTGTTGCCGGCGTCTGCGGGCGCGCAGGCCCTGTCCTGCGCCTTACCGGAGAGCCTGCCCCGGCCGCGAGAGGCGCTCGCGCCTCCCTCCGACCCGGCGCGCATCGTGCCGGTCACGGCCTATACGCTGGCGCTGAGCTGGTCGCCGCAATATTGCCGCCAGAGGAATGGCGAAGGGGCGTCCTTCCAATGCGGTGGGCGGTCGCGTTTCGGTTTCATCCTGCATGGCCTGTGGCCGGACGGGGACGCCCGGCAATCGCCGCAATATTGCCGGCCGGTCGCGGTGCTGCCGCCGCGCCTGTTGCGTGACATGCTGTGCACCACGCCGTCGGTTGACCTGATCCAGCATGAATGGGCCAAGCATGGCAGTTGCGGTGCGGACCGTGACCCGGCGGCCTATTTCGGCAAGGCGAAGGCGCTCTATGCGCAACTGCGCTTTCCCGACATGGTGGCGCTATCCTATCGCCGCGACCTGACCGTGGGCGATTTTCGCGATGCGTTCGCCCGCGCCAATGCCCATGTGCCCGGTGTGACGCCAGCGTCGGTGCGAGTGCGGATCACGCGCGACCGCTGGTTGTCGGAGGTGTGGCTGTGCCTGGACAAGGGGCTGGCCCATGCACGATGCGGACGGGGGCAGCAGCCCGGCTATGCCTTGCCGCTCCGCCTCAAGATATGGCGTGGCGGGACGGGCGCAATCCGCCGTTAACGCGGCTGGTCGATCACCACCGTTGCGGGGTGATGACGGTCGAGGTGCCGGCGGATGATCCGCAGGTTACGGCTGTTGGAGCGGAAGAAGAAGTCGAACGCATCGCCCACCAGCGGTATGGCGCCGATGGCGGTGTCCACCCCGACATTGGTGGCCATGCGGGCGATCTGGAATTTCGACATGCCGAGGTTGCGCGCCTCCCACACGATCCATGCGCCGATGGCCGCGCTGGCCAAGTCGCCGACGATGGGGATGAGGCCGAGGATCGCGTCCAGCCCCATGCGCTGCCGCGTGCCGGGCAGGGTGACCATCCCCTCCATCAGCCGCTCCAGAGCCTCTACGCGCTGCCGCACGGATGCAGCATCACGGCCCATGCCCGGAAAATTGCCAGCCATGCGGTCGAACTGCTCTGCGGACATCTTCACCAAAGTCGGGGCCTTTCGCGGGGTGGAGCCATCTATCTGGGGTCGCGGAACAAGCTATTCAACGGATGGCGGGCGCGGGGGGAGGGCTGGTAGCCGGTGAGCCGGTTGCGGACCAGCGCAAAGCGAATCGGCATGCCGAGCGGGATATAGGTCGCCTCCGCCAAAGAGAGGGTTTCGGCGGCGGCGAGGGCGGCGGCGCGCTCCGGTTCCGTCGCGGCATGGCGGGCGATGGCGAGTTGCGCGGCCGCATCCGCGCTGCACAGGGCGTTGAGGCCGCAGCCGATGCGGGTGAGATACCAAAGTGCGCTGTCGAACGGCGCGACCTCGTCGATCAGGCGCATGTCCGCGTCCTTCGCGGTCCAGTCGACCAGCGTGACGGGCAGGCCGATCGCGGCATAATCCTGGCGCAGGCTTTCGTGGAGCATGCGCGCACCCGGCCCGGCGGGAAGGGCGATGCGGATCGGACCCGGTGCCCCATGCGCCCGCGTCCAGTTGGTGACGACGGAACGGGCATAGCTTTGCCGCAGCGCCAGTTCCCGTTCCGACCAGGGGATTTGCGCGGGCGGGCGGGGCAGGTCCATCTGCGCGGGCAGGATGTTGGTGGCGGTTCGCCATCCGGCGAGGTTCAGCCGCTGGGCCAGTCGTTCCCGATTGATCGCCATGGCCAGCGCATCCCGCACGTCACGGTTGGCCAGAAAGGCGGAGCGGCCCTCCACCACCAACCCCAGCAAGCCGTTTACGGGGTCCGCCCGCACCGCCCGCGTCGGGGGGCTGGCGGCGGTGACATAGGGCAGGTGCTGGAAACGGCCGCCCAGTAGCAGGTCGGATTCATGCCTCTGGAAACGGGCAAAGCCGATAGCGGGGCGCACCGCGCGGACATAGAGGGGCAAGGGTGCCTCGGCATCCGCCGCCGTTGTCGCATCGTCCCGCCTGTCGCCGGGCGCGACGGGAGTCAGGGTGACGAGATCGCCCTTGCGAGTCTTGCGGAAAGGACCGGTCCCGCCGTCGCGTCGTGCGACCGCCAAGGCGGGATGGGCGAGGATTTGCAGGAAACTGGGCGCGGAGCCGGGCAGTCGGATTTCCAGCACCTCGTCCGTCATGCCCCTGACCTGTGGCGTGAGTCCTGCCAGCAGGGCGGGATTGGCGGCGAAGCGGGCGCGGAGCAGGCGGGCGACTTCCTCCGCCTTCACCGCGCCACCATCGGCCCAGTGGGTATGGCGCAGGCGGAAGATATAGCTTTCCCCGTCATCCTCCACGATCCAGCGTTCGGCCAGCGCGCCGATCAGGTCGCCGCCCGCGTCGAAGGCGACCAGCCCCTGCGACGCGGAGGCCAGCATGACCTGACCCGCCGCATTGCCGCCGTTGTCGAGCGGCTGGGCGATCTGTTCCTGTGTCCCGATGATGTCGACACGGACCGGGCCATCGTCGCCTTCCAACCCGCAGCCGCCAAGGAGCAGCAACGGCGCCAGCACCATGGGGCGAATGAGGCGGGGGAGATGGTGGCGCATGGGATCAAAAACCGAGGGTGCGAGGCATCATAGTCGCGTCAATTGTCGTGGGATGACCTTCGCCATGGTTTGTCAGGACCATGGCCTGTCTCCCATCCGCCATGGCCATTCTTCTCTCCGTCCCTGTCATCGTCCATCGTCATGCCATCCGCCTTGCCGATGAAGGGCGGTATCCCGGCTGCGGATGTCTTCCCTGCTAGGAAAAGGCCGTTTCTCCCTACCCTGTCGCTAGCGCAACGCCAACCCATGGCCTGCTTGCTCAACGCTTTGGCAGCGGGAGCGTTGCGGTCATTGTCAGGGCGCGGCGGGTGGTTCCGCAGGCGCATCGGTCGCGGGCAGGCGTGGCGGCGGCGTGGGGCCAGTCGGTGTGGCGGGCAGGGGAATGTCGAGGCGAAGGTCGCCCGCGCCACGCAGGCGGATCGTGTCGGGGGAAATTTCCACCGAAACATTGCCTGCGTCCGCGCCG
This sequence comes from Sphingobium sufflavum, assembly GCF_021403115.1. Lineage (GTDB taxonomy): Bacteria > Pseudomonadota > Alphaproteobacteria > Sphingomonadales > Sphingomonadaceae > Sphingobium > Sphingobium sufflavum. The sequence continues at coordinate 60,199 of NZ_JAJSSH010000010.1, forward strand.
ATGGTGGCGTTGACGATCGCGTTGGTCGCCTCCTCCACGGTCGGGACGGGCGCGGCGTCGACCGGATCGCGGCGGATCTCCCCATTTTCCACCGCCGTGACCATGATGTCGCGCCAGATGCGCGCGGGCATGCCACCGCCGGACACGCCGGGCAGCGGGCTGTTGTCGTCATTGCCGACCCAGACCGCCGTCACCAGCCCACCGGCATAGCCGACGAACAACGCATCGCGATTATCCTGCGTCGTGCCGGTCTTGCCGAACGTCGCGGTGTGCAGCGCGGCGCGATGCCCCGTGCCACCGCGCGTGGCGGAGGCGAGGAGGTCGCGCATACTCTCCAGCGTATCGTCGCTGAAACGGCTGGGCCGGTCGAGGAGGCCAGTAAACCAGGAGCGTTCCTTCTCCGGCAGGCCGTGCGCCTTCACCGGATATTGGCCCGCTGCGATGGCGGCATAGGCCTGCGTCAGTTCCAGCAACGACAGGCCGGACGACCCTAGCGCGATGGAGTAATTCTCCGGCAGGGGCGATGTGATGCCCAGATCGCGAGCGGCGCGGATCACGGCCTTGATGCCGACTTTCTGCGCGAGGCGCACGGCGGCGACATTGCTGGATGCGGCGAACGCCTGACGCAGGGTGATGCGGCCCCGATAGTGGCCATCATGGTTGGACGGGCGATAGTCACCCTCTGTGATCGGGCTGTCGTCGACGATGTCGTCGGGTGTCATGCCGGAACGGATGGCGGCGAGATAGACGAGCAGCTTGAAGGTCGATCCCGGCTGGCGGCGGGCCTGTGTGGCGCGGTTGAAGGCGCTTTGCCCATAATTTTTGCCGCCGATCATGGCGAGAACGGTGCCGTCCGGCCGCATGACGACGATGGCGACCTGCGCCTTGCCCAAGGGTGCGCGGCGGGCGGCGCGGGCGACGATGCGCTGGATATTGCTGTCGAGCGTGGTGGTGATGGTCTGCACGCCATAGACGCTGCCCGCACGGTCGCGTGCCTCGCGGAGCACCCAATCGCTGAAATAGGTGCCGCTGGTGCTTTCCGCGACCGGCGCGACGTTGAGGCGGGCGGGGCGCAGGGCCTTGCGCTCCGCCGCGGTCAGGAAACCCGCCTCGACCATCGCGTTCATCACCAAAGTTGCGCGCGCGCGCGCGCCCGCCAGATTTTCGGTCGGAGCGAGGCGGGAGGGGGCCTTCAGCACGGCGGCAAGGATGGCGGCCTGCGGCACCGTCAGCGCCTCTGGCGGCCGGTTGAAATAATGGCGCGCGGCGGCGCGAAGGCCATAGACGTTATCGCCGAAATAGACGTTGGACAGATAGCGTTCGAGGATCTGATCCTTGGTCAGCCACAGTTCCAGCCAGAAGGCGATCATGACTTCGCGGATCTTGCGCCCTGCGGTGCGGTCGGCGGTCAGGAAGGCGCCCTTGGCAAGCTGTTGCGTGATGGTGCTGCCGCCTTGCCGCACGCCGCCCGCGCGCAGATTGCTCCACATCGCGCGGGCAATGCCGCGCGGGTCGATGCCCCAATGACTGTAGAAGCGGCGATCCTCGATGGCGATGAAGGCCTGTGGGACATGGGTGGGGAGGTCGGCGATCTTCACCGGCTCGCCCACATTCGCGCCCTTGCGGGTGATGAACTGGCCGTCCGCCGTCTCCAGCGTGATGCTGGGCGGCACATTGGGCTGGAGCGAGCGGGACAAGGGAGCGGTGATCGCCAGCCAGATGGCGGAGAGCATCAGCAGGGCAAGGAAACCGGCCGCCACCCACGCCGCGACATGAGCGCGCCTGCGCCAGCGGGGGCGGGACCGCAGACCGACCTGCGCGCCGCCATCGGGTTCGCCGCTGAACGGGTCCAGAGCCTCGAACGGCGGGGGCGACCCGGCCTGCGGCGCGGTGGGGCGATTATAGGGGTCGATGCCTGGCATGCGCGCTTATAGCTGTATTATGATTGCGATACAGTCAAGCGGCGATGATGAGGAGCTAGGCAGTTTATGATGCTTGGCAGGGCTATGGAGTGATGCAGAAGGTTGTCCCAAATTAGGACAATCATTTAAGCATAGCCGCATGGGACGGGAGCGTTACGGCCGTTGGGTGGCGACCTGATTCATCGAACGAACGCGCGAGCCAATCCGGTGGAAGAAAAGTCTGCATGGTTCGATGGTCGATTCGCAAATATTGTCCGTCAATCAGGGTGCCCCGGCGGAGAGGTGCTCCACGGTCACTCCTCGCCGAACTTGTCCTCGACCAATGTCACCAACTGTTCCAGCGCGACATGGGCGTCCTGCCCCGTGGCGCTGATCGTGATGCTGTCGCCCATGGCGGCACCCAGCATCATCAGACCCATGATCGACGTGCCGACCACCGCCGGGCCGTCCTTGGCCACCTGAACGTCGGCGGTCAGCCCGCTGGCCATCGTCACGAACTTGGCACTGGCCCGCGCATGCAGGCCCCGCCGGTTGGTGATCTTGACCGTCTGCGACAATGGCTCGCTCATCCATTCTCTCCCAGCAAGTCGGATGCGACACTGATATATTTGGTTCCCGCTTCCCGTGCGGCTGCCACCGCCTGCTTCACCGTCATCGCCTTGCGCGCGCTTTCGAGGCGGATCAGCATGGGCAGGTTGACGCCCGCAATCACTTCCACATGGCCCGCGCGCAGCAGGGAGATGGCGAGGTTGGAGGGCGTGCCGCCGAACAGGTCGGTCAACAGGATGACGCCGGAGCCATCATCGACACGGGCCACGGCAGAGGCGATGTCGGCGCGGCGCGCCTCCATATCGTCTTCAGGCCCGATGCAGATCGCCTCGATCGCTTGCTGCGGGCCGACCACATGCTCCATCGCGATGCGAAATTCTGTGGCGAGCCGCCCGTGCGTCACCAGGACAAGACCAATCATTCGGATTTCACGCCCCGTTTTGCTTCGGCCCGTCCTTGTTCGACGTCGCCGGTTCCGACCTGCTGTGTTTCGGTTGCTGTCATATCGGTTCTTGCCGCCCCCCGGCGGCGATCCTCATAGGCTTCCAAAGGTTGCGATTCCAGATTCCTGTGGGAAATGGTGAGTGAAAATCCTGCGTCGCGCAAGCGTTTCGCCATATCCTGCGCGACACAGACCGAACGATGCTTTCCACCCGTACAGCCGAAAGCGACGGTAACATAGGCCTTTCCTTCCGCAATATAGCGGGGAAGGACGGTCAGCAGCAGTGCCTCTATCTGCCCCGTCACCAGCGTATAGAGCGGGTCGGCGGTGACATAGGCCACCACATCCGTCTCCAGCCCCGTGCGCGGGCGCAGGTCCGGATCCCAGTGCGGATTACGCAGGAAACGCATGTCGAACACCAGATCGGCGTTGCGCGGCACTCCGCGCGAATAGCCGAACGACAGGATGGAGAGGGTGGTCGCCATGTCCTGCCCGAAACGCGCCCGTATCTCCTGCTGGAGCGCATTGGCGTTCAGGTCGCTGGTATCCACGATCTGGTCGGCATGGCGGCGCAGCGGCTCCATCAGTTCCCGCTCGCGGGCGATGCCGTCCGACGCGGGCCGGTCGAGCGCCAGGGGATGCCGCCGCCGCGTCTCGGCAAAGCGTCGCTCCAGCACGGAGCCGGAGCAATCGAGGAATAACGTCTCCACCGTGGCGCCGTCCGACCGCAAGGCGCGAGCGCGTTCCACGATGTTGGCCGCGTCAAAACCGCGGGTCCGGCTGTCGATGCCGATGGCCAGCGCGCGTTCCTCCGCCGGGTCATGCCCCGCCGCGACCGGGGCCGCCAGCAGCGTATCGAGCAGCATCAGCGGGAAATTATCGACCACCTCCCAGCCAATATCCTCCAGCGTACGCAGGCTGGTCGATTTGCCCGCGCCGGACAGGCCGGTGACGATCAGGATAGATTTGGGCTGGGCCGTGGAAAAGGGAGAGGAATGTGTCATTGACCCGGAAAATCCTCGATCCCCATGTCCCGCAAGGCCAGTTCCACCTTGATCGGCGCCGACCCCTCCCGTGCGTCCAGACACAGGACGGGGATTTCGACTCCGGATAGGGGGATGGACTGGCGGCGGTCGGGCATACGCTCAGGCTTATCATCCAGCCGAATCGCCAGTGCAACCGGAAGATTGTGCAGATGCGGGAATGATAGGATCCCGACATGGCGCACTTCCATCTGTCCCGCGATGGTGGCGGGCGGGGAGGCGAACAGGCGGCCGTCGCGCAGGGCGAGCTCGGTATAATCGTCGCTGACCAGTGTCGCGCCCCGGTCGATCAGGCGCAGACCAAGGTCGGACTTGCCCGAACCGCTCGCCCCCATCAGCAGAACGACGCGTCCGCCAATCGCCACGCTGGTTGCATGGAGGAGATGGGGGGCGGATGCGGCGGCCGCATCGCTCATTCCTCCCGCTCCTCATGCCCCGGCAGTTCCTCGGCCAAGGGCAGATGGACGATGAAGCGGGCGCCGGGCTGGCCGTCCGCCCGATCCTCTATGGTGATGGTGCCATTATGCCCATCCAGAATGGATCGGGCGATGGCGAGGCCCAGTCCGCTGTGCCGGCCGAAATCCTCGCCGTCCGGCCGGTGCGAATGAAAGCGGCGGAACACCGATTCCCGGTCGTCGGCATGGACGCCCGGTCCCTCATCCTCCACCGTCACCACCGCCCAGTCCTCGTCCGCGTCCAGCCCGATCCGCACCGTGCCGCCATGGGGGGAGAAACTGATGCCGTTGGCGATCAGATTTTCGAACACACGCGCGAGCCTTTGTTCGTCCCCCGCGATGGCGGGCACAGAGTTGGGCGCTTTCACGAAGCGCAGCCGCACATCATTGTCCACGCCGCGCATTTCGTGCGCGCGGATCAGGCGGCGCAGCAGCAGGGACAAGTCGATGGCGCGGAAGGTCGCGCGGGAAAGCTGAGCGTCCATCCGGCTCGCCTCCGCAATGTCCGACACCAGCCGGTCCAGCCGCAACACGTCATCCTCCGCAATCGCCATCAGGCGCGAACGCAGCGCGGGATCGTCGATCCGCCGCAGTCCTTCCAGCGCGGAGCGGAGCGAGGCGATGGGGTTTTTCAGCTCATGGCTGACATCGGCGGCAAAGCTGTCGGTCGCGTCGATGCGCTTGCGCAGTGCCTGGCTCATGTCCGAAATGGCGCGGGCGAGCAGGCCGATCTCGTCCCGCCGGTCGGGCAGGCGTGGCACGATCACCTCCCGCGCGCGCCCCAGCCGCACGCGCACGGCGGCACGGGCCAGGCGTTGCAGCGGTTGCACGATGGTCCGCGCCAGAAAGCGGGAGAGCAGGTAGGAGATCAGGATCGCCGCGCCCAGCACCAGACTGAGCCGCAACCGCTCGGCCCGCACGGTGATGGTGATATCGCGTGCGTTCTTGGTGGCGAGCAGGATCGAGCCGCGCGCGTCGAACGGTGTCGCGATGGTCAGCATGGGTGTACGGTCGGGGGCGAGGCGAAAGGCGCTGGCGGCGGTGTGCGTGGCGCGCGCCGTCAGCGCCTCCGGCCAGGCCTCGACGCTATCCTGCCGGGGTTCGGCATGGAGCGGGGGGACGCGGGCAAAGACGATGCTATCCACCACCTGGTCCAGCACGCGGGCGGCGCGCATGTTCAGCGGTTCGGTGGCCGGATCGACCATCGCATCGCCCGTGACGCCCAGCGCTACGCTATCCTCCTGCCGATGTCCGTCGGGACCGTAGAGCCGCACGCGATAGCCGGTCAGCCCTGCCAGCCGCGCGATCATCGCGGGCCGTTCATCGGCGGGCAAGGCGCGCAGGGCCGTGCTCATCAGCACCATCTCGCGCGTGATGCGGTTGATCCGCTCGTCGATGATGCGGGTGCGATAGCTGTCGAGATAGAAGAAGCCGCCGGCCAGCAGCGCGAGCGCGAGGATGTTCACCGCCAGGATGCGTCGGGCGAGCGACACGCGCAAAGGCCAGACACGCGGCATGGGCCTTGGCCTACGCATATGTCATGCTGCCCGTCGCCGCTTCGGTCCTATTCCTCGGCAAAACGGTATCCGGCGCCATAGAGGGTGTCGATCGCGTTGAACTCCGGGTCCGCCTCGCGGAACTTGCGGCGCAGGCGCTTGATATGGCTGTCGATGGTACGGTCATCGACATAGATGTCGTCATGATAGGCGGCGTCCATCAGTTGGTTGCGGTTCTTCACCACGCCGGGCCGCTGCGCCAGCGCCTCCAGGATCAGGAATTCGGTGACGGTCAGGGTGACGGGGACGTCCTTCCACGTCACCTTGTGCCGGGCAGTGTCCATCGCGAGGGCACCGCGCACGAACGGTTCCGGAGCGCCGTTGGTCGGCTCCGCATCCTTGCGCGCCATTTCGGCCCGCCGCAGGATCGCCCTGATCCGTGCGATCAGCAGCCGCTGGGAAAAAGGCTTGGCGATATAGTCGTCCGCGCCCATCGACAGTCCCAGCGCCTCGTCCGTCTCGTCCGTCTTGCTGGTGAGCATGATGACCGGCAGCGCCGAACTCTGGCGCAGGCGGGTCAGGAGTTCGATCCCGTCCATGCGCGGCATCTTGATGTCGCACACCGCAAGGTCCGGCGGATTGTCGAGCAAGGCGGTCAGCGCCGACTGCCCGTCCGAATAGAGGCGTGTCGCAAACCCCTCCGCCTGTAGCGCGATGCTCAGCGAGGTGAGGATGTTCCGGTCGTCATCGACCAGAGCGATGACGGGGGCGGTGACGTTTGCGGCGGGCGGCGGGGTGTTGGTGGCGCTCATGCGCGGTCTGCTTCCAAAAAGGGCGGGGCGCGGGCTGGGGGCTATAGGGCGCGAAGGGATAGACCATGGCGGGTCCGGCGGCAAGCTGTGGCCGTTGCCGTCGAAACGACCGGCGCGTCTGGTCGGGTTACAGGATGTTACGCGACCGTGCCTTTCGCGGACAGGTTCGTCATGCTACTCTACGGCCTTCACTTCACTCTGGGTATTGAGGTCGGCATGAGCATTTTCGACGGCATTTTGGGCAATCTCGAAGGCGTAGCCGAAAAGCTGGGTATCCCGGCGGACACGCTGCAGTCCATCGCGGCCAACGCGCAGGAGAAGCTGGCGAATGGCGGGGATCTGTCCTCGTTGCTCCAGACCGCGCAGGAGCACGGTATCTCCCTCGACAAGGTGCAGGAGCTGCTGGGCCATGCGTCGGTCGGCGACCTGATGGGCAAGGCGCAGGATCTGCTCGGTGGCGCGAGCGGTAGCGAAAGCCCGCTGGGTGGCCTGGCGGATATGGCGAAGGGCTTCTTCGGTAAGGAATGAAGGCTGGCGGACGGTGTTCGCTGGTGTTCGCGTAGAATGAAACGGCCCCTGTTCCCATCGGAGCAGGGGCCGTTTCATAGTAAGCTGACCGCCGTCTTTCTTATCCTGCCGTGCGCGCCTTCATCCAGCGTGCGGGGGTGTAGGTCATCACCAGCGTGCCGTCTTGCTTATAGACATCATTCCGGGTTCGCACGACGCCGCGCTCCGGCTTGCTGCGCGACCGCTTGGCCTCGATCACTTCACACACCGCATGGACCGTATCGCCCACGAAGGTGGGGGCATGCACCTTCAACTCGCAGTCGAGAAAGGCAAAGCCGGTGTGCTGGCCGGTATAGTTCAACACCAGTCCGTCGATGAAGCTGAAGATCATCGCCGCAGGCACCAGCCGACCCTTGATGTCGCTATGCGTTTTCACAAATTCGCTGTCGGTGAACAGCACCTCGCCATAGCCGGTGCAATGGACGAAGGCCATCAGGTCGGCTTCATAGAATGTCCGGCCCAGCGTCTTGAACCGGCGGCCGACGGGCAATTCCTCAAAGAAGAAACCATGTCCCACCATCTCTATGTCGTCGGAATTCATCTTTGCGCTCCCCCCTGCCGATAACCCCCTGTCTGGCATAGCCGTGCACCTGTGAAAAGCGGGGAGCATCACCCGATGCACATATGGACGACCCCATCCATCGGCGTTACTGTACCGTCATGATGATATCGCGTGAGGATGCTGAGCGTGCGAGAAAGCGCGCCGACCAGAAGCGGGACACGTCGGTAATCGGCATAGGCGGGGCCATTTTTCTGGTTCTGGCGGCGTTCGGCATTTATCTGTTCGTCACGGCCCAGCCCGATGAGAAGCCGGTTGTCCCCTATTCCAGCAACATGGTCATGTCGGATTCGCTCCAGTGTGACCGGCTGGTCGAGATCAGTCGGCGCGAAGGCATTGTGAAGGGCGAGCGCGCCGGCAACCGCATTCGGGTGGACGAGAAGCGATGGGCCGCGATGACGGACGAGGGACGCCGCAACCTGCTGCAATATGTCGCCTGCGCCGCCTTTGCGGGGCGTGGCCTCGACGCGCTGGACGATGGTGAAACGGTTGTTGCGATCGGCGCTGCCTCCCGCAAGGTCGTCGCCAGTGCGGGGCGGGATGGCATGAAGCCTGCCCCGTCGCGCTAGTCGCCGAGGGTGCGCCACGCTCCATGTTCAGGGCATCCGCGCCGCACTCTTACCCAAAAGCCTTAACCGGACTTAGGACTTTCTAAAAAGTTTGTCGGCTATCGTCGGCCCGATACATGCTGCAACGTTGTCGGGCTTCACAAGATATGAGCGCATTTGGACGGAAAAATGGCCTGACCGGGCGCGGTTCCTTCGGCGTGGCGCGTCCCATGCAGGGGCCTGGCGGCGGCCAGCCCGCTACCACTGCGGGCAGCCAGTTCCCCCCCATTCCCGCACCGCCGCCCCTGCCGACGCCGGGGGAAAGCAACCCCGCATCCGATCGTAACGCCGATGCCATGCAGCGGCTATCGGACCGGATGAACAACGACCACACGCCGGTCGACCAGAATCAGGGGTTCGAGGCGTCGGTCCACAAGATCAAGGAACAGGTGCTCCCCCGCCTGCTGGAGCGCGTCGACCCGGAAGCGGCCGCGACCCTCAGCAAGGACGAACTGGCCGAGGAGTTCCGCCCGATCATCATGGAGGTGCTGGCCGACCTCAAGCTGACCCTCAACCGGCGTGAGCAGTTTGCGCTGGAAAAGGTGCTGGTCGACGAACTGCTGGGCCTCGGTCCGCTGGAGGAATTGCTGGCCGACCCGGACATCACCGACATCATGGTGAACGGACCGCAGCAAACCTATATCGAAAAAAAGGGCAAGCTCCAGATCGCGCCCATTCATTTCCGGGATGAGGAGCATCTGTTCCAGATTGCACAGCGCATCGTGAACCAGGTCGGCCGTCGCGTCGACCAGACCACGCCGCTGGCGGACGCCCGCCTGCCCGATGGCTCCCGCGTCAACGTCATCGTGCCGCCGCTGTCGCTCAAGGGCACGGCCATCTCCATCCGTAAATTCTCTGCCAAGCCGATCACGCTGGACAATCTGGCCAACTGGGGCGCGATGAGCCAGAAGATGTGCACCGCGCTGAAAATCGCGGGCGCATGTCGGTTCAACGTCGTTATTTCGGGCGGTACGGGTTCGGGAAAGACGACAATGCTCAACGCCCTGTCGAAGATGATCGACCCCGGCGAGCGCGTGCTGACCATCGAGGATGCGGCAGAACTACGCCTGCAACAGCCGCACTGGCTACCGCTGGAAACCCGTCCTCCCAATCTGGAGGGTCAGGGCGCGATCACCATCGGCGACCTCGTCAAGAACGCCCTGCGTATGCGTCCGGATCGCATCATCCTGGGCGAAATTCGTGGCGCGGAGTGCTTCGATCTCCTCGCCGCGATGAACACCGGCCATGACGGCTCCATGTGTACGCTCCACGCCAACAGCCCGCGCGAGTGCTTGGGCCGTATGGAGAATATGATCCTGATGGGCGACATCAAGATCCCCAAGGAAGCCATTTCCAAGCAGATCGCCGACTCGGTCGACCTGATCGTTCAGGTCAAGCGCCTGCGCGACGGTTCGCGCCGCATCACCAATGTGACCGAGGTGATCGGCATGGAGGGCGACGTGATTGTGACGCAGGAACTGTTCAAATTCGAATATCTGGACGAGGATGCCGAGGGCAAGATCATCGGTGAATATCGCTCCATGGGTCTGCGCCCCTATACGCTGGAAAAGGCGCGTAGTTTCGGCTTCGATCAGGCGCTGCTGGAAGCCTGCCTGTGAGGGGGTGATCCGGGGGATTTAGCGGTCCGACCAATGGATGGGAGGGATGCCGGTGAGGGCCTTTCTCCGTCATCCCACCAACATCGACAGGGAACCGCTGCGGTGCAGCATGGTTCACCCGATATGATGGACCGCATCGCCCAGTGGAGCCTGCCGATCTGGCTCATCGACACGGCCGTCGTGGCGGTGGCGATCTTTTCCGCACTGGTTATCCATGCCGTCGCCATGAGCCTGTTCCGGCGTCTGGCGGCGCGCACACCGGATAGTATCGACGATATTCTCGTCGCCCATGCCCGTTCACCGCTGCGCTGGTTGATGATCGGTTTCACGCTCGCCTTCGTACGGGAGCAATTGCATCTCACCGCTGGCGCGTCGCTCTTGTGGAGTCAGGCGGCGGGCATCATCGTGCCTGGCCTTGGCGGCTGGCTGGCCATCGCGCTGATCCGTGCGGGCGCGCGTATCGTCGAACATCGTTACGACATCACGGTCGCGGACAATCTCTCCGCCCGCCGTCGCCGCACACGCAGCGCGATCATGACGCGCATCCTCGTCCTGACGGTCGGCTTCGTCACTATCTGTCTGATGTTGCTCAGCATCCCTAGCATCCGGACGGTCGGTGTCACTCTGATGGCGTCGGCGGGCATAGCGGCGCTGGCGGTGGGTGCAGCCGCCCAGCCTGCGTTGAAAAACCTCATTGCGGGCATCCAGATGGCCTTTACCGAGCCGATCCGCATTGATGATGTGGTCATCATCGACAATGAGTGGGGCCGGATCGAGGAGATTTTCCTGACTTATGTCGTCGTCGCACTGTGGGATGAGCGGCGGCTGGTCGTGCCGGTGTCGCGTTTTTTGGAGCAGAGTTTTCAGAACTGGACGCGTCATTCCTCGCAATTGCTGGGGTCGGCTTTCCTCTATCTCGACCCTTCGGCGGATATTGCGCGGCTGCGAGCGAAGTCGGCTGAACTGATCGAGTCCAATCCGCGCTGGGACAGGCGCTTCCACAACATGCAGGTGACGGATGTAAAGCCGGAGGCGGTGGAGGTACGTATCCTCGCCACCGCGCGTGATGCTTCGACTGCTTTCGACCTGCGATGCGACATTCGCGAGGGGCTGCTGGCCTTCGTCCGCGACGAAATGCCCGAAGCTTTGCCGCGCAGCCGGCAGATCAACCAGCCATCGCCCTTGCCCGCCTGACGGTCAACCCGCAGCGACATCGACTGTCAGCGTCGCACCATGCGCCGCCACAACGACCAGCCGCGCGCCCAGTGGCGCATCCGGTCCCACGGCGGTCCATGTGCCATCGTCTAGTCTTACCCGGCCTTCGCCATCGACGATCGGTTCTACCACCGTCACCTGTCGTCCGATCAGTCGGGCAGCCCGATCGTTGAGGAGGGGATCGGACGATTCCACGGGATTATCCCGATACCAGCGCCGCCCTGCCCAGGTGGCGAGGAGGCAGGCAAGCGCGAAAACCAGAATTTGCGCGGGAAGGGGCAGGGGGATGAGGAAGGCCACGCCGCCGGCGATGGCCGCTGCAATCGCGATCCAGATCAGGAAGATGCCAGGAAGCACGATCTCCCCGATGGCCAGCACCACGGCAAAGACCATCCAGCCGACCCATGGCGTCATATCGCCCGAAAAAAGCCCGCCCATCGCGCCTTACTCCTGCGGGCGGGGGCTGGATGGGCCGCTGGCGGGTATGCCGCTGCCACTGGTTGGGCGCCGGGGCGGTGTGGCACCACTCTCAGGCCCCTTTCCACCAAAGGCGTCGCGCGCCAGTTCGCCGATGCCGCCCAGTGTGCCGATCAACTGTGTGGCCTCGACCGGGAAGAGGATCGTCTTGGCATTGGGGGAGGTTGCGAACTGGCTGACCGCCTCCACATATTTCTGCGCGATGAAATAGTTGATGGCCTGGGCATTGCCGCCTGCGATCGCCTCGCTCACCATCGCTGTCGCCTTGGCCTCCGCCTCCGCCTCGCGTTCGCGGGCTTCTGCATCGCGGAAGGCGGCTTCGCGGCGGCCCTCGGCCTGAAGAATCTGCGATTGCTTCTCGCCCTCCGCACGCAGGATTTCGGCGTTCTTGAAGCCTTCCGCTTCTAGCACATTGGCGCGCTTCTCGCGTTCCGCCTTCATCTGTCGGCCCATGGCGTTGACGATGTCGGCGGGCGGGCGAATGTCCTTCAATTCGACGCGGGTGATCTTCACGCCCCAGCTGTTGGTGGCATGATCGACCACCGAAAGCAGCCGGGCGTTGATCTCGTCACGCTTGGAAAGGGTTTCGTCCTGGTCCATCGACCCCATCACGGTGCGGAGGTTCGTCGTCGCCAGTTGTAGCAGCGCCACATTGAGCTGGCTGACCTCATAGGCAGCCTTGGCCGCATCCAGCACCTGGAAGAAGACCACGCCGTCGACGGACACCATCGCATTGTCGCGGGTGATGATCTCCTGCGAGGGCACGTCGATTACCTGCTCCATCATGTTGATCTTGCGGCCGACCGCATAGAAAAAGGCCGGGAAAAAATTGAGGCCGGGATGGGCGACCTGCGTAAAGCGGCCAAATCGCTCGATGGTATATTGATAGCCTTGTCGCACGATCTTCACGCTTGCGGCCAGATAGAAGAAAACAAGGACGGCGACGAAGACGGCGAACATGCCCATGGGGATGAATCCTCTCAATATCCATCCATGACAATGCCGCGATTGGGGTCGTTAGAGAAGTGCAATTGTCTAATCATGGCCGATTTGATGCGGGAAGGGATGCTGAGCTATCCATTCCATTGGCGAGAGGTGCAATGCAAAGGCACCGCCGGATCGCTCCGTCGGGGCCTTTATCCTATCTGCGGCAGGATCAGGCGTAGCTGACCGATAATGTCTGCTTGCCTTGGCGACTGCGCGCATCGCGTAGCCGACCGCGCCGAAACCGAACAGCATCATGGCCCAGGTCGCCGGTTCCCCGACCGCGCCGGTGCTGACAAAGCTGATCGGGCCAAGCGAAGCAAAGCCGTCCGTCACGCCCGCGCTGTCAAGGCGCAGCCTCGTGATCGAACCGATGCCGTCAACACCGAAGAAGGAGAAACTGTCATGGACGCCGCCCACGATGGGCGTCCCCGAATATATCTGGGTCGCGCCATTGTAGAGCGAGATACCGATCGGCGAGGAGCCATAACCGCCCGCGACATAAAAGCCGATCGCAGAGGTGGCAGCGAAATCAACCTCGATAAAGCCGTTGAACTGGTTCGCCAGGATGCTGTCGACGGAACCCCAGAAATGGGTGCTGACGGCATGGATCGCGCTGCCGCTGATCGTAATGCCATCCTTGGTGAACGGAGACGAATAGGGTGTCAGCGACAGGATCAGGCGAGAGAAAGCGAAGTGGTCTTGACCGGATGGCGGCGGTGAACGCTGCTTCCGAAATATAGACGGCGGCGGATGCCATGTTGGACCCGCTGGCCAGCGCAACGGCTGCGCAGAGTGCGAGTGCCCGAAATTTCATAATCACCCCCCTGACTATCGACAGGATGGCGCCGGGTGGATTCATCCCCAATCATGTCCGCGGATAGGGCGATGCCATGTCGTTGCTATAGGCCGATTATTCAGGATGGCGGGATGCAGGCAAGATCGTTCACCCTCTCCGTTAAAAGAGATGCTTCGCAATGAAACAAAAAGGCCCCGGAGAAACGAATCTCTCCGGGGCCTGCTGATTATCTATTGATCGAGATTAATCCAGATCTTCCGTGGTGAAGTCCTCACCCTGGATCTTGCCTAGAACATCGTCGCCAATCGCGGCTTCCGCCGGCTGGCGTAGTTCCGCGGCATGCTCTTCCGCAGCGCTTTGCGGTGCGACGAGGTGAACCTCGTTCGCGGTCCGCATGGCGGCGCGCAGGGCGGCGTCGCGGCTGTTCGCGGCAATGCGCATGCGGCTCATGGAGGAGCCTGTGCCCGCCGGGATCAGACGACCCACGATCACATTCTCCTTCAGGCCGATGAGCTGGTCCTTCTTGCCCTGAACCGCTGCCTCGGTGAGGACGCGGGTCGTTTCCTGGAAGGACGCAGCCGAGATGAACGAACGGGTCTGGAGCGAGGCCTTGGTGATGCCGAGCAGCACGGGCTTGCCCTGCGCCGGAAGCTGACCTGCCTCCAGCTTGCTGTTCAACTCGTCCATTTCCTCGCGGTCGACCTGCTCGCCCGCCAGCAACGTGGTGTCGCCGCCGTCAGTGATTTCAACCTTCTGCAACATCTGACGAACGATCGTCTCAATGTGCTTGTCGTTGATCTTCACGCCCTGAAGTCGGTAAACTTCCTGGATTTCCGACACGAGATATTCTGCCAGCGGCTCGATGCCGAGCACTTCCAGAATGTCGTGCGGGTCCGGGGAACCGCCGATCAGGTTGTCGCCACGCTTGACATAGTCGCCTTCCTGAATGTCGATCACCTTGGACTTGGGGATCAGATATTCGACCGGCTCGCCGCCGTCCTCGGGGACGATGGCAATCTTGCGCTTGGCCTTATAGTCCTTGAGGAACTGTACGCGACCCGATGCCTTGGCGATGATCGCATTGTCCTTGGGCTTGCGGGCTTCGAACAGTTCGGCGACGCGCGGCAGACCACCGGTGATGTCGCGGGTCTTGGCCGCTTCGCGGCTGACACGGGCCAGAACGTCACCGGCCTGCACCTGCGCGCCGTCCTCGACCGAGAGCGTTGCGCCGATGGCCAGCATGTACCGTGCCGTCTCGCCGCTGGCATCGTCCAGCAGGGTGAGGCGAGGACGCAGGTCGTCCTTCGAACGCGATCCACGGAACTCGATCACCACGCGCTGCGCGATGCCCGTCGCTTCGTCGGTCTGCTCGATCAGCGTCTTGCCGTCGATCAGATCCTGATACTTCACGATACCGGGCTTCTCGGTGATGACCGGCATGGTGAACGGATCCCATTCGGCAATCCGGTCGCCCTGCTTCACTTCCGCACCATGGGCGAACAGGATCGCCGCACCATAGGGCAGGCGATGGGTCGCGCGCTCGCGGCCCTCATGGTCGATGATCGCCAGTTCGCCGTTGCGGGCGAGCGAGAGATTACGGCCATTCTTGTCCTTGATGGTCGGCATGTCGCGGATTTCCAGCGTGCCGTCCGCAATGGCTTCGAGGTTGGACTGCTCGTTGAGCTGTGCCGCGCCGCCGATGTGGAAGGTACGCATGGTCAGCTGGGTGCCCGGCTCGCCGATGGACTGTGCGGCAATGACGCCGACAGCCTCACCGATGTTGACCGGCGTACCGCGGGCAAGGTCACGACCATAGCATTTGGCGCAGACGCCCATCTTGGCTTCACAGATCAGCGGGCTGCGGATCTTCATGCCCTGGATGCCGATCGCCTCGATCCTGGCGACCATCGCTTCGTCGAGCAGCGTGCCCTCCGGAACGATGACGGAACCATCCTTACTATCGATCACGTCTTCCGCGGTCGTACGACCCAGGACACGCTCGCCCAGCGAGGCGATGGTGTTGCCGCCCTGAACGATTGCCTTCATCTCCAGCGCCTTGGACGTGCCGCAGTCCACTTCGACGATGACGCAATCCTGCGACACGTCGACCAGACGGCGGGTCAGGTAACCGGAGTTCGCGGTCTTCAACGCCGTATCCGCGAGACCCTTACGAGCGCCGTGGGTGGAGTTGAAGTACTCAAGGACGGTCAGGCCTTCTTTAAAGTTCGAGATGATCGGGGTCTCGATGATCTCGCCCGACGGCTTGGCCATCAGGCCGCGCATACCGGCAAGCTGCTTCATCTGCGCCTGCGAACCACGAGCACCCGAATGCGCCATCATGTAGATGGAGTTGATCGGGGCCATGCGGCCATTCTCGTCCTTCGGCTGGGCACGGATCTCGTCCATCATGGCGTTCGCCACCACGTCGCCGCAACGGCTCCAGGCGTCGATCACCTTGTTGTACTTCTCCTGCTGCGTGATCAGACCGTCCTGATACTGCTGCTCATAGTCGGCGACCATGGCCTTCGTCTCGTCGACCGTCGCGATCTTGGAGTCGGGGATGACCATGTCGTCCTTGCCGAAGCTGATGCCGGCCTGGAACGCGTGGCGGAAGCCCAGCGCCATGATGGCGTCAGCGAACAGCACCGTGTCCTTCTGGCCGGTGTGACGATAGACCTCGTCGATCACGTCGCCCACGTCCTTCTTGGTAAGAAGGCGGTTGACGGTGTCGAAGGGCACCTTGTGCGCCTGCGGCAGGCATTCGCCCAGCAGCATGCGACCTGGCGTCGTCTCGAACCGCTTCATATACTGCTTGCCATTCTCATCGGTCTGCGGAACGCGGCTGATGATCTTGGTGTGCAGCGTGACGGCCTTGATGAAGAGCGCCTGATGCACCTCTTCCATGTCCGACAGCAGCATGCCCTCGCCCGGCTCGCCTTCGCGCTCCATGGAGAGATAATAGATGCCCAGCACCATGTCCTGCGACGGCACGATGATCGGCTTGCCGTTTGCGGGCGACAGGATGTTGTTGGTCGACATCATCAGGACGCGCGCTTCCAGCTGCGCTTCGAGCGACAGCGGAACGTGCACGGCCATCTGGTCGCCGTCGAAGTCGGCGTTGAACGCGGAGCAGACCAGCGGGTGAAGCTGGATCGCCTTGCCCTCGATCAGTACGGGTTCGAACGCCTGAATGCCGAGACGGTGGAGTGTCGGTGCACGGTTGAGCATCACGGGATGCTCGCGGATCACCTCGTCCAGGATGTCCCAGACTTCCTTGCGCTCCTTCTCGACCCACTTCTTCGCCTGCTTCAGGGTCATGGACAGACCCTTGGCGTCGAGACGGGCGTAGATGAACGGCTTGAACAGCTCGAGCGCCATCTTCTTGGGCAGGCCGCACTGGTGCAGTTTCAGTTCAGGACCGGTCACGATGACCGAACGGCCGGAATAGTCGACGCGCTTGCCGAGCAGGTTCTGGCGGAAGCGACCCTGCTTGCCCTTGAGCATGTCGGACAGCGACTTCAGCGGACGCTTGTTGGCGCCGGTGATGACGCGGCCACGGCGGCCGTTGTCGAACAGGGCGTCGACGGCTTCCTGCAACATGCGCTTTTCGTTGCGGACGATGATGTCCGGTGCACGCAGCTCCATCAGGCGCTTCAGGCGGTTGTTACGGTTGATCACTCGGCGATAGAGATCGTTGAGGTCCGACGTCGCGAAACGGCCGCCGTCCAGCGGGACCAGCGGGCGCAGGTCTGGCGGGATGACGGGGACGACTTCGAGGATCATCCATTCCGGGCGGTTGCCGGATTCGATGAAGCTCTCGACGACTTTCAGCCGCTTGATGATCTTCTTGGGCTTCAGTTCCGACTTGGTGACGGCCAGCTCGTCCTTGAGGGCCTGCTGCTCGCCTTCCAGGTCGAGGTTGATGAGCATGTGCTTGACCGCTTCCGCGCCGATGCCGGCGGTGAAGGCGTCTTCGCCATATTCATCCTGCGCGTCGATCAACTCGTCTTCGGTCAGCAGCTGGTAGCGGTCGAGGGGGGTCAGGCCCGGCTCGATCACGATATAGCTCTCGAAATACAGCACGCGCTCAAGCTGCTTGAGCTGCATGTCGAGAAGCAGGCCGATGCGCGACGGCAGCGATTTCAGGAACCAGATGTGCGCAACGGGCGCGGCCAATTCGATATGGCCCATCCGCTCGCGGCGGACCTTCGACACCGTGACCTCGACACCGCACTTCTCGCAGACGATGCCCTTATACTTCATGCGCTTATACTTGCCGCACAGGCACTCATAATCCTTGATCGGGCCAAAGATGCGCGCGCAGAACAAGCCGTCACGTTCCGGCTTGAACGTGCGATAGTTGATGGTCTCCGGCTTCTTGATCTCACCGAAGGACCAGGAACGGATGCGCTCTGGCGAGGCGATGCCGATCTGGATCTGGTCGAACACCTCGGTCTTGGCCATCGGGTTCGCGAAATTGGTCAGTTCGTTCATGTCTTCAATCCCTCATGAGGGCTAAATCTTGGGCGAAGGGAGGGGCGCGGCATGTCCACCGCGCCCGACCTCCTTATTCCGCGGCCAAAGGCGTGTCGTCTTCGTCGCTGAGGTCTTCCAGAGCGGCGAGTTCGACATTCAGGCCCAGCGAACGCATTTCCTTGACGAGAACGTTGAAGCTCTCCGGGATGCCCGCCTCGAACGTGTCGTCACCCTTGACGATCGCCTCATAGACCTTGGTACGGCCGACCACGTCGTCCGACTTCACCGTCAGCATTTCCTGAAGCGTGTAGGCGGCGCCATAGGCCTGGAGCGCCCACACCTCCATTTCACCGAACCTCTGGCCACCGAACTGCGCCTTACCACCCAGCGGCTGCTGCGTGACGAGGCTGTAGGGGCCGATGGAACGGGCGTGGATCTTGTCGTCGACAAGGTGATGCAGCTTCAACATGTAGATGATGCCCACCGTGACCTTGCGGTCGAACTTGTCGCCGGTACGACCGTCGAACAGATCCGACTGGCCGGAACGGTCCAGACCGGCGAGTGCCAGCATGTCCGACACGTCCTGCTCGCGCGCACCGTCGAAGACGGGGGTTGCGATGGGGACGCCGGTGAGGACGTTCTGCGCCAGCTCGATGATCTGGTCCGGGGTACGGTCCTTGATCGCATCGACATAGGTCTCGCCATAGGCGTTGAGGAGCCGATCCTTGACCGCTTCCGGCATATCACCGGCGGACGGGTTCGGATTGGCTTCGCGCCAGTCTTCGAGGGCATGCTTGATCTGCTGGCCCAGGCCACGTGCGGCCCAGCCCAGATGCGTCTCGAAGATCTGCCCGACGTTCATGCGCGACGGCACGCCCAGCGGGTTCAGCACGATATCGACCGGCGTACCGTCCGCGAGGAACGGCATGTCCTCGGCGGGCAGGATGCGGGAGATAACGCCCTTGTTACCATGACGGCCGGCCATCTTGTCGCCCGGCTGAAGCTTGCGCTTCACGGCGACGAAGACCTTGATCATCTTGAGCACGCCCGGGGGCAGTTCGTCCCCACGCTGAAGCTTCTCGACGCGATCCTCGAACTTGTCGACGATCACCTTGACCGCTTCGTCATACTGCGCCTTGACCGCTTCCAGATTCTGCTGGCGCGCATCATCGGCGACGGCAAACTTCCACCAGTCGTACTTTTCGGTGCTGTCGAGAAGATCGGCGTCGATGTCGATGCCCTTCTTGACACCCTTGGGTGCGGCGGCAGCTGTCTGGCCGATCAGCATTTCGCGCAGGCGGTTGAAAGTCGCACGGTTCAGAATGCCGCGCTCGTCCTCCCGATCCTTGGCGAGACGGTCGATCTCCTCGCGCTCGATCGCCATGGCACGCTCGTCCTTGTCGATACCATGACGGTTGAACACGCGAACCTCGACCACCGTGCCGGCCACGCCGGGGGGCAGACGAAGCGACGTGTCGCGCACGTCGGATGCCTTTTCACCGAAAATGGCGCGCAGCAGCTTCTCTTCCGGCGTCATCGGGCTTTCACCCTTGGGCGTGATCTTGCCCGCCAGAATGTCACCCGGCTCCACTTCGGCGCCGATGTACACGATGCCCGCCTCGTCGAGGTTGCGCAGGGCTTCCTCGCCGACGTTGGGGATGTCGCGGGTGATGTCCTCCGGGCCAAGCTTGGTATCGCGCGCCATGACCTCGAATTCCTCGATATGGATCGAGGTGAAGACGTCATCCTTCACGATACGCTCGGAAATGAGGATGGAATCCTCATAGTTGTAGCCATTCCAGGGCATGAACGCGACGAGGCTGTTACGGCCCAGCGCCAGTTCACCGAACTCGGTGGACGGGCCGTCCGCAATGACTTCGCCAGCGTGGATCTGGTCGCCCACCTTCACCAGCGGACGCTGGTTGATGCAGGTGTCCTGGTTGGACCGCTGGAACTTCATCAGCGTGTAGATGTCGACGCCCGACTTGCCGGGTTCGACGTCTTCGGTTGCGCGGATGACGATACGGGTTGCGTCGACCTGGTCGACCACGCCCGAACGCTTAGCCGCAATGGCCGCGCCGGAGTCACGCGCCACCGTCTCTTCCATGCCGGTGCCCACGAAGGGAGCCTCTGCACGGACGAGCGGAACCGCCTGACGCTGCATGTTCGATCCCATGAGCGCGCGGTTGGCGTCATCGTTTTCCAGGAACGGAATGAGCGATGCGGCGACCGAGACGAGCTGCTTGGGGCTGACATCCATCAGAGTGATGTGATCGCGCGGCGCCATCAGGAATTCGCCGGCTTCACGCGCGGAGATGAGGTCTTCGGCGAAGGTGCCGTCGGCGGTCACTTCGGCGTTGGCCTGCGCGATAGTGTGCTTGGCCTCTTCCATGGCGGAGAGATACACGACGTCGCTCGTGACCTTATGGTCGATCACCTTGCGATACGGCGTCTCGATGAAGCCGTACTTGTTCACACGGCTGAACGTTGCGAGGCTGTTGATCAGACCGATGTTCGGGCCTTCCGGCGTCTCGATTGGGCAGATACGGCCATAGTGGGTCGGGTGAACGTCGCGGACTTCGAAGCCGGCGCGCTCACGGGTTAGACCGCCTGGGCCGAGGGCCGAAACGCGGCGCTTGTGGGTGACTTCCGACAGCGGGTTGGTCTGATCCATGAACTGCGACAGCTGCGAGGAGCCGAAGAATTCGCGCACGGCGGCCACGGCGGGCTTGGCATTGATCAGATCGTTCGGCATCACGGTCGACACGTCGACCGAGGACATGCGCTCCTTCACGGCGCGCTCCATGCGGAGCAGGCCGACGCGATACTGGTTCTCCAGCAACTCGCCCACCGAACGCACGCGGCGGTTGCCGAGATTGTCGATGTCGTCGATTTCGCCCTTGCCGTCCTTGAGGTTTACCAGTTCCTTGACGACGGCGAGGATGTCCTCGCGGCGCAGGGTGGTGATCGTGTCCTCGGCGTCGAGGCCCAGACGCATGTTGAGCTTCACGCGACCCACGGCCGAGAGGTCATAGCGTTCCGGGTCGAAGAACAGGCCAGCGAACAGCGCATCGGCCGTCTCGCGCGTCGGCGGCTCGCCGGGGCGCATGACGCGGTAGATGTCGCTGAGGGCGTGGTCGCGGTCCTCGGCCTTGTCGACCTTCAGCGTGTTGCGGATCCACGGACCCGTGTTCACATGGTCGATGTCGAGCAGTTCGAGACGGTCGATACCGGCCTGATCGAGCTTTTCGAGATTTTCCGGCGTCACTTCGTCGCCAGCCTCGATATAAATCTGGCCGGTGGCATCGTTGACGAGGTCGAGCGCGGAGTAGCGGCCGAAGATTTCCTCGGTCGGGATCAGCAGCGTCTCAAGGCCATCCTTTGCAGCCTTGTTGGCGGCGCGGGGGCTGATCTTGGTCGCGGCGGGGAAGATGATCTCGCCAGTCTTGGCGTCGATCACGTCGAAGCTGGGCTTCAGGCCGCGCCATTGCTCGACGACGAACGGGATCTGCCAGCCGCCTTCACCACGCAGATAGGTGATGCGGTTGTAGAATTCGGCGAGGATTTCCTCGGCGTCCAGACCCAGCGCATAGAGCAGCGCGGTGACCGGCAGCTTGCGCTTGCGGTCGATGCGGACGTTGACGATGTCCTTGGCGTCGAACTCGAAGTCGAGCCACGAACCACGGTAGGGGATGACACGCGCGGCGAACAGATATTTGCCCGACGAGTGGGTCTTGCCACGGTCATGGTCGAACAGGACGCCTGGCGAACGGTGCATCTGGGAGACGATGACGCGCTCGGTGCCGTTGACGATGAAGGTGCCGTTGCCCGTCATCAGGGGCATGTCGCCCATGTAGACGTCCTGCTCCTTGATATCGAGGACCGAGCGGGTTTCGGTGTCTTGGTCCACTTCGAACACGATCAGGCGCAGGGTAACGCGCATCGGCGCGGCATAGGTGATGCCCCGCTGGCGACATTCCTCGGTGTCGTACTTGGGATCTTCGAGTTCGTAATGAACGAAGTCGAGTTCCGCCGTACCCGCGAAATCGCGGATCGGGAAGACGCTGCGCAGCGTCTTTTCCAGACCGGACACATAGCCGATCGAGGGATCGGACCGCAGGAACTGCTCATAGCTCTCGCGCTGAACCTCGATGAGGTTCGGCATGCGCACGACTTCATGGATATTCCCGAAGACTTTGCGGATGCGCTTCTTGGTCGCGTCGCGATTGGCGACGGGAAGGAGGGGCTTAGTTGCCATAAGGAGTTCCTGCCTCGATTGGTCCCGAAATTCTTTCCGTATCCCGACGGACGCTCAGCCCAGAGCGAGTCTCACGAGAGATCCGCCCTGTTGTTCAGACGCAAAAAAGTGCGGGCCGGGGCTGTCCGATCCGCACTTGAGCGATTGATAATCCCCGACTTTCGCCCCAATTCATGGATGTCATTCGCAAGGTGACATCCTTCCCGGACGAAGGAGGACGGGTGGCTCCGGTTGACCGCAGCCGCCCCTGTTGGATCGCGATATAGCGAGCTGTTGGATGGTTGGAAAGGGGTAAGTCCCGCTTATTTGCCGATTTTCTCGATCACGCCGCACAGGATACGCCCGCCGCTGTTGCCGCTGGGGTCGGTCTTGTTGTCATCGGGACCGGCATGGACGACGAAAGCCGCGCCATCCGCGTCCAGGAGCGTGGCAAGAGCCGAATGGGCCATGAACGTGCCGCTGCCGGTGCCGTCCGCACCGACCACGATGTCGGGCAGGTCGCCCTGATGCGGGCCTTGCGGATTCTGGAGGCCATGCTGCTTGGCATCGGGATTGAGATGCCCGCCCGCCGTGGTGAAGCCGGGTACCTCGCACTTGCCGGTGGTGTGGATATGGATGGCGTGCAGGCCGGGCGAGATGCCGTTCACGCTGGCCGTGCCATGCAACATGCCATCATGGACTGTCAGCGTGACCGTGCCCGCTTCGCGTCCCTGCGCATCATGCAATGTTGCCTGCGCCACATTCTTGGCGACGACGGGCTTGGACTTGGATGCGGCATAAGCGGAGGATGCGCCGAGTGCAGCAACTCCGGCCATCAGGGCGAGGGCGAGGGCGAGGGGGGCGGGGCGACGATGCTGCGGCATTGGCATATTCCCTTTGCAATGATGGCGGCCACGGGCCGGGCATGCCGGTCTATCCCCTCTCCGGGCGGAAGCGGCAATCGGAAAAGTATGAGGGGGCAAAAGAGTTCCGGTCGGGCCTTCAGAAAGGCGCCGATTGTGCATTACGGCCTGTTAAGAGGGCAGTGAGATTTTCTGGCCTGTTCAGGTCGTTACGGCAGCAAAACCGCCGTAATTTTATCAATATCTTGCACGGTGAGAGCAAAACCGATTTCGCGCGCGAAATGGGTGTTTTTGACGGTGTGCCGGCATGATGCGCGGCCCCGATATGACCTCCGTACCAGACCTCCGCCGGAGGATAGGCCGGGCATGGCAGCTCTACCGGCGTGACCTTCGGATCGCTCGTCGAGAGCGGTGGAATTTGCCGTTCGTTGACCTATTCACGGCGGCGCGGCTGGGCGTCTTTTCCGGCAATAGGGCGCTTCTTATGCCGGGAACCGTCACTCGGATGGTTCGTGGCCTTACGAAGTTCGGGTTCCAGCCGCTGGCAGACGCGCCAGGTTGTATATTCGAAAGTCTGCCATGCGAAGCATCCGTACGGAGGCCCGTCGCATGAAGCTGTTCGAGGGCCTCTTCATCGACGGCTTCGCAGGTGGCGGCGGTGCGTCCACCGGCATCGCCCAGGCCATTGGCCGCGACGTCGATCACGCCATCAACCACAGCGAAACCGCGATCGCTATCCACCGGGCCAATCACCCCGGCGCTGAGCATCATTGCACGGACATTCGCATCCCGATGCTGCCCCAGACGGTGACGCGCGGCCTGCCTGTGGCGGGTGCGTGGTTCTCCCCTGACTGCAAGGAGTTCAGCAAGGCGAAGGGCGGGCCGGTGAAGGACCGGAGCATCCGCGCCCTTTGCTGGGAGGTCGTGGCCTGGCTGAAGGATGTCCGCCCTGAGCGCGGCTATCTGGAGAATGTCGAAGAGTTCGAATACGCCGCGCCGCTGGACGAGGGTGGCAACCCGATCAAGGGGCAGGAGGGTCGCGAGTTCAAACGGTTCGTCAAGGCGATCCGCGCGCTCGGCTATCGGGTCGCATGGAAGATCCTGCGCGCCTGCGACTATGGCGCGCCGACCAGCCGCAAGCGGCTCTACATGGTGATGAGCCGGGACAAGGGGCCAATCTTCTGGCCGAAGCCCACGCATGGCGCGCCGAACTCGCCGGGCGTGCGCAGCGGCAAGCTGCTGCCCTACCTGACGGCGGCGTCCTGCATCGACTGGAGCATCCCGTGCCCGTCCATCTTCGGCCGCGCACGGGAGCTGGCGGAGGCCACCAAACGCCGGATCGCCCATGGCGTGATGCGCTATGTCGTCAATGCGGCCCGGCCGTTCATCGTCGGCAGCGACCGTGCCCCGCACATCACCAAGTTCCGCAATGGCAGCATCGGCTCGGATATGGCTCTGCCCATGCCCACCGTTACGGCGAACGGCGAGCCAAAGCGGCCAGCCGGAGCGACGCCGCTGGGGATCGTGGACACCGTCCTCGCTCCCCACATCATGACCAACCGCAATTCGCAGAAGCCCTTCAACGGGGCGGACGAGCCGACACACACCATCACCGCCGGCGGGGCACACCTCAACGCGGTGCAGGCGTCCCTTGTGACCTATGGCCAGCACGGCGGGCGCAACCGTCCAGTGGATGAGCCGCATCATACCGTCGCGGCTTCGAAGAAGGACACGAACGGCGTCATCGGCGCAACACTGGTCGGGGTTGGAGGCCGCCGTGGACAGAGTCCGCCGATGGCCGTCGACGGCGTCTACCCGACCACGACCACGAAAGCGGATGCTGCGGTTGCGACGGCCTTCTTATCGCACTTCTACACCAGCAACACCAATGGGGGCGAAGGCGACCCGGAGGCCCCAGTAAAGGCGATCACGGCAGGCGGCCAGCACCACGCCGTCGTCACTGCCCACCTGGAGCAGGCGAACGGCGGCCCGCGCAACAAGAATTCGGCGGGCCGGTCCGCCGAGCGCCCCCTGTCCACCGCCACCACGACGGGATCGCAGCAGCGCATCGTGCAAACGACGATGATCGCCAACGATGACCTGCCGCCGGAGCTGATGGACCGGGCGGTGCAGACCGCCGCCTTCCTCGTGAAATACTATGGCACCGACAGTGAGAACGAGGCGGCCCAGATCCAGCCCGTTGACCGCCCGCTGGACACGGTCACCACTAAGGCCCGCTTCGCCGTCGTCACCGTCACCATTGATGCTGTGACCTATGTCATCGTGGACATCGGCCTGCGCATGCTCAAGCCGCGCGAGCTGGCGCGGGCGCAGGGCTTCCCTGACGACTATGTGCTGGATCCCATCGTGCGGAAGTACCTTCGCGGGAAATGGGTCGAGCGTCCGCTGACCATCGCGGAGCAGATCAGCGCCATCGGTAACAGCGTCTGCCCGCCGGTCGCGCGGGCGCTCGTGGCGGCGAACCAGCCGGGCCTTCCTGAAATGCGGAGGGCGGCATGAATATGCTCCTCCCGCTTGCGACGTGGGTGCCGATCCTCGATGGCGACGATATAGCCGCACGCATCTACCTTGAGCATTATGCCAGTGAGCGCAGCCGTGCGCGCCGTATCGAGCGCGATACGAAACTTATCATGGGGCCGGGGCAGAAGCTCCTGCTCGCCACGCCATGCCGCCGCGCATTATTCGGCTGGCGGGTGTTCATAGACGACGCTGGGCAATCGGGGGTCAACTGCGCCGTCTTCTCGAACCGAGGCGCAGGCCGAGCCTCAGACTTGATCCGCGCAGCTGATGTTATCGCCGACCGTCGCTGGCCGGGCGAGAGGCATTACACCTATGTCGATCCGCGCAAGGTCGGAGGCAACCCACCGGGAAATTGTTTCCGGCACGCGGGCTGGCGGGAGTGTGGCTTGACGAAGAAGCGCGGGCTTCTCGTTCTTGAGCGGAGGGCAGCATGAGCGGCTGGCACCCCAATCCCGGCTATCCGCCCACATTCACGCCGTCTAGCGACGGCGACGAGTGTCCGCCTGATCGCATCTTGGCGACGGAGGCAGAAAGCGCGCGTGTGTTTGTGCGGCTTGCGAACGGCCGGGAGTGCGCTGGGCACTGGCCGGTGCTGGGCAGGCCAAAACCTACCCGGTGGAGCGTAATGGGCAGCGACTGGGATATAGCGTTTTGGAGGCGAGGATGAGCATCGACAATCTGTTCGCCCGTGGCGCCCGTATGGTCCATCAGGAAGCCGTAAATCTTACCCTGGCAAGCCTGCTCGCCTATTGGGATCGTCACCAGCACTATGCCATTGCATGGTCGGGCGGGAAGGACAGCACCGCCACGCTGACGCTACTCATCCATCTGATCGAGGCGGGTGAAATCCCCCAGCCAGAATGTCTTCACGTTTTTTACGCTGACACACGGCAGGAGATGGCACCAATACAGGTGGCCGCCGAGCAAATCATTGCACAGTTGCGCCAACGCTGCTGGATCGTCGTCCATGTCGTTCGCGCTGCCATGGATAAACGGTTCATGGTCTACATGCTGGGCCGGGGCGTACCTCCTCCAAACAACAACACCCTGCGCTGGTGCACACGGCAGATAAAGGTCGACCCAATGTCGATGGCGCTGGAGCAGGCACTTGAGGGTGCACCCGGCACCGCGCTGATGATTACGGGCGTGCGACAAGGCGAGAGCGCGATCCGCGACGGGCGGATCCGCATGTCCTGTTCGAAGGATGGCGCGGAATGCGGCCAGGGCTGGTTCCAGGAGGTGCTGCCCAATGCGAAGGGCATTAAAGGGCGGCTGGCGACGCTTGCCCCTTTACTGCATTGGGGGGTCTGCATCGTCTGGGACTGGCTCAAGGTGTACGCCCCGCAGCCGGAATTTGGGGGCTGGCCTACAGCAATCCTTGCCGACGCCTATGGTGGTGACGATGCTGTCGAGAAAAATGCCCGGACGGGGTGCATAGCGTGTCCGCTTGCTGAGGACGACACCGCCATGCGCAACATCGTCGCGATGCCCCATTGGGCACATCATGCACCACTGCTCGACCTGAAGGCTGTTTATCGCAAGCTGCGTGAACCAACTATGCGGCTTCGGAAGGCAGGGGCGGAAACCCTCAAGGACGGTTCGCTGGCTTCCAACCCACAGCGAATGGGACCGTTAACGTTTGAAGCTCGCCTTTGGGCACTTCAAGAGATCCTCGCCATCCAGGCGAAGGTCAATGCTGACGGTGAACGTCTCGACCTGCCCGGCATTGATATTCTGAACAGTGAAGAGGAAGCACGCATCCGAGAAATGATCGCGGCAAAGACCTGGCCCAACGGATGGACTGGCGATGAACCGGCCGCCGATGTTTGGCTTGATGCCGTCTATGGCGATGGCTCCGTTCAGCCGATCCTGTTCCGGGAGCTTGTGGGGCTATGACAAGCGAGGGTAAGATCGTCAGCCAGTTGGAGCTGACCCCGCTCGGTTCGGCCGATAGCCATTGGAGGATCAATGATCTGCGTTCGGGCGTGGAGTGCATGGTATGGCCTTGGACGCGCGACCGCCCTGATCTGACCGACTGCATCGCAGAACGCCTTCCCGGCCGCCCGTGGCTCCTCCAGCTATGGGAGCCGATCCAGACCAAGGCCCCATCGCCCGCGCACT
The DNA here is from genome assembly GCF_021403115.1 of Sphingobium sufflavum. Lineage (GTDB taxonomy): Bacteria > Pseudomonadota > Alphaproteobacteria > Sphingomonadales > Sphingomonadaceae > Sphingobium > Sphingobium sufflavum. Next base: position 87,984 of record NZ_JAJSSH010000010.1, read on the forward strand.
GCACACCACATTGCTGCTACAGCCGGACGGTCATCTTCTACCACCAGCCCTACATTCGCGGTCCCAAGAGCATATCCAGATGGCGGGATGGGAAAGTCCACGTTTCGGATGGCGGGTTCGCCGATTATGGTCAGGTCGAAACTCGGCTGTCGTGGGATGATGTCGTTGCGTTCGACGGCGACCATTTCAAGATCAATGGCGGCCGGGTGGTCTGGCGCCACCAACGCTGGTGGATGTTCCGCGCAGCGCGGCGGGTAGCGCAGGTCGTGCTGCTGGGTGAAAAGGAATGAGCGTTTCGCCACACCCGGCCGACATATGCGCTTGTGGCCATGACCGGGATGAACATGGTGCCGATGGCCATTGCCAGCACCATCACGCCCCGACCCCATGCACATCCTTCCGGCTGTCCTGTACCGCTGCGGAAATGGCGGAGGCATATGATGAGTGGTCGCGCATCTGCGAGGAGCGGGGGGTATGACGTGCGAGCGCGTAACCCTGCCCGTCGGCGGGACGGCATTCGTCTGCTCGTCTCGTCGCCGCCAGAAATGCCACTGCGGCCGGACAGCGTCGTTGCTGTGCGATTGGAAAATGCCTGACCGCGAAAGCGGGACATGCGACGTGCCGATTTGCAAGGATTGCGCCACGTCGCCAGCGCCGGGCAAGGATCTGTGTGCGGCGCATGCCGAAGCATTCGAAAAGTGGAAGCGGGATCGGCAACCATGAGTCTCGATCTGAGCAGCGAATTTGAGAATATCGTTACAGCACAGGTGACGCGCTTCACTGCATGGGCGTCGAAAAACTGGCAGCTCGACAGCAAGGACGAACTGGAGATGCGGCGGCAGGGTCATTCTGCGGACTATCTTGCAGGCTATAATGCTGCCTTGGACGGACTTCAGATGGCGATTGAGGTATGGATCGATGAGGGAGGGCCTTCATCGTGAGCCGCTCCTGTATAGTCACCGCCTGCGAGGGCGAGGTAGGCCACGGCCAACGTATTTGCCGTACCCACTATGCGAAGCTGTCCGGCCGCACTCGGTCACGCCTGTCGTTGACCGCCCGGAACCGACGGTCTGACGTCACCGATGAGATATGGGACCGCGCACGGCGCGAGATTGAGGGAGAAGCATGAGCGTCGAGAATATCCGCGAATTGCGCTGCGACCGGTGCGGCGAGGCGGTCACGCTTCGGAGCCATGAGGACACCCCAACCCCTTGGGGGCAGCTCACTGTCCTGCGCGGCTTCCGGGGCGATCAGTCGGACGATCTTTGCACGGCATGTGTGGACAGCCTCAAACTGTGGTTTTCCGCCGCTGACCAGCCGCCAACGATCGCAGAAGCGTTGCCGATGGAGCCTGCGCCCGCGCCTCTGGCGCTCGGACCCACGGCGGAGCAGCACCGGGCGGCTGTCGGTATCGTCATCGCGCAGATGCGCGCCCAGGTCGCATCCGTACTGGAGCTGAGCCTATCCCTGAACCTGCCAAAGGACGCCGCTCAGCCTTTTCCGATGTCGTACGAGGGCATTGAGGAGCGCGCGCAGGTGGCGGTGGACACGCTCTTGATGCTGTTCGAGCCGGTCGCTGCATGAAACCCCGGCGTCCGCGACATGAACCCAGCCGACCGTGGGAGCCGCATGAGGACGAGAAGCTCGCAGAGATCACGCGGATAGGGTTGGATAATCATTGGTGGCCTCTGGCTCTGCCCGACCGGGGCTATCATGAAATCGACGATCGGCGGCGCGCGCTCGACATTCGCAAGGCCCCACTGCTTTGATCGACGTCACACCGTCGCAACCCGCTTGACCGAATCACGCCGAATGTTCTCATCTTGTTCTCATGGGAACGAGAAAGTCACAGCGGTTCATTTGGGCAGGCGCTGCCACGGTAGGCGCGATGATCCGTGAGGGATGCGTGGTGCAGGCGACATGCACGGACTGCGGCGGTGTCGCGCCCATTGATCTGCATAAGTTGCTGGCTACCAAAGGCCCGGATTACAGCCTCGTCAATCGCCACTGCCGCTGCCGTCTGACCGAGGGATGCGATGGCTGGAACCGGTTCCTTTACCTGCGGGGTGTGATGGTGCCGCTGTGGACCGTTGAAAGAGCCGATGACGTGTTGCGCCAGGAGCGAGCCATGCGGGAGGAGGCGAGGGCGTTTGGCGTTTCGTTTGACTTCTCGACCACCCCGCGATTGTATCCCGCCATGTGCAACAGAGCAGAGCGCGGCGACACCCATCATATCCGCACGCTGTTTGGCGCTGCGATGCTGCGGGAGTTCAACGATGGCCCGCTGGTCGTTCATCCGAAAGAACCCGGCGTCGTGGTTCGTCAGCAGGACGGGCAACTCGTCGTGGAGCAGATGACATGGGGCTTTCCGGTGTCGCTGGCGAGCAAGCGTGATCCCCACCGCTCGATATGCGGAGGCCGTGGGCGAAAAAGGGCGCATGACGGAGACGTGGCTATCGGTGACGGACCAGCCTGTCTTCGCATGGGCGGGCCTATGGCGGGAGTCCGACGAATGGGGCACCGTCTATACGGGCGTCATGACGGCCAACGCTCCAGAGCTGGCCCACATCCATGATCGCTCGCCCGTCATCATCGATCCTGTCGACTGGATGACCTGGCTTACGGCACCGCTGCCGGATCTCTATCAGTTCGACCGGCCATATCCGGCCGATCGTATGATCGTTGAAGCGACGGAAGTCCCATGGTTCCAGCGACCAGTAGCGCCACCGACGGCGCGATCATAGAATAGTTCGTCGGTTCTAGCAGCTCCCGTCAGGGCGCTCGTCCTGCACATCGTTCCCGCACCGCCGCGCAAGGCCGGGCCGGATTACGGCCTTGTAGATCGACCCCGCGCCGCGCGTGACCTTGTTCCACTCGATGCGGCACTCCCGACATTCGCCCAGCGTGATCGTGTGGGGCGTGGTGACGGCGATGCGGTTGGCCCGCGCGGTGATCCGCTCGAGCGGCGCGTCACCGGCCGTGTCGAACTGCCCAATGCCCTGCATCGCGCCCGACAGCTCGTTGTTCTCGATCAGCGCGTCCGTGACGCCGTTGCGCATCTGCACCCCATCGGCGTGGAACCCGTCGGTCCATGTGCCGGCACAGGCGCGCTGCGGCACGTTCAGCGTGACCGAGCCGCCGACGCGGCACTCGGTTGGCTTGCCGATCACGTCGGCGAAGCGGTTGCGGACGACGGTCAGGCCCGCGACCCGGCTGGCAATGATCCCGTCCTCGCCCAGCAAGAGGAATCGGCTGTCGGCGATAGTCACTCCGGCCGCCTGATCGATGACGATGCCCTTCTTGGCGTCCGTCACCAGCGCGCCATCGATGCGGATGCGTCTGCCCGCGATCTTGATGGCATAGCCGTTCGGTCCCAGCGCCATGGCACCACCGGTCGCGCGGTAGGTTCCCGACCGCAGCCGCCAGCCCGCTCCGGTGATGACCAGACCACGCAGGGTGGACCCGCCCAGATTGAGCGTGGTCTGTTTCGGCATATCGCGGGCAATGCGGACACCCGCGCAATCGCTGCCCTTTGCCACCGATATGGTGCTGCCGGGCGCGGCGGACGCCAGCACGGCGGCGAGGGTGGCGCAAACCACGGCGCTCATGCTGCACGCTCCCGAACGCCAGCCGCGCCTGTGCCGTCATCGAGACGCGGAAGGCCATACAGGTCGAAAGGCATTGCAGCACGCCCGGCCGGGACGCGATTGAGTAGGGGGCTATCTACGCCATCGACGGCCAGCGTCTTGGGCCGATAGTCCCCGCGCGACGACAGCGCGCCGCCACCCGTCGCCGCCTTGTACCAATCGCTGTAGTTGATCGCGATGGCACCAAGCCGGCTGTTGCGCTCCGGCAAGAACGCGGTCGCGTCGCCCAGCGTCGAATTGCCCTGCGCGTCGCCCGCCATAACGACGCCGATATGGCCGACCTGGTGCCGCATTCTCCAATTGCCGGTGCGCAGCGGCTGGCGGCCATAGGGAATCCCATTCACCTGGCCTATCGTCTTCCACAAGGCTGGGTTCGGCAAATCGCCAGCGACCGAAAGCGGCATCTCAGCAACAGCCTGATACCAGACACGGCTGGCGGTGGTCGCGTTGCCGTCATGGACCAGATAGCCCTTGGGGTAGAAGCGGCCCGCCGCAAAGGGAACATCGACCGGGGTTTCCGGTGCGTAGAACCCTTCCGTTTTGGTGTTGAACGACGGGACGGCGCAATAAAGGAGCGTCATCTCCGCGACTTTGTGCAGATAGCCCTGATCGTTATAGTCGACGTTCAAGCGCGCTTTTGCCTGATGAGCGCGTGTTGGCGTGACCGCGTCGAACCCGCCATCCGACCCGCAATAATGCATGTCGATGTTCGTCATGTCGGAGAGCGTTCCGTCGCCGCCGATGCGGAATGACGGCTGGCTTGCTGCGCCAGCCTGCCGCACGAAGACATTGGCGAAGCCCATGCCCATGACCGTGGATTGCTCGCTTCCGCACAGCGCGATCGCGGAAGACGTGTTGCCGTCGACCGTCGTCTCGACGTTCGTGAAAACATGCCCGTCGACCTTGTGGACACCGGCCAGCGTGATCTGACCCTGACCGCCAATAGGAAGATTGTCGAAACGGCACCCGGCGGCAAAAACCGGGTACATCATTGGGCCGATAGTGTCGTTGTGATACCAACTCCCGACCATTCGTTGGGTGACTTGCCATGTCCCCATATAGCCCGCGCCGGTGATGCCTGCCGCGCCGGTCACATTGGCATGCTCGACCCGAACGTCCGACCGGAAGCCGAACCGCCAGATTGCATTGTTGGCACTGCCGGACCCGATCCGCTCGAAAATGTCACAGTCCCACAGCGTCATATGACTGAGGACATTGGCAATGCCCGTCACGACAGAGCCGGTTACGCCGTCGACCACGATGTTGTTGACGTTGGACGAGACGCCCTCGCTGTCGACCATGATGTTGTGGAACTCGACCCGGCGGCTGATCGCGCGCGAGGCGGGCGCACTGCCATCCGGCAGTTCGCCGCGCATGCGGCATAGCTGCGAGGTCGCGCCCGAAGCTGCCACGATGTGCAGCGGGACCAGCGTCCCGCCCGTCGTGGCCGCCCGGACGGAATAGGCACCGGTGTTGCCGCCACGGACCGAACCGGCAACGTCGCGCAGCATGATGAAGCCGCCGTCAGGGTCGTTGTGCGCCAGCCCGCCGCCGCGCGCGTTGTTATAGGCCGCAATGGCCGCTGATGCGGTCGCCATGTTGGCATAGCTGGCGGCGCTGCCGGGGTCTGCCGTGGTGCCGACCTGGACCGCAGGGGCCGCGCCCGCCGTGCCATCCTGATTGACCCACGCATGTACCGCCGAATATTTGCCTGCATAGTCGCGGACGAACGGCAACTCCTGCTCGACCAGGGCGGACGGGAACGCCACGCCCTCTACCCAGCTATCCCACGCCTCGCCGACGAACGGATAGACGCGGACGCGGATGCCGCCACCGCCATCGGCCAGACCGGCACCGCTGACCGCGACGCGGTAGCTGGCGGCAGGGAGACCAGAAGGGAGGCGTCCCGCCTCTGGCGTGTACGCGCTGCGGCCCATAACCTGCGTGCCGGCCGCCGCACCATCGACCCCGGCGACGCGCGCCCACATCTCAACCTTGTCCCACTGGCGACCCGCACGCGGATAGCGGTGCGTCCCGGTCACTTCGACATCAAGCGTGCCGGCTGCGGTCATCCGCTGGTGAGGCGGTGTCAGGATGCGGACCTTGGGCTTAGGGTATGCGCGGCTGTCGTTGCGGACGACGCCCGCATTGACGACGATCTGGGCGGAGCCTTCGATAAAGCCTGCCGCAAAGGTGAAGACGACATCGACGTCCGGCTGATGGACCTGTTCGTCCAGCGTCACATAATAGCTGTTCGCCCCGGCAGGCAGGAACGTGAGGTGATTGCCGCCCGATGACCATGCGCGGCGAAGCAGTCCGGTGCCGCGTGCCGTATAGGCCCGTGTCGTCGGCGCGCCGTTGGCAAAGCCCTGCTTGCCCATGCTCACGACGAGCTTGCTCCAGTCCAGCGGGATCAGGCCGTCGGCAAGCGTCACCTTCACCACCCAGCCGTTCGTGGGGAGCAGGATGGGGTCGCCAGCGGCAAGGATGGGGGAGGTGGCAGCCGCGAGATCAAGCAGGTTGCCCATCACCTCGACGCCGACGATGGCGTTCGGTGGAGGGAGAACGACGGCCTCAGCCGTCAGTGCGAGGCTCCATGGTATGACGACGCCGTCAGCCCCGGTGGCCGTGCCGTTGATGTTCTGGGTGTTCCCCGCCCCGATTGCTGTCGTTGCCGAGATGACGCCGGTCGCGACATTCAGGGTAAGATTGTTGCTACCGCCCGCCTTTGCATAGGTGACGGGAGCCTTGAGGCCAAAGAGGCCGAGCGTGCCCAGAACGCCGGATGCGCTGGCAACCTTGCGGGTGAGAACCTTCGCGCGCGGTGAGCCGCCGGAGGTCCGGTTGGGGAGAAAGCCGCCCATGGATCAGGCAACCTCAGCGCAGGCAATGACCATGCCGCTTTCCAGCCACCAGACTTCAACCGACCCGGCCGGGAAACGAGCGCCGCCATTAGCGTTGGCCAGTCCAGTGCCAGCGCGCACCCGGCAATCGGTCGTGGCGTAGATGCGATAGAGGCCCGGTCGGGTGACGGGCGCGCTGACCGCTGCATTGACCTCGAACATGGACCCTTCTGCCCCCTGCGGCTGCGCCGCCAGCGCATCTAGGGTGTCGTTCTGATCGACTGGGCGGCGGCCATGCGGCGTCACTTCAATGGACATGACAGGATTCCTACTTGGTGGAGGCGGCGAAGAAGTCGGCCAGCCAGTGGAGCTTTTCGTTGGCGGCGGTCAGCGCGGCGTCATAGGCCCGCAGCAGCGAGCCATTCTGGCTGTCGCTGAGGCAGCGACGCGCGGGATTGTCAGGACAGGGTACGTCCCCGTCCGGGATGGCCGGATAGGGCGTGGGTTCGGTGCGGGTGCTATCGGGCAGGCTGAGCCGCCCGCTGGCGGCGCAGCTCGTCAACGACAGCGCCAGTAGCGGGGCCAACAGGGCGGGCCGCGCCGACCGGATCGTGCGACTGAGCTGATTGCTGGGCATCGTGCAAATCCTCCTCGTTGCGCCGGGCGACATCCTGCCGGGCGGCGGAGTTGATGTTGGCGGCGCGCTCTGCACCGAGCGTACGGACCGCTGTGTCTGCGGCCTGCCGGGCGTCGTGGTCCCTGATGACGGCGGCGTCGTGCCGAGCGAACCAGACCAGCACAGCGGTCAGGATCGCGCCCGTGATCGCAATGCCGAGAGCGGCGCGGCCCAAGACGGGCGACGGCATCATGCGGCTACCCGCGTACGCATCCAGCCGTAGGTGAAGTCCTCGTTGGCTTCCCGCGCGCGCGTGATGGTCTTGTAGCGTTCGCCCTGCGAGCAATTCAGCGCGGCGACCATGACCTTGTCGGCTTCCGCTCCCCGTGCCTTGCGATAGGCCGTGAGGGCACGGATCGTCTCACCCTGTGGCCGTATGTCCCCATCTTCCTTGATGTCAGGATAGAGCTTGCCACGCTGGTTGAAGGCGTTGAGCCATTCCTGAAGCCAAAGCGCGGGCCGGGCGACGCCCAGGTTCACGCCGGAATCGAACAGCTCAGCACCAACGGCAGGACTGATCTCGGCGACAGCGGCAAAGCCAGGCTTCACGGCATATTCCGTGTAATAGATCCTGACGGCTGTTTCCCGCGGCAGGTTCCTCATCGGGCCGACGTAGCCGTTTGCCACCGCCACGCGCTTTGTGATGCCCCACATCGTTTCTCCGCCTGGATCTGACGGATGGTTGGAATAACCACCCTCCACGCCGATGGTCCGATTGATGATCGCGAGAATGACCGGATTCATGAGCGTTTTCCTTTTTCGCAAGATCGGTGCCGCCCTGCCTGCCGCTGCTTTTCGAGCTGATAGGCGTGGTAGAGAGCGACGCCCGCACACGGCACGCTGACGACGACGCTCAGAACGGTGAGAATCTCGACGAACTCAGGCACCGCTGGCCTCCTCTCCGGGAAGGGAGATGCCGAGGCGCTTCAACCTGTCCCGGTACAGAAGTTGGGCACCATGCAGCAGCAGCGGAAATCCGACGGCGCCGAGCGTCATCGAGATCGGCACGGCCGCGATGGGATTGAGGGCGCCGTAATAGACCGCCACGACGCCTATGGTGGCGAAGGCAGGCAGGGCCGAGATTTCGGAATAGGCGCTCCAGCGCCGACGGCGTTGCCAGCGCGAAAATTCCGCCGGATCGCTGGGCGGCTCGGCGGCCAGTCCCCAGAAGACGGCACCCAGCTTGCCCCCGATTACCGTGGATGTGGCCACGATGCACAGGAACCAGAGCCAGACGGACTCGCGCAGCTCCATGGGGTCAGCCATGGCGGGCAGCGGTCTGCGGAGAGGGGGGAAATCGCGTCACGGTTCGGCCTCGTCAAAGGACCGCACTCATGCGCGATAGATGTCTGAACGAACTCTAGAGGATTGAGGTTGCGGTGCCAATCGCAAATGCGGCACCGAACATCATGCTCGGTGCCGCCTGTTCGCCGACGAGCGCGGGGGTGGGAGCCTACTCGTCAGAAGAGTATAACAGCTCCGGGGCCTCTTCGTTCAATCGGTCCGCCAATTTCGGATTGAGAGCCACGCCGCCGATTTTCCTCTCACGCATGCCGGCGCGCGACCGCATCGACTGCCTGATGGAGCGGACGGTGATGGGATAGTCTGGGTTGGCGTCATTGAATTTCGCCATCCGTTCCTCGATCGGCGTCGTGTCCTCGTCCGCAAGCACCGCGGCGTCCATGTCGTTGAGAATGCCCCGCCGCTCATCAAGGATGCGCTGTTCCCGGTTCTTCATCGATCGGTTGCGTTCGTACCGCTCGGCCAGCTCGGCCGGGGTGAAGCCCAGCGCCTGCTTGATGGCCGACGATGCATCCATCTCCTCCATGATCGGATCGCCCTGAAGCGTCCGAGCGCCCTCGGTCATATACCGGGTCGCGCGCATGAGATCCTTGGCGAACTTGGGCGACATGGTTTCAATGCCCCGTTCGACATGACCGTTGAGCGCCTGCGACGTCCCGACCCACGCATTGCGAAGCATCCCGACGCCAGCGCCGAGGATTTGCATCGCCCAATAGTCGAACTCGGTTGCGCCTTCCATTTCCCGGTCAGGCGAGCGGAACCACAGGTCCGGCATGCCGATGCGGTTGGACAGGTCGATGCCCAGAAGGTCGCCCGGCACGCCATTCAGCGCCATGCCGCCCAGCCGGTGGCCAAGTACGTCAACGACGGCGCGCTTGAAATCGTCCTCAGCATCGTCACCGAACATGAGCGAGGCCAACATGATCGCGATACCGTACAGCCAGGTGCCGCGCACGCCCGCCGACAGCATCATCATGCCGGTTGTGCCTGCGAGCTGGGTCAACGCCTCACGCCGGTCTGACGTCGTCCCGCCCTTCACGGCCTGATGGGCGTCGCGGAACAGCCGCCAGAGCATGTTGGCGTTGAAATTGCGGAACACCAGCAGCGCCTTGGCGGTGTCGGACTGCATGACGCGGGGGCGGCTGGTGTTCTGATAGTCAAAGTGGATCTTCCACGTCAGTTCCGCAGCCTTGTCGATAGCCATGTCATGGGAAAGGCCCTTCTGCGTCCCCATGCGATAGGCGGCGAGAAAGGTCACTTCGCGGTTCATCCGCTCCGTGTGGTGAAACGCTACGCTGATCGCGGCCATGACCTTTGCCCGGACCGGGCTGTAGGCCACGCCGGAATCGCCTACACCCGCGAGGTCGTGGGATTGCGTCCGCTCGATCAGCCCCGTTTCATAGGCCGCCTCCATCGCTTTGCGTTCGAGGTCGGTCAGAGCCTTGGCCTTTCCGGCGTGCCCTCGGCCGAGAGCGAAGTCGCGCAGGGATTTGCTCAACTCCGCAGAAGCGCGGGCCGCACCCCGGCCGGGCCGTCCGTCATAGGCGGCGAGGATCGGGACGCCCAATACTGCCGTTTGCGCGGTGTTGACCAGAGCGGCGGCAGGACTGACCGAGAGGAAATAGACGAACGCGGCCGACGTCACCCGTTGCGCCAGCGCGCCGCCGGTCGGGTTCATGATGAATTGGTGCCGCCGCGCCATCTCGTTGACGACAAGACCGGCGCGCACAGGGTCGGGCATGGTCTTGCCCTGATCGCCAGCCAGAGCCAGAGCCTCGTCAAGATCGAGCGCATATTTCAGGCGCGCGAGCTGGTGGGAGCCATGGAACATGTGGTTGCCGAACGCGCGCAGGGCGTCGGTGGTGAAACCGGCCCGTCCTTTTCGGTGGATGCGGCTGGTTCGCACCGACATATCGGGCATCGTCTCCAACCACCGCTGCCAGACTGCGTCCTTCACGCCGTCGCCGACGTCAGCACCCTCCAGGATGCTTTCAATGTCGGCGATGAACCGCGCATCCACCTGGTTACGGAGTTTTCCGCCATCCTGAAGGACGCCATGCTCGACGTCGTGCCCCGCTTTGCGCATCTCGGCCGCGAAAGCCTGTTGAGGCCCCGTTTTCTCGAACCGGGAAAAGCTGATGACGTCGCCGCTGTCCCTACTCTTCACGGACACGAAGAAATTGCCGAACCGGGCGAGAGGGAAATAGGGGCCGGACAGATTGTTCGTCTCGAAGAAGGCCCTCATGCGCGTCATGCGCGCACCTTTTGCCCAGCCCTGCATCTGCTTGGCCCGCGCCAGCTCCTGCTCGGCAGCCTTCACCCTGTCGTCGCGCTCCGCGTCAGCGGCCCCGCTGTTGGCGATGTCCCACATCTCGGTATCGAACGCGCGCTGCGCCTGCCGGAATTTGATGTCCAGCGCCTTGGACAGATTGTCGAGCAGGATCTGTTCGAAAGCGTCGGACAGCGCCTTATAGCTGTCGCGCACCTGCACATAGATCCGCTGAGCCTCTGGCGAGAGCGCCTTGAACAGCGGCGTGAGTCGGTCGTGGGCGACCTGTCGCGATGTGTCGCGCGCGACCTTCGCCGCGGCGGCCTCATAAGCCTCTGTGCCCGCGCCCTCCGCGAGTATTTGGCGATCCAGCTTGGTGATGGAGGATGTGAACGCCTCGGCCGGGTCTGCGCCGTCCAGTGTCGCCTCATGCATAAGGTCCATGAGGGCGGTGTTTTCGGCCCGGTGCAGCACACGATATTTGAGCCAGGGCTGAGCGACATCGTCTGCCCGCGCGTGCCAACTGTCGCGCATCTGGTCCATGGCCTGCTTCAGGCGCAGATATTCCTGCGCGGCGGGCAGGGGGGCGGCCAGTTCCGCGAGCAATGGTCGTAGCGGAACAGCAGCGAGGATGCTGGCGCTGCCATCCATGGCGTTTGTCACGAGATTGTGGACGAAGCCGGGCGTCACCGCATCGATCACGCTCTCAGGCGGCACGACGCGGCTGTAGAATGTCTGCCCGGCACCGGCCGGACGCGCGACCGTGGTGTGGGAGTGGATCGCGGCAATTGCGAGCGCCTGCAATTGCGCTGGCGTCACGGCGCCGATCTGACGGCCGAAACGTCGCAGGAGCCACGCTTTCAAGCCACCGAGGAGGCGGTCAACCATCTCACCCACCCCGGCTGGAGCCAGTGCCCGAAGCTCGATGGCATAGGCGGCGAATTCTTCCACCTCTTGACCGAGCGGCGGGCCGGCCGCTTCCACGCGCGCCAGGGCTTGCTGCCAATATGCGGCGTTGCCGCGATCTGCCGTGGCCTCGCGGAGAGCAGCGGAGCGATAGAGCGTGGAAAGACGGCCTAGGAGGCGCTGCCATGCCGCATCACCCACCAACGGACGGACGCCGGCATGGAACATCTCATGGAACAGCACCGGAAGGGCGGTGCGGCTGGTGAGACGATCCGCGACCAGGTGGATACGCCCATCGGGCGTGGTCATGCCCTGGACTGCGCCTTGCTCGCTGCTCTTCTTGACCACGTCACGCGCCGATAGTATCTTGCGCGCTGGTTTGGTCGACACTCCAGACGCAACAGGAGCGTGCGGAGGGGCAGCCCCCGGCAATCCCTTGGGATTGACTAAAGCGTCGGCCAAACCCTCCCGCACATAATGCAGACGATTTTCGCTGGCGGCGCGTTTGAGATCGGCCGCGATGACGCTGTCGCCATCGTCCTTGCCATAGACGGACAGGACAATCGTCGTGCCGTCCGCGCTTGCCGTGACGGGAACGAAGATGGGGTCGTTCTGGGCGTCCCGCCCTTCGATGACAATCACGAGAGAGCCGTCATCACGGCGCGACGGGAAAACCGCGCGCGGGTCGGCGATCAGGTCAGGCAGCGCCTTCCACACCGACAGAGGGACGGCGGGATGTTCGCGGCGTGCCTTGGCAACCTTCGCCCGCGCCATCATGATTTCGCCATCGGGCATGCCGAGCGCCTTGAGGACGGCAGGGGTCTTGCCGAGGCGGACCAGCGCCCGCCCAACGCCATCGCCGCGCACGATGGCGTCGATGGCGCGCGACCATGCATTGGTATCTGCGCGGCTCTGCGCGCTCCGCAGTCCCGCACCTGGCAAGGTTGCGCCTGTGGTGTGCAGGACGATGCTGCCTGCGTCGATCAATGGCATGATCGACGCTCCCACGCCGGTGTCCGCCAGATGAGCGGCAAGGCCTTCCGTGGAGGTGAAGCCGCCGCCCTCCAGATTGCCTATGCTGTGCGCGGATGGTTCATCCGCGTCGACCCCGGCGTCCTGCTTCACGCTCTTCGCTTCCACCACTTCGGGGGCCTCGAACGGACGCTCTTCGTAAAGGTCGATGCCTTGGGCATCCTTGGCCTGCATGTAAGGGATGCTCACCGTGCCGCCATCGTCCTCGGCCTGCACATACCAGCCGCTGTCGTTCCAGCGATGACCGGAGACGGTGAAGGATTTTCCGTGCCAGAACATTTCCGTATCGACGGGCGCGCCCGCGCGCAGCCATGCCGGCGGCGGGACGGGGTTCGTCCGGATGTCCACCTCAAGGTCGGAGAGTGCCTTGTCATAGCGGGCGAGGTCCGCCGCCATGTGGAACGGCTCGGCCGCGACCGCGCGCAGGCGCTCTATAGACGCCTCGCTCTCCGAGATGCCTGCCCGCTGGCGCTCGATGTCAGGCCCGAACCGACGCAGCGACTTTTCAAGCCCCTGCATCGATCCACCACGAAATTCCTCGCCATCGATCTCCATGCGCAGTTGCGGGTCTGCTGAAGTGCCCGGCCAGTAGATGGTCAGGTCATGGCCACCGAACATGCCGAGAGCCTTAGGTTCGTCTCCGACATGCATATTGTGCGCGGCCCAAGCCTGAATGGCCTCGTCTGCGTCCTTGCGCTTGTCGTGGATCTTGCCGTCGATGGTGACGCTGAACCCGTCTGCTGTGTTGTCGGCAACAATCTTCCCTACCGTCGCCGCCGTTCCCTTCTCCTCGATCGCCCTCAGTTCGGCGCGCGTGTCGGCAATCAGGTTGGTCAGACGCCGGGATTGGCTCAGCGCATTGGCGACGCCTTGCGTGTGCAGACGCTCGCGGCGCTGCGCGCCGTCGAGCTGCTTGCGTAGCTTTTCCCGGATCAGGATGCGGGGATCGCCAGCGGCTTCAGCGAACGATTGGAGGATGTCGCTCTGCTCATCGGCCGCCGCTTCGCCCTCTATGACGCGCGTGCTGTCGTCAGCCTTGAGGAACGCGGTGATGAACCGCTGCTTGATCGCCAACACCTGCCAGCGTCGGCCGTCCAGCCGGTCGGTAAGATAGCGATATTCCTCGACGGTGTTCCACTGGTTGCCCTGCCGTTGGCCCCGACCGTTGCGCTGCTCCAGGTCGCCCGGCATCCATGGCGCGTCCATATGGTGCATGGCGCGCAGGTTGCGCTGCATGTTGACGCCGACGCCGAGCGTGGCGGTGCTGCCGATGACGACGCGGATTTTCGCCGCGTTCATCTTGAGCGCGATTTCCTTGCGCTTGTCCTTGCTGGTGCTGCCGTCAACGACCGCGATCTGTTCGCGCGAGATGCCCGACGCCACCAGCCGCTCCACCACGTCGCGGATGGTTGAGAAGGACGGGAAGGTACGTGTCTGGCGGTTGCCCTCGCCGTCCTTGCCCAGACTGCGGGTCACGCGATTGGAAAAGCCCTGTTCGGCGAAAATCACCTGTGTCGTCTGGGGGTGCCAGTCGTAGATCCGTTTCACATTATCCACGACGTTGGACGCCTTGCTGCCCGGATCGTCGAACGACGTCCCTTCCTGCCCGGCGAGGGCCTCGCCGTCATATAGACGCACGTCGAAGCTGGCCTTGGCCGCCAGCCCCTCGGTAATGATGGGCGATTCTGGCGCACCCGACGCCATCGCGTCCTTGCGCTCCTTGCCGGTCATGGACCGCCACCGGCGCGCATAACCGCGGAGCTGCTCGAATATGACCTTCTGCTGTGGTGTCAGGTCGGATGTGACGTTGATGACCCGCTTATAAGGGCGGTCCTGCGCGCCCTCCGTCCGGCCGTTCAGCAGTTCGGCGCGCTCAGCTTCGGTCAGCTCATCGGCCATGGTCTTGCCGGACGCCGTGCGGCGTGGCTGCATTTCCGGCATGTCGTCGGCGAACACCGTGTCCATGTACTGGCCGATCATGCGGCGCAGCTCTGGGACGTTGATGAAGCCCGCCAGCCGGGTGACGGCTTCATATTCCGCCGCGGCGTTCTGCTCGACGTCCATGACCTCACGGGCGAAGCTGCCGAACCAGCCGTCCCACTGATCGATGCCGGCGGCCTGCATTTCCTCCTGCATGATGTAGCGCATCATGTGGAAGACTTCGGTCAGCGTGTTGGTGACGGGGGTGCCTGTGAACAGATGGACGTTGCCACCATTGTTCTGCGCCCGGACATAGCGGGTCATGAACGACAGCGCGATGGAGCGATCGGAGGTCTGGGTGTTCAGACCCTTCATCTTCATCCTGGTGCTGATTGGCGGCTTCTTGAATTCGTGCGCCTCGTCCACCTGAAGCATGTCGATGCCGAGATCCTCGAACGCGATGGCGCCCTCGCGGCTGGCCCGGCTGGACTGCTTCTTGATCGTTTCGATGATGCGCTGACGCATCTTCACCAGCTCTTTGGCCGTGGGTGAGCGGAGCTTCTTCAGCTCCTCCGGATCATCCCACATCTCGTCTTTGATGGTCGCGCCGTCCTCTACGGCTGCTGCATAAGCCTCCTCTTCAAGGGCCGCGATGTCCTCGCGTGCCATTTCCATCAACGTCTCTTCCTTGAAGGCGAAGCGATCAATGAGGCTGTGCGGGACGACGACCGCGTCCCAATCGTCATTGGCGATCTGGCGCATCTTCACGTCGATGACGGCGGGCGTGAGATTGTCGATGTAGAGAATTTTGGCCGCTGGATACATCATCTGGATTTCAGCGGCGACGGTCTTGCTGTTGGCATTGTGGGCCAGGATCAGCGGCTTGCGGGCGATGCCATAGCGGCGGCTCTCGACGGCAATGCCTCCCATGGTGAAGGTCTTGCCAGTGCCCACCTCATGAGCGTTGAGGCTGCGCCGCGATACGATGCCGCGCCAGATGGCGTCGCGTTGATGCGAGCGAAGATCGAACGGGCCTTCGCCCAACGACAGCGCCATCCCTTCGAACCGCAGGAACGATCCGTCGAATTTCGGCGTGGCAAAGGCGTTGCGCACCTCGTTGTATTCGGCCTCGACCGCGACCCGCCGTTCAGGGTCCGACCAGAGCCAGTCCGCGAACTTCGTCCGCATCTCAGAAATCTTGCCGTTGACCTCCTCGGTCGCGGCGTTGTCGACATATTGCCCGCCTTCGCTGTCGCGCCTGCGGATGGTAACAGTCTGATTGCTGAAGGCCGCGTTGACGAGCCGCTGAAAGCCATATTCGGCCGTGCCGAAACCTGTGCGCGCCTCTGGGCGGCTCTTCGCGCGATCATCGATCCGAACGGACCAACGCCCGGCATTGTAGCGGACCTCCACACCCTTCGGGTCGGGCAGGGCAAGCATGTGGGCGACGAACTGCCCATAGACATCGGGCGAAATCCATGTCGCGCCCAGTTGCGTCTCGATCTTGAAATAGGGCACGTCGGCGGGGACGACGGCCGCCAGCGCGTCTACATTGCGCTGGAGATGGGTCATTCCCTCGGCAACGGCGGCCTTGGCCTGTCTCAGCTTCTCGCGGACATTGCCCGACAGGTAGAGGTCGGACGGCAGCACATCACCGCTGGCCAATTCGAACGCGGCCCCGTTGGCGAGCAGCTCGGCCTTGGCTTCGTCGCGGCTGACCTTCGCCCGCGCCGCGATGGCGTCGAGCGAGGGATTAACGCTGCTGTTGCGCTCCAGCACGAACGCCTCAGCTATCGTGGGGTTGTCGATGCTGGGCGCGGCGCGCGTCGTCGTGCGCGACAGGATGGCGGCAGGCTTTCCGTCGATCTCCAGCGCGGCAAGGGCTGGATAGAAAGGATCGTCGATTTTCTTCAGGTAGGAGAGGCCGAAGGAATCCGCGAGCGCGCCGTGCGCCTTGCGGAACGCGGTAAATGCCGAACTCAACGCCTTGCGTTCAGTGGATGGGTCGCCTTTCCGCTCCGCATCGATCAGAGCCGCATATTTTTGCCGCATGTCGATGAGCTTGCCGAGCTGCTCCACGCGCTGCGCGGTCGCGGCCTTGTCCTTTACGGCATAGGCGCGCACCTCCGCCGCCGGTGCCAGATGCTCACCGCGCACGATAAATAGGCCATCCGCCGTCCTCGTCAGTGCGCCCTCGCGGTCCGCCGTGTGGTTGGCGATAAAGCTCAGATGCTGCACGCGCTGTTCGGCCTGATAGGCGCCCTCCGGCACGGCGGCGACGATGCGCTGGAGCTGAGCGGCCATATCGTCCGGTCGATGGACGATCAGACCCGGTTGGCCGCGCGTGGTTCCATGCCCGAAATCGATCTTGCCAATGACGTGGGCGGGATTGGCGGCATAATATTCGTTGAGGAACACCTCACCATTGGCGGTTTGGAATGGCGCAGACCGTATCCAGCCCTCGCTATCGGCGAGGCTGATCGGCTCGGCCCGTTTGCGCAGGATGATGATGTCGGTCACCACCTTCGTCCCAGCATATTCGGCGAAGGCCCCGGATGGCAGGCGGAATGCGGCCACCAATTCGGCCCTCTTCGCCAATTCGCGGCGTATGCCGGTAGCCTTCTTGTCCATCGTGCCAGACGACGTGATGCCCATGACAAGGCCACCAGCGCGCACCTGGTCGATGGCCTTCAGGAAGAAATAATCATGGAGGAAAGGGGACAGCCGATCATAGCGCCGGTCGGAAATGACAGTGTTCTCGAACGGCCAGTTGCCGATGACGGCGTCATAGAAGCCGTCGGGCGTCTTGCTGTCCTGATAACCCATCACGCGGATATTGGCGTCAGGATAGAGGAGCTGGGCCATCCCGCCGGTCAGGCTGTCCAGTTCGATCCCAGCGAGGCGCGACCGGGCGGCGACATCCTGCGGCATCATGCCGAAGAAATTGCCGATGCCCATGGATGGCTCCAGCACCCGGCCGCCCTGAAATCCCATGCGCTGCATCATGGCCCACATCGCCATGACCGTTGGCGGGTCAGTGTAATGGGCATTGGTGATGGAGCGTTGGGCGCTCTGCCACTCTTCCTTTCCCATCTGGTCGCGCAACCAGCGGTCGCGCTCCGCCCACGCTTCCTTGGGCATGGGGCGGTCCCATGTGCCCTGGAACAGCTCCTGCCCGAAGCTGCCCCAGCCGGTATAGCCCGCCAGCACGCGCTGCTCCTCCGCCGTGGCGGCGCGAGCTTCCTCGCGGATGGCGTTGTAGGTTTCGATGGCCTGCCGGTTGCGGTCGAACCGGGCGACCGGGCCACCGCCAACGATTTCTAGCGGGTTGGCGATATGGAAGTTGCCGGGACCGGATCGAGCCGGGCTGGCGACTATGGAATCAGATTGGACCTTTTTCGGCGTGTCCCGAAAAAGGTCTACGCCTCCGTCTGTTCCTGCTGGCTTTCCGGCTCCAGCAGCAGCTCCTCGCGCTCCGCCTGTTCGCGCGCGTCCGTCACCGGCATCCCCGCCTTCAACAGCTCGTCGTTCCGGCGCCACATCCGTTCCTGCACCACGAACGCCAGCTTCTCCGTCAGGCCCTGCGCTTGCAGGTTGGCCCACATCTGCGGGCTGTCCTGTTTCCAAGACGCCAGTATCCGGTCGCGCAGCGGTATCGTCTCCGACACCTCTTCCGTCTTGTACCGGCGATACTCCGCCTCGATCGCCGCCTTGTCCAACAGGTTGGGATTCTCGGACATGATCGCGTGCCAGCTCCGGTGTGGTGCCGCCCGCTTCGCGCTCGATGAGTTGTGCGAGGTCGGCGGCCGTCAAATCAACAGGTGCCCAACGGTTTACACCCTGCGATGCGAACTTGTCGCCGTCTTTCTGCGACACGCGATAGAGGATGCTCACCCCGGACTTGCTGGTCGGCACCGCGCCGCGCATGGCGCTGGCACCGATATGCACCCACACATTGACGCCGGTGTCCTCATGGCGGAGCGAAAGGCCCACATCGCCCGACACGGCAACACCGCCCTCATTCTTGGCGACAGGGTTGCCCGGTTTTCCGTTCCGGCCCGCATGCGGCGCAAAACCCGCCGGGACCAGCGTGGAAGATACGGCGCGCAGATAGGCCGTGGTGTCGGAAAGGAAGGCATCCTTCACCCCTCCGATCAGCCCATAATCCGTGTCGCGGTTCTTGCCGCCTTCGATGGGGGTGTAGCCGTCGATATGCTCGACGTTCCAGTCATCGCGCAGCGTCCGGGCCGCGCCCGTAGATTTGGGCTTCGCCGCTTTCGACGGCCGGGCGACTTCCGATCCCAACGCGCCTGCTTCCTCAACGGGCAAGCCCTCGGCCAGCAGCGCAGTGTGGAGTGCTCGCGATTCGTCTGGCGTGGACATGCCATTCGTGTCGAGGCCAGGATAGTTGCGCGCGCCTTCCCAGAAGGAGAGGAGGTAGGGCGTGATCCTGTTACCGAAGTCTTCGCGCATCGCCTTGGCGTAATCGGCAAAGCCGCGCACGCCCGCCTCGATATAAGCGCCCGCGATCGTCATGCCCGCAACGAGGGCCTCCGGATCGACGCCGCTGTTCAGATTGCCCATCTTGGAGCGCAGCAGCGCGCGGGCGGCCTCGACCTTGTCCGCGGTAAACAGTTTGTTCGCCGCGAAGGGGTCGGCCTTCGAATCTTGTTGGGTCGAAGGCATTGGCGTGGCGATCCCTGGAGACACCTTCGCTTCGCGGGCGGGCAACTTTTCAGGATCGCTTAATGGTTCGACCGACGGTGCTGGCGGCGCGGGCTTTTCTGCGGTTTCTCCGGCACCCAGCGCGCGGAGCAGCATAGCCTCCTGCGCCTCACTCCCATCGGTGCGCCCACGTTCGAGCATGGCGGCCCGCACCGCCTGTTCGTCGGCGTCGGTGGGCTGATACGCTTCAAGCGACTGTCGCTCGTTCGGAAGCAGGATTTCGTGATCGTCTCGGGCCTCCTGAACAGCCTTGTCGATCTGGCCCTGCGTCACGGACCCCACTGGGCCAAGCGTGACGTCGCCGCCATCACCCACACCACCGTTCGCAGACTGGAAGACGATATGTCCGTCGCGCTCGATCAGCTTATAGCCCTTCGGCAGAGCGGCCGCGCTGATCGCACGACGCGCATCGAATTTTGGCTTGCTGCGCGAACTCATCTCTTTGCGCGCTGCCTTGGCGCCAGCCGCGAAGGCTTCGGGATGCGCGGTATTGTCTGCCGTAATGGGTGCGCCGCTATCCCGCGAGGGCACGCCCAGTTCATTTGCAGCACCAGCGCGGAAGGCTGCACGCTCGGCCGCGGGCGCTGTAGCGCGGCGGACCATATTGTTGGCATCGACCACAGCAAGGGCGTCCTGGCGGTCTGAAACGTCGTCAGCATCGGCCACAGGAACAGCGGCTGGGGCGGAAGCCAACGCTGCCGCTACTTTCGTGCCCGCCGGTCGCAAGGTCTGTGCCGGATCTTTCACCCATTGCTGGAACTGGTCGAATGGCATCGGGGTGATGTCGCCCAGACCGGCCCAGCCCTTCTCATAATTCGCAAGATAGCCCCGCCGCGCCGCGCCTTTGTCCGGGAAGCCGACCATGACTTTATGTTCGTCGAAGCTGCCGTCCTCATTGATCTGATCGACGATGAAGACGGGATTGGTGGCGTCGTCGGCCTTTGGGCCAAGGAACACGTCGACGTGATCGCCGTCGGCGCCCTCGCTGCGCTTCACATAGCCGTAGGTATGCTTGAGCGGGGGCCATTCCGGGCGGCGGCTGGTGCCGGCAGGGTTCTCGATGCTGACGTCCAGGCCACCGATAGCGACATGGCCTTTGGCGTAATTGCCCGCTTCTTTCTGCGCGTCGGTCGGTTCGGGCAGGTCATTGAGCGGGGAGGTCGCTGCCTGCGCCTCGGCTGCGGCGATGGGCGATGCCGGGGCGGCGATAGCGTCGATGGCGGCTGTGACGCGCTTTCTCTCGGCCAATAGCGGCTTCGTCCAACCGTTGTTAGTTTTCGCCTGATCGGCCAGATAGCGAAGGCGGTCGCGAAGTTCCGCCTCGGATTTTCTGCCGATGTCAGCGGCCGGGTCGGGCCGTACAGGGGCTTTGGGTCGGCTGGCCGGAGCGACAACAGGCTGGTCGGCTGTCGCAGGCATCTCCCCGGCTGGAGCAATCTCCCCCGTCTGGGGGTCTATTGTCTCGTCGCGCGCGGCCGCAGGGTTAGCGGCGGGCGCTTCCGGGGCTTCGACAGGCGCAGGGTCGGCGGCGGCAACCTTTACGGTTTCTGCAACAGTTGATGGCGGTTGAGCTGTCAAGGATTGCTTGACAGCTGCCGGGTCCACCAACTGCGCGTTGCCTGCTTCGATCTCGCTGAGCGGGATTTGCAGTTCCTCACCGCCGGGCGCTTTGACCCACACCGCGTCCTCGGTCTGACCGATGAACTGGACAGGGGTTTCGATCCCGGCCGCGACGAGTGTCATGGGGCGGGCGGGCGCGTCGCTCTCCACCGGGACCGGCACATCGATCGACATCGGCGCGGGGGCGGGAGCGTGCTGCATCGCACGACCCAACGGCCCGGATGGCGGGGGCGGCGGCGCGGCAGGGGGTGCGACGGCAGCGGGCGGCTGGGCAACCGGCGTGGCCGCCTGCGATTGGTCGGACTCGGCACGCGCTTCGGCCATGTCTTCCTGCGCGACGCGAGCAATTGCGGCATTAACGCCAGCAAATGCCCCGGTCTGCATGAGGGTGGCCACCGCAGTCTTACCCGCCGCGTCGGCGCGCTCGGCCCAGAAATCACCCCAGCTCTTGTCTGGGTTGGCTATGGCCGTGTCGATGGCGTCCTGCATGAAAGTCGCCGCCTGCTCTGTCGGCATTTCACGCAGGAGATATTGGCTCAGAAATTTGGTGAACCCGACCTTGCCGAAACGGTCGGCAAGCCATCCCATCGGCAGCATCTCCGTGCCAGCCTCAACCAGCCCTTCACCTGCGCCGCCCAGCAACGCCATGCCCGGCGATGCTCCGCGTTCACGATATTTCGCATAGGACTGGGCCTCGGTCTGGCCGCCCAGAATTGCCAGACCCACGCCGGGACCGGCGACGACGCCCGCCGCGATACCGGGTGCGGTCTGGATGATGCTTTGCAGCCCCCCATAGGCAGCGTCTGCCCACCAGCTTTCAAATTGCGGCTTGGCATCCTGCGCGCGTCCGGCGGACCGGGCGTAATCGCGTTCGGTGTTGGTCTTGCCGAACAGGGCACGCTGTTGCTTGAGACTGAGGCCCGGCGCATCCGGCATGCGCTTTTCCACCCAGTCATCGATAAACGATCCGGCCGTGTCCTCGAATTTCATGCGGACGCCTTGCCCGACCTGCCGAAAGGCTTCCTTGCCAGCCATCGCCGCACCTTTGAGCGCATTGCCGAGGGTGGGGGCAGGGCGCGATGGCTCGGACAGGCCACTCTCGCCCGGCAGGCGCTGTAGCTCGCTGTCGCGCCGCGCCACGATGGACCGCATGGCGTTGGGATTGCGGATGGTGGAGGCCAGCCCGGTATCAAGTGGCTGGCGCTGCCCCATGGCACCCGTGGCCACCGCTATTTCCTCTGCGGTGGGCGTGCGGGAGGAGACAGGGGCGTCGACGGCGCCGGGCGCGTACCAAGGGCCGAATTCGGGTGCCAACTCGCGCTTGAGCCTCGCCGCCCGGCCCAGCACCTCTATGCCATAGCGCGCAGTCTTCACGCCCCATTTTTGACGGTCCGTCCCAGCGAAATGCTCCTTAACGGCATCCGCCATGGAATAGCCCTTGTCGAGCCTCTCGCGGATTTGCTTGGCGGCGGCAGGGATCGACTGGTTCGGATCATATGGGTTGATGCCCAGACGCGCCGCCGTGTCGTCCAGATATTGCATCACACCCTTGGCCCGGCCCCATTGCGTCTGAACGCCCAGCGCCTGCGAGTTGTATCGCGATTCCTGCTCGGCCAGCGCCATGATGACGTTGACGGGAACCTGATATTTCTTCGACGCTTCGACGAAGATTGGCTTCAGGTTCGCTGGGAGCGGAACAGGACCAATCTCCGCGCCTTTGCCCGGCCGCGCACGGTTCGACACAACGGGAACACTGGGCGCGGCGATGGCGGGCAGGTCGAGCGGACCTATGTCCGGCATGGCGGCATCCGTCGCCTCGATGTCGGCAAGGGCGTTGTCGAGCGGGGACTGCTGGAAAATGCTTTTGACCACGGGATACTCGCAGATTGGGGGAAGGGGTCAGTAGAGCGGGGGCATCACGCCACGCCCGCCGCTTGGTGCGCCGGAGGACATGACGCCGCGCGCGCTGGAACGCTGGCCGTTCAGCACCGAAACGGCGCGAGCCGTTTGCTCTTCAGGTGAGAGTTTATAAAAGGAAGGATCGCTCTCGGAGAGCCGCTTGGTGATGTTTTCCAAAGACTTGCGAACATCTTCGGGGGTCTCGACGCTATCGGCGGGCGGCGCGCGATAGGCCGCACTCGCCTGCGCGCCGTTCACATCCTCTTCCATGCGATAGCCATGCAGGGTCGCGTCACGGCTGGCGGTTCGCTGGGCCTCCCTGCCGGCGGCCTGATCGTCGATGACACCTTTTGCGCGCAGCTTGCCAATGTCATAGCCAAACTGCCGCCTGTCACCCGCCGCATCCGCGACCGCCTTTGCGCGCGCCGCCTGCGCGGCCCGCAGTTCTGCCAGGCTGGCTGTGACCTGTTGCTCCGGGGACGTTGCCCATAGGGCGGTACGCGCGAAATCGTCGGAGCTGGCGAAATCTTGGCTGAACTCCTTCCCCGAATCGCTATCCTTCCATTTGACGCGCCAGCCGCCCGTGGCCTCCGTGCCGGTCTGTACCTTCGTGGTTTTCCCCGTTTTCTTGTCCGTCCGGTCCTCATAGATCGGCTGCATGATCTGCTCATGGCCGACGAGGTCCATGCCGTTACCGATGCGGCCATTGAGATCGGCGAGCCGTTTGAAACCGCCCTCATGGTCGCCCATGGCGAAACGCTGGGCAGCGACAGACCAGTCCTTGGTCCGTGCCTTGCCGTCTTCGCTGTCCAGATACTGCTGGAAGTGGGCAGCGCGATCATTCTCGCCGCGCTGGATGTAGCCTTCGATCAGCTTTGGCACGGACGTGGATCGATAATAATCCATGAAGCTGCCCACCTTCTTCTCGGCTTCGTCGCGTGAAATTGGCAGATCGGTGTCCTCGATTTTCCGCACCGCCCCCTTCTCGTCGATCATTCCCGAAGGATCGGCCGGGATCGCTGGCCCGCGTGTCAGGTCGCCAATGTCTCGCTCCCGCGCTGCGCGCGCATCTTCGATTGCACTGCGCTCCATCTTGCGAGTCTTGCGATCGTCGATGACGCCCCGCACCTGCTGGCCAAGTTTGAGGCCGCCCTGCACGCCGTTCATGAACGCGCCGAGGCCCATACCGAAACTCATGTCTATTCCCCTTGGATCAGGCGGCCTTGCGGATCACGGATTTCTCGGTGGACTTGCCGCGCGGCAGGATCTTGTCGACCTTGCGGTCCAACTCCTGGATGGCTCCCAGCGCGACGCCCAGCGCATCCGTGATGGGAATGACCTTCCCATCGCCCTTGCCGGTGGCGGCGTGGAAGTCTTCCGCATAGGGGCCAATGTGACGGCCACCGTCGGCGATCCCCTCCTTGTAGGACCATTCCTCCACCGGCATCTTGCGGACGGCCGCCAGCACGCCCTTCACGGGAGCCTTGTCCTCCTTGAAGTCCTTGGAGGACAGGAGCGACATGCCAGCACCCGCAATGGAGCCGAGCGCACTCATGAAGCCGCCCGACGACTGCTGTTGGGCCTGCCATGCCTGAATCTGGTTTCCGTACAGCCCGTTCAATGCGCTGGCCTGTCCGGCATAACCGTTCATGGCTGTGCCGTAGCCAGATTGCAGGACGCCCATCGATTGGGTGTATCCGGCATTACCCGCCGCTGTGGTTCCGGCCGCCGTCGATCCTGCACTCACGCCGAGGCCCAGCGAGGACGCTGCCGAGCTGGGCAGGCCGTTGCCCATGTTCACGGCGTCGCCCTTCAGGGCAATCGCCTCTTTGCGAACGGCGGATCGCGCGGTGTTTTCCGCGCCAGCCGCCGCCAGCGCGGTGCCGGTGTCGGCGGCGCGCTCCACGCCCGCATAGCGTCCGCTGGTCGGACTGATTCCCGCTGCGGCCATGGTGCGTTCGCGGCTGGCGGCCTGCCGGGTGGCGTTATTGATGACGTCGGCGCGCGCTTCAGCCGCGACGCTGCCCTGTCGTTCCGCGCTGTCCCACGTCTTGGCCGAGCTGATGAGGTCATCCTGCATCGGCTGGTAGACGGACTTGTATCGCGCCCGGTCCTCAGACGCCCATTCCTGCGCCTGCCGCGACGCGGCGAGCTGCTCGGCGCTGACCTCCTTGGTCAGCTCCGCCATCGTGTCGTTGCGCTTGTTCTCGGCCGCCCACTGCTCCTTGGAGATGGCAAGCCAATCTTCGCCGAGCTTCGCCTGTTTCAGTGCGGCCTGGCCGATCTGCGGATCGGGACTGGGTGCGCTTGAACTACCGCCCATGGGAAACTCCTTGTCGAGAGGCGAGGGGGATGAACCGACATTCGGACCGAAGCATGCCCAGGACGATGATGTCCTGTCCGCTGGGGCCAGCGTTGCGCATCACGCCCTCCTGCCTGAAGCCGAGATGCTGGTTGAGGCGAAGGGCGCGCGCATTGTCTGCGGGGACGAGGCCGGTGACGCGGCGGCGGTCGGCCTCAACGAACGGAAAGGCGAAGCCAGCCGCGAGGAAGGCTTTCGCTCCGAACAGGCCCGTGCCGTTGCTCGCGAGATGAACGTGGCAATCCGTCTCGGTCCACCGGTCATAGACCGCCACCCCCCGAATGTCGGCGTCGGGCGCCGCGACATCGTCGTTGACGCCCCAGCCGATAGCACGCGCATCGGGGAAAAAGCGGATGCCTATCACCCGTTCTGCCCACGCGATAAGGCCGTTCCCATCGTTAAGAAGAAGTCTCAGCATATCCCACCATCATACTGAATATGCTTGCGACTATGCCCTATAGTTCCAAAGGCTGGTAGGGGCTATGTGAGGGCGGCCACGATCTCGATCAGGGCTGCCCGAATATGGGCAACGTCTGCTTGCAAGCTGTTGAAATCGGCTTGCGTGGGTGCCGCGCTGATGGGTGCGGAGGCAAGCGGAGGGACCGCTATGGCCGTTATAGCCTCATTTTCGTCCTGCTCTGCGCGCTCAAGGGATGCGACCGCACTTCGCAATTTCGCGATCAACTCACGCAATGCTTCGCCGTCGCCCTTCCGCATCGCCGCTTTTGTGCCGTCGCCCTGCCGCCCCGACAGGACACCCACGACTTCCTGAAGCTGGCGAAACTCCTGCGGGCTGATTGTCATCCTGCTGCCAGTTCCGATGGGGATGCGCCGATGGATATGGCGGTCACCAACTGGTTTCCACGCACCTCCACCTCCCAGGTGCGCGCCAGAAAGCCGCCGGGGAGGCGGCACGTCAGGTTCATGTCGACGATGTCGGCCACCGGCTTTCCGTCGGCATAGACGGTGACAAGGAACAACGGCTCAAATTCGTCCACGGGGGATAGCAGGGAACCCGCAAATGTGACCAGGCCAAGCGGCATGGATGGAAATGTCCCGCCGGTGACGTCGCCGTCGATGAGGGCTTCATTCGCCTCGCGGATCGCCTGTGCCAGCGCCTTCGACGCGGCGCGCTGCTCCGGGGTCATGGCGCTCTCGCCTTCGATCAGGATGGCGCCAAAATTGGTGTCGGCGGGCAGCACAAACCGCTTCGACCGCCAATACATCTCGCCATAGGACGTCGATATGGCGTCCCATTCATAGATGTCTTCGCCGTTCTTGAGCAGGTATAATGCCCCGCCAGCGGTGTCGGAGAACATGGCGTCGGCGCTGTCGCTTCCGCGCGTGATGAACGGCGTTTCTCCGGTCAGGTCGATGATGAGCATGCCCGTGCGCTCAATGCCATCGCCGTCTGTGAAGGCGTAGCAGGTCAGGTATCGCCCGTTGAACGATCCCGCCACGAAGCTGTAGGGGTTCATGCGCAGCCAGTCGTCGCGCGTGATGAGGTTGCGCGTGATGGTGTTCGCCCCGCTCTGGCTGATGACGACGAGGCCGTCCGTGGACGGGTAGGCGATGGAAGCGCCTAGGTCGACAATCCCGCGCGCGGATACGCAGGGCAGGTTCACCTCCAGCTTTTCCATGGACATTGTGTCCGGGCTGGTGCCAGCGACGACATAGGGCTGTCCTTGCGTCAGAACGGCCACTGCCGAGCCGAAGACGCCCAGACCCATGATGGGAAAGTCCACGGTCAGAATGTATTTTTCCGGCCATGCGTGCGGTTTGTATGGTTCGGAGAAGTAGAGCTTTTTGCCCTCGAACGCCGCCATGATGCCGTTCGGCAGCGCAATTAGTCCCGCCAATCCGTCAGGCGGTGTGTTGTAATCGAGAGAGGCAAGCGGCTCGGCGAACGGATGGTCGGCGATGACGTCGACGAACGGCGTGATGCCCACGGCCCGCTCAGCGATGAAATAGAGCTGGGTTTCCCCCAACGCGCTGGTCTGCGACCGGTAGATCCGCATGCGATTGATGGCCCGGTCGGCGGCGGGCACGACGAACCCCGTAACCTGCACATCCAGCCCCGGACTCCAGAGCAGAGGATTGCTGACCGGCGACGGCTCGCTCTCCTCGTCGAGTGCTGTCACCCACGTATAGGCGTAGAGGATGGTCTGTTGCAGCGTGGGATCGGGGGAACCGCTGACCAGCGCGGCGGCGGGTGGCGTGAGCGGGCGTTGCAGGGCGAGGGGATAGGTGGAACCCGCTGCCCGGACCTTCGGCACGCCGTCGCCGGTAATGTACAGCCTGTTCTCTGCGATCGGTGCCGGTACAACATTGACCGGCACCGACCATGACAGCCACTCGTCGCCATGGAGGTATATGGCCTGAGCGGGTTCATCGAGATGATGAGCATAGCGCCCGCGGCGAACAGGCATGATTGCCCCATTCTCCAGCTTCGTATTCTCCGCCGCCTGCGCCGCACTATTGGGCAGCAGCCGGGGAATGAGCCGGGGGATTTCGCCTGTGAAGGCCGCAATGCGGATGCTCATCGGATCAACGGCGCTGCGTGATCGCGGAAAGGCCGGTCCGAATCGCGGCCAAGTGGACGCCCATGTCCTCCAGTCCGTCGAGCTGGACCAGCTTCTCCGAAAACGCCGAGACGGCCGGATCGGCGAGGAACTCGCGGATGGCCTGCCGTTCAGCCGCGACCGTGGCGAGATGCTCTGCCGCCTTCTTCGCATCGTCCTCGGCAATGATCTGCCGCATCTCTTCAAGGGTGGGTATTTTTGCGCTGGTCATGTCTTGCCTTCCGTTCTGCCTGACGGGTTGTCCGCGATGGCCGGGAGGCAGTGACCCGGCTATCGAATGTGAGGAAGCCTATCCCGGCCAGCCGCCCTCAATGTCGACGGCATCCAGTTCGGTTTGCGTCGTCGCGGCATCGATCGACGCTCGCAGGTCGCTGGCTCGCCCGTGCGCGGCGTCGATGAACGCCAGCCCGGTCAGATGGACCGTGATGATCTGCTGGGCGGTGAGGGGGACGCGGCTGTTGTCCTTCAGCGTCCAGGTCGTTGCAAAGGACAGGTCGAGGAGGAGCGCGGCTGTCGCGCCCGCCGCCGCGCCGGACACATTGTCACGGGCTTCCTGATCGCTGTCGAATACGCCGATGCCGGGCACGTCTATGCCCGAATCGATCACGGTCGCCCGTTTAAGCTGCACGGACAGCCACATATCGACCTTCTGCTGCGCCAGCGGCGCGACGAAGGGGAGCAGGCTCTCTCCATCTTCCGCGATCACATAGGCGCCTATATCGTCGGCTTCGACTGCGACCTCTCCGGCTTGCAGGTGCGACATGGCGTGGGGCGTCAGGTCGAGGGCTGTGCGCGGAACCTCGCCCGGCACGCCCAGATAGAGGAACCGGCTCATTATTTGTACCTCCGGTCGCTCATGACCTTCGAGACGCCTGCGGGATAGAAGATGTCGGCATCGCCTTCGGCCCGCAGTTCGACGGTAGCCCAGGTGTTCGCGGCGATTTCAGCCTGTCCAAGCACAGGCATGCCGTCCTGCATCGAGCCAGAGCCATCGGTGAAATCAACTTCAGCCCCGTTGACCCGCGCCGAAACACGAAACCAACGCCAGCCCGACGCAAAGCTCTGCCGGACCTTCCCAGTTACGTACAGCGTGCCAGCAAACTCAAAATAGACCGAATGACTCGTGAGTAGGATCGTCGCGTCGTGCGGAGGATATTCATTCCCCCACTCATCGAACCCGCCGGGGTAACTGCGACCAGCACTCCAATGATTTGCGGTGCTATAGCTGGTGGTGATGAGGCTGACGCTGTTGGGCGCGATCAGCGGCGTCGTGACCGCCTCATAATCCAGATGATCGGTCTTGATGCTGCGCGCGATGAGGTCGCCAAGGAAATACGCCTTGCCGCCCGCGATGACGAGGACATCCTCATCATCGCCCAGGGCAATGGACTTGGCGCGTAGGCCGATAAGCGAGCCGGAACCGCTCGCGGTGGAACGCATGACCGCCCGGTTGCCACCTGCCTCCACGACGTTTTCAAGATAAGCCTGCGTTCGTCCGTTCACTCCGGCGAGAACACCCGCGTTGGTCTGCACCTGTGAATAGAGCGGTGCGAGCACCGTCTGGTCGCGGATTTCCTCCAGAGTGGCGGGACGAAGGGCGCAGCGATACCAGTCGAGGGTCTTGGCAGGCTGCGAACCGGTCCATCCTTCCCAGTTCGTCATCCTGACGATAACGGCCCGATCGGCGTTTGCAGGCGCCTGGATCAATTGGCTCCACCGATAAACCTTGCCTACCTGTCCTGCGCCAGGAGCGGACCCGGTGGAATCGGGATCAGCGTACATATTGACGCCGTCACCTCCAACGCCCCCATTGCCGCTGTTGAGGAACTGCACATAGCAGCCGGCGCCTTCGAGGGTGCCTGCGATCAGTTTTGCATGCACCTCTGCCACAAGCCATTGGAATGGCCGTATGCTGCGGAGCGCACTGGGCTGCTCCTGCTTGTGCCCCACGGTCTGGTTGGCGGCGGCGGCATCCCGCAGCGCATATCCAACTCCGTTCTCGCCCGTGATGCGCTGCGCCAGCCAGCCGAAACCCCAATCCTCCCAGTCGGCCGGGAATGCGGTGTCGTCGGGAAAGTTCAGGAAGCCCGGATTGGGATTGAGGGAGCCGAGCGATATACTGGCGGCGAGGATGGAGCTGGTGCGCGCTGAACTCGCCTGTTCCGTCGCGACAGATGCCTGAGACGCGGCGGTGCTGGAGCTGCCGGCCGCCGCCGCCGCCGCGTTCTGCGACACCCCTGACCAATAGTTTGCGGTGTCACGGTGAGACTGGGCCGACGTGGAACTGCTCAGCGCGGCGGAGGCGGATCCAGCTGCCCCGCTCGCGCTGGAACTGGCTTGCCCTGCCGATGTGCTGGCCTGTCCGGCCGAGGTCGCCGCGGTGGTCGAGCTGTTCTGTGCAGCGAGGGCGGAATTTCCGGCCTCGCCTGCCTTGGTGGAGGCGGTGGACGCGGATGTCGATGCAGCGGAAGCGGCGTCCTGCGCGGCCTTCTCCGACGTGATGTCGTCGAAGTCGAGGGAGCGTACATGGAAAACCGCGTTGCTGAAAGGAGAGTTCCAGTTACAGTGGATTCGGGGACGCCCCCATGCATAGCTGCCGGTGCACAGCCACTCGAACGACCGCGTAACAAAGGTCTGGAAGGGAAGGGCGTCGCCGTCGATGCCGAGCGTCTCATAGGTGAAATTGCCATCGCCATGGGCGAGACAGAAGCCCACAAAATGCACGGACGCAACGCCATTCGTCGCGTTGATGACGCGGGCGAGCTGCACTGTCACGCGGTAGCGATGGCCAGTAATGGGCACGAAGGGCGCGCGCTGAGCTAGGACATTCGTAGCTAACGGCTGGGTCGCAAAGACCGGATATTCGGCTGGCCCGAAATAATTGTCGGCGTAGGCGGCGGCTCCGGCAGAATCCTGCGTGGTTTCGTCGTAAATCCAGAATGGCCTTTCCGCCGGCGAGAAGCCCGACGGCCGCGAAACGGACGCTGCTATCCGCGCGGTGACCGCCGATGATGTAGCGGACTGGGCGGACTGGGACGCTAATCCGGCCTGCGTCGTCGCGGTTGAGGCGCTGCCCGCTGCCGCGCCCGCGCTGATCCCTGCCGAATTTGAACTGTTGGCTGCGTTGGACGCATGGCTGCTGGCGAGACTGGCGGAACCGGCGGCGCTGCTGGAGCTGGAGCTGGCCTGCCCAGCCGACGTGCTGGCTTGCCCGGCGGAGGTGTTCGCGTTCGTCGCCGATACAAGCGCGGCGGCGGCCTTCGAACCGGCATCGTCGCGATAGGTTGAGGCGGCGCTCGCGGAAGTTGCGGCGGCAGACGCCCCCTGCGCTGCCAGCTCGCTCTCGGTCACGTCCCTGATCGTCAGGCCAGACCATTGTGCGTCATGTGTGGGGTCATTCCACGGGCCGTTCGAGACAACGAGCGGCATGATGCGAACGGCATCCGACGGCGTGGTGATGAGATAGTCGACCGACGTCCAGACGTTCGTTGTCGTTGCCTGCGGGATGACGAAGGTGATGGTGCCGGCCGCATTCTGCGTCGCGACCCCGATCAGCATCGGAAAGGCGAACGTTCGCGCGTAGCAGCGCACGCGCAACTTGCGGCTGGCGTAATTTCCCTCACGCCAGTCCCGCTCGTAAATGTCGCGGTTGATTCCCTTGAACCAGTGGGTCGATCCGTCTGGCGGCAGGTCCGCCACATCGGTAACGACGGTGGTCCATGCGGCGTCCCACTTGCCTTTCAGGCCGTCGCTCGCCGTGGGCTTGGCGACGAGGTTTCCAGAGGCATGACTTTCAGCGGCGATCCGGCTGAGCTGCGCCGCGCTCGCGCTGTTGCCGCTGTTGCTCGCCTGCGTGGCCGCACTAGATGCGCTGGTCGATGCGGCGGATGCCGATCCGGCCGCCTGATCGGCTTTGCTGCTCGCGACATTCGCCGACCCGCTCGCGCTGGATGCGCTGGTCCCAGCCTCCGATGCTTTGTTGATGGCGACCGACGCGGACCCTGCGGCACTGGACGCGCTGCCCGTGCTGTTGGTCTGGCTCTGCGCCGATGCATTGGCCGCTTCGATGGCGCCATCCTCAGCGTCGCGCGCGGCGTCGCGCGCGGCGGTCGCCTGAACGAGAGCGGCGGTGACGTTGTCCTTGGCGATTTGCGCCGTGGATGCGCTGGTCGCCGCGGCGCTCGCGCTGGCTGCGGCACTGGCGGTGCTTCCATAGGTGTTGAACAGACCGTCGATGTCGGTTTTCGCCTGGGCGAGATCCTCCACCATGATCGCGACGCTCGACGTGCCTATGGCGGTGCCGGGGAGGGCGGTGTTCGTTGCCCCGGCCTGCGCCGGGCGCAGCGCATCGATGGGCGTGCCATCCGCATAGGTGAAGCCGACCTCGCCCCCGACGGCCACCAGTTCCTGTAGCGCGGCGGTGGTCAGGCGCAGCTCGACCGCATCGCCCGCGCTATAGGCACGCGGCTCACTACCCTCCTGTCCGCGCACGACGGTCAGCGCATCGCCGATCCTGCCGGTGCAGCGCAGATATTCGATCTGGGCGCTATGGTTTTCGAGGGCGAGGGGAAACCAGTCGCCGACGTCCGGCGTGGCGGGAAAGCGAACGCCGTGGCCCAGTTGCACCATGATCGTGGTGGAGGCAGCGGAGATGGACGCCGACAATCTGGAACGGCTGTTGTTCTTGAGCTTGAGCGTCACTTCGCGCGGACCTCACATGAAACGGGATTTGGCACGCGCTGGCGCGCGCTGCTGGCCTCGGATGCTGAGGTTGAAGCCCTTATCCATCGCCCGTTCGAACAGGCTGATGTGGTGCGCGGCGAGAGCCGGGTTGCTGAACGGCTGGTTCGGAATTGCCAGCAGCGTTCCCAGCGCGCCGTTGGCGATGTCGCGGCCGTGAAGGTCGCGCAGGAAGTCGGGAAGCTCATCCGCCAAGGGCGCGGGCATGAGGAACAGGCTCAGCTCCAGCTTGCCCGGCTGGGCGCGGGGGACAAGCTGTAAAGCAGCCGGGCTGCGTTGAGTGATGGCCCACGGCATGCCGTCGTCGCCGAACTCGGCATCTGAATAGCGCGTCTTGCCGAGGGGGCGGCCATCGAACGCGCTGCTCTCGATGTCGATCAGGACGGCATCTTCGGGCGTGCAGGGGATATCGGTTTCGGTGCCGTCGAGCGTTATGCTGTGCCGGCTGCGCCAGCACCGCGTGCGCTTGCAAAAATCCTGCGCCGCATCGATGACGTGGGCGCTGACCGTTGGTTCAGGCGCAGTCGTCGCAGAGGGCAAAATCCAGCGGAAGAAGTCCGTTGGATCGGCCATCAGACTGGCCCCGTCGCTTCGCTCTTGATGCCGGGTGAACGGTTAGGGCTGTTTAGCATCTCCTTGTTCAGCTTGATACCGACGGAGGTGGCGAACTGCTGATAGTGCAAGGTCGCACGCTGGCCATTGCCTGCGTAAGTCGAGTCCTTGCTGTACGCGCGATAGCAGACGAAATCGACGAGGGCGGAGATGTAGATGTCCGGCAGCGAGAGATTGATTTCGTAGGACGCAATCTCTTCCGGTTCGTCGTCCTCTGCAACTGCGATAGCGGCTGGCACCGTCGACAAGACTGCTTCGATTTTGCCTGTTCCGGTGTTGCCTGGATAGACGTAGAAGCTGCGCGTATCTTCCTCGTCATAGATATAGTGCTTCACGGCCTGCTTGAACGGGAGGACATTGCTGTCGTGCCAGTCGCGGTGCTGGGCGTCGAGGATGTCGCGGGACACGATGCGGATTGCGGAACCACCGGTGCGCAGATGGTTCGGTGCATCGCCGACGGCGGTGATGTTGCGAACGATGCGGAGCAAAGACAGCGCGTCGTCGGGTATCTGCTGCCAGGTGCCCGCCAACAGGGGGATCACGCGATTTTCGCTCGATGCCGACGGCTTGTGCAGCACGATTTCGCGCTGACCGTCGTTGAGCCACATGCACAGCTCAACGAGCGGCCAGCGCACACTCGTTTCGTCGAGGATGATGCGCCGCGCGCGGTCGAGGATATGCGACGCCATCCCCATGGATCAGCCCTCCGCCTTCTTGGCGTCGAGGACGGCCTTGATCTTGTCGGGCTTCCACTTGCCGTTGGGACGATGACCGAACAGTTCGTCATATTCCTTGGCAAGCGCCTCACGGTCGAGACCGCCGTCTTCGCCGCCCTCATCCTCGTCCGTGGATTCGGCGCCGACGCCATCCGCTGCGTCGGCGCCGCCATCGCCAGCATCCCCGGCATCGCCGGTTTCAGCGCCGCCCCCGTCGTGCTGGCCATGGATAGGAAGAATGGTGTTGTCCGCCGGCGGCCGAGGAGAGGTTTCGGACGGCGGCGGAGCGAACTCGCCAGGAGGCGAAGCAGGATCGGGGATCGCGGGCGGCTCCACGAATTCCACGATTGGAAAGTCGCCCAGACTGGCCTCGCCGAGCGCGATCTTGTCGACCAGCAGCATCTGGTCGAACTGATCGAAATCGGACATTTCGGGGATCGACTGCACCCAATGGGTAAGAGCGCGGGCATCCTGCGGGCCGCGCACGATGAAATAGGGGCCGTCGAACTGCTCGCCAAGACCGCCGACGAGTGCGGCAACCTCGCCGTTGGCGGGACGGAAGCCGTCACGGATGCTGAGCAGGCGCGAGATGTGGTCGGTTTCCTCGACTTCGGCAACATGGCGGCCGTCGTCGTCAGGCTTGAAATGATAGGTTTTGGTGTCGAACTCGACCTTCGTGCCCTCAGGGCGCTTGATGATGGATTCGATGAGCATGCGAAGCTCCTTGCGGCGGATGACGAGGGGAAACCGGCAGGTCGCAAACGGCGCGACCTGCCGGTTCGGCTTTCTACTGGGCGTAGAAAAGGATCAGGTTCACCTTCTTGGCCGGGTCGGCCGCGACCTGGCCGCTGAACTTGAGGCCGATGCCGCGCGGCGTGGCGACCGCCGACAGGACCAGCGCGTCGATCTTGGCCGGGTCTTTCAGGGCGTCCAGCGCGGTCCCTGCGGCGAACAGCTCCGTACCGGCGTCGCGGGCGTTGTCCTGCACGCCCACTTCGCCCGTCATGATGCCTGCGCTGCACGTCACGCCCGCAAACGCGCCTTCGGGGACCAGCTTATAGTCCACGATATGCGCGAATTCAGGCAGGACGCCCAGTTCCAGGATGGCACCGGCGGGAAGAGCGGTGGTGAACGTGTACGGGAACTTCGCGACGTGGACCGCGCCCGCGCTCTGGGGGCGCGGCGGGGTCCGGGTGCCGAGGGCAAAGCGGGAGAATACAATGGTTGCCATGTCCTGCGCTCCTTACTGCGTCGGGTCTTTGGCATAGGTGTCGAGCGCCATCGCGCCGAAGTCCCTGCCATTGAAGCGCGTCTTCTTGACGCCGATGATGGTGCCCGCGACGACGGTCGGCTCGTTGCCGTAATCGTCCTCCTCCTCCTTCCAGGTGAAGCGCAGGCCGCCCGCTGTGCCATAGGCGACGACACCGGCCTGACGGCCGAGGAACAGCCCGCGCGCGGCGGGCAGGTTCGCGCCAGCACCATAGTCCGCGAACCGGATTGCCGATTCATGGCTGTGGAGGACGCAGTTGTTCACCATGCCAAGGCCGCCCTTGAAGATCGGGCTGCTACGGCCTTCCGCACCGGCCGCAGCCTTCTGGATTTCCAGCCAGCCGGTCGCGCCCGCGCCGGTGCGCATGTCATGCTCCTGGAACGGAGACATGAGGCAGATGTAGTGCTTCTCCCCGTTCACATCGACGGGCAGCATGTTCGCCGTCTTGGGGTCTTTGGCCTTCATCATGCGCGCCTGCACGCTGGCCTTTTCAACCAGGTCGCGGTCCATCTTGTCGGTCGCGGTGATGGTGGCCTTGCTGGTGGCCGAGCCACCGAACAGGATATGCTGGCCGTCCGGTGCCTGGACCGGGTTGCCAGCGTGGCCCGTGTAATCGGTGTCTTCGAGGAAGTCCTCGTTGATCCCGCGTGCGCCCGACAGATAGATGAAGTGCAGTTCGTCGATATACTGCGACCAATAGTCGGAAAGCCGGGCTTTCGCGATCTGACGCAGATTATGGATGGTGCGCTTACGCGTCATCTTGCCGCCCGCCGACACAGGGTGGCGGAGCTGGTCGATTGCCACTTCGTCCGTATAGAACTTGAGGCTCTCTTCCTTGCCCTTCACGCGGTTGTCGCCCGCCGTCGGTTTGCCGCGCAACTGGACGGACAGGTCAAAGCTGATCTTGTCGCCCGCGTCGCTCTCCAGCTCGGTTTTCTGCTGGATGATGTTGTTTTCATCGCTGCCGATGAATTTCTTGCTGAAGTAGCTCTTCTTCACCGTGTCGAGGAAGAGAGAGCCACTCCACTTCTTCTGCGCCTTGGCATCGCCGAAGGGGATGACAGTCTGACCCATGATGTGCCCTCGTGGAGTTGAATCCGCAAAGAGCACTCATGCGCTGTTCTGCTGCGCCGCCGTTTCTGCCTTATAAGGCAGTATCTTGCAACACGTTCCTAAGACACAGTGTTAGGTTGATCCGGCTCCCGATTGAGGAGCCGGACCTTGAGCGCGGGCGGGGCATCGACCGAAATGCGCGCGAGCTGGCCCGACTTTCGCTCTACCGTCAGGATAATGCCGTCTCCAATCTGGAGCTGGCCGCCCACGCGCACGTCGAATTTCATCATGTTCCCACCCTCTGTTGAAGCGGAACCGGCCCGATCAGGCGCGGCCCAGATAATCTTCGAGGTCTGCTTTCGACAGATTTGCCAGCGCGTCCTCATAGTCGAGCATGCGTCCTTGGGTCAGGAGCGCGTCGAGGTGGCCGAACTTGCCATCCTCATCCGCATCATGCTCGGCGGCAGGCAGATTGTGCAGGGTCGGCGGCAGCTCCACCTTGGCCTTGCTGGGCTTCGGCTTTGGCTTCGGTTCCTCTTCGCGCTGGCCGTCGACCTTGGGCACCGGTGCCGATGCGGCCGGGATGCCCATTTCCTCCTTCCAGATGGCATGCGCCAACTTGAGTTGCGCCCTGTTGGACAGACCGCCGTTGTTCGGGTCGGACGTGACCTCGCGCACGACGGTGTCGAAGGACATGAGGCGCGTTTTGTTGGCCTTCAGGTCGGGGTTGGCGGTCAGGAACTTGTCGACGTCACCATTCCAGCGCGCGACGACGCCCTCGTCATGCTGCTGCTGGTGGGCCAGCTTGTTGGTGAGGCCGTTCTTTTCCTCGTTCAAGGCGTCGAGCTGCGCCCGGAACTCCTTGGTGGTGATGTCGCCATCGTCGAGCTTGTCCGAGAGCGCATCGGCGCGCGTGGCGATGTCGGCCAGCTTCGTTTCGATGTCCTTCGGATCGACGCGATCCTTGAGCGCCGGAATGACGGGTTCGGGATCGTCGTCGTCATCCTCGTCGGCTGCGGCTACGCCGTCGTCCCGTCCTGCGGCTTCGCTGGCGGCAGCACGCGCAGCGGCGGCGTCTGCCTCCGCGTCATTTGCATCGAGCTTCTGCTGTTCGCTCAACTGTTCCGCGCCATCTTCGCCATCGTCGCCGTCGGAATCGTTGCCTTCATCGTCCTGCTGGCCGTCGTCGGCTTCGTCGCTCTCCAATTCCTGCAATCCGGCCAGCTCTTCCTCGGTCAGGAGGGCTTTTTCGGCGTCGGTGAAACCATTCATGTCAGCGTCCTTTGCTGTGGGTGTGGGTCAAGCGCCTGGCTGCGGCGCGGGTGGTTGCTGTTGGGCGAGGGCGGCCTCCTGTGCGGCCTGTTGCTCCGCCGCCTGCTGCTGGGCCTCGCCTTCCATGACGCCCGCAATCCGGGCGTCCTCCTCTTGCTCGGTCCGGGACATGATCCCGGCCTCGTGCAGGATCTGGTCGGCGACGGGCACGGCGGCCGGCGCGGACAGCATGGCGAGCGCGGCCTCCAGCGCCGCCTTGGTCGCGCCGACATTGCCCGCGGCGATCGCGCTTATGGCCTTCTGCGTCTCGGCGCTGAGGCGCTGCGCCTGCGCGGCCTTCTGCTGCGCACTGGCGTTCTTGTCGGCGATGGTCGCGTCGGTGAGGGCATCCTGGCGCTTCTGCTGGGCCTGCTGCGCCTCCTGCCGGGCGATCTCCTCTGGCGTCAGCTCCTCTGCGTCGGGGTCGCGCATGCCTGTGATCTGCCGGATGCGCTTCACCAGCTCGTCGCGCTGGGGGATGTCCATCATCTCGACCGTGAGATCCAACATGACCAACGCCACCTGCGGGTTGACCGGGGTGAGCTGGACGAGAAGCTGGATCAGCTCGTCGACCTGCGCCTGCCGGACGGACGCGCGCCAATCCTCCTCGCTGATGACGAAGTCGGCCTTGGTGCGGACAATGTCGTTTTCCGGCAGACCGTCGTTGATCGTCGCATATTCGTGGGTGCCGCGCATGTTGGTGATGCGGAAGGCTTTCTCCTCCGTCATGTGCTGCTCGACATTCGCAAGCTGCTTCTCGCCCTGAACCTGCGCGGCGAACCGCAGATTGTCGAAGATACCGGCCGTGGCCATCGCGCCCTGTTCCTGCCGTCTGCCGATGGCGAGACCGGATGTGGCGTTGGTGCTGCGGCCTAGGTTCTCGTCGGTGACGCCAGACTGGGTCTGGATCATCATGATGGACCGGCTCATGAGGTCGAGGTGGGCAGGGGCGAGGGCGCGGTCGGCGTTTATGTCCAGTCGCTTGTTCGGCCTCACCACAATCACAGCGTCGGGGCGGCTCACCTCCTCCAAATACTCATCGATGTCCGGGACTGCGCCCTCTTCCATGATGGTCTTGTTGGTGGACAGGATGTGAAGCGCCTTGGACGCGCGCTTGTTGATGTCGCGCTGAATGTCCTTCATGCCCCGGATCATGCCATAGGGCATGCCGTCCTTGCGGCGGCGGTAGCACCAGATTGGCGTGAACGGGAAACGGTTGTGCCGGTACGGGCTGGTGCCGACATAGAGCAGATGGGCCGTCGTCATGATGGCGACGTGCATCCGCATCATCACCTTTTCGACGATGCTGGCCCGGCCGCTCTCCACCTCATCGACGTGCGGTTGAAAATCCGGGTCATAGACCTCGCCCTTGAAGTCGCCGCGGCGCAGACGCTTGACCTTCACGGGCATGCGGAACCAGCATTCGATAGCGCGGAAACGGTCGCGGCTGACGCCAGTCGCTTCCAGCGAACCCTCCGTGACGGATTCCTCCAGCGCGTCCATGGCCTGATCGCCGTTGATCCAGTCGGACCCGTCGGACCCGGCCTCGCGGCAGGCTTCACGCAGGTGATGGAGGCGCTTCGGGAACAGTGCGGCCCCGATGTCGTAATCCAGCCATTTCGACCGGAACATGTATCGGCCGTCCTGTAGGTCCATTTCGGTGGCGGCGCTGTCCCACAGCATATTCCGCCAGTCCTCATAACGGGAGTAGAGCGGCTCGCCGTCGTCCTCGTCCTGGGCGCCATCCTCCAGCCAGCCGATGCCCGCCTTGACGCAGTCCTCGAACGCGCGCGAGCGGTGGAAGGGAGAACGGTTGACGTCCGACAGATATTTGAGGAGCTGCGTCTTGCGCTCGGCGGGCTTGCTGTCATCGGCGCGGCGCGGCAGCACCTTGTAGTCGGAGCGGCTGCGCTTCTCCGTGCCGATGACCCAATTCACGGTGGTGGCAATGACATTGTAGACCAGCGGTTCTTGGCCCCGGTCGGCAAGGATGCGCTTGTCCTCATCCTTCCACTGGTCATTGTCGTACATGGCCTCGTCTTCGGCCATCTCCGCCCGGTTCTCGCTCTGGCGCTCCAGCTCACGCTGATAGTAACCGATCAGGCGGCGATGGAGATGGATGCCTTGCCAGCCGTCCAGGTCGGACTGGGTGCCGCCGCGCGCGCTGACTGGCAGCATGTTGTTGCCATTGGCGTGAAGGCGCTCTTCGGGGTTGTTCCGGCGCACGACGCCGAATTCAGGCCCCTGCGCGGTATTGGCGTCGTCAAACACGGTCTGTCACCTCGGCGTGATGCTCCTTGCCGTCGCTGTCGATGCGGACGGCGTCCGCCACGACCACGCGCTCGAAGGGGGCGGGGGGGATGGTGAGGAGGTCGCCCAGATGGTCGCGGATGATCGACGTGATGCGGATGCACATCTGCGGCGACGGCGTGATGCGAAGGTGCTGGCAGAACTGGAATGACGTGCGGACGGCGTGACGCGGTTCGCCGATCTCCTCCGTCCATATCCACGCGTTGCGCTGCATGACGACGCATGGCGTCACCTTTTCGTGGCCCTCCATGTGGGTGGGCACGATGACGAGGCAGGGGTGCAGTTCGTCGCCGAACCATGTCGCATAGACGGTTATGTCGCCGTGGCGGAACCGGCCATGATAGCGCGTGAGGTCGAGAGCGTATTGACGGGTTGTCATGTCAGGATGCCATTCCAGATCTGCGTTTGCGGGTTGGTCGGGTGCCAGCGGTGACGGCATGCTCTTCCCAGCCCTGCGCCCACTGGCGGATGGCGTCGGCGCCTTCGCTGTTCTCGTCGTGCTTGGGGGTCGGCTTCCAGACGGCGAGGCGCTCGTCGCGCTCCTTGCCGTAATTGGCCAGCCGCTGGAGGCCGAGCGCGCAGCCGCTTTCATCGAACCACGCCTGGCTGAACTTCGTCCGCATCAGGTTGATGCCGTGCGTAACCTCCGCGACGCGGGGAACGATCTCGAAACGCCAGGTCGGGCGCAACTGGCGCAGCAAGTCGATCGGCGCGGCGACGACATTGGCGAGCTGGCGCTTGTGGTCGGCGTCGTGGGGCAGATAATGGGTGCCCCAGAGATAGCCCAGCGCCTCCAGCTCCTTGACATAGTGATCGAACGGCATGCCGTGATCTTCGATGTAATTGAGGAAGCGGTGGGCGGGCGCGACGTGCTGATGCGTCCATATGCCGGTGCCGTCGCGGTTGCCGATGTCCCAGAATGTGTTGACCGGAACATGGCTGACATGCGGCACGGTGGTGATGCGGCCGGACCTGCGGGCGGTTGCCAGCTGGATCGTGTAATATTTGCCCTCGGTCGACTGCTGGAACGCCTCTTTCGACGTGGAAGGATATTCCTGCCACATCTTCTCCGGGTCGCCGGCGAAGTCACTATCGCGGGTCGCGATGTACCATGCGCGCTGGCGCAGGCTCAGCGTGGTGCGGCACGCGGCTTCCACGGTGTCGAAGTATTCATGTTCCTTGGCGGTGATGATGACCCCCGCCGGGTCCATGTGATAATCTTCGTTCTTCCACCACGGCTCGAAATTGAAGCGCCATTCGCGGATGGTCAGGGGGCGGTCGATCTGGGACCGCTCCTCCGCCTTGGTGGCCATCTCGTGATAGGCGCCGCCCTGTCCTTCGGCAGTGCTTTCGATGATGGCGATGCCATCCTTGGGCACGGCCGGGAGTGAGCCGGTGAGAACCTCGCGCGCCTTCTGCGGGTATTTCGCGCATATCTTGCCGAATTCGGAGATGTGCAGGCGGTGGATGGTGCCGCCGCGCATCGATGTGGCGACGCGCACGCTGCTATTGTTGTGGGCGAAGAGCAGCTCGGTCGCGCTGTCCTTCTTCAGCGGCATGACAGCGCGCAGCGCCGCAGGGAGGTTGTCGTAAGCGAACTTGACCTTGTCGCGGAAGATGCTCTCCGCCGCCTCACGCTCATGGGCGATGATGCCGCACCGCTGGTTCGGGTTGAACAGGGCATGGTCGAGCCACATGATCGCGATGAGCGTGGTGAAACCCAACTGCCGGGCTTTCAGGATCAGCGTGCGGAACCAAAGGCGCTTTATCAGGCGGCGCTGTGCCCGGTTCGGTCGGAACGGCATGACGCTGGTGCCGTCCGCCATGGCGTCGTCCTTCGTCATGATGACATAGAGCTGGCCGGAACAGACGCGCCACATCGGGTCCGCCAGGCATTGCTCCAGCTCCACATCGTTGCTGGGCACGAAGTCGTGGCTCATCACGCTCATTCGTCATCACCGTCATCACAGGTGGACGCCGGCGTGAGGGCGCTGCCACGGCCCTGCATGTCCTGGACGATCATGTGCAGCGGGTTCCCCTCGCTGCCGTCGGGCTTGCCTTCCTTCAGCCACCCTTGCAGCCGGACGATGCTGTCGAGGGCGGATTTTTGATCGTGCCACGCAATTTCGACGACCTGCCCTGTCGCTGCATCGGTGGCTTGCCGCCGTTTCAGCGCCCCGCCATGGGGTTGTCCTTCCAGCTCCTCCTTTGCTGGAACCCCGTCGAACTCCTCCCGAATTTTGAACCGCGTCAGCGATACGGCGGTGCCGTAATCCATCTCCGTCACATTCTTGAACGTGCCGTCTTCATTGAAGAACTGGCGCGGATCAGAGAATGCGAGATAGGCATATTGCTGCATCACACGCTCGCGCGTGATCTCGAATTTGGCGGCGTCCTTCGCCCGGATCGCTGCGATGGCGGCCTTTACCGCAGGCTGGCGCAGGAGGCGCGACGCAGCGGTGCGGGCGGCTTGCCCGCTGGCCCGATAGCCCGCGCGGGCATAGGCGGCGGTGGCGTTCAGCTCCGGGTCGCTCAGATATTCATGAACGAACCTCTCCTGCTGCATGGAGAGCCGCTGCGTGGCAGCGTTCTTGGCCTGCCCGGCCTTCTTCGGACGGGAAGCCTTCTTCGGCTTCTTTCGCTCGGTCACTGCCCACCCTGCACGCTGATGCGCAAGAATCATCGCGCGTCTGATCGGTGTTACGCAAGCATTTTCAGATGGATAGATGAACTATCTCGAAAATGTCTTAGGTGTAACATGTTAAGTCATTGAAATTGCATGTTTGAAAGGATGATGGGCCGAGCGGCTACGTGAACCGGAATTACCCGTGGGTGACTTGGCCGGAAAACATTCGTAACATCGGCCCATGCCAGGTGAACTCGACGACATTGAAGCGCAGGTTGACTGCCCGAAATGCGGGTTGGAAATCAGTGTGCCGTATCGAATTATCAGGTTGCAGAAGTCAGTGAGCTGTCACTGTGGGGCCATGCTCGTGCTTGAGGACGACACGTCAATTGGCTGCATTCAGCGCCTAATCGATGATGCCAACCCGTCAGTAGGGTCGAACGACGACTGAAGTTATGGCGCTCGCGGGCATGTCATTCGATCAACGGTAAACGCTACATCCTCCTCTCGCGGGATCGCGCCGCCGCCAACTCGCCCCGCCACCGTTCGACCTCCTCTTGCGCCTCGGTCTGGTAGAGGGGATTGCCATGTTCCGCCGCCTGTTGCTGGCGGGCCAGCGCGCGGGCCAAGGCTTCCTCGCACTCGAATTCGGACCATGTACGGTTGCGCCGGCGTCGCGCTGTCATGCCGTGGGCCATTTCTGATCGATGCGATCCGCCAGCGCCAGAAGCTCATGCCATTTGTCTTCCAGCGCCTCCCGCACCTCCGGACGGCGCTCGTCGGCGATGTCGATCGACACGCGAGCGGCCAGCGCCCGGACCTCGTCGGAGGGACGGCTCATTGCGCTGG
This sequence comes from Sphingobium sufflavum, assembly GCF_021403115.1. Classification (GTDB taxonomy): domain Bacteria; phylum Pseudomonadota; class Alphaproteobacteria; order Sphingomonadales; family Sphingomonadaceae; genus Sphingobium; species Sphingobium sufflavum. The sequence continues at coordinate 131,254 of NZ_JAJSSH010000010.1, forward strand.
TCTTTCGACGCGCCAGCGCAGGTCTGCGCCCTTGCCCAGCACCGCGGCGAGCGCACGGCGGATGGGAATGTCGAAGTTGCTGCGATGATAGCTGCTCATCATGTCGCTCGGCGCTGTGACGGTCAGCGTGGTGCCATTGACGTCGAGACGGGTTGGCTCGAACCAGATTGCAAACTCGGCCTTGGGGACCGCTTTTGCGATCTGCGCCCGGATGGCGCGCGCGCTGTCGCACTCCCCGCTGGTGTCGAGCGTCGGGCGGATTCCGTTGCCGCTGCTCACCGGCGGCGGTTCGAAGCGCACGCCTGCCTTCGCATCACGCAGGACGCGGGCCGTGGCTTCGTTGATCCGATTGTACCACGCCCGGTTCCAGTCCATTTTGCGCGCACCCGCCCGGCCTTCGCCCAGCCAGTAATCTCGGAACGCCTCGGCCTCCGCATGATAGGCCCCGTCCGGCCACTGGCGCGCCTTGGCCCTTACGGCCGACGGCAGGTCCGCAATGGCGGGCGGCTCCCATGTCTCGGATATGCGTTCGCCGCGATCCCGTTTCGCCCTTTCATGCTCGGCTTTCCCATCACCGCCCCCCTTGGGGGGTAGGGGGGCTTTAACCTTATTCCTTTCCTCACTCTCTGGGGTGACAGCAGTGTCACCCTCCCCATGACACGGTTGTCGTCCCCCCTGCGTCAAATCGTCAGGGGGGTACGACACATCGTCAGGGGGGTACGACAGATTGTCACGGGGCCTCGACAAAATGACAGGGGGGTCCACATGCGAAACCTTCACGGGCTTATAGGTCGGGAACCTGAAGGCGCTCCACCCTTGCCCGCCGTCCTCGCGCTGGCGCTCGATGCGCTCCAACAACCCGATTTCCTCCAGCCGGAGTATGTGGCGCTGCACGGTCCGGGTCGACACCTCGACCTCGTCGGCAATGCGCCTCACCGATACGAAGCACTCATCTCCGCGCGGGTTCATCCAGTTGGCGATGCCGACCAGCACCGCCTTGGTCACAGGATCTCCGGTGCGCTGCTGCCGCGCCCAATGTTCGGCTTCCCACGACATGGTCAGGATGCCCCGGAGTGTGGCGCGACCTTGGCGGGGCCGACTTCCTCGACCGTCCAGCCGCCGCCTCGCCGTCCTTTGGGGATCGCGATGCGGAAGACGAACGGGTAGAGGCTTGCCGCCACCTTCATCTTCACCTTGGCGTCCTCTTCGATGATCGCCGCGGAACCCTTGACGTCGTGCAGCTCCATGGTGCCGTCGGCCAGCATCACGGGGAAATCCACTTCGAGGAACGTGTTGTCGGCGAGCCGGAGCTTGATACCTTCGAAACGATACCAGACGATCTCGCCCGCGAGTTGGCGCGGGCGCAGAACCTCATCCTCATAGCGTTGCTCGGTCTGGTTCTTCTCGCCGACCGGCAGTCGACCGAGAGCGCGCAACTGTGCTTTGGGATCGACAGTCGACGGCAGGGCGTCAGGTGAGAGCCGCCCGTCCGCAACCAGTCGCCGTACGAGCGCGTGGCGCCGGTTCATGACCGGGACTCAGCGATCGAGGCGGACACTGGCAATCCTTTGGCCGCCATATCAGCATTATATCGCTCGACCATGAGGGCCAGCGCGGGATGGGCCTCGCCGTTGGGGGGGATCAGCACGTCACGCTTGCCGACATGGTTGGGCGGGCCGACGACGCCGCGCGTCTCCAATTCTGCGATCAGCCGGGCGGCGGCGTTATAGCCTATCCTCAACTGCCGTTGGAGCCAGCTCGCCGACGCGGTTTGATGGTCTATGACGAGACTGAGCGCGGTCGTGAACAGCTCGGCATTGCTGGCCGAGGGGGCAGGGGCAGGGCGGTCCGGCACCGGCCGCCCATCATGCGCCTCGAACATGCGCGGCGTAGGCTCTGCGGGTCCGTCCATACCCAGCGCCGCCTTGTAGGTGTCCAGCAGCGCCTCGGCTTCCTGCCGAACATGCTTCTCCAGCCTGCGGAGGCGAACGACAGCGCGCACCGTTTTGACGTCATATCCGGTCGCCTTCAGCTCAAGATAGACGTCCTTGATGTCGTCGCTGATCCCTCTCTTCTCCTCCTCCAGCCGCTCGATGCGTTCTATGAGCAGGCGAAGCTGGTCCGCCGCGATATTCCCTTCGGACATATGGTCCCCCTGTCTGCTTATCTGGGCCGTTGACGCAGCGCGCGGACATCCGACGGGCTGACGCGGTAGGCGGTGTTGGACACGCGGCGCGCGATGGTGGCGTCGCAGCGGACGACGGGCAGCATCAGGCGCACGGCGTCGCGGGTGAAGGGGCAGCTAATCATGCGGCTGCACCGGCGACGAATTTGTCCGCCTCATGGCCCCATGCGTCCCAGCCGGGGTGCCGCTGGCGCGCGAACAGCTCGACGAACCGGACGCCGTTCTTCGCCATCCGCTGGCAATAGTCATATTGCTCGTCCGGCTTGCGGCTATGCTCGCGCCGTTCGGCGTCGATGACGTGCAACTCCTCCGTCTCGATGATGTTGCGCAGGTTGTTGGCGGTCGCCGGACTGCCCAGCGTGCCGATCAGATAAGGCTCGCAGGCGCTGCGCAGGACATAGCCGGTGCCGAACGCCGACTTCCCGTGCTTCGTCCGCTTGTGCCACGCGCCGCCCGTGACGTACCGGAACCCCCAGTCGTCGAGCAGTTGCAAGGACTGACGCAGCGTCGGCCAGCACGCCCACATCTTCAGGATGCAGTCGCCACGACCCAACTGGGCGACGGGCATCGCCGCCAGCTCCTCCCATGTCATCGTGCCGTACTGGGCCTGCGGGCTTTTGCCTTCACCCTTGGCCGAATAGGTTTCGAACCGCGTGGCCGGATCGGCGAGGATGAGGTCATAGCCGAGCGGTTGCAGCTCGCCGAAGGGCCAGCCGCTCACCGCATCCACTCGTCTTCGGGGTAAAGATGGGGTTCGGCGTCTGCCTGCATGCGTCGATTGGCGCGGACGCCGACCAACCAGCCTATGCCGTAGGCCAGCGCGCTAGCGCCGAGCGACGCGCACCAAATTGCGAGGTCCATATTCCACTCTCCTAGGCAGGACACGATTGGGATGGGTCGCGCACCGGGCGCGACGACGACGGGACGAGAAGTCCGGATTTGGGACATTTTGCGCCATTCCGACGCGCGCAAAGCGGTTGAATTCGCGCGCGCGCGCGTGCAATTGTTCCATGCATGGAATGGAAGCCCGCCCCGACATCAGGACGTGTGCGCAGCTTGGTCGGCCACGCCGTAGAAGCTGTTTGGTGGAACCTTGCCGCCGGTGTGATGCATGATCTTCACCATCAGCGCCCGGCCGGGGATCACTTCACCCTTTGCGGCTCTCGTGATGGTAGACGGCGCGCATCGGCACTTATTGGCCAGACGTGTCGCGTTTTCTCCCGGCTGTTCAAGCCATTCGCGGAGGGTCATTTCGTCCTTCATCGGGACGGAATTGCATAATATGCAATATACGGTCAATCTCCATATTGCATATCCTGCCGTGGTGACGGGCAGCACGGCATGCAATTTTCGGAGGATGAAGATCCGCCTTGCTGAATTCCGAGACCGCCTTGGCCTCACGCTCGAACAAATGGCGGAGAGGATCGAGGCGTCAGACAGCCAGCTTTCGCGTTGGGAAAAGGGCAAGAGCAACATCCCGTCCAGCCGCCTCCCAGAGCTGGCACGGGCTTACGAGTGTCGTCTGTCCGAAATATTCGTGGATGACGATTACGCGGACGAGGATTTGGAATTAGGCCCCGACCAGCTCACTGACATGCTTCGTCTCGCCCAGAATGAGATGGTCGCTGGAACGTCTTTCGCGGACTGGCCGCGAGCCGTCGCGACAAATCTGCATGAACAGCTAAGGCAGATTCAAGCTGCTGGCGGGTTGCGATTGAGTTCGGGTCAAGTGACGCAGACTGGCAAAGCTGATCGATCTCGGCGCTCCAGTATCGGAGCCGCGCAGGAAGGATAGCGCATTCTACTAAACATGGATTGCAACCGGGGCGGCACGCCGGGTTTTTCAAGTACACATTGTTCTCCAAATGGCCGCTATGCTGTCGCTCGCTTATAATTATTGGTTAACGCGAGGCGAACGGGATGTGCCGAGTGGGCTTTGACGAATGAACCAGACAGGCTGTAGGCCAGCGTGGAAATCAGTTTCTCTCTGGCTCATGATAGGTTCGGGGCTTGCTGCTGGATCGTTGCAACTTGACCTGCACCGCCGAGGTGAAAATACCGAAATAAACGCAGCTCATGACATCGCAGTTGAGGAGCGCCATTGGAACGAAGCGATTGCCATGGCTGATGTGTCTATGCGCGACACAAAGTCTTGCCTGGAATCTGACCCTTTGGCTGACTGCAGGCAGGACTGGAAGATGCGCGACCGTATCCGCTTCTATAAGCGTATGATCGACGAGAGTGGACCCGAACTTTACATCGGCGCCAGCCCGCGCACCACAACCCGAGAATACCGGAATATATGCCTGCTCGTGTTTATGGTGGCTTGCATCTTACAGGCGCGCCGCCTGTTTTGGCGCGTCCGTGCGCGCAGATCGACAGCTTTGTAACCCACCAAGTTTCATCGGCTGCGAAATAAATTGCATAACATGCAATATTTGCGTTGACCGATAATTGCACAATATGCAAGAAACCTCCAAGGCGCATGATGTGCCGTGGAGGTTTCAATGGCCCGCAACAAGGTCAACACCAGCCGCCCGAATAGGACGGCCCCCATACCCGGCAAGCTCTATGCGCCGCGCGGCACCAGCTATGCCGCTGAGCTTCTCTACCTGATCGCGACGGATCGTCGGTGCATGGCGCACGCGGCTGGCATGATCGCTTCGGTCATCGCTGGTGCGATTGCCGTCGTCGGGTTGGTGGTCATGGTCGGACCGGATTTCGCACGATGAGCGTCGAACTCGCTATCGACGCGGCGGAGCGTTGCGGAACCTGCGGCCACATCCGGGCGGCCCACTGGGGTCAGAGCGGTCGCATCCTGGAGCTTTCGGGCGAATGCCGCGCCTTCGTGCCGTCGGATGACACCTATCTGCGCGCAGCGGCTCCGCTGCTGGTCGCGGCGCTGGAGGCGCTGTTGGATGCAACGGTTGAGGCGGACCTGAGCCATGGCGTTGCCCTGTCGAACGAAGAGGCGGAGGCGCGGCAACTCGCGCAAGCCGCCATCGCAGCGGCGCGAGGTGTTGCATGATCGACATCGCCGCCCTGCAAGCCCCTTTCGAGTGTCACGAACATAGCTGGCGCGCGCAATCCGTTGCCCGGTCCGCTACCAGCGCGCAGGCGCTATGCTATCTCACCTCCCGTTCCGTACAGGATCGTCTGGATTCGGTTTGCACTCCCGCTGGTTGGCAGGGCAGCTTCGCGGAAACCGCGACCGGCCGCGTGATCGCCACCATCTCCATCAACATGGACGGCCAGTGGATCGCGAAGAGCGACGGGGCAGGGGCCACGGCGATGGAGGGCGAGAAGGGCGGCCTCTCTGCGGCGTTCAAGCGCGCAGGGGCCATGTGGGGCATCGGGCGCTATCTCTACAGCCTTCCAGCCGTGTGGGCCGAGTGTGAGGTCGTGCGGAACGAGAGCGGCCCTGTCCTGCGAAACGGCAAGCCGATCTGGAAGAAATGGACCCCGCGCGGGCAGAGCCAGCTTGAGGATGCCCTTCATGCGCTGTTCGAGCGGCTGCATCACCGCGCCGCGCCGCCCGCCGAGCGCCAGCCTATCGAACTGACCGGGCGCAGGGCGCAGGAGGCGCTGCCCGCCCCGGAGCAGGCACCTATCCCCCTGTCCGAAGCGCCTGCCTTCAAGATGCCGCCGGTCGTGTCCACCCTCATCAACGGCCTGGCGGGCGCGCTGAAAGACGGTTCTGCGGATCAGTTCTGGCGGGACCATTACCGGCATGTGCCGCAGGTCTGGCAGGCGTTCGTCGTCGCGGAGAAAGAGCGGATCAAGCGTGAGGCCCGACCGTGAGCGGCACGCGCGAGCGTCCGGCCGAGCTGCTGCCGGTGGACACGAAGGGCCGGGCGCACTGGCGCAAGGTCCACATGGATGCCGACCGGCGCCAGCCGATCAACCTGCCCCATCCCAAAGGAGATCGGCCCAGTGTCTGACCCGGTCAAACTGTACCCGGACCTCACGCTCCTGCGGTCGCCCGTTATCAAGCCGGAACGCATTTCGCCCGTCGCCAGGACGGACGTTGAGCGCGACGTGGGCGCTGTGGGTGTCGGCTCCATGCTGATGCCGGACGGCGAGCCTGTTGTGTTCCTGTCCCTCCACCAGCCGGACGGTGAGACGGTGATTTCCTACCTCAACCAGACGCGCCTCGGCATGCTGTTCGAGCTGCTTGGCGTGAAGATGGACGAGGTCAGCGTCAGGCTCGCGCGTAACCCGCAGCAGGCCGCCCACTAGCTCCCCCGAAGCCTCGGATGCGTCCCCCCGCATCGCTTGCTCCCCTGCGGATCGGCTGTCGAGGCCGGTCGATCCGCCAACCCGGAATTATGCCCATGGCAACTGCGGCTCCCCAATTTGTACTCGATCCCGGCGCGCCAGGCGGTGACAGCACGGCTATCCGCTACGTCGTCTCCGGGCGTGCGGGATTTGCTCTGCTGTTCATCCATGCGCGTGTCATCGGCGCAGGCGATGGCGAACGTGAGCGCACGCGCATCGAGATTGCCGCGACTGGCGATTGGGGACCGTTCGGCCATGTCTGGACGCATGCCAGCGGCGATTGGCGCGAATGGCTCGCGGACTTGGAATTCCACTACGGCATGAACAAGCTGGCCGGGTGCCGCTTCATGGCTCCCATGGACGTCGAGGCCGCCAAGCAAAAGGCGCGCGAAGTCATTCGCAATCTTCGCGAGCGGCAGGCCATGTCCAGGGAAGACGGTCACACGTTGCGATCTGCGTTGCGCGAGGAGTTTGAGTGGGGGCCGGGAGGTTTTCTCCGGGAGCTTGACGATAAGACCGCCGGCTTGATGTCTCGCTACACCATTTGGGACTGGTCGTTCCAGGAGCCGTCGCGCGATTGCCGGGGCTTTTGGGAGCATGTCTGGACGCCCTTTGCGGCTTACCTGAAATCTGAATTGCGCGCCGAGCAAGGCGGGCTGGCTAATGACGGGACGGGCACTGCCGACGGTCCTGCAAACTTTGCGCGCACAGAGCCTTTCGGGTGCCAGCCCGCCACCTTTTCCAACGGATCTCGTCAGCGGAGCAAACCCATGACCTTTAAGACAAGAATCGCGCTGGCCGTCATCGCCATCCTGTTCATCGTCGGCGGCATTGCGCTGGGCGATCCCTCCTATCAGGAGCAGGTCGCGCGTGAGCTGGGACAGGTGCGGTGAGCCGTACCCGCGTGAACCCCTTCGCCGTCGGCACTCCCGAACGGCTGATCTTTGATCGCTATCGCAAGAGCAATGACGCTGCCCTGGCGGCGGAGAAGGCGGCGGCGGTCGCGATGACGGAGGCCAAAGCCTATCGCTCCTCTGCGGAACGGTATGCGGAGGCGCTGCGGGCGCTGGGCCATGGCGACAAGGTGCCGGGCCAACCCGCGCTGCCGAACTATGCGGAATTGGGAGGCGGGGCGCAGTGAGCGACGGCACCGCCATCGAATGGACCGACGCGACGGTCAACGCCGTGAACGGCTGCACCGTCCTCTCGCCGGGCTGCAAGCATTGCTACGCGATGCGGCTGGCTGGCACGAGGATGAAGAACCATCCCACGCGCGTCGGCCTGACCGTGGATACGAAGGCCGGACCGGTCTGGAATGGCGATGTTCGCCTGCATGAACCGGCCTTGCTCCAGCCGCTCCGCTGGAGGAAGCCCAAGCGCATCTTCTGGAACGCGCACGGCGACCTGTTCCATGATGCGGTGCCGGATGCGTGGATTGACCGGGTGTTCGCCGTCTGCGCGGCGACGCCGCAGCACTTCCACCAGCTGCTGACCAAGCGGACGGAGCGGATGCGGGAATATCTCACCGCTCGCAAGGCCGCCAAGCCCATCATGGTGCCGATCGGCGATGGGACTTTGGTGCAACATCCGTTCAACAGCGAGTTGAGGCCGCCCCGCTACATCTGGCTCGGCACCAGCGTCGAGGACGACGCCCATGGCCGCGAGCGCATCGCTGATCTGGTCGAGACACCGGCCGCTGTGCGCTTCCTGTCGATGGAGCCGTTGCTGGGGCCTGTCGATTATCTCGCCCAATATCTGCACGCGCTGCACTGGGTGATCGCTGGCGGCGAGAGCGGGCCGCGCGCCCGGCCGATGCACCCGGACTGGGTCAGGACGATCCGCGACCAGTGCGCCGCGGCGGGCGTGCCGTTCTTCTTCAAGCAGTGGGGGGAGTGGGTGCCTGCGAGTGTCGGTGTTGCCACCCACATGATCCGCAGTGATACCGGACATGTTTTCCCAGAACCTCGCGATCCAGCGAACTGTGACCATTTCTGGTCCGGTATCGCAAAGCTGGGCAAGAAGGCCGCCGGCCGCCTGCTGGACGGCGTCGAGCATGGCGCAATGCCGGAGATGGCCCATGGCTGATCGTCCCATCCCATTCTCTGCGCCAATGGTGCGCGCGCTGCTCGACGGGCGGAAGACGCAGACGAGGCGGGTGTTGAATTTGCCGCCTGCGCCGTCGCATCTTGGTAATTGGGAGGCATCCACAGTCGGCGGCCCCGGCATCCTTGATGGAGAGGGGCGCGAAACGCCGGAATGGCCATGCGTCTGGCACACCCGCACGGGTGCGGTGGTCGTCCCCGCGTTTACGGTCGGCGACCGCCTCTACGTCCGCGAGGAATATTATCATCGTGGGCACTGGGCGCCGGTCGATGGTGCCCAAACTAAGGGCGGCAAACAGAAGTGGGCCTTCGTACCCGCTGATGACGTGATCCTCTTCGACGCGCCGGCCGACTTCCGCAAGGGGCGGCACAGTGCCGATCCTGCGACCGTCGCCTGGCATAAGCGGCTGGGGCGGTTCATGCCACGCGCCGCATCGCGCCTCACGCTCGCCGTGACGGACGTCCGGGTCGAGCGACTGAACGATTGCAGCGAGGCGGATGCGCTGGCGGAAGGTATTGACCGCATCCACTTCCCCGAAGTGGGCGAATGGGGCTGGCCGCAACGGCGTTACGCCGAACTCTGGGACAGCATCAACGGCCCCGGCGCGTGGGATGCCAACCCGTGGGTAGTCGCCGTCACCTTTGAAGTCCGGAAGGGAAACATCGACGCAGCGAGCGATCCTCTGTCCATGTGGGTTGTCACGGAGAACCCCTCCGACTTCCCCGGCAAGTTCGTGGCGCGGCTTTGGTTTGTTACCGCTGGAGCTATGGCGACGACGGAATATTACCACGTCTCTGCCACGCTGGAAGGTGTGCGCGAGCTGCTGCCGCCGGGCTTGGCGTGCATTCAGCGGTCGCCGGGCGACGAACCCACGATCGTGGAGATATGGCTGTGACGCTGCCCACGATCCTTGTCGCCGGGCTGGGCCGCTGCGGCAGCTCCCTCGTCATGCAAATGCTGTCAGCGGCAGGCATACCGACCGTGGGTACCTATCCCGATTTCGAGGATGAAGGAGAGGTGCGCCTACGCAGCGATCCGGGCGCGTGGTCGCAGGTGGCGCAGGGCAGGGCGGTCAAGGTGTTGGACCCGCACCTCGACACCCCGCCACATGGGTTCGACTATCGCTGCATCTTCCTGACGCGCAATCCGGCCGAGCAGGGGCTGAGCATCCTCAAGCTGCTCGGTGCGCCATCTGACCGGCGATCCCGTCGGGCAATGCTCGCAGACCTCAGATTGAGTGATGCCAAGGCACGGCAGGCAATCATCGGGCTGGTGGGCCAATATTACAATCTGCCGTTCGAGAGCATCATCACCGATCCGCGCGGCACCGCTGAACATTTGGCCAGCTATCTCTATCTCCACCGCCGCCGTGCGCGGATCGACGTCGACGACATGATCGACGCGATGGCGGCCTGCGTCCGGCCGCGTGACGTCGCATGCCTCCCCTATATGCTCGAAGAGGAGCTTCTCCGAAATGCCTGACCTCATCGACCGGGCAATCGCCTGGGTAAAATCGCCGACCTACATCGACTTCACGACCCGCCAGCTCGCCGTCTTGGGCGTGGTGCTGGCCGAGCCGCAGCCGGTCAAGGTCAAGGATCTGGCGGCGACGCTGGCTGTCAGCAAGCCCGTCATCACCCGCGCGGTGGGTGTGCTGGTCAAGCACAGGCTGGTGGAGCGCCAGAAGGGGCGGGATCTGCGCAACTGCTTCATCGCGCCGACGGAAGCGGGGCGGCTGTTCCGATCGCTGTTCGCGGAGTCCGAGTGATGGAAAACGGAACGATGATGCTCCTGCCGCCGCGCGACGACTTGTGCCAGGTCTGCGCTGGCAATCACGAGCCGAACTGGCCGCACAACGCCCAGAGCATGTACTATCAGGTGTCCTTCCAGATGCAGCACGGTCGCGCGCCCAACTGGAATGACGCTATGGAGCATTGCTCCGACGAGATGCGTCAGCTCTGGACTGAGGAGCTGGTTGCGCTGGGCGTGGATGTGGAGGCCGGGCAGGTCAATCCGCCGAAGAGCGGTGTATCGTCGTGATGGACCACCGCACCTTTCGAGCAAGCCTCGTCAAGATCATGCCGGGCTATCGCTGGACGGTCCACAAGGCAGGACCGGCCGCCAAAAGGCTGGTTGCCACTGGAATTCAGTCCAGCGGCCTCAACAGGATTTCCACCCTTCAGGTCACTTGTGCCAGCACGGAGGGTGGTGAATATTTCACGGCTCGATCCGCTGGCTTTGGACGCCGGGCGCCGTGGCTTCACCAGAATGGTGACAGGACGTTGGCGCGCGCGCTGCGTGGGCTTCAAATCCACTACCGGGCGATGGCGGCTAGCTATTCCGGCCACGAGCAGGCGTTGGAAAACGGGCGTCGAGCTTGCCCGGAGAATTTGGAGGCGGCCCATGGCTAAACGATTTGGACGCAATCAAAAACGCGCCCTTCGCGAAGAGGCTTCGCGCGCTCACGGTCGGACGGAACGACTGCAATCAGAATTCGCGAACAAGCTCCGCATCTATGGTGACCGGGAAAGCGGCCTCAACGCTGAGCTTGTAAAGGCGCGTGGCGATTTGCGCAGTCTGGAAGACGAGATGGTCAACTGGGCGCAGCGCATCGTCATCCATCTGGGGGACGAGAGCGCCTTTGCGCGCACCTTTCACACCAAGGTAGCAGAGCCGTGGATGACCGAGGTTCTGCTCGGAAGAGGCGGTTGGCAGGTGGATGTCCCCTTGGAACCGCTCTCGTCGTCATTGTGGCACCCGCATGACCGTTCGATCTCGCTGAAGGCGTCCTATCGTGTCGTCCAGCTATTCGCGATGTTCGTTGAAAAGATCGATGACGACTACCGGATGCAGCGCGTCATAGCTTGGCGAATTGGCCCGGAGGACCGGCATCGCCTGTATTATGCGATAGACGTCCGAACGCTCCAGCAAATTGGACGAGGGGGAGAACGTCATCCGCTTGTTCGAGAAATGCAGCGCATCATGACCAGAGCGATGATGGAAGCGTGGGCATCTACTTCGGCGGGAGGGGCAAGATGATCCAGCCGTTTAACTTGGAGCGCATCATCGACGCGGCGATCCGCGACGCCGTGGACGCCCAGGTCGACGCAGTGACAGAAGCCGCGATTGCGGATGTGCGCCGTCGGATCGCCGCGCAGAAGGCCGTGATTGTCATGTCCGCCCTCAAGCATTTCGACATCGTGCGGAACAGCGACCGCCTCACCATCACCGTAAGGGACACCACCCAGCCATGAGCGGCAACTTCGATCCCCATATGCATGTACCGGGCGTCTGGCGTTGCGCGAAGTGCAGCTTCACGCTCTACCAGGCCAATCTCAATGCCCAGGACGGAACTGTCACGGCGCGCGATGAGGCGGGCGACAACTGTCCGAACGATGGCGCGCCGCTATGGCGTGTGACTTGGAAGGACTACGCCACCGAACAGGTCGCGATGGCGGAAGATTGCATCAACCGGAAAAGCGCAGAAATCGAGCGGCTCAAGCATGCATTGGCACCCTTTGCCGAGGTCGCTGAGGATATTCCCTGCGCCGTTACAGATGCCGGCATCTATTCGGTCGATCTTCCGGCTGGTTCGTTTCGACTTGCCCATCACGTCGTTGGAGGCGTGATCGCTGGCCGCCCTGATAGCTTAGATGTCGGCAACTATGACGCCGCCGACCTTTCAATGCTCACGCCTGCCGAGCTGACCGGGTTCACAGACGATGCAGAATGACCCCAACGCCCCGACCGTGACCGAGGAAATCGCCGCACGCCTCAAGCGTTGGTGCATGAACACCGGCTATGACGGCGGCGTCAACAGCCCGCCTATGGTGGCTTTGCGTCACATCGAAGCGCAGGCGATGAAGATGCTGGCGCTGGAATCCGCGCTTCGGGGACTGATCCCCACCAATCTCGATGCCCTCCATCCGAAAATTGCGGATGATGTGGTCCTTCCCGTCGACATGACGATGGGCGAGGTACGGGCGGCGCTCCGCGCCCTAGCCGGGAAGATCGGGGAATGAGCCAGTGGTTCAAGGATAGGCGGCAAGAGTTCATTGCCGCGACGCTCCGTCAATTCGGCCAAGTGCGACGGGCGGACTTGATGAGGGAGTTCGACATTTCCTCTGCTCAGGCCGCTAATGACATTGCCCTATTCCTCGCCAGCGAACCGCAGCACGTCCGTTACGACGTCAGCGCCAAGGCCTATGTGTTGGAGGACATAACCAATGGATAGTGATTTGGGGAAATTTGTCCGCGTGCGCAGCAACCGGTTCGACGTGCGCCACGAATATTTGCAGGCTGACGGATCATGGAAGCAGGCGAAGTGTGGGCCGGAAGGGTTCTGCCGCGAGTGCAACGTCCGTGGCGCGCCGGTGCCTGAAGGCGGCGTTCGTCCGGCCGGGGAGGCGCGCGACCATGTCCGGTGAACGCTGGCCCCGATTCATGACCCGCACCGTTGCCTGCGAGTATGTCTCCCTCACTGTCGCCCAGTTCGAACGCGAGGTCATTGTGGGCCGACTGCCGGGCGCGGTGGAACTGGGCGGCCGGGACCATTGGTGCCGCACCCAGCTCGACAGCTATCTTGATCGCCTCGCGGGCAGTTCCGAAGGCGATTGGCGGAAGAACCTCCCTATCTATCAGAGCTTGAACGATGCGCCGCGCCGATAAGATCAGCCTGCCCCATGTGAAGCGCACGACCGCGAAGGGGCGGACCTATTACTATTTCAACACTGGGAAGACGGATGAGGCTGGGAAGACCATCTTCAAGCCTCTGCCCAACCCGCGCGATCCGGGTTTCGGTGGAACCTATGCCGCGTTGCTGGGGCACCGGAATCGTAAGGTCGACGTCAATATCATCACGGTGTCCAAGCTGGTGGATATGTACCAGCGCAGCCCGCATTTCAGCAAACTGGCAAAGAACACCCGAAAAATCTACGACACTTACCTGACCGCGTTCGTCAACGACTTTGGTCCGGCCGAGGCCGCGCTTCTTGAGCGGAAGGACATAGTTTTCGCGGTGGACAAGCGAGCGGAGACGCCGGGCGCCGCCAACATGTTTCTGAAGGTGGCGCGAGCGATGTACCTGTGGGCGAGGCGGCGTGGCCACCTCACGACGGACCCATGCAAGGACATCGAGTTGCTCGAAATCGGCGAGCATGAGCCATGGCCCGACGCCCTCGTGGAAGAAGCATTGGCGTGCGACGATGACCGTGTGCGGTTGGCCGTACACCTCCTGTATTTTACCGCGCAGCGGATTGGCGATGTGTTGTCGATGCGCTGGCCGGACCTTGTCGATGGCGTGCTGTATGTCACCCAGCAAAAGACGAGGCTCGCCCTTGAGATACCGCTTCACCATCGGCTGGAGGCGGAGCTGGCGCGGACCACGAAAGCCGGGATGACGATTATCGCCGGGCAGCATGGCAAGAAGCTGTCCCAGGTCACGGTTCGCCTTGGCTTGCAGGAATGGGCGCAAAAGCGGGGCCATAAAATTGTGCCTCACGGGCTGCGGAAGAACGCCGTCAACGGCCTGCTGGAGGCTGGCTGCTCAGTGCCTCAAACGGCCTCTATCAGTGGCCAGTCCATGGAGATGGTGGCGCATTATGCGAAGCGTCGGAGCCAACGGAAACTGAGCCAGGCGGCCATCAAAATTTGGGAGGGGAACAGGAAATGAATTTTCAAACGTTGGAAAACCGGCCGGAAAAAAGGTCTGCAATGGGCGGCTACTGTAATCGGCCTGTTAACCATGCCCGGTTATACGGGCTTTGCGGTTGCTTCGTGCGGACCCAAAAATCAATCATATGACAAGAGAACGGGACGTCTTCATGCAGGGATCGGGTTCGCCACTGGCGAAATGGGTAAGGCGCAAGTCGATCAGCCAGCGATTGAACATCCAGGTGGTGGCAGCACTGGGGCTTAGTGGCTGTCTCATCGCCACTGTTGTCGGTGGGTCGGGTATCAGTATCGGCATGATCGAGCAGGACAATCTCATTTCCGGTCAGGCGCTGAAATCGGCGCTGCTGGAAAAGGACTTCGCCTCGCTGGAGCGCGACGTGTTCCGCCATGCCTTGCTGCGTAGCGAGGAAACTCGTGTCGCTTATGAGAGCAATCTGGCTGACCTCGCCAAGTCGATCGACGAAGCGCGCGCCACCATGGACGCCAGCGATCGTTCGCTGGTCGATGCCGTGGCCAGCAACGCCGACGCTTATCATGACACGGTCGGCAAGGTGATCGCCGCCGGTCCCACTGACGCGACCGGCGTCGCCGCGATCATGGCCGCCGGCGACAGTGTCGACGCGAGCATTGAGAAGATCCGCGAGCCGGTCATCAAGCGAGCCGAGGAAATTGCGGAGCAGCAGGCCAGCCTCGCCACGCTCATCATGGCGGTGACGGTCGCCATCGCGTCGTTGGCGGGCATTGCCTCCTTCGTGCTGGCCCGCGTCATCAAGCGCGCCATCGGCGATGAACTGGGCGGGATCAGCAGCGCCATTTCCCGCATCGCTCACAATGATTTCAATGTCGAAGTGGGGAACAGCGGTCGCCAGGACGAAATGGGCGAACTTGCCCGTTCCGCCGAAACCCTGCGCGAGACGAGCCGTGCCAAGGTGCAGTCGGACGCCGACATGGTTCGCATGGTCGAACTGGTCGGGCAAGCGCTGCGTCGCCTCGCGGATGGTGACCTGACCGTGCAACTGCCCGACCTTGGCTCCGGCTATGCTGCGGTGCGCGCGGATTTCAACGTCGCGATCCGCCGTTTGCATGACGCCATGTTGTCGGTCGCGGACTCCGCCGCCAATATTCGTGGCGGATCGAGCGAGATTAGTCAGGCATCCACCGATCTGGCCCAGCGTACGGAACTCCACGCCTCCGAACTGGCGAGCGCGGCGGAGGCGGTCAACGCCATCACCAGTGCCATCGGCGGTACGGCGGCCAGCGCGCAGGAAGCCAACAAGGGTGTGCGCGACGCCGTGCAGGAAGCCGGGCAGGGCGGCGAAATCGTCCGCAGCGCGGTGGAGGCAATGGCCAGCATCGAGGAATCCACCGCCCAGATCGGCCAGATTATCGGCGTGATCGACAGCATCACCTTCCAGACCAACCTTCTCGCCCTGAACGCGGGTGTCGAGGCGGCGCGCGCCGGTCCGGCGGGCAGCGGCTTCGCCGTGGTGGCGAGCGAGGTGCGGGCACTGGCCCAGCGTTCCGCCGACGCGGCAAAGGACATCAAGACGCTGATCGATTCCAGCACGACCGAAGTCGCCTCCGGCGCCGATATGGTCCGGCAGGCGGGCGCCGCGCTGGCACGGATCAGCGAGCGGATCGACGGGGTGACCAGCGTCGTGACGGATATCAGCCGCTCGTCCAGCGAACAGTCGGTCCGCCTTGGCCAGACCAACAAGACGATGGCCAGCATGGATCAGGTGACGCAACAGAATGCAGCGATGGTGGAGGAAAGCTCTGCCGCCGCCCGCAACCTAGAACAGGAAGCGGATGCTCTGTCGTCGCTGGTGGCGCGCTTCGCGCTCAGCCGTGCGGCATGATCGGAGCTGTTGACTGAGGAATAGGGGGGGAGGCCGGGCGGTAACGTCCGGCCTTTTTTTCTGTGGTGCGGATGCGTCTATAAGGCCACAGCATGGGAGGCCGGACCAGCGATGCCCAGTGCGGATAGGCCCATCCAGATTGCCATGACGATCATCATCAGATTTTCGGTCAGCGACAGAAAGCCGAGCGGCACATTGCTCGCCCCCCCGACGCACGCGCATTTCAGGTCGCGTCGGTCGATATAGACCGCCTCGACGACTGACGCCGCGCCGACCGATCCGACGAACAGCGCGACCGGCACGGATAGCCAGGGCAGCACGCCCGCCACCATCAACAGTCCGGCGGCCCCTTCCGCGAAGGGATAGAGAGTAGCATAAGGCACCCAGCGTTTGGCCAGCAAGTCATAGTTCAGGAACATCGTCGCGAAGCTCTCGATATTCTGGAGCTTCAGCAGCGCCAGCATCACCATCGAGAAGCCAATGAACCACTCGGCGGCGCGCACTGTAAAGGCGTTGTCTGTAGCCGCGACGCTGGCCGCCATTGCGAGCAGTGCGGTCATCGCAAACAGTGCGACGACGGGGCGGTAGGTCGTGGCCTTGGGGTCGACGACGCGCTTGCCGAGGAAGCGGCGCAAATCATCATGACCGCCGACGCGCACTCCGTCGATGAAGATTTGTGGTGTCGTTTTGACGTCATGCTCCGTCTTGAACGCCTCTGTCGCTTCGCGGGTCGTCAGGTGGTGATCCTCGACCGCATAGCCGGATTGTTTGAGGAGGTGCCTTGCCTTGATGCCATAGGGGCAGCTGTGGGTGGGCATCACCATCCGGTAGATCACCGCCCGCTTGCCGTTCCCATCATTCTTGCTCGCCGCCGCCATCGCACATGTCCTTGTTCTGTCGTCGGCACGTCTATACCTTCCGTACCATGGTACAGAGTCAAGAGGTTCCTTCGCTGACGATCGGCGGGCTGGCCGCAAAGGGCGGTATGGGTGTCGAGACAGTGCGCTTTTACCAGCGTCGCGGCTTGCTGGATACGCCGTCGCGGGCGGGTGGGGTGCGTCGCTATGGTCAGCGGGACGTGCAGCAGTTGCAGTTTATCCGCCGGTCCCAGTCGGCGGGCTTCACGCTGGAGGAAATCGGGGAGTTGCTGTCGCTGGACGCCGGTCAGGACCGTAGCCGCGCCCGCGAACTCGCCACAAAACGCGCAGCAGCATTGGATGAGAAGATCGCCGAACTCACCCGTGCTCGCGATGCGCTGCGGCGTCTTGCGCATGAATGTGGTGCGGGTGACAAGGGACCATGCCCGATCCTGACGTCCTTCGACGCGTGACTGACGACCAGGAAGCTGGAAAGGAGAAGCCTCCTCCCTATAGCCGCCCAATCAACCCTTCCATCCCAGCCGCTGCCCGTGCAGATGCGGCTGCAAGATTGGCGCGAAAATCGCCCGCGCTATCCTGATTGGCATCGTCGGTCGTCGCCTTGATACCCGCCCAGGGCAGGCCTGCCAGGGTGGCGAACTGGGCGAGCGCGCCCGTTTCCATGTCCACTACATCCGCGCTCAGTCCTTCGGACAGGAAACGGGCATGGTCGGGACATTCGACAAAGGCATCGCCACTGGCGACACGGGCGGCGGGCAGGCCGGTGCCGGGGTCGGGCAGGGCCACATAGGCGTCGATGATCGACGGTCCCACTGGTACAAGGCCGGGGGTGAAGTGGACAAAGCCCGTTGGGCGCTCTGCCCCATAGTCATGCTGGATCGCATGGGCGAGATAGAAGCAGTCGCCGGGCAGTGCGCTGATCTTGCCCGCCGTGCCGGTGATGGCGAGTAGGTCCGCCGGATGGCGGGCGTGCAGCGTGGCGGCTACGGTCGTCAAATTGACCTTGCCGATGCCGGTAACGGCTACAATGATCTCATGCCCCAACGCCTCAACCCGGCGCGCAGCGGGCCAGCCGTCGAGGATCGTGCCAGAGCCGGGCAGGAAGGTGTCAGCCTCCTCCGGCAGGGCGGCGAGCAGGATGATCCGCATGGTTCCTCAGTCTCCGGCAAAGGTGCACAGGGCGCGCGGTGTGACATTCCGGTCGCGCAGTTTGGCGGCTCCACCCAGATCGGGCAGATCGACGATGAACAGAGCCTGCTCGACCCGTGCGCCCGCGTCGCGCAGCAACTGCACGGCCGCCAGCGCGGTGCCGCCCGTCGCGATCAGGTCGTCCACCACCAACACGCGCTGACCGGGCAGGACATGGCCAACATGCATCTCGATCCGGTCGGTGCCATATTCCAGCGCATAGTCGATCCCGACAGCTTCGCCGGGCAGCTTGCCCGGTTTGCGCAGCATCAGCTTGCCCTTGCCGAGTACGTAGGACAGCGCGGAGGCGACGATGAAGCCCCGCGCCTCTATTCCGGCGACCAAGTCCACCTCATCAATGTCCACAAAGTCCGCCAGCCGGTCGATGGTGTCGCGAAAGGCCGGGCCGTCCAGCAGCAGCGTGGACACATCGCGGAACTGGATGCCGGGCTTGGGATAGTCCGCAATGGTGCGGATGCGAGCGGCAATGTCCGCATTGGCGGTGACAGGACTGGCGCTGGACATGATGATTCCCTGAAAGGCACGTTCCGCCTGCCTAGGACATGGCCGATAGAGGCTGTCAAGGGTACGCCACCTGTAACGGGAGGGTCGCTTGGCCGGACCCAGCAGTCATTTCATCGTATATGGTGCAGTGCAACGGGATACGGGCGTGGGCTTTGGGACGTTGCTCCTTCGCTATGATCGAAACAACCGCCCTTTATCGCCCCGGCCTCACCGCGATTGCCGCTGTGCTGGCCTTGTCTTCCACCTCTGTTGTAGCGCAGGTTGCGCTCCCTGATGTCGCCACTCCTGCGGAGGCCGTGGCCCCGGTAGCGCCTGTAGAGGCTCCCGTACAAGAGATGTCCTCGGCTGCGCCACAGACCGTACAGAGCCTGCCGGTTGCCCCTGCGCTTCCCGCGCTCTCGGTAGAAACTCCTGCTGAGGTCGCCTCGCCGCGTGCAGAATTCAGTTCACGTGCTGGTATGGCCGCACCGGCGAGGCCGGCGGCTCGTGAAGCTGAGGTCACGCCCAGACAGGCATCCGCAGTTCCGGCAGCCGCAATGTCGCCAACGGCACCTGTAGCCCAGTCTCCGGTCGTCACGCCTGCCCCCGTGGCACAGGACTCCAGTCACGCGCGTGCTGAACCGTCGCGCACCGAGGCCATGGCATCGGACGATATGGGTTCTGCGGGCTGGGTTCTCCTCGGTGGTGGTTTGCTGATCGTCGCAGGGGGAGCAGCCTTTGCGCTCAGCCGACGTCCGCGGCGTCGCCATGAGGAGGTCGTCGGTTATGATGTGCCTGTCGCGCCTATCATGCCCGCCGCGCGTCCGGTTCCTGCAACCGTTGCTTCCGTTGTGCCTGCGCAGGCTGTTGCACCGCCGCAGGAGCATTTTGCGCGGGTCGCTCCGGAAGAGCCGCGTCGTGCTAGGGTTGCTTCGGTTGACCGTGTTCATAGCGATGCCAGCTATGATGATCGCCGTGCCCTGCTGGAGGCGATGATTGCCGAGGCTCCGTCGCGGGCCAACCCGTTCCATTCGCGGCGTAATCGCCTGCGCCGGGCTGACTTCCTCCTGCGGACAGGGCAGGCGCAGCCGAAGGATGGCCTGACTGCTGCCGAGCGAGCCGGCGTCGAACCGGCGATGGCGTCGGACCGCTGGTCGGAAATGCGCTTTGGTGGCGCGCAGAAGGCGCGCATCAGTTGGAAGCCCGCCCCGGCGCGCTGACGAGATCAGGAAGGGCCTTTGCCGTCGGGTGAGGCGCTTACAAAGCAAAAGGGCGGTCCCTTGCAGGGCCGCCCTTCGCTTTTCTGTCTTCCGAAAGGAAGGAGAAGATTACTTGAGGTCGACGGTCGCGCCGGCTTCTTCCAGCTTCTTCTTGGTCTCTTCGGCTTCAGCCTTCGAAACGCCTTCCTTGATCGCCTTCGGAGCGGACTCGACCAGAGCCTTCGCTTCGGTCAGGCCCAGGCCGGTGATGGCGCGGACTTCCTTGATGACGTTGATCTTCTTGCCACCGTCGCCGGTCAGGATCACGTCGAACTCGGTCTGCTCTTCAGCAGCCGGGGCAGCAGCAGCGGCAGGGCCGGCAACTGCGACAGCAGCGGCAGCCGAAACGCCCCACTTCTCTTCGAGAGCCTTCGACAGCTCAGCGGCTTCGAGGACGGTCAGGGCGGAAAGCTGGTCGACCAGTGCGTTGATGTCAGCCATGATATTCACTCCATTTCTATGCGGGCAAAGGCCCGGCTTGATGTGGTTCAGTCAGATAAAATCGAAGATACGACCTCAGGCCGCGTCCTTCTCCGCATAAGCGTTGAAGACGCGAGCGAGCTTCGAAGCCGGGGCCTGAACGACCGTGGCGAGCTTCGTTGCGGGCGCCTGCACCAGACCGACGATCTTCGCGCGCAGTTCGTCGAGCGAAGGCAGGGCGGCGAGGGCCTTGATGCCTTCGGCATCCAGAACCTGCGTACCCATGCCGCCGCCAACGATTTCGAGCTTGTCGTTGGTCTTGGCGAACTCGACCGCGATCTTCGCGGCCGTCACCGGGTCGGACGACGTTGCCAGACCGACAGGGCCGGTCAGCAGGTCGGCGATGCCGGCATAGTCGGTGCCTTCGATCGCGATCTTGGCCAGGCGGTTCTTCGTGACCTTATAGGTCGCGCCTGCATCGCGCATCTTCTGGCGCAGGACTGTCGATTGCGCGACGGTCATACCCAGGTTGCGGGTGACAACCACCACGCCCTGAGTCTGCACGGAAGCATTGAGCGAGGAGACCAGACCGGCCTTTTCCTTGCGATCCATGCCATTACTCCCATTACGCCGAACCATCCCAAGGGGAAGGACCGGCGCGGTTGCGTATGCCTGACGCGCACGGCATCGCTGCCGCCGCCTGTCAGGCGCGAAATGTCCGGGGGAATGGTTGACTGAACCCGCATGTGCCAAAGGCCGTGGCCTTGGAATCGGCGGGCAGACCCGGTTAAGGCGAACCTCGACCGGCAAGAACTTTTTTCCCCGTCTAGGCTGGAGGATTAAGGCGGCCAAAGCCACCACCAGCTGTCTCGGACGGCGATCCCCATCAAGGGGTTCTGTGCGGCCCATTATCGGGATCGAAGGATGTTGTCACGCGAAAAATCGCTGCCGGACTAGGCGCTTCGCGGACCTCCCCACGGATTTTGCCGATTTTGAACGGGAGTTGAGCCGTGGGGGCGTCGTGGGGATAGATAATGCATTAGCCGTTCCATATATGTGTTTCGGCTATGATTGCGCATGCGGTTATTCGCACCCGCATAGAGGGACTGCGGGTGACGCATGCGGGCGTGGAATTAGGCCCAGTCACTGTCTCCATCGGCGTCGCAACCGTGCCTGACCATTGCTCCGCCGAACGTCTGGTCAAGACGGCCGACGCAGCCCTTTATCGGGCGAAGGTGGCGGGTCGTAACCGGATCATTCTGGCGACGGTGCGACAGGATGGGGGCGGACGGGATGGACAGCAAGTCGCCTGACAAGTCGGGCGATCCTGCCGTCCTTCGCGTCAGAGGATTTCGCGCACGATATCCTGTGGACGGCAGTAGCGCACGCCCTTGTCCGTCTCCACAAAGGGGCGGGTGACATAGGCGGGATTGGCGACCATCGCGTCGAGGATAGCGTTATCCTCCATCTCCGGCAGCCCCTTCTCCTCCGCATCCGTGCCGCGCGTGCGAATGGCATCTTTCATGCTTAGGCCGGAATCGCGGATAATCTGGACCAGTTTGTCGCGGGCGTAGGGCGTCTTGAGATACTGCACGACCGTCAGTTCGACGCCGGGCGTTTCCTCAAGAATCGCCAGCGTCTTGCGCGACGTGCCGCAGGCCGGATTATGCCAGATGGTGGCCTTCATGGCTCCTGCCTCGCGAGCCATTCCTCAAGCCACTTGATCGTATAGTCGCCGTTCTGGATGTCGGGGTCGTTCAACAGCGCCTGATGGAGGGGGATGGTCGTCTTCATCCCCTCGATCACATATTCCTCCAGCGCGCGGCGGAGGCGCATCAGGCAGCCTTCGCGCGTGCGGCCATAGACGATCAGCTTGCCGATCATGCTGTCATAATAAGGCGGCACGACATAGCCCTGATAGAGACCGCTATCGACGCGGACATGCATGCCGCCGGGGACATGATATTGCGAGACCTTGCCGGGCGACGGCGCGAAAGTGCGCGGGTCTTCGGCATTGATGCGGCACTCGATGGCGTGGCCGTGGAACTCGATGTCCTTCTGCTCGACGGACAGGGGCTTGCCCTCCGCGATGCGGATTTGCTCGCGGACGAGATCGACGCC
This sequence comes from Sphingobium sufflavum, assembly GCF_021403115.1. Classification (GTDB taxonomy): domain Bacteria; phylum Pseudomonadota; class Alphaproteobacteria; order Sphingomonadales; family Sphingomonadaceae; genus Sphingobium; species Sphingobium sufflavum. The sequence continues at coordinate 153,722 of NZ_JAJSSH010000010.1, forward strand.
GGTAATCATCTCCGTCACCGGATGCTCGACCTGAAGCCGGGTGTTCATCTCGATGAAGTAGAATTCGCCATTTTCGTAGAGGAATTCGATGGTGCCCGCACCGCGATAGCCCATGTCGGCCATTGCCTTGGATACGATGCCGCCCATCCGATCCCGTTCCGCAGAAGAGATGACAGGGGAGGGGGCTTCCTCGAAAACCTTCTGGTGACGGCGCTGGAGCGAGCAGTCTCGCTCACCCAGATGGATGGCGTTGCCCTTGCCATCGCCGAACACCTGAAACTCGATATGGCGGGGGTTGCCCAGATATTTTTCGAGATAAACGGTGTCGTCGCCAAACGCGGCCTTCGCCTCAGACCCGGCCTGCTTCATCAGCGTTTCGAACTGGTCTTCGGACGGCACGACCTTCATGCCACGCCCGCCGCCGCCCGATGCCGCCTTGACCAGCACCGGATAGCCGATCCTGTCGGCGACCGCCTTGGCTTCCGCGATATCGTTGATCGCGCCATCGGTGCCGGGGACGAGCGGCAGGCCCAGTGCGCCCGCGGTGCGCTTGGCCTCCACCTTGTCGCCCATGGTGCGGATATGCTCCGGCTTGGGACCGACGAAGATGATGCCGTGCGCTTCCACGATTTCCGCGAACTGTGCGTTTTCGGACAGGAAGCCATAGCCGGGGTGGATCGCGTCCGCACCCGTGATCTCCGCCGCCGCGATGATCGAGGCGATGTTGAGATAGCTGTCCTTGGCGGCAGGCGGTCCAATGCAGACGGCCTCGTCCGCCAGACGCACATGCATGGCGTCGGCATCGGCGGTGGAGTGAACGGCTACCGTCTTGATGCCCATTTCATGGCATGCGCGGTGGATACGCAGCGCGATTTCGCCGCGATTGGCGATGAGCAGCTTTTCGATGGTCATGCGCGCGCCCGGCTTATTCGATCACGGCGAGCGGCTGGTCGAACTCGACCGGCTGGCCATTCTCGACCAGGACGGCCTTGACCGTGCCTGCATGGGTGGCGGTGATGGGGTTCATGACCTTCATCGCTTCCACGATCAGCAGCGTGTCACCGACATTCACCTGCTTGCCCACGGTGATGAAGGGCGCGGCGCCCGGCTCGGCGGCCAGATAGACCGTGCCGACCATGGGGGATTTGAGGGCGTTGGCGGCTGCCACCGGCGCGGCGGGTGCCTCGGCCGTGGGGGCAGCGGCAGGCGCTGCGACTGCCTGCGGTGCGGGTGCATAAAATTGCGGGGCCGCCTGCGCGCCAGCTTTGCGCGCTACGCGGATGCGGCGTTCGCCATGCTCGACCTCTATCTCGGTCAGGCTCGTTTCGTCGAGCAGTTCCGCAAGCTGGCGGACCAGTCCGACATCAACCTGCATCGCGCCCTCGTCTTGCTTGTCGCCCATGAGCTTCCCGTTTCGTCCCTGATTATTCTTGTGAAGTGCGCAGCCGCCTATTGCGATTAGGCGTTCAGCGCAACCGATTATAGCCCGGCCAGATCCAATGCGGCGCGCAGCGCCAGCAGGTAGGAGTTGGCGCCGAAGCCTGCGATACTGCCCTTTGCAGCCATGCCGACATAGCTGCGATGGCGAAATTCCTCGCGCGTGTGCGGGTTGGACAGATGCACCTCGATCACCGGCACGCTGATCGCCTTGATCGCATCATATAATGCGATGGAGCTGTGGGTAAAGGCACCCGCGTTGAGCAGCACCGCTTTGGCGCCCATCGCATTGGCCTCGTGCAGCCAGTCGATCAAATGGCCTTCATGGTTGGACTGGCGGAAATCCACGTCGACGCCTGCCTCATTCGCGGCATCCTCGACCCGGCCGGCAATATCGTCCAGCGTGTCATGGCCGTAAATGTCGGGTTCGCGCAGGCCCAGCAGATTGAGGTTGGGGCCATTGAGTACATATATGGTCGGCGTTTCGGCCATGCCCGGTCTGTCCTTCGTCGTGAATGTTCTGGTCCAGTTGTCCTGGGCCGTAAAGGCTGTGGTTGATTGCGCGTCCTGCCCGCCTCTATATGGCGACGCTATATGGCCAATGGGCCGATGTTGCAAAACCGAAAGGAAGCGAGTGCCTGCCATGACCATTGACGGAACCATCGGTATCAGGGTCAATGGCGAGCATCGCCGCATCCGCCAGGGCATGACGATCGCGGATCTCGCCAATTCGCTGGGGTTGGCGCCGGAGAAGGTGGCGGTCGAGCGGAATCTGGAAATCGTGCCCCGCTCCACCATCGCTACTGTCGTGATCGAGGACGCCGACGAGATCGAGATCGTGCATTTCGTGGGCGGTGGAGATCATGCTGTCGCACCGGCTGCGGAGGGTAAGGCGGACGATAGCTGGACCGTAGCGGGCCAGACGTTCCGTTCGCGTCTGATCGTGGGAACCGGGAAATATAAGGACTTTGCCCAGAACGCCGCGGCGCTGGAGGCGTCTGGCGCGGAAATCGTCACGGTTGCGGTGCGCCGGGTCAATGTCTCCGATCCCAATGCGCCAAGGCTGACCGACTTCATCGACCCGAAGAAGGTGACATATCTTCCTAATACAGCCGGCTGTTTCACTGCCGACGATGCGATTCGCACCCTCCGTCTTGCTCGTGAGGCAGGTGGCTGGGAGTTGGTTAAGTTGGAAGTATTGGGCGAGGCCCGCACCCTCTATCCCGATATGCGAGAGACGCTCAAGGCAACGGAAGTCCTCGTGAAGGAAGGCTTCAAGCCGATGGTCTATTGCGTGGATGACCCGATCGCCGCGAAGCAATTGGAAGAAGCGGGTGCGGTCGCCATCATGCCGCTCGGCGCGCCTATCGGTTCCGGTCTGGGTATCCAGAATCGCGTGACCATCCGCCTGATCGTCGAGGGGGCGAAGGTTCCCGTGCTGGTCGATGCTGGCGTGGGCACCGCGTCGGATGCCGCTGTCGGCATGGAGTTGGGCTGCGAAGGCATATTGATGAACACCGCTATTGCGGAGGCAAAAGATCCCGTCCTGATGGCGCGCGCCATGCGGCTGGCCGTCGAGGGCGGGCGCGCGGCCTATCTCGCCGGTCGCATGGGGCGGCGCATGTATGCCGATCCCTCCAGCCCGCTGGCTGGCCTGATCTGATCACATCCGTCGCAACCACCTGCAACTCATCGCATTTCCTGGTTTTCGCGGGAACGGGTGACGGGCGTGCTCGTTAAGATCTCATTCGGTTTGAATAGAGATCTGGAGGACGCTGACATGGGTGAGCTGATCGACAAGGCCAAGGGCGCCGTGAATGACGCTATCGGCAAGGGCAAGGAAGAGCATGGTCGCAAGACCGGCGATGATGCGCTCGTTGCAGAGGGCAAGGTTCAGCAAGCAAAGGGCGCCGGACAGAAGCTGAAGGGCGCTATCAAGGGTGCACTTGGCGACAACATCTGAATTATCCTGTTCGAAGCCCAGAGGCTTCGGGTCGCAGAGGGGCCGTCCTGCTAGTCGGGGCGGCCCTTTTTCCTTGCAAGCCATGCGGACTTCCGCCTAATCGGGATAGGTCAACTTGCACTGCAACATGGGTCAAGAGGGGCCATACCCGTGAAAAAAATCTATCCCGATGCTGCGGCCGCGCTGGACGGTTTGCTGTTTGATGGCATGCAAATATGTTCGGGCGGATTTGGCCTGTGCGGCATCCCCGAACGATTGATCGACGCGGTTCTGGAAAGCGGCGTCAAAGATATTGTGGCTGTTTCCAATAATGCTGGGATAGACAATGAGGGGCTGGGCAAGCTCCTCCGCACGCGCCAGATCAGGAAGATGATCTCTTCCTATGTCGGCGAGAACAAGGAATTCGAGCGGCAGTATCTTTCGGGCGAACTGGAAGTGGAATTCTGTCCGCAGGGCACCCTGGCCGAACGCTGTCGGGCTGGCGGTGCGGGTATCCCCGGCTTTTATACCAAGACGGGCGTTGGGACGCTGGTTGCCGAGGGCAAGGAAGTGAAGACCTTCGACGGTCAGGATTATATCCTGGAGCGGGGAATCTTCGCCGATCTCGCGATCATTAAGGGGTGGAAGGCGGACGAGGCGGGTAACCTGATCTTTCGCAAGACGGCGCGCAATTTCAACCAGCCGATGGCGACCGCCGCCAAAATCTGCGTCGCGGAGGTGGAGGAGATTGTTCCGGTGGGTAGCCTCGACCCCGATGCCATCCATGTGCCGGGCATTTATGTGAAGCGCCTGATCTTGGGTGCGCCCTATGACAAGAAGATAGAGTTTCGAACCGTTCGCGAGAGGGAGGGCGCATAATGGCCTGGACACGCGATGAAATGGCGGCCCGCGCGGCGCGCGAGTTGCAGGACGGTTTCTACGTCAATCTGGGTATCGGCATTCCGACGCTGGTCGCGAATTATATCCCGGATGGCGTGGAAGTGACGCTCCAGTCCGAGAATGGCATGCTGGGTATAGGCCCCTTCCCCCTGGCCGGGGACGAGGATGCCGACCTCATCAACGCGGGGAAGCAGACGATTAGCGAACTGGCATCGTCCAGCTATTTCGGATCGTCTGACAGCTTCGCAATGATCCGGGGCGGCCATATCGACCTGACCGTGTTGGGCGCGATGGAAGTCGCGGAGAATGGCGACATTGCCAACTGGATGATCCCCGGCAAGATGATCAAGGGTATGGGCGGTGCGATGGATCTGGTCGCGGGCGTCAAGAAGATCATTGTGGTGATGGAACATACCAGCAAGAATGGCGATCCCAAGTTCATTCCATCCTGCACCCTGCCGCTGACCGGCAAGAATGTGGTCGATATGATCGTGACAGACCTCGCTGTCTTCCAGCGTCCGGATCATGACACGCCTTTCCGTCTCGTGGAACTGGCACCGGGCGTGACGGTGGAGGAAGTGGCCGCCAAGACGACGGCGCATTACACCGTCTGACAGGGACGAAGCAGGGCAGGGGCACCGACAACCACTCACGCAGGCGCCGCCAGAAAGCGGTTGAGTGGGAGCGCCGGGCAAGGCATGTCCCTCCCATGGAGCAGGTTGCTTCCAGTGCGCAGGGCGAAGGATTAAGACTTGCTGGGTTTCATGGCGTCCGAGCAGCCTGCACTACAGCAGGAAGGTGTGCTCGAACTGGCGGTGATCGTTCCCGTCCTCAACGAGGTCGGTAATATCCGCAAGATGGTGGATGCGCTTGGCGAAACGCTGGGGGCGATCAACTGGGAAGTGATATTCGTGGATGATGGCTCCACGGATGGCACGATCGCCGAGATCGACACGCTGGCCCTGTGCCATCGGCATGTTCGCGCCATCAAGCGGTACAATCGCAAGGGGCTGGCGTCCGCCGTGGTGGACGGCGCGATGAGCACGGCAGCGCCCGTTGTCGCGGTCATCGATGGTGATATGCAGCATGATGAGCGGCACCTCCCCGCCATGTATCGCGCGATTGCGGAGGATCGATCCGACATGGTGATCGGCACGCGCTATTCGGGCGGTGGTACGGCGGATGGGTTCAGTGCGACGCGATTGAGGGGGAGTCTGGCGGTTACGCGGTTTACCAATGTGATCATGCGGACCCGATGCTCCGACCCGATGAGTGGTTTCTTTGCGATACGGCGCGACCGGCTAGTCGAGGTGCAGCCTCGCCTGTCCGGCATTGGTTTCAAGATCATGCTCGATATTCTGGTGAGCAGCAGGCAGGGATTTCGAGTGACCGAGCAGCCCTATGATTTTCGCAGTCGGCAGAGCGGCGACAGCAAGATGAGTGCTAAGGTCCTGATCGACCTGTTCGTTTTCTTCATCGACAAGACGGCGGGCCGTATATTGCCGACGCGGTTGATCCTGTTCCTGATGGTCGGGACGCTGGGTGTGCTGGTGCATCTGGCGGTGTTGCGGGCTGTGCTGGGGCTGGGCCATGCTTTCCCGGTTGCACAGACCATGGCCGTGCTGGTCGCCATCGCCTTCAATTTCGCGCTGAACAACATGGTCACCTATGCGAGCCAGCGGTTGCGCGGCTGGGCGATGGTCAAGGGGTTGCTGTCTTTCTACCTTGTCTGTGGAACGGGCGCGCTCGCCAACATCGGTGTCGGCTCCCTGATGTTCAACAGCCATTCGACATGGTGGCTGGCCGGTATCGCGGGCGGGGCAACCGGCGCGATCTGGAACTATGCCGCTTCCTCCCTCCTGACCTGGCGCATGAAATAACGGGCTTCTGACGTGGCTTCGGGGCTTGAGCGGTCGCGTCTGGCCGGAACATGGCGTGACGCGATGATCATCCTGCTGGCAGTCTTCGCCTTGCGTTGTATCGCGCTGGGCAATCCGAACATCCATGTGGATGAGGACTTCTACCTGCTGGTGGGCAGGAAGATGTGGGAGGGCGCTTTGCCCTTCGTTGACATCTGGGATCGCAAGCCGATCGGTTTGTTCCTGATCTATGCGGTGGCAGCACCTTTGGGCAACGGGGTGCTGGCCTATCAATGTCTCGCCACGCTGTCCGTCATGGTAACCAGCCTGATCCTCTATCGCATGGGCCGCTGTTATGCGGATCGCCCCACGGCCGTTCTGGCTGCCATCGTCTATCCCACGATATTGAACCTGTTCGAGGGGGTGGGTGGGCAGTCGCCGGTTTTCTATAATCTGCCGATGACGGCGGCGGCAGCGATGCTGATGAGCCTGTTCATCGAGCGGGATCATGTGCCGTTCCGGCGTCTGGTGAGCCGGGGCGTGCTCGCGATGCTGCTGGTGGGGATCGCGCTCCAGGTCAAATATAGCGTGGTGGGCGAGGGGGGCGCTTTTGGCCTGATGCTGTTGTGGCTGGCGTGGCGACGCAGCAGTGTTGTGGCGGCTCTCGGCTGCGGACTGCTGTGGGCGGGGATCGCGCTGGCGCCGACGCTGCTGGCGTTTGGCTATTATGCGTTGCAGGGGCAGGCTGAAGCCTTTCTGTTCGCCAATTTCCTGTCTATCGCCTTGCGAGGAGGGGAGGAGGCATCCGTGCTGGCTCCGCGCTTGCTGGAGATATTCAAGGTGTTGGCGCTGCCTCTGGGCTTTGCGCTGGCGGGACTATGGGCGCGCCTTTCGGGTTGGCGGGGATTGGCGCTGTCGGACGCGCATCGTTTCATCCTGTTCTGGAACGGGGCGGCCTGGCTGACCTTTGCCGGGTTTGGTACCTATTTCACCCATTATGCTCTGGCGCTGGCCGGACCGGTCGCGCTGGCCTTTGCTTTCTCCAGCGGATTGTGGCTGCGGTTTCGCAGTGTCTGTATCGTCGCAGGAGCCGTCGCCAGCATCGTGGTGGTGCGGGGCGATCTGGCCTATCGTGGCGGTCCCGATGCGCTGCGGGAGATGGCGCGGGCGATGCGGGATACGCGCAATTGCCCCTATGTCTATGCGGGGTCGGCGATGCTGTACACGCTGGGGGACTTCTGCCTTCCGACGCGCTTTGCCTTTCCCTATCACCTGAATCTGACACGGGAATATCGGGCGTTGGGGGTTGATGCGGATGCGGAGTTGCACAAGATAACCAACCGGATGCCTGATTATATGGTGGCGATCACGCCCCCGCCTGCGGACCTGCGGCCGGATGTCGACCGGGCCATGCATATCTTGTTACGGAAACGGTATGATGAGGTGATGCGCTATCATCAGGGTGGGGGGCATTATGTCGTGCTGTACCATCTGAAGCCTGGCTTTGTGCCGTTGCCCAATGCGGTCGATTATGGTCGGGAGGCCACCGGGCGGCCCTGATCCGGGATAAGGCCGCAGGAAATCGGGTGTGCAGGACCGCAGCTCGCTGGGCGGGCATCGGGATCGCCGGCGGTCGGGAAAGTTCAGGGTGGACGGATGGATATGCCGGAGGCAGTCCTGCACGCCACGCCACGCCACGCCACGCCACGCCACGCCACGCCACGCCACGCCACGCCACGCCACGCCACGCCACGCCACGCCACGCCACGCCACGCCACGCCACGGCACAGCAGTTGCGGGGCGGCGCGGGGCTGAGATGCGGGTAACGCGCATAACCTGGCCACATGAGGCATCGTCTCAAGGGGCATCGTCTCAAGGGCCAGGGACGCATGAGGCATCGCCGCATGAGGTATTGCCGCATGAGGCAGGGACGTAAGGGGCAGGCGGGACAGGCGGGCCAGGAAAAAGTGTCGCAAGGCACAAGGATGTGGGGAAACCTGAGCAGGGGGGCGGCACCGTAACGGGCGAGCACCCAAAGGACCAGAATCCAAAGGCCAGCGCCGTGAAAGACAGGGCCGCGCAGGACAGGGCAGCGGGGGACAGCGCAGGGATGCAACGTGGAGTGCGTCGCGCGAACGGCAAACGCGGTGGCGGGCAGGAGCGGGCAGGGCAGGTAGGCCGGTACGGCAGGGCAGGGCAGGGCAGGGCAGGGCAGGCAGGGCAGCCCACAACACACAGGCCGAACAATCCCGAAAGGCTGCGCGTACCGGCAACAGGACCGCTGGCCCTCAAGCCGCACAGGAGGGGGCGCAATCCTCCCCATCCGATCCTATATGGCGGGTAAGCCATGCGAACAGGCGGACAGAGCCACGCCCGCCATGCGGATAAAGCCGATTGCCATCGGTCCCACCGCACAAATAGTCTTTCGTGGGCACGGGCGAGACGCTAGGGAGAACGGATTATGACACATCCGACGACCTTGTACGAAAAAATCTGGAACGCGCATGTCATCGACCGGCGCGACGATGGCACCTGTCTGATCTATATCGACCGCCATCTGGTCCATGAAGTGACCAGCCCGCAGGCGTTCGAGGGGCTGCGCCTCGCCGGGCGACCGGTGCGGCGGCCCGACCTGACGCTGGCGGTGCCCGACCATAACCTGCCCACCACGGCGCGGGTCGATGCGGCGGGCCACCGCCTGCCCATCGCGGACAAGGAAAGCGCGCAGCAGCTCGCCGCGCTGGAGGCCAATGCGCCTTCCTTTGGCATCAAATATTTCGGCGCGACGGCGGCGGAGCAGGGCATCGTGCATGTGGTGGGACCGGAGCAGGGCTTTACCCTGCCGGGCACCACGCTGGTGTGCGGCGACAGCCACACGGCGGCGCATGGCGCGCTGGGCGCGCTGGCGTTCGGCATCGGCACCAGCGAGGTGGAGCATGTCCTCGCCACGCAGACGTTGCTGCTGAAACAGTCCAAGTCGATGGAAATCCGCGTCGACGGCACGCTGGGTTTCGGCGTCACGCCCAAGGATGTGGTGCTGGCGATCATCGGCAAGACGGGCGCGGCGGGCGGCACCGGCTATGTGCTGGAATATCGCGGCGACACCTTCCGCAACATGAGCATCGAGGGTCGGCTGACCGTCGCCAACATGGCGATCGAGGGCGGCGCGCGGTCGGGCCTGTTCGCGCCGGACGAAAAGACGTTCGAGTATCTGAAGGGCCGCCCGATGGCCCCGCAGGGCGCGGACTGGGATGCGGCGGTCGCCTACTGGCGCACGCTGCACACGGATGAGGGCGCGCATTTCGACCGCACCGTCACGCTGGCCGCATCGGACATCGCGCCGACCGTCACATGGGGCACCAGCCCGGAGGATGTGGTTGCGATCACCGGTGTCGTGCCCGATCCCGAAAGCTTCGAGGATGCGTCCAAGCGCGTCGCGGCGGCCAAGTCGCTCGACTATATGGGCCTGCGCGCCGGGCAGCGGATGCAGGACATCGCCATCCAGCATATCTTTATCGGCAGTTGCACCAACAGCCGCATCGAGGATCTGCGCGCCGCCGCATCCGTGGTGCGGGGCCGCCATATCGCGGGCAGCATCAAGCAGGCGCTGGTCGTGCCCGGCTCCGGCCTGGTCAAGCGGCAGGCGGAAAGCGAAGGGCTGGACCGTATCTTCATCGAGGCCGGTTTCGAATGGCGCGAGCCGGGCTGCTCGGCCTGCCTCGGCATGAACCCGGACAAGGTGCCGGCGGGCGAACATTGCGCATCGACCAGCAACCGCAACTTCATGGGCCGGCAGGGTCCGGGATCGCGGACGCACCTGGTCTCGCCCCTGATGGCGGCGGCGGCGGCGGTCGAAGGGCGGCTGGCGGACGTGCGCGACATGATGACGGAAGAAAAGGCAGGGGTCGCATGAAGAAGATTTTCTGGGTGCTGGCGCTGGGCGCCGTGGCGAGCGCGGCGATGGCGGTCGGGCTGGGCCGGGCCGCCGACGTCAAGCCCGCAAAGCTGGCGCGACCCGCCGGGCAGCAGGCCGCGCGCTGATGGACGCCGTCCACCATATCGAGGGGCGCGCCTATCCGCTGGGCCTCAAGAATGTCGATACCGACATGATTATCGCGGCGGAGTGGCTGAAGACCATTTCGCGCACGGGACTGGGCAAGGGCGCGTTTGCCGCGCTGCGCACCGCGCCCGACAATGTGTTCGACGATCCGACCTATGCCGGCTCGCCCATCGTGATCGCGGGCGATAATTTCGGATGCGGGTCCAGCCGGGAACATGCGGCATGGGCGATGCTGGACATGGGTATCACGGCGGTGATCGCGCCCAGTTTTTCGGACATCTTCTCCGGCAATGCGTTCAAGAACGGCATTTTGACGGTGATCCTGCCGCAGGACGCCATCGATCGGCTGATCGAGGTGGCAAAGACCGACGCGATCCACATCGACTTGGACAGCCAGACGGTGACGACGCCGTTTCAGGACCGCTTCACCTTCGAAATCGACGCCTTTCGCAAACATTGCCTGACCAACGGGCTGGACGAAATCGGCCTGACTTTGGGGCAGAGCGACAAGATTGGCGTGTTCGAACAATCCGATGGTGCGGCCCGCCCCTGGCTGGTCCCGGCCCACGCCTGACGGTTCGCTTTCCCTGAATTTCCGTCCCCGGTCTTGCCGCGATTTCGCGCCTGTCCTACCTGCTAGGGACGGGCGCCTTCATCGGGGGCAGGCCGGTGGTTTCTTCCGATCAAACGAGGATGTGCAATGACGACTTTTGATGACCGGGAGCGCGCATTTGAGGCCAAGTTCGCGCACGATCAGGACATGCAGTTCCGTGTGACCGCGCGCCGCAACCGCCTGCTGGGCGAATGGGCGGCGGCCGCGATGAAGCTGACCCCGGCGGAAACCGACGCCTATCGCAAGGCGGTCGTGCAGGCCGATTTCGAGGAAGCGGGCGACGAGGATGTGGTGCGCAAAGTGTTGGGCGACCTGATCTCCGCGGGCACCGACCTCGACGAGGCGGCGGTTCGCACCGCGCTGGCCGAGAAGTCGGCCGAGGCGCGCCGCCAGATCATGCACGAAAGCTGAGCGGAGCCGATCCCATGCCCATGGCCGCCGACGATATTGCGCAGATGATCCGCGCCGCCATCCCCGATGCCGAGGTGGAGATCACCGACCTGGCGGGGGACGGCGACCATTATGCCGCCCGTGTGGTGGCGGAGAGCTTTCGCGGCAAGACCCGCATCGCACAGCAGCGCGAAGTCTATGACGCGCTGGGCGGGCGCATGGGCGGCGTGCTCCATGCCTTGCAACTGACCACCGCCGTTCCCAATTGAGGGACAGCCTATCAACGTCGGGCGGCAACGCCCATGGAAGTGCAGGATTTTGAAGCCATGACCGACGCCGTCCACGCCAAGATCGATTCCATCGTGAAGTCCGCCGATGTCGTGCTGTTCATGAAGGGCACGCCATTGTTCCCGCAGTGCGGTTTTTCGAGCCGCGCCATCGCCATCCTCGACCATGTCGGCGTCGCCTATGAGAGCGTCGACGTGTTGCAGGACCAGGATGTGCGGCAGGGCATCAAGGCCTATTCCGACTGGCCGACCATCCCGCAGCTCTATGTAAAGGGCGAGTTTCTGGGCGGCAGCGACATCATGATGGAGATGTACGAGGCCGGTGAGTTGCAGGAATTGATGACCGCCCGCGGTGTCGCGCGCGCGGAATAAGCGCGGGGCGCAAAGCCCAGCAGGCGAGTGCGCAACAGGGGGAACCGGGCGTGAGTGAAAATTATGTGCTGACGCTCGCCTGCGACGATCGGCCGGGCCTTGTCATGGCGGTCGCGCAGCATCTGTTCGAGCGCGGCGGCAATATCGTGGACGCGCAGCAGTTCGACGACGCCAGCACCGGGCGGTTCTTCATGCGCGTGGTGTTCCAGCAGCAGACGGCGGCGGACCTGTCCTTCGAGGCGGGGTTCGCGCCGGTGGCGGAGCGATATGGTATGCAATGGTCGTTCCGGCCGTTGCGGGCGCGGCGGCGGGTGCTGATCCTCGTCTCCAAGTTCGACCATTGCCTGATCGACCTGTTGTACCGCTCACGGCTGGGCGAATTGGGCATGGATGTGGTGGGCGTCATCTCCAATCACCCGCGCGAGGCGCTGGGGCGGCTGGACCTGGGCGACGTGCCCTTCCATTTCCTGCCGATGGCTAAGGACGGCAAGGCGGAGCAGGAAGCGCGCATCCGCGCTATCGTGACGGACACCGGCGCGGAGCTGGTCGTGCTGGCCCGCTATATGCAAATCCTCTCCGACGAGATGTCGGAATGGCTGTCGGGGCGCTGCATCAACATCCATCACAGCTTCCTGCCCGGTTTCAAGGGCGCGAAACCCTATCATCAGGCCCATGCCCGCGGGGTGAAGATGATTGGCGCGACCGCCCATTATGTGACGACCGACCTGGATGAAGGGCCGATCATCAGCCAGGACGTGGAGCATATCACCCATGCCGACACGCCGGAGGATCTGGTCCGCAAGGGGCGCGACATCGAACGACGGGTGCTGGCGCGGGCCGTGCGATACCATATCGAGGATCGCGTCCTGCTGAACGGCAGCAAGACGGTGGTGTTCACCGACTGACGGGGCGCGACGGCGGCGCGGACTCCGGCGGCGACCCCAGCGGCCGTTCCAATGCCCGTTCAAGCGTTGGTGCGCAGGTGGCGAGCGGGAGCCAGCAGGGCCAGCCGATCCCGATCCGCGGGGCGTAGCGGGCGACGGGCGCCAGCGGCCATGATCCGGGCAGCGGCGTGCGGCTGTGATTGCCGGTGAATGCGCGGGGCCAGAGCGTGCCGGGCGCGCCATTGCCCAGCCAATGCTCACCACCCGCGAAATCCCGGCGCAGGGCGATGGCCTGCACGGGACCGGTCTTGCCCGCTCCCGCCTGCTGCGGCACCTGATGATATTCGAAGAAATTGCGGAGAGCGCCCGTGCGATCGGTGATGACCGATTGCGCGAAATAGACATGGGAAAATTCGGCGGCGACGCGGGGGAAGAGGAGCAGCCGAGCCGGCTGCCCCGCGGCGACGGGCGCCGGGGTGAAACGGATCGCGCTGACTAGCAGCAGGGGGAGCAGGACGGCGGCGGCCTGCACCGGCCTGCCTCTGGCGAATCGCAGGAAGAGGAGCGCGAACAGGGCGAACAGGGGCAGCATCCATTTGAAATAATGGACATTGCCATAGGCCCACAGGCCGGACGGCAGCAGGTCGACATAGGCAAGGGTCAGCGCCGCATGGACGGCGGCGACGGAGCAAAGTAGCAGCGCCTCCGCACGGGCGATCCGCCCGGACAGAGCCGTGAACAGCATCCCCGCAGCGCCGAGCAGCAGCCATGGACAGGCGGCAAGCAGGCCCTGCCCATCGGGATACCAGGGGCGCGGTTCGATCAGCAGCAACCACGCCTTCCACCCCAATTGCCCGAAATTCAGGCCATAGGCGGCGGACAGGCGCAGATAGTCGGTCGGTTGCCAGCCATAGACGGCGAGGTGCAGCGCCGCATAGAGGCTCGTCGTCGCCAATCCCGCGACCACCACCGGCCAGAGCGTGGCGACGCGCCGATGCAGGATCGCCGCCCCCGCGACATAGGCCGCAAAGATCAGCGCGATGGAGCCGTCGGCAAAGCGGGTGGCCGGGATCAGCGCGAGTATGGTGCCGAGCAGCAGGCGGTCGGCCACGCCCTCCCCGCCGGAAAAGGCGAGGGACCGCGCCGCCGCCTGCCAGATCAGGCAGGCGGAGAGGGTGGTGGTCCAGGGCGTGATCCAGTGCACGCCGATGCGGGGATAGAGCAGGGTGGTCGCCACGAAGAGCAGCAGCGCCAGCCGGGAGGAGACGGCGCAGCGCAGCGCAATGGCGCGAAAACCCGCCCATGCGCCGAGCAGGCAGAGGCCGTTCACAAGGCTGTAGGCGATCCATGTCGGCAACCAGGCGAAGGGCAGCACCGCCAGCGTATAGCCGAAGGGATACCAGTGAGCCGCCGGGGACAGGTCGCCCCGTGCCAGCGCCCGGATCGACGCGCTATACTGGTCCTGATCGGCCCAGCCCAGCCAGTAGACGGTGGCGTCGGTGGGCAGCCGTTCATGATGGATCGCAGCGATGAGGATGTAGAGGAGGGCCAGAGCGACCATCTGCGCGCGCGGGGTCGCCAGCGGTCCCGTCCGCGTGGCGTCGCCGTTCCACCCTCCTGCCTGCCCATGCGCCATTATGCTTCCTGTCCTCCCGTAGCCCGGCAGCCGGGAAGGGCGCGCGGGCGATGCGGCTGTCTTTGCGGGGCTTACGCCAAGGGGGCAAGGGGATGGCTGTCGATTCCTCCGGGTCGTTGCGTCTTGTCCCAGGGGAAAGGGGGAGGGGATAGGCCTCCGGCGGGCCGGCGTCATCCATGGTGAGAGGTTTCGATGAAAAAGCCCGCCTTTTCTCTTGGCCAGTGCCATCAAAACTGGTAGCGCCCCCTGCGAAGCACCCGTAGCTCAGCTGGATAGAGCGTTGCCCTCCGAAGGCAAAGGCCACACGTTCGAATCGTGTCGGGTGCACCATTCCTCCCCATATTCCGACCGCGACCATCCAGAGGCAGGCTTTGCTTCGGGCGCGCTCCCCTTATCTCGCCAGCTTATCCAGATCCTCACGCCGGTTCACATTGGCGGGGATGCTGTCCGTCTCGATCCGGCGGGCGCCGATGCGGTCGGCGAAGTGGCGGACGGCGTGGCTGGCGGAGGTGGTCAAGATCGCCTCCAATATGGGGAGCGCGGTGACGGGCCATAGCCCGATGACCGGCTGTGCGGCGAGACAGGCCGGAGCGGGGGCGAGCCGCGCGCGGAGGTTCGCGGGGAGATAGGGGCTGTCGACGCCGCAGGTCAGCACCGCCGCATGGCCGTGGGCGGCTGCATGGCGCAGCGCGCCCGCAATGCCGCCCAGCGGGCCCTGATGGGGGACGGGCCAGTCGGGCGCGCAATCATGGCCCGGCTCCTGCCGCCCGACGACGATCACCGCATCGCATTGGGCGGCCAGCGTATCGACGGCATGGTCGATCAGGCGGCGTCCGTCGAGCAGGGCCTGCGCCTTGTCGCTGCCGAAACGGGTGGAGAGGCCGCCCGCCAGCACCGCGCCCACTATGCTGCCATGATCCGCGTCGTTCATGCCGGGGATGATAGGGCGTGCGGCGGGCCGGGGCGATCAGTTTATGCTGTGGGTGGCCGCCTCAGACCGCGCGGCGGCCGAAGACCGGGCGTTGCGGGGCGACGCCGGCCGGGCGCGGGCGTGCGATGGAGGCGGGGGGGGACGGCGCAACCGGCGCGCGGGCGGCAGGCGGGGCCTCGCCCGTGCCGATGGTGCGCTCCAGCACCGTCATCGTCTCATGAAACAGGCTGCGCAGGCCGCGCACATCCTCGGCCAGGGCATCGGGCAGCTCGGTGCGATCCTCGATGCAGCGGCGCGCGGTCATCTCCAGATATTGCGACAGTTCCGCCACCCGCTCCGCCCCCAATTGGCGCGATTCGCCCTTCAGGCTGTGCGCGGGCAGGACGAGCGCGGTCGCGCTGCGGGCCTGCATGGCGTTCTCGATCGCGTGGATGGAGGTGACGCCGTCCTGCCGATAATAGCCAAGGATACGGGGCAGCGCCGACCCCAGCTCGCGCCGGGCGGTGGCGAGATCGGTATCGCTGATGAGTGGAAGATCACGATAGGACATGACGTCGCATCTTCTCCGTTCGGGGATGAAATCGAACAGGGAGCATTGATCCTGAGCAGTAAAGATGTGTTTAATTCGCGGTCTTTTCTGCGGCGTCTTTTGCCTCCGTCAGTCGAAGAGGGGACGGGGCAAGCGGGCGCGCGGACCGGGACGGTATAGCGGGAATCCAGCCGTTTCCATCTCTGTTCCGTACCCCTGACGGGTTCACGCGCCATGGGGTGTCAGCAGAAATTGCGTGGCGTCCGCGTCGTCGGAGAGGGTGCATTGCCATCCGCGTGCATGGGCCATGTCCGGCACGTCCCGGCGCGCGATGGGATCGTCGGAGATCAGCAGCACGGGCGCGCCGCCGCGCATCGCCCTGGCCGCGCGTAACACGGGCCAGGGACAGCGCATACCGCGCGCGTCGACGATCAGCGGGGCCGGTTGTTCGGCCATGACCGGCGGATCAGCGTTTCTTGGCCTTGTCGAAGGGGTTGGTGCTGCCGCGCAGGTTCAGCCGCACCGGCACCGCGCCAAAGCCCAGCTCCTTGCGGATGCCGTTGACCAGATAGCGGCGATAGCTTTCCGGCAGTTCGTCGAGTCGGTTGCCGAAGACGGAGAAGGTCGGCGGGCGGGTGCGAACCTGCGTGATATAGCGCAGCTTGATCCGCTTGCCGCCAGGGGCCGGGGGCGGGTTGGCCTCCAGCGCCTCGTCGAACCAGCGGTTGAGGAGCGATGTCTGAATCCGCTTCGACCATGCCTCCCGCGTTTCGAACGCGGCGTTGATGAGGTCGTCGATACCCTTGCCGGTCGCGCCGGAAATGGTGAGCAGCGGCACGCCCCGGCATTGCGCCAGCCCTTCGTTCAGGGCCGCACGGACGCCCTGATAGAGCGACGAGCCATTTTCCGACACATCCCATTTGTTGAGCGCGATGATGAGGGCCCGCCCCTCCTGCAACACCTTGTCGGCAATCTTGAGATCCTGCACCTCCAGCCCAAGCGTCGCGTCAAGGAGGAGGACGACCACCTCCGCGAAATCGACTGCGTGGAGGGCGTCGGCAACGGACAGCTTCTCCAGCTTGTCCTGCACCTTCGCCCGCTTGCGCATACCCGCCGTGTCGATCAGCCGCACGTCGCGCATCTCATTGTCGAAGTCGCGCCACTGCCAGTCGACGGCGATGGAATCGCGGGTGATGCCCGCTTCCGGCCCGGTGATGAGACGGTCCTCGCCCAATATCTTGTTGATGAGCGTGGATTTGCCCGCGTTGGGGCGGCCGACGATGGCGAGTTTCAGGGGGCCACGATAGTCCTCGTCCTCCGCATCGCCTTCGGTATCGTCGCCAAATTCATCCTCCTCCCGCTCGATATGCGGGCGGATGGCGCCGAACAGGTCGGCCAGCCCCTGACCATGTTCAGCGGAGAAGGCGACGGGTTCGCCAAAGCCGAGCGAGAACGCCTCCATGATGCCATGGTCGCCCTGGCTGCCCTCCGCCTTGTTGGCGAGGACGACGACGGGCGTGTCGCCAGCGCGCAGCCAGCGGGCGATATGCTCGTCCAGCGGCATCAGGCCAGCGCGGGCGTCGATGACGAACAGGGCGAGGTCGGCGTCCTGCACCGCAGCCTCCGTCTGCGCGCGCATACGGCCGGGCAGCGTCTCGATCGCGTCTTCCTCGAAACCCGCCGTGTCGACGATGCGGAATTTCAGGCCGAGCAGTTCGGCTTCGCCCTCACGCCGGTCGCGGGTGACGCCGGGCATATCGTCCACCAGCGCCAGCTTCTTGCCGACGAGGCGGTTGAACAGGGTCGATTTGCCGACATTGGGGCGCCCGACAATGGCGATGCGTGGCGCGGGCGGCATGGTGGCGAAATCTCTCTGGTTGGTGGGCCGCCGGAGCGGCCAGTAAAATCAAACGGCCAATAGCATGGCGTGGCCCATCAGCGATAGGCGACGAGTCGCCCATCGTCGGTGAGGATATAGAGCATCCCGTCGGCGGCGACAGGGGCCAGCGACATCGCGCCTTTCATCTCCCGCTCGTGCCGGATCGACCCGTTGGCTGGGTCCACCTCGGTCAGCTTGCCCTCCGTCGAGACGAGGATGAGGCGGCCACCGGCCAGCAACGGACCGTGCCAGCGCACGATCCCGCTCTTCTTCTTCTCATTCTCGAAGGCGGTGAGCTGGCTGATCCAGCGGATCTTGCCGGTCGCGCGCTCGACGCAGAACAGGCGGCTGGCATCGGTGACGACGAAGACCCAGTCCCCCGCGATGGCCGGAGTGGCGACGCCCGCGATGTTGATTTCCCACAGGCGCTGGCCGCTGACCAGTTCATAGGAGGCCATGCGGCCGCCCTGCCCGATGGCGAAGACGCGGCCACGGTCGATCACCGGATCGGCGTCGATGTCGGTCAGCGCGGCGACGGTGGTGGAGATGCTGGTGCGGCTGAGCGCATCGCCCCACAGCACGCGGCCATTCTCATAGCGATAGGCGGTGAGTTCGCCGGAGCTGAAGCCCGCGATCACCGTGCCCTGCGCCGCCGCCGGGGCGGCCACGCCAAAGATGGCGGTGGACTGCACCGTGCCGCTTTCGGTCCAGACGACCGTGCCGTCTTCCTGCGACAGGGCGAAAATCTGGTTATCCTGGCTCATCACATAGATATGGCCATTGGCGACGGTGGCCGAGCCGCGCAGCGGGCCGCCGGGGCGCTTCTTCCATAACTGGCTGCCGTCCGCGATGTTGAGCGCTGCGACATCGCCGATGCCGGTGGTGACGTAGAGGCGGTCGCCGCCGACGGACACGCCGCCGCCGAATTCCGCATTATTGCCCTTGCCGTCCTTGTCGCGGACGCTGCTGGTCCACAGGCGCGCGCCGCTCTTTGCATCGAACGCCGAGACGGTGGCGTTGGTGTCGATGACATAGAGCTTGCCGCCGCTGATGACGGGGGAGGAGGCGAGGCGCGCACGCTTGCCGCCGCCAGCGATGGAGGTGGACCAGGCCTGGTTCAGGCTTTCGCCCAGCGCGACATGGCCCATCGCCTTGCTGCTGTCGCCGCCCGGCTGCGCCCAGTCCGCATTGGTGGTGGGCGCGGGCAGGGTGACGGGCGTGTTGGCCACGCTGTCGTCCACGACCACCAGTTGGTTGCCGCCCAGGATGGACGTGCGGTTGCCCAGCACCGGCGTGGTCGACTTGGGCTTGTTGCCCCGACCGCCACATGCCGCCAGCGTCAGCACGCTGCACCCCATCAGGGCGAAGGCGGCGATCCGAACGGTGGACTGTTTGAGGCCGGACTTATTGGGCATTGGCGCTGTTGTCCTTCGTTTCGCCGGGGCGCGGCGGCATTTGCGCGTCCACCCCCAATAGGCTGGCCATCTGAACGGCCCGTGTCTGAATGGTGCGGGGAACGCCCGTATCCTTGGCGATATTGGCGAACAGGGCGCCCGCCAGATCGCGCTTGCCCAGCTTCATATAGGCCAGCGCGCTCATCTCGCCCGCGCTGCCGAACCAAGGGTTGCCGCTTTCCGACAGGGGCTTGAGACGGTCGATGACCGCCTGCGGGGCCATCGTGTCGAATTCCAGCGCCGTCTGGCGCACCAGCGCGAGGTCGCGATAGGGCTGGGCCAGCGTGGCGTCGGCCGCGATCGCGCGATAGGCGGCGATGGCGCCCTTGGCGTCTTCCTTCTCACTCTTGATACCGGCCTGCACGAGTAGGGCGCCGGCGCGATAGCCATCCTGATCGGTCCCCGCGAGGGTGGCCAGCGCGGCGTCGTCGGGCTTGCCCGACACGGCAGCGGTGAGCGCGGCGGTGTAGCGTTCGCCCGCCTCGTCCGCCGCGGCATGGGTGTGGTTCTGCCACAGCAGCCAGCCGCCGAACGCGATCAGCCCCGCCACGATCAGGCCGCCGATCAGCAGGCCGTAACGCTTGCCGAAATTCGACAGGTCATCCTGCCGCACGGCTTCATCCACCTCGCGCATGAAGGCGTCGTTCGGGGCCGGCGTCAGGGCCAAATCGTCTCTCCTCGCGATGGGCAAGTCAAAGGGTTGGAAATAGAAGGCTGGTTGCTTAGCCGCGCACGCGGTTGAAGGCCATGATTTTTTGGCCGGTCATTCCCAGGCTCTCATTTCTTGGGCCGGTACACCTGGTCTTCCGTGGGAAAGTTGCGCGCGCGCACGTCGGCGGCATAGTGGGCGGCGGTCTCGCCGATGCTGGTCGCCAGATCGGCGTAGCGTTTGACGAAGCGGGGCACGCGGTCGAACATGCCGAGCATGTCGTCGATCACCAGCACCTGCCCATCGCATTGCGCCGATGCGCCGATGCCGATGGTGGGCACATCGACGCTCTGCGTGGCGGCGATGGCGATCTCCTCCATCACCCCTTCGATTACCATGCCGAACGCGCCCGCCCGCGCCACGGCCTGCGCGTCGGCGATGATCTTGTCATGTTCCTCCCGGCTCTTGCCCCGCGCGGCATAGCCGCCCAGCGCGTTCACCGCCTGCGGCGTCAGGCCGATATGGCCCATGACGGGAATACCGCGCTGGCTGAGGAAGCTGATCGTCTCCGCCATCGCTTGTCCACCTTCCAGCTTCACCGCGGCGCAGCCGGTTTCGGCCATGATCCGGCTGGCCGAGGCGAACGCCTGCTGCGGTGACGCCTCATAGCTGCCGAAGGGCATGTCGACGATGACGACGCTGTGATAGCTGCCGCGCACCACCGCCGCGCCATGAGCGATCATCATGTCCAGCGTGACGGACAGGGTGGAGGGCAGGCCATAGATCACCTGCCCCAGCGAGTCCCCGACCAGCAGCATGTCGCAATGGGTGTCGAGGATCTGCGCCATGCGCGCCGTATAGGCGGTGAGCATGACGAGCGGTTCCTGCGTCCGGCCATCGACCTTGCGCCGCTGGATCGCGGGTACGGTCAGCCGCTTGATCGGCGCGGGCGTGGGGTTCGCGCGACTGGTCGAGGTGTCGAGGACGAAGGTGGTGGACATGGGGACGCCTTGTAACGAAGTCGGGACGGGGTGGCGAGTCTGAGGAAAGGGGATGCAGGGCCGGGTACGGGCAGGCTGAACCCTGTCGCCCTATTCGACGCGCTTTACGGTCAGGCCCTTTGCGGCCAGCAGTTCCTGCACGCTGCCCTTGCCCGCCAGATGGCCTGCGCCGACCGCGACGAAGACGGTGCCGGGCTGCGCCATTCGATGGGCGATCCATGTCGCCCAGTTGCGGTTGCGCTGGTAGAGCAGGGCCTCCGCAATCTCCGGCATGTCCTTGAGCGAATCATTCATGTCGTCGGCCAGTGCGCCGGGACGCCCGGCGGACCATTCGCTGACCATGCGGGCGATCTCCGCCTCCGCTTTCTCCGCCTCCGCGATAGTGGCGGTGAGGAAACGGACCTGCGTCGCCTCCGGCAATCCGGCGAAGAAGCCGAGCTGTTCGTCGACGCTTTCCAGCGCCAGCACCGGCTTGCCCTTGGTCGTCGCGGTGTTCTTCAGCACCTCGTCCACCCCGGCATCGGGATCATAGCCCAGCTTCTCCAGCGGGGCGATGGACAGCGAGACGGCGGCGAACCATGGATGGAAAGGCTCCAGATGCGCGCGCGGTATGCCGAGGCGGTCGAGCAGCGCGAAATAGCGGGCGCGGGTCGCGGCATCCAGCTTCTCGCTAAGCGGCGGGCCGTTGGCGTCGATGGCGAGGCGGGCGGTCGTTTTCGCCACTTCCGTATCGGTCGGCACCGTTTCCAGCACCAGCGCGGACGATTGGTCGAACGCTGCCCTTACCGGACCGTGGAACCAGCGCACTTCGCGGCGCAGGACATGGATGGTGCCGAACAGATAAAGGGTGGTGTCCTTGTCCCGCACCACCCACAGCGCCGGTTTCGCCAGCGTCTCCTTCGTCACGGTGCGCGCGCCGATGGGCGCGAAGCCGGGCGAGGTGAGCAGCAGGATCGCGGCAAAGCCGGTGGCGAGGCGGGTCAGGAAGCGGGTGAGGACGGGCATGTCCCTCCTTTCGCCGCTTTGCGGGCCGGGCGCAAGTAATGGCGGGCTGGATGCCGCCTTGCTTGACCCGAACCGGCCCTTGCGCCAAAGCGACGCCCATTGAATCCATGCCCCCAACGACAGGCGGACGAGCTTGGCAGAGCAGCAACCCTTGAGCTTCCAGTCGCTGATCCTCACGCTCCATGATTATTGGAGCGCGCAGGGCTGCGTCATTCTGCAACCCTATGATATGCGCGTGGGGGCGGGCACGTTCCACCCCGCCACGACATTGCGCAGCCTTGGTCCCGATCCGTGGAACTGCGCCTATGTGCAGCCCAGCCGCCGCCCGACCGATGGCCGCTATGGCGAAAATCCCAATCGCCTCCAGCATTATTACCAGTATCAGGTCATCATGAAGCCGTCGCCGTCGAACCTTCAGGAGCTGTATCTCGGCTCGCTGGCGAAGATCGGCATCGACCCGCTGGTCCATGACATCCGCTTTGTGGAGGATGACTGGGAAAGCCCCACGCTGGGCGCATGGGGGCTTGGCTGGGAAGTGTGGTGCGACGGGATGGAGGTCACCCAGTTCACCTATTTCCAGCAGATGGGCGGTTTCGACTGCAAGCCGGTCGCAGGGGAACTGACCTACGGCCTCGAACGGCTCGCCATGTATATTCAGGGCGTGGACAGCGTGTACGACCTGCGGTTCAACGATCCGGTCGGGGATCGCCCGGCCGTGACCTATGGCGATGTCTTCCTCGCCAATGAGCAGCAGATGTCGAAATGGAATTTCGAGGTGGCGGACACGGACAAATTGTTCCGCTGGTTCAAGGACGCCGAAGCCGAATGTCAGGCCAGCATCGCCGCGAACGTGCCGCTGGCCGCCTATGACCAGGCGATCGAGGCGAGCCATGTTTTCAACCTGTTGCAGGCGCGCGGCGTGATTTCCGTGCAGGAACGGGCCAGTTACATGGGCCGGGTCCGCGACCTCGCCAAGGGAAGCTGCGAGGCGTGGATCGAGGCCAATCGCGCGGGCTGGGAAGCGAAATTTCCGGGGTGGACGGCATGACGGATTTTCTCCTCGAATTGCGCTGCGAGGAAATTCCCGCGCGGATGCAGTTGAAGGCGTCGGACGATCTGGCGCGCCTGTTCATCGAGGAACTGGCGAAGTCGGGCCTGAAGGCGGAGCGGATCACCAGCTTCGTGACGCCGCGCCGCCTTGCCCTGATCGCCCATGGCCTGCCGCTCCAGACGGACGCGGTGAGCGAGGAACGCAAGGGACCGCGCGCCGACGCGCCGGCGCAGGCGCTGGAGGGCTTCCTGCGCTCCACCGGACTGACGCGCGAGCAACTGGTTGAGCGGACGGATGCCAAGGGCAATGCGATCCTGTTCGCGGTGATCGAAAAGCCGGGCCGCCAGACCGCCGACGTGCTGGCCGAGGCCGTGCCCGCCATCGTGCGCGCCTTTCCCTGGCCCAAGTCGATGCGCTGGGGCGATACCTCCGCCACGACCGAAAGCCTGCGCTGGGTCCGCCCGTTGCAGGGCATTGTTGCCATATTGGGTGAGGAGCTGGTCGCAATAGAGGTGGAGGGTGTTACCTCCGGCTATGCGACCGTCGGCCATCGTTTCCACCACCCCGGCGAGATCACCATCGGCGGCTCGGGCGACTATGCGGAGAAGCTGCGCGCCTGCCATGTCATCGTCTCCCATGCGGAGCGGCAGGCGATCATCGCGGAGCAGGCGGCCGCCCTCGCCACCGCGCGCGGATACAGCCTGATCGAGGACAAGGGGCTGGTGATCGAGAACGCCGGCCTGACCGAATGGCCGGTGCCGCTGCTGGGCGATTTCGACCCCGCGTTCCTGGACGTGCCGCCGGAGGTCATTCAGCTAACCCTGCGGATCAACCAGAAATATTTCGTGCTGAACGGCGCGGACGGGAAACTGGCGCCCGCCTTCATCTGCACCGCCAATATCGAGGCGAAGGACGGTGGTGCCGCCATCGTCGCGGGCAATGGCAAGGTGCTGGCCGCGCGGCTGAGCGATGCGCGCTTCTTCTGGGAGCAGGACAAGAAGACGACGCTGGCCGATCATGCGCAGAAGCTGGGCCGGATCACCTTCCACGAAAAGCTGGGCACCGTTGCGGACAAGGTGGAGCGGGTCGCGAAACTGGCGCGCTGGCTGGTGGAGGAGGGCATCGTAAAGGGCGCCTCCGCCGACGATGCGGAACTGGCGGCGCGTCTGGCCAAGGCCGATCTCGTAACCGAGATGGTCGGGGAGTTCCCCGAACTTCAAGGGCTTATGGGTGGCTATTACGCCCGTGCCGAGGGGTTGTCCGACGCGGTGGCCGATGCCGTGCGCGACCATTATAAGCCGGTCGGGCAGGGCGATGCGGTGCCGACTGCGCCGGTTACGGTGGCGGTGAGTTTGGCGGACAAGCTTGATACGCTTTTTTGGCTTTGGTTCTCAGGCCAAAAACCGACCGGATCGAAAGATCCGTTTGCTTTGCGTAGAGCAGCAATAGCTATAATCGGCTTGCTTCAAGGCCATGCAATTCGTTTGCCTGTCAAGTTAGCTTTTGCTGCAACGCTAGCATGTAGACTAGCAAAATCCGCAAATCCCGCTTCTTCAATAAAAAGTGACCAACCCAGCGCGGTCACTTCTTCTATATTTGAAATAATTAGACGTGGGGGGCATTTGCGCCTGAGCAACACTCTAGAAAAATGGCACTGGAGTGATGATCTTGAGCAAGAGACTAAAACCACTACATCGTTTTCGATTGATCTTTCAGCAAACCAAAAGGAATTGCTCGACTTCTTCGCAGACCGTCTCAAGGTCCAGCAAAAGGAAGCGGGCGTCCGCCACGACCTGATCGACGCGGTGTTCGCGCTGGGCGGGGAGGACGACCTCGTCCGCCTGCTCGCCCGCGTGAAGGCGTTGCAGGCGTTCGTGTCCACCGAGGACGGCGCCAACCTGCTGGCGGGGTATAAGCGCGCAGCCAACATCCTGAAGAAGGAAGGGTGGGAGCCGCAGCGCCCGCCGATGGCCGCCCATGGCACGCAGGGTATTGCCCAGACGGGCGAGGAAGATCCGCTGTCGCTGGTCGAAGATCCGGTCATCGCCGGAGCGGTATCGGACCTGTCCGTCACCGCCCCCGCCCGTTACGAGCGGGAGGCGCAGGAGGTGGCGCTGGCCGATGCGCTGGATGCAGCCGAACCCGCCGTGGAATCCGCGCTGGCGCAGGAGGATTTCGCGGCGGCCATGGCGGCGCTGGCGTCGCTGCGCGCGCCGATCGACGCCTTTTTCGACAAGGTGACGGTGAATGACGCCGACCAGAATAAGCGTGGATCACGTTTAACGCAGTTGACGCGCATCCGTGCTGCAATGCACAAAGTCGCCGATTTTTCTCGGATCGAGGGCTGAAATCCTGTTCTTTTGTCGGAGTTTTTCTCTCGGCATCCAGAACAGGGCCAGGTCGATAGTTGCAGGGGGAAGGCGGACGATCCGGTTTGTTACAGGTCGTCCGGCCTTCAATATTCAGAAGATAGAGAGAGCTAAGCCATGACTCGCTATGTGTATCGTTTCGGTGGTGGCGTTGATGACGGCGGCAAGGGTGACAAGAACCTGCTGGGTGGCAAGGGCGCCAATCTGGACGGCATGGCCGCTATCGGTCTTCCGGTTCCTCCCGGCTTCACGCTGACCACCGAATTGTGCACCGCCTATTATGCGGATGGCGAGAAATATCCCGACAGCCTGAACGCGGAATTCGCCGCGGGCATCGCGCATATCGAGGGGGTCACGGGCAAGATATTCGGCGACCCCGCCGACCCGCTGCTGGTGTCGGTCCGCTCCGGCGCGCGCGTTTCCATGCCCGGCATGATGGACACGGTCCTTAACCTGGGCCTCAACGACCAGACGGTGGCCGGTCTGGCGACGGTGTCGGGCGATGCGCGTTTCGCGTGGGACAGCTATCGCCGTTTCATCCAGATGTATTCGGACGTGGTGCTGGAACTCGATCATGGATCGTTCGAGGAAGCCCTTGAAATCGCGAAGGAAGACAAGGGCTATTCGCTCGACACCGAACTGACCGCCGAGGACTGGCAGGCGCTGGTCAAGGAATATAAGTCGCTGGTCGAGAAGCAGTGGGGCAAGCCTTTCCCGCAGGATGTGCATGACCAGTTGTGGGGCGCGGTCGGCGCGGTGTTCGGGTCGTGGGAATCGGACCGGGCCAAGGTGTATCGCCGCCTGAACTCTATCCCCGGCGAATGGGGCACGGCGGTCAATGTGCAGGCGATGGTGTTCGGCAACATGGGCGACACGTCGGCCACGGGCGTTGCGTTCACGCGCGATCCGGCGACGGGCGAAAACGCCTATTATGGCGAGTATCTCATCAACGCACAGGGCGAGGACGTGGTGGCGGGCATCCGCACGCCGCAATATCTGACCAAGACCGCGCGCGAGAGGGCGGGCGCCAAGCCGCTGTCGATGGAAGAGGCGATGCCGGAAACCTATGGCGAACTGGCCAATGTCTTCAGCATCCTGGAGACGCATTATCGCGACATGCAGGACATTGAGTTCACGGTGCAGCAGAACAAGCTGTGGATGCTCCAGACCCGGTCCGGCAAGCGCACCGCCAAGGCCGCGCTGAAGATCGCCGTCGACATGGCGACCGAGGGACTGATCACCGAGGAGGAGGCCGTCGCCCGCGTCGACCCCGCCGCGCTGGACCAGTTGCTCCATCCAACGCTCGACCCCAAGGCACCGCGCGACGTGCTGACCAAGGGCCTGCCCGCATCGCCGGGCGCGGCATCAGGCCAGATCGTGTTCGACGCCGATTCGGCGGAGCGGCTCAACGAACTGGGCGAGGCGGTGATCCTCGTCCGGATCGAGACCAGCCCGGAAGACATTCACGGCATGCATGCGGCCAAGGGCATCCTGACCGCACGCGGCGGCATGACCAGCCATGCGGCGGTGGTTGCGCGCGGCATGGGCCGTCCCTGCGTTTCCGGCGCGGGGTCGCTGTCCATCGACAATGTGGCGAAAACCCTGCGTATCGGTGATCGCGTCCTCAAGGAAGGCGACATCCTGACCATCGACGGCGCGACCGGCGAGGTGATGGCCGGGTCCGTGCCGACCGTGCAGCCGGAACTGGCGGGCGATTTCGGCGTGCTGATGGTCTGGGCGGACAAGGTGCGCCGCCTGAAGGTGCGCGCCAACGCCGAAACCCCGCTGGATTGCCGCACCGCGCGCGATTTTGGCGCGGAGGGCGTGGGCCTGTGCCGGACGGAGCATATGTTCTTCGACGCGGCGCGAATCACCGCGGTTCGCCAGATGATCCTGGCCGACAGCGAGGCGGGCCGCCGCGAGGCGCTGGCCAAGCTGCTGCCGGAACAGCGCAGCGACTTTGCGGAGATTTTTGCGGTGATGGCGGGCCTGCCGGTCACGATTCGCCTGCTCGACCCGCCGCTGCACGAGTTCCTGCCGCACGGCGACGGCGAGTTCGCCGAGGTGGCGGAGGCCGCGGGCGTCAGCATCGACCTGCTCAAGCGCCGCGCGTCGGAACTGCATGAGTTCAACCCCATGCTGGGCCATCGCGGTTGCCGCCTGGGCGTGACCTATCCCGAAATCTACGAGATGCAGGCCCGCGCCATCTTCGAGGCGGCGATTTTGGTCGCGGAGCAGAGTGGCGCGGCGCCGATCCCCGAGGTCATGATCCCGTTGGTCGCGACCAAGCGCGAACTGGAACTGATGAAGGCGATCGTGGACAAGGAGGCGCAGGCCGTCTTTGCCGAGAAGGGTCGGACCATCGAGTATCTGGTCGGAACCATGATCGAGCTGCCGCGCGCTGCGCTGAAGGCTGGTGAGATTGCCGAGGTGGGCGAATTCTTCTCCTTCGGCACCAACGACCTGACGCAGACGACCATCGGCATCAGCCGCGACGATGCCGGCCGATTCCTGACGCAATATGTCGACAAGGGCATTTTCGCGCGCGATCCGTTCGTCAGCATCGACGTAGAGGGCGTGGGCGAACTGATCCAGATCGCCGCCGAGCGGGGCCGCAAGTCGCGCCCCGGGATCAAGCTGGGCATTTGCGGCGAGCATGGCGGTGATCCGGCCTCCATCGCCTTCTGCGAAGCCACCGGCCTCGACTATGTTTCGGCCTCTCCCTACCGCGTGCCCATCGCGCGGCTGGCGGCGGCACAGGCGGCTTTGGCCCACAGGAAATAAAAAGCGAAATTGCGTGAAAAGGGGGGTTGCCAGACCGGGAAACCCCTTCTATCAGCGCAACTCCCGACGCGGTACGGTTCACCGGCACCGCAGAATGGGCAGGCACCCGTAGCTCAGCTGGATAGAGCATCAGACTACGAATCTGAGGGTCGGACGTTCGAATCGTTCCGGGTGCACCATTCTCCTCCCGATGGAGAGAGAAGCTAGACAGGCGGCGAAAGCCGCCTGTTTTATTTTGTGGGTCGGCCGGATGGGCGCGACCCCGCAAGTCCCATGAGTATTGGTTTTTCCCGATCGCTGACAGGCGTGGGCGCAGCGGCGCGTCCGATGCTCTTGGGCCATCGGGCGCTGTGAGCGCTCCGGGTGGTGCAACCCGCCTTCCTTCTATCCGACAGGTCTTTGTCGCCCGGTTGCGGAGGGTGAACAGCCAGCGATCCCCTTCATCCTGCCAGTCTCCTGCGCATTGTGGGCGTTCGCGTTGAACAGCCATGTCCGCTCTCCGCAGCGATTTGCGTCTTGCGGCAGGGAGCATAGCGAGAGCCCGGCATTGGCTTGACACGATATTCACATAATAGATAATGATGTCGAAATAACGAACAATGTCGGTGTCCGTCGATGGTTGATGGCGCCGGACATGCTGCGCGTCGTCGCGCGGCAAACGGGAGAGTGGAATGACGACGCTTGCGACGCTGCCGGTGCCCAGGACGCTGACGGAGGCCCTTGATCACGATTGGCTGCGGCGGGCGCTGGCCCCGGTCACGGGCGGCAAGCCGATCACCGCCGTGGAGACGGTGGAGGTGATCCGCACGGTCGCCACCAAGCTGCGCTTCACCATCGCGTTCGATGGCGCGGAGGGGGGCAGCGAAGCATTCTGCCTCAAGGGCCTTCTGGACGTGGATGCGGCGGGCGCGATGGGCGGGCCGGTGACAGTGCTGGAGTGCGATTTTTACATCCATCTGGCCCCGAAGCTGGCGGTGCGGGTGCCCGACTGCGTGGCGACAGTGGTGGACCGGGACGCGAAGTTCGGCGTGGTCATCATGCGCGACGTGGTGGCGCAGGGCGGGCGCTTCTGCTCCGCACTGGACGCCTTCACCGCCGATGAGGCCGCACAGAGCCTCGATCAACTGGCGCTGCTGCACAGCGGCTCTCCGTTGCTGGACGAGCTGCCATGGATCAACCGCCGGGTCGCCGCGCTGGCCAACAGCAATTATGTGACCGAGGAACTGTTGCAGGAGTTGCTCGACGGGCCGCGGGGCGAAGGACTGCCCGCCGCCACGCGCGACGCCGCCCGGCTGCGCGCCGCGATGAAGGTGCTGGCGGAGCGCGACCTGCAATCGCCCGATTTCCTGATCCATGGCGATGGCCATGCGGGCAATATCTTCCGCACCGCCGATGGCGCGGGCCTGATCGACTGGCAGTTGCTGCAACGGGGGAGCTGGGCGCTGGACGTGGCCTATCATATCGCCGCCGTGCTGCCGGTTGAGGTGGCCGAGGTGCATGAGCGGGCTCTGCTGAACCATTATCTGGACCGGATGCAGGGGCTGGGCGTGGCGATGCCCGATGAAGAGGCGGCATGGGCCGAATATCGGGCGGCTGCGGCCTATGGCTATTATCTGTGGGGCATCACGCGCCGCGTCGATCCCGCGATCATCACCGTCTTCACCCATCGGCTGGGGTCCGCCGTGACCCGGCATGACAGCTTTGCGCTGCTGGGCCTGTGATGACCGGAACAGCACAGGACGGGGGAGCATCGGCATTGGGCAATGTGATCGTCGCGCCGGAGACGCGGGCGCTGGACGAACTGGTGGCGCAGCTCACCCCCTGGTTGCAGGCGCGGCTGCCGCAGGCGAACGACCTGGGCATCGTCGATCCGTCCTATCCATCGGGCGCGGGCCAGTCGCATGAGACGATCCTGTTCGACGCGCACTGGACGGAGAATGGCGCTCCGGTCGTGCAGGGCTGCGTCGTCCGCATCAAGCCGATACGCCATCAAATCTTTCCCGACGACCTGTTCATCGAACAATATCGGGTGATGGAAGCGCTGCACCGCCATGGTGTGCGGGTGGCGAAGCCGCTGTGGCTGGAGGAGGATGCGGCACTGCTCGGCGCACCCTTCTTCATCATGGAGCGGGTGCAGGGGCGCGTCGCGGTCAGCATCCCGCCCTATCGGGAGCAGGGCTGGGTCGCGGAAGCCACGCCCGCGCAGCGCCGCCACCTGTGGGAGGAAGGGGTCCGGCATCTGGCGTCGATCCACACCGTTCCGCTCACCGAACTGCAATTTCTGGCGGGACCGGAGGGCGCGCGCGACGGGCTGAAACAGGAATGGGACAAATATGTCCGCTTCGTCGACTGGGTGAGCGAGGATCGGCCATGGCCGGTGCTGAAGGCCGCGCTGGAGCGGTTGCGCGCGCAATGGCCAGCCAACCAGCCAGCCGGGCTGGTCTGGGGCGATTCGCGGCTCGGCAACCTGATGTATGACGCGAATTTCGACGTGGTGGCGATCATGGACTGGGAGCAGCCGTCTCTGGGCGGGGCGCTCCATGATCTGGCGTGGTGGCTGACCATGTCGGAGCAGATGCATGGCGCGACCGCAGAGAGTCCCCACCTCGACGGCATGGGCACGCGGGCGGAGACGATCGCGCTGTGGGAGGAGCTGACCGGCATCTCCGCGCAGGACATTGAATGGTATGAGGATTTCACCCGGCTCAAGAGCAGTTGCCTGAATGTCCGCATGTCGGCGCTGAAAGGGCGGCCCGCACCGGACGAGGCATGGCTGGCGCAGCGGCTGAAGGTCACGCCGCCCGCCTGAACCATCGCGATACGCATAATCAGAACAGACGAGACAGGAGAATAGCATGGCGAGCGAGGCGCACAGGGAGCCGGTAACGGTGGACGACGGCGCAGGGGAGGCCGGTCGCGCCGCCATTCCCCGCTATGCCTGGTATGCGCTGGCCGTGGTGGCGGGCGCCAACCTGCTCAACTATCTCGACCGCTATATCCTCTCCATCCTGGCCCAGTCGATCAAGGCCGACCTGAAGCTGGACGATGCGCAGCTCGGTTTCCTGCTCGGCACGGCGTTCGCGGTCTTCTATGCGGTGGTTGGCATAGCCATGGGGCGGATCGCGGACCGGGTGAGCCGCCGCAAGCTGATGGCGTTCGGTGTTGCGCTGTGGTCGATCATGACCGCGCTGGGCGGGGCGGCGACCAATTTCCTGTGGCTGAGCGCGGCGCGGATCGGCGTGGGCGTGGGGGAGGCGACGGCCAACCCCTGCTCGCACGCGCTGCTGAGCGACATATTCCCGCCGCGCAACCGGGCGATGGCGCTGGCGGTCTATCTCTCCGGCTCCTTCCTGGGCAGTGCGGGGGCGATGATCCTGGGCGGGCTGATCGTCCAGCATTGGGGCGACTATTGCCAGGCGGTGCCGCTGGCGGGCGCATGCGACGTGGCCGGGTGGCAGGCGGCGCTGATTCTGGTCGGCCTGCCGGGTATCCCGCTGGCCCTTCTGCTGCTGGGCGTGAAAGAGCCGTTCGAGCCGAAGTCGGACGGACAGTCGGTGGTGCGTATCGTCGTGACCGAACTGGCCGCTTCGCTGCCGCCCTTCACCCTGTTCACCATCAAGCGGATCGGCGGTCCGGCTGAGATGCTGGGCAATCTGCGGTTGATTGCAATCGTTACAGTGGTGGCGGCCGGACTTGTCTGGCTGACCGGCGACGTGGCGCAATGGGTGGCGGCAAGCATCGGCATCTATGCGGTCGTGACATGGGGACAGGTGCAGAAAATCCGCGACCGGCCGCTGTTCGCGCTGACCTTTGGCTGCCGCACGTTCATCCTGACCATGCTGGGGGCCGCGTTGCTCGGCTGTATCGGGGGCGGCGTGAATATCTGGGCCGCGCCCTATGCGATGCGGACCTTCGCGCTCAGTCCGGTGCAGGCGGGCGTGTCGCTGGGCTTGCTGCATGCCGCGGCGGCGGTGGCGGGCGTATTGTTCGGGGGATGGCTGACCGACCGGATCAAGCTGCGGGATCGGCGTGCGCCGATCTGGGTCGCGCTGTTCAGCCTGATCGGGGAATTGCCGTTTCTGGTGGTGATGCTGCTGGCGTCCGGTTCCACGGTGTTTCTGGCGGCGTTCGTGGGCTTTGCCTTCTTTTCGTCGCTATGGGGCGGGGCGTTCGCCGCGCTGGGGCAGGATCTGGTGCTGCCGCGCATGCGGGGTGCCGCGGCGTCGGCCTTCTCCCTTTTCGCCATCGTGGTGTCGAGCGGGGCCGGTCCCTATTGGGCGGGCAAGGTCAGCGCGCTGACCGGATCGTTGCAGGCGGGGCTGTTCAGCCTGATGCTGCTGGTGCCGGTGGTGATCGTGCTGTTCCTGTTCGCCATGCCGCGCGTGGCGGCGGCGACGCCGGAGTCGCGCCGGACGCTGGCGACGGCGGCCGGCGAACCGGAGTAGATCGGGCGAAGAGGGAAGAGGTTGATCTCTGCCGGGCAGGGCGTAGGGAGGGGGCATGGCCTCCAACATCCTCGCCCCTCTGCCCGATGCCTCCACGGCGGAGGTCTTTACGCAGTTGCTCGCCCGTCCCGGCCTGCGGATCGAGCGAATCGTCTCCGCCGGGCAGGTGACGCCAGAGGATGCGCCCTATGACCAGCCGGATGACGAGTGGGTGCTGCTGATCGCCGGAAGCGCCCGGTTGTGGATCGAGGGGGACGGCGAGAGGGCCTTGACGCCCGGCGATGCGCTGCTGATACCGGCCCATGTCCGGCACCGCGTGACCTGGACGCAGGCCGATCCGCCGACCGTCTGGCTGGCGGTCCATATCGAGGGGCAGTGAATGGCCGAGATCATCAACCTGCGCACCGCGCGCAAGGCCCGCAAGCGCGCCGATGATGCCACGCTGGCCGAGCAGAATCGCGCCAAGTTTGGCCGGACAAAGGGCGAGAAAGAGCGGGACCGGATCGAGGCGGAGCGGCTGGTGCGCCGGATCGACGGCGCGAAACGGGAAGGAGACGCCTGATGCGGTCCACGGGGGATAGCGTGTCCGTGCGCCTCTATCATCTGGACGGGGACGAGGGGGCGGCGACCACCCTCTTCTATGGCTCCATGACGGAGGCGCTGGAGATCGCGGCGCTGGAGCCGGAGGAGGTGCAGGACGGCCTGTTCATCGCGACGGACAATGACGTCATCGCCTATCTGGACCTGATCGACTACTGAGCTTTCCCCGGCGGGACTGCGGCCCTATAGCCCGCACGATGCACGCCGATCCCCACCGCCTTCTCCATGATATTTTCGGATTCGAGCAGTTTCGCGGGGTCCAGCATCAGGTCGTCGATCGGGTGCTGGCGGGGCGGGGCACGCTGGCCATCATGCCGACCGGTGCGGGCAAGTCGCTCTGCTACCAATTGCCGGCGGTCGCGATGGAGGGATGCTGCGTTGTCGTCTCGCCGCTGATCGCGCTGATGCATGACCAGTTGCGGTCGGCGCGGGCGCTGGGCATCCGCGCGGCCAGCCTGACCTCCGCCGACAATGACTGGCGCGAGACACAGGATCGGCTGCGGGCGGGCGAACTCGACCTCCTCTATGTCGCGCCGGAGCGGGCGAGCGGGGAGGGGTTCCGCAACCTGCTCTCCCAAGCGAAAATCTGCCTGTTCGCCATCGACGAGGCACATTGCGTTTCCGAATGGGGGCATGATTTCCGGCCGGATTACAGGCTGTTGCGGCCCTTGCTGGATGCGTTCGGGGATGTGCCACGCCTGGCGCTGACCGCCACCGCCGACGCCCATACCCGCGCCGACATATTGGTGCAGTTGGGATTGCCGGAGGAAGGGCTGGTCATCTCCGGCTTCGACCGGCCCAACATCCGCTATGCGGTGCAGCCGCGCGACGGGCTGACCGGGCAGATCGGTGATGTGCTGTCCGCCAATCCGGGCGCGGGCATCGTCTATGCGACCACGCGCGCGGCGACGGAGAAGCTGGCGGAGACGCTGGGCAAGGGCGGGCGGCCGGTGCTGCCCTATCATGCGGGCCTGCCGCCGGAGGTGCGCGCCGCCAACCAGTCCGCCTTCCTCGCCAGTGAGGAGATGGTGATGGTCGCGACCGTTGCGTTCGGCATGGGCATCGACAAGCCGGACGTGCGCTTCGTCGTCCATGCGGGACTGCCCAAGAGCATCGAAAGCTATTATCAGGAAAGCGGTCGCGCGGGGCGTGACGGCGAACCCGCGATGGCAACCCTGTTGTGGGGGGCGGAGGACTTCGCCCGCGCCTTCCAGCGGATTTCGGAGGTGGAGCAGAGCCGCCAGCAGGGGGAGCGGACGCGGATCGGCGCGCTGGGCCATCTGGTGGAGACGGGGGCGTGCCGACGGGCCGTGCTGCTGCGCCATTTTGGCGAGAATCCGCCGCCGACCTGCGGCAATTGCGACAATTGCCTGTCACCACCCGCCAGCGTGGACGCGACCGTGACCGCGCAAAAGCTGCTGTCCGCCGTGTTCCGCACCGGGCAGAGTTTTGGGCTGGGCCATATCGAGGCGGTGCTGACCGGGCGCACCAATGACAAGATCAGCCAGCGCCAGCATGACAAGCTGTCCGTCTTCGGCATCATCGAGGGCGAGGAGATGGCGCTCATCAAGCCGGTCGCGCGCGCCCTGATGGTCCGCGATGCGCTGGAGACGAACGAGCATGGCGGGTTGACGCTGGGTCCGGCGGCGCGACCCTTCCTGCGCGGGGAGGAGCCGGTGTCGCTGGTCCTGCCGCCCGCCCGCGCCCGGCGAGGCAAGCGGGGGAGCGGTGCGGAAGCCAATCCGGTCGACGATCCGCTGTTCGACGCGCTGCGCGCCTGCCGCCGCGACCTGGCGAAGGAAGCGGGGGTGCCGCCCTATGTCATCTTTCATGACAGCACTCTGCGCGACATGGCGCTCCAGCGGCCCCGGTCGGAAGTGGACCTGTCCCACATCACCGGCGTCGGCGCGCGCAAGCGGGAAGCCTATGGGCAGGCATTCCTGGCCGTGATCGCCCGCTTCGGCAACGTCTGACCGTAACAGGGGCTGAGCGCGGGACGAGCCTGAGCCTCAGAAGGCCAGGCCGACACCCGCGTTCGCACCGCCCTGCTGCCGGCTGTTGTAAGTCGCCCCGGCCTTCAGGATCAGGCGGCCATTGTCCGACGCGCGGGAGAAGCCCATGGCGATGGCGGTTTCGCCCTGCCAGACGCTGGTGCCGACGCCGATCATGTTGCGTCCGGCCTCGATCGGCTGCGGGATGGCGGAAAGGGCCATGGCGGACGCGGTGCCCGCCTCCGCATCGCGGCGCAGGCCGTGGAGCTCCTGCCCGAATTGCGCGAAACGGCGATCGGTATAGGCGTTGGCGGTCAGGAGGCCGCGGCTCATGCCGTCCATCAACTGGCGCATGTTGACCGCATCGGTGGCGCTGCTGCCATCGGCGACGTTCGTGACCTGCCGCTCTGCCCCCACGCTGCCGACGGAGAGGCTGTTGGCCCGGTCGGCGACAGAGCCATAGCCGACGGCGACGCTGCCCGTCGCCAGTGCCTGCGCTTGTGTGCCCAGAGCGGTGCCGTGTTCGCCCGATGCCGCCGCGCCTGCACCTGCGGCGATGCTGTTCGCGCCGGTTGCGGCGGGTTTGGCGAAGGCGGCTGTATTGTTGACCTGCACGAAGCCGTCGGTGCCGTCGCGCAGGGCGTTGACGATGGTGGTGTTGCTGGCGAGCTGGACGTTGGTGGCGTGGAGTTGCGCGCCATTCACCGCGTCGGTGGAGGTCGCGCTGACACCGCCCGCGCGAACATTGGTGAGGCGAGTGCCCTGATGGCCCGCAAAGGTCACAGTGTCGCGGTCGCCGCCCACCGCGCCGTCATAGGTGACAGCCCGTTCGCTGACTGTCGCCACGGCATCGACCCGCTGGTTGATGTTGGTGACGCTGGCACCGAGGCTGCCCAGCGCATCGCCGACATTGGTGTAGGTGGCGGAGCCGGTCGTCCCGTCCGCGCCCACGGTGGCGAGGGCATAGGCGGGCGCGGAGAGGCTGCCGTCCGCCTGCACCGTCGACCCGCCGCCAAAGTGTGCGGCGGTGCTGGCGGCGGCGGCGGCCGAGCGCTGGCCGGTGCGGGCCACGGCGTCATTGGTGGCGGCCAGTTGCGCGCCATTGACCGCATCGCGCGACCCGGCGGCGACCACGCCGTCCGCCACGCCGGTCAGCTGCTGGTCCACTCCGCCGCGCGCCGCACTATAGGCGTTGACGCTGCTGTCGTAGAGCAGGGCGTCGTTGCGCATAGTGGAGACGCTGGTCGAGACGGCGGTGAGTTGCGCGACCGTGACGGCATCGTCATCCGCTATGCCCGCCGCGACGTTGGAGAGGCGCGTGCCGCTGGTCCCGCTGAAACGGACGACGGTGCGGCTGCTGTCCTGATATTTCACCGCGCTGTTATCCAGCACGGAGAGGTCCAGGCCGAGTTGCGCCACTGCGCCATTGGTGGCGTGAAGTTGCGCGCCGTTCACCGCATCGCTGCTGTTCGCGCCGACGGCGCCTGCCGCGACATTGGTGATTCGGGTGCCGCTGGTTCCTTGCAGGGTGACGAGATCGCGCGCGCTGCCGTCATAGTGGACGGCGGAGGCGGCGATGCCCGTCACCGCGTCATGGACCGCGGTAAGCT
Organism: Sphingobium sufflavum; assembly: GCF_021403115.1. GTDB lineage: Bacteria > Pseudomonadota > Alphaproteobacteria > Sphingomonadales > Sphingomonadaceae > Sphingobium > Sphingobium sufflavum. The sequence continues at coordinate 190,400 of NZ_JAJSSH010000010.1, forward strand.
GGGCCACATTGACCGCGTCGGTTGGCTGCGCGCCGGCGGCGAGTCCGGTGATACGCCGCGCGCCGACGTTGACCTCCGCCGCTGCGGTGCCGCCGACCAGATAGGCGCTGGTGCCCAAGCTCGCCCCGGTGGCGAGTGACCCGGCGCCCAGCGCCACGTTGCCCGCATGGGTGGCGGATGCGCCCGCGCCCAGCGCAATGGCGCGACTGGCCCCTGTTGCGGTGCTGGCAAGGTCGCCGATGGCGATGGCGTCCAGCGCCCCGGCGCTCGCCCCCATGCCCGTCTGGCCGAGACCGGTGATGCTGTTCCCGCCGATGGAGAGGCCGCGCGGTGTCGAGAGACCGAAGCTGTCCGCCTGGCTGTTGCAGCCCGGATCGGTGAGCAGGTCGACCTCTCCACCATTGATGTCGATGGCCCCCAGGGTGATGGGTGCGCCGCTCGCGATATTGGACAGGGTGGAGGTGAGGCCGAGGTTGACCGGGGCAAGCAGATTGAGCAGCGACTCGACCGGGCCGAGCACCGGCACGAGCACATCGCCGACGATGTCCGTCACCACCGAACGGGGCAGGCGCACGCCGGAACAGGCGCCGACCACTTCGGCCTGTGCGGGGGCGGGCAGGCCGATCCCCACCATGCCTGTCACGGCCAGGATCAGCGGCATTCCCACCGCAAGCCTCTGAACAGCCCGTCGCGCCGGACGTCGCCGGGAAGCTGGGTGGGTGATCGCACCCGTTTCGCCATGAATCATTATCTTCGCTCCGTCCGCGACAGGCCGTCTGTCAGGAACGGGCGATTATGACCGGGTAGAGTAAGGGCGGCGCGACCCGCATTTTCCTGATGTTTGCGGATAATCCGAAAGGTCGCGGGCGTGACGGGAGCCGCATGGTTAATCGGATTACACCAAAACGGAGAAGAAAGGCCGCGCTTTTCCGGCGCATTTTTTTGCTGCATTGCAACATGGCGGAAATGGATGGTTTATGGTTCCAATTGTATTTGCCAACATTTTCAATGGATTACATAAATTATGCGTTCTTCAGCGAAAGGGGACGACCATGTTCTTGGAGAGACTGCCCGGTAAAGTTGTCAGCGCGACCGCCTTTGTCCGAAATTTCGGCGCCTATGCCCGCAACGCGGGGAGCGAGCCGATCCATATCCTCAACCATGGTCGCCCGGCGTGGTCGCTCATCACCACCGACTATCTCAATCGGCTGGCGAAGGCGGGGGCAGGGGGAAGTGAGCAGGACAGGGTCGCATTGGCCATGATCCTCGACACGATCCCGACACTGGTCATCATGACGGACGGCGACCTTCAGATCGTACGGATCAACTCGGCGGCCCGCCATGCGCTGCGCGTCGGAGACGAGGATGTGCATGGAACGTCGCTGTCCAGCCTGATCGCGGACCAGCGTTATCAGTTCGTCCTGCGCGCGGTGGAACGGGTGGGGCAGACCGGCATCACCGAAACGCTGGACGTGGATACGGTGAATGCGCCGCCGCGGACCTATCATGTGAAGGTCGAGCGCCATGCCGAGGGGGTCGCGATCTTTGCGGACGAGACCACGGCTCAGACGCTGGTGCGGGATCGCTATGCCGTTGCCGACGCCTATGAAGATCTGATGGATGCGCTGCCCGGCCTGGCGCGGGGGACGATCAATGCGCGCGGCGTGATCGCCACCGCGTCACAGGCGCTGGCCGACCTGGTACAGACCGATCCGGTGAAGATCGCAGGCATGCGCCTGTCCTCGCTGTTCCATACGTCGGTGCGGACCGACGTGGCGGACGCCATAGAGAAGATGCTGAACGACCGCATCCCCTTCACCATCCCGGCCAAGTTGCAGGCGGGCGGAATCGAGACGATGGCGGTGATGCTGAGCGCCGCGCCCCATCCGGCGCATGGCAAGCATGACGGGGCCATCTTTCTGCTCCAGAAGCAGATGTAGCGACAGGGGCCTCTGGCGACAGGAGAAGGGGCAGGAGGGCGCGGGCGTCCCCCGTTCCCTCCGACTGTCGCATTTCCTGTGGGGGAAAGGCGCGCGGGGCGTCCCGAAATAATTCTCCTCTGTTACCGTTTTTCGCGATACTATCTGCGGCGGACAGGCCCCAAAACAGGCCGTCCGCCGCGCGTTGCGTGCAAATTTGCAGAACCGGGCCAGCCGTTCTATGAAGAACGGTCGCGATGGCACGTGGAAACTCGGCCGCAATCGAGTCTTCCCTCGCGGCCCCGATTATGTATAGCGCGCACGCTTAAAGAACCGATCCGTCAGGGTCGATACGGAGGATGAGACGCGGGATGAGTTATCCGGCAAACCAGGGTTTGTACGATTCGCGCAACGAGCATGACGCTTGCGGCGTCGGTTTCATTGCGAATATTCGTGGGGAAAAGTCCAACGAGGTCGTCCAGCACGGCCTCCAGATCCTGATCAATATCGACCATCGCGGTGCGGTGGGCGCCGATCCGCTTCTGGGCGATGGCGCGGGTATCCTGATCCAGATTCCGGACGCGCTGCTGCGCGACTGGGCGACGGGCGCTGGACTGACGCTGCCGCAGCCGGGCGACTATGGCGTCGCCATGTGCTTCCTGCCGCGCGATGACGCCTCGCGCGATTTCGCCGTCTCGCATTTCGAGAAGCTGATCGCCAAGGAAGGCCAGACGCTGATCGGCTGGCGCGACGTGCCGGTGAACCTGGATGGCCTGGGCCAGACCGTGCTGGACGAGAGGCCGACGATCCGTCAGGCCATCATCGGCCGCGGCGAGGATTGCGCCGATCAGGATGCGTTCGAGCGCAAGCTGCTGGTCATCCGCAAGCAGACGCTGAACCCGATCGACGATCTGGGCACCAAACATAACCTGCCCGGCCTGCCCGATTTCTACATGCCGTCCATGTCGACGCGCACGGTGGTCTATAAGGGCTTGTTGCTCGCGGGTCAGGTCGGCAGCTTCTACACCGACCTGTCGAACCCGCTGTGCACATCGGCGCTGGCGCTGGTGCATCAGCGTTTCTCGACCAACACCTTCCCCAGCTGGAAGCTGGCGCACCCCTATCGTTACATCGCCCATAATGGCGAGATCAACACGGTGCGCGGCAACGTCAACTGGATGAACGCGCGCCGCCGTGCGATGGAATCGGAGCTGCTGGGCGCCGACCTCGACAAGATGTGGCCGATCATCCCGCACGGTCAGTCGGATACGGCGTGCCTCGACAACGCCCTCGAACTGCTGGTCGCGGGCGGATACAGCCTCGTCCATGCGATGATGATGCTGGTGCCGGAAGCCTGGGCGGGCAATCCGCTGATGGACCCCGCGCGCAAGGCGTTCTACGAATATCATGCCGCGCTGATGGAGCCATGGGACGGCCCCGCCGCCGTGGCCTTCACCGACGGACGCCAGATCGGCGCGACGCTGGACCGCAATGGCCTGCGTCCTGCGCGCTTCATCGTCACGAAGGATGGCTTTGTCGTGTGCGCCTCCGAATCCGGCGTTCTGCCGATCCCGGAGGAGAATATCGACCGCAAATGGCGGCTCCAGCCCGGCAAGATGCTGCTCATCGACATGGAAGAGGGTCGCATCATCGAGGATGAGGAGATCAAGGCCAGCCTTGCCTCCGCCAAGCCCTATGCCAAGTGGCTGGACCAGAACCAGTATAAGCTGAAGGATCTGGAAGTCGTGGAGGCGCAGGACGCGCACCACCTGCCCAACGATCCCGACAGCCTGCTGCACCGTCAGCAGGCGTTCGGCTATACCCAGGAAGACACGCAGAAATTCCTGGAGCCGATGGCGCGCAACGGCGAAGACCCGATCGGGTCGATGGGCACCGATACGCCTATCGCTGTGCTGTCCAGCAAGTCGCGGCTGCTCTACGACTATTTCAAGCAGAATTTCGCGCAGGTCACGAACCCGCCCATCGATCCGATCCGCGAGGAACTGGTCATGTCGCTGGTGTCGATGATCGGCCCGCGTCCCAATCTGCTGGGCCGTCAGGCGGGCACGCATCGGCGGCTGGAGGTGGATCAGCCGATCCTGACCAACACCGACCTGGCGAAGATCCGCTCGGCGGAGGCATCGCTCGACGGTGCGTTCCGAACCGCGACGATCGACATCACCTGGGATGCCGCAACCGGCGCCGCCGGTTTGCAGCAGGCCATCAAGGAGATGTGCTGGGTCGCGACCGAGGCCGTGCTGGCCGATAAGAACATCCTGATCCTGTCGGACCGGGCGCAGGGCGCCTATCGCATCGCCATGCCTGCACTGCTCGCCACGGCAGCCGTGCACCATCACCTCGTCCGGCAGGGCCTGCGCATGCAGACCGGCCTGGTCGTGGAGACGGGCGAGGCGCGCGAAGTGCATCATTTCTGCGCGCTCGCGGGCTATGGCGCGGAGGCGGTCAATCCCTATCTGGCGTTCGACACGCTGGAACAGATCCGCGTTCGCCAGAACCTGCCCGTCAGTGCCTATGACGTGCAGAAAAACTATGTGAAGGCGGTCGGCAAGGGCATCCTGAAGGTCATGTCCAAGATGGGCATCTCGACCTACCAGAGCTATTGCGGCGCGCAGATTTTCGACGCCATCGGCCTGTCGACGGCGTTCGTGGACAAATATTTCACCGGCACCGCGACGACCATCGAAGGCATCGGCCTCGACGAAGTGGCCGAGGAGACGGTGCGCCGTCATGCGGCTGCCTATGGCGACAACCCCATCTATCGCAACATGCTGGATGTGGGCGGGGCCTATGCCTATCGCGTGCGTGGCGAGGAGCATGCCTGGACGCCGACCAGCATCGCGGACCTGCAACATGCCGTTCGCGGCAACAGCCAGGACCGCTACGCCGAGTTCGCTCACTCGATCAACGAGCAGGCGGAGCGGATGCTGACCATTCGCGGCCTGATGGACCTGAAGAAGGCGGACAAGCCGCTGGACATCAGCGAAGTCGAACCCGCCGTGGACATCGTCAAGCGGTTTGCGACCGGCGCGATGAGCTATGGCTCGATCAGCTGGGAAGCGCACACCACGCTGGCCGTGGCGATGAACCGCATCGGCGGCAAGTCGAACACGGGCGAGGGCGGCGAAGACCCGGTGCGGTTCAAGCCGATGCCGAACGGCGATTCCATGCGCTCCTCGATCAAGCAGGTCGCGTCGGGTCGCTTCGGCGTCACCGCCGAATATCTGGTCAACGCTGACGACATCCAGATCAAGATGGCGCAGGGCGCAAAGCCCGGCGAGGGTGGCCAGTTGCCCGGTGACAAGGTGGACAAGACCATCGGCGCAACCCGGCACTCCACGCCGGGCGTGGGCCTGATCTCGCCCCCGCCGCATCATGACATTTATTCGATCGAGGATCTGGCGCAACTTATCCACGACCTGAAGAACGTCAACACCGGCGCGCGCATCTCCGTGAAGCTCGTGTCCGAAGTGGGCGTGGGTACGGTCGCGGCGGGCGTGTCGAAGGCGCGGGCGGACCATGTTACCATTTCGGGTTATGAAGGCGGCACGGGTGCATCCCCGCTGACCTCGCTGACCCACGCGGGCAGCCCGTGGGAGATCGGCCTGGCGGAGACGCAGCAGACGCTGCTGCTCAACGGTCTGCGCTCGCGCATCGTGGTGCAGGTCGATGGCGGCCTGCGGACCGGCCGCGACGTGGCGATCGGCGCTCTGCTGGGCGCGGAGGAGTTTGGCTTTGCCACGGCACCTTTGATTGCAGCGGGTTGTATCATGATGCGCAAATGCCATCTGAACACTTGCCCGGTCGGCGTGGCGACCCAGGACCCGGTCCTGCGCGCGCGCTTCACCGGCCAGCCGGAACATGTCATCAACTATTTCTTCTTCGTTGCCGAGGAACTGCGCCAGATCATGGCGGAGATGGGCTTCCGCACGCTGGAGGAGATGGTGGGCCGGGTCGACCGGGTCGACATGAAGAAGGCGATCACCCATTGGAAGGCGCATGGCGTCGACCTGACCAAGCTGCTCTATCAAGCGCCGCCAGCGTTCGGTAACAGCCTGTATAATACGGGAACGCAGGATCATGGGCTGGAGCATGCGCTCGATAATGAGCTGATCGCGGCGGCCCTGCCCGCACTCGACAATGGTGCGCCGGTGCAGATCGAGCGCAAGGTGGTGAACATCAACCGCACCGTGGGCGCGATGCTTTCCGGTGAAGTTGCCAAGCGTTATGGCCATGCCGGCCTGCCCGACAACAGCATTACCGTGCGTTTGCAGGGTGTTGCAGGGCAGAGCTTCGGTGCGTTCCTGGCGCATGGCGTCACGCTGGAACTGACCGGCGACGCCAATGACTATGTCGGCAAGGGGCTGTCGGGTGGCCGCGTGATTGTGCGTCCCCCGGTGAATGTGGAACGTGATCCGTCAGCGAACATCATCGTCGGCAATACGGTCCTGTTCGGCGCCATCGCGGGCGAGGCCTATTTCAATGGCGTCGGCGGCGAGCGGTTCGCGGTCCGCAATTCGGGCGCGGTCGCGGTGGTCGAGGGCACCGGCGATCATGGCTGCGAATATATGACCGGCGGCGTGGTGACGGTGCTGGGCATGACCGGCCGCAATTTCGCGGCAGGCATGTCGGGCGGCATCGCCTATGTCTATGACGAGGATGGCCTGTTCCGTGAACGCTGCAACCTCGCCATGGTCGATGTCGAGACGATCGACGCGGCCCGTGACGAGGAGGACGGCTCTGGCCGCCCAACGCAGCGGTCCAATGGCGTGAACAACAATGGCATGGGCGACATGCTGCGCCACGACGCGGAACGCCTGCGTATCCTGCTGGAGCGGCACCATCTGTACAGCGGCAGCGTGCGAGCGCGCGCCCTGCTGGACGACTGGCAGGCCACGCTGGGCAAGTTCGTCAAGGTCATGCCGCGCGACTATCGCCGCGCCTTGCAGAATCAAGAGGCCGAGCGCCTCGCCACCGCGACCATCGCGGCTGAATGATCGGAGTATAAGTAGTGGGAAAAGCTACGGGTTTCCTGGAGATCGAGCGCAAGGAGCGCACCTATCTCCCGGCCGAGGACCGGCTGAAGAACTGGAACGAGTTCGTCGTTCCGCTGACCGAACCGGCCCTGAAGGATCAGGCGGCGCGGTGCATGAACTGCGGAATTCCGTTCTGCCATAATGGCTGTCCGGTGAACAATATCATCCCCGACTGGAACAATCTGGTTTATGAGGATGACTGGAAGAACGCGCTGGAAGTGCTTCACAGCACGAACAACTTCCCGGAGTTTACCGGCCGCATCTGTCCCGCCCCGTGCGAGGCGGCGTGCACGCTGAACATCGAGGATACGCCAGTCACGATCAAGTCGATCGAATGTGCGATCATCGACAAGGGCTTCGACGAAGGCTGGGTCGTGCCGCAGCAGGCGCGGGTGAAGACCGGCAAGTCCATCGCCGTCGTCGGGTCCGGCCCGGCGGGCATGGCCTGTGCGCAGCAGTTGGCGCGCGCGGGGCATAGCGTGACCCTGTTCGAAAAGAACGACCGGATGGGCGGCCTGCTCCGCTATGGCATCCCCGACTTCAAGCTGGAGAAGCATCTCATCAACCGCCGTCTGGTCCAGATGGAAGCGGAGGGTGTGAGCTTCAAAACCAGCGTGGAGGTCGGCGTTCAGGTGTCGGTGGATTCGCTGCGCGAGAATTTCGACGCGGTGGTCCTGTCGGGTGGCGCAGAAAAGCCGCGCCCGCTGGAAATCCCCGGCTATGAGCTGACCGGCGTTCGCTTTGCGATGGAGTTCCTGACCCAGCAGAACAAGCGCAATGCAGGCGATGAGGAGCTGCGCGCGGCACCGCGTGGCACCATCTCGGCCAAGGGCAAGCATGTCGTCGTCATCGGTGGCGGCGACACCGGCTCAGACTGCGTGGGCACGTCCAACCGCCATGGTGCGGCATCCGTGACCCAGTTGGAGATCATGCCCAAGCCGCCGCTGAAGGAAGATAAGGCCGCAAGCTGGCCGCACTGGCCGCTCAAGCTGCGGACATCCTCCAGTCATGAAGAAGGCGCCGAGCGCGATTTCGCGGTCGTGACCAAGCGGGCCATCGGCGTGAACGGCCAGCTCACCGGCCTGGAATGTGCGCGCGTCGAATGGGTCGGCGGCAAGATGCAGGAAGTACCCGGCAGCGAATTCACGCTGAAGGCGGATCTGGTGCTGCTGGCCATGGGCTTTGTCGGTCCGATCCAGACCGGCCTGATCGAGCAGGCGAATGTCGCGCTGGACGCGCGCGGCAATGTCGCGGCCAACATGACCGACTATACCACCAGCCAGGAAGGCATCTTCACCTGCGGCGACATGCGTCGCGGTCAGAGCCTGGTTGTCTGGGCGATCCGTGAGGGCCGCCAGTGCGCCCGCGCGGTCGACCTACACCTGATGGGCAAGACCGACCTCCCCCGTTAAGGGGTTGCCCCGCCAAAGGGCTGGAAAAATGGAAAATGGCCAGATGATGCTAGGGCGTCATCTGGCCATTTTCCTATCATCTGCTCTGCCTTGCCTCTTCCCTATCTGTAGCAGGATTTTCCCATTTCATAAGCTAGACCAATAAGATGGCGGGCTAATCTCAGCGATAGGCTCCACCATTGGCGCTGATCCCGTCGAGCACGAAATCGACGATGGCTTCGTTGATGGCGGCTTCATCCGCAAGGCCGGGCGGGAACATCCAGTCGCGGAACATCACGCAGGCCAGCACCGCCGCGAAGGATACGCGGACCATCAGCTTTGGCGCGACCCGTATCTCTTCCGCGCCCAGCCTGCGTTTCATGGTCGCTGCGCCCCGGTCGAAATAGGCGGTCAGGCTGTCGATCTCGCTGACCCCCTGCATCGACCCCGGCGCATAGGTCTGCGCCACCACCAACGAGAGCAGCATGCGGCTGTGGCCGGTCAAAAACTCCTGCAATTCCGTGATGTAGCGGTGCGCGCTCTCCCGCATCGTGGCGCGATCATCGGCGCTCGCGATCTGGGTAGCCAGGAAATCGGTGAAGTGCCGGTTGAGGGGCGTGAAGATCGCCTCCCGGAACAGGTCGGCCTTGGACGCGAAATAGCGAAAGAGCTGCGCCTCCGTTACATCGGCGCGCCGGGCAATGGCGGCAGTGGTCGCGCCGGAGAAGCCGGACTGGGTGAATTCCTCCTCCGCCGCGCGGGTGATGCGGTCCATGATCTCCTCCGGCGTTCGTCTTTTGCGGCGGACGGACGCGTCGCTGGTCGAAGTCATGAGGTGGTGCTTTCCCTTGCTGTCGCTTGTCGGTCTTACTGATAGCGCATACTATCTTGTGGATCGAGTCCGCGATGGCGGTCCGGCGAGGAGGATGAGGATGCGCAAGACTCCGCAGCGTGCCGAATGATGGTGCCGGGCATGGACATGAGCGGCCGTGTCGCCATCGTGACCGGGGGCGGAACCGGGATCGGTCGGGCGACCGCGTTGCTGTTGACTCAAATGGGCGCAGATGTGGCGATCGCCAGCCGCAGCGCGGCGCCGCTGGGGGAGGCCGCGAAGGCCATTGCGGATGCCACGGGCCGACGATGCATCGCCGTGCCGACCGATGTGCGGGAGGAGGAACAGGTCGTCGCGCTGGTGGAGGCCTGCGTGGCGAGGCTGGGGCGTGTCGACATCCTCGTCAACAATGCAGGCGGCACGCGCATGATTCCGCTGACCGAGATTTCGACGAAACTGTGGGAGCGGAGTTTCGATCTGAACGCCACCGCCGCCTATTTTGCGACGCGCGAAGTAGGTCGGCATTTTATCACGCAAAAATCAGGTGTTATCGTCAATATCTCGTCCATGGCGGGGGTGCATGGGGTGAAGGGCGGGGCGCATTATGCCGCGTCCAAGGCGGCGCTCCAGATGTTCACCCGCGTCACCGCCGCCGAGTGGGGGCGATATGGTATACGCTGCAACTGCGTCGCACCCGGCATGATCGCGACCGAACTGGCGCGGGCGGCGTGGGATGAGGCGGGGATCGACATGGCGGCAGGCGTACCTTCCGTCCCGTTGTGCCGTGCGGGGACGCCGGAGGAGGTAGCGGCGGCCATCGTCTTCCTGGCCAGCGACGCCGCATCCTATATCAGCGGGGAGACTTTGGCGGTGGCTGGCGGCCCCGATATGGGTGGCATCGCCGATCTATGATGGGCGTTCCATGGGACTTGCCAGCAATAAAGATAGTGAATACTATCATATGAGTCGGCCGGGCAGGCTGGTGTGTTCTTCACGCAAAGAGGATGTAGTCGGCGCGGCAGTGCCTGGTTGCCCCTCAGCGGTTTCACGATTTGGCGAGGCATTGGCATGAGCGGCATCGGTCCTACGATCTTGGAATATCTCACCGATCTGGAGGGGGCGGTCGGCGAGTTGGCCAACACCTGGCACCCGGACGATCCCACCTATCGGGCGGACGTGTACCGCCAGACGATGGCGAGTTTCTCCTACAGCTATTTCGCCTATTTCCATGCCACGCCGGAGCATCCCGACTGGTCGCCGTTGTGGAACCCGGTCTACACGTTGCAACCCAACCCGGACGATATCTACACCTACAGCCCGATCCGGGGCGATCTCAGCTATCGGGTCAGCGGCAACCGGGGAACGGTGCATATCTTGAGCTTCACCAGCCAGCGGCACATGTCGGGCATGGTGGACGATATCAGCATGATCGGCGGTCATAACGAGATTGACGATGCCGACATCGTATTCGAACCCAATGGCGATTTCGAGATACTCTTCAGTGCAGAGCGTCCTGCCGGGCATCACGGCAATTGGGCGCCGATACACCCGGAGGCGACGGGCCTGTTTACCCGCTTTCGCATGTATGACTGGGAGCGGGAAGTGGACCCGGTGCTGTCCATCGAATGTCTGGACCCGGTCGGTCCCAAGCCACGGCTGACGCAGGCGGACATCGTGGCGCGTATTCAGGAAATGGCGAAATTTCCGATGCGTAAGACCAAAAGCTATTACCGGTTGCAAAATGCGGTGAAGGATGCGGTGGGCTTCAATGTCTTTCAGCCGATCCGCATGAAGGGTGCGCTGGCCAAGCAGGTGTATTGGCCCGCCTGTTTCCAGTTTGAGGAGGATGAGGCGCTGGTGATCGAGACGGAGATTCCAGGCCATGCGCCGTATTGGAATATCCAGCTCAACGATCCCTATTTCAACGCGCTCGAATATGTCTACCGCACCAGCAGCACCAATGGCGCGATGGCGACAGTGTCGTCGGATGGGAAGTTCCGCGCCATCATCTCCCTGACCGATCCCGGCGTGCCGAACTGGCTGGACCCGGCAGGGTATAAGGAGGGCGGAATCTATGGCCGCTGGTATGATTGTGACAGCGAGCCCCTGCCCACCATCACGCGGGTCAAGCTGGCGGCGCTGCGCGACCATCTGCCGCCGGACACGCCGGTCGTGACGGCGGAGGAGCGGGCGGACGAACTGCGCCGCCGCGTCCGAGCCTGCCAGCGCCGCCGCCGCTGGTAATCGCCATGCAGGGACTGGAAGACAGAATAGCACCGCCTACCCGTTTCGCACGGGCGGCGGACCTGGCGCACGAACTGGCCGCTGCCAAATATGGGGCCGACGATTTCGGGCCGGACGATTATCAGGAGGGGCTGCGGATCCTGCTACTCTCCATGGACTATGATCCCAGTTTTACGGAGCGAGGGCGAGCCATAGCGTGGGGATCGGTGGTGAACACACTGGCGGCCCGCGCCCACGCCGTACGGGCGATGAAGGAACGGCCCGGCTTTGACGCGGTACCGATGCTGGCGCCGGTCATCATCACCGGTATCCCCCGCACCGGCACGACCGCGCTGCACAAGTTGATGGCGGTCGACCCGCAGTTTCAGGGTTTGCAGGGCTGGCTGATGGACTCCCCCATGGTGCGTCCGCCGCGCGACACATGGGACGCGAACCCGCTGTTTCAGGATGCCGTCGCCCGGCTGGCGGAACGCTATGCCGCGACGCCGGACAAGTTTGCCGCCCATGCCATGGCGTCGGAGGAGGTGGACGAGTGCCTGGGACTGCTGCGGCAGGGTTTCGTCTCCAACCTGTGGAATTGCGGATGGTCCGCGCCCAGCTATGACCTGTGGTGGCAGAATCAGAGCGAATTGGCCTCCTACCGATGGTTGCGCAGCCTGTATCAGTTGATCGGGGCGGATGCGCCAGACAAGAGGTGGCTGCTCAAGAATCCCGGCCATGTCGACAATCTGGACATCGTCTTTGCCATCTTCCCCGACGCGAAGGTGGTGCTGACCCACCGCGACCCGGCCAAGGCGGTGCCTTCGCTTTGCTCGCTGCTGATGCGCGGCCATGCGCTGATGGAGGATAGCCCGGCGGCGTTGCGCGCACCGATCATGGGCATGCGCGAGACCGAGAAATGGGCGCGGGCCATCCGCCGGTCGGAGGCGGTGAGGGCGACCCATGGTGCGCAGATCCTCGATGTGGTGCAAGGCGACCTTCACCGCGACCCGATGACGGTCATCGACCGCATCTATGGCTTTGCCGGGTTGGACCTGTCGGAGCCTGTCCGCGCCGCCATGGCCGAGCGCATCGCCGCCGACCCGGAATCCGCCCATGGCGCACATCGCTATTCCGTCGGGGATTTCGGCCTGACGGAGGGAGCGATCCGGGAGCGGTTCGGCGATTATGTCGAACGGTTCGGCCTGCGGGAAGGAAAGACAGCATGAAGGGGGCCTGGTATCCGGGGCAGGGTAGGCCCATCCTCATCGAGAATTTTCCCGATCCTGAACCCAGCCCCGGCGAATTGCTGATCCGGGTCCATCGCTGCGGCATCTGCGGGACCGACCTGTCGATGACCAAAGGGGAGGCGTGGGACTATGGTCCCGGCCAGTTCGGCCATGAATATGCGGGCGAGGTTGTGGCGCTGGGCCGCGATGTGGAGGGGTATCGTGTCGGTGACAGGATCGCGGTGCTGCCGTCGCTGAGTTGCGATCCGTGCAGTGGCGCCCATGGCAATCATGTGCTGTGCCGTCATCAGGGCGGGGTGACGCAGGGCTTTGCTGAACTGGCGCGGGTGCCCGCCCGCGTGGCGGTAAAGCTACCCGACACGCTGTCACTGGCCGACGGGGCGCTGATCGAGCCTATGGCGATCAGCCTCTATGGCGTGCGCCTGTCGCGCATCACGCCCGGCGACCGTGTGCTGGTGCTGGGCGGCGGCACGGTGGCCCTCTATGCCATCTATTGGGCGCGACGGCTGGGCGCGGGGCGCATCGTCGCCATGTCCCGGTCGGAGCGGCGACGCGACCTGTCGCTGCACATGGGGGCAGACGCCTTCATCCCCTATGGCGATGGGGAGGTCGGCGCGGTGGCAGAGGCGTTGGGTGGCCCGCCCGTTCTGGTTTATGAGTGTGTCGGCAGTCCGGGCATGTTGGGTAAGGCGCTGAGCCATGTCGGGTTGTTTGGGCGGATAGTCTCGCTGGGCTTCTGCACCAGTCCCGATCCTGTGATGCCCGCCATGGCGTCCTATAAATGCGCGACCATGCAGTTTGTCGTAGGCTATGCGATGCGCGATTTCCTCTATGTCGCGGATCAGATGGACAAGGGACATGCCGACCCAAAGGCGCTGATCAGCAACGATATTCCTCTGTCCGCAATGCCCGCCATGTTCGAAAAACTGCGCGGTCCCAATGCGGAGAGCAAGGTGCATGTGCTGCTTTAGCGGCAACGGAGGGAGCGGGTGATGGGACGACACAGGCTGGGCACCACCTGCCATCCGTTCGAGCCGGACGGTCCGGGCGCGGCGTCAGTGCGGGCGCGGGCATTGGGGTTCGATCATGTTGATGTGATGCTGGGCGTGGACCCGGCGACGCTGGCGCTGCCCATCGGCATCGCCATCGCTGCGCCGATCCCGGTCGCGGGATGGACCATGTGTCCGGCCTTTGCGCAGGGCGAGGGGCAATGGGACGCTTGTGTGGCGGCGTTTCGCGCGGCGCCGGGCTGTCTGCTGGAACCTCTGGCCGGGAGTGTGGTGGATAGTATCGCGAGCGTGCGCGCGATGCTGGCGGCGGTGCCGGGGCTGCGGCTGGCTGTCGATACCGGGCATGTCGCGGGCTGGGGGGAGGATCCGCTGATCCTGCTGGAGCATGCTGCCCATGTCCAGTTACGGCAGGGTGGCGGCGGGCAACCGCAGTTGCGCCTTGATGATCCGGCAGGGGCGGTCGATTTTGCGGCGGTGCTGGGGCGGCTCGACGCTATTGGTTATGATGGGGCGCTGACGATAGAATATTTCGACCGACCGGCGTTCGGCATGCCCTTTGCCGATTGCCATGACGCGACGGTGGAACTGGCCCTCCATGTGCGGGGCCTGATGGGGGAGTGACAGACGCGCAGTGCGTGATGGTCTGTGGCCATGCACAGAGAGTCTGTCCTGTTTCGTGGCGGACCCCGGCCCGCAACATTAGCCGGAGTGACCGGAACAGATCATAGCTCTTCCCCTTCACCCCGACGCCAAGGCCCGGTGAAGGGGAGGATATGCATCAGCCTTCGCTGTCCCCAGCCGTAGCACCGCCTTCGGACGTCGCTTTGCTTTCCGTGACGACTTCGGCGTCGTCTTCGCTGCTCTCGCCGATCTTGGCGGCGCTCACCACATGCTCATTATCAGCCACGTCGAACAGGCGCACGCCCGCCGATCCGCGGCCGATCACGCGCAGGCTGTCCAGTCCTATGCGGATGAGCTTCGCCTGATCCGTCACCAGCATCAACTGGTCGCCGCGCGTCGCGGGGAAGGAGCCGACGACAAGGCCGTTGCGGGCGATATTGTCGATGTTCGTGATGCCCTGACCACCGCGATTGGTACGCCGATATTCATAGGCGGACGACAGCTTGCCATAGCCATTGGCGCAGATGGTGAGGATGAACTCCTCGCGCTTGACCATGTCGTCGAAACGCTCCGCCTCCAGCGAGGGTTCGCCTTCGCGGTCGGGCTTCCAAGGGGCGAAGCGCAGATAATCCTCGCGCTCTTCCGACGTGGTTCCGATGCGGTGAAGGATGGAGAGGGAGATGACCTCGTCCCCGTCCTTCAGGCTCATGCCGCGCACGCCGGTCGAGTTGCGGCTCTGGAACTCGCGCACATCGTCGGCCTGGAAGCGGATCGCCCGGCCCTTGCGGGTCGCGAGCAATACATCGTCCTCATGGCTGAGCAGGGCCACGCTGATCAACCTGTCGTCCGCGTCGTCGCCCTCGAACTTCATGGCGATCTTGCCGTTCGACGGGATGTTGGCGAAGGCGTCCATGCTGTTGCGGCGGACATTGCCCTTGGCCGTGGCGAACATGACGTGCAGGTCTTTCCACTCCGCCTCATCCTGCGGCAGGGCAAGGACGGTCTGGATGGTTTCTCCCTCCGCCAGCGGCAGGATGTTGACCATCGGCCGCCCGCGCGTGGCGGGGCCACCTTCGGGCAGGCGCCAGACCTTCAGGCGGTAAACCTTGCCATGGGTGGAGAAGAACAGGACCGGATTGTGGGTGGAGGTGACGAACATCTCCGTCACGACATCCTCATCCTTGGTCGCCATGCCTGCGCGGCCCTTGCCACCGCGGTTCTGCGCGCGGAAACTGTCGAGCGTGGTGCGCTTGATATAGCCGGCCATGGTCACGGTGACGACCATGTCCTCGCGCTCGATCAGATCCTCGTCCTCGATGCCGTCGGCGGCAGGGGCGATGGTGGATTTGCGGGGGGTGGCGAACTCGTTCTCGATCGCGTCGAATTCCTCGCGCATGATCTCGAACAGGCGCACGCGGCTGCCCAGGATCGCGAGGAAACCCTCGATGGCGGTGGCCAGTTCCGACAACTCGCCACCGATCTCGTCCCGGCCCAGTGCGGTCAGGCGATGCAGGCGCAGATCGAGGATGGCGCGAACCTGAACCTCAGTCAGCTTGTAGATGCCGCCCGCGATGGTCGCCTCATCCGCTTCGATCAAGCGCACATAGGGGGCGATCTCGCTCGCATCCCATTCGCGCGCCATCAACCGCTCGCGCGCTTCCGCCGGGCTGGACGAACCCCGGATGATCTTCACCACCTCGTCCAGATTGGCGACGGCGATGACGAGGCCCAGCAAGATGTGGGCGCGCTCGCGGGCCTTGGCCAGTTCGAACTTGGTGCGGCGGGTGATGACCTCTTCACGGAAGCGGACGAACGCCTCGATGATGTCGCGCAGGTTGAGCAGTTCGGGGCGGCCGCTGCGAATCGCCAGCATGTTGGCGGGGAAGCTCGACTGCGCCGGGGTGTGCCGCCACAACTGGTTCAGCACCACTTCCGGCGTGGCGTCGCGCTTCAGTTCGATGACGATGCGGACGCCGTCGCGGTTCGACTCGTCGCGAATGTCGGAGATGCCCTCGATCCGGCGGTCCTTGGCGGCCTCCGCGATCTTCTCCACCAGACCGGACTTGCCGACCTGGAAGGGGATTTCGGTCAGTACGATGGATTCGCGGTCGCCGCGGGCTTTCTCGATCACATGGCGCGAGCGCATAATGACGGAGCCGCGCCCGGTGTGATAGGCGTTGCGTGCGCCGCCCTGACCCAGGATCAGCGCGCCGGTCGGGAAATCGGGCGCGGGCACGATCTCCATCAATTCCTCGATGGTGATGGCGCCATTGTCCATATACGCCTTGCAGGCGCGCAGCACTTCGCCAAGATTGTGTGGCGGGATGTTGGTCGCCATGCCCACCGCGATGCCGCCCGCGCCATTGACCAGCAGGTTGGGGAAGCGTGCGGGCAGAACCTGCGGCTCGCTCTCCGACCCGTCATAGTTGGGCGTGAAGTTGACCGTATCCTTGTCGATGTCGTCGAGCAGGCCGACTGACGTGACCTTGGCCAGACGCGCCTCGGTATAGCGCATCGCCGCCGGTGCGTCGGGGTCCATGGAGCCGAAGTTGCCCTGACCATCCATCAGCGGCACGCGCAGCGACCAGTCCTGGGTCATGCGCGCCAGCGCGTCATAGATGGAACTGTCGCCGTGCGGATGATATTTACCCATCACGTCACCGACGATACGCGCCGATTTGCGGTATGGCCGGTTCCAGGTGAAGTTCATTTCATGCGCGCCGTACAGGATGCGGCGGTGCACGGGCTTTAGGCCGTCGCGCACATCCGGCAACGCGCGGGCAACGATCACCGACATGGCGTAGTCGAGATAGCTCGACTTCATCTCATCGACGATGTTGATGGGGCTGATGTCCGATGGATCGGCGAGGGCAACGGTGTCGCTCAAGGCTCTACTCTTCTTGCTTTTCAGAAATATGTCCGGCTCAGAAAAGCCCTAGTGCGACGGTCCTGCCAATGCTAGCCAAAAGCGTCAGCGGTGCATGTACCCCTTAAGTGCATGCTCTGCGGGGCGCGGTGTCATGTCCCCCATGACATTGGGGAACATGACCATTATAGCCGCGTTCAAACGCCGTTCACGCGGCCTTCCCTAGGTCCGTTACCATCGCGGCACGCTGATAAGTGATGCAATTGATTGGAGATGCCTGATGCGTTTGAAGTCTGCCCTGGCCCTTGGGCTGATGGTGCCGCTCGGTGGCGCGGTCCTGCTGGCCGCCCCTGCCAATGCCGCAAAGAAGGAAGAGCAGGCCGCCGCGCCGTCGCTCAAGCCTAGCCCGGCCTTCGTGAAAGTCTATGTCGAGGCGGACAAGGCGCTGAAGGCAAAGGATTTCGCCACCGCCCAGACGCAGATTACCGCTGCGGAAGCGGCCGCGACCACGCCCGACGACAAATATCTTACCGGTTCGCTCTGGCTGAACCTGGGCCTTGGCCAGCAGAATGAGGCGACGCAGCGCAAGGGCATCGAGCAGATGCTGGCGAGCGGCAAGGCCGGTCAGGCCGATGTCGCCAAGTTCAGCTTCTTTGCCGGGCAGTTCGCGCTCAAGGCCAAGGATTATGATCCTGCGGTCAAATATTTCAACGACTCGATCACCGCCGGTTATCCCGGTTCGTCCGCGCATGTGATGCTGGCGGAGACCTATTTCGGCAAGGCGTACCAGAATGTCGCTGGCAACCAGTTGAACCCGGCGGGCAAGCAACTCGCCATCCAGGGTCTCGGTGCTCTGAAGAAGGCGATCGAGGTGCAGGCCGCAGCCGGTCAGCCGGTCGAGGGTGGATGGTATACGCGCGGTTTCCAGATGTCCGCGCTGGCGTCCGCGCCCGACGCGGCCTTCTGGTCCAGCCAGGCGCTCAAGACCGATCCCAAGCCGGAGAACTGGCGGATCGCGCTGCGCACCTATCAGGATGGGCACAAGACGATGACGCGGGACGAGAACCTCGACCTGCTGCGCCTCATGCAGGCGACTGGCGCGCTCAAGGAGGCCTATAGCTATGGCGAATATGTCGACGCCGCGATGAAGGGCGGCCTGTTCGGCGAAGCCAAGTCGGTGATCGAGGGCGGTCGTGCATCGGGCAATCTGGGCGCGAGCCAGTTGGCCGACGTCTATCAGGTCGCGTCGAACGGCATCGCCAGCGACAAGGCGTCGCTGCCCGCGTCGGAGGCTTCCGCCGCCAAGGCCGCCAATGGCCGCCTCGCCTCGTCCACGGCCAGCGCCTATTATGGCTATGGCAATTATGCCAAGGCCATCACCCTCTATCGGCTGGCCCTCCAGAAGGGCGGCGTCGACGCGAACGAGGTGAACACCCGTCTCGGCATCGCGCTGCTCAAGTCGGGCGATGTCGCGGGCGCCAAGGCAGCATTTGCCACGGTGACGACGCCGGGCATCCGCAAGGATATTGCCGACCTATGGTCGGTGTGGCTCAGCTCGAAGGCGGCATGACCCCATCGTGACAGGACAGGAAGAGGGAATGAGGATGCAGGACAGCCATCGACGGCTGGGCGTAAAGGCTTTGGTCATGGCCGCAACGGTCATGACCGGTCTTTCCGGTCCGGTGCTGGCCGCACCCTATATGATGGACGATGCCTTCCGCGCCAGCGTGGAAGGCATCCAGTCCAGCCTGCAACAGGGCGACACCAACGGCGCCCAGTCACGGGCGCAGGCCCTTGTCAGCGCCGCCGACCAGCCGTTCGAGAAATATACGGCGGGCCAGTTGATGTTGCAGGCGGCGGTGGCGCGGGCCGACTATCGCTCGCAGCGGCTGGCGCTGACCACCATCCTCGATTCAGGGCAGGCGACGGCTGCGGAGGCCCCGCGCCTGCGCGCCATCGCGGGCACCCTCTCGGCGATGCTGGGCGACCGCAAGGACGCCATCGCCCAGATCGATTATGCCAATGGTCAGGGCTATGCCACGACTGAAAGCCAGATCGCGCTGGCCGATGCCAAATTCCTGCGCAACGACGCCAATGGCGGCACGACCGCGCTGGACGAGGCCTTTGCCCTGCAAGCCAAGGCGGGCAAGCCGGTTGCGGCAAGCTGGTATGATCGGTCCATTTCGCTTGCCTATCGGGCGAAGCGGTTCGATCTGGTCGCCCGCTGGACGCAGGCGAAGCTAGCGGCCTATCCCAGCGCGCCCAACTGGCGCAGCGGCATCATCAACTATGTCGCGGGAGCGGGCACTGCGCCCGACCAGAGCGTCGACCTCTACCGCCTGATGGCGGCGACCGATGCGCTGGCCAGCGAACGGGACTGGCTCGCCTATTCCTCCGTCGCGCTCCAGAAGGGGTCTGCGGCGGAAGGCAAGGCGGCGCTCGATACTGGGTTGAAGGCGGGGAGCCTCGATTCCATCGACGCGGCGCTCCAGAAGGAGTTGATCGCGCTGCGCCCCAAGGCCGCCAAGGCACTGGCGGAGATACCGGCGCTGACCGCGAAGGCGAAGACCACCACGACGGGCACAGCCGCGCTGGCCGCCGCCGATGCGCAGTTCGCGGCGGCATCCTATCCGGCAGCAGTGGAACTCTATCGGGCGGCCTTGGCCAAGGGCGGCATCGACGCCGACCGCGCCACGACCCGGCTCGGCGTCGCGCTGGCCCGGTCCGGCGATCTGGAGGGTGGCAAGGCGATGTTGGCCACGGTGAAGGACGGTGCATGGGCACCGGTCGCGGGCTTCTGGACCGTGTGGGTCGATCGCAAGCTGGTCCGCAATCCGGCCTGAAGGTCTGCGCTGGCTGTGATGCCCGATTTATTGTGAAGATGCCCGGCCAGGCGCTGTCTGGCCGGG
The DNA here is from genome assembly GCF_021403115.1 of Sphingobium sufflavum. Classification (GTDB taxonomy): domain Bacteria; phylum Pseudomonadota; class Alphaproteobacteria; order Sphingomonadales; family Sphingomonadaceae; genus Sphingobium; species Sphingobium sufflavum. The sequence goes on from NZ_JAJSSH010000010.1 coordinate 210,475, forward strand.
CATTTTATTGTGTGAAAGGGTGAGAGCAGGGGGCAGGGCGGCTGCGTAGCTTCCTAACCTTCGCTGCCTGCCACGGGCACGCCGACCTGCGCCTTTGACGTGCGGATGGTCAGCGATGTCTTGACGCTCGCGACATTGGGCGCGGGGGTGAGTTGAGAGGTGAGGAACTGCTGAAAGCTTTGCAGGTCGCGCGCCACCACCTTCAGGATGAAGTCGATCTCGCCGTTCAGCATATGGCATTCGCGTACCTCTGGCAGGGTGGCGATATGGTCTTCGAACGCCCGCAGGTCGGCTTCCGCCTGGCTGCGTAGGCTGACCATCGCGAACACGGTGATGGTATAGCCCAGCGCCGCCGGGTCGATCTCCGCATGATAGGCGCGGATGATACCGCGGTCCTCCAGCGCCTTTACTCGGCGCAGGCAGGGCGGGGCGGTCAGGCCGACATGGCGGGCAAGATCGACATTGGTCATGCGCCCGTCACGCTGCAACGCCCCCAAAAGCTGCATGTCGATCGCATCGAGGGCGTGGCTGCTCATGGTCGTGTAATTTCCTGCCAAATATAGGGGTCGTCCCTATAATATGATTTCGCGACATTCAATTGTCCCACAATGCAACGTCCCGAAATTTGCGGCTGGTCGCCCGCCATTATGCCTGCTTAAAGACGGGTTCATAGACTGTGTTTTTTCAGGACGATGCGTGCGGTTCAACGATCTCATTCCGACCATATTGTCCGGTCGCGGCGAAGGCCAATGGGCCAACGCGATCCTGTGGCGGCAATGTGTTGACCTGCTGGCCCAATATGATCCGGGCAGCGGTCGGGATGCGGCGGACCTCGATCCTGTCGCCACGACCCTGCGCTCGATCAGCGGGCAGGTGGAGCGGGAGCAGAAGCTGGCTGCCCTGCGCGAACTGGGCAACAGGCTGACCTCGCCCCGGCTTGTCCGGTTGTTGCTGGCCGACGACGCGCCGGTCCAGGTGGCGGCGATGGGCAAGGCGCGACTGGCGGATGTCGAATGGCCGTCGATCATCGCGGAAGCCGGGCCGCTGGCGCGCAGCATCCTGCGCCGACGTAGCGATCTGGGCGCTGAGGCGCGGCGGGCGCTCGATGCCTTTGGCCTGACCGACATGACGCTGATCGACCTCAGCCTGAACGCGGACGAGAGCGCGACGGATGTGCTCGAACTGGCGGATTTGGCAGGACCGACCGATGTAGCGGATCCTGTCGCCATGGCGGAACTGGCCGAGGTATTTGAGCTACCCGCCCGGCCTGCACCCGTCGCCCCGTCGGTGCCTGCCCCGACCCTCCCGCCGATGGGCGAGCAAAGCCAGATCCGCCGCATCGTCGATCGCATCGAACGCTTCACCAGCGAGCGGCAGGAGCGGGGCCACCCGCATCCTCTCACGGTCGCCACCGCAGCATCGCGGGCCGATCACGGACGCTTCGCCGGGGGCGAGGAGCGGGGGGAAGACAGGAGCGCGGAGGCCACACAAGCCATCGGCAGCGTCACCTTCCTGACCGATGCCGACGGTGTCATCCGCACCCTGCACGGTGCGCCGACCGCGACGCTGGCAGGCTATCGGCTCGCCACACCCTCGCTGGACCGCAATACCGGACCGGACGGCCAGATATTGGGCGCTTTCCGTCGTCGGGGCGCCTTCCGGGAAGGTCGGCTGACCATCGGTCAGGGGTTGCTGGCCGGATGCTGGCTTGTCGATGGCGATCCGCTGTTCGACCAGCGAAGCGGGCGCTTCACCGGCTATCGCGGCATCGCCCGCCGCGCCCGCCGCACCGACATCGCACCCTTCATCGCCGCACCACAGGTAGCTGCCGGCGCGCAAGATTCGACCGGCGCCGACGTCACCAGCGATGCAACCTCGCTCCGCCAGCTCATCCATGAACTGCGGACCCCGTTGCATGGCGTCATGGGCTTTGCCGAGCTGATCGAGGCGCAATTTCTGGGACCGGTCAACGACAGATATCGCTCCATGGCGGGCAATATCGTGTCCGACGTGCGCAATCTGGTCGATATTCTGGACGACCTCGACATGGCCAACCGCGACGACCGGCTGGCCGCCGTTCCGGACGCCGGTGGCACGGATGCCGCCGCCCTGCTCGCGGATGCGGTAGCACGGCTTGGTCCCGATGAAGAGGGGCGGCAGAGGCTGCTCCTCGATCCGGCAGGGGCGTTGCCCTCCGTCGATGTCGCGCCGACGATTGCGGAACGGATGATCGTGCATTTCGTGCGGGCGCTGACCGGCTGCGTCGGCACGGAGACTCTGGGCGCCCGGTGCCGCCTGGAGCGGGACCGACTGTCGATCGAGATCGACCGCCCGGCGGCCATGGCCGACCTGTCCGACGCCCAACTGTTCGATTCCGGGTTCGAGCATGTTGCGGTCAACATGGATGCCCCCGTGCTGGGCGTGGGCTTCGCCCTGCGCCTCGTGCGTCGGCTGGCGCAGGCGAACAAGGGGCTGCTCGCCGTTCATCCCGGCCATTTCGCGCTCGTCCTGCCCCTCCCGGCAACGATAGTGGATCAGGAAGTTTCGTCCTGAACTGATCCCATCGCCGGGCGTGCAAGGAATTGGCAAGCCGAACGCGCTATGACGGGGGCATGACACCCCGCGACAGCCTGCTCTCCCCGCCCGAAGACAGCCAGTTTCTGGCGTGGGACAAGGCGCTTGGTCGCCGCTTCATGCTGTTCGTCGATACAGAGGAAGAGTTTGACTGGGACGCGCCCTTTGACCGGGACGCGACGCAGGTCACGGCACTGGACGGGCTGGCACGGGGGCAGGCCTATTTTGCGGCGGCTGGGGTGCGCCCGGTCTATCTGGTCGACTATCCCATCGTCCAGAACAACGCGGCCGTCGCGCTGCTGCGCGAATGGTTGGCCGACGGCAGCGCCGATGTGGGCGCGCACCTCCACCCCTGGGTCACGCCGCCGCATGAGGAACTGGTGAACCCGCGCAACAGCTTTGCCGGCAATCTCCCGCCAGATCTGGAACGGGCAAAGCTGCTCGCCCAATGCACCTATATGGAGGAGCGGCTGGGCGTGCGGCCTCTCGCCTATCGCGCAGGGCGCTATGGCATTGGCGATGCGACGGCACAGAGCCTGCTGGAGGCGGGGTTCGTGTTGGACTGTTCGATCCGGTCGCGGTTCGATTACTCCGCGCATCATGGTCCGGATTTTTCGGGCCTGCCGCTGCGTCCCTATCGGCTGGGACCGGACCATCGGCTGGTCGAACTGCCGCTCTCCACCGCTTTCACCGGCCATCTGGGGCGTGCGGGCGAGAGGCTGCACCGGCTTGCGAGCCGTTGGGGCAAGGCAAGCGGCGCATTGTCGCGTGCGGGCCTGTTCACGCGCGTTCCGCTGACACCGGAAGGCGTATCGGCGCGCGAGTGCGTCGCAGCCATCGATTCGCTGATCGAGGAGGATGTGCCGGTCCTGAGCTTTTCCTTCCATTCTCCGACGCTGGAGCCGGGCCATACAGGCTATGTGCGGACAGCGGCGGACCTCGACGTTTTTTATCGTTGGTGGGACGTGGTGCTGGACCATCTGGCGCGCCGTTCGATCTTGCCCATGGGACTTTGTGACTTTTTGGCGGCGACGGGAGCCGTCACGAAGGACGAACGCTCTTGCCAAGCGGCATGACCCTCCGCTAACCGATTGTCGTGGTGAGGCGCTGATCGTCTCGCCCGGCATGGTTGGGGCCTGTAGCTCAACGGTTAGAGCTGGCCGCTCATAACGGCTAGGTTGCGGGTTCGATTCCTGCCGGGCCCACCATTTCAAAAAAATCCAATTAAAACAATAGTTTATCGATTCCCTCATTTTGGGCCACCATTGTCTTCTTGCCTAAAAAATCCTCTTTTTTCATTGGCTTATTGCCCTGTCTGTGGTCGAAATAGGGCCACTCGAGCCAGCAACCTAGCGGCATTTGTCTCTCGGAGGGGCAAAGCGCATGCGGACCGCTAAAACTCGATTTAATGGCAACATTGAAACCAATGTGTGGCCTGGCGTTGGTCTATGCTCAATGGCTTGCATTGGGACATTCGCGACAGTCCGCTTCGGAGCAGTGAAGCCAAATAAGCGGCCATTCAAGCACCTTGGATGGCCGCTAACTGGCGTCCCGGCGGCCTCAGAGGCTGTGTCAGAACGATGGCGTAACGGTAGACGATCAAGTTCCGATATGATTCCGAGGGGTTGCGAAACCAACCTTGGAAGCCATCATGTGGAACCCGACCGCCCGCGCGTATCATAGCCGTGCAGAGCTTCGCTATGGAAGCGATCTTACCGACGCGGAATGGTATTTGATCGAACCGTATTTGCCCGCTCCGTGCCAATGTGGACGGCGACGGCGTTGGCCGATGCGCGAGATTTTCGAGGCTATTTTCTATTTGCTGCGGGCAGGATGTCCTTGGCGGCTTCTGCCCGACAGCTTTCCGCCATGGCGCACAGTCTACCGATGGTTTT
>NZ_JAJSSH010000011.1 GCF_021403115.1 Sphingobium sufflavum
CGCCTGCCTCAGCTTCCCGCAGAACCCCGATAATCTGCTCTTCCGTAAACCGTATCCGCTTCATCAGTCCGTCCTTCCATGGGCCGGACTCTAATCGTATCTGGAGGAAAATCAGGGGGTCAGGTCACAGGAGCCACGGTCCCGGAGATCCTTGATGAAGCGTCTTCTCTATATCAGTACGGCTCGCTCGCCCCTACGCCCATCCGAGTTGGATGCCCTGCTGACTAGATCGCGCAAGGCGAATGCTGCTGCGGACGTGACAGGCTTGCTGGTGGTCGGCGGCCGTCGCTTTCTTCAGGTTCTCGAAGGCCCCGAGCAGGCTGTCACCGCTACCTACGAGCGGATTACGCGTGACCCGCGTCATTTTGCATTGGTCAAACTGCACGACAAAGAGGTCGCGACGAGGTCATTTCCATCGTGGGCCATGGGATTTGAGCAAGGCGGAGTAGCAGTGGCGTCGGCGTCGCTGGAGGAACAGGTAAATGCCATCGTAGCGCCGATTGCCGATCCTACGCTACGCGCCTATTTTACCGGCTTCGCCAAAACCCACACTTCGGCATAGGCGACTGTCGGCTTACCGGGCGCCGCTGTTGCTGGTCGAATGTCGGGAGATGGCGCGAAGCGGTCATCGCGAAAGCTCGTCCGGGCCTTCATCCATCTGATCTCTCCATCAGAGCCCCATTTGACTGTGCCCGGAAATGTGCTTGCGAATGTGCCATCCACTGTGCAAAATGCGGCCAGTCGCGGTGGTTCGCATGGCGGCAGGCCCGGTTTTCTGCGGTTTTTGGCTGGCAGGAAATAATGACTTGGGGATCCTGTCTCCCCGACCACTTTCCTTTTGATGATGAGCAAGACGCGGTCGCCGTCCATGCACGGCCTGTGTGCGTCGCTATCCTGAAAGTGATGCGCTGCGAGCGCCGTTCAGCGTTCAGGATCGAAGCCATAGTTCGGTGGGGTTGCGTAGAATAGGGCGATCCGCCGCTCGTCAGGCTATGTGGTGCCATGCATGGGCAAAATGGCAGCGGCATCAGCCGCAAGGCGCATCGGTAAGCCGCAAGACGCGTCCGTACAGCGCATCCGCTAAATCACTGGCTTAGTCCATGTCTCGAAATGGGACAGTTTTCCCCTGGGCCATGGTCGCTTTCCTGCTTCAGACGGGCCGGTTCAACCTGTGTTCAGGTGGAATGGCGGACAGGAAAAAGGGCGATCCCACACGAAGCGGGATCGCCCTGAATTCTTGCACCAAAGGCGCGCAGATTAGTGCGCGTTGGTGACGTTCGCAGCAGCGTTCTCGGTCGCGTTGGCGGCGTTCGAGAGGTTCGAAGCAGCGTTGTCGAGCGCGTTCGCAGCGTTCTCGGTCTCGTTGATGACGACCTCGTTGGCAGCGTTGTTCGTCTCCGCAGCGGGCTTCTCACCGCACGCAGCGAGGGCCAGCAGGCCGGTCGCGGCGAAAACAACAGCGATCTTCTTCATCTTGTAGGCTCCCATAGCAACAACCCCGCACATGGGAGAACCCATGCACGAGAGGCCCCAAATAACGACTGCATCGGTCAAATCAACGCTTTTTTATCAACTGAATGGGTCAGCATTTCCTCGGCGGACCGTTGTCCCTGCGCGACGGATCGTTTCGGCTCCACGGAAACGCTGGACGGGAGGTGGTTTTGCGCCCCTGTTCACGCCCCGGTTTGCGTTGCGCGCGACGCTCGTTTAGAAGCCGCGCCATACCGGCCGCCGCCCCTGGGCGCGGCCCGTTCGAACAGCTATTCTGACCGGAGTCGAGACCCAATGGCGGTGCAGTATTCCTTTGTGATGAAAGGTCTGACCAAGACCTTTCCCGGCGCCAACAAGCCGGTGTTCAATAATATCCATCTTCAGTTCCTGCCGGGTACGAAGATCGCCGTCATCGGCGTGAACGGCGCGGGTAAATCGACCCTGATGAAGGTCATTGCCGGCATGGATACCGATTTTCAGGGCGAGGCATGGGCCGCCGAGGGCCTGCGCGTCGGCTATCTGGCGCAGGAGCCGCAGCTCGACAACACGAAGACGGTGATCGAGAATGTGAAGGACGGCGTGCGCCCCGTCGCCGATCTGGTCGACCGCTTCAACGAGATCAGCGCGATCATGGGCGACCCGCCGGAAGATGTGGATTTCGACGCGCTGATGACCGAGATGGGCGAGCTTCAGGAGAAGATCGACGCCGTCGATGGCTGGACGCTCGACAATCAGCTGGAGATCGCCATGGAGGCGCTGCGCTGCCCGCCGGGCGACTGGGGCGTAGAGAGCCTGTCCGGCGGTGAAAAGCGCCGTATCGCGCTGTGCCGCCTGCTGCTGGAAAAGCCGGACATCCTGCTGCTCGACGAACCAACCAACCATCTCGACGCGGAAAGCGTGCAGTGGCTGGAACAGCATCTCATCAACTACACCGGCAACGTCATCCTCGTGACCCATGACCGCTACTTCCTCGACAATGTCGTGGGTTGGGTGCTGGAACTGGATCGCGGCCGGGGCATCCCGTACGAAGGCAATTATTCCGCCTGGCTGGAAGCCAAGGGCAAGCGGATGGAGCTGGAAGAGCGCGAGGAAGCGGGCCGCCAGAAGGCGATCAAGGAAGAGCTGGAGTGGATTCGCCAGTCGCCCAAGGCACGCCAGACCAAGTCCAAGGCGCGTATCCGGGCGTTCGACGAACTGGTCGAGAAGCAGGAAAATCGCGCGCCCGGCAAGGCCCAGATCGTCATCCAGACGCCCAAACGCCTCGGCGGGCAGGTGATCGAGGCGCATGGCCTGTCGAAAAGCTATGGCGACAAGCTGTTGTTCGAGAATCTCGAATTCCTGCTGCCGCCGGGCGGCATCGTCGGCGTGATCGGGCCGAACGGCGCGGGTAAGTCCACGCTGTTCAAGCTCATCACAGGGCAGGAGCAGCCGGACGAGGGCAGCATCAAGGTCGGTGACACGGTCCAGCTTGGCTATGTCGACCAGAGCCGCGATTCGCTCGACCCCAACCATAATGTCTGGGAGGAAATCTCCGGCGGTCATGACCTGATGACCATCGGCAAGCATGAGATCCAGACGCGGGCCTATGTCGGCGCCTTCAACTTCAAGGGACCGGACCAGCAGAAGAAGGTCGGCCAGCTATCAGGCGGTGAACGCAACCGCGTCCACCTCGCCAAGATGCTGAAGCAGGGCGGCAACGTGCTGCTGCTCGACGAACCGACCAACGACCTCGACGTCGAGACGCTGCGCGCGCTGGAGGATGCTCTGGAGAATTTCGCGGGTTGCGCCGTGGTCATCAGCCATGACCGCTTCTTCCTCGATCGCCTCGCGACGCACATCCTCGCCTTTGAGGGCGACAGCCATGTCGAATGGTTCGAAGGCAATTTCGAGGCGTATGAAGAGGATAAGCGCCGCCGTCTGGGCGATGCCGCCGACCGTCCGACGCGACTTGCCTACAAGAAGCTGACCCGCTGATTCGGCGGGCGGGGCAGGGGAGAGACATCCCCGGCCCAACCCATGGACATTGAAAAAGGCCGCCCGGTGGATGCCGGGCGGCCTTTTCATATCCGGGGCGCTTCCGGTTGGTTGGTCGTGGTTAGTTGGCCGCAGTTAGTTAGCGAGGTTCGCCTGCGTCGTGACCGTGGTGGTCGTGGTTTCGGCGGCGCGGACGGGCGTGCTGCTGGTGCTGCGACGCACGACCTTCTTCTTCGCCGCGGGCTTGGCGGTGGTGGAGACGGACACGCGCGGCGTCGTCACCTTCTCGGTCGTGACGGTGGTCGTGGTCGCCTGTGCGGCCTGCGACGCCCTCAACCGGGCCGCTTCGGCGGCGGAGGCAGCGGCGGCCTGCTCGGCATTGGCGGCGCGCGAGGTGGCGTCCTGTGCGCGGGCGCTGGCGTCTGCCGCCTGCTGGCGGGCGAGGTCGGCCGAAAGCTCTGCATCAGCCTTGGCGGAAGCCGCCGCTGTCTTGCGCTTCTGCGTCTCACCGATGGTCACGTCGGCGATCTGGGAGGCGCGGGTGGCGGTGGCGATGGCCTCCTCCTTGCGACCGGCGGCGAGATGCTCCTCCGCCGTTTTCAGCGTGGCGCGGGCCTCCGCCTGTTCGGCTGGCAATTCGGTGGTGGCGCCTGCGGCGTCGGCGGCGCCGATCTTGCCCTTGGCTTCCGCGATCGCCGCACGGGCGCGATCGGCTTTGCCCGCGCCGATGGCCGGACTGCCGAGCGCAAGGGCCAGCGCCGACAGCGCGAGGACGGGGGCGAACAGGGTTGGGTGACGCATGGGAAACTCCTCAAATCATGATAACCGCTCGGCGGCATCAAACGCGCCCAAAGACGGGGCGGTTCCGACTTGAGGAAAATCGTTACCCAGCCGATGGGCCGTGGCCGGGATGCGCGGGCCGGTTGGTCCAGTCGCCGGACGGGATGGCCCGCGACGGGTGGATCGGGAAATTATAGGTGTAGATCCAGGCGCTTACCCGCCCCTCTGTGATGACCGGGAGGCGCAGATATTCGGAGTCGTCGGGGCTGGCCGGATCATATAATTCAAAGGCGTCGAGCAGGGCGAGAACATCCGCGTCGCGCGGCATCAGCAGTTCTCCGACGATCCAGCCGGTGCCTTGCAAGGGAGCGGTTGGCAAGAGAGCGCCGGGATAATCGCCAAGGTCGTACAGCGTTCCCGCAACCCGGTCCGGGCCGATCCTGTCGACCCGCCCGGAGAGGTTCAGTTCGTCGAACCCTGGCTGTCCCGGTCGCAATGTCCCATAGACGAAGACCGGCAGCGGCCCCGCGTCGTCGCCCGTCACGCGGGAGCGAACTGGCCCGTTTCCTCGTCGAGGATATTGAGCAGGCCGTCCGCGATGGCGAAACGCGTGCCGATCAGCCGCAAGGTGCCCGCCGCTTCCTTCTCCTGCACGCAGGGGAAGGTGCGCAGGTTGGCGAGGCTGACCTTCACCGCCTCCTGCTCCATCGCGCGCAGGGCGTCGCGTCCCTGATCCTCGCCATGGGTCGCAACCACGGTTTCACGCGCGCCGTCCAGCATCTCGATCCAGTTGGCGATGAAGCCGCCCCGGCCCGGAGGAGCATCGCGCAATTCCTGCGTCAGCGCGGCCTTGCACCCGCCGCACAGGCCATGGCCCATCACGACGATCTCATCGACCTTCAGCACCTGCACCGCAAATTCCAGCGCGGCGGACACGCCATGATGGCCGGGCGTCGTCTCGAACGGGGGGACCAGAGCCGCCACGTTGCGCACGACGAAAATCTCACCGGGATTGGTGTCGAAAATCTGGGCCGGGTCGACTCGGCTGTCGGAACAGGCGATGATGAGAACGCGCGGGCTTTGTCCTTCGGCCAGTTCGTCCCATCGGTCCCGCTGGGCGACCCAGGCGTTGGAGCGGAAACGGGCATAGCCGGTGAGCATGTCGGAGAAGCGTGTCATACCATTGCCAATGCCCGATCATCTGCGGACTGGCAAGAAGCCGCCATCATCGCTATTTGCGCTATATGACTCAGCCGCCCCAGAACGCCGCCCCCGAAATGGCCCCGCAGATCACCACCGTCCAGCGTCCGCGCAAGCCGGACTGGATCAGGGTCAAGGCGCCCGCCGGATCGGCCTTTGCCGAAACCAAGCGGCTGATGCGGGAGAAGGGACTGGCGACCGTCTGCGAGGAGGCGGCCTGCCCCAATATCGGCGAATGCTGGACCAAGAAGCATGCGACCGTCATGATCCTGGGCGACACCTGCACCCGCGCCTGTGCCTTTTGCAACGTCAAGACCGGTATGCCGCGCGCGGTGGACGCGATGGAGCCGCAGCACACCGCCGACGCCTGTGCCGAAATGGGACTGGAGCATATCGTCATCACCTCCGTCGACCGGGACGACCTGCCCGATGGCGGCGCCGGCCAGTTCGTGAAGGTGATCGAGGCGCTGCGTCGCACCACGCCCAACACCACCATCGAAATCCTGACCCCCGATTTCCGCAACAAGCATGAGCGGGCGGTGGAGATGATCGTCGCGGCCCGGCCCGACGTGTACAACCATAATCTGGAAACGGTGCCCCGCCTCTATCCCACCATCCGTCCCGGCGCACGCTATTATGCGTCACTGCGCCTGCTGGAGATGGTCAAGCGGCTCGACCCGTCGATTTTCACCAAGTCCGGCGTCATGCTGGGCCTGGGCGAGCAGCGGCTGGAGATCCATCAAGTGATGGACGACATGCGCTGCGCCGACATCGACTTCCTGACGATGGGCCAATATCTCCAGCCGACGCCGAAACATGCGAAGGTGATCGAGTTCATCCCGCCGGACGGGTTCAAGGCCTATGCCGCCGTTGCGCGCGCCAAGGGCTTCCTCCAGGTCGCGGCCAGCCCGCTGACCCGGTCCAGCTATCATGCGGGCGACGACTTCGCTCAGATGCGGGCGGCGCGCGAGGCGAAACTGGCGAAGCAGGTGATGGCCAAGCATGCCACGGCATGAGGAGACGCGGCATCTGCCCTATTCGCCGGAGCAGATGTATGATCTGGTTGCCGATGTCGCCGCCTATCCGCAGTTCCTGCCCTGGGTAAGCGCGATGCGCCTCCGTTCGGACAGTCCGACGGAGACGGTCGCGGATATGATCGTCGGCTTCAAGGGGCTACGCGAGACGTTCACGTCGCGGGTGCGCAAGGTGCGACCCGATTCGGTGCATGTCGATTATGTCGACGGGCCGCTCAAGCATCTCTCCAACGACTGGCATTTCCGCAGCGACGGGGCGGGGGGCGTGCTGGTCGACTTCACCGTCGACTTCGCGTTCAAGAACCGGATGTTCGAGATGCTGGCCGGGCAGATGTTCGACAAGGCGCTGCGCAAGATGATCGGCGCGTTCGAGACGCGGGCGGCGGCGCTCTATGGCGAGCCGGCGGCGTAGGGGAACGGCCCGGTCTTGGCGGAACATTCCCTGTCATCCGCGCTGTACGTCATCCCGGACTTGATCCGGGATCACGCTACCTCTTCAACCGCGTGGCTTGAGGAAGGGTCAAACCCCGGATCACATCCGTGGCGACAGGATGAGGCCATAATTTTTCAGTACCCTCAGTCCGCTTGTTCGGGCAGCAACAGTTCCAGCGCGCACAGCGCCGCCTGAAGCCGCACCCCGGCGCGGCCATTATCGTCGAACAATTTCTGCTGGGCGATCACCTTGTCCGGGTCTTCGCCGCGCACGGCGCGGGCAAAGACGACGGTGCCCACCGGCTTGGCCTCTGATCCGCCCCCCGGCCCGGCGACGCCGGTGATGGAGACGGCGACATCCGCCTCCGACTTGTGCAGCGCCCCCTGCGCCATGGCCCAGGCGGTGGCGATGGACACCGCGCCGAAGGTGCTCAGCACATCCTCGTTCACGCCCAGCGCGCTCATCTTCGCCTCGTTGGAGTAGGTGACGAAGCCGATCTCCACCACGTCCGACGATCCCGGAATTTCGGTGAGGGCGGCGGCAACCAGACCGCCGGTGCAGCTTTCAGCCACGGCGATGCGGCGGCCGATGGCGGCATTTTCCTCAACCACTCGTCGGGCGAGCGTCACGAGGTTCAGCGGCAAAATCGTATCCATGGGGTTCACTTGCCTTCTTCACCATCGCACAGCCGAAAGGATGACGGGCGAGCCGCCCCCGTCTTGCCGGGGCTATTGCCCGCCCGCAGCAACATGCCAATCAGTTTAGCCATATTTTGCGGCGGAAGGGGAGCGGTCAATTCCACGACCGTGTCGACCGTGGTGCAATCCCTGGGCTTCAAATTGCCGCCGATCGCCTCCGCGATACCTATACCCAGCAGATCCCGCAGTGTCCCGTCCTGCATAGTCTTCATCTGTGCGGCTTTGATCCCGGTCATCTTGCCGAAAGCGTGGCGCGCGGTGGGCAGGGCGGGCGCCGCGGCCTGCCTGTAGCGTGCGATCAGATCGCCCCGGTTGCGGGTCAGATAGCCGGTGGCGGGCAGGCTGGTCGCGCAGGCGGCGCCCAACTGGTCGATGATGTCGGGCAGGGCGTATTGCACCAGTGCCTCCGCCTCTGCGTCCGTCATGCACGCGCCCTGGGTTGCCGCTATCGCGGCACAGGGCGTGAGCGCCAGCATCAGCACCATGGCAGCCGTTCGAACCTGTTTCATCCCTCAGCCCCCAGCAGCACGGTGGCGACGGCCTGCGCGGCTATGCCTTCGCGGCGGCCGGTGAAGCCCAGCCCTTCGGTCGTGGTCGCCTTGACGCTCACCCGGTCGGGGGCGATCGCCAGTATCTCCGCCAGCCGGGCGCGCATGGCGTCGCGGTGCGGGCCGACCTTGGGCGCCTCGCAGATGATGGTGACATCGACATGGGTGATGCGTCCCCCACGTGCCGCGACGCGATCCCGCGCGAACTCAAGAAATTGCCAGGACGCCGCGCCGCGCCATCGCTCGTCGCTGGGCGGGAAATGCTGGCCGATGTCGCCCTCCGCCAGCGCGCCGAGGATCGCGTCGACCAGCGCATGGATGGCCACATCGGCATCGCTATGCCCGGACAGGCCATGGCTGTGGGCGATTTCCACCCCGCACAGCCACAGCGGCTTGCCCTCCACCAGCCGGTGAACGTCATAGCCGGTGCCGGTGCGGATATCCGGCAGGCCGTCGATACCGTTCAGCGCGGCGATACGGGCGAAATCATCGGCCATGGTGATCTTCTCCAGCCGCTGGTCGCCCTCGACCAGCCGCACATCATGCCCGATGGCGCGGACCATCTGGGCGTCGTCGGTTGCGGCGGACCCTGCGGGCCAGCGATCATGCGCGGCGAGCAGGGCATCGAAGCGGAACGCCTGCGGTGTCTGCACGCGATAGAGGGCGTCGCGCGGCACTACGTCGACGGCGATCCCGTCCGCCCCGCGCACCAGCGTATCGGCGACCGGCAGCACCGGCATGGCGGCGACGGCCCCATCCGCCAGCGCCGCGACGAGCCTGTCCCACACCACATCCGGCACGAAAGGCCGGGCGCTGTCATGCACCATGATATGAGAGGGGGGCGAGGGCAGGGCGGCGGAATGATCCAGCGCGCGCCGCACCGACTCCTGCCGCGTCGCGCCGCCGGTGATGAAGGTCAGGGAGGCGGGAGGCGCGCCGATGGCCTGCTCCGCCTCTTCGCGGGCATCCGCGCCGACGACGACAATGATCCGCTCCGCCCGCGCCAGCGACCGCACGGCATGGGCCAGCACGCTCTGCGGCCCCAGCGTGCGATATTGCTTGGCAACGCCGCCGCCCGCCCGCTCGCCCTTGCCGGCGGCCAGCAGGATGGCGGTCAGCCCTGTGATGGTCGTGGTCGTGGTGATGGTCGTGCCCATGTTCGCCATGGCGCGCCCTTAACCGAGGCCATGCTTGTCGGCCAGCGCCTTTCGCGCTAAAGGGCTGCCTGTTTTTTAGGCAGTTTTGAACCATGGCGCGTCTTTCTCCCATCTCCATCGGTCCGGTAACCATTGCCGAACCCGTCATACTGGCGCCGATGACCGGCGTGACCGACCTGCCGTTTCGCAAGATGGTGCGGCGCTACGGCTCCGGCCTGAACGTGACGGAGATGATCGCGTCGCCCGCCGCGATCCGCGAGACGCGCCAGTCAATCCAGAAGGCGGCATGGGATCCGGTGGAGGAGCCGGTGTCGATGCAGCTCGTCGGCTGCGCACCGCACGAGATGGCGGAGGCGGCCAAGCTGTCCGAGCAGAAGGGCGCGGCGATCATCGACATCAACATGGGCTGCCCGGTGCGCAAGGTGACAAGCGGCGACGCCGGCTCCGCCCTGATGCGCGACCTGCCGCTGGCCGCCAGCCTCATCAAGGCGACGGTGGAGGCGGTGTCCGTGCCGGTGACGGTCAAGATGCGGATGGGCTGGTGCCATGACAGCCTGAACGCCCCGGAACTGGCCCATATCGCGGAGGATCTGGGCGCGAAGCTCATCACCGTCCATGGCCGCACCCGTAACCAGATGTACAAGGGGTCCGCCGACTGGGCCTTTGTGCGCGGGGTCAAGGATGCGGTGACACTGCCCGTCATCGTCAACGGCGACATCTGCACCGTCGAGGATGTCGACACCGCGCTGGAGCAGAGCGGGGCGGACGGCGTGATGATCGGCCGGGGCGCCTATGGCAAACCATGGCTGCTGGGGCAGGTGATGCACTATCTCGCGACCGGACAGCGCCGGGAAGACCCCGACCTGGAGGAGCAATATCATCTGATCGTCGAACATTATCGCGCCATGCTGGAGCTTTATGGCGAGACGGTCGGCGTCAACATGGCCCGCAAGCATATCGGCTGGTACACCAAGGGGCTGAACGGGTCGGCGGAGTTTCGCAACAAGGTCAACTTCGTGCCCGATTCCGCCGAGGTGCTGGACATGCTGGCCCGCTTCTACGACCCTTTCCTGTCGCGCGCGGCGGCGTGAGCCAAGCCGGCGGACCGGGCGTGGCCCGTCTGGTGTCGGGCGAGGGGGTGAGCGTGCGGGACGGCTTTTCCTCCCACCCGGTCGCCACTCTCATCATCGACGATGGCGACCTGATCGTATCCGCCAACCCGCGCGCGGAGAGCCTGCTCAACATGGCGCGTTCCGCATTGATCGGCAGCCGGTTGACCGACGTTCTGCGGCTGGACGATCCCGCGATGGACCCCAGCTTCTGGCACACGGACAAGCCGCTGTCGGCCTATGACGTGCGCCTCTATGCCGGGCGGTCCGACGCGGTGGAGATGGACATCCTCATCAATCCGCTGTCCGATGCGCCCGGCTGGCGGGTGCTGGCCATGCATATCCACAGCCAGAGCCACGCCATCGGCTTTCGCCGCGCGCCCAGCGGGGCCATGTCCGCGATGGGCGCGGCCGCGATGCTGGCGCATGAGATCAAGAACCCGCTGTCCGGCATCCGGGGTGCGGCGCAACTTATCCAGGGCGAACTGGCGGAGGGCAATCACCAGCTCACCGGCCTGATCGTGGCGGAGGTGGACCGCATCGCCTCCCTGATCGACCGGATGCAGGGCTTCACGACGGAGCAGCAACAGCAGGCGGTGACGCAGAATATCTATCCCCTGCTGGACCGCGCGGTCGATGTGGCGCTGGCCGGGTTCGGGAGCGGGGTTCGGCTCGACCGACAGTATGATCCGTCGCTGCCCGACGCGCTGGTCGATGCCGACCGGCTGGTGCAGGTGATGATAAACCTGCTCAAAAATGCGGTGGAGGCGGTGCAGGACACGCCCGGCGCGCGCGTCGTCGTCACCACGGCATTCAAGCATGGCTTTTCCATCATGCGCTCCGGCTCACGCGCGCCCGTCACCCTGCCGATCGAAATTCAGGTGATGGATAACGGCCCCGGCGTGAAGGAAAATATCCGCGACGTCCTGTTCAACCCCTTCATCACCACCAAGCGGACAGGGCAGGGCCTTGGGCTGGCGCTGGTCGACAAGCTGGTGCGGGACATGGGCGGATTGGTTCAATATGAGCGGATCAACGACAAGGGCAAGGGGAAGGCGATGACCGTGTTCCGCCTGTTGTTGCCCAAGGGAGCGAATGGATGACGGCGATGAGCGGACGGCGGATTCTGGTCGTCGATGACGATCAGGCGGTATGCGTCGTCATTGCGGAGGCGCTGAAGCGGCAGGGCTATATGGTCAAGACCGTCGGCTCCATCGCGGAACGGCGGGCGCAGATCGTGGATTTCCAGCCCGAACTGCTCATCAGCGACGTCATGCTGCCCGATGGCGACGGGCTGGAGGATATAGCCGCGATCATTGCGGAGCATCCGGCCCTGCGCGTCATCATCCTGTCGGCGCAGAACACGCTGGACACGGCGGTGCGGGCGACGGCGCAGGGGGCGTTCGAATATCTGCCCAAGCCGTTCGACCTCAACGACCTGGGCCAGGCGGTCGATGCCGCCCTGCGCCACAGCCTGGGCCATGCGCTGTCGGATCAGGCGGGCGACCGGCCGACCGACGACCTGCCCCTGATCGGCCGCTCCGCCGCCATGCAAGAGGTGTATCGCACCATCGCGCGCGTGATCTCCAACGACCTGTCGATCCTTGTGCTGGGCGAGTCGGGCACCGGCAAGGAACTGGTGGCGGAGGCGATCCATAATCTGGGCACGCGCCGCGAACGTCCCTTCGTCGCGATCAACATGGGTGCGATCCCGCGCGAACTGATCGAGGCGGAACTGTTCGGCTATGAGAAGGGGGCCTTCACCGGCGCGGCGACCCGCACGGCGGGCAAGTTCGAACAGGCGCAGGGCGGCACGCTCTTCCTCGACGAAATCGGCGACATGCCGATGGAGGCGCAGACCCGGCTGCTGCGTGTGCTGCAATCGGGGGAGGTGACGACGGTGGGCGGCACCCGGCCGATCCGGGTCGATGTCCGCATCATCGCGGCGACCAATCAGGATCTGCCCGCGTTGCTGACCGAGGGGCGGTTCCGCGAAGACCTCTATTACCGCCTCAACGTCGTGCCTATCCATCTGCCGTCGCTGCGGGACCGGTCGGACGATGTGCCGCTGCTGGCCCGCCATTTCCTCGATCAGGCGGTGGCGGACGGTCTGCCACGCAAGGCGCTGTCCGACGATGCGACCGCGTTGCTGCGCCTGTATAGCTGGCCGGGTAATGTGCGGGAGCTGAAGAACCTGATGCAGCGATTGACCGTGCTGGCGCGCGAGACGGTGATCGGGCCGGAACTGCTGCGGCAGGTGCTGTCGGTCGACAATCTGTCCGAACCGCGCGCAACGGCGGTGGAGGATAGCCTGCGGGAGGCAGTGCGCCGCTGGACGCGCGAACATCTGACCATCGGCGCGAGCAAGAGCCAGACCAACATGTACGACCTGATGCTGGACTGCGTGGAGCCGGTGTTGCTGGCCGAAACGCTGGCGGCGGTGGACGGCAACCAGATCAAGGCGGCGGCGATGCTGGGCATCAACCGCAACACGCTGCGCAAAAAGCTGACCGTCTATGACATCGACCCGGTGCAGCGCCCCAATCGCGGCTGGGCGCCCAACTGATCCCGACAAGTTGATCGCAGCGATCCGGTCGCGGCCCCCCGAACGCGCCAAAGGAACGACCGGAGACCGCCGGACACGCTATGATGCACATTTGCCGCGACCGGATGTGTAATGAAATCGGCATTTTGGCTTGTGTCTGATGCCATGCGTGATAATTATGCAACGATGATCGTTGACGGCGACCGGGACACAGATTCCGCCTTCCTCCACCGCATCCCGGTGCTTCGCCGGATGAATGGCGCGCGGCTCGTGCTGGCGGCAGAGGTGGGGACGTTCCTCGCGCTCGTCACCACGGCGTCCCTGACCTATTGGCTGATCGCGGGGCAGCATAGCAGCGACAAGCTGCTGACTCCGCCGATCGTGGCGCTCCTCCTTGTCGTCAACCTCGTGCCCGCGATCACCACGCTGGTGCTGATCGGACGGCGCATCGCAAAGCGGCGCGCGGCGGCCAGCCTCGTCGGCGGCGACGGGCGGTTGCATGTGCGGCTGGTGGCGATGTTCTCCATCATCGCCAGCGTGCCGACGCTGATGGTGGTGATCTTCGCCTCGCTGCTGTTCCAATATGGCGTGCAATTCTGGTTCTCCGAAAACGCCCGGTCCCTGCTCCAGAACGCCAGCGATCTGGCGCGCGGCTATTATCAGCAGAATTTGCGCGAAGTGGGGGACGAGACCGTCACCATGGCGGGCGACCTGCGCGATTATCTGACCCAGTCCAAGATCAGCAGTCCAACCTTTGCGGAAGGCTATATCTATCAGGTCGTCACGCGAAAACTGAACGGGTCGTCGATCATCGAGATCGGCAAGGACGGGGTGATGCGTACCGCCGCCACGGTGGAGGATGTCCGCCCGCCCGGCGACCTCATCACGCCTGCGATGGTCGAGCGGCTGCGGCGCGGCGAAACCGTGGTGGTGCAGGCCAAGCCGCGCCTGATCGAGGCCGTCACCCTGCTCTATCCCGGCTCCAACATCTTCCTCTACGCCAACCGTGATGCGGAGGCGCCCGCCTTCAGCCAGATGGAGCGGGCGCAGACGGTGCTGGCCGATTATGACATCTTCGCTAAACAGTCGCGCCAGTTGCAGCTCCGCTTCAACGTTGCGCTGTTCGGCGGGACGCTGGCGCTGGTCGGCTTTGCGGTGTGGGTCGCGCTGGCGGTGGCGGACCGGGTGGTCAGCCCGGTGGGCGAACTGGTGGACGCGGCGCGGCGGGTGACGGCGGGCGACCTGTCCACCCGCGTCGCCGGTCCCCATGCCCCGGACGAGATCGGCACATTGTCCAGCGCGTTCAACCGGATGACGCAGAGGCTGGAGGCGCAGACCGGCGCGCTGGTCAACGCCAACAGCCTGCTGGACGGTCGCCGCGCCTTCATCGAGGCGGTGCTGACCGGCGTCACGGCGGGAGTCGTCTCCGTCGACCAGTCGGGCATCGTCAAGCTTATCAACAGTTCCGCGCGCGCCATCCTGCTGCCCGACGGCAGCGAGCCGGAGGAGCGACCGCTCGCCGAAATTTCGCCCGACCTGGCGGAGGTGCTGGCCAGCGGCAGCAATGGCGACATCATCCAGGTCCGCTCCGGCTCGGAAATCCGTACGCTGGCGGTGAAGGTCGCGGCGGATGTGTCCGGCCATATCCTGACCTTCGACGACATCACCCAGCAATTGCTGGATCAGCGGCGCGCGGCATGGTCCGACGTGGCCCGGCGCATCGCGCATGAGATCAAGAACCCGCTGACCCCGATCCAGCTCGCCGCCGAGCGCCTCCAGCGCCGCTACGCCAAGGAGATCAACGCGGAGAGCGACAATGGCACCTTCACCCGCCTGACCCAGACGATCGTCCGGCAGGTGGGCGACCTGCGGCGCATCGTGGATGAATTCTCCTCCTTCGCGCGGATGCCCAAGCCGGTGTTCCGGGTGGAGGCGATGGACGACATCGCCCGCCATGCGCTGTTCCTGCACGAGGTCGCGCATCCCGAAATCCGCTTCGCCTTCGACATGGAGGGGGAGGATGGCGATATGGTGTGCGATCGCCGCCAGATCGGCCAGGCGCTCACCAATGTCGTCAAGAATGCGGTGGAGGCGATCGAGCAATGCCAGCGCGAGCCGGTGGACGGCGTCACCGGCCATGTCGGCATGGCGCTGTCGCGCAGCGACGGGGCGCTGACGATCACCATCACCGATGACGGCGTCGGCCTGCCGGACGAGCGCAACCGCATCATCGAACCCTATATGACCACCCGCGCCAAGGGCACGGGGCTGGGCCTCGCCATCGTCAAGAAGATCGTGGAGGAGCATCAGGGCGCGATCCGGTTCGAGGACGCGCAGGGCGGCGGCGCCCGCGTCATCATCCAGTTCGACACCCATCGCCTCGCGCGGCTTGCCGATGGCGACAACAGTAATTTTGAGAGAGGTTTGGAAACCGCCGATGGCGCTTGATGTACTCATCGTGGACGACGAAGCCGATATTCGGGAACTGGTTGCCGGCGTGCTGGAGGACGAGGGGTTCGACACCCGCACCGCCGCCAACAGCGACGATGCGCTGGAAGCATTGGACGCGCGGCGGCCGTCGCTGGTGCTGCTCGACGTGTGGTTGCAGGGGTCGAAGCTCGACGGGCTGGAACTGCTGGACGAGATCAAGCGGCGGGATGCGACGCTGCCCGTCCTCATCATCTCCGGCCATGGCAATATCGACACCGCTGTCGCCGCCATCCGCAAGGGCGCGGCCGACTTCATCGAAAAGCCGTTCGAGGCCGACCGCCTGCTCCACCTCGTCGCCCGCGCGACGGAGACGGAGCGGCTGCGGCGCGAGAACCAGCAGTTGCGCGAACGGGTGGGTCGCGACGATGAACTGACCGGCACCAGCACCGCGATCAATCAGGTGCGGGCCACGATCAAGAAGGTGGCGGGCACCGGCAGCCGCGTCCTCATCACCGGCCCGGCGGGCGTGGGCAAGGAAGTGGCCGCCCGCATGTTGCATAGCTGGTCCACGCGCGCCGATGCACCCTTCCTGGTGCTGGCCTGCGCCTGCATGGACCCGAACCGGGTCGAGGAGGAATTGTTCGGCGTAGAGGATGGCGCGGGGTCTGCGCGCCCCGGCCTGCTGGAGCAGGCGCATGGCGGCACCCTCTATCTGGACGAAGTGGCGGACATGCCGCTGACGACGCAGGCCAAGATATTGCGCGTGTTGACCGAACAGAGCTTCACCCGGATCGGCGGGCAGCGGCAGGTGAAGGTCGATGTCCGCATCATCTCCTCCACCGCGCGCGAACTGAAGGGGGAGATTGACCGGGGCACCTTCCGTGAAGATCTCTATTATCGTCTCAACGTCGTGCCGCTGGCCATCCCGCCGCTGGCGGGGCGGCGTGACGATATTCCGCCGCTGGTCGAGCATTTCCTCGCCCGCCTCGCCGCGGATCGGCGCATCGCGGCACCGGAAGTCGCCGCCAACGCCATGGCCGCGTTGCAGGCGGACCAGTGGCCGGGCAACGTCCGCCAGCTCCGCAACCTGATCGAGCGCACGATGATCCTCGCCCCCGCCGATCGAATCGCGCGGATCGAGATCGACATGCTGCCGGTCGAGGGCGGCGCGGATGCGGAGCGGGACGGGCTGGTCAGCGGCGAGATCATGGGCGCCCCCCTGCGCGAGGCGCGCGAGAGTTTCGAGCGGGAATATCTGCGCGTCCAGATCAAGCGGTTTTCGGGCAATATTTCCCGCACCGCCAGCTTCATCGGCATGGAACGCTCCGCCCTGCATCGCAAGTTGAAGCTGCTGGGACTGACCGACGACAAGGAGGGCTGAACTCCGCCGCATTGCGCCATGCAATTTTGTGCAACGCACACGGGGAGAGGTAGATTTCGGTTTGCCTTTCCCCTATCCATAGGGCGAGCCGGGTTGATCCGGACATGCAGATCCCCGGATGAACGGGGCAATCGCGAGCTACGACTCGCCAATAATGGAGCGTTGAAATGGCCGACAAGATCAACAATCTCCAGGATGTGTTCCTCAACACCCTGCGCAAGACCAAGACGCCCGTTACCATGTTCCTCGTCAAGGGGGTGAAGCTACAGGGAATTATCACCTGGTTCGATAATTTCTCCGTGCTGCTGCGCCGCGACGGACAGACGCAGCTCGTCTACAAACACGCCATTTCCACCGTCATGCCCGCGCATCCCGTGGACCTGAGCGCGGTTCGCAAGACGTTCGAGGCGAATGATCGCAAGCCCCGCCTGTTGCAGGAAATCTTCCTGAGTGCGGTGCACAATTCGAACGAGCCTGTCACTATGTTCCTCGTGAACGGCGTGATGCTCCAGGGCGATATCGCCGCCTTCGACCTGTTCTGCATGCTGCTTCAGCGCGACGGTCTGGTCCAGCTTGTCTACAAGCATGCGATTTCGACAGTGCAACCGCTCCACGCGCTCGACTTGTCGGGTGAGAACGACGACGATGACGACGATTGACCGTCGCTGAGGATATTTAGGCATTTCGACCTTTTCAGAACGTGAGGAAGTGTCGCGCGGTGCGCGTGCCATTGTCGTTCATGCGGACCTTGGCAGCCGCCACGACCGCGACCTCGACGCCCGGCTGGAGGAGGCGAGGGGCCTTGCCCGCGCCATAGGCCTCGACGTGGTGGATACCAAGGCGTATCGCGTCCGCCAGTCCCGCCCCGCGACCCTGTTCGGCGCGGGCCAGGCGGACGAGATCGCCACTCTGGTCCTCCAGAATGAGGCGGAACTGGTGGTGGTCGACAACGGCCTGACCCCGGTCCAGCAGAGCAACCTCGAAAAACTGTGCAATGCGAAGGTGATCGACCGGACCGGCCTGATCCTCGAAATCTTTGGCGAGCGGGCCGCGACCGCCGAAGGGCGATTGCAGGTCGAATTGGCCCATCTCGATTATCAGGCGGGCCGCCTTGTCCGCAGTTGGACCCATCTGGAGCGGCAGCGCGGCGGTTTCGGCTTCCTCGGCGGTCCCGGCGAAACGCAGATCGAGGCGGATCGCCGCATGATCCGCGACCGCATGGCCCGCATCCGCCGTGAACTGGAGCAGGTGACGCGCACCCGCGCACTCCACCGCGAACGCCGCCGCCGCGCGCCATGGCCGGTGATCGCCCTGGTCGGCTACACCAATGCGGGCAAATCCACCCTGTTCAACCGGCTGACCGGGGCAAAGGTCGTCGCGCAGGACATGCTGTTCGCGACGCTCGACCCCACCATGCGCGCCATCCGCCTGCCGGGCATCGACAAGGCTATTCTGTCCGACACGGTGGGCTTTGTCTCCGACCTGCCGACGCAGTTGATCGCGGCCTTCCGCGCCACGCTGGAGGAGGTGGTGGCCGCCGACCTGATCCTGCACGTCCGCGACATCGCCCACCCGGACAGCGACGCGCAGCGCGACGATGTGGTCGACGTGTTGCAGGAGCTGGGCCTCGCCGACCCGGAGGCGCCCGACGCCCCGGACGGACCGCATATCCTGGAGGTCTGGAACAAGATCGACCTGCTGCCCGCCGACGACCTGCCCGTCATCCGCGAGCGCGCGGGGCGGGAGGATGCCGTGCTGATCTCCGCCGCGGAGGGCGAGGGGGTGGAGCCGCTGACGCTGGCCATCCGCGACCGGCTGCTCAAGGATCTGGGCCTGCACAGCCTGTTGCTGGGCGAGAGCGACGGCGCGGCGCTGGCCTGGCTGCATGAACATGGCGATGTGCTGGCCACCGATGCGCGGGAGGATGGCCGGATCGCCATCGACGTGCGGCTGAGCGGCGCCGAATATGCGCGCTTCCTCTCCCGCTTTGGCGCGGGAGCGACGGAGGACGGCGCATGACGATCATCGCCGCCGTCCATTATGAGGAGGGCGCGCCGGCCGCCCGCATCGACATTACCGACGGAACCGCGCCCGCAACCGGTTTCGACTGGATCGGCCTGTTCCAGCCGAGCGCGGAGGAGATGGCCGCCGTCGCGCGCCGCTATGGCCTGCACCCGCTTGCGGTGGAGGATGCGGTCAACGGCCGCCAGATGCCGAAGCTGGAAAGCTATGGCCAGCAACTGTTCCTGATCGCCCGCACGGCCAGCCTTGTCGATGGCAACGGCCATATCGACTATGGCGAGACGGCGATCTTTCTGGGGCGCAGCTTCATCATCACGGTCCGCCATGGCTCCGCACGCAGCCATACCCGGCTGCGTGAGCAACTGGAGACGTCGCCCAACCTGCTGGGCCATGGTCCCGACTATGTGCTGCACGCTATCCTCGACTATATCGTCGACGGCTATTTCCCCATCGTCAACACGATCGAGGAGGATGTGCTGGCGATGGAGGATCGCCTGCTGGAGGGCTATCTGCAACGTGAGGATGTGGTGAGCCTGTTCACCCTGCGCCATGATGTGGTGCGGTTCCAGCGGGTTCTGGGACCGATGCAGGAGGTCGCGCGGCGGCTGGTGAACCTGGAGTTTCCCTGTATCGACCAGAATACCATGCCCTATTTCCGCGACGTTCTGGACCATGTCCTGCGCGCGGAATATCGGGTGACGGGCCTGCGCGAAGTCCTGTCCTCCGCCATCGAGACCAGCAATCTGGTGGAGCAGCAGCGGCAGGGTGAAATCACGCGGCAACTGGCGGCATGGGCGGCGATCCTCGCCGTGCCGACCGCTATCGCGGGCATTTACGGCATGAACTTCGACATCATGCCGGAACTGCGCTGGAAATATGGCTATTTCGCCGTCATCGGCCTGATGGCGGTGGTGTGCGGCACGCTGTATCGCCGGTTCAAGAAGAGCGGCTGGCTTTAGCGCCTACAGGCCGCGCCGTTTCGCCTCGCTCCACAAGGCCTCCTTCTCGTCGAGGCTGAGCGCCGCAAAACCCTCCCCGGCCAGTTCTTCCATCATGCGGAAACGGCGCTCGAACTTCGCATTGGCGCGGCGCAGCGCCACCTCCGGGTCCACGCCGCGATGGCGGACCAGATTGACGACGGCGAAGAGCAGGTCGCCCGCCTCATCCTCCGTCTCGTCCGGGGTCGCGGCGGCGTCCAGTTCCGCCACCTCTTCCGCGATCTTGGCCTTCACCCCTTGTGTATCCGGCCAGTCGAAGCCGGTCCGGGCGGCGCGTTTCTGGAGCTTCAGGGTGCGCAGCAGGGCGGGCAGGGCGACCGCGACGCCATCCAGCGCGCCCGCCGATCCTGCCGCCTTGCGCTCCTCCTCCTTGATGCTCTCCCACCCCGGCGTCGGGGCGTCGTCCTCAAACACATGGGGATGCCGCCGGATCATCTTGCCGGTGATGCCCGCAATGACATCCGCCAGCGTAAAGGCGCCCTGTTCCTCCGCCATCCGGCTGTGGAACACGACCTGAAGGAGGAGGTCGCCCAGCTCGTCGCGCAGGCCGGGCAGATCGTGCCGCTCGATGGCGTCGGCCACCTCATAGGCTTCCTCGATCGTATAGGGCGCGATGCTGGCGAAATCCTGCGCCACGTCCCACGCGCAACCCTGGTCGGGATCGCGCAGCCGCGCCATGACCTGCGCCAGGGGGGTGATGTCCGGTTCGTTCATGGGAGGGGTGCGCCGATCGTTCAGGAGAGGTTCCGCCTTTAGGCAGGCCGGGCCGCCTCGGCAATCTCCCGCGCTCCATGGCGGGTCGCGTTCCCAGCCGCACGGGGGAGGCTTTACAGCCCCGCCGAAGAGATGATAGCGTTACCATAACTGATAATCCCATCATCCCAACATCAGGAGAGCGCATGTCCGGTCATTCGATAGATCCCGATTCCCATCTGGCCGGGGACTGGCGGACGGGCCGGTTCGTCGGGCGGTTCGAGACGGCGCAGGGACCGTCGCCCTTCCTGCTGATCGACGGGCAGGCGCATGACATGTCCGCGGTCGCGCCCACCGTCTCCGCGCTGGTGGAGCGGGGCGATTTCAGCGGGGCGGGCGGGCGCGTGCTCGGCGATTTCGCGGATCTGGACCTGCCGCTGCTCAGCCCTGTCGACCTGCAATGCGTCAAGGCGTGTGGCGTGACCTTTGCCCTCTCCGCTATCGAGCGTGTGATCGAGGAACGGGCGCGGGGCGACGCCCAGGCCGCGCAGGCCCTTCGTGCGCGGCTGGAGGAGCGGATCGGTGGGACGATCCGCTCCGTCGTCCCCGGATCGGCCGAGGCGGAGGCGCTGAAGCAGGCGCTGATCGAGGATGGCGTCTGGTCGCAATATCTGGAGGTCGCCATCGGCCCGGACGCGGAAGTCTTTACCAAGGCCCCGGTGCTGGCCACCATGGGCAACGGGCAGGACATCGGCATCCGCTCCGATTCCACCTGGAACAACCCGGAGCCGGAAATCGTGCTGCTGGTTGACAGCCGGGGGCAGGCGGTCGGCGCCACTTTGGGCAATGACGTCAACCTGCGCGATTTCGAGGGGCGATCGGCCCTGCTGCTGGGCAAGGCGAAGGACAACAACGCCTCCTGCTCGCTCGGCCCGCTGGTCCGCCTGTTCGACGACTACTTCACGCTGGACGACGTGCGACAGGCGGAAGTGGACCTGCTGATCGAGGGGCCGGACAATTACCGGCTGGAGGGGCGCAGCAGCATGAACCAGATCAGCCGCGATCCGCTGGAACTGGTGCGCCAGACGTTGAGCGAGCATCAATATCCCGATGGGTTCGCGCTGTTCCTCGGCACTCTCTTCGCGCCGGTGCAGGACCGGGACGAGGCCGGTCGCGGCTTTACCCACAAGGTCGGCGATGTGGTGAGCATCAGCACGCCGCGCATCGGCCGCCTCGTCAACCGGGTGGTGACGTCGCGGGATGCCGCGCCATGGTCGCAGGGGATCGGCGCGCTGATGGCCAATCTCGCCGGTCGGGGCCTGCTGGCATGAGCGGCCGGGCGATCTACCCCAGCCTGTCGGGCAAGCGGGTCGTCGTCACCGGCGGCGGCAGCGGCATCGGCGCGGGTCTGGTGGAGGCGTTCGTGGCGCAGGGTGCGCGCGTCGCCTTTCTCGACGTGGTGGAGGACGCATCCCGCGCGCTGGTCGACCGGATCGGGGCGGGCGCGGCCCATGCGCCGGTCTTTCACCCTTGCGACCTGCGCGACCTCGACGCGCTGGGCCATGTCATGCAGCGGATCGTGGCGAGCTTTGGCGCGGTGGACATCCTCGTCAACAATGCGGCCAGCGACGACCGCCACACCGTCGACGCTATCACGCCCGCCTATTGGGACGAGCGGATGGCGGTCAACCTGCGCCATCTTTTCTTCGCGGCGCAGGCGGTGGTGCCCGGCATGAAGGCGGGCGGCGGCGGCGTCATCCTCAACCTCGGCTCGATCAGCTGGCACCTCGCCCTGCCCGAACTGCTGCTTTACGAAACCGCCAAGGCGGGGATAGAGGGCATGACGCGGGCGATGGCGCGTGATCTGGGCCGCGACGGCATCCGGGTCAACAGCGTCATCCCCGGCAATGTCCAGACACCCCGGCAGGAACAATGGTACACGCCGGAGGGCGAGGCGGAGATCGTCGCCGCCCAATGCCTGAACGGTCGGGTGCAGCCGGAGGATGTGGCCGCGCTCATCCTGTTCCTGGCGTCCGACGATGCGCGCATGTGCACGGGCCATGATTATTGGGTCGATGCGGGCTGGCGGTGACAGCCGCCGCTATGCTTAATGGCGAAACGACTTAACAGGGAGGGGGATGCGACCATGACCATCGGGACGCAGGAACAGGCCCGTCAGCAAGAGGACAGTCAGCAAGAAGGCCGTCTGGCGCAGGTCAACATGGCGTTCATCGCCGCCATCGTCGCGGTCGCGACCATCGGCGGCTTCATGTTCGGCTATGACAGCGGCGTCATCAACGGTACGCAGGAGGGGCTGGAGAAGGCGTTCGACCTCTCCAAGCTGGGCACGGGCCTCAATGTCGGCGCGATCCTGATCGGCTGTGCGGTCGGCGCGTTCCTGGCGGGGCGGCTGTCCGACCGTTTCGGGCGGCGCGGCGTGATGATGATCGCGGCGGTTCTGTTCCTCGTCAGCGCGCTGATCGCGGGAGCCGCACCCTCGTCCGCCATCTTCATTCTGGGTCGCCTGCTTGGTGGGCTGGGCGTCGGCGCGGCCAGCGTGCTGTCCCCCGTCTATATCAGCGAGGTGACGCCCGCCGAAATCCGGGGCCGTCTCTCCTCCGTGCAGCAGGTGATGATCATCACCGGCCTGACTGGCGCGTTCCTCGCCAATTATGCGCTGGCGCATAGTGCGGGCGGGTCGCAGGGGCTGCTCTGGGGTGGCTATCCGGCCTGGCGCTGGATGTTCTGGATGCAGGTCATCCCGGCGGCGGTCTATTTCCTCGCCCTGCTTGCCATCCCGGAAAGCCCGCGCTTCCTGATCCTGCGCGGGCGCGATGCGGAGGCGCTGGCCGTGCTGACCCGCCTGTTCGGCCGGGACGCGGCGGTGCGCAAGGTGGCGGATGTCCGTGCGACCCTGATCCAGGATCACCGGCCCCGGCTGGCCGACCTGAAAGACCCCGCCACCGGCCGGCTGCGCCCTATCGTCTGGGCGGGCGTGATGCTGGCGATCTTCCAGCAGTTCGTGGGCATCAACATCGTCTTCTATTATGGATCGGTGCTGTGGCAGTCGGTGGGGTTCAGCGAGGATGACGCGCTGGCGACCAACATCATCTCCGGCTTCGTCTCCATCGCGGCCTGCGTCGCCACCCTGTTCCTGGTCGATCGGGTCGGGCGCAAACCGCTGCTGCTGATCGGATCGGCGGGCATGGCGGTGACGCTGGCGGCGATGGCCTATGCCTTCTCCACCGGCACATTCGACGCGGCGGGCAAGCTGGCGCTGGCGCCGGGGATCGGCCGCATCGCCTTCATCAGCGCGCTGGCCTATTCAGCTTTGTTCAACCTGAGCTGGGGACCGATCATGTGGGTAATGCTGGGCGAGATGTTCCCGACGCAGATCCGCGGGTCGGCGCTGGCCGTGGCGGGGTTCGCGCAATGGACCGCCAATTTCGCCATTTCGGTCAGCTTTCCGGCCTTGCTGGCCAATGTCGGCCTGCCGCTGACCTACAGCTTCTATGCCGCGTCCGCTTTCATCTCCTTCTTCCTGGTGCAGCGCCTGATCCATGAGACGGCGGGGCGGGAGCTGGAGGATATGGCCGGGTGACGGACATTGCTCTGGCGGCAGGGGCGTGGCGGATGGCGCTGCGTCCGGGGGCGGGCGGCCTCATCACCCGCCTCGACCATGGCGACCGGCCCGTGCTGAGGCCGATGGCCGCGGGGCAGGACGATCCGCTGGCCGCCAGCAGCTTTCCACTGGTGCCTTACGCCAATCGCATCGCCCATGGCCGCTTCCGGGCGCAGGGGCGGGATCATCGCCTGCCGCGCAATTTCGGCGATCATCCGCACAGCCTGCACGGTCTGGGCTGGCACCGCCCATGGACGGTGGAGCATCAGGATGCGACCTCCGCCCGCTTTCTCCATCGCCATGACGGCGGGGCGGGGTGGCCGTGGCGCTACCGGGCGGAGCAAAGGCTGGCGCTCGGCCCCGCCGGGCTGAAGGCGCAGATCACCCTGACCAATGAGGATACAGAGGCCATGCCCGCCGGGCTGGGCTTCCATCCCTATTTCGCCTGCGGTGCGGAAACGCGAGTGCGGTTCCTGTCCGCCGCCGTGTGGGACGCCGATGCCGACTGCCTCCCGACGCAGCGCCTGCCCGCCGATTATTTCGGGGACTGGACCGACGGCGCGCCGATCCGGGGCGATACGCTGATCGACCATGCCTATGATGGCTGGCGGGGCAGCGTGTGGATCGACCATGGCGACGGCGCGCGCTATCATCTGACAGCCACAGGCGCGCCTTGGCTTCATCTCTACCGTCCGCCGGGGCTGGATTTCTTCTGCGCGGAGCCGGTGAGCCATGGGCCGGACGCCATCAACCGGGGGGGTATGCCCCTGCTCGCGCCGGGCGAGGCGCAGGTGCTGACCATGCGGATCAGCGCAGGGGACTGACGCTCAAGCCGGGGTTTCCGCCGGGGGCGGGGCGTCCGACTGGCGGCGCACCAGCCTATGGTCGACCAGCACATGGCGCGCATCCGCCGCGATCGGCGTGCGGGCGCGAATGTCCCGCACCAGCATCTCCACCGCGATCCGCGCCATCTGCGCGGTCGGCTGGCGGATCGTGCTAAGCTCCGGCCAGATGGTCGTCGCCAGCGCCGTATCGTCAAACCCGCATATGCTGAGGTCGCCCGGCACATCCAGCCCGCGCCGGTGCGCGATGGCGACCGCCGCCGCCGCCATGTCGTCGTTACTGGCGAATATGGCGGTGGGCCGGGGCGATGCGTTCAGCAGATGCGCGGCGGCGGCCAGCCCGGACCGATAGGTGAAATCCCCCTCCGCCACCCATTGCGCGCCGCCATCCAGCCTTTCATCACCCAGCCCGCAGTCGGCCAGCGCCGCGCGATAACCGCGCAGCCGCTCGCCACTGGCGCTGAGGTTGGCGTTGCCGGTGATGAAGCCGATGCGTCGATGGCCCAGCGTGGCGAGATGGCGCGTCATCGCATAGGCCGCAGCCTGATCGTCGATGCCGACCGACAGCGCCCATTCCGGTGCCTTGCCGGTCGCGACGGCGACGACGGGAATGGCGGCGGCCTGCAACACACTCAGGATCGGTCCCGAATCGCACAGCGGCGGGGGCAGGACGATGCCGTCTATGCGCCCCTCGACGAGGTGCGTGACGGCCTCCACGTCCCGTTCATCCGCGCATTTCTCCACCACCAGTTGCACATTGCTGCGACTGGCCGCGTCCAGGCTGCCCATCAGGAAGTCGCTGAGATAGGCGAAGCTGGGATTGCTGTGGAGCAGGCCGATGCGGATCTGCTCGCCCCCGGCCAGCGCGCGGGCGGCGGCGCTGGGGGCATAGCGCAGCTCCGCGATGGCCGCCTCCACCTTTTCGCGGGTGGAAGGGCGGACATTGGCCTCCTGATTGATGACGCGCGATACCGTCATGGCGGATACGCCCGCGGCGGCGGCCACGTCGCCGATGGTTGGCCCCTTGTGCCGCTTGCGTCCCGTGCGCCGTACCAATGCCCTTTGTCCCCCGCCGATCCGGTCTCACCCGATCCGTATCGCGAGCATCCACAGCTTTGGCGGCATGAAGTCAATGGCCGAAAGCCCCGTCACCGCCTCGCCCCCCACCCGGCGATCCGGGTCGACTGTCGCAATAGCGCAACATTCACGGCCCATGGCGCAGGCGATCATTTCCATTGCGGTGCCACCCTTGACGCGGGGATAAGGGCCGCCGCCCTCCCGAACCCAAGGATCATGGCATGACCTTCCCCCTCAACCGTCGCCAATGGCTTGCCGGCGCGGGCGTTTCCGCCGCCATCCTGAGCATGGGCGCACGGGCGGCGGGGCTGGGGCCGGACCGGCTGTTCACGTTGGGCGTCGCGTCAGGGGAGCCTCTTCCCGATGGCGTGCTGCTGTGGACCCGCCTCGCGCCCGCGCCGTTGCAGGGCGATGGCGGCATGCCGTCCCGGTCGGTGCCGGTCCGATGGCAGGTGGCGGCGGACGAGGGCTTTGCCCGGATCGTCGCATCCGGCACGGCCCGCGCTCGCCCGGAATGGGGCCACAGCGTCCATGTCGCCGTGTCGGGCCTCCAGCCCGGTCGCCCCTATTGGTATCGCTTCATCGCCAATGGCGAGGAAAGCCCCATCGGTCGCACGCGCACCGCCCCCGCACGCGGCGCGGCGGTGGAGCGGCTCCGCGTCTGCTTCGCCTCCTGCCAGAAATATGAGGCGGGCCATTATGCGGCGTGGCGGCATATGGTGGCGGAGGAGCCGGATCTGATCCTGTTCCTGGGCGATTATATCTATGAAGGCGCGCCCAATCCGAAAAATGCGGTGCGGCTGCACCAGAACCCCGAACCTGTGGACCTTGCGGGCTATCGGGTGCGCTATGCCACCTACAAGCTCGACCCGCTTTTGCAGGGCGCGCACCATGCCGCGCCATGGGCGGTGACATGGGACGATCATGAGGTCGCCAATGATTATGGCAGCGCGCTGGACGAGAATAACAGCGATCCGGCCCGTTTCCTGCGCCGCCGCGCCGCCGCCTATCAGGCCTATTATGAGCATCTGCCGTTGCGCCCCGCCCAGCGTCCGCATGGGCCGGACATGCAGCTTTATCGCACCCTCGACTGGGGACGGCTGGCGCAGTTCCAGATCGTCGACGACCGCCAGTATCGCGGCGCGCGCGCCTGCCAGCCGCCGGAGCTGGTGGCGGCGCACCGGCCCAACCACAGTCTGGTCGCCCCTTGCGCCGACCTGACCGACCCGGCCCGCTCCATGCTGGGCGAGCGGCAGGAACGGTGGCTGCTGGACCGGATCGGCAACAGCGGGGCGCAGTGGAACCTGCTTGCCCAGCAGACGCAGATGCACCCGCAACTGCGCACCGATCCGGCGGCGCCCGGCGGCCCGCTGAAGGTGCCGGTGGACAATTGGGTCGGCTATCCCGTCTCGCGCGATCGCATCCTGCGCCGCTGGGCAGAGGCGGGGACCAGCAACCCCGTCGCGCTGGGCGGGGACATCCACGCCTTTGCCGCCGCCGACCTGCGCCATCCCGACCGGCCCGACGGCGCGCCGGTGGCATCCGAATTTGTCGGCGGCTCCATCTCCTCCCTCAACCTGGACAAGAGTTTCAAGCCCATTGCGAAAGCCGGCGGCGTCGCCTTTGCGGAGAATGAAGTGCGCGGCTATGGCCGCCTCGACATCCGGCCGCAGGGCGCGACCATCCTGTTCCGGGGACTGGCCGATGCGCTGCGGGAGGATTCCGCGATCCGCGACCTCGCCGGTTTCGCGCTGGAGGCGGGACGGCCCGGCCTGCATGTCGAAGGATAATTGCATCCTGCAACGCAATGTCACAATAGATACATAAATCACCCCTAGCGGCGCATCATCGCAAACGCGGTCTGGATAGCCATAACAATGGACCCCGAAAGTCATCATGCCCTGATTTCAGGGCGATGACGCCGTGCGTGCGGCCTATGTTTATCTGGGGATTTCTCGATGCCGTCATTGTTCAGCCGGCCGTTCATCAGGAACGGCGGATACTTCCTGCTGTCTGCTAGTCTTCTTTCCATGACCACCGTTTCCCATGCGGAGATCGCCGCTGCCGCCGACGACGCCGCATCGGATGCGGGCGCATCCGCCGCGGAGTCCGAGTCCGGCACTGAAATCATGGTGCTGGCGCGCAAGCAGTCGGAGAATATCCAGCAGGTTCCGATCCCCATCACCGTCATCACGGCGGGCGAACTGACGCGGCAGAACCTGACCAACTTCACCAACTTCCAGACGAAGTTCCCGGCCTTCTCCGTCTATCTGACCAACCCGAAGCAGCTCAACCTGGGCATCCGCGGCATCGGCAACAATGGTTTCAACACGGACGGCATCGACGGGTCCGTCGGCGTGTTCGTGGACGGCGTCTACACCGGGCGTCAGGGCATGGTGTCGAGTGATTTCAACGACATCGCGGACGTGGAGCTGCTGCGCGGTCCGCAGGGCACGCTGTTCGGCAAGAACACCACGGCGGGCGCGGTCATCATCAACACGCTGCGGCCCGGCAATGATTGGGGCTTTTCGGGCGAGGCCAGCGTCGGCAACTTCCACTTCCGCGAAGTGAAGGGCAGCATCACCGGCCCGCTCATCAAGGACAAGCTGGCCTTCCGACTCTCCGGCTTCTATTCCGACCGCGACGGCACCTACACCAACCTGTTCAACGGCAGCCGCCAGAACGCGCGGCAGGGTTCGGGTATCCGCGCGCAGTTGCTGGCGACGCCGACCGACACTCTCTCCATCCGCCTGATCGGCACGCATGGTCGGCAGGAGTTCAACACCATGTCGCCGGTTGCGCCGTCGGTGTACAACAGCGCGGCGCTTCAGGCGCGCATGGCGGCGGCTGGCTATACGCTCAACGTCTCCAACGCGAAGGACCGGCTGCTCAATATCGACAGCCCGCTCAACGCGCAGACGGAACTGGACGCGGGCAGCGGCGAGATCAATCTGGACCTCGGCTCGGCGGGCACGCTGACCTCGCTGACGGCCTATCAATATTGGTCCTGCTTCACCAACAACGACAATGACTATACGCAGCTGGACGCGATCCGCGACTATGGCTCATGCAACCGCGAGGACCAGTTCAGCCAGGAACTGCGCTGGTCGTCGAAGCGGGGCGAGATGATCGAGGCGACCTTCGGTGGCTTCCTGAGCCGCCAGCGGCTGAAGGTGGACTCCCGTATCCAGTTCGGCGCGCAATATCATATCTTCGCCGCCAACCCCAGCGCGACCGTCTTCACCAACGGCACCGGGGCCAACGCGGGCCGGACATGGGCCAATGGCCTCTACGCCAGCCAGCTGACCGGCGCGGGCTTCCGCAGCTACGCCATGTTCCGCACCAACACGGATGCGGTCTTCGGCAATGTCAGCATCCGCCCGGACAGCGAACGCCGCCTGTCGATCGACCTCGGCCTGCGCTACACTTGGGAGCGCCGCTCGCAGACCTATGACGGCTGGGTGGAGTCCAATCCCGGTGGCCTGTCGCTGGCGCAACTGCGCGCCCTGTCGCCCAGCGGCGCGAACGCCCAGCTCGGATCGGTCGATACCCGCCTCAGCGACAAGGCGCTCTCGGGCGAGGCAGGCGTGAACTATAAGGTCACGCCGGACCTGTTCCTCTATGCGAAATATGCGCGCGGCAACAAGTCCGCGGGCTTCAACCTGCTGCCCTACAACGCCTCCAACCCGGATACGGGCGTGGCCTCGGCCATCGCGCTGGGCGCGAAGCAGACCGTCGCGGGCGAGAAGGCGGACAGCTTCGAGGTCGGCTTCAAGTCCAGCTTCCTCGATCGCAAGGTGCAGTTCAACCTGACCGCCTTCCACACCGTCGTCCGCAACTATCAGGCCAATCAGGCGCAGGGCGCTTCGGCCACCCGCTTCCTCGCCAATGTCGGTTCGCTGACGTCGGACGGCGTGGAGGCGGAACTGGAGACATGGCTGGCCAAGGGCCTGCATACCAAGGGCTTCCTGGGCTATAACCATGCCTTCTACTCGTCCTTCACCAATTCGGTCTGCCCGGCGCAGCTGGCCGCGGCGACGATCTGTGACCTCACCGGCCGTCAGGTCGCATGGGCGCCCAAATGGACGGCCAGCGCGACCGTCGACTATACCCATCCGATCGACGAGAAGACGGAGCTTTACGGTCTGGTCGACGTCAATTGGCGGTCGAAGCAGAACACCACCATCACGCTGGACCCGGCGGCGGAGATCAAGGGGTATGCGCTGGCCAGCGTCCGGGCGGGCGTGCTGGTCGACGATGGCAAATATGACATCCAGCTGTGGGTCGAGAATCTCTTCGACAAGGCCTATTACAACAATCTGCTCGGCCTGACGCGCGGCACCGGCGTGGTGCAGGGCTATCCCGGCAATCCGCGCACCTGGGGCGTGACCACCCGCGTCAAGATCTGACCGGCCCGGTTTATCCGCCTGGCGGATAAAGGGCAGGGCGGACTGGCCATCGGCCATGATGCAGTGCACAACGACCTTGCCTTTCAGGCATCCTCTCCTAAAAACTCGCAAGGGTCGCCCATCACGGGCGGCCCTTTTTTTGTGCGCGTGACCCAATGGCGGCAGGGGCAATAGGCCGATACCGCCTTTTGTATGCGTAATAAGGCTTGCACCCCGACGCCGGGCGGGCAATCTCTCCGCCATGGAATCCGGCGGGCCGGGATCGCGCCGCAGAAGAAGGGGAGAGGGACATGAGCGAGGCCATCAATCCGGTGGGCATCTTCGTGCCGGTGCTGGTCATCGTCGCGCTGACCTTTGTTGCCTTCGTGCGGATGGCGGCGGCGCGGGCGGCGGCGGTCAGGGCCGGGCAGGATCCCGCCTATTACCGCGCGCATCTCGGCACCCCGGAACCGGAAGCGACCGTCGCGGCGGTGCGCCATTATGGCAATTTGTTCGAACTGCCCGTGCTCTTCTACACCGGCTGCCTGACGGCCTTCGTGCTGGGCGCAGTGAGCGGATGGACGCTGCTTTTCGCATGGGGCTATGTCGCGGGGCGGGTGGTGCAGAGCCTCGTCCACCTGACCGCCAACAATCCCGCCCATCGCGGGCTGGGCTTCGTGGTCGGCATGTTCTTCATCATCGCGCTCTGGGTCAATCTGGCGCTGGCCATCTTCGCCCGGCTCTGATGCCGGTTCCTTCTTTCACCATCACCCGCACTTTCTGGGGACATGACCGATGACGATACACCTCGACCGCCGCGCCCTTCTGGCCTCCCTTGCGACGGGGGGCGCGATGGCCGCGCTGGGCGGCCATGCCATTGCCGCGTCCCGCAAGCCCTTCTTCGCGCGTGTCGGCCTGCCCATCGGCCTGCAACTCTACACGCTGGGGGACGAGCCGAAGAAGGATCTCGACGGCACGCTGACCCGGATCGCCGCGATCGGCTATCGCGAGATCGAACTGCCCGAACTTTATGGCAAGACCCCGGCGCAGTTTCGCGCGGCGGCGGACAAGGCGGGCGTGAAGCCCAGTTGCATGCATCTGGCGGTCGGCGGCATGGCGACGGGAGCGGCCCTGTCGCTGAACAGCGCGCCGCAGCGCATTGCGGACGATCTGGGTACGCTGGGTATCCGCCAGGCCGTGCTGCCCATCGTCCCCTTCCCGGAGGGCATGAAGCCGCGCCCCGGCGAGAATTTCTTCGCGACGATCAGCCGCTCGCTGGCGGAGGGCGGGGCGGATTACTGGAAACGCACCGCCGCGCAGTTGAACGAGAAGGCGGCGGCGCTGAAACCACATGGCATCTCGCTCGGCTACCACAATCATAATGTCGAGTTCATGAAGGTGGGAGAGGGCACGGCGTGGGATATATTGGTTCGCGAGACCGATCCGGCGCTGGTGTCCTTCGAGGTGGACATAGGCTGGATCGCCGCCGCCGGGCTGGACCCCGTGGCCTTCCTGCGCCGGCACAAGGGGCGGGTGCGGCAATTGCATGTCAAGGATCTGAAGGCCTCGACCAAGGTGAACACCGTCCTGTCCATGGACCCGGCGGAAGTGGGATCGGGCAAGCAGGACTGGGCGCGCATCCTGCCCGCCGCCTATGACGCCGGGGTCAGGAATTTCTATGTGGAGCAGGAACCGCCCTTCGTCATCCCGCGCATGGACGCGGTGGAGAAATCCTTCGCCTATCTGTCGAAGCTCGTTGCCTAGAGCGTTTTCCAGGCAGGTGGAATCACCGGCTGACTCGGGAAACGCGCCAAACCAAAAACTGAGAGCAGCCGGTCCGATGCAATCGGATCGGAAACGGCTCTAAAGGACGGTCGCGTCAGGCCCGGCCAGTCACGAGGTCGGCCGGGCACAAACCCTCGCACCCCCTCAATAGACGTCGCGGACATAGCGCCGTTCCTGCGCCATCTGGGCGACATAGTCGTCCGCCTGGTCCGCCTTCATGCCGCCATGCCGGGCGACGATCTGTTTCAGCGCGCCGTCCACGTCCTTCGCCATGCGGCTGGCGTCGCCGCAGACATAGAAATGCGCGCCCGCCTCCAGCCAGCGCCACAGGTCGGCCCCTTCCTCGATCATGCGGTTCTGGACATAGATTTTCTCCGCCTGATCGCGGGAGAAGGCGGTGTCGAGGCGGTTGAGATGGCCGCTGTGCCGCCAGGCCTCAATCTCGTCCCGATAATAATAGTCGGTGCCCGCATGTTGTTCGCCAAAGAACAGCCAGTTGGCCCCCGTCGCCCCTGTCGCCTGCCGCTCGTACAGGAAGCCGCGGAACGGCGCGATGCCGGTGCCGGGGCCGACCATGATGATCGGGCGCGACAGGTCGGCGGGCGGGTGGAAATGGGCGGACGGTTGCAGGAACAGTCCCACCCGCTCCCCCTCCGCCCGGTCGGCGAGGAAGGTGGAGCACACGCCCTTGCGCCGCTGTCCCCGGCAATCATAGCGGATGGTGGAAACGGTCAGTTGCACCTCGCCCGCCTGCGCCTTGGGACTGGAGGCGATGGAGTAGAAGCGCGGCTGGAGCGGGCGCAGGATGGCGGACAGGTCGGCGATGTCCATTGCCACACCCGTCTCGCGCAGCACGTCCGCGATCTGGCGGCCCCACAACCACTGGTCGAACTCCCCCTTGCGCGCGGGGTCGAGCAGGGGCGCGAAACCGGCCGACGGCGCGCGCTCCGCCACCAGTTCCAGGAAGTTGCGGGTGAGCTTCGCAATGTCCCAATGGTCGGTCATCGCGGCGGACAGCGCCATGTCGCCGCGATCCTTGATCGTGACCATGGCGTCGCCGCGCAGGTCCAGCAGCGTGAGAATTTCCTCGACCAGCGCGGGGCAGTTGACCGGCCAGACGCCCAGCGCATCGCCCGCCGCATAGTCGAAACCCGTGTCGGCGATCGCAAAGCCGAATTGCCGCACTTCCTTCTGCGCGCCCGCCCCGCTGAGCAGGTTGTTCCGAACGAAGGGGGCGAGCAGGGGCGTCTTGCGCGTGAATCCGGGCACAGCGGCGACAAGCGGGGTGTCGCTACCCGCAGGCGATGCCGGGAGGGCCATGTCGCCGCCCTTGTCCCCATCTTTGTCACTATCCCCGCCGCCACCCGGCGCCGGCCCTTCCTCGGCCAGCCGGGCGATGATGCCGTCCAGCCACGCCTTGCCGCTTTCCTCGAAATCCGGTTCGCAATCGACCCGTTCCATGGTCCTGACGCCGCCCAGAGCCGCCAGCCGCGCGTCCAGCTTGCGCCCGAAACCGCAGAACTGCCCATAGCTGGAGTCGCCCAGCGCCAGTACGGCGAACGGCAGGCTGTCGAGGCTGGGCGCGCCATCCCGGTTGAGCAGCGACCAGAAACCCTCGCCATTGTCCGGCGCGTCGCCATCGCCGAATGTGCTGGTGATGAGCAGGGTCAGCCGCGCCTTGCGCAGATCGTCCGGCTTTACCTCGTCCATCGGCAGCAGGCGGACGTTGTGCGCCTCCGCGACGAGCCGGTCGCGGCAGCTTTGGGCGAAACTTTCCGCATTGCCGGTCTGGGACGCCCACAGGATGATGATCTCCCGCGCGTCCGCCCTCTCGCTGGCGGCGGGCATTTCGACGCCAGCCGGCGATCGCGCGAACAGGCCCGCGAGCAGGCCGTTCACATAATGGCGGCGCGTCGGGTCGAAGGGGGCGCTGTCCGGCAGGAAGGGCACGCCGCCCACCGCCCGTCCATCGGGTGAGCGCAGCGCGGTGGAGAAGCCGGAGAGATAGCTGGTCTCCGCGCCATTCCAGTGCGGCACCGCTCCCTCGGCCAGCCCCATCACCCGCATGAAGGCATCGACGGCGGCCTGCTGGTGGACGGCGATAGGTGCGGGGTCGGTGCCGGCGGGCAGGGGCGCTGTCTCCTGTTGGGTGGGGGCGGGCAGGGGCGCAGCCTCCTCGACCGGGCCTGACACCCGGCTGAGCGCCACCGCGCTGAACTTGAATTCGGGCTGGAGGGAGATCGGATCGACCGCGTCGCTCGTCACCGCATTGATCGCCAGATGATCGCCGAACACGTCGTTCCAGTGAAAGGGCGCGAAGCAATTGCCCGGCCGCACCCGGTCGGTGACGGTGGCGGGCAGGACGGCATTGCCCCGACGGGATCGGACCTCCACCCGGTCCCGGTCCGCGATGCCCAGCGCCAGCGCATCCTCCGGGTGGATTTCCACGAAGGGGCCGGGGTTGAGCTTGTTGAGCGTGGGCACCTTCCCCGTCTTGGTCAGCGTGTGCCATTGGTGCTGGAGGCGACCGGTGTTGAGCACCATGGGAAACGTCCCGTCCGGCATCTCCGCCGGGTCCATGTGCGGGCGCGGCAGGAAGAAGGCCCGGCCCCGCTCCGTGGGAAAGGCGATCGCGGGCCGCGCTCCATCGTCGTCGACTCGCACCGTCTGGCTGACGCCATCGTTGCGATAGCGGATGGGGTTGCGATCCCCCGCGCCTTCGGGCGGGCAGGGCCATTGCAGCGGCGTGTCGCGCAGCCGCTCATGGCTGGCCCCGCGGAGGTCATATCCAGTACGCGGGTTCCAGAAACCGGCGATCTCCGCGAACACCTCCGCCGCGGAGGCATAGGAGAAGGCATCGGCATAGCCCATCTCGCAGGCGACGCGGGCGATGATCTGCCAGTCGGGCATCGCCTCGCCGGGGGGCGCCACGGCCTGTTGCATCAGGGTCAGGTTGCGTTCGGAGTTGATCATCACCCCCTCCGCCTCCGCCCACAGCGCACCGGGCAGGATGATGTCCGCGTAACGGTTCGTCTCGGTGTCGAGGAAGGCGTCCTGCGCGATGACCAGTTCCGCCGCTTCCAGCCCGGCGATCACCGTCTGCCGGTTCGCCATGCTGGCGACGGGATTGGTGCAGATGATCCAGCACGCCTTGATGCGGCCCGCCGCCATCTCCTCGAACAGCGCCACGGTGCCGGGGACAATGTCGGTGCGCAACGTGCCCGGCGCTATGCCCCATGCCGCCTCCACAAAGGCGCGGTCCTCCGCACTGGTCGTCGCGCGCTGGCCCGGCAGGCCCGGCCCCATATACCCCATCTCCCGCCCGCCCATCGCATTGGGCTGCCCGGTCAGGGAGAAGGGGCCGCTGCCGGGGCGGCAGATGGCGCCGGTGGCCAGGTGCAGGTTGCAGATGGCGTTGGTGTTCCAGGTGCCATGGCTGCTCTGGTTCAGGCCCATGGTCCAGCAGCTAATCCATTCCTGCGCGTCGCCGATCATCGCGGCGGCCGCGCGCAGGTCATCCTCCGCAATGCCGGTGATCGCGGCGACGGTGGCGGGCGGATAGTCCGCCAGGAAATCGGGCATCGCCTCCCACCCCTCCGTATGGGCGGCGATGAAGTCCGGGTCGGTCCTGCCGCCCTCCACCAGCAGGTGCAGCAGGCCGTTCAGCAGGGCCAGGTCGGTGCCGGGGCGCACTTGCAGGAACAGGTCGGCCTTGTCGGCGGTCGCGTTGCGGCGCGGGTCCACGACGATCAGCTTCGCGCCCGCCTTCACCCGGTCCATCATCCGCAGGAACAGGATCGGGTGGCAATCGGCCATGTTCGCTCCGATGACGAAGAACAGGTCGGCCTTTTCGAAATCCTGATAGGAACCGGGCGGGCCGTCCGCGCCGATGGACAGCTTGTACCCGCTCGCCGCGCTGGCCATGCACAGGCGCGAGTTGGACTCGATATTGTTGGTGCCTATGAAGCCCTTGCACAGCTTGTTGGCGAGATATTGCGCCTCCAGCGACATCTGGCCGGAGACATAGAAGGACACCGCGTCCGGCCCGTCCCGGTCGATGATGGCGCGCAGGCCCTGCGCGGTGCGGCTGATCGCGCTGGCCATGGGGATCACGCCCTGATCCGTGTCCCCTTCGATCCGCGCATAGGCGCTGTCCGCG
This sequence comes from Sphingobium sufflavum, assembly GCF_021403115.1. Classification (GTDB taxonomy): domain Bacteria; phylum Pseudomonadota; class Alphaproteobacteria; order Sphingomonadales; family Sphingomonadaceae; genus Sphingobium; species Sphingobium sufflavum. Next base: position 36,367 of record NZ_JAJSSH010000011.1, read on the forward strand.
CGCCCGGCGGCGGCGACGGGGACGTGCGCGCTGCTACCCTTGGTGCACAGGCGGCCGAAGTTGGCGGGATGGTCCTTGTCCCCGGAAACCTTGACGATCCGGCCATCCGCCACGTCCATCACTATGCCGCAGCCGACGCCGCAATAGGGGCACACGCTCTTGACGCTCTTCTTCGTCATGTCCCGGTCTTCAGCCCAAAAAAAAGCCGCCACCGACCTGTGCCCGAAAGCACTGGTCGATGGCGGCGTTGCCTATGGTCGCACCCCTTGCGGGGTCGTCTGGACCGGCACCCCTCCATTGGAGTGCCCGTCGTGAATGTCAGCTCATATTTTGCGGGACATCGGGCCGCGGTGCAAGCGATTCTTTTTGCACTGCAACAATATGCCGGGAGAGAGTCAGGATGAGGGGAGGGATCAGGCCGCGCGGATTGCGGCGCTGCCCGCCACCACCTCCAGCGGCTGCACCACCAGCGTGGCACGGTCATGGCCCACCGCCAGGTCCAGCACCTGTCCGGCGCGCACCTGGATCGGCTGCGGGAAGCTGTGCAGCACCTGCAACCAGCCGCCGTCGCTATACCCGTCAGGGTGGTTGTCGAAGGTCACGCCCTCGGCCAGGTCGACATGCATCCACTGGACGATGCCCGTGGCCATGCCATCCTCCAGCACGGGGATGCTCAGGATATGCAGGTCGCTCTCGTGGCGACGCTGGGTCAGGTCGACACGGACCAGTTCCACATCCTTCGACAGGCGGCGCCAGTCGGTCATCGTGCCATGGATGGGCAGTTTCTGCGCGGCAAAGGCGCCAAAGCGGGAGACGTTGAAGCCCGACACCTGATCGACGAAGCTGTATCCGGCGAGCACGTCGCTCTCCACCAGACAGCCGATGGCGCTGGCGGCGCGCGGGATGATGATCGCGTCCGGCTTGAGCAGGCGGGCATGGGCGTCCTCGAACGTGTCCAGCACCGCCTCGGTCAGCAGGTCGCTCGACAGGATTTCGGAGACGAGGATGTCCGCCTTTGCGGGCAGTTCGACACCGACCTGCAATTCGGTGGAAGGCTGGGCGAAGATGGTGATCTGGTCGGCATAGCCGTTATCGGCCACGATCTTCTGCGCCATGTCGGCGATGATCGGCACGATTTCGCACGCCACCACCGATTCCGCACCCGCGCGGGCCGCCATCATGGACAGCAGGCCGCTGCCGGTGCCGATGTCCAGCACCTGCGCGTCGGAACCGACCGTCGCGATGGCCGCCTTGATCGCCGCTTCGAACGCATCGTTGCGGCGCACGTCGTTCATCATGGGGACGTGCCAGAAGGGCACCTGCTCCGCGCCCAGTCGGCGCAACTGGTGGCGAACATGGACATTTTCCGGTTGCAGGTCGAGCGCGCGCTGGAACTCGCGCAGCGCCTCCCGCTTGCGCCCGGCGTTGGAGAGCATGACGGCCAGGTTGTTGGCCGCGACCGGATTTTCGGGGTCGGTGCGGCAGGCATGTTCCATGCTGACGATCGCCTCGTCCGTCTGGCCAAGGCGATTGAGGATCAGCGCCATTTCATGATGGGCGACGGCATGATCCGGCTCGACCGCCAGCAAGGCGTTCCACTGCTCCATCGCCTCCTCGACCGCGTCGAGCTGCGCCAATATGCCGGCCAGGATGGGGCGGACCTCGGTCACGCGATAGCCCTGTTCGATCACCATCCGGTATCGCGGGGCCGCCGCCGCCAGATTCCCGGCGGACTGAAGTTCCATGGCTTCGTGCAGCACGCGCCTCGCCGCGGCGATCTCATTCTCAATGCTCGACATGGTGTATCCCTTGCAGCCCGTGTCATCAGACCCGTTGCTGCCGTTATTGAGGGATATGGTTAATTCGGAGTAACCATGGCGCGCCGGATTAAAGTTTTTGTCAGGCCGGTCGTTATGGAGAGATTCGGCGCGCGCCGGGGCGTTGGGTGGTCTATTCTATAACCCATTGATATATATGGCGGAAAGGGTGGGATTCGAACCCACGGATACTTGCGCATCGGCGGTTTTCAAGACCGCTGCAATCGACCACTCTGCCACCTTTCCGTGGATCGCGGGGCGGGCGCTGCTGTTCGTCGGGGCGCGCCGCCGGTCCGCGATGCCCGTCGCTAGAACATCTGGCGCGGCGGGAGCAAGGTGAAAAGGGCGATGAGGGCCGTCTCCTGCACAAATTGGCGCATCGACGGCGGGGAGGGGTTCCGTGACGGCGCAAAGCCGTGCAAACTGGCGGGATGATGATGAACCCGGCCCGCCTGACGAGACAGATACGCACCATCGCCGCCTGCCTGATGCTGTTCGGCATCAGCGCGGCTGACGCACAGGGACCATTTGCGGCGACGCGTGGCAGTGGCGTTGCGTCCTCCGACAGCGCCTTCTCCGCCTATCTGGCGCAGGTGCGCGGGCGGGCGCTGGCGCAGGGCGTGCGGTCCGCCACGCTGGATTCGGCCTTCTACGGCCTCACCCCCAACCCCCGCGTGATCACGCTGGATCAGGGACAGCCCGGCGGCAGCTTCGATTCGGCCATTCCCGCCTTCGAACCCTATCGCGTCAAGCATGTCGATGCCGCGCGCATCCGGCGCGGGCGCACCGCCTATGCGGCCAATCGCGGCAAGCTGGGCGCGATCGAGCGGGAGACCGGCGTGCCGGAGGCGATCATGGTCGCCATTTACGGGCATGAGACCAATTATGGCTCCTACACCGGCGATTTCGACCTGATCCGGTCGCTGGCGACCCTGGCCTATGAGGGGCGGCGGCGCGACCTGTTCGAACCGGAACTGATCGCGGCGCTCAAGATGCTGGACCGGGGCGTGCCGCGCGCGCGCCTCGTCGGCAGCTATGCGGGCGCGACCGGCTATCCGCAGTTCTTGCCGTCCGTCTATCTGCGCGTGGCCCGCGACGGGGACGGGGACGGGCGGGTGGACATATGGTCCAGCGAGGCGGATGCGCTGGCCTCCATCGGCAATTATTTCGTGAAGGCGGGCTGGCGGCCGGGCGAGCCATGGGGCGTCGCCGTCGCGGTTCCCGCCGGGCTGGACCGGGCGCGGATCGCCAATCGCACGGCGGCCCCGCGTTGCCCGCGCGTGATGGAACGGCACAGCCGCTGGCTGACCATGGCGGAATGGCGCGCGCTGGGCGTCGCACCGGTGGGCGGTCGCTCGCTGCCCGATACGGCGCTGGCCACGCTGCTGGAACCGGACGGGCAGGGCAGGACCGCCTATCTGCTGACCAGCAATTACCGGGTGATCCTCGATTATAATTGCTCCAATTTCTATGCGCTTTCCGTGGGGTTGCTGGCCGATGCCGTTGCGAATTGATGATGGGGTCCGGCGGGCCGGACGGTTCGCCCTGCGTGCCTGCGCTCTCCCTGTTTTTGCCCTCTATGCCTGCGCCCTGATCCCCGCCGTCGCACTGGCGCAGCCGGACCAGGCCGGCGAACCGCCCCGGTCACGCCCGTCATCGCGTCCCTCCCTCGACGAGGTCGGCTATGCCGGTGTGGGTGATCCGGGCGGTGCGCCCGGCGCCATCCTCGCCACCCATGGCAGCCTGCCGGTGGCCAGCTTTGCGGAGGTGACATCGCTCGCCACCGGACGGACGATCCTGGTGCGGATCGGCGCGCAGGGGCCTGTCCCCGGCGGCCGGGTGCTGGACCTGTCCTGCGCCGCCGCCCGCCAACTGGGCCTTGCGACCCTGCCCGCGCCGGTCCGCGTGCGCCGCGTCTATCCGCCGGATCAGGAACAGGTGCAGCTGGGCGATGGCAAGGCGGTGGCCGAGCGGCTTGCCTCCCCGCCGGGCCTGCTGTCCGCGCTCCGCCGCAAATTGCCCGCCGCCCCGCGCGGGGGAAGCCGCGATCTGGATTGCGGGCTGGCGTCGCCGCCTGCGGTCGTCGCCGAAGGCGCGCATTGGGGGGAGAGGGCCGCCGCCGGACCATCCCAGACCACCAAAACGGCCCAGCCCGCCCGCACGGTAAAACCTTCCAAACCGCCGCGTGCAAAGCCCGCCCCGCTTCCCGCGCCCGTGGCGGACGCACCCCGGCCCGCACCGTCACAGCCCGCGCGCCCACTTGCGCAACCCGCCCGCCCGGACGAACCCCGCGCGAAAGGCCCCGCCTTCGCCATTCAGGTCGCGGCCCTCTCCGACCGGGGCCGGGCCATGGCGCTCGCCCGGTCGCTCGGCGGCTATGTGCAGGGGGCGGGCGGCATTTCCCGTGTTCGCAAAGGCCCTTACTCCTCCGAAGCCGCCGCCCGCGCCGCCTTGCCGAATATCCGCGCGAAGGGCTTTGCAGACGCCCATGTGGTGCCTAATGAGGGCCGCTGAATCCTTGGTCCTATCATCCTTGGCCCTATCCCCCCTTTGTTGCTGGACGAACCCATGACGTTCTCACCCCGACCAATTGCCCTGTTTCTGGCCGCCGTGGCTGTTTCGACCAGCGCCTTTGCGGTGCAGGCCCCTCCCTATGACTCGGTGGCGCCGGTCGCCTATATGATCGACCTGTCGTCGGGCAAGGTGCTGTACAGCCGCGACGCGGATCGCCAGATCCCGCCTGCGTCCATGGCAAAGATGATGACGACCCATGTCGCCTTTCGCCTGATCCAGCAGGGCAAGCTGAAGCTCGACACCAAATTCACCGTGCGCCCGGAAACATGGGCGCGCTGGCACGGTCCCGCCGCCGGATCGACCATGTTCCTGAGCGTCAATGAACAGGTGTCGGTCGAGAATCTGCTGCACGGCATCGTCACCCTGTCCGGCAACGACGCCTGTGTCGTGCTGGCGGAGGGCATTGCCGGGACGGAGGAAGCCTTTGTTCAGATGATGAACGAGGAGGCCCGCCGCATGGGCCTGAAGAACAGCCGGTTCGGCACGTCGAACGGCTGGCCGGACGAGGGGCGGACGCAGGTGACGGCCCGCGATCTCGCCACCATCGCCCGCGCTACGCTGGAGGAGACGCCGGACCTCTACAAGCGTTTCTACGCCACCCGCTCCTTCACCTGGGGCCGCACCATGGGCGGTGCGGACATCACGCAGGGCAATCGCAACCCGATCCTGGGCAAGATCGCCGGAGCGGACGGGCTGAAGACCGGCCATACGGAGGAGGCCGGTTTCGGCTTCACCGGATCGGCGGAGCAGAATGGCCGCCGTCTCGTCATGGTCGTCGCGGGCCTGCCCACCTTCAACAGCCGCATCACCGAATCGGTGCGCTTCATGGATTGGGGCTTCAAGGCGTGGCGCGCCGTGCCCCTGTTCAAGAAGGGGGCGGAGGTCGAGACGGCGGAGGTGCAGGGCGGCAGCGACCGCACCGTCGCGCTGGTCGCGCCCCGCAACCTCGCCATGACCCTGCCCGTGTCCGCGTCGGATCAGGTGAAGGTCAGCGTCGTCTATGACGGTCCGATCAAGGCGCCCATCGCCAAGGGGCAGCAGATCGCCGAACTGGTCGTGCGCACCAATGACGGCGAGACGCAGACCATGTCGCTGGTCGCGGGCGCGGATGTGGAGGAAGCGGGCATCTTTGGCCGTCTGTGGAACGGCATCCGGTCGCTGTTCGGATGAGCGGGAGCGCCGGGCGCTTCATCACGCTGGAGGGGGGCGAGGGCGTTGGCAAGTCCACCCAGGCCCGCCTGTTGCAGGAGGCGCTGAAGACACGCGGCATCAACGCGCTGCTGACCCGCGAACCGGGCGGCAGCGGCGGTGCGGAGATGATCCGGGAGCTGCTGCTGGGCGGTGACGAGGAACGGTGGAGCGTGCGGAGCGAGGCGCTGCTGTTCGCGGCGGCGCGCGCCGACCATATCCGCCGGACGATCAAGCCCGCGCTGGCCGTGGGCCGCTGGGTCATCTGCGACCGGTTCATCGACTCCAGCCGCGCCTATCAGGGCGGGGCGGGGCTGGTGGCGGACGACGACATCATGGCGCTGCACCAGTTCGGCAGCCGCGGCCTGATGCCCGACCGCACCATCCTCCTGACCCTGCCCATCGACGAGGCCGCGGAGCGCATCCGCAAGCGCGACGGCGACAGCAGCGACCGGATCGGCAGCCGGTCGGACGATTATCATCTGGAGGTCGCGTCTGTCTTCCTGACCATTGCGCAGGCGGAACAAAAACGGGTGCGCATGGTCGATGCGCTGGGCACGGTGGACCAGGTGTCCGGTCGCGTGCTGTCCGCCATTGCCGACCTGTTGTGATGGGCGGCTGGCGCGGTCAGGATCGGGCGATCGCCGAACTGATGGCCGCGCTGGGCGGCGAACGGCTCCACCATGCCTGGCTGCTGGGCGGGCAGGCGGGCATCGGCAAGGCGGGGGTCGCCTTCGACTTCGCCAAGCGCCTGTTGGGAGCGCAATCCGATACAGGCGTTTTGGTTGGTAATCTTGTAATAGCGCCCGACGATCCGGTCGCCCGGCTGGTGGACGCAGGCACGCATCCCGACCTCGTCCAGATCCGCCGCCTGCCCCGCGACACCAAGAAGGGCGAGGCCCCGACCCTGGCGCGCAACATCACCGTGGACCAGGTCCGCAGCCTGTCCCGCTTCCTCCATCTCGCGCCCTCCATGGCGGCGAGGCGCGTCATCCTCATCGACGCCGCGGAGGATATGGAGCGCGGCGCGGCGAACGCGCTGCTCAAAAATCTGGAGGAGCCGCCCCGCAATACCATTTTCCTCCTCATCAGCCATATGCCGGGTCGCCTGTTGCCCACCATTCGCTCCCGGTGCCGGACGCTGCATTTCCAGCCGCTGGACGATGCCGCAATGGAGGATGTGCTGACAGGGATATTGCCCGATCTTCCGCCGGCCGAGCGTCAGGCGCTGATCCGGGGGGCGGAGGGCGCGCCGGGACGGGCACTGGCGATGCGCGACCTCGATCTGGCCGGGCTGGAGGCTGCGCTGGAACGCATTGCGCAGGGCGGCGACCCCACGCACCGCGAACGAATCCAGCTCGCCCGCGCGCTGTCGCCCAAAGCGGCGCAGGCGCGCTACGAAGCGTTCCTGGACTATGTTCCCCATTATATCGCCCGCCGCCTGCGCGCCGCCCGCAGCGGTGCGGACGGCCAAAAGGCCGACGCCTGGCTGGAGGCTGTGCAACTGGGGCAGGGGGCGATCACCCTCTCGCTCGACCCTTCGGCCACCATATTCGCGCTTTGCGGCACGGTTGCCCGGTTGGCGGAGCGGAAGAGCTAGGCAGGACGGTGCGGCTCCCCTAGAGAACGGACAGCCCATCCCAATCCTTTTTCCAGAGTATAGCATGTCCGTGCCAGCGACCATCACGACCGCGATCAGCTATCCCAACGGCCGCCCGCATATCGGGCATGCCTATGAGACGATCGCGACCGACGCCTTCGCCCGTGCGCTCCGCATGGCCGGACGCGACGTGTTCTTCCAGACCGGCACCGATGAGCATGGCCTGAAGATGGCGCAGACGGCCCGCGGCAAGGATATGGAGCCGCAGCAACTGGCCGATGAGATGTCGTTCCATTTTAAGGAAATGAACGACCGGCTCAACATCAGCTATGATCGCTTCATCCGTACCAGCGAGCCGGCGCATCATCATGCAAGCCAGAGCCTGTGGCAGGCGATGGAGGCCAATGGTGACCTGTACCTAGGCCGCTATGAAGGCTGGTATTCCGTCCGCGACGAAGCCTTCTACGACGAGAAGGAACTGGTCGACGGGGAGGGTGGGGCGAAACTTTCGCCGCAGGGTACGCCGGTCGAATGGACCGTTGAGGAAAGCTGGTTCTTCCGCCTCTCCAAATATCAGGACCGATTGCTGACGCTTTATGCGGACCAGCCCGATTTCATCCGGCCCGACAGCCGCCGCAATGAAGTGCTGCGCTTTGTCGAGGGTGGCCTCAGCGACCTCAGCATATCGCGCACCAGTTTCGATTGGGGTGTGAAGGTTCCCGGCAGCGATGGCCATGTCATGTATGTCTGGGTCGATGCCCTCACCAACTATATTACGGGCAGCGGCTATCCCGACGATCCTGAACGCTTTTCACGCTATTGGGCCGAGGGCGGCGACATCACCCATATCATTGGTAAGGATATCGTCCGCTTCCACGCGGTCTATTGGCCAGCCTTCCTGATGAGCGCCAAGCTGCCCCTGCCGAAGCAGATTTTCGGTCATGGTTTCCTGCTCAACCGGGGCGAGAAAATGTCCAAGTCGCTGGGCAATGTCGCAGACCCACTGGAACTGGCGGAACGGTTCGGTGTGGACCAGTTGCGCTATTTCCTTCTGGCTGAGGTGACATTTGGCAATGACGGCAGCTACAGCGCGGAAGCCATTGTCCAGAAAGCGAACAGCGATCTTGCCAACAGCTTTGGCAATCTGGCGCAGCGTACCTTGAGTTTCATCGCGAAGAACCTCGACGGGCGTCTCCCCGCTGGCGAAGCGGTTGAGGTGGACAGGGCGTTACTCGCCGATGTGCTGGCCGTCTGTGGCACGGACGTCCCTGCTGCCTTCGACACTCTCGCGCCATCGGCGGCGATCGAGGCGTGGATGCGCGCCGTCTTCGCCTGCAACGCCTATATCGATGCGCAGGCACCTTGGGCGCTCCGCAAGACGGACCCGGAACGAATGGAAGCAGTTCTTGCGGCGCTCTATGTCGCGATTGGTCAATTGACCATTGCCATTGCGCCAGTCATTCCGTCCAGCGCCCACGCGCTGCTGGACCAGATGGGCATACCGGCAGATGCCCGAACCTATGCAGGTCTGGGGCAAGATTGGTATGCCGCTTTGCAGGCGTCAGGCTTCACCCTCTCGCCGCCTAGGCCCTTGTTCCCTCGCCTGGAAGTTCCGGCGGACGAGGCCTGAAATGTTCACCGACAGCCATTGTCACCTCAACTACAAGGGACTTGTTGAGGAACAGACCGCCGTGCTGGAGCGGGCGCGGGCGGGCGGCGTATCACGCATGCTCAATATCGCGACACGCGCCAGCGAATGGGCCGATGTGTTGGCAACAGCGGAACGGGAGCCGGATGTATGGGCCACCATCGGTATCCATCCACATGAAGCCGACGCCCATCCCGACGTTGATACGCAGCGACTGGTGGAGGGCGCGCGCCATCCCCGGATCGTAGGTATCGGTGAAACCGGCCTCGACTATTACTATGACCATAGTGACCGCGTCCGGCAACAGGACAGCTTTCGCGCCCATATCGGCGCCGCACGCGAGACGGGGCTGCCGCTGATCGTCCACACCCGTGATGCGGAAGAGGACAGCGCCGCCATGTTGCGTGAGGAGATGGGGAAGGGGGCCTTCAGCGCCGTCATTCACTGTTTTACCGCCAGTGACGCCTTTGCAGACATCGCACTCGACCTGGGCTTCTACATCAGCCTGTCCGGCATTGTGACGTTCAAGAGCGCACGGGCGTTGCAGGACACGGCGCGGCGTATCCCCGACGATCGTCTGTTGATCGAAACAGACTCACCCTTTTTGGCGCCGGTGCCACATCGCGGGCGGACCTGCGAACCCTTGTTCGTTGCGGATACAGCGCGCTTTCTGGCCACGCTTCGCGGCGTGGAGGTGGAAACGCTTGCTGAACAGACAAGCCGTAATTTCAATGCCTTGTTTGGCAAATGCACGATTGACTAGGGCGTCGGGTCAATGCTCAGGCTAACCATATTGGGATGCGGGACATCGTCAGGTGTTCCACGCATCGGCAACGACTGGGGGGCATGCGACCCCACTGATCCACGCAACCGGAGAACCCGTGCGTCGATCCTGATCGAAAGCACCACGACACGGATATTGGTGGATACCGGACCGGATTTGCGCGAGCAGTTGCTCAATGCAAATGTTGTGCAATTGGACGCGGTACTCTGGACGCATGACCATGCCGATCATTGCCATGGCATAGATGATATTCGCCAGGTCGCACAGGTGAACAAATCTGCGATACTCGGCTACGCCCGAAGACAAACCATGGATTTGCTGAAAAGCCGCTTCACTTATGCCTTTTCGGGCAGAGCGGGTTATCCGCCGATCATCATGGGGGACGTCCTCCCGCAGGAAGGGCTACAGGTAGGTGACATCCATATTTCCGCAGTGGACATGCCTCATGGGGAAATTTTCTCGACCGGATTCCGCTTCGCCACCCATGGGCACACTGTTGGCTATGCCACTGATTTCCATGATGTGACCGAGGAGATGTTGGGTTTCTTTGCGGGTGTGGACATATGGGTCGCGGATGCCCTGCGTGACAGGCCGCATCCGACCCACTCCCATCTGGCGCTCACGCTGGACGCGGTCGCAAGGGTCAATCCCGGCCGCGCTCTCCTGACCCACATGGACCAGAGCATGGATTATGCCGATCTGGCAGACCGACTTCCGGACGGGATCGCGCCCGCTTACGACGGTTTGGTCGTGACGCTGGGTGACATGGAGAGATCCCATGGCTGACGAGGTGGCGCGGACAATTTGGATCGTCTTGGTATTGCTGGTCGTCCTGAGTTCGTTGTTTGCACGACGCGTGCCATTGGCGCGGCTGATAGGCTGGTCCGCAGGATGGGTTGCGCTGTTTCTGGGCGTTTATTATCTGTTTACCCTGATCGAACCTAAACTCTCAGCATGGCAAAACGGTCATCGTGGTGGAGAAGTCCAGAAGATCAATACGGGTAGAGCAAACGGCATCTCAACTCTCGGAGGCCAAGGTGCTGCATCTGGTGCAGGCGTCAGCATCACGATGCGCGACGACGGCCATTATTGGGTCGATGCCATAGTGAATGGGCAATCGGTCCGTTTTCTGGTGGACAGCGGCGCCAGCATGACAGCCGTATCGAAAGAGACAGCCGACAGGTTGGGCCTTCCGCCGGATAATTTGAGCCGGACGATGACTATCCAGACCGCCAACGGCGAAGTCGTTGCGACCCGGTCGACTATCGCCACGATGCAGATTGGTGCGATCCAGGCATCGGACATGCCGGTGGTGGTTTCCCCGTCCTTTGGTGAGATTAATGTGCTGGGGATGAACTTCCTCAACAAGCTGAAAAGCTGGCGGGTTGAAAACGGGACGATGCTGCTGGAGCCACAATGAATAAGTGAAATTCAGTTTGGTTTAACATAATCATTATTATCATGCCAAGTGATTGTAAGCGCAACTTAGAAATGTCACTCCCCGCAACTTAGAGATGTCACACCTCTGGGACGTCTCGCAGTCCCGGTGGCATGGTCTCCTTCTGGCTGGGAGGACGCGCTTATGTAGGTGGTGGCTATGAGCCATGGCGAGCTTTCGCGATACGATACGCTGCGTCGTTTCGAGCGTGGCGAACTGAGGATCGAGGACGCTGCCATTCTGCTCGGCGTGAGCGGCCGACAGGTCTATCGGCTTCTTGGCCGATTGCGCGCCGATGGTCCGGAGGCGCTCGTTTCCTGGAAGCGCGGACGTCCGAGCAACCGGGATTTCGGCGATGATTTCCGTGTCCACGTGCTCAGCCTGGTACGCGAGCACTATCACGATTTCGGACCGACCCTGATCAGCGAGTACCTCGCCGAACGGCATGGCATCACCCTTTCGCACGAGACCTTGCGCAAGTGGATGATCAAGAGCGGAATGTGGAAGGACCGCGAGGCAAGGCGGCCGCGCCCTTATCAACCCCGCTACCGGCGGGATTGCCGCGGCGAACTGATCCAGATCGATGGCTCGAAGCATTGGTGGTTCGAGGACCGCGGACCGCAGTGCACATTCGCCTACAAGGAGGCGACGCGCGAGTATATCGAGCGGCACGGCAAGCCGGTGGCGTTCTACTCAGACAAGCACTCTGTGTTCCGCAACAACACGGCCTCGGCCAAGGGCGACGGGATGACGCACTTCGGCCGCGCGATGGAGGCGCTCGCCATCGAGATCATCTGCGCGCATTCGCCGCAGGCCAAAGGTCGGGTCGAGCGCGCGAACGGGACGCTGCAGGATCGCCTGGTCAAGGCGATGCGGCTTGAGGGAATCGCGACGATCGCAGAGGCCAACGCGTTCCTGCCCGGCTACATGGCGCGCCACAATGCGCGCTTTGCCAGGCCGCCGTTTGACCCGCGCGATCTGCATCGCCCCCTCGCCCTGCACGACGATCTGCGCGCCGAGATGGTGTGGCGCGAGCATCGCACGGTGACCGCAGCGCTGACGCTACATTACAACAAGGCGCTGTTCGTTCTCGATCCGACCGAGATCAGCCGGCCGCTGGCGGGCAAGCGCGTCGAAGTATGCGAGTATCCCGATGGCCGGCTCGAGATCCGGCATGAGAGCCATGCCCTTCCCTACCGGATGTTCGACAAGATCCGGCAGGTGAACCAGGCGGCGATCGTTGAGAACAAACACCTCGATGCTGCGCTGGCGATGGCCAAAGCGATGCAGGAGATGTTGCCGCCGCGGAAGCGCAATAACAACGAGCCGTGTCGGCGCTCGCAGGGCAGTCACCAGTTCCCGACGCCCGAGCCGACGAACGAGATGCCGGTGAAACGCAAACGCGGGCGCCCTCCCCTGCGCCGGCTCACCCCGATCGAGGCAGCGCAGCGGATTGTCGAAAGCCGTTGAGGGAGCCCCCTGCTATAGCAGCGGGTCCGGGGCGCCCTGACCGCCAGACCTGCGCATCAGCAGGGGCTGCGCGCGATCGACAGGCTCCGCGCAGCCCCTGCTGTTCGTAAGCGTGTGACATCTCTATCTGGCGGAAATAGTGTCTTCTCTAAATTGCAGGAACAGTGGCAGTCTATCGTATGCGTCATAAGCAAATCTCATCCGTCTTATATTTGGTGCTTGGTTTCCACCCGCCGCATTGACCGACGACAACGCCTAACGAACTTATGACGTGAATCTGTCGATATCGAAGTTCGACAGCTCAATCAAAGCACTGGCTAACGACAGGAAACTTGCGAGGTATTGTGGCTTCCGCTGCCTCGCTATGTACCGAACGGTATAGGTCCTTCACCTGCACCTGATGAGTGGATGACGCTCGCTACCTCGGCCAATTCGTTATCATCCAGAGTTATCATGGCACCAGCCAGCCAACCATCCACCTGAGCCGGATCGCGTGCACCGACGATGGCGCCCGTCACCCCCGGCATAGCCAGTACCCAAGCAATCGCGATGGTTGCTGGTGTAACGCCCCGCCGCGTCGCGATGGCTCGGAAAGCATCGGCAACGATCAGGTTTCGCCGCAATGCATCGCCGGTGAAATCGGGATGTCGGGAACGCCAGTCATCCTGTGCCAGATTGGCAGCCCGCTCTGCGGAAAAGCCCCCGGACAAAAGTCCCGATTGCATTGGACTATATACTATGACCCCCGTGCCATGAGCATCGCACCAGGGCAGTTCTGCGCTGATCGCCGACCGGCGGAGCGCCGAGAGCGGTGGCTGGAGCGTATCGACATGACCTAGCACCTCCGCTGCGGCGAGTTGCGCTACATCATGGTTGGACAGCCCGATTGCACGCACTTTCCCCTCTGCCTTTAGTCGCAGGAGCGCGCTCCAATACTCCTCCAGCGGCGATCCGTCCTCGGCGGGCCAGTGCATCTGGTACAGGTCAATGACATCGACGCGCAGACGACGCAGTGAATCCTCCACCTCGCGTCGGATGCTGTCTGCCCGGCCAACCCTGTTCTTGCTGTTGCGGTCGTCGGGATCCCAGACCTGCCCGCACTTGGTGAAGACATAGGGACGTTCATGCGAGGGCATCTCCGCCAGCGCACGTGCCACGACCTCCTCCGAATGGCCCAGACCGTAGATAGCGGCAGTGTCAATCCAATTGATGCCGCGTTCAACGGCATGACGGATCGCGCGAATGGACGCAGAATCATCCTGCTTGCCCCAGCCGACAGCCCAGTCCGGTCCGCCGATGGCCCATGCGCCAAAGCCGACCCGGCTGATCGTCATGCCTGTCTGTCCCAGCGATCGCATGGCAAGCGAAGTGGTGGTGGTCGAGTTCAATCTGGCCTCCTGTCCGTGCGCCTCATTTCTTGATCCGCACTTATGCGACCGAAAGTGCTCCGTCTTGTCGCTGCCCCCCCTCCCCTTGACGGCTGACGCAGAGAGTTACCCCTGCACTCTCTGGGAAAGGCCATTATGCGATGTCGCGCGACCGGAAATGGGGCTTCGCAACGACGCGCTCGGCTCTCTCTCGCCCCTATCGGGCACCTCCCCGTCAACTACTTATTCGCACTCGCACAAGACCGTCAGCCGCCGAACGAACAGATTTAGGATCAAGCGGCAAGGCTTCCGGAATCATTGCGGAGACACAGGCCGCTGGCCGGAGAGGCAACAAAATCAAGGATCGGGGGCATCATGGTCAGGATCACGCATCTTAACAGCTTGCTGACGGCGAGTGTTTCACTGCTCGCCTTCACCACCAGCGCAGTGCAGGCGCAGCAACCAGTCCAACTCGCCATGGCGAACAGCATCGCCGCAGACAACGCCGACTCCAGCAGCGATGTTGCAGCCGCTGCGGACGCGGAGGGCCTCACTGACATCGTGGTGACGGCGGAGCGGCGCGAGGTCAGCCTCCAGCAAACGCCGTTGTCTGTCTCCGCCCTGACGGCGGACATGCTGAAGGCCGCAAATATTACCGACATCACCGGTCTTAACGGCACCGTACCCGGCCTTGTCATCGCCAAGAGCGGCGGCGGCGAACGAATGATCTCCATCCGTGGCATCGGCTCGGAAACGCCGGAGAACACCAATACGCAGCCGGGCGTCTCCTATCACATTGACGGCGTCTATATCTTCAACAGCATCGCAGCGAGCGCGGCCTTCATCGACGTGGCGCAAGTGGAGGTGCTGCGCGGTCCGCAGGGTACGCTGTTCGGCCAGGGATCGACGGGCGGCACGATCAACATCGTGTCCATAGAGCCGTCTGCCAAGGATCTTTCCGGCACCGCCAGCCTTGGTGTCGGCAATTATCATTATGTCGAGAGTAATGCCGCGCTGAACGTGCCGATTGGTGACAGGCTGTCGATCCGCGGTGCGATTCAGCACGTAAAGCATGACGGCTATTCCAACGCGACCGATGTGCCCGGTTATCGGCTCTATGAACTGGATGACGCCAATGACACCAGTTGGCGCATCGGAGCCAAATGGTCGCCACTCGACAATCTGTCGATCACGCTTAACACCATCCAATATTATGGAACCAACAACGGTCCAGCGCAGAAGAACATTCTCGATCCCCAGCCGGATGCGCGCCTGCTGACGCAGGATTATGCCGGGCGTTCACTGGTCCATACGCAGTTGTACAGCGGCGTGATACGCTGGGACACGGACTTCGCTACGATAAAGTCGATCAGCAGCTATCAAAAACTTCATAGTGAGCAGTCTTGGGATGGTGATGGCCTCAACACCACCCTCTTCTTTCCTGTATCCGGCAACACCTCACGCTACGACCATGTCGCGCTTTGGCAGCAGGATACGGAAAGCTACACCTCCGAACTCAACCTTGCGACCCATATGAATGGCCCGCTCAACTTCGTGCTCGGTGGCGTCTACCTCTGGTCGAAGAACAACCAGTATATCAATGAGTACCGCGCCAATAACCTTCTCATCCAAAGGCCCGCCTTGTCGCAGGACACATCGTCCACCGATCCACGCGTACAAGATCTGACCTATGCGGAGTTGTCGTCCATCACCCGTGAGCAATATGCATTTTTCGGGCAGGCGACCTATGACATCACCAGCCAACTCAAGCTCACCGGTGGCATCCGCTACAATCATGACAAGTCGACGGGTTTGAGCGACAGCGGTCCGAAACGGGGCGCGGCCGTCTATCCCACCGGCGCTTATCTGCAACCGCGCGCCAGTGCCCCCCGTTCGGCTGACGAGATCACCGGCAAGGCGGCAGTGGAATATCAGTTCACGCCAACCAACATGATCTATGCCAGCTACACCCGTGGCTTCAAGCCGGGCGGTATCAACAGCGCGGCATCGGCGGGGAGTTCCGCTTACGCATTGGGCTTCCGCGATAATATCAAGCCAACCTATGAATCGGAAACGGTGGATAGTTTTGAGATCGGTTCCAAAAATCGTTTCGTAGGCAACAGCATCCAGATCAACGCATCTGGCTTCCTCTATAATTACAAGAATATGCAGTTTCTGGAGGAAGACCCCGTGCTGTTCGGCGAGGGTATCGCCAACGCGCCCAAGGCCCGCGTGTATGGCGCCGAACTGGAGGGGAGCTGGCTCCCTGTGAAGGGACTACGGTTCGACGGGTCGATGTCCTGGCTGGAGGGGAAGTTCACGGCGGATTATCTGGCGCTCGATCCGACCAACGCCCAAAATGCCCAGAACGCGGCGGGCTATGCTGGCACCGGCGGCTTCTTCGCTAACTATTTCCCGGCAACCCTTGCCCGCTACGCCGCCCGCGCCAACATCAACGGCAACCGCGTGCCCAAATTGCCGCGTTGGCAGGGGAATATTTCCGCCACTTACACCGGCGAAATCGGTCCCGGCCTGCTCACCTCACGCGCGCAGTTCATCTATCGCGGAGATTATCAGTACCGGCTGTTCAACGAAGGCGCGGTCGATACCACGCCGTCCTACACACAGGTCAATCTGATGTTCAAATATGAACCGCTGGAGAGCGGAGCGGACATCACCCTGCGTGTCACCAATCTATTCGACACGAATGGCATCAACTCCCGCTTTTCCGATCCCTATGGCAGCAGCCAGGTGATGGACACCTATATCCCACCCAGACAGATCATCCTGTCGGTCGGCTATAAATTCTAAATCCGCATACAGCGGGTCGCAGGGAAGGGCGTGACGGTGAAAGCCGTTGCGCCCTTTTTGTTGCATCTGCGTCCATTGATCGCCGCCGCCGTGCATCAACAGAAACCGTTTCAATCCGCAATCAACTCTTCGGGCGTGAGCCATCAAGAGCATGCGGGGCAGCCATGCGAGGTTGCACAGGTGATCGTTGGGGCATCGTGCCGCGACGCCGGAAAGCCGCATCAGGAGATTGTATGCCCCGCAACCTTCTCGTCATGATCGTCGCGTCACTTGGTTTCTTTTTCGTAACGGCGACGACATTCACCTCCCTAGGCTATGTGCTCTACACTATGGTCGCGGAACTGGGCTGGTCCCAGGCTGCCGCAGGCCTCAGCTTCTCGCTGCTCGGTCTTGCATGCGGTCTCAGCAGCCCCCTGCCCCCGCTCCTGATGAAAATGATCGGCACCCGCCTCACCATGTTCGCGGGTTGCATGATCCTGGCCGCCGGTTTCGGCACCGCTTCGGTGATCGAGAATCTCGGCCTTTTCTTCATGGCGACGACGTTGATGGGTATCGGCTTTTCGCTCGTGGCCCCCTCGCCCGCCATCTACCTGCTGGCGACATGGTTTCCGAAAAGCTCTTCGCGCATGATCGGCTTTTATTTCATGTCCGGTTCGGCGGGCGGTATCGCCGGGCCGCTCATCGTCGGGACAATTGTCGGCTTGACGGGTAGCTGGCGCCTGCACTGGATGGTCATGGCCGCCATGGCAATCGTGCTTGGCATCTTGTGCCTCATCGCCATCCGTGATGCGGTCAAGGTCGAAAGTGTGGAACAGGTGAGGGGCGCAGGTTCCGGCCATGCCGTCGCGGCGGGCGAGTCCCCGTGGACGGTGCGTGAAGCCCTCTTCAGCCCCACCTTCCTAATCCTCGCCTTCGCCATGACCGTTGTTCAAACCGTCGTAACCACCACGCACAGCGCGCTCGTCTCCCATGTCGCCAACATGGGCATGGGCGCAGCGGCAGGCGCCATCGCCATGAGCCTCGTTGCGCTGGCCGGTACGCTGGCCAAGGGCGTCACAGGGGCGCTGTGTGAGCGGATCGACCCCAAGCGGCTGCTGGTCGGCGGCCTGGCCCTGCAAAGTGTCGCCATCGCCATGCTCTGCACAGCGACCGGCCTTGCAGGCGCCTACACCGCCTCACTGTTGTTCGGTATCGGCTGGGGCCTCGCCTGGCTTAGCGCCCATATCCTGCTGCTGCGCTATTTCGGGGCGGCGATCGCGGGTGACATGACCGCCATGGCGACCACAGCGACGACCTTTGCGGTGTTCGGTCCCATCTTTGCGGGGCGGATCGCGGATACGACGGGCGGTTTTGGCCTGGCACTGGCCACCTTCGCGGTCCTGCTGGCCATCGCCACCCTGTCGACGGCCCTGTTCCTGCGGCCGCCGGTCCGGGTGAAGGCACGGATGGAGCAGGACGTGCTGCTGATCGAGCCGGAGGTCGTAGCCGCCGAATGACTGAACCCGCGCGCCGTCGTGAAAGCGACGGCGCCAGAACAGATGGCGGGATGACGCCGCCATTTCAGACGATAAGCCCTCACCGGGTCGCCATTGACGGGATGTGACTATGACGCTTCTGACCGACCAGTTTTTCGACAGCTTCGCCAGCTCGATCGCGGACACGCTGGAAGCGGACACGTTGCCGCCCGCCTGCTACACCGACGAGGAGTTCTTCCAATTCGAGCGGCAGGCAATCTTCTACCGTGAATGGCTGTGCGTCGGGCGGGTCGAGTGGCTGGAGAAGCCGGGCGATTTCTTCACCGCCACCCATGCGGGCGAACCGATCATCGTGGCCATGGACCGCGATGGCGAAATCAACGCCCTATCCGCTGTGTGTCAGCATCGGGCGATGCTGGTGGCGGAGGGGAGCGGCAATACGCGCGCCTTCGTTTGTCCCTATCATCACTGGACCTATGATCTGAACGGCGCTCTGGTCGGTGCGCCCGCGATGAACCGTACCTGCGATTTCGACAAGGCCAGCGCCAGTCTGCCCCGTCTCAAACTGGAGACATGGCATGGCTTTGTCTTCATCAATTTCGATCCGGTGGCCGCACCACTGACCCCACGCTTGGCCGGGATTGAGGATGTTGTCGCCCATTATGACTTCACCAGTGCGCGTGGCCCTCGTCCCGATGCGCCGCCATCCCTGCCATGGAACTGGAAGGTGATGTTCGAGAATAACAACGATGGCTATCATGCCAATCGCCTGCATGCCGGGCCTTTGCACGATATCGTGCCCAGCTCGCTTGCCAGCTTCCCCGAACTGCCAACCGAAACGGCGGGCTATTATCGACTCAATGGGTCATTGCACGCCGATGCCAGTTTCAACGCCACGCAAAAGGCGGTGTTTCCGGTTTTCCCTGCACTGACGGAGGAGGAACGCAACCGCCTGCTGTTCGTCAACCTGCCGCCCAGCCTTTCGCTTGTCGTGATGGCCGACATGGTGATCTACATGATTCTCTACGCAGAGGGAGCAGGCCACCATTCGATGACCACCGGCATCCTGCTCCACCCCGAAGCCATGGCTGATCCGCTTTATGAGCATAAGATGCGGATGAATTTGGACGCGGTGACGGAGATCGTCGCGCAGGACATGCATGTGGACTTGCTCGTCCAGCAGGGCCTGAAGTCGAAATTCGCGCCGCGCGGTCGCTATAGCTGGCAGGAAGGCGCTCAGCGGCAATTCAATATGTGGCTGGTCGAACGCTATTGGGGCGAGCGGGATCGCCAGCGTGGTCCTTCTGCTCCCGTCACCCAGATCCGGCGCAGCAACACCGCCTGAATCTGGCTCCTGTCTCTGTGTCGTTCCTGTGCGGCGCCCATCATTGGTGGGCGCCATTTTTATGTGGGAACTCAAATGGGTTCGCACTTGTCCCGACGCCCCCGGTCAACCTTTTGTGCGTCCGCCGTAGAGCGCGGTTCAGCTCCGCTGATACCCCTTGAGGGGACATATGGGAGACCCTGATGACAAACAGCCTGATCTTTGTTGACCTTGCTTCCGACGATCCGGCGGCCGCCGGCGCCTTCTATGCCGAAGTCTTTGGCTGGCAAAATGATGCACGGCCCCAAGGCGTCTATCACCGTATGGTGCCCGGCGGCTTCTTTCCCAACAAGGATGGCTCGGACAGTGAGATCGGAAACCTCCATTTTGGCATTTTCGACGCGGCCAATGCACTCCCCCATCCCCAACCCGGTGGCGTCGAGCCGCGGAGCCTTTCTACCGGCGGACGCAAACCGCGCATCTGGGTGCTGGTTTCCGACGAGGACACGCCGGAACGTATATTGGACACGGCCGAGCGGCTGGGCGCTACGATCCTGTGGCGCAACCATTATTGGAAGGAGTTCAACGGCTTCAACCATGCCTTTGCCGATCCGTGGGGAAATGAGATCCTTTTGTGGGTGAAGGCTGGAGAAAATCCCGTAATTCCCGACAATTATACGAAGCAATAGGCGCGAACAGTCCGGTGAAGCGCGCAACTGATTGTGCGCTTCACCACAAGACTGCACCACCCTCCCCCTCATAGCTTTTCTCCTGCAAATTCCCAGCATGACGAGCATCTTCATCGGCGCTGCATGATCTGGTCCTGTCCTTTCAACCTGCCTCAGAGGAGTTCCGATGGCACTGATCAGCCTTAAGCCCGCAGCGGTTCGCGAGGATGTCCAGCCAAGTGCCCTGCATTATCTGAGGGCGACACCGGAAACGGTCCATTGGGGCTATTTCTCACCGGACATCAAACCATCGCTGACCGTGAAGAGCGGCGACCTGATCCAGGCGCAGGCGGTGACCCATCATGCGGGCGATGATCCCGTTTTGATGTTCGACGACGACATCCGACGCATCTTCACGGAAATCGACCCGGCGACCCGTGCGCCGGGTTGCCATATCATGACCGGTCCCATCTATGTCGAAGGTGCGGAGCCGGGCGACATGCTGGAAGTGCGCTACTTCGAGATGAAACCCCGTTTCAATTATGGTTCCAATCTTCAGGCGAACTGGGGTCATCTCTACAAGGAGTTTGGCGAGACGGAGCGGGTAACGATCTACAAGATCGACCGGAACGCCAACACCGCCAGCGCCCTTTACGCCTATGATGTGGATGAGACCTATATCACCCCCGGCCGCATTACCCACTGCCCGGACTGCGACCGACAGGCCGCATTGCCCGGCATCACCATCCCGGCTCGCCCTCACCTCGGCACGGCGGGCGTGGCCCCTGCGGTCAATGCGCCGGTCAGCACCATTCCGCCGGGCCTGCATGGCGGCAATATCGACAACTGGCGCATCGGCGCGGGAGCACGCATGTATTATCCGGTACAGGTGAAGGGCGCTCTTTTCTCCATCGGCGATCCCCATATCAGCCAGGGCGACGGCGAGATCAGCGGAACCGCCATCGAAGCCTCATTGGATGTGCTGTTCCAGATCATCCTGCGCAAGGATTTCAGCTTCCCCTCGCCCCTCCTTGAGACGGACGATTGCTGGATCGTCCATGGCTTTGGCGCGGATCTGGACGAGGCGATGAGAAGCGCATCGCTCGACATGCTCCACCTCCTGACCGAACATCAAGGTCTTTCCCGCACGGACAGCTACTCGCTGATGAGCGTCGCGGCGGACTTTGGCGTGACGCAGGTCGTGGACGGCACGCAGGGCATCCATTGCCGCATCGAACGTCGCATCTTCCCGGATCGGGGCAGTGTCCTCGATCCTGATTGACGGGCCACCCTGTCCCTCCCGTCGCACAAGGACTAAACCATGACTTATGAACTACTGGACGTGCGGCCGATGACCAAGCGGATCGGTGCCGAGATTTTCGGGGTCGATCTCAGCCAGCCGCTGGGCAATCAGGCCTATAGCGAAATCCATACGGCACTGATGCAGCATCAAGTGATCTTCTTCCGCGATCAGGCCCTGACACATGATGCCCATAAGGCGTTCGCGCGCTCGTTCGGCGACCTTGCGATTCATTCAGGCGTGAAGGGACTGGACGATCATCCCGAAGTGGTCGCCATTCATGCAGATGAGAACAGCAAGTTCGTCGCGGGCGAGAAATGGCATTCCGATCTCAGTTGTGATCCCGAACCGCCGATGGGCAGTATCCTGCACATGCATACCCTGCCCGATCATGGTGGGGACACATTGTTCGCCAGCATGTACGCCGCCTATGACGCTCTTTCGCCGGCGATGAAGCGGTTTCTGGAACCGTTGACGGCGGTCCATGACGGAAACCATGTCTATAAGGCTATCTTCCCGGATTCCACCAAGACCTATCCTTGCAACTCACATCCGGTTGTCCGCACCCACCCGGTGACGGGGCGCAAGCTGCTGTTCGTAAACTCATCCTATACGACCAGGGTCAACGAGTTGTCGAAGGAGGAGAGTCAGGCGATCCTGGCCTTCCTGTTCCAGCATGTGCAAAATCCCAACTTCCATGTCCGTTTTCGCTGGCAGCGGGACAGTCTGGCTTTCTGGGATAACCGTTGCACACAGCATTTCGCGGTATGGGATTATTTTCCCGATGTGCGGTCAGGCTATAGGGTGACGGTGGCTGGCGACAAGCCCTTTTGAGATGACGATGGTGAATCGTCGGGCCATGCTAGGCGCAATCCTATCCTTTCCCGCTCTAGGGGGCGGCAGCAGGACATGGGCAAAGTCCGCACCTTTGTCAGACGCGAGCGAGTCTTTGCACCGGCAATTGTCGGCCATGGTGGACAAAAGGGAAATCCCCAATGCCATCGTTCTGGTGGTGCAGGATGGCCAGCCCCTCCTGTCCGTCCGGGTCGGCTATAGCGATGTCGAGGCCAAGGTGCCCGTAGCCGATGATGCGATCTTCCGTCTCTACTCGATGACGAAACCCATCACCAGTGTCGCCATCCTGATGCTGGTCGAGCAAGGTCGGCTGTCGCTTGGCGATCCGGTGGAGCAATATCTGCCCGAGCTGAGCGCATTGCGCGTCTACAAGAGTGGGGCAGACGAGCGGCTGGAGACAAGCGCCCTCACCCGCTCCGTTACGATCGAGGATCTTCTGCTTCATCGATCTGGGATGAGCTATGAATTCATGGGCAACACGCCGGTCCATTGCTACTATCGGCGCCATGGCGTCAGTCGCTCCACGGCAGTTGCCAGTGGCGCGGATCAGGCCGCTCCGGCGCGTACTTTGGATGAACTGGTCGCACGTCTTGGTCCTGCGCCACTTCTGCATCAGCCGGGGGAACGGTTCAGCTATGGCTTTTCCACGACAGTGTTGGGGGCTGTGGTCGAACATGTGTCGGGCGAAAAACTGGATCAGTTCCTTCACCGGCATATCTTCGATCCGCTAGCAATGCGGGACACCGGATTCGTGGTGGACGAGGCCCGTCTGCCGCGCCTCGTTACAAACTATGTCGCGGCGGAAGGCGGTCTTCAACCCGTCGATCGGCCTGGCTTGTCCGAATATCGCGACACAGGCCGTTTGCTCGACGGCGGTGGTGGTCTGGTGAGCACAATGGAGGACTATCGCCATTTTGCCGAGATGCTGGCAAATAGAGGCCACTGGAATGGGCGCCATATCCTCAAGGCGAGTAGCGTCGATGCGATGTTCACGCCACGCCTGAGAACCGGCGGGTCATCGCAGGAGGATACGCCTTTTGGTTACGGCCTCGCCATAGGAGACGCAGAAACGGAGGCCAGAGGGCTGCTGCCGGTCGGTGCGGGAAGCTGGGGCGGCTCGGCCAACAGCTTCTTCTTTGCCGATCCGGCTCACAGGGCCGTCGCGATCCTGATGACGAACGTGCTGACGCCGGGGTCGTTCAGCGCCCGCACTTATGCCTTGCGAAGGATGCTGACCAGCGCAACTCTCACCGTCATTCGACGATAGCGGCCCTAGCTGGTGAACAGTCCCTTGCGGATGATCGCATGCACGCCGAAATTGCCATTCACCACCTGCGATACGCCAAAGTCCACGCCGACCGAGAGCAATGAGATTGCCTCGTCCTCGCTGAGCCTCTTGGCGGTCATCAGGAAGCGTCGGGCCTTGCGAAAGGCGTCACGCATGGCAGAATCTATAGAGGATTGCTTGTAGACTTCACTTTGTGCGTCCTCTCCCAGTTCCTTCAGATAGTCCGGGTGGCTGAAGCCCATGATAACCCATTCGGTCTCTGTTTCGATCAGCGGGTAATCCAGGTCACGCAAAGGGTCCATGACCGTCGCGGCGCGATGATGGATGATCTGGATCAACCCGGTCATGGAGCATTCGATTGCGGTTCCGCACAACTCAGAATCGCCCTGCGACGCATGGGGGTCGCCCAGAGACAATAATGCCCCGGCAACCTGTACGGGCAGGAAGATGCGCGACCCCGGCCCTGTCCGCCAATTATCCAGATTTCCGCCATAGGCCGCAGGGGGAACACTATCCACCAGCCCGTTATAGGCCGGGGCCAAGGCGATGACGCCGAAATGGGGGCGGATCGGGATTTCCACGTTTCGCAGCACGTCATAATTGCGTTCGATGGTGGCCGGATCGACCGGAACGCCGGGATAGTCGTATCGTGCATGGCGCACACCGGATGGGTCCACCTGCTCGGTCCAGCGATAGGAATAGACCGCATGGGCCGTGGGCGGCCGACCGCCCGCAGCCTCCACCTCATAGATGGTGATGACCTCCCGCTGCTTGGGTTCGGTCAGCAGGTCCTGGTAATGGAAGCCCCAATAGGTCGCGGCATTGCTGCCGAATGTCTTGCCGGCAAAGCGAGGGTTGCCGCTGGGCCGTGGTTTCAGGTCCAATATTCGCACTTCAATCAGGTCGCCAGGCATGGCCCCTTCAATCGCGATGGGACCGGTGCAGATATGAACGCCAAAGCCCTCCCCCGGCCCACGTCCGAAGGCGCTGGCGTCCATAGGTCCAGCCCCGCGCCGATCGACAGCTTTGCCGGTTTCATCCCAGCGGTAAACGCTTTCCGTGCCAGCATCGCCCTCAACCATCCGTTCGGGATCGTCATTGGCGTGGTGGGTCAGTGTCTCGATAGTGACGAAGTCGCCTGACCGTACCTGAAGGACGGGTTTGAGGGAGCGGCTGAAATAGCCCCAGTGGACGCTTTCCGGGCTGGCGGGGAGATGATGATGCCGAACCGGCTGACTGACATCCATGCCATCATAGTCGATGGCGGCGACTTCGCTGTCCGCTTCCTGTTCGCCTTCCAGCAGCGCGGGAAGAGACGGCTCCGCCTGGACGATAGCCCGTTCTGCCTTGGCGGGGCGGCCACGACGCAGCAAGATGGTCTCGTCATTGTCCTGCGGCGGAGCCTTGCGATATTCGCGCGGGGAAATGCCATATTGCTCGCGAAAGGCGCGACTGAAGGAGGCGCTGTCGTTGAAGCCCCATTCGAACAATATGTCCGAAATTGACTTCTGGACATGCAGCGGGCTGCGCAGGTCAAGGCGGCAGCGTTCCAGACGCCGGACCTTCACATAATGGCCGAAGCTGTCCGTGATCGATTCGAACAGTTTCTGGAGGTAGCGGGGTGAAATGCCATGTTCGGCCGCGACCTGCTGATAATTGAGATCGGGATCGCTGAGCCGGATTTCGATGGTTTGGAAGATGCGTTCCAACAATGCGGCGCGCATGCCCGCCGCACCGCCCAGCGCTTTGACCGGGGCATTGTCGAGCAGGCTGGTGACGAGAAATTCGGGGAAAGCCAGTTCGACCGGGCGGGCCTGATCCGTCGTGATGTCGGGCAGCGTGTCCGCCAGCGAGCGCAGCATGCCGGAGAATATCCGCGCCGCGCCCGCATCCGTGGCGATCTTGCGGGAGGCACCCGCGATAGGGGTCTTGAGGCGCTGGCTCAGAACGCTCTGCGGCACCCGCACCACCAGGCTGCGATTGTCACCGGCAAAGGTCAGGTTAGCGGCGCTGTCACCCCTGCCACAGATCATCTCTCCATCCGCCAGCGTCAGTGTCTGCTGCGTATCGCGCATGGTCGCCGACCCGTCGAGGACCATGGCGAGCCAGTAGGAGCCGGGCTGTTCCCGGAAATCGACCGACCAGCCCTGCGGCGTGCCGGTCACGCGGATGAAATCGATCCCGGTGCTGCTGCGGAACTGGATCAGTTCGCCATAGAGCGATGTCTCGTCAGCCTCGTCGAGGGTGAGCGACAATCGCTTCAGTGCGAAGCGCCAGGCGTCCCGCCGTTGTTCCTTGGGATAGGCATTTGTCGTGAAGCGCAAGAGAGACCACCTTGAAACAGAGGGTGGCACCCTTTCCCCGTTTTCCGATCTCTGTCTTGTCGGATACCGTCCAAGCTATTGACGGAACAGGGGAGCGTCAATCGACGCAATCGGGGGACAGGCCGCCCGGATCAAAAGGGTGTCTCATCTCCATACACACTGGTCGCCCCGCTCGCCGCCCCGACATCCGACCCCCGCCCGCATATGGCGAGCATGGTGAGGGCGTAGATCAGCGCGCTTTGCGTCATATCTGCCGGGGTCGGACGCCAGCGCGGCATGCCGGTGGTGACGGCGGGCACGCGGTGCATGTTGAACACATTATGGTCGCGCCACATGCTGGAATAAACGGGATGGGCCCGTTCCAGCGGGGTGCCGCCGGTCGCGAGCCGGGTCGCGGCGTCCACCGCGCCCACGAGGGGGGCGACGGCGTTCGGATCCGCCTCGAAACCATGGCGCACGACCATGGCCTCGACGTCGAACGCCTCCACGTCGACGTCGCGCATCGCGGCCATGATGCCATGATAGGCGTCGGCAGCCTTCTGCCGGGGGTTGAGGTTTACGTCGATGTAGAGTGCGCAAACCTCCGTCCCCGCGCCAAAGTCGAAAGGCATGCCACCGCGCACGGAGGCGATCTGCACCTTGGGAACGGACCGGCCGCCGGGCGTGTCGAGGATGGAATCACGTTCGAACGCCAGGCTCCAGGCGTGGAGAGCGTCGATCACGGGGCCGAGCCGATAGATGGGATTGGGGTGGGCGCGGGCGTCGGCGGGCGCGTCGAGGATGGGGGTGAAGACCCCGCGCCCGAAGAGGCGGACGCGGAACAGCGCATAGCCGCATCCCTGCCATGTGAGGCCGAAATCCGTGCCCTCCGCCGCGATGGCATAATCGGGCGCGACGCCGCCATGGTGGAAGAGATAATGGGCGCCGATGTCCTTGCCATTATAGCCGATGCCGGAAAATTCCTCGATCGGTTCCGGCCCAATCTCGCCGGGGCAGGCGGTCAGCCATGTCTTGCCGGCGAGGCCGATGCCGGCTTTCTTCAGCGCCTTGGCCGCGATCAGGAAGCAGGACATCGGGCCGCGATCATTCGAGATGGGGTAGCCGCGCAACGCGCCATCCTCGATCCAGCATTGCGTCCACTCGGGATCGGCGAGGGTGGAGTCCCGATAGCGGAAGGCGTTCTGCTCCGGCAGGGCGCTGGGGCTTTCGGTGTCGAGGTGGCGGTGAAGAGGAGATTGGCGCCGGGCGCGGTGCCGCCATATTCGCCGATGATATTGGGACGCTCCGGGGTCGCGCCGATGCGGCGGGGGCGGAAGCCCTCCACCGCCATCCAGTCATGGACGAAGGCGGCGGCGGCGGCTTCCTCTCGCGAGCGGCTGGGGATGTTGCCCAGCGTCAGGGCAAGCTGCACCAGTTCGTCGGTGTCGATGGCGGCGGCGATGGCGTCACGCTCCGCCGCGCTGACCGCATAGGGCGCGTGGGCAGGGTCGGAGAAGGCCGGTTCGGGCGCGATTGAGGGCAAGGATGGGGCGCGGTCCGCCATGGTTTTTCTCCCGAAGGTTTTTCAACTGTTACAACCGAATGGGTGTTTTGAACGTGGGGGCGAAGGGGCGGGCGGTTTGGGGGTGGAATGGGGGCCGGAACCGGGGCTGGCTGTTGGATCGGGGCCTGTTGGATCAGTGGGTGGGAAGGATCATCCCCTCCGCCATGGACGCGGTCCGGGCGCCGTAGCGGGGCAGCAGCAGGAGCAGCAGCGCGCCGATGGCGAGGCAGATGCCCGCGACGACCAGCGCATGGCGATAGCTGTGGTGGGCGTCATAGGAGGCGTCCAGCAGGATGGGGGTGATGCCCTGCGCGGCGATGACGGCGGAATAGAGGACGCCGATGATCGCCCCGAACGCCCGCATCCCGAAGTAGCGCGCGACGAAGAAGGGCAGCGCCCCGAACTGCGTGCCCAGCGCAATGCCCAGCAGCGCGCCGCCCAGCATCAGCGCAGGCACCGACCCGCCAAATTCCAGCAGGGCCAGCCCCGCGATGGCCATGGCGTAGAGGGGCACGGCGATGCGCGGCGTGGGGATGACGTCCATGATCCGCCCCATCGCGACCTGCCAGCCCGACGTCACCAGCGCGAAGACGCCGATGACCATGGTGCCGGTCGCCACGCCATGGCCCCGGTCGCCCAGAATGGGCACGACATGGCTGAAGATGGCGGTGGTGACGCCCGCACCCGTGGCGATAGCGACGAGGAGGAGCCAGAAGGTCGGGGTCCGCATCGCCTCCGCCAGGGTCAGCTCGGTCAGGGTCGGGCCGCCCTGCCCCTCCCCCATCGCCGCGCCGCCGACGCCCGCCCGGTCGTGCAGCAGAAACCACAGGATCGGCAGGGCGACCAGCAGCATGACCGCACCGATCCCCAGATAGCCCGCCCGCCAGCCCAGATGGGAGACGAGCGCCGCCGCAATGACCGGGAGCACGATGGAGCCGACGCCGCAGCCCACCCCGCCGCTGATACCCAAGGCGGTCCCCCTGCCCTCCTCAAACCAGTCGGCCACCAGTTTTTGAAAGATGGGGGTTCCGGCCATCGCCCCGAAGGAGGCGATTACCGCGAAGGTCAGGTAGAACTGGATCAGGCTGCCGTTGGTCAGGGCCAGCGCGGCGATGGACAGGGCCAGACCGACCACCCCGACCAGCAGCGTGGGGCGCGCACCATGCCGGTCGATATGGCGGCCGACCAGCGGATAAAGGATCGCGCCGACGACCGCGACGATGCCCAGCGCGACGGAGATGCTGGCCCGCGACCAGCCGAACCCCTGCGACAGGGGCAGCAGGAACAGGCCGAACACGGCATGGACGGCGGGCGTCACGCTGACACCATTGCCGATGGTGCAGGCGAGCAGCACGGCGCCACGACCGGACGCAGGGGCAACGACGGATGGCGGGGCAGAAGACCGGGAGGACGTCAGGACACTGGCCATAGGGAGGGCACCTTCATTCCCGCGCGGGCGAGCACCGCCGCACCGGCGGCCTCCACCTCGGCATAGAGTTTTTCCTCGTCGATCAGGGTCGAGCGATAGTTGTCGACCACCCGCCGGCCATCGACCCAGACGCTGTGCACGCCCCGGCCATCGGCGGAATAGACGAGCTGATTCACGACATTCAGCAGGGGCCGCCATTCGGGCCGGTTGCGGTCGTGGAGGACGAAATCGGCGCGCTTGCCCG
Organism: Sphingobium sufflavum; assembly: GCF_021403115.1. Lineage (GTDB taxonomy): Bacteria > Pseudomonadota > Alphaproteobacteria > Sphingomonadales > Sphingomonadaceae > Sphingobium > Sphingobium sufflavum. The sequence continues at coordinate 65,514 of NZ_JAJSSH010000011.1, forward strand.
GCTCCAGCGAGCCGATGGCATGACCAAGCTGCGCGCCGCGTGCGCCGTTGATCGTCGCCATTTCCAGCACGCGGGTGGCGGGAAACAGGCTGGCGTCGCGCCGGGCATCCTTGAACAGGCCCGCCGTGGCGAACATGGCGCGCATCATATCCGCGCTGTTGCCATTATTGTTGCCGTCGGTGCCGAACTGGATGTTCACCCCCGCCGCCGCCATTTCGGGAAAGAGGCCCGCCGCGCTGGCGCCATAGGCCCCCTTCATCGCGGTCATCGGGCAGTGCGTGATGGTGGTGCCGGACGCGGCGATCATCCCCGCCTCCTCCCCATCCAGAAAGATGGCGTGGGTGAGGGAAAGGTGGCCGCCCAGCACGCCGAGGTCGGCCAGATGGGCGATGGGCCTGCGCCCGGTGGTGGCCAGATAATAGTCGGGATCGGCGGGGTCCGCGCTCATATGGGCGGTGACCCCGGTGCCGGTTTCGCGAGCGAGCGCGGTCGCTTCCCGCCACAGATCGTCGGTCGCGGTGTTGTGGCCGACGAGGCAAGGCCATGCGGCGAGCAGCGGATCGCCCGTCGCCGGATAACGCGCCATCTGCCCCTCCAGCCGGGCGATGGCGGCGGTGGTCAGCGCGGCCTGATCCTCATCGGGCGCGAAGGCCCGGTCCTGTACCCATTGGCCCAGCCGTCCCCGGATGCCGGTGGCGGCCAGCGCGTCCGTCACCGCGCCAAGGTCGAGTATGGTCCCCGCCTCCACGAAGCAGGTGGTGCCGGTCCGCAGCATCTCCAGCGCGGCGAAGGTGGCGGACACGGCCTCCTCCTGCGGGGTCTGGACCATATAGGTGGGGATCAGCCAGTCGAAGACATTGGTGCGCCAGTCGGTGTCGTCGGGCACCACGCCGCGCGTGATCGGCTCCCCGGTGATATGGACATGGCCGTTGACGAAGCCCGGCGTGACGACGAAGCGGTCGCGCCCGTCGATCACCTCCCGCGCGACGACAGCCTGTTCGACCATGTCCGACGGGCCGACCGCGATGATCCGGTCGCCCGCGATCGCCAGTCCGCCGTCGCGGTAGATGCGGCGCTGGTCGTCCATGGTGACGATCCAGGCATGGGTGATGAGCAGGTCGGCGGTCAGCACCGCCGCCCCATCGCCGGGCCGGGCGACTATCGTGTCCATGCGGCCTCGACCGCCGGGGTGGTGGTGAGGAGGACGCAATTCTTCTCCAGCGCGTTCAGGGCGCTTTCGTGCAGTCCCGGCTCATAGGCGGCGCAGGCGTCCGAGACGATGAACACGTCATAGTCATGATGGAAGGCGGCCCGTGCGGTCTGGTCGACGCAGCAATCGGTGCTGAGGCCGCAGACGACCAGCGTGTCGATGCCGCGCGCCTGCAATTGCGCGTCGAAATCGGTGCCGTGGAAGCTGTCGTAGAGCCGCTTTTGCACCTCTATGTCGCCCGGTTCGGGAAAGATGCGGTAGTAATCGGCCCCGGCCTCGTCCGCGCGGCAGATCGCCTCCCCGCCGGGACGACCGCGGCGAGCCATCAGCGTTCTGAGTGCGCGGGAGTCCGTGTCCGCCCGTGTCACCACGCGCATCAGGGCGACGGTGGCGCCCGCAAAGCGCGCGGCGGCGACGAGGCGTTCGCAGCGGTCGATGGCGGCCTCCGCCTCCGACAGGTCCACGCCGACCCGGCCGAGCAGACCCTCCGGCGCGGCGAAATCCACCTGTATGTCCACCACCACCAGCGCGGTGCGGGCGGGGTCGATCATCGGCGGCAGGCTGGCCGCATCGACATGCGGCAGGGCGACGGTCTCCATCAGCTCAGCCATTGGCCATCACCTTGACCTTGCCGGGAAAGCGGTCGCGCAGGACGGGCAGCACCTCGTTACCGAAAATGGGGATGCCGGTCAGATAGTCGGGGAAGATCAGCATCAGGCCGTCGGTCTGCGACACCTCGAACAACTCCGTCAGTTGCTCGATCACCGTGGCGGGCGAGCCGAGGATGTTGGCGGCCATGAAGCCCGACCGGCTCTTCTCGACAAAGGCGTTCTCCTTGCCGATCTCCGCGTCGAGGAAGCCATAGGCGCGCATCATGCCGCGCAGGGCACCCTCGTCCAGCCCCGCGCGATAATGGTCGGCCGTCGCCCTTGCCTCCGCATCCGTCTTGCCAAAGACGATGGTGAGCATGGAGTAAGTGCGGATGGTGCGGCCATATTCGGCGGCGATGTCCTTGGCCCGGCGGCTGGCGGCGGCCAGTTCCACCGCGTTGCCGCCCGACAGGAAGATGGCGTCCAGCTCCTCCGATGTCAGGCGCATCCCCTTTTCGGACGTGCCCGCGCAGACGAGGAAGGGCTTGGTTTCCGGCTTGGGCCAGGACTGGCAGTCGTCCAGCGTGAAATAGTCGCCGTGGCGGGTGACGCTGTCCTGCGTCCACAGCGCCTTGATCGCGCGGATCCATTCATAGGCGAGGTCGTATCGCTGGTCATGGTCGACATGCTCCGGCCAGGCGCCCATCTGCGCGAATTCGCCCTTGTAGGAGCCGGTGACGATGTTGAGGCCCGCGCGGCCGCCGCTGACCTCCTGCAACGTCGCCAGCATCTTGGCCGCGACGCCGGGATTTTGCAGGAGCGTGTGGAGGGTGGTCCAGACCTTCACCCGGCTCGTCACCTCGGCCAGCGCGGCCATCAGGACGATGGGGTCGAGCGAGCTGTTCCAATGGTCCGTCTCGCCGCCATAACCGCGGAATTTCGACATGGACATGATGAAGTCCAGCCCCGCCTCCTCCGCCAGCACGGCGCATTGGCGGTTGTAGGCGTAGGAGCCGTCCAGCACCGGCTTGTTCTTCGAGAGTATCCAGCCGCCGTTGGCGATGGGCAGGAAGATGCCGAGATCCTTGCCGCCGGTGTCGGATGGCAATCCAAAGGGGGCCGGTTGAAACACTGTCATCATCTACTCCTCGTCGGGCATCCCCAGCTTATGGAAGCGTGGCGCGGGGTCTTGATTGCGGGCGCATGTTATGTTGCGGCCCCGGCGAAGCCGGGCGCCAGGCTGGCCTCCACATCCGCGCGGTCGGGCATGGCGGGGGCGGCGCCATGGCCGAGGGTGCAGAGCGCAGCGGCGGCGTTGGCGCGGTGCAGAGCAGGCTCGATCGCCATGCCCTCGTCCAGCAGGGCGGCGAGCGCACCGCAGAAGCAATCGCCCGCGCCGATGGTGTCCACCGGCGTCACGGGCATGGCGGGGATATGGAGGTGCCGGTCGGGCCAGACGGCCACCACGCCGCCCGCGCCCAGCGTGACGATGAGCAACTGGCCGGGACGGACGAGGCGCAGGGCGTGGCCGACGACCGCATCGAGGCCGGCGGGAACCTGCGCCACGCCCGCGAAGATTGCGAGTTCGTGCTGGTTGACGATGAGGATGTCGACATGGTCGAGCAGCGCCGTCGCGGCCAGCACCGGCGGCGCGGCGTTGAGGATGCGCCGCGCGTGCGAGCCGGCGAAGAGCGGCGCGAGAGTCGCCACCGGCACCTCCAGCTGAGCGAGGAGGACGCCGCTCGCGAGGGGTTCGACGGCTGGCAGGTCGGCGTTCGCGCCGGGGGCGACGATGATCTGGTTCTCGCCATGGGCATCGACGGCGATGAAGGCGGTGCCGGTCTGCGCGCCGGGCACCGCGACGACCCCGCCGACCTCCACGCCGGAGGCCGCGAGCTGGCCGCGCATCCATGCCCCCGCCTCATCGTCGCCGACAGCGCCGACCATATGGGTGGCCGCGCCCATGCGGGCCGCCGCCACCGCCTGATTACCACCCTTGCCGCCGGGCAATCGCTCCGTGCGCAGGGCGAGGATCGTCTCGCCGGGCGAAGGCAGCCGCTCCACCGACGCGATGATGTCCACATTGATGGAGCCGACCACATGAACCGCCATCGCTCTCTCCTCCCGTCCCGAACCGGCCGCTACCCAGCATCCAACGCGCCGCCCGATCAAGCGGCATCCGCGCCCATGCGCCAGACGGCAAGAATTGCGACCGTCAGCACCAAGAGCCGCAGCCGTCCCGCCACCTAAGCTGCGCGACGAGGGAGAATGACATGACGACATGGCTTATTACCGGCATCGGCGGCGGGTTCGGGCGCGCGATTGCAACGGCGGCGCTGGCGCGGGGCGACACGGTCGTCGGCACGACGCGCGCGGCGGGCGATGCAGGGTTCGAGGCGCTGGCGCCGGGCCGCGCCCATGCGATCAGCGTCGACCTGCGCGACGAGGCGTCCGTCACCGCCGCCGTCGCCAAGGCGGAGGAACTGACCGGCGGGATCGACCGGTTGGTCAATAATGCGGGCTATGGTCTGGTCGGCGCGATCGAGGAGGTGACGCTGGACGAGGTGAAAGCCCTGTTCGAGATCAACCTGTTCGGCGGGATACGGATGATACAGGCGGCCCTGCCCTTCCTGCGCGCGCGCGGTGCGGGGCATATCGTCAACATCACCTCCGTCAGCGGCCTTGCCCCATGGTCGGGCACGGCGATCTATGGCGCGAGCAAATATGCCATGGAGTGCATCGGCCAGACATTGGCGCAGGAGGTCGCGCCGTTCGGCGTCCGGGTCACCAATGTCGCGCCCGGCGGCTTTCGCACCGGTTTTGCCGAGACGGGGCTGAACATCGCGGCCCGTGAGATCGCGGCCTATGACGGCGGTGCGCATTTCGCGCGGCAGAGCCTGACCGACGGGGCGGGCAAGGAAAAGGGCGACCCCGCGCTGGCCGCCGCCGCGATCCTGACCGTGCTGGACGCGCCGGAGCCGCCGCTGCACTTCCTGCTGGGCGCGGATGCGCTCCATTATGCGCGGGACCAGATGGCATTGCTGGAATCCCAGATTGCGACGTGGGAGGAGCTGTCCCTCTCCACCGCCTATGAACCCGCCTGATGCATAACGTCATGCTGCCCCGCTGGGCCATCGAGCGGGGCAGCGGGGCGAACAGCTTTGGCGCGATAGATCCGGCGACGACGGCGCTGGTGGTGATCGACATGCAGTCCGCCTTTGTCGCGGAGGGTGAGGTGTTCGGCAATGGCCACGCCCGCGACATTGTAGAGCCGATCAACCGGCTGGCGGCGGCGATGCGGGATGCGGGTGCGACGGTGATCTGGACGCGCCAGACGGTGAGCGACACGCCGCCGCTGGCCATGCCGCCCTGGCAATATGACCTGTCCATCCCGCTCGTCCGGCGGGCGGTGGAAACGATGCGGCCGGGCACGTCCACCCATGGGCTGTATCCCGCGATGGCCGTGGACCCCGGCGACCTGCTGATCGACAAATATCGTTATGGGGCGTTCGTCTGCCCGGCGGGAGAACTGCGTGCGGCGCTGGAGGCGCGGGGCGTGGAGATGCTGGTGATGGCGGGGACGCTGACCAATGTGTGCGTGGAGTCCACCGCGCGGGACGGCAATATGCTGGGTTACAAGGTGATCGTGCTGTCCGACGCCACCGCCACGGTAACGGACGAGGAACAGGCGGCGGCCCTGCTGAACCTGCGGCTGCACTTTGCCGATGTGCGCGATGTGGCGGAGGTGGTGGGGATGCTGGCCTCTCGTCCGGGGTGAAGCGGTTTGAGGTGTGGCCCTTCGACAGGTTCACAGTGAACGGTTTTGAGCGCGGGCGATGCCGGCCTCCACCGGGGGCGGAAAGAGGGCAGGTTTCTCGCCCGCCCCCTTGCCTTCGCCCCCTTGCCTTCTTCCGCCCTAGGCCAGCAGCCTCGGCACCGCGCAGGCGCTCACGCTGAAGCGGGCGTCGGGATGCTCCGCCTTGCCATCGCGCGGCGCGATGCGGTGCTGGACCACGCCATTCTTGCCGAAGCCCGGCACCACGGGACGCCCGGAATCCCGGCTGAGCCAGAGGCGGAGCAGGTGGCGGCGGCGCTGCGGTTCCGGATAGTCGTGGAACAGGGTGCGGGAATGGAGCGCGGCATAGTTAGACAGCCACTGGATATCACCGGGCCGGAAATCCATCTCGATCGCCATGCCGGGTTCGTAGGTGATCTGGTCGAACAGCTCCAGCACCTCGATCTGCTGCGGCGTGAGTTGCGGCACGCCGGGATAGGCCTGCGCCGTCAATATATAGAGCGACCCGGCATACATGGAGAAGACGCCGTCGATCAGGCTGACGATGGGCGAGCTGTAGGTGAAGGCGGGCGAATTATGGTCCTGCCGCCGCCAGTCCCAGTGGAAGGGTTCCAGCAGCAGCGGCGCGAGGTCGGGGCGGCGGCGCAATATCTCATTATAGATTTCCGCGCCGGAGACGAGGCAGGACGCGCCGCCGGAGCGGGCGGGGCGCAGGCACATCAGGGCCACGATGTCGGAACTGTCGCTGTGATACACCAGCTTGTCCCGCACCTTGGAGGACAGGGCGGTGGGATCGTCCATCATCTTGTCCGACGTCGCATAGACATGGTCGATGACGTCGCCCATCTCATTCTGGCGGATGGGGTCGCCCATGTGCAGGCCGAGGATATAGTAGATCGCCGCCGACAGCGCGTCGGAATAGAGATGGGTGCGCAGGCCGCGCGCCAGCACGAAGCCCCGGCCATAGTCCACGTCCTGCCCCCAGGCGGCGATGGCGTCGGCGCAGGCGAGCAGAGGATAGTCGGACGCCTGCACGGTGCGAAGGTCCGGGTCATCCTCCACGAAGCGGCGGCCCAGCGCCTCCAGCTCCGCGACCTGCTCCTCCGACAAGCGGTATATCCACTCGTCGGACTGGACGAGCCGGTCGCCCCGCCACGCCGCCTGCGTCGTGACGGGCGGCAAGGCCTCTATAGCGGATGCGCGGGGAAGACCTGCCATGTCGGGTTCCTTCATCTGGGCGTGTGTCATGGCGACAGGCTAGGCCAGGCATCGCGCGATGACTTGTCGTCCAGTGCCGAAACAGTTTCCCAGTCGCGAACGCGCGCGCCCTGCAATCAGGTGGCGGAGGCCGGTTCGGCGCCCTCCTCCCGCTCCGCCGCGGCGGCGTAGCGGCGGGCAAGGACCGCGCAGACCATCAACTGAATCTGGTGGAAGAACATCAGCGGCAGGATGATCGCGCCGACCTGCGCCGCGGGGAACAGCACACCGGCCATGGGCACGCCGGAGGCCAAGCTCTTCTTCGAACCGCAGAATTGCAGGACGATGCTGTCCGCCCGGTTGAAGCCCATGAGGCGCGCGGTCGCATGGCTGGCGAAGAGGACGATGGTGAGCAACAGGCCGGACAGCAGGCCGATCAGGAGGAGGTCGGTAAGCGACACCCGCTGCCACAGCCCCCCCACCACCGCCGCGCCAAAGGCGGTGTAGACGACCAGCAGGATGGAGCCGCGATCCACGACGGTCAGCATGCGCTTCTGGCGCGCCACCCATGCCCCAATCCACGGGCGCAGCAGATGCCCGGTGAGGAAGGGGAGCAGCAGTTGCGCGGCGATCGTCACCACCGAATCCGTCGAGAAACCGCCGGTCTTGCCGGTTATCAGCAAGGCGGTGAGCGCGGGGCTGATGACGATGCCCGCCAGATTGGAGAAGGATGCGCTGCACACCGCCGCCGCCACATTCCCCTGCGCCACGGCGGTGAAGGCGATGGACGACTGCACGGTGGAGGGCAGCAGGGTGAGGAACAGCATGCCGGTGCCCAGAGCCGGGTCCAGCCCCGGAATGGCGCGGATCGCGAGGCCCAGCAGGGGAAAGAGCAGGAAGGTGATGCAGGCGACCGCGAGATGAAGGCGCCAGTGCCGCGCCCCGTCGATCACCGCCTGACGCGACAGGCGCGCGCCGTGGAGGAAGAAGAGCAGGACGATGGCTGCGTCGGCGATCCACCCCACGACCGTCGCCGCCATGCCGCGCGCGGGCAGGATCGAGGCGAGCACGACCATGCCCACGATCATCAGCACATAGGGGTCGATGTTGAAGCGCGCGAGCAGGCGGCCCATGAGATTTCCTTCGTTGCGGCTCCCCTGTCAGGGGACTTGCGCAGCAACAGCGCCTTTGCGGCCCGAAGGCAAGGCCCCACATCGCCTGCCCGGCAAACATGCGCAGGGTGTCAACAAAGCGGGCGTCGATAAGACGGCGATGTTTACTGCGGCTGCTACTGCGGGGTCGTGATCGCGCGCAGTGCGGGAAGGAGGCGTCGATAGGCCTGATCCTTCGGCACGAAGGGATGGTCGCCCGCGCGCGCCGCCATGCTGCCCTGCGGCGGCAGGCCGGAGCACAGCACATAGGGAATGTCGTACAGGTCCAGATCGTCCGCCAGCAGGCCGACGGTCTGGCGGTCGAGTTTCACGTCCAGCACGGCGCAATCGGGAAAATGGTCGGCCAGCGCCGCCACCCCGTCCGACAGGGTGCGGTGGGGACCGTCCACCTCATAATCCGCATCCTCCAGCATTTCGGCAAGGACCGCGCCGACGAGCGGATCATCCTCCACCAGCAGCACCCGCTTGTGCGGATGGGCGTCCGTCGGCGGTTGTGCGGTTGTCGGTATCGTCATCACGCCACGCCCAGATGGGCGCGATAGCGGGCAAAACAGCGTTCGCCACACCGCAGGCGGATCAGCGCACCCTCCGCCATGGCGGTCGCGCGGGCGGGGTCTTCGGTGACGAGGGGCAGGATCGCCTCCGCATTCCAGTCCTGGCTATGCTTGACGTCGAGGACGGCATGCAGGTCGAAATAGCGCCGTTGCGACCCGGACAGGCCGATGCGGCGCAGGCCCGCCGCAGTGGCCGCCGATCGGCCGGGCGCCGTAAGTTCGATGACGCCCAGAGCGCCCACGCTATGCCAGGCATAACGGCGCGCGGTCGCCATCGCGGTCATCGCATTGGCAAGCGCGAGACTTTCCCAGACGGTGGTTTCGATGCGGGAGGCGAGGTCGAGAATATCCACCAGTTGCCCCAACATCGGGCCATGCATCCCCTTGATATTGCCGCGCCCCATCTCGTCCCAATAGTTGCGGGCCAGTTCCAGCTTGGCACGGTCGGGCATCTTGACCTGCGTATAGGCGACAAGATCGTCGAAGCCCGCCTCCCCCGCGGCCTCTTGTCGCAGGAACCAGCGGATGTCGTCGCGGGCTGCATGATCGCGCAGCCATGGGAAAAGCGGATCGCCCTGCCCCGGCCCGGTCTGCTTCAACCCTTCGAACCAGTCGATGAAGCCATGCGGATCGGTGGGAGCGGCGGCGGCTTCTTCCACGACGTCGGCACGCAATTCCTCGATGAAGCGTCCTTCGAGGCGGAGCATCCGATGGTCCCGGTCGAGCGTGTCGAGCCAGCCCTCATCGGGCAGCGCGGGCGCAAGGCGGGTACGGTTCCAATGGCTGAGCGCCTGCTGGAACGACGGTTGGAGAAACTGGGAAACGGGAGCGACGTGAACGGGGTTGGAAGCCATGGATGGAGTCCCTGCATGATCTTCCCTAACAAGCCCCGGCGGTGCCAACCGTTCCCGACAAACTGGCTGATCGAGATCAGTCCGGTGCGGGTGGCGCAGGGCCTTCCACGCCCGTCCCGCCCCTGTTCAGCGCGGTTTTCAGGTGGTGAACATGCCCGTTCCCACGATGGCGATGAAGGCGATGATGACGAGTATCAGGCTGATACCCAACACATAGCGGGTGACATGGGTCGATGCGCCGCTGCGCGCCTCCTCACGCGAGACATGGGTGACGACTTCACCATCTTCGATTTCCTTGTGCATATCATGCTCCTTCTGCGGTTCAGAACGGGGCGGTCACACCACAAGTTCCCGGAGGGGCGGCCGGGGCGGCAGGCTGGTGGAGAACATCCCATGTTTCTACTGCATAAGCCTGATCGAAATTGGTATTAGACAGCATAGCATGTGGCTCCCACTCTTGCGCGACGAGTGAGGGAGGAGATTTGAAAGGCGGTCAGGGACCATGCCCGCGCGGCATCCTGTGATGGGGTGGTATGCGTGTGGCGGCATCCATCCGGCGGGACGTACAGTCCCCGCCTATCCCCGGATTCCCCTGCCCCTTCCCCCTTCCCCGCGCGATCCGCCCCGTCGGCATCCCCGTCCAACGACCTTGGAATAGCAACATGCTCAAACAAATATGTTTTTTCCGCAAGAATCCCAATATGACCATGGACGAGTTCATGGACTATTATGAGAACCAGCATAGTCAGCTGTCCAAGAAGATGGGTCGTTCGCCGTCCATCCCCAACGCGGTGCGCTATGTCCGCCGCTACCTGACGCCGGAGCGTAACCCGGTGACGGGCGAGGTGATCGACCCCGGTTTCGACTGCATCATGGAAATCTGGTGGAACAGCCGCGAGGATTTCGAAAATTCGCAGAAGGTGATCGGCGACCCCGCCCGCCTGCCCGCGATCAAGGAAGACGAGGCCCGGCTGTTCGCCTCCCACAGCAATCCGGTGTGCACCGTGGTCGAATATGACTCGCCCATGGGTCCGAATGGCGAGGCCACGCGGGTCGAAATCGCCCATGGGGACCATGTGGCGTAAAGGAACGGGGGTGGGGTCGCGGTCTGCGACCCCGTTTCGTCAGAAGGCGCTGGCTGTCAAAAGGCGCTGGTGCGGATGACGGGTTCGGCCCCGATCAGATAGCCATAGTTGGCGAGGCCGACACGGGTGCGGCGGATGTGCAGGACAAGCGCCGCCTGCGCCATCTCGACCTCCCGCCGTTCAATGGCGCTGAAGATCATCTGATGCTCCGCCCGCATCACCTTGCCACCGTTGGTCAGCGCCAGCTTGGCATAGGCGCGGCGATAGCTTTGCGTGGTGTCCCAGAGGCGTTCGACGATCTGGGCAAGCTGGGGCACTTCATGCCCGCGATAGGCGATCCAGTGGAATTGCCGGTCCAGCGGCAGGAACGCCTCCACATCGTCCACCTCGACCAGTTGGGTGAGGACGTCGCGCATCTCCTCTATGTCCATGTCGGTGAGGTTGGGGATGCTCTCCGCCAGCAGCATCGGCTCCAGTTGCTCGCGGATGCGGTAGGACATTTCCATGTCGCGCACCGTGACCGCGCTGACCCGCGCGCCCAGGTTGGGCTTGAAGGAGATAAGGCCGCGCGTCGCCAATATGCGCAGCCCGTCGCGCACGGGGATGCGGCTGATGTTCAGCTCGGTGGCCAGCTCGTCCTGCTTGATACGGGTTCCGGGCTTTAACTGGCCCGCCAATATGCGTTCCGCCACGATGTCGGCGACACGCTCGCTGGCGACGCCCGATTGTTCGTTCTGCTTCATTGATGCCCCATGGTTGCCCCGTATCTAGCAAAGATGCGGGGCAAGTCCAACCGCACGCAGCGGGAGCGGGCGCGAAATGGCCGTGCCGGCTTTCTGGACCGCGCTCCCATGATGAGCATGAGCAAAAGAGGCAGGCCCCCGGATCAAGTCCGGGGCGACGATGCCACCCGCCGCTATGCCGCCAGCGGCTTGGCGACGACGGCGGCCTCGCTCCAGTCGATGGCGTCGTGCGCCTCCGCGCCGGACGCGTCGCTCTCCACCATCACATGGCCGCTGCGCTCCAGCTTGCCCCAGCCGACGCGCGGGCCGCTGAGCGCCGAGAAGATTGCGCGGATCACCACGGCGTATAGCAACTGGCGGTAGCCGAACCGCTGCATCAACAGGCGCAGAGCGGGGAAATTCTTCTCCCGCCCGTCGAGGCGATAGGCGATCCAGCCGCAGGCGAGGTCGATGACCGTGAAGGCCAGCCAGAAGCCGAGCATGGTGGCAAGGCTGCCCTGCATGATCGCAAAGCCATGGTTGACCGTCCGCAGCACCATGTCCGCGATGCTGGCGACCAGGGCGAGGTCGATGAGGGGCGAGATGAGGCTGAACAGGATCTGGAACAGCCATGCCTGCGGCATGCCGACACGCGCCAGACCGCGCGGCTGGCCGGTCCAGAGGGCGGCGCGATGCTTCCACAGGCATTGCAGCGTGCCGAACGCCCAGCGATAGCGTTGCTTGAACAGGGCGCGGAACGTCTCCGGTGCTTCGGTCCAGGCGATGGCGTCGATGTCGCAGGCGACCTTCCACCCCGCGCGCTGGATGGCGATGGTCAAATCCTGATCCTCCGCCAGCGTATCGGCGGGATAGCCGCCCACCGCGTCCAGCGCGGCGCGGCGCCAGGCGCCGACCGCGCCCGGAACCACGGTGATCGCGTCGAGCGCCGACAGGGCGCGGCGTTCCAGTCCCTGCGCGGTGATATATTCGACGGCCTGCCAGCGGGTGACGAGATTGACGCGGTTGCCGATCTTGGCATTGCCCGCGACCGCACCGATGCGCGGGTCTGCGAACCAGCGGTTCAGTTTCGCGATGGTGTCCGGTTCGAACTGCGTATCGGCGTCGAGCGCGATGACGATGTCGCCCCGCGCGATGCGCAGGCCCCGGTTGAGCGCCCGCGCCTTGCCCCCATTCTCGACCGTCAGCAACGTCACGCGCGGGTCGATCGCGAAGGCGCGGGACACGATGGCGGAGGTCGCGTCCGACGATCCGTCGTCGATCACGATCACCTCGATACGCGGTCCCGTGCTGGCGAGGATGTGGCGGACCGATGCCTCGATCACCCGTTCCTCGTTGAAGGCGGGGATGAGGACGGAGACGAAGTTCGGCACCAGATGCGCCGGCGGCGTGGGCGCGCGGGCGGTGCGCGCGTTGCGGCAGGCGAGGATGGTGAGGAGGACCGAACGGGCAATGCCGATCAGGATCGCCGCGACGAAGAGCAGGCCGAGGACGCGCCAGCCGCCCGACAGGGTGAGGAACAAGGTGCCCGCCCCCTCCGCCGCGACCTGCTGCGTCCCGGCCAGCGGCGGCATGACCGCATCCCGGCTCAGCCCCGCCAGCCGCGAGACGGTGACGAATTCATAGCCCCTGCCCCGCAATTCGCGGATGATGGCCGGGAGCGCGGCGATGGTCGCGCTGCGGTCGCCGCCGGAATCGTGGAGCAGCACGATCTGGGTAGAACGGTCGCTGGTGCCGGACTCCACCTGCGCCACGGTTTTCGCGACGATGGAGCGGGCGTCGGTGGCGGACCAGTCGAGCGGATCGACGTTGAGGCCGACGGAGAGATAGCCCATCTCCGCCGCGACCCGCGCGGCGCGCAGTTCCTGCGGCGTGTTGGGATCGGCGTCGCCTAGATAGGGCGCGCGGAACAGGCGCATAGACCGGCCGGTATAGCTTTCCACCAGCCGCTGCGTCGTGTTCAGCTCCAGCCGGATCGCCGCTTCGGGCAGGCGGTCGAGGTCGGGATGGGTGGTGGAGTGGTTGCCCAGTTCCGACCCCTCGTCCAGGATACGGCGCAGCAGGTCGGCCTCGCCCAGCGCGCTGGCGCCGGTGACGAAGAAGGTGGCGGGCGCGCCCTGCGCCTTGAGGATGTCGAGTATCCGGGGCGTCCATTTGGGGTCGGGACCATCGTCGAAGGTCAGGGCGACCATGCGGCGATTATTGCCCGCGCGCTGGACGAGGTTGGTGGTGGGCAACGCGGTGTAGCTGGCGGAGCGGATCAGATGATCCGGGCCGGGCACGGCGTCGCGCAGGCCCGGCTGTGCCGCGCTGGCGAGGCGCAGCACCTCCCCCTTGCCCAGAAGCTGGACATTGTCCTGCGTGGGCAGGGTGGCGAATTGCGGGGCCGACCCCTGCGGCGCGGAGAGCGCAGCCCAGAAGCCGGGATCTTCGCTGCCCAGTCGCCACAGGGCGATCCCACCCGCGCCAAGCTGGCGGGCGACCTGCAACTGGTTCCAGCTGCTGATCGCATCCAGCATCCAGACATGATGGCGCACGCCGCCCTGCTCATAGGAGAAATGGCTGTTGCCGCTGGCCTTGTCGAAGACCGGGGCCGAACCGGCGGCGGACGCCTTTGCCCATGCCTGCGCCACGGTCAGCGGTTCCGCCTGCCCCGCGCCCCAGTCATAGGCATAGTTGCCCAGCGCCACGATCGCCTTGTCCGGCCCCACGGCGCGCACGGCGTCGGACAGGGTGCGGGCGAACCATGGCTGGGACGCGATGGCCCCAGCCTCTCCGCCCGGCCAATGCTCGTCATAGGCCATCAGGAAGATGCGGTCGGTCACCGCCGCATAGGCCGCCAGATCCCATGCCGGGTCGCTGACCGGCGCGGCGATGGTGACGAGGAGACCGCGGCTGGCGAAGCGCGTGCGCGCCTCCCGCAGGAAATCCAGATAGGCCGGATGGGCGGCCTCCGGCAGATTTTCCATGTCGAGCACGATACCGGCGGCCCGTTCGGCCAGCGCGGTACGCTCGACCTTGCCGAGGAACTGGCGGCGGGCGGCGGGGTCCGCGAAGAGACGCGCGCTGTTGCGGCCGTCCCAGCGCCCCTGCACATCGACATTCTGGATCATCAGGAGGAGGCGGGCATCGCCCTCCCCCTTGTCGAGAACCTGGCGCAGATGCGCGTCCGGCTCATAGCTCCAGCGATGATCGCGCCCCTCGACACGGGCCAGACCGGCGGCGACCCAGTCCAGTTCCGCGGCATGCGCCTCCAGCGAGCGGCGTCCGGCCTCGTCCCATGGCATGTAGAAACCGACGCTCTCCGCCCTGTGGATTGTCGGGCCAGTCGCGGTCATGGCTATGGCGGCGGGAAGCCATGCGGCGTCACCGGGCGCTGCGGTTCCGGCTGACAGGGCCACGGGCGTCAGCTTCTCGGCCGGTTCGAACCCCTTCAGCGCGGGGGCGACATGATGCTCCATGACGAAGATCGCCGTGAGAAGGACGGCGCAGGCCGCGGCGACCAGCAGGCCGACGGTCCATAGTGTGATACGCACCCGGCTGGCGCGACGGCCGCTCGGATCATGAAAGATCTGGGAATCCACGCGTCCGCCATTCTGCTTTGTTCGTTAAGGCGCGCAATAGGCGAATAATGGATAACGAAGCCCTAACCATAAGCGGAAATGCGCGGATTTTTGCGAAAGAAGCGGTCCAGCGGGACGGAAATCGTCGGGGTTAGCGGGCCTCCTCCGGCCAATAGAGGCGCATCGGATTGTCGATCAGCAATTTGCGCTGCAATTGCGCAGTCGGAGCGATGCGCGGGATCATGTCGACCAGCGCGCCATCGTCGGGGATCGCATCCTGCATATTGGGATGCGGCCAGTCGGTGCCCCACAGCACCCGGTCCGCATAGTCGACGACCAGCGGCGCGACGGTGCGGGCGAAATCATCCCATGGTGAACCCGCCGGATCGAGCCGGTCTGGGCATGTCACCTTCGTCCAGATGTCCGGGCGGCTGTCGAGCAGGGCGCGGAAGGCGCGCATGTCGATACCGTCCGGCCCCTGCGCCACGTCCGGCCGCCCCATATGGTCGATGACCAGCAGCGTGGGGATGGCGTCGAGGAAGGGGCGCAGTTCCGCCAATATACCCGCCTCGAAATAGACGACGACATGCCAGCCCAGCGCCTTGATCCGATGGGCGATTTCGATGAACTTATCCTTGGGCGCGTCATCGACGAGGCGCTTGAGGAAATTGAAGCGCACGCCGCGGATGCCGCCCGCGTGGAGCGTTTCAAGTTCTATGTCGGTGATCGCGGGATCGACCACCGCGACGCCGCGCGCGCGGCCAGCGGAGCGGGCGATAGCGTGGAGCGTCGCGCTGTTGTCCGTGCCATGGCAACTGGCCTGCACGATGACATTGCGGGACAGGCCAAGCCGGTCGCGCAGGGCGAACAGCCGGTCCGGCCCGGCGTCCTGCGGCAGATATTTGGCCTTTGCGCTGAACGGGAACTGCGCCATCGGGCCGAAGACATGGCAATGGGCGTCCACCGCCCCGGCGGGCGGCACGAAGCGCGGCACGGACGGGTCGGCGTGCCAGCTGACGATACGGTCGGTGGTGTCGGCGGTCATGCGAAAATCTCTCCATCCATCAGCTTGCGCGCGGTGCGCAGCATGGCCGCGCTGGTGACATTGCCCGCCGCATCCAGTTCGATGATACAGCTCGTCTCGCCGGTGGAATGCTCGACCGAGAGGGTCTTGCGCGTGCCATCCGGCACCGTGGCGACATCGGCGGCGGGCGATCCCGCGATCAGGCAGGCGGTGGCGACGCTGACCGCGCCCAGCACGCCGATGGAGGCATGGGCGCGGTGCGGGATGAAGCTGCGCACGGTGATGGCGCCGCCGTTGCGGGGTGGCGCGACCAGCATCATCTTGGGCACCGACTTGTCGCACACGTCGCCGAGGTTCATGCGCGCGCCGACGGCCAGCCGGATCGCCTCGATCCGGGCCTTGAGCGCGGTGTCGTTGTCCAGCGTCTCGCGATCCTCATAGCCGGTGATGCCGACGTCCGCCGCCCGCATCACCACGCAGGGCATGCCATTGTCGATCAGGGTGACGGCGACGCCCTCCACCACGTCCACCGCATGGCCGGTGGGGAGCAGCGCGCCGCAGGAGGAACCGGCGGTGTCTCGAAACTCCAGCGGAATGGGCGCGGCGGTGCCGGGCACGCCGTCGATGCGCGCGTCCCCGTCATAGCGCACGATACCGCCGGGGGTGTGGACGGTGGCGACGGCGATCTGGCCGGTGTTCTCCATGAAGATGGTGACGCGAGTTTCGCCATCCGTGGCGGCGACCAGTCCCCGCTCAATGGCGAAGGGGCCGACCCCCGCGAGGATATTGCCGCAATTCTGGGCGTCGCTCACCAGCGACTGATCGACGAAGACCTGAAGGAAGAGATAGTCGATGTCGATCCCCTCCCGCACCGACTTTGCGACCACGGCGACCTTGCTGGTCAGCGGGTCCGCGCCGCCCATGCCGTCGATCTGGCGGGGGTCGGGCGACCCCATGGCGCGCAGCAAGAAGGCATCGCGCGCGGCAGGATCGGCGGGCAGGTCGGCGGCGAGGAAATAGCCGCCCTTCGACGTGCCGCCGCGCATCCACATCACGCGGGCGCAGGGGGTGGAGGGCAGCGGGCGGGCCTCAGACATATTTCAGGCCCATCTCCGCAAGGCGGGGCCGCATGTCATAGATGTCGAGGCCGAGGTCGCCCGCGGCGAGACGGCGGCGCTTGGCCTCCTCATTCGCCTCGCGCGCCTGCGCTATGGCGAGGACCGCTTCGGCATCGGCGCGGGGGACGACGCAGACGCCGTCATCGTCCGCGATCACCACGTCGCCCGGATGGACGAGGGCGCCGGCGCAGACGATGGGCACATTGACCGAACCCAGCGTGTTCTTGACCGTGCCCTGCGCGTGGACAGCCTTCGACCAGACGGGAAAGTCCATTTCCTTCAGGTCGCGGATGTCGCGCACGCCCGCGTCGATGATGAGGCCCCGGCAACCGCGCGCCTGCGCGGAGGTGGCCAGGAGGTCGCCGAAATAACCGTCGGTGCAGGGGCTGGTGGGCGCGAGGATCAGCACGTCGCCCGCCTGCAATTGTTCGATGGCGACGTGGATCATCCAGTTGTCGCCCGGCGCGGCGGAGATGGTGACGGCATTGCCCGCGATGCGCGCGCCGGGATAGATGGGGCGCATATGAGGGGCGAGCAGGCCGGTGCGCCCCTGCGCCTCATGCACTGTCGCCACGCCGCAATGGGCGAGGCCGTCGACGATGGCGAGCGGGGCGCGCTCGATAGTCTGAACCACGATGTTCGCCATGCGCCGATCCTTCTCATGCCGCTGCGTTACAAGATTACCAACCGAACGGGGATGCGCGTTCGACCCGTGGCGGGGCAAATCCGAACTATGCCATGCCCATAAATTTTTGCTAATGAAGGGTCATGCAGGCCGACCAGTTCAATATCCGCCATCTTGCCGCCATGGTCGCGGTTATCGATCAGGGCAGCGTCAATCTGGCGACGCAGACGGTCAACCTGACCCAGCCCGCGATCACGCAGGGCATCGCCAAGCTGGAGGCGCAACTGGGCCTGTCGCTGTTCGAGCGGCGGCCCGGCGGGATGCACCCTACCGACGCCGCGCTGCGCCTGAAACCGCGGGTGGAGGCGGCGCTGCGCCTGATCGGCAGCAACCGGGCGACCGCCGCGCAGATCCGCGCCTTCGTCGCGCTGGCGCGGGCGGGCAGCTATGTCGGCGCGGCGGAGGGAACGGGGATCGCCGTCCCCTCCCTCCACCGGGCGGTCGCGGACCTGAGCCTGGCTCTGGGCTATCGGCTGGTGGACCGGCGGGGGCGCAGCCTGGTGCTGACGCGGCAGGGTGCGGCGCTGGCCCAGCGATTGCGGCTGGCGCTGGCGGAACTGCGCGCGGGGCTGGACGATCTGGCGGAATTGCAGGGGCGCGAGGCGAGCCGGCTGGTGGTGGGGGCGATGCCCCTGTCGCGGGCGCGGCTGTTGCCCGACGCGATCATCGGCTTTCGCGCCCGCCACCCGGAGGTGGACATCGTCATCATCGAAGGGTCGCATGCCGAGCTGGTCGGGCCGCTGCGCGACGGGGAGATCGACATGATGGTGGGGGCGCTGCGCGACCCGGCAACCCATCAGGATCTGGCGCAGCAGGCGCTGTTCATCGACCATCCCACGATCATCGCGCGCGCCGGGCATCCACTGGCGCGTGACGGAACGGCGAGTGGCGGAAACGTGGGGAGCGGAGAAGCGAAGGGCGCAGCGGCGGGCCGGATCACCGCCAGCGACCTCGCCCGCTATGAATGGATATTGCCGCCGGAGGGGACGCCGCTGCGCCAGTTATGGGCGCGGATGGGGGCCGCCCTGCCCGGCCCGCCCGCCGCCGTGCCCATCGAGTGCGGGTCGGTGATGACGATCCGGCAATTGCTGATTCAGGGCGATTTCCTGACCCTGTTGTCGCGCGATCAGGTGGCGCTGGAGCTGGATGCGGGCCTGCTGGCGGAGATCGGCCCCGCGCCGGGCGACGTCAGCCGCACCATCGGCATCACCACGCGCGCCGACTGGCGACCCACCCGGATGCAGGCGGCGCTGCAACAGGCCATCGCGGACAGCGCAAAATCGCTCTATTCGTAATTTCTTATAACATGGCCGGGGATATGATTGGCCCCGCCAAACGCCATGGGCCATTCCATCCGGCATGGAGCAGGATGTCGGACTGATCGGATTTGGCGAGGCGGGCGCGACATTCGCCCGTGCGGGCCGCTGGGCGGCCTCCGCCCGCGTCTTCGACTGCAAGACGGACAGCGCGGCCGAGCGCGCCGCCATGCTGGCCGCCTATGCGGAGGCGGGCGTCTCCCCCGCCCGTTTCATCGAGGATGCGCTGGTCTCCGTACCCATCGTCCTGTCGCTCGTGACCGCCGACCAGGTGCTGGCCGTGGCGCGGATGGCGGCGGACCATATCCCGGCAGGCGCGCTGTATTGCGACTGCAACAGCGTCGCGCCGCAGACCAAGCGGGAGGCCGCGCAGATGGTGGAGGCGGCGGGCGCCCATTATGTCGATGTCGCGGTCATGGCACCGGTGAACCCCGCGCGCATGGCGGTGCCGCTGCTGCTGAGCGGCGGCCAGGCGGACGCGGCGGCGGGCGTGCTGGCCGGGCTGGGTTTTACCCATGTGCGGGTCGTGGGCGATACGGTGGGCCGCGCGTCCGCGATCAAGATGATCCGGTCGGTGATGGTCAAGGGGCTGGAGGCGCTGACCGCCGAATGTGTGCTGGCGGCGGCGGCGGCGGGCGTGCTGGACGAGGTTCTCGCCTCCCTCGACGCCAGCGAGAGGCCCAAGCCGTGGGCGGAACGGGCCGACTATAATCTCGACCGGATGCTGGTGCATGGCCTGCGCCGCGCCGCCGAGATGGAGGAGGTCGTGCGGACGCTCGACGACATCGGCACCGGGGCGGAGATGACGCGCGGGACGGTGTGGCGGCAGCGGTGCATCGGCGCGCTGGGCATCGCCACGCCGCCGGACGGACTGGCGGCCAAGATCGGCGCGATCAACGACAGCAAGACAGACAGAAAGGCCGATGCGGCATGAGCCTGATTATCGACTGCCATGGCCATTATACGGTCCTGCCCAAGGGGCATGACGCCTGGCGCGAGGCGCAGAAGGCGGCGCACAAGGCGGGCGAGGCCGCCCCACCCTACCCCGATATTTCCGACGACGAGATCCGCGAGACCATCGAGGGTA
The DNA here is from genome assembly GCF_021403115.1 of Sphingobium sufflavum. Classification (GTDB taxonomy): domain Bacteria; phylum Pseudomonadota; class Alphaproteobacteria; order Sphingomonadales; family Sphingomonadaceae; genus Sphingobium; species Sphingobium sufflavum. The sequence goes on from NZ_JAJSSH010000011.1 coordinate 85,505, forward strand.
ACCAGTTGCGCCTGATCAAGGAGCGCGGCGCGGATATGACCATCTTCTCCCCTCGCGCGTCCGCCATGGCGCCGCATTTGGGCGACGAGGGCGTCGCGATGGAATGGGCGATCCGCTGCAACGACCTGATCGCGCGGGTGGTGGCGATGTACCCCGATGTGTTCGCCGGCGTGTGCATGTTGCCGCAATCGCCCAGGGCCGACATGGCGAACAGCATCGCGGAGCTGGAGCGGTGCGTCGGCATGGGCTTCATCGGGTGCAACCTGAACCCCGATCCGGGCGGCGGCCATTTCACCCATCCGCCGCTGACCGACCGTTACTGGTATCCCTTCTACGAGAAGATGGTCGAGCTGGACGTGCCCGCGATGATCCATGTGTCGGGCAGTTGCAACCGGGCGATGCACGCGACCGGCGGCTATTATATCGCGGCGGACACCATCGCCTTCATGCAGTTGCTGGAGGGCGACCTGTTCGCGGATTTCCCGACGCTGCGCTTCATCATCCCGCATGGCGGCGGCGCGGTCCCCTATCATTGGGGGCGCTATCGCGGGCTGGCGGACATGCTGAAGAAGCCGGACCTTTCCACGCACCTGATGAACAATATCTTCTTCGACACCTGCGTCTATCATCAGCCGGGCATCGACCTGCTGGCGGATGTGATCGACACCAAGAACATCCTGTTCGGGTCGGAGATGGTCGGCGCTGTGCGCGGGATCGACCCAACGACGGGGCAGTATTTCGACGACACCAAACGCTATGTCGATGCGCTGGAGATCAGCGATGCGGCGCGCCATGCGATCTTCGAGGGCAATGCGCGCCGGGTCTTTCCCCGCCTCGACGCCCGGTTGCGGGCGCGGGGCCGGTGATGGCGCAGGGGGATGAACCACAGGGAGGGGAGCCGCAGGGCATCCACGACTATCTGGCCGCGTTCGAGGATATTCCGGGCACGCGCGTCTTTACGGCGGCGCGGGCGCGGCAGGGCTATCACCTCAACCAGTTCGCGATGAGCCTGATGACGGCGCAGAACCGGGAGCGATGGAAGGCGGACGAGGCGGCCTATCTGGCGGACTGGCCGCTGACGGAGGCGCAGAAGGCCGCCGTGCTGGCGCGCGACTATAATGCGCTGCTCGATCTGGGCGGCAATATCTATTTCCTGGCGAAGGTGTTTGCGACCGACGGGCTGAGCTTTGTGCAGGCGGTCAGCACGATGACCGGCCTGTCGGTGGAGGACTATCAGGCGATGATGAACGGCGGCGGGCGATCGCCCAATGGCGTCCGCTCCATCCGGGAGGGGCGCTGACATGGCGCGCATCACCGCCGGCGTCGCGTCGAGCCATGTGCCCCTGCTGGGCGTCGCGCATGACATGGGCAAGGATCGCGACGACTATTTCGGGCCGATCTTCGCCGGATACGACTGGACGCGGGAATGGGAGAAAGCGCAAAAGCCGGACGTGGTGATACTGGTCTATAACGACCATGCCTCCGCCTTCGACATGAAGATCATCCCGACCTTCGCCATCGGGTGCGGGGAACGCTATCGCCCCGCCGACGAGGGATGGGGACCGCGCAAGGTGCCGGATGTGATCGGCCACCCCGACCTGGCCTGGCATGTCGCGCAGAGCCTGATCCTCGACGAGTTCGACATGACGATCATCAACGAGATGGACGTCGACCATGGCCTGACCGTGCCGCTGTCCATGATGTTCGGTTCTGTGGAGCAATGGCCGTGCAGGGTCATCCCGCTGGCGGTCAATGTCGTCACATACCCCCCGCCATCGGGCAACCGCTGCTGGGCGCTGGGCGAGGCGATCGCGCGGGCGGTGGCGAGCTTCCCCGAAGACCTCAACGTGCAGGTGTGGGGCACGGGCGGCATGAGCCACCAGTTACAGGGACCGCGCGCGGGCCTGATCAACGCGCCATGGGACAATGACTTCCTTGACGGCATGATCGGCGACAGCGACCGGCTGCGCCATATCCCGCACATCGAGTATCTGCGCGAGACCGGGTCCGAGGGCATCGAGATGGTCATGTGGCTCATCATGCGCGGCGCGATGGGCCGGGCCACGCGCGCGCTCCACCGCCATTATCACGTCCCCTGCAGCAACACGGCGATCGGGCATCTGGTGCTCGAACCCGTCAGCTGACATCCACAAGGAGAATATCCATGCGTATTGCCCTCGCCGGCGCGGGTGCCTTTGGCGAAAAGCATCTCGACGGCCTGAAGCTGATCGACGGGGTGACGGTCACGTCGCTGGTCGGTCGCGACCGGGAGCCGACGCAGGCCATCGCCGCCAAATATGGCATCGGCCATATCACCACCGACCTGAACGAGACGCTGGCGCGCGACGATGTGGACGCCGTGATCCTGTGCACCCCCACGCCGATGCACGCGGAGCAGGCCATCGCCTGCATGAACGCGGGCAAGCATGTGGAGGTGGAGATACCGCTGGCCGACAGCTGGGCCGACGCGCAGGCGGTGCTGGCGAAGCAAAAGGAGACGGGGCTGGTCTGCATGGTCGGTCACACCCGCCGCTTCAACCCCAGCCACCAGTTCGTCCATAACCGCATCAAGGCGGGCGAAATCGCCGTCCAGCAGATGGATGTGCAGACCTATTTCTTTCGCCGCAAGAATATCAACGCCAAGGGCGAGCCGCGCAGCTGGACCGACCATCTGCTGTGGCATCATGCCGCGCACACGGTCGACCTGTTCGCCTATCAGGCCGGGCGGATCGTGGACGCCCATGCGGTGCAGGGACCGATCCATCCTGACCTTGGCATCGCGATGGACATGTCGATCCAGTTGAAGAGCGAGACGGGCGCGATCTGCACCCTCTCCCTCTCCTTCAACAATGACGGGCCGCTGGGCACCTTCTTCCGCTATATCTGCGACAATGGCACCTATATCGCGCGCTACGACGATCTGGTGAACGGCAAGGAAGAGCCGGTGGACGTTAGCCATGTCGATGTGTCGATGAACGGCATCGAATTGCAGGACCGCGAATTCATCAGCGCCATCCGCGAAGGCCGCGAACCCAACAGCAGCGTCGCCAAGGTGTTCGATTGCTATCGCGTGCTGGGCGAACTGGAAACGCAACTGGCGCGCTGAGCGACAGGACCGGGGCGCGGGACGCGGTGCCCGGCCCCAAGGGTGGAGAGGATCATGAAGACACAGGTTGCCGTCATCGGCGCGGGACCGGCGGGGCTGCTGCTCGCCCATCTGCTGCGGGCGGAGGGCGTGGAGGTGATCGTGGTCGAGCGGTCCTCCGCCGACCATGTGCTGGGCCGCATCCGGGCGGGCGTGCTGGAGCGCACGACGACCGACCTGATGGACCGGCTGGGCCTGGGCGCGCGCATGCATGCCGAGGGACTGCCGCACGACGGATTTCATCTGGCCGATGGCGAGCGGCTGATCCGCATCGACATCGCCAAGCTGACCGGCCAGCAGGTGATGGTCTATGGCCAGACGGAGCTGACCCGCGACCTGATGGCGGCCGCGCCCGAACGGGGCGTCGAGATCATCTATGAGGCCGCCGACGTGGCGCTGCACGATGTGGAGGGCGATGCGCCCTATGTCACCTTCGTACAGGATGGGCAGGAACGCCGCATCGATGCGCGCTTCATCGGCGGATGCGATGGCTTCCACGGGCCGTCCCGCCGGGCGATACCGGAGACGGTCGCGCGCCATTTCGAGCGGGTCTATCCGTTCGGCTGGCTGGGGATATTGGCGGACGTGCCGCCGTGCAACCATGAGCTGATCTATGCGAACCATGCGCGGGGGTTCGCGCTGGCGTCAATGCGGTCGCCCACGCGCAGCCGCTATTATGTGCAGGTGCCGCTTGACGAACGGGTGGAGGACTGGCCGGACGAGCGATTGTGGGACGAGCTGGCGATCCGCCTCGGCCCGGAGGCGGCGGCGCATATGGTGCGCGGCCCCGCCATCGAGAAATCCATCGCGCCGCTGCGATCCTATGTGTTCGAGCCGATGCGCCATGGCAGCCTGCTGCTGGCCGGGGACAGCGCGCATATCGTGCCGCCCACCGGCGCGAAGGGGCTGAACCTGGCGGCGTCGGATGTGGCCTATCTGTCCGACGCGCTGATCCGTTTCTTCATGGCGGGCGACGGGGATGGGGTCGCGGGCTATTCGGACAAGGCGCTGGCGCGGGTGTGGAAGGCGGAACGCTTTTCCTGGCAACTGACCCGGCTGATGCATCGCTTTCCGGAGAATGATGCCTTCGACCGGCGGATGCAACTGGCCGACCTGGACTATATCGCGTCCTCCGTCGCGGCGCAGACGACGATCGCGGAAAATTATGTGGGCCTGCCGCTTTAGATATGGCCCCGGTGATACTGCCCCCGTGGTATTGCCGCTGTGATGCGGTGACGGCGGCGCGGCCTGTTGCGCGCCGCCTTCCGTTGCCGGTCACTCCCCCGACAGCAAGGTGACCGGCCCGATCAGGCCGGAGGGACGCAACGGCGCATCCGGCTGATAGGTGGGCGCCGCGGTGAAGGTGATTTTTTGCGCGCCCGGCTGCGCATCGCCGATCAGGCGGTTGACCCACAGGTTGGCGACCTTCACCTCGATGGTGTTGCGCGCTGCCTTTACGAAGGGCGCGATGTCGAGGCGATAGGGCGCGAACCAGCTCGTCCCCGCCAACCGGCCATTGATGCGGACTTCGGCCACGTCGCCCACCTTGCCGAGATCGAGCCACAGCGGCGCGCCGGGTCGGGCCGTGCGCGGCGCGGTGAAGCTGCTGCTGTAGGTCGCGATGCCGGAGAAATAGCGCACGCCCCGGTCCGCATGGCGGTCCAGCGGCGCGAGGGTGGGCAGGACGATCCGGGGCGGGGCGCCGCGACCCGCCTGAAAGCGGACCGTCCAGGGGGCGGTGAGCGTGGCGACCGGCGTGGGCGACGGGGTGACCACCATTCGGGCGGGCGCGGCGGCGGGTTTGCGGAACAGGATGAAGACGGCATCCTCCGCCCCCATGTCGAGCGGGACGACGGTCTCCGGCCCCTCCGTACGGTAGGAGAGCGGTTCCGCCGTGCCGGTCATGGCGCGCCAGAGTTCCGGCTGGCGGCCCGTCACGCGAAAACGGGCCTCCACCTTCTCCGCCCGGTTGTGGCGGTTGGTGACGAAATAGATGTCGCCGTCCGCCAGTTTGCGATGGACGAAGCGATAGTCGCTGTCCGCCGCGCCGCCAGTGATATGGAAGTCCGGGCCGAGGCCAATCGTCGCCAGCGCGGCTTCCACGTCGGTTCCGGCGATCACCCTGCCCTTGCCGACCGGCGCGCCGCTCCAGAGACGGTCGGCCAGGGCGCGAAACGCCGCAGGGTCATCGCGCAGGCCGGGGCTGCGCTCCGGCTTCGTCCCGATCAGCGTCGCCCCGTCCTCGACCAGCGCGGCGATGCGGTGCAGGGTGGCGAGCGTCATCACCCGTGAGGAACCACCGAGGTAGAGCGCCCGGTAGCGCGCGCCGCCGGTGGCGACCAGTTCGCCATCCTCCACCCGGATGCGGTTGGCGAGGATGTCGGCGTTGACGAAATCATAGGCGTAACGGGTGGGGATGCCGGGCGGCACCCCCTGTTCAAACAGGGCGGTGATCGGCGCATCCTCGCCATGGAAGAAGGCGATGTCGGCGTGGTCGCGGCCCTGCTGGAGCAGGAAGCCGGTGCGCGCCATATAATCGACCCATGGCCGGGCCATCTCCGCCCAGCTTTCATGCCGGTTGAAATATTGGCCAAAGACCATGAGGCTGAGGCCGGGCACCTTGTCATCCACCGGCTGGTGGACGGAGGTGTGGATGATCGGACGGTTGACGCCCGATGCGAACTCCAGGTCGATGACCCGTTTCAGGTCGGAAGGCGCAAAGGCCCATGGGCTGAAGGCGGAGGTCAGGGATTCCGCCGAAACGATATTCTGCCCATAGATATGCGCGACGGAGGCCGCGCCCTTCATGTCGCCGATCAGGGTCGGGCGCGGGGCCGCGCCACGATTATAGGTCCACATCGCCGCCATCGGCACATCGGCATGGGCGCGCAGGGCCAGATCGTCGCCCAGCACGGGGCGGCCATTCTCCAGCGCCTCGCCATAGACGATCAGCCCCTGCTCATGCGCGACCTTGGCGATGGTGCCATAATGGGCGTCGGCCAGCAGGTCGGCCAGCGTCTGGCGGAAATCATGGAGGAAGGCGTCGCTGCGCCGGGCCGATCCCACCAGCGCGCCGGTCAGCGTGGGGAGAAAGGGCGTGGGATCATAGCCGCGCCGCTGGCGAAACTGCGCCACCAGTTGCGGGGTCCAGTTGGACGCCCCCACCTCGATACTGTCGGTCAGCAGGGCGCGGATGCCCTTCTGCCCCATCCATTCCGCGCCCACGGTGTCCCGATACTGGGCCAGATAGGTTTCGAGATAGCGGCGTACGGCGGCGGGGTCATATTTGTCGACCTCCAGCCCCGTCGCCTCCGGCGTGGCGGGGTGGTTGGTCTTGCCGGTCAGCGAATAGCCGAGCCGCAGGATGCGCCAGTCGCTGCCCCTGGGCGCGGTCCAGTCGAGCGTGCCGTCGGGGCGGAGGTGGCCGGTGAGGTCGATGACGCGGGCCGGGTCGATGGCGGCGTCGATGGTGGGGACGTCCTGCATCGTGCCGTCGCTCAGCCGGTTATAGTCGGGGGCGATCGCAAAGCCTGCCTTGGCCTCGAACTGGTCGATCCGCGCCTCCGCGGAAAGGCGCAGGTCACCGATGGCGAGGGTGTCGCTGGCCGGGCGGGCAAAGACGTTCATCATCGTCGCGCCGGGCGCGCCGTCGCCAAGGCCGGGGGATTTGGGGCCGGTGTTGGGCGCGAGGACAAGACGGAACCGCCGTGCGGTGACGGGGGCGAAGGCGATAGTGGTCGCCACCTCCGTCAGGGGCAGCGCGCCGATGCGTTGCCAGCCGCCGGGCGTCTCCGCCTCCAGCAGGGGCCGATAGTCCGGGTCGCCGAAGGGCGGGCGGGCATGGGGGATGAAGAGGCTGGCGGAACGGACGGTGACGGGCTTGCCATAGTCGAGGATCAGCCCGCCGGGCTGCGTGGGCGTGCCCTTGGCGACGGCCGCCGCGCTGTCGAGGCTGGCATCGCCCAGCGGGGCGGCGTCGATGGGTCGGCCGTCCGTCTGCGTCACCACCGGCACCGGCAGGACGCGGGCGACGACCGGATAGGCTAGGACCAGCGCATCGCCGTAGAAGGTGGGACCAGCGGGCACCGGCGCGTCGCCGGCGAGGGGATCGCTATAGGCCACGCTCTGGAACGGGCCGGTGATGGAGGGCGGGACCGGCAGCGCGCCCGTCCACCGCTGTCCCCCGCGCAGGTCCGCCTGCGCCCAGACCAGCTTCTTCATCGCGTGCTGCGGCTTGACCCAGGGGCCGCCCGTCTCGCTCCAGCCGGGGGAGGCGGCGATGGCGAACTCCAGCCCCTTTGCATCCGCCTGCTTCACCGCATGGCGAAAGGCGTCCTTCCAGCCATCCGTCATATAGATCAGCCGTTCCGGCACGATCTGCGGCGTCATCAGGCTGGCGTCGAAATTCTGGACGCCGCCGATGCCCATGCGGGCGAGCCAGTCGAGATCCTTGTCGATCCCGTCCTTCGTCACATTGCCGTTCATCCAGTGCCACCACACGCGCGGGCGGGCGCTTTGCGGCGGGGCGCGGAAGCCGTCGGCCAGATCGTCGGCGCGCAGCGGCGTGGCGAAGGCGGTGCAGGCCAGCAGGGCGGCGAGACGGAAAGAACGCCGGAAACGGGGGGAACGGGGGGTCATCGAAGGATCATCCTCCTGAGCGCGAGGGTCGCGACGGATGCGCCGAGTGCGCCGCCGTAGAAAAGCTTCAAGAGCAATGCCGGGGTCCAGCCGATGGGCGGCGGGGCGGCCATCGTCGCCACCCCGGCGAGCAGCGCGCCGAGCGCCCCTCCCCCCATGGCGAAGGCGAGCGCGCGCAGCAGGACGGTCCGTACCGAGGGCGGCGCGGCCAGCCTGCCCCGCGCGATCAGGCAGGGCACCAGCGCGCTCATCAGGCAGACGGCGAGCGACTGGGGGATGAAGTCCAGCGCCAGACCGCCCGGTGCGCCCCAGTGCAGCGGGCGCGAAGTCAGGCCGAACAGGGCGAGGAAGAAGGCGAGGCTGAGCAGCGCATTGATGCCGAAGCTGATCGCCGCCTCCCGCCGGATGGACAGGCCCGCGCGGGTCGTCATGGCGCGGTCTTCGTGCCAAGCAGGCCGCGCATCGCCATCCAGTCGCGGAACTGCGGCAGCAGGCCCATGGTCGTCGTGCCCGGCTTGCCCATGCCGAAACCATGGTCGCCGCGTTCATAGGCGTGGAACTCGACCGGGCGGCGGGCGGTGCGCCAGGATTCGATGATCGCATAGCTATGGTTGGAGAACAGCGCGTCGTCATTGGCGATGGCGGCGAACATCGGTGGGGCGTCGGCGGGGACATCACGCGCCAGCAACGGCCCATAGATATAACCGATGAAGGCGGGACGGTCGGCCCCCTTCCCCTCCAGCGCGGCGTTCATGGTGGTCATCGCGCCCGCCGAAAAACCGATCATGCCGACGCGGGCGGGATCGACGCCCCATTGCGCCGCGCCCGACCGGATCAGGCGCAGCGCGGCGAGCGCGTCCTGCGTCGCGCGCGGTTCCGTGATGGCCGGCGCGGCATTGGGGTCGCGCAGGGACTCCGCCATGCGCTGGCCCATATAGGCGGCGGCCTGCCCGCTGTCCGCCGGGGTCGGGTTGAGCCGGTATTTCAGGATGAAGGCGGCAATACCATGGTCCGCGAACCAGCGGGCGACCTTCCACCCCTCATGCTCCATCGCCAGCAGCATGAACGCCCCGCCGGGCGCGACGACGACCGCCGCGCCGGTCGCCTTTGCCGGATCGGGCAGGACGGGCGTCAGGGTCGGCACGGTGACGTTGCGGACGACGAGGTCGGGACCGAAACGCATCCAGTTTTCGGTGGAGGCCTTCGGGGCCTTAATCGCCGGATAGAGGGGGAGCGCGTTGGGTTCTGCGGGTGCCTCGGCGGGAACCGGGGCTGGCATCTGCGCCGCGACGGGCGCGGTCAGGAGCAGCGCGGCGGCGAGGGTCAGGCGGCGCAGGGGGATACGGATCATAGCGCGTTCCTCCGCGCGATAGCGGCATAGACGGCGGCGCTGGGCTTCGCCGTACGGGCGAAGGTGACGGGATCGACGCTGTGCAGGCCGAAGGTGGGCTTGTAGCCGAAGATCCATTCGAAATTGTCGAGCAGCGACCAGTGGCAATAGCCCAGCACGGGCACGCCATCGTCCATCGCCGTCTTCAACTCCGCCAGCGCAGCGGGGATGAAGGCCGCGCGGATGCTGTCGTCGGGGGTGCCGACGCCATGTTCGGAGACGAGGATAGGCACGCCGGTCGCGGCATGGGCGAAGCGGACCGCCCCGGCGAGCGAGGGCGCCCATACCTCCGTCCCCGACCAGTTGACCACCGATCCGGGGGGCGTGGGCAGCCGCCCCTTGTCATCCCACAGTGCGCGCTCATAATTCTGCACGCCCAGGAAATCGTCCGCCTTCGCGATCTCCAGCCAGTTGCCGTAAAGCTCCTTGCGCATCCGGTCGCGGATGGAATTCTTCCCCACCGCATGATCGTCCATCATGGCCAGCGACAGGCCGACGGGCAGGTCGGGACGCACCGCCTTGATCGCGGCCTTGCCCGCCTTGTGCGCGGCCTCCAGACCCTGTTGCAGTGCGGGCAGGTCGGCAATGTCCGCCACATTGGCGCTGATGAACTTGGGGACGCCCAGCCGCTTGGCCGCGGTGTCCAGCGTCAGCTTCTGGATAGCCCATACCGGCGGCGGCAGCATGGGCTTGAGCAGCAGCAGGATATTGGGTTCGTTGAAGGTGATGACGCTGTGGACCCCGTCGCCCAGCGCGCGGGTCAGCCGGTCGCAATAGCGGGCGAACAGACTGGCGGACTCCGGGTTGGTCCAGCCGCCCTGCGCGCTGAACCAGCGGGGCGAGGTGAAATGGCTGTAGGTGACGATGGGGGTCAGGCCGCGCGCCCGGCACCCGTCCACGATGGCGCGGTAATGGGCCAGCATCGCCTGTGAGAAGAGGCCCTTTTCCGGCTCAATCCGCGCCCACTCCACGCCGAAGCGATAGGCGTTGAGGCCGAGATTTTTGGACAGGTCGAGATCGGTTTCCCACATCAGGAAACTGTTGCAGGCGTCGCGGGACGGCTGGGCAAAGACGGTGGGCTGCTGGTTCTCCAGATACCAGAGGTCGCTGGCGATATTATTGCCCTCTATCTGGTGTGGGGCCGTGGCGGTGCCCCACAGAAAGCCGTTGGGAAAGGCGGGGCTGGCGGTGGCGCGGCGCGCAGCGTGGGCGGGCGCGGCCATCATCATCGCGCCGGTCGCCATTCCGGTCGCCAGCAAAGTCCTGCGGTCCAACATCCGTCTCTCTCCCGATATGCCTGTGTGTCTGGTGCCCTGTGGGGGCTTATGTGTGTTCGCGCACGAAGGCGCATATCTCGTCAGCCAGCCGCCGGTCGGCGGTGCCCAGATGCATGGGCAGCGAATAATGATTATGGCCGGGCAGGATCAGCGCGCGAGGCAAAGCGCCATGCCGCGTCAGCCGGTCCTGCAACAGGCCGAGGAACTCCGCCTGAAAGCGTGGCGGGTCATGCTCCGCGCAGGCGATCAGCAGGGGCAGGCCGGTCGCCGCCACCGCGTCGCGCGGCATACGGTCTGGGTAGAGGGCGGTATCGCCATAATAGGCGGTGTCGCGCGGATCGAGCGGGGTGTAGCCATAGAGACCTGAGAGCAGGATGGCGGCGCGAACGGTGCCGGCTGCGCCCTCCCCCGCTTCGTCCCCCGCCAGCTTCAGAAAGGCCGCGACATGCACCGCCCCGGCGGAGGTGCCGGCCAGTACGATCCGGTCGGGATCGCCGCCATGGTCGGCGGCATGAGCGCGCAGCCATGCGACGGCGGCGGCGACATCCTGCGCCCCGGCGGGCCAGCCATGGTCGGGCGCGAGGCGGTAGTTGACGACGACGCCGAGGAAGCCCGCCTCCGCCGCCATCCGGCCGACATTGGCGTTGGGCCACTCCGCCGCCGCATCGCCGCCCTTGTCCCCTTTCAGAAAGCCGCCGCCATGGACGAAGACGAGGACAGGCGCCGGGCCGCCTGCGCCGATGGGCGCGTAAAGGTCGAGCCGGTGGCGCTGATGCGGACCATAGACAAGGTCGCGGGCGGCGGGAGGGATGCGGGCGACCAGGGCCTGTTGTTCATCATCGAACAGCGCCTTGCACCGGGTCAGCACGTCCGGGCCAAGGTCTGTACCGATGGCGGCGATCGCATCGCGGATCGACGCCGTGCGGGCCAAGCTGTCCATCATCCTCTCCCCATTGCCGGGACCGCGCACAGGGGGAGGCGCGCGGTCCCGAACATGCGTCAGAAGCGCCCTTCGAGCGACACGCCGAAGGTACGCGCGGCTTCCCGCGTGCGCCAGTTCACATAACCGCCGTCCGAGAAGGGCAGGCCGAGGATCGCCGAGTTGAAATCGACGTCGAACAGGTTGCGCACGAACGCCCCGATCCGCCATGCGCCATCCGCATCGCCCAGCCCGACGTTGAGGTTCACCACCTCATAGCCCGGCTGCACCGTGTTGAGGTCGCCCACCGCATTCTGCGCCTTGCTGCGGTGGGAGATGTTGGCGGAAGCGTCGAAGGTCAGCGTCTCCGTGATCGGCTGTTCCCAGTTGCCGCCGACCACGACGCTATATTTCGGCGAACCGGGCAGAACCTGCCCGGCGGCCTGATAGAGCTGGCCCGCCGTCGCCCCGGCATTGCAGACGCTGTTCGCCGTTCCCGCCTGCACGAACACGCCGGGGCAGGCCGTCAGATAGTCGGTGAATTTGGCGTCGGAATAGGTGAAGGAGGCGTTGAACGAGAGGCCCTTTGTAGGCCGGGCGACCATCTCGACCTCAAAGCCCTTCACTTCCGCGCCACCCGCATTTTCGGTCAGGAATTCCTGGCCGTTGAACACGCTGGTCTGGAGATCCTTATATTTGTCCCAGAAACCGTTGACGTTGACGGTCAGCGTGCGGTTGAGGAACTGCATCTTCGCGCCCACGGTCACGTCGTTCACGGTCTGCGGCGCGACCGAGCTTTTCGTGCCGGTCAGGCCGGAGAAGGTGACGGTCGGGCCGAGATAGCCGCGCGCGTAGGTGGCGTAGAAGAGCAGGTCGCGGCTGGGCTTATATTCCAGGCCCGCACGGCCGGAGATGTCGGTCTTTTTCGCCTGCCCGGTTTGCAGCGCGCGTGCGGTATAGGGTGCCGTTCCCGATGGCGTGAAGCCATTGGCCGGGGACGGCGCGACGAAGGGCGCGAGGTCCGGGTCGACATAGGAATAGTTGCTGGCCTCCACGCTGTCGCGCGTCAAACGACCGCCGCCGATCAGGCTCAACGTGTCGGTCAGATGATATTTGCCGTCGAAGAAGAGCGCCGCGCTGTCCGACCGGGTGCGGGTGACATTATAGCCCGCCGTGATGGAGACGGTGGGGAAGACCGCATAGGGCGCGGCGGGGCGCAGGATGGCGCTCTGGCCACCGCCCAGCCCCGTCTCCTGCCGGGACAGGTAGATGCCCGCGATATATTCCAGCGGACGGCCCGACGGCGAGGTCAGGCGCAGTTCCTGCGAATAGAAACGCTTCGTCTCGCCCTTCGATTTGGCGAAGAATTTGGTGTAGGGCAGGCCGTCGATGGCGTAGGTGAAGGGCTGCTCCCTGAACTGGCGGAACGCGGTGATCGAAGACAGCGTATAGTCGCCCAGCGTCAGGTCCGCCTGCAACGACACGCCATAATTTTCAACGTCGTAGAAGCCTGCCCCATCCTCGATGGACTTGTCATTGTGCAAGCCCGGCGTCACGCCCAGCGCGGCAAGATTGACGAAGGGGACGCCCACGATGCCGCCAGGGGCGGTCTGCGCCGCCGACAGCTTGTTGAGGGTCCAGGTCTGGCCCGGTCCCTTCTGCTTCTGGCGCGAATAATCGCCGATCACATAGAGGGAGAGATTGTCGCTGGCCTCGAACAGCAATTTGGCGCGGGTGCCGTAGAAATGCTGGCCGCCCCAATCCTCGTTGCGGGTGACGTTACGGATGAAGCCGTCATAGGCCCGGTCGAAGGCATAGATGTTGAGCGCGGCCTTCTCGCCCAGCGGGACGTTGACCGCGCCATGGATGTCCCGCTCGTTCAGCGAGGCGTAGGAGCCGAAGATATTGCCGTGGAGCTCGCCCAGTTTGGGCTTTTGCGTGGTGATGTTGATAACGCCGGAGGAGGCGTTCTTGCCGAACTGGGTGCCCTGCGGTCCCTTCAGCACTTCGATCCGCTCCAGATCGCCCAGGCTGTTCACCGGGCTGCCGAAGCCGACGACGACATTGTCCACCACGAGGCCGACGGGCGCTTCGGAAGCGCTGCTGAAGCCGCCCAGCGTGCCGACGCCGCGGACGCGGAAGCCCGCGTCATTGGGCGTGGTGCCGAACTGCACACCGGAGAAAGTGTAGGCGATGTTGGTCAGATCCTTGAAGCCCGTGGCGGCAAGCTGCTCCGCCCCGATGGCCGACACCGCCAGCGGCACGTCCTGCAGGCGTTCCGACCGCCGCGTCGCGGTGACGACGATGTCCTGATTGCTGATCGTGTCGGCGGCCTGTTGCGGCGCGGCTGTCTCCTGCGCCTGGGCGGGTATGGCGAGCGCCGTGGCGCTGACGCTTGCGAGCATCGCAATCGAATGATGGAACCTGTGCATGATAATCCTCCCCTTATGGCTGGGTTTGTTGGTTCGGCTGGTTGTTACGGCTCGTTATTGCTCGTCGATAATCCGGTTGGTGAGGGTGCCGATGGCGCCGATGTCCACCTCCACCTTGTCCCCCGCCTTCATGTAGAGCGGCGGAGTTCGCTTATCGCCCACGCCGCCGGGGGTGCCGGTGGCGATGACGTCGCCCGGCGCCAATGGTGTGAAGGCGGAGATATATTCGATGACGAAGGCCAGATCCCAGATCATGTCCGCGATCGGCTGGTCCTGCACCACCACGCCGTTCAGGCGGGCCTGGACATGGATGGCGCCCAGATCGGCAATCTCGTCCGGCGTCACCAGCGCGGGGCCGAAGCCGCCGGTGCCCACGAAGGTCTTGCCCGGCGTGAACTGGATATTGTGACGCTGCCAGTCGCGGATCGACCCGTCGTTGAACGCGGCATAGCCCGCGATGTGGGACAGGGCGTCGGCCCGCGAAACCTTGTGGCAGGGCTTGCCGATGACGATGGCCAGTTCGCCCTCATAGTCGAACCGATCGCTGACGGCGGGTTTCACCATCGGCTGGCCATCCGCGACGAGACTGTCGGCGTAACGGGTGAAGATGGCAGGATATTCTTTCTGCTCGCGCCCCGTTTCCTTGACATGATCGGCATAGTTGAGGCCGACGCACAGGATCTTGGCCGGGTCGGGAATGACGGGCAGCAACACGATGTCGGCGGCGGCGAAGGCGGCCCCGTCCGGCAGTGTCGCCAGGCTGCCGTCGGTCAGCGCCGCCTTAAGGCTTTGTGGGCCGGCGGGGCTGGCCAGTTCCACGATCCGCGCCCCGTCGAGGCGGCCGAAGCTGGGGGTGCCGTCGGGGCGGCGGAAGCTGACGTAACGCATCAGTGATTATCCTCGGTCAGGGCGTCGAGCGGCTGGGGCTGCCAGTCGCGGCGGTGGCGGAATTTCTGTTCGGCTTCGCGCAGGGCAGCATTGTCCTTGTCGGACAGGCCCCACTGGTCGATGCGGCCGGCCGGCCAGGTCCAGTCCTCCGGCGCGCCGACCCGATAATCCTCCGCCACCTTCTCCACCGCCGTCGAAAATTCGATGACGGGGCCGAAGGGGGCGATGAAATAGGCGAAGACATTGGCGCCGGGACCATGGCGGCCCGGACCCCATGCAGGGGCCATGCCCTGATCGCGCAGGCGGCCGATGCCGCGCATCACGGCGTCCATGTCCGCCATCTCGAACGCGATATGGTTGAGGCTGGCGAAGCCCGCGCGGGCGAAGGCGGTGCTGTGGTGGCTGTCGTTGCAGCGCACGAACACCATCGCCTTTGTCCGGTCGGACACGCGAAATCCCAGCGCGTCCTCCGCCAGATGGCCGGTCGCCTCCGCATCGGCGGCGTTGAACACGACATGGGTCAGCTTGACCGGCAGGTCGGGACCGGCGATCGGCGCGACCTCGCCCGCATCCATAAGGAAGCGCAGCAGTTCGCCCTCCGCCAGTTCGACGATGATGCCATGGCCGGCGCCGGGATCGGTCGATGTGACGGGCGCGGCGACAAGGCCCGCCGCCGTCACGCTGCGCCGAAGCTGGTCCAGACGCTGCGCGGTGCAGGTGAAGGTGGTGGAGCGGACATAGGGTTCCGCCGATTCCTCCAGAGCGACCAGATAGGGAAAGCTGCCCGACCCGCGCAGATAATGGATGTCCCCCTCCACCGCGGCGGGGGCCATGCCCCAGATGTCGGTGAGAAAGGCCGCCGCCTCCGCAGCGTTGGGCAGGGCAAGTTCGATGCTGCGCAATTTCATGCGTTCACTCCATGGGAAAGACCGGCGGCGGCGATGCCGGCCACGGCGCACGCTTCGTCATAATCGCCGGTGTCTCCGCTGATGCCGACCGCGCCGATCACCGCGCCGCCCGCATCGCGGATCAGGACGCCGCCGGGGGAAAAGGCGATGCGACCGCCGGTGACGGCGACGACGCTCTGGAAAAAAGTCGGGTTCTTTTCGGCACGGGCGGCGATGACCCGGCTGTCCGCGCCCAGGCCGAGCGCACCGGTCGCCTTTGCCTGCGCAATGTCGAAGCGGAACAGGCTGGCCCCATCTTCCCGCGCGAAGGCGACGGGGTGCGCGCCGGCATCGAGGATGACGATAGCGAGCGGTTGCGCTTCATGGGCGCGGGCATGGACGAGCGCCGCGTCGAGGATGGTTTGGGCGTGTGACAGGAGGAGGGTCATGCCGCGACCTCCCGGTGGGTGTCGGCAATCAGGGCGTCCCGGCAGGCGATGAGGTCCGCCCCCTCCCCGGTGCCGAACACATAATGATCCGGGCGGACGAGGACGGCATCGGCGCCCCGTGCATCCAGCCATGCCGCGATCGCGCCGTCGTCGGCCAACGTGTCGAGCGGGACGGTGATGACGTCTGCGTCTGTCTCCACCGGACGGCGGGTGAACAGTCGCCAGCCTGCGCCGGTCACATCGTCGAGCAGCCGGTCACCGACGCGCGGCTGGATGAAGCGTTCGCCCGCCCCGGCCGTGCCCCGCGCGACGATGCCGGTGGCGATGGCGGGGATCAGGTCAGCGGCGGTGCCCTGCGGCACGGCCTGCGCCTGCGCCCGCATCCGGCTGTCGCGGGCGGCGGCGGCGGCGGGATCGAGCAGGCAGATATAGCGGCCGGCCTCCACGGCGGAGGAGATGACGGCGCGGACATGGGGGTCGCGTTCCGGCTGATAGGTGGCGAGAAGCGCTTCGGGCGCCGTGCCCCGCGTCACCCTCTCCAGCTTCCACGCCAGATTGGCGACATCGCGCAGGCCGTGGCACATGCCCTGCCCGAAGAAGGGCGGCGTCTGGTGCGCGGCGTCCCCGGCCAGGAAGACGCGGCCCCGCTGCCACTGGCGCGCGATCAGGCCGTGAAAGCGATAGGTGGCGGCGCGCAGGATGCGGTGCGGCACGCCGTCCAGATAGGGCGCGACGAGGGTGGCGACCACATTGGGGGCCATCATCGCCTGATCGTCCTCACCGGGCAGCAGCATGAACTCCCAGCGGCGATGATTGCCGCGCCCCGGTACGACGGTCGTGGGGCGGGCGGGGTCGCAGACCATGACGGACAGGGTCTGGAGATTGGCGGCCGCAGGGACGCCGGACAGGTCGGGGAAGCGGACGGGGCCGTCCACCTCCGCATCGACCACCAGCCAGGGTTCCTCGAAATCCAGGTCGTCCAGCGCGATGTCCAGCGCCTTGCGCACCGCGCTGCGCGCACCGTCGCAGGCGATGACATGGCGGGCGCGGACGGTATCGGTCCCGGCCACTCCGGACAGGTGGAGGGTCACGCCCTCCCCATCCTGCGTCAGGCCCGCAAAGGCGGTGCCGAGGCGCAGTTCGACATGGGGATAGACGCCGAGGGCGTCGCGCAGATGCGCCTCCAGTTCCGGCTGGTAGAAGAAATAATCGTTGGACCAGCTGAACGGGCGGGCGCGGCCGACCGTGCCCATGTAGCGGATGACGCCATGGTCCGCGCCGACGTGCAGATGCCCCTCCGTATCGCGCATGTCCCCGGCGACCCGGTCGATGACACCCGCCGACTGGAACAGGCGCATCATCTCATGGTCCAGATGCACCGCGCGCGGCAGGGGATAGGGCCGCGCCTCCTGCTCGACCACCAGGACCGAGAGGCCGGACTTTCCCAGAAGATTGGCCGCAAAGGCCCCCACCGGCCCGCAGCCGATGATCGCAACGTCGAACATGAGCACGTCTTTCCGGTCAGGCGGCCACGGATTGCGGTGTCGGCGCCTTGTGCATCCGCCCGCCTTGCATAATCATGGTGATAGTGTCGGGGTTCTGGAGGATCGTGACGTCCCGCGTGGGATCACCGTCGATCAGCAGCAGGTCGGCGATATAACCTTCGCGCACCAGCCCCAGTTCATCGCCCTGCCCCATCAACTGCCCGCCCAGCATGGTCGCGGCGCTGAGCGCCTCCGCCGGAGTGAAGCCGAAATGGGTGACGAAATGCTCCAGATCGCGGGCGTTTCGGCCATGGGGGTTGAAGGGAAAGCCATAGTCGCCACCGATCAGCACGCGCACGCCGCGCCGCCGCAGTTCCGGCACCAGTTTCCCCTCCAGCTCCATGCGCTGCGCCGCGCTCGCCTTCATCGCGCCCATGTCGATATGGGGCGGCGGCGTGGCCTCCAGCGCGGCGATGGAGACGCCGGGGCCGGGGGCGTAGAAAATCCGGTCCCGCTGCGCGACCATGGCGTCAATGGCGGCCGCGTCCGCGAAGGAACAATGATAGAGGATGCGGACGCCCGCTTCGAGCGCGAGGTCGATAGCGCGGGGCGTGTAGGCATGGGCGGCGATCCACAGGCCCGCATCCTTTGCCGCCTCGCCCGCCGCCTGCATCTCCGCATCGGTGTACAGGATGTCCTGCGCCGATCCGGGCTTCAGCGCATCCTCACCGGAGATGACCAGCTTGACTGACTTGACGCCTTCAGCGGCGCAATAGGCGATGAAGGCGCGCATGGCCTCCGGGCCGCGACCGTTGAAGACGTCTCCCGTCTCGACACCCTCCTCTCCCTCCGGGCTGCGTTCCAGCGTGGAAGGGATGAGGCGTGGGCCGGGCGTTTCGCCCGCGGCCAGCGCACGGGCGAGATCCGTCTCGATACCGTCGCCGAGCGCGCCCGCCGAATAGAGGCTGGTGAAGCCATGGTCGAGAAGCACCCGCGCGTTGCGCCAGGCGGCGACCTTCAGCTCCTCCGGCGGGAGGATGAACTGATGATAGATTTTCTCGACCGACGAACCCCAGGTGAGATGGGTGTGGGCGTCGACCATGCCGGGCATCAGCGTGCCGCCCTGTCCGTCGATCCGCTCGTCGGCGGCGATGGCCGCGATGGCGAACTCGTCATGCAGCACGGCAGCGATCCGGCTGCCCTCGACGAGCACCGCGCCCGCGACAGGGGCGGCGCCGGTGCCGTCGAATATCGCGATGTTATGGATCAGCTTTCGCACGCGCCTCTCCCAAAGGCTGTAGTTTGTGCGTCAGCTTATGCGCTCGTTTCGGACCCAAGAAAAATAATCATTTTTGGCAACGTCATAGGCTGGGGCTATGCTTGAGGATATCGATCAGCGCCTCGCCCAGCCGGGACTGGCGTGCGCCGACCAGCCTGCGGATGCCGATGCTGCGCTGGAAACCGGCCTCCTTGATGGCGATGGCGCGCAGCACGCCAATGGACAGTTCGGCGGAGGCGACCTGCATCGGCAGGATGGTGACGCGACCGCTGCCCCGCACGATGGCCTTTGTGGTCAGCAGGGAGTCGCAACGGATCGCGTCCTGCGGCACGGAAACGTCGGCGGACATGAACAGGGCGTCGATCTGGCGGCGGAAGGCGCCGCGCGCCTCCGGCAAGACCCAGCGCATGGTCATCATGTCGCGGAGCGAAATTTCATTGGGCAGATGGTCGTTGCGGCGACCGACGATCAGGGCGAAAGGATCGCGCGAGAACGTCATCTCCTCAATCCCCTCCGGCGGCTGTTCTATGCCGGTGGTGACGAAGGCCAGTTCGATCTCCCCCTGATGCAGCATCGCGGTGAGGTCATGATCGGGACGCTCGACCGCGTGGAGGGTGAAGCGGCCCACCTTCTCCTCCAGCACACGAACGGCTGCGGGCAACAGGCTGACCAGCGCGCCAGGGGTGCCGCCGACGCGCAACGGGCCGACCACGCCGGTGCTGGCGAGGCGCATCTCCTCCTCCGCATCGCGCAGCAGGCTGTCGATGGCCTCCGCCCGGCGCAGCAGCACCTGCCCCTCCGGCGTCAGGACGATGCCGGTGCGCGATCGTTCGAAGAGGCTGGTGGCCAGCGTGCCCTCCAACTGGGCGATGGCGTTGGAGACGGACGGCTGGGAGATATTGAGCAAGCGCGCGCCGCCGCTGATCGTGCCGGCGCGGCAGACGGCGAGAAAGACTTTGAGCGACCGGGGATCAATCATCGAAAACCCCTGTGGCGGGCGGACCTGTCCCCCTCCATCGGGGCTGCGGCGCGGGATCGCAAGATTTTTGAGCGGCGGAGCGTCGTGCCGATCGTGCCGTGGAGGTGGTGCCTTATGTCCGGGAGGCAGGCGGATGTTTCGTCATGGAGCACGGCAGGCCCCATCAAGCATCGTCTTTTCAAAATGTTAGGCCCATCACTCCGCTGCAATAGCCTGTCCATGACGCAGACCTGTTCGACACATGCGGCTGGCGGCTGGCGATGTGACCCGACTTATGACGCGGACCGAACGGGGCAGGACTGGCCGCCCTGCCCCGTTCAGGCCGTAACCTGCCTATCCGCGGGCATAGACTCCCAGCGACCGGATACGCCCGGCGTCGTCGAACCGATAATGGTTGGTGGTATGCCGCTCGCTCCCGTCGGGAAGCTGGGCGACGATCTCCACCGCAATGCCCTCCGCCCCGGCAAAGCGCGCGCCAGGATTGGGAAAGGGCGAGCCCGCCGCAAAGACGCTGAGGTGGACCGCGCGAATATCCTCCTTGCCGTTGAAGCTCTTGCCGTTGGGCAGGGTGAAGCGGGCGTCCTCGGCATAAAGAGCCATCAGCGCGTCAATATCCTTGCGCCGCACGGCGTCGAAATAGCCATCCACGGTTTTGTGCGGATCGACCGGCGTCGCGCCGCCCTCCGCCTCCGTGGCGGCGCGGCGGATGCGGGCCAGCATCAGGTCGCAGGACGCGATCAGGCCGGACAGGGCCAGCGTCTCCTGAACGGGCAGGTGGCGGCAATGATCGACATCCTTCTGCAACAGGTCGTGCAGCCCGGAGAAGCTGCCCGTCGCCCCCGTTCCCGTGCGGGGCTGCACCATGCGCGGCCCGACACCCAGCGCATAGCTTTGCGCGGAGCCGGCCATGAAGGCGTCGACAAGCGGCTGCCGGTCGAAGCCCAGGTCCACGCCAACGTCGATGATCGCCGCCGACATGCCATAATTGGCGATGGAGATGAGGTTGTTGAGCAGCTTACCCTCCTGCCCGCGACCGACGGGGCCGAGATGCGACAGCTTGTGGCTGATCGCCTCCAGCCAGGGACGCGCGCGGTCGAGATCGTCGTCCTCGGCGCCCACGAACAGCGACAGCTTGCCCTCGATCGCGGCAGGCCCGCCGCCGGACACGCCGACATCCACGAAGCCGACGCCATAGCCCTTTGCCCGCGCCGCCAGATCCTGCGCCAGCGCCGGGGAGACGGTGGAATGGAGGATGACGGTGCCGCCGTCGCCCAGCGCCTCGAACAGTCGGCCATCCCCGGCGAGGCGCTCCAACTGCTCGTCGGTGCGGACGCAAATGCCAAGCATGTCGGATTGTCGGGCGGTCGCGATCGGGTCGCTCTCCCGGCGTGTTCCGGCCTCGTCGAACGCCGCCAGCATCTCCCCGGAAATGTCGCAGCCGATCACGTCGAAGCCGGACCGCGCCAGCCGACGCGCGATGGGGGCGCCCATGCTGCCCAGCCCGATGAACCCAATCGCCATAGTCGTTTCCTCCGCCCGTGACCGTTCGGCGCTGAGCGCGCGCTTCGCTTTCTGCCACGATGGATGGCTTCATAGAGTATATTTTATGGAGAAATCAATTCGTAAATCAGGCGATTTTGACTGTGAAATGCCTCAAATATAGCTATATTAAGAAAATTGATCGGAGCGAAAGGAAAGTGGCATGGCCGGAAAGGCATCGAAGGACGGTCTGGTCGCGCTGGCGGCGGCACGGATGAAGGACATCATCCTCACCCATGAACCCGGCGCGCCACTCGGCTCCCTTCCCGACATCGCAAAGGCGATGAACGTCGGGGTGGCGACCGTCCGCCAGGCCGCACGGCTGCTGGAGCATGAGGGGTTCCTCAAAGTGCGCCGGGGTAATGGCGGCGGCTTTTTCGCCGCGCGTCCCGATGCGATGGCGGTGGGCCGCGCCGTCGCCGGCTTCCTCGACGTCGCCCGGTCGCATGAGCGTGAGGCGATCGAGATCATGACCCTTCTCGACTGCGACCTGATGGCCGCGGCGGCGCAGGCGAGCGACGAAGGGCTGCGCGCCCGGTTGCGGGAACATGCGGAGCAGATCGACGCCTGCGACAGGCCGGAGCAACGGGCCGCCTTCGTGCAGGAGATGCACAACATCATCTTCAGGATGGTCGACCGGCCGCTGATGGAGATGATGGCCCGGATGTCGATGGAACATTACACCACCCGCACCGGATTTCCCATCTATGACGGGACCGAGGGGGCTGCACGCTGGAAGCAGGAGCGGCATGCGATCATCTATGCGATCCTGCGGCGCGACCCCGACCTCGCCCGGTTCGAGGCGCAGCGACGGCGCGACTATGTGCTTCGGAGCATGGCCGACGCCGGATCGGTAAGCTGAAGGCGCGGCCCTCATCGGGTCGGGTGAGGGAGCGGCCTGCATTGCGCCCAGCGATCCGAAACCCTGACCGTTTTCCACAGGCCCGCACCGACCAGCGCCAGCGCCAACCCTCCACTGATACTGACAAACAGCAGGGCGGCCAGCAGCAACTGGGGGAGGGTCGCATCCACTGCCCGGTTCGCCATGACCAGCCGGTGGAGCAGCCCGGACTCCATCCATGCCGACCCCAGCATAGCCAGCCCGGCGATCCGCAGTCCGATTTTTGCAGCGGGCTTTTCATGCCACCGGCTCATGACGACACCTCATCGAAGCAGGTGCCTCACATACGCAGTCAGGGATAGGAACTCGAGATTGGGAAAGGCGATTTCCCGTTGGAATTGCATAGGAATTTGAAGAAATGCCGCCCGAAGGCCATCATGCGCAACGCCTGATCCGCAGTCCACAGGCGCCGGGGCAAGGGCGCGGGCGATAGGGACAGGTGACGACGGGCGGCGCGCGCCGTCAGCCGCCGCCGGCGGCGAACTCGTCCGTCTCCCCCTCGACATTGAAGCGCAGCCGGTATCCGATACCCAATTCGTTGCCAATGATCCGCGGCCGCTGGGGATCGGTTTCCAGCTTCTGGCGCAGAGTGCGGACCAGCACCCGCAGATATTCGACATGATGCTCCCACTCATGGGGCCAGACATGCCCCATGATCTGGGCATGGGTGATGACCCGACCGGGGAATTTGGCGAGTTGCGCCAGCACCCCATATTCCTTGGGCGTCAGATGCACCTCGCGGCCAGCCTTCGACACCGTTCGGGCGATCAGGTCGATCTCCACATCCCCGGCGCGCACCATGGAGACGCCGCCGTCCTTCGTCATGCGGTTGCGCAGCGCCACGCGCACCCGCGCCAGCAGTTCGTCCGTGTCGAACGGCTTGGTCAGATAATCATCCGCGCCCAGATCCAGCGCGGCCACCTTCTGGTCCGTCGTATCCCGCGCCGACACGATGATGAGCGTGGTGTCGGACTGCTGCTTGAACAGCGGCACCAGCTCCAGCCCGTCGCGATCCGGCAGGCCGAGGTCGAGCAGGCTGATGTCGGGCCGCTCCTCCCGGAGCTTTACGAGCGCCTCCCGCCCGTTTTCCGCCTCGATGATGGCATAGTCGGCGCGGGCCAGCGCCACGTGGATCAGCTTGCGGATATGCGGCTCGTCGTCGACGATCAGAACCTTGTGGCGCACTTTCATAGGATGTCCTCACGCGGCAAGTCGGAAAGGATGAGCGATTGGGGTATGGTGATGGTGAAGCAGGCGCCGACCGGCTCCCCCCTGTTGGCGGCGGAGACGGTCAGGCCCATCGCCTCCGCAAACCCCTTGACGATGGCGAGGCCGAGGCCGGTTCCATGCTTCGCCCTGTCCGATCCCTCCAGACGGGTGAAGGTGTCGAAGACGCGCATCTCCGATCCCGCCGGGATGCCCGGCCCCTCGTCCAGCACCGACAGCAGGATGGCGTCCGGCGTGCGCCGGCCCCGGACGATGACGGGCGTGCCCGGATCGGCATAGCGCCCCGCATTGTCGAGCAGGTTGATGAGGCAGTGATGCAGCAGGGTGGGATCGACGCGGACCAGCGGTATGTCCGGCGATATGTCGACCTTTACCTCATGCCCGGCCAGCGACTGCCGCGTGTCATGCGCCGCCCCCGCGACCGCATCGAACAGGTCGGTCGGCTCGACCAGGAGCGGCAGCGCCCCGGCATCCACCCGCGCCATGTCGAGGAGGTTGGCGACGAAGCGGTTGAGGCGTTGCGCCTCCACCTCCACCGTGTCGAGCAGTTCGGACGGCTGATCGCGCTTCAGTTCATGAATGGCGGAGAGGATCGTGGTGAGCGGCGTGCGCAGGTCATGGCTGACCGACGAGAGCAGCGCGGAACGCAGCCGGTCCCGCTCATGCACCTGCCGCGCGTCCAGCATCTCCTCCTCCAGCGCCATGCGGTCGAAGGCAATGGACGCCTGATCGAGCAGGCTCATCAGCAGGGGTATCTGGTCCGAACGCAGGGGCAGGCCCGCATCCTCCCGCGCCAGCCCCAGAACGCCCAGCACTCCGCGCGTGGTGCGCAGCGGATGGAACAGCCAGTCGGAGGCGGTGAGCGTGGAGGAGCCGCGCCCGGCGGGCTGTTCATAATCCATGGCCCATTGTGCGGCCGCCTTCTCGATATGCTCCAGCCTGTCCTCCGGCGGCACGGCGGCGCGCAGTTGCGGCCCGTCGCGGGAGGGCAGGAGCAGGACGGTGCGGACGGACAGCAGGCGCGACACCTCCGCACAGATGGCCTGCATCAGCTCCTCCTGACTGGCCGATGCGGTGAGCTGGCGCGAGAAGCCCGCGAGCGCCGCATTCTGGCGCGCGCTGGACTGGGCGAGATCGGCCTGCGCGCGGACCCGCGCCGCGAATTGGCTGGTCACGACCGCCACCCCCAGCAGGATGAGGACGCTGATGACATTTTCGGGATTGGCGACGGTCAGCGTGCCCGTCGGTGGCAGAAAGAAGAAATTATAGGCGAGGCTGGACAACAGCCCGGAAAACAGGCCCGCCCGCATACCGAACGTGGCCGCCGCGAACATCACCGGGATGAGGTAGAGCAGCGCGATATTGCCCAAGTCGATCGTCTCGACCAGCAACCGCCCCAGCGCGGTCATGACCAGGATCATCAACGCCGACCAGACATAGTCGATCGGCCTGCCCCAGTTCTGGCCGAGCGCCCTGCCCACCCGCTTCGG
Organism: Sphingobium sufflavum; assembly: GCF_021403115.1. GTDB lineage: Bacteria > Pseudomonadota > Alphaproteobacteria > Sphingomonadales > Sphingomonadaceae > Sphingobium > Sphingobium sufflavum. The sequence goes on from NZ_JAJSSH010000011.1 coordinate 110,429, forward strand.
CCTGCGCGCGACATCCTCACCGGGCAGGACATGGACGGCCACGTCACCGATTTCCCGGACAAGCTGATCGACCACCGATCCATGGCGCAGTTCGAACCACCAGGATCGGGCCGACTTGCCGATCACGATCTGCGTCGCCCGCACGTCCGCGACATAATGGCGCAGTCCCTCCACGACGGAGGGGGCGGGAATGGTGGCGGTCATCGCGCCGAGCCGGGAGGCCAGCGCCATGGTGTCGGCCAGTTGCTCCCGCTCTTCATGCGTAAAGGCGAGGCTTCGCTGGGTTTCGATATGGACGGCGGACCATGGCGCCTTCAGCGCATCGGCCAGGCGCTTGGCGGCGCGGACCAGCCCCTGCGCGCCCGGCACCTCGCTGATCGCGACGAGGATGCGCTCGCCCGCCGCGAAACTGCCCGCCAGCGCATGGGCGCGCACATAATCGAGCATCTGCGCGTCCACCGCCTGCGCGGCGCGGCGCAGCGCCATCTCCCGCAGGGCGGTGAGGTTCGATTTGGAGAAGAAATGGCCCAGCGCGCGGGTCGCCTCCTGCGGGATATAGACCTTGCCGTCCTTCAGCCGCTCGATCAGTTCGTCGGGCGGAATATCGACGACCTCTATGTCCGCCATTTCCAATATGGAATCGGGCACCGTCTCCCGCACGCGGATGCGCGTGAAGGAGGCGACGACATCGTTCAGGCTCTCCAAATGCTGGATATTGACGGTCGAATAGACGTTGATGCCGGCGTCGAGCAGCTCCTCCACATCCTGATAGCGTTTGGGGTGGCGGCTGCCCGCCGCATTGGTGTGGGCCAGTTCATCGACCAGCGCCAGTTGCGGCCGACGCTCCAATATGGCGTCAATGTCCATCTCGCCCAGCCGGTGGCCCGCATGGTCCACGGTGCGCCGGGCGATAACCTCATGCCCGACCAGCAGCGCCTCTGTCTCCTTGCGGCCATGCGCCTAGACCACGCCGACCACCACATCGACCCCGGCCCTGAGCCGCTGCATCCCGTCGGTCAGCATCTCATAGGTCTTGCCGACTCCCGGCGCAGCGCCGAGGAATATCTTGAGACGGCCACGGCCTTCCTGCGCCGCTTCGCGCAGGAAGGCCTCCGGGTCTCGACGGGTAGGATCGCTCATCAAGGCTTGGTAGCGCCGATCCGGTCGAGGCGTCGATTGATTTCCAGCACATTGACGCGCGGCTCCCCCAACACTCCCAGCAGAGGCCGCTCTATGGACTGTTCGACCAGCCCGCGCACCATGGCGCCGGGGATGCGCCGCGCGGCCGCGACACGCTCCACCTGATAAAAAGCCGCCTCAGGCGTGATGGGGGGATCGAGACCTGAGGCGGAGGCCGTCACCAGATCGGACGGAACGGGGGAATCTGGTGCCGTTTTCTGTAATGTTCTGACGTCGCCCCCCACCCGGTCGGCCAGCGCCTGCGACGTGGGGCCGAGGTTGGAGCCCGACGAGGCGAGGCCGTCATAGCCCTTGCCCGCTGCGGAAGGGCGCGGATGGAAATAGCGGTCGGCGGTGAACGCCTGTCCGATCAGCCGCGATCCGACGATCCGTCCGTCCTGCACGATCAGGCTGCCATTGGCTTGCGACGGAAACAGGATCTGGCCGATACCGGTCAGGGCAAGCGGATAGGCCAGCCCCAGCAGAATGGCGAAGAGGATCGTCATGACCAGAGCGGGCCGGAACGATGTGACTATATCCTTGTACATGTTCAATTCCCCAGAGTTCCATTCTTCAGACGAGGCCCAGGCCGCCCACGGCCAGGTCGATGAGCTTGATGCCGACGAACGGCGCGATGAGGCCGCCCAGCCCATAGATGGCGAGGTTGCGGGCCAGCAGCGGACCGGCGCCAATGGGGCGATAGGTCACGCCCCGCAGCGCCAGCGGCACCAGCAGCGGGATGATGAGCGCGTTGAAGATGATCGCCGACAGGATCGCGCTCTGCGGCGTGGCGAGGCCCATGACGTTGAGCACGCCCAGCCCCGGATAGAGCACCACGAACATGGCGGGGATGATCGCGAAATATTTCGCCACGTCGTTCGCCACGGAGAAGGTGGTGAGCGCGCCCCGCGTCATCAGCAACTGTTTGCCCAGCCCGACGACCTCGATCAGCTTGGTCGGATCGCTGTCGAGATCGACCATGTTGCCCGCTTCCCGCGCGGCCTGCGTGCCGGTGTTCATCGCCACGCCCACGTCGGCCTGCGCCAGCGCGGGCGCGTCGTTGGTGCCGTCGCCGCACATGGCGACCAGCCGGCCGCCCTCCTGTTCCTTGCGGATCAGGGCCAGCTTGTCCTCCGGCGTGGCCTGCGCGAGGAAATCGTCCACGCCCGCCTCCGCCGCGATGGAGGCGGCGGTCAGCGGATTGTCGCCGGTAATCATCACCGTGCGGATGCCCATCTGGCGCAGTTCACCGAACCGTTCACGGATACCCGCCTTCACAATATCCTTGAGGAAGATCGCGCCCAGCAGTTCACCGTCCTGCGCCACGGCCAGTGGCGTGCCGCCCGCGCGGGCAATTTCGTCAGTGATGCGGCGCAGATCGTCTGCCGTCCCGGTGCCGCCCACGCCAGGCAACGCCTTCAGGATGGAGTCCACCGCCCCCTTTCGGATGGTCGATCCGTCGATGGTCACGCCGGACACGCGGGTCTGCGCAGTGAAGGCGATGATCTCCGCATCCGCTGGCAGCGCCTGCACGGTCTGGCCGAATTTCTCGCGCGCCAGCAGGACGATGGAGCGGCCCTCCGGCGTTTCGTCGGCGAGGCTGGCGAGCAGCGCGGCCTCCGCCAGCCGGGCGGGGGTCGCGCCGCCCACGGGGCGAAACTCGGTCGCCTGCCGGTCCCCCACGGTGATGGTGCCGGTCTTGTCCAGGAGCAGCACATCGATGTCGCCCGCCGCCTCCACCGCGCGGCCCGACTTGGCCAGCACGTTGAAGCGCACCAGCCGGTCCATGCCCGCAATGCCGATGGCGGACAGCAGCGCCGCGATGGTGGTGGGGATGAGCGTGATGAGGAGCGCGGCGAGGATCGACACCGGGATCGAGCCGCCCGCATAGCTGGCGAAGCTGGGGATGGTGGCGACCGCGATCAGGAAGATGATGGTCAGGCCGACGAGAAGCAGGGTGAGCGCGATCTCGTTGGGCGTCTTCTGCCGCATTGGTGACGTCTTCCGCCGCCAAGGCCGCGGAGGTCTGGACAATGATCGCAAGAGCCGATGCCGTTGCCAGCACCTGTGCGGACCCAATTGTGTTTTTCATGAAATTCCCCCTGATATCCGGTCGCAATAAACACGATTGCGGAATGATACAACATATCATTTGTTGTAATATGTGGCTGTCGGCGTGGTCGCACTTAACGCCTTTGCTTGCCTGCGGTCCTGCGCAGCCTATCGAGCACATTTGCTGCGCCAACGAACAAGACCAGTTATGAAGAGAATTGCTGGCACCAGCCCCAAGAAGGCAACTAAGCTACGCCCGATCAATCCGAATGCCTCTCCGCCATGCAGCGGATAGAGCCAGAGCACGATGCGATCACTGACAGAGCCTTGCGGCGCGTTATGGATCGCCAGCACGCGGCCATTATATTGATCGATCCAGACGCTGCTTTTGGGAAAGCGCCTGCTCGGTTCGCCAGTTTGCCAGAAGCGGACGACATAAGCGTCTTCGCCTTTTGACGGCACCTTGACCCATCGCAGATTGCCATCGGGCACCACTGCGCCCGCGATTGCCAGGACGCGATCGACATTCAATCGCCGTCCGCCGTCTGTCGATCCGGAGACGGGATCAGGCATGCGGGATAACGGCGAGGCCATCGCCAGTAACGGCCTCACCTGCTTGGGCAAACTCATGGCAACCGCTGTTAATGCGCTCAGGACCAGGAGGATCAGGCTCGCAAGCCCGATGAGGCGATGCGTGTCGTAGATCTTGCGCTGCCCTGTCCCTTGAAAGCGGAAAGCGAGGCGGCTGATGACCTCGATCCGGCCCATCTGCTGATCTCCCTATGGAGTCCAGAAGGAGGCTTCTATCGCCCCCTCGGTCCGGGTGATATTTTCCATGCGGGACATCACCTGCCTCCTTTCGGAGTCCTAAAAGAGGCTCCTCATTGGATTGGCCGTCGCAAATTGGCCCTGCATCAACAAGGCGGGGGAGACCGGACGATTACGAGCGCGGAGCCGCCATCAAGTTACGAACGGTGAGGAACAGCCCGGGTAACCTGCCCGAAACTGTTACAGCGAAGGGATCCGGGCGCAGACAAGCGACCGGTGGTCGCCCACCGCTGCGGTTCCCACCGCAATTCGCCGCTCAGACGGAGAACCGTGCCCTGACCATCCCCTGGACCAAAGCAAGAGCGACCATATCGTCGGCAGGTCTCCTGGCTCACGGGTCACAGCTTGATGCACGGCCTTCCCAGGCCTCGCAGGATTTAGCGTCCGGCCCAGTGGCTGACGGTGGGAAACTCTGTTCCGCCGTCCATATGCATCGCGCTCGCCGCTTACAGTTGCAGGGACAGCCCTGGCTTGAGGTGGAGAACCACCCCACCATGTTCCCTATTAAGCCTCTCTCGAGGCACCGACGCGATCATCAGCACCGGATTTGTCCCCGGCACTGGCAATGCGGATATGCGAATCATTCTCGATCCGCAAGATGCGTGCGAAAAATGCCATAGGACATTCTGTCACATGACTTTCGGATCGAACGACGATAAGGGCGCATTTCGATGTCGGTCTTCCGCGCCCTGATCCGCGATCATCGCAGTCTCGCTCTTATTGTGGCGATGCTGGCGCTGTGCGTGAAATTCGTGGTGCCGCAGGGCTATATGTTTGCGCCCACGATGACGAAGTTTCTGACCGTGCAGCTTTGCTTCGACGGAATCGAGCATCGGACGACAACCATCGCCATTCCGATCGACGCCAAGAAGAGCCAAGGCCACCATGACGACGGCGGCAAGCCTGATGGCAAGTGCGCCTTCACTGCACTTGGCATGGGCGCGCTTGGCGGAGCGGATGCGCCTCTGCTGGCAATCGCGCTGGCTTTCATCCTGGCGCTTGGCTTTGCTCCCATCCGTCCCGTGGTTCCGGACCGTTCCTCCTATCTTCGACCACCGCTGCGCGGTCCCCCGGCCCTTAACTGACATTCTGAGCTGAATTGTCGGAAAAAGCCGGCGTGTGCATTGTGCATACTGCCCGGCGAGCCGGAGTTTTCCCATGTTCCCTATTCAACGGGCGGCCTTGCCGTCCGAAGGTGGCCGTCCGTGAGCCTCCTTCACCTGAGCCATGATCAGGCCTGCGCGTTGCGCCGGTTCCGCCGCCGCACATGGGCCGTTGTCATCCTGTGCGTGGTCGGCCGGATCGCCGTGTCCTTCATCCATCCCGATGGCGGCGGCACTTCGTCAGCGCCCTCTCCTTTTCAGGAAACTCGATCATGATCCGCACAATGATACTCGGCGGCGCGCTGGCGCTTGCCTCTGCCGCGCCGCTCGCTGCCCATGATTATACCGTTGGCGCCATCGCCCTCGATCATCCCTGGGCGCGCGAGACGGCCCCCGGGCAGAAGGCGGGCGGCGGCTTCGTCTCTATCCACAATAGCGGTAAAACGTCCGACCGCCTGATTAGTGGGTCAACGCCTGTCGCGGCCGAAGTGCAGGTCCACAGCGTCAACATGGACGGCGGCATCATGCGTATGCGCCGCATGACGGATGGGCTGTCCATCGCACCGGGGGAAACCGTGGTCCTCAAGCCCGGCAGCTTCCATGTGATGTTCGTTGGCCTGAAACAGCCGCTAAAAGCTGGCACGACGATCCCCGTCACGCTGCGCTTTCAAAAGGCCGGCGCGATCAGGGTGCAGTTCGCAGTGCAGTCGCTCATCGGAGGTGACCATGGCTCGCACTGATCGCCTCCGACTGCTGGTGCTGGCGGTCTTTGCCTCGCTGACGCCACTGGCTCTGTCCGCGTGCGGAACAGCACCGCAGAACAAGGCGGAAGGGCCCGGCTCAGCCCCCTTCACCCTCTCCGGAGCTAACGGCCGCCCCGTCAGCGACTACACTTTGAAGGGCAAGCCCTATGCGATCTTCTTCGGCTTCACACGCTGCCCGGACGTGTGCCCGACGACGCTCGCCCGCATGGCGCATCTGCGCAAGGCCATGGGCGCCGATGGAGCAAAGTTCGCCATCGTCTTCGTCTCCGTCGATCCGGAACACGACAAGCCCGCCGATATCGGTCGCTATGTCGACCTGTTCGGAACGCCCATTATCGGCGCTACCGGCTCCAAAGCCCAGATCGATGCCATCACGAAGAATTTCGGCGTCTTCTACCAGAAGGTGCCGCAGCCCGGCGGCGACTACACCATCGATCATAGCGCCATCGTTATCCTGATGGACCGCAAAGGCCATTTTGCCGGCACGCTCTCCGACAGCGAAGACGAGAAAGCCTCGCTCGCCAAACTCAAGCCGCTCGTCGCCTGACTGACGCGGCCTTCAAACAGATCAAAAAGGGGAAATCCATGAAACCATCCATTCTCGCGCTCAGCGCCGTCGTCCTGGCCGCCGCCGCGCCTGTCCGTGCACAGGGGGCTACAGACGCCGGAGAGGAAAATCGCGGCACGATCATCGTCGTTGGACATAAGGCGACGGACGATGCGGAGGCGCAGGTGCGCCGGACTGCCGGCGGCGCGGACGTCGTGCCCTATAGCGATTACGCCGATCGCTCGCTCGTATCGCTGCGCGATACGCTGGCCTTCTCGCCAGGCGTCTACACCCAGCCGCGCTTCGGACAGGAGGTGCGAATTTCCATTCGCGGTTCCGGTCTGTCGCGCGGTTTCCACATGCGGGGACTCACGCTGTTGCAGGACGGCATTCCCATCAACCTTGCCGACGACAATGGCGACTTTCAGGAATTGGAGCCGATCTTCTTCGACCATCTGGAGGTCTATCGCGGCGGCAATGCCCTCCGCTTTGGATCGGGCACGCTGGGCGGCGCCATCAATGGCGTGACACCCACGGGACGGGATGCGCCGGGTCTCTATCTGCGCGGCGATTTCGGCAGCTATAATATGGTGCGCGGCCTGGCTTCGCTGGGCGGCGTATCAGGCCCCGCCGACTATTGGTTCGGGCTCAGCGCGGACAGCTCAGACGGTGACCGCGATCATGCCAAGCGCCACAGCGTCCGCTTCAACGGCAATGTGGGTTTGAAACTGTCCGACATCGTCTCGACCCGCTTTTACGCAAGTGTCACCCATCTGAAGCAGCAGCTTCCCGGAGCCCTGACGGCAACAGTCGCACTCACCGCTCCGCGTACCGGCAATTTCGTATCGGACCAGCAGCGCAACATCGATTCCTTACGCTTCCAGAATCGCACCACATTCGACTGGGGGGCAACGACACTGAATGTCGCCCTCTTTGCCAATGTGAAGGATCTCTACCATCCGATCTTTCAGGTCATCGACCAGGGATCGACCGACTATGGGGCGATGGCACGGCTGGAGCATGAAGCCGGCCCTATCTCCTTCACGCTGGGCGGCGAAATCCGCCGCGGCAGCACGCGGGCGCGCCAATATGTGAACGTCAACGCGGCGCGCGGCGCACTGACCTTTGACGCCGATCAGGACGCACGCACCGCCAACCTCTATGGAGAAGCGCGTATCAAGGCGACCGACTGGCTGACGCTTATCGCTGGCGGCATCTATGCCGATGGCTTGCGCAAACGCACTGTCCGGTTCAGCAGCACGCCAACACAGGACGGCCGCATAGCATTCAACCAGTTCTCGCCGAAATTCGGCCTGCTGATCGACGCCTCGCCTGATATCCAGCTTTTCGCCAATTATAGCCGCTCGGCTGAATTCCCCGGCTTCGGCGAGGTGTTTCAGACTGTGGGCACCACCAGCGCTTTTATAGGCGCCATCCAGCCGCAACGTGCCTGGACGGCTGAGGTTGGCACGCGTGGACGAAAGGGTTGGGCGAGCTGGGACATCGCCCTCTATCGCGCGGATCTGCGCGGCGAGATGCTGCAACATAACACCGCAGCCGGTCTTGTGCCCGCCGCCACCTTTAACGCCGACCGCACCATCCATCAGGGCGTGGAGGCAAGTCTCAGCCTCGAACCCGTAAGCTGGCTGCGTTTTCGGCAGGTCTGGCAATATTCGGATTTCCGCTTCAACGGTGATACCGCGTTCGGCAACAACCGGCTGCCCGTCATTCCGCGCCATGTGCTTCGCAGTGAAATCCGGGCGGGGACGGAAGCGCTGCACATCGCGCCCAATCTCGAATGGGTGCCGCAAGGCCCTTATGCCGACTATGCCAATACCACACGTACGCGAGGCTATGCGCTAATCGGCCTGTCAGCGGGCGCGACGGTAAAGGAAGGTATCGACCTGTTCCTCGACGTGCGCAATATCACTGGCAAGAAGGCGATCGGCGACATCTCCGCCGTGCTGACTGCGACGCCTTCGTCCGCCATCTATTATCCGGTTGAACGCACCGCCGTCTACGGCGGCGTCCGGGTACGTTTCTGACCATGGCGAGCCACACCACCGATTTCACAGGATATGACTCCATGAAAGCCATCCTGCATATGGCTGCGGGCGCGATCCTCGTGACCGCGTCGCCCGTCATCGCCCAGACTCCGCAGAACAAGCAAAATGGCGCCGCGCATCAGGCGCCTAGCTGGATCAACGCCGATATTGTCGTAACCGGGGAGCGTCTGTCCTACAGCAGCCCAAATTCCGGATCGGCCACGCGCACCGATACGCCTCTCCTCGAAATCCCGCAGTCGGTCCAGGTCATCACTCGTTCGCTGATCCAGGAGCAGGATCGCCGCACGCTGGGCGAGGCGCTGGTCAATGTCTCGGGCGTGGTGCCGACACGGTCCGAGGAGATGGTGCTGATCCCGCCGCTCGTGCGGGGCTTTCCGGCCGAAGTCTATCTGGACGGTCTGCCCATCTATGCTGGCAATCAGCAGGCGTTCGATCCGAGCAGCCTTGCGGGTGTCGAGCGGATCGAGGTACTCAAGGGTCCGAGCGCCACGCTCTACGGCGGCGGTCTGGGTACGCCGCTCGGCGGTATCATCACTATCGAATCCACCCGCCCCGGCGACAAGCTCGGCGGATATGTCGCAATGCGCGGTGGCAGCTTTTCGACCTGGAACCCCTATGGCGACATCAATGTGCCGCTGGCATCGGGCATAGCGGCAAGGGTATCGGCCGAATATCAGAGCAATGACAGCTGGATCGATCAGGTCCATGGGCGACGCTGGTCCGTCCAGCCCAGCCTGTCCTTCCAGATCGGTCCACGCACCGACCTTCTCCTCCAGAGCCAGTTCAACCACCGTGCGCAGCTCGAATATTCGGGCTTGCCGGCAGAACAGGCGCTGGCCGGGCTGATCGACCGCAATGCCTTCCCCGGCTCCCCCAAGGGTCAGCCGCTGACCACCAACAACAACCAGATGGTTCTGGCGACGCTGCGCCATGGCGTTACCGATGACGTCAAGCTGACTGTCAGCGGGCGCTACTATAACAGCTCGATCCGCGAGAGCGGCAGCTTCATCAGTCCGGATTTCTTCGCGCCCGATCCGACCACGCCGACCGTCTATCCGACCATCCCGATCACGATGATCACCGACACCAGGGAGGCGACATTCGACGCCAACCTGGCCGCAAAAGCCTACATGCTGGGCGGATCGCACAGCCTTATGGCTGGCATCGACTATGACTGGACCAGCTTTTCCAGCGCCATGGGGCTGTTCGTCAGCAATACGCCCGGCGGAACGATCGACCTTGCCAATCCTGTCTATGACGCGACGTTCACACCGCAATTGCCCGTCAATTCCTCGCAGGTGGATCATTATCAGACCTTCGCGGCCTATGTTCAGGATCAGGCGTCCTACGGCAGGCTCCATGTGACGGGAGCACTGCGCTACACGGTGCTCAAATTCCGCGAGACCAGCAATATCGGCGTCGCAAATGAGGAAACCTATCACCGCGTCTCGGCCCGGATCGGCGCCACCTTCGATGTCGCACCTGGCGTCGCGCTCTTTGCAGGTTATGCGACCGCGTTCCGGGCTGCCTTCGGCTTCGTCGGCGTGGGATCGCCGAAGCCAGAGACGTCTCGCAATATCGAAGGCGGGCTGAAGCTGGCGCTCCCCAAGGCCGGTCTGTCAGGCACGATTTCGGTGTTCGACCAGACCCGTGACAATGTCGCGACAGCGGATCCCGGCAATCCGGGCTTCTACATTCAGACCGGCAGCCAGCGCGCACGCGGGCTGGAAGCGGATATCGTTTGGGAGCCCACGCCCGCAATCTCCCTCCTCGCCAATTATGCTTACACGGACACCAAAGTAACCGCGGACAGTACAATCCCGGTGGGCAGCGAGTTGACGCGCGTCCCTCGGAATAGCGGGCGCATCGCCGTCCGCTACCGGGTGCTGACCGGTCCAGCCAAAGGCCTGTCGTTCGGGGCGGGTGTCACCGCGCTGAGCGCACGTCAGCTCACATTGCCGAACACGGTCAGAGTACCGGGATATGCGGTCATAGACGCGCAGGCTGCTTATGACGTCGGCCGATTTACGATCCAGGTTTCGGCGATCAATCTCGGTGGAAGCCGGGCGTTCGACAGCTATCAATATTTCGGCAATCCGCTCGTGATGCCTGTCCAGCCGCCTTCGGTCTATGTCACACTCAAGGCAAAGATCTGAAGGCAGAGAAGAAGCTATGGGGCAGTTATCCAAATTGGCGTGCCTCGGCATTGCGGTCACGCTTCTGGCAACGACAGCGAACGCACGAGCAGATGAGCCGGGCGGGTCGATCATATCGCTCTCTCCCGCAGGCGCAGGTGCATCGCTTGGCGTGCCGGAAATCCGGGAGAAGGATGAAAAGACGGGCGACATGATGATCCGCAACGTGAGCGAGCCCACCTTGGAACTCTTCCGCCCCGCCCCCGGCCGCGCGAACGGCACAGCCGTGATTGTTGCACCCGGAGGCGGCTTCGTTGGGCTGGGCTATGACGCCGGAGGGACGGCGGTCGCGCGCGCACTCGCGCTGCAAGGCGTCACCGCGTTCGTGCTGAAATATCGTACGATCCGAAGCGCTCCCGATCCGATGCAGATGCCCGAAGTCCATATGAAGGAGATGGAAAGGATCATGGCGCGGGCGAAGAGCGGCACACCGGTCGAAGTGCCGCCCTTCGCCGGGGAACCGCATGCGGTGGAGGACGGCGCCCGTGCCATGGCAATCGTGCGCCAGCGCGCGACTGAATGGGGCGTCGATCCAAAACGGGTCGGCTTTATCGGCTTTTCCGCAGGAGCCTATCTCGCCGCCGATTTGGCGATCGGAGATAAGGCATTACGACCGGATTTTGTCGCCTTGTTTTACGGGGGTTTACGAACACCTGTCCCCTCCGATGCTTCTCCAGCCTTCATCGCTGCGGCAGCGGATGACGAATATCAGCCGGATGATGCCACACAGCTCTATGCCACATGGCGAAAGGCGGGCGTGCCGGCGGAACTCCACGTCTATGAGCGTGGCGGGCACGGCTTCGATCTCAAGCCCAATGGCAAGACAAGCGGTCACTGGTTTGACGAGTTGCTCTGGTGGATGCAGTCTCGTGGCCTTATGAGGGCCTAGAAAGCCCGTCGGAAGGAACGCTCTTTGGTCCGACGCTCCTTTCTCGTCCGACCCTTTTTGGACGTTCAGTCGCCGATTTTCGATTCCCAGATTCGGACGGTCCGCTTCTAACGCCAGAGCTGTTTAATCTCTAGCGCGGTTAGGATCATCCAGGGTAGCAAAAGCTAAATGCGTCGCAGGTCAGGACAATCTCTTCAGGCACATTTCTTACGGTAGGCGACCCTCGCTGCAGGTTGGAAAATGTGGGTATGGCCCCAGGGTCGAGAGAAGGAGCGCGGCAACCAGAAAGACTGGTACCGCCGACCACAATACCGGATCATAGGTTCTCGCCACATCAAAGACGCGGTTTGATAGGAGCGGTCCCAATCCTGTCCCAAGCGCCAGCAAGGAATGGATGGTTCCAAACATCACGCCAAAACTACGCTGTCCAAAATAGCGTCCCGCCAAAAAGACTACGGCACCGAAATTCGCCCCGGAGGCCAGGCTGAAAATGGCCGTTGCGACCGCCGTCGCCATAATCGACCCCGGAATTGCCAATAACGTGATGGGAAGCACGGTGGACAATAGGGCCGCAGTAGCGGCCACCTTGCCCGCATGGATGCGATCAAGCAGATAGCCTCCACCCAATTTGCCCAGAACGGTCGCCACGCCGACGATACCCGCCAGCGCCGCCGTCGTGCTGCGCGACAGGCCGCGCTCGCTCAAAATTGGAATATAGTTCAGTGTCAGCGAAACTCCGGCCACGCTGAAGCAGAAAGCGACCAACGCGATCTTGTAGAAAGCCGGTGAACGAAATCCTTCCCTGACGGTCATCCCGGGCAAGGGTTCTGTCGAAACTTCAACCTTCCCGTCCGCTCGCCTTCTTCCCCGGTCGGCTTCGCCGCGAAAGAACAGGACGACCAATGGCAACACGACCAGCGCCCAACAGCCCCCCAATGCGAGATATGCGCTACGCCAGCCGAAATGCTCCACGAAATAATTGCCGATCACCGGGACCAGCGACGCGCTGATCCCCGTACCGCTCAGGACCACTGCGAGCGCCAGTCCGCGTCCGGCGTGGAACAGACCGGAGATGGTCGCCGTCCACACCGTAGGCATGGCCGCCGTGGCCAGGCCGACAAGCAGCCATAGGGACCACCAGGACCAGATGCTGGCGCTGGTCGTCGACATGAGCATCAGGGCGCCGCACAGCAACGCGACCGCTACCATTGCGATCCTGCGCGCGCCTACTCGGTCGATCAGCCACCCCATATAGGTCGACAGCGCTACCCCGCAAAAGGCCGTTATGGACAGGCCCGAAGCGATTTCCACTCTGCTCCACTCCAATTCCTGTTCGATGGGCGCCATCATGACCCCGATCGAATAGCTAGTGAGAGAGGCAAGTGACATACCCGCAGTAGCGGCGATAACCACTGTCCAGCTACGCCGCCATTCCGCTGCGGCTATACTCCTAAGAGTGCCCGTCATCCTCTAGCGTCCGAGATGATATTTCAGGCGCGCACCGAGCATGCGCGGCTGGTTCGGAATAAATGCATCAAAGCCAAAGGACTGGCCGAGCGTCATGAGGTAGAAGCGTTCTTTGGTCACGTTGGTCACGAAGAGACCGACATCGATCGGGCCGTCCATCACGTCGGTCCAGTTGAGATTGAGGTTCAGATTCTTCTGCGGTGGCAGCCATTGATATTGTGGCGCGCTGCTGGGCGAACCAAAGCTGCTGTCCTGATGGGTGAAGGTCGCCCCGAAGGTGATGCGTCCCACGCTCTCGTCCAGCGGCAGGACATAATTGGCCGTGATGCTGTATTTGTTGCGCGGCGTCAGAGGCAGCGGACCGCCGGGTGCCGGAACAGTGAGTGCTGTAAAGCCGACGGGCGCTGCCGGCAGCGTGATCGACTTCAATTTGGTATCGAGATAGGCATAGCCCACATCGAGCGTCAGGCCGGTAAAGGGCGTGATGGAGGCATCGACCTCCACCCCCTTGATTGTCGACTTGCCGCCATTGGCGATGCCCGCCGTCGGCACGGCCAGGAACGGGCATTGGGCGGGGTTCGTGACCAGTTCGGCGGCGGTGCAGGCGACGGTCCCGACCTGTAATTGCTGGTTACTGAAGTCGTTGTAAAAGGCTGCGACATTGAACGTGCCGCGCACCGCACCGCGAAAACTGGTCTTTGCGCCGACCTCATAGCTTTCGACCTTTTCCGGGCCCCATGTTTCAAGGCCGTAGCTGTTCACATTGACGCTGCCCTGCCGGTATCCGCGCGCATATTTGGCGTAGAGCAATATGTCTTCGGCAGGTTTGTAATCGACATCGATCAGCCATGTCGGTTTCTGCGAGGATACGCGGCGAAGCAGATCGCAGCGGGTCGGATCGGCCAGAATCTGCGCGGACGTGCCGCCCTGCACCAATGGCACCGGATTGGTGCAACTGAAGACCGGCGTATTCCCGGCGGGAAAGTTCGCCTTGTAAGATTCGCCAAGACCAGAGGTGAGATCGGAGGTGTAGCGCAGCCCCGCCGTCACGCTCAGGCTATCGGTCAGCTTGTAGGTGCCCTGCACATAGAAGCCGAGATTGCGGAAACGATATTTCGCCTGCGAGATGCTGGACGACCCCACCCGCCCCTCCAGATTGCCGCCTGCGCCATTCGACGTGTTACGCCCGCGCACATCCTCGCACTGAAAGCGCAGGATATCGACGCAGCGCAGGAACTGCGCATTCTGCGCCGCCTGAAATCCTCCGATCGGCTCGCTGAGTTCGAGATAGGCGCCGATTTGATAGGTCAACCGGTCGCCGGGTGTTCGGCCCTGCAATTGAAGTTCTTCGGTGAAGGTCGATTGCGCGACGGTGTTGCCGCTCGCACCGGGGACGATGGTGATGGCATAATTATAGGCTGCGGGACTGCTACCCGGTTCATAACCGCTGTCGCCATAGATGTTCGATGCTTCGGCCAACCGAAATTCCGCGTAGCTGGCGATATTCTTTATGGTGATCGTATCACTCGCACGCCACGTCGTCGTGTTGATGAGTTGCCACTGGCTGCTACGATGGGATGCGTTGGGCAGACCATTGGAAACATCATAATAATCGCCACTGGTCGATGCGATCTGTGCGGCATAATTGGCAGCGCGATAACCCGTGGGATTGGAAACCACGAACATCTTGGGATAGAAGCCGTTGGTGTTTGACCGGGTGTAGCTGGCGACGAAATAATTTTCGAGATTGGGCGTCAGGTCGGCGACGGCACTGAACCGAAGCGCCGTATAGTTCACGTCGGCGAAATTGCCGGGACCAACGCCGGAGACATTGCGCAAATAGCCACCCCGCGTCTGCCGGTCGACACCCAGCCGGATGCGCAAACTGTCCAGAACGGGAATATTCACCACCGCCTGAAGGCGTCGCAGGTCATAATTGCCGACGGATCCTTCGACATAGCCTTCAAGGCTGCCAGTGGGCTTTTGCGGCACCAGCAGGACAGCGCCGCCCGTGGTATTGCGCCCGAACAATGTCCCCTGCGGTCCCTTGAGTACCTGAACATTCTGGAGGTCGAAGAAAGCGCCCGGGCCCGCACCATTGCCCGACGTCACCGTACCCTGCGCACGCGGCGCCACCACTTCCGCGAAATAGACGCCTACGGACGGCGATGTCGGCCCCTCCTGCGTAAAGCCGCGCAGCGCGAATGAGGTGCTTTCCGATCCAAACCGGCTGTTCGTCGTCAGGGAGGGCGTATAGGTCGAGAGGTCGCCTGCGCTCACGATATTACGGTTGGTGAGCTGCTGCTGACTGAAGACGGTCATGGAGATGGGTACGTCCTGCAGGCGTTCCTCGACCCGGCGTGCCGTGACCACGATGTCGGCATCGCCGGCCTCCTGCGCCTGTGCGGCCACGGCACCGGCCGAGACGAAAAAGGTGGTTGCCAGACAGGCGGACCGGATCAGCGATTTCTTCATGCATCTTCTCCCTCTTTTCGGCGCGCAGATCCCGTCCCCGCCCGCCCTATCCAGCGAGACG
This sequence comes from Sphingobium sufflavum, assembly GCF_021403115.1. Classification (GTDB taxonomy): domain Bacteria; phylum Pseudomonadota; class Alphaproteobacteria; order Sphingomonadales; family Sphingomonadaceae; genus Sphingobium; species Sphingobium sufflavum. The sequence continues at coordinate 126,055 of NZ_JAJSSH010000011.1, forward strand.
AAGCCCCTGTCGGCGCGTCCGGTCGTTGTTTTTGTTCTGCGTGCGTGTTCAGTCGGTTGGTCAGATCACCCTGCGTTCGCGCAGATCGGTGACGGCCTCCCAATCCTTCCCCAACAGCTCGATCAGCAGTTCCTCGGTATGCTCGCCAAATTCCGGTGCCTTGCGGTGAATGCGGGCGGGCGTCTCGGAAAGGCCGATGACAAAGCCCGGCGTCTGCATCGGCCCATAGGACGGGTGATCGAAGGTCGTGACATAGTCATTGACCAGCGCCTGCGGATCGACGGCAGCATCTTCCGTCGTATTGATCGCGCAGACCGGCAGGTCGCCATTGGCGACGAGCACGGCGAGCCATTCATCGCGCGTTCGGCTGGCGAATATGCGATCAAGGATGATGACGCATTCCAGTGCATTCTCGCAGCGGGAAATATGATCGTTGAACCGCTGATCGCCCGCCAGTTCAGCCGGGCTGCCCAGCGCGGCAAGGATCGCGGGCCAGTGTGCGTCGGACTGTACCGTCGCCATCGCCAGCCATTTGCCGTCGCCGCATTTATAGGTGTTCCAGAGCGGGTTTCCCGGATCGAGGCGCGAATGCTTGTTCTGCTGCTTCATGTGGCGCGCCATGGGAGATGGCACTCGCTCGCCATTCTGACGCATCAGTTCGCGCGCGATGGGCAAACCGCGCAGCCACAGCATACTGCCGAACAGGGACGTATCGACCTTCTGCCCGATGCCATGCTTCTCGCGCGCCATCAGCGCTGCCAGCACGCCATAGGCGAGCATGATCGCCCCCATCTGGTCCGCCATGCCGCCATCGGGCATCGACGGTTCCTCATCCTCACCGGATCGCAGCAACAGCCCCGCCCGCGCCTGCCCCAGCAGGTCATAGGCTCGCGCCTTCGATTCTGGTCCCAGAGGACCGAATGCGCTGGCGGACGCATAGATCAACCGGGGATTGATCTCCCGCAGCCGTTCATAACCCAGCCCCACCCTCTCCGCGACGGAAGGCCGGAAATTCTGGATGAAGACATCGGATTTCGCGATCAGGCCGCGCACTAGCGCCTGCCCCTCCGACGATTTGAGATCGACGGTGAAGCTGCGCTTATTGCGGTTGTTCATTTCCCAATAGGGCGACGCGCCCGTGGTTTCGAGCTGGAACATTGCCCGCCCGCCATCGCCGCGCTCCCGCTCCTCAACCTTGATGACTTCCGCCCCCAGATCGCCGAGCATCGCGGCGGCCACAGGCCCTTGCTGCCAGACGGTCCAGTCTATGATGCGGATGCCGTCGAGAGGACCGCGACCTTTCTTTTCCGATTGCGCCATCGTCGCCGAACACTCTGAATCTTTTATCGCCTGCGTCGCCAGATCTTTCACCTGCAATCCTCTCCAATGGGCGCATGACATCTGCGGCTCTGGAAGCTATCGCCCCCAGGGAACCGGCCTGTTTGCCGCCTGCTTTCACTGTTGAGAGAAGAGGTATCGGCCGAGATACAAATTGTCGCGTCGCATCCGGCCAAATTTCGGACGCAGTCGGCCAAAAGACTATTGTCCGCCTCCCCGGCCATATTCAGAAACATTATCCGAATGTTTTTTCCGATACGGCGTCTTTAGTTGTAGATCGTTGGTTTGACCAAATTGGCCGATTCCGCGCTATATCTGGCCGAAGCGGATGCGACATTGCCCTTAGGACAGGCTTTGATTGCGCGTTATATATCAACGGTGACGCAAGCTATGATACAGACTGGTGAGGATATTCCACGCGGTTCCGGCGCGATGGTAGCGGAACTCTGGCCGGGCGAGACCCATCATCCGCCCATAGGAACGTCGCGTACTGCGATGTTCCTGCGCACCTACAGGCAGGGCACGGTGCCCAGTGCCGGATCGATGTCCTGCGGCGACGTGGACCTCGACGGCCCCTGGCACTTTCATGACATGCATCAGCTGATGTGCACCTTCGAAGGCGGGCTGGAGGTGGAGGTCGAGGGCGGTCGCCACCTAATCCCCCGCCAGCTCGCCGCTTGGATACCGGCGGGTATACCCCATCGCATGAACCTGCATCAGGTGCGCTCCGGATCGATCTATTTCCCCAAGGACATGGTCGCAAATCCCGGCGACCGCATCAGGGCCGTCATCGTGCCGCCCCTGATGCGGGAGATGACGAAGGAGGCGATGCGCTGGCCGCTTCATGCGCCGGACAGCCCGCAACGGACCGCCTTCTTCACCGCCATGGCCTATATGTGCGACGAGTGGATCCAGAATGAGGCGGACCTCTTCCTGCCCACCAGCGACAACGTCCGGCTGGAAAACGCCCTCCAATATACCGCCGACCATATGGACAAGAAACTGCCGGAAGTCTGCCGCCACGCCGGCATGTCCGAGCGGTCGTTCCGGCGCCATCTGAAATCCGTTTATGGTATGAGCTGGGAGGGCTATCGCGGCCAGATTCGCCTGCTCCGGGCAATTTCGCTGCTCAGTGAAACCGACCTGCCGATAGATGAGGTCGCGTCGCGATGCGGTTTTGAAAGTCCGTCGGGATTCTCACGCGCCTTTCGCGCCACCATGAACCAGGCCCCGCGCGCCTATCGCAACCATGTCCGAAACGGCTGACCCCAGCGGTCATGTATTTTGGCCGTCCTCGCATCAATCTTGGCCGAATTCGGCGCGCACGGCCTGACCGCCCCGCCTATGATCATGGAGCGGGATGACGGTGCCGGTAAGGCACCGCATCCGGAGAGGACAGGACACGGCGCCTCCGTGTTTCCCCGACCGACATGCCAGGCGATCCTCATCGACCATGGCAGACGCTCATCACGGCACCAGAGGAAGGATTATTTCATGATCGTAAAGCCCTTCAACGGAAAGACGCCGAAGATCGGCAAGAACTGCATGATCGCGGATACGGTCATGCTGATCGGGGACGTGACGATCGGAGACAATTGTTCGATCTGGCCGGGCGTCGTCATCCGGTCCGACACCACTCCGGTGGTCATCGGGAACAATGTTCATATCGAGGAGAACAGCATCCTCCACACCTCGACACATATCGAGGACAATGTGATGATCGGCCATGGCTGCACGATTGAGGCATTCATCGGCCATGATACGATGCTGGGCAACACGGCCTCGCTGATGCCCATGTCACGGGTCGGAGCCTATTGCTGCATCGCCGCCGGCAGCGTGCTGACCGAGATGAAGGAAATCCCCGACTATAGTTTTGCACTGGGCAGCCCAGCAAAGGTGCATTCGACCATCGACCCGTCCAACCCCAAGCATGTGATGCGCTTGTCCACCACCTATCTGAACGGTGATCGCGGCATGCGGGTGCTGGCGCAGAAATATATCGACCAGAGCATCTGGGACTATGTGCCGGAAATGGCCGAAGCGGTTTAGTTCTCTCCCTGAGCGCTTCCGTGGCAGGAGCGCCCATTTTTTCTTCTTCGTGAACAGGAAACGGCAGGCAGCGGCGATAGAGGCTGCGGCTCCCGTTCGCGCGGCATTTTTCCAAGGACCAAGACATATGGAAGATATTTCCGCCTTGAACGGCAAGGTCGCGCTCGTCACTGGCGCGACATCCGGGCTGGGCCGCGCCAGCGCGCTCGCCCTGGCAGCGGCTGGGGCGAAACTGTTCCTTGTCGGCAGGAACGCCGACGGGCTGGCTGAAACCGCAAAGCTGCTGCCCGGCAAGGACGTCGCCACCCATGTTGCCGACCTGACCGACCCAGCCGCCTGCTCCGCAATCGTCCCGGCCGCCGTCGACCATTTTGGTCAGCTCGACGCGCTGTGCAATGTCGCGGGCATCATCTTCGTGGCCAATTCGCCCGACATGCCCATCAACCAGTGGGACCGCATTATCGCGACCAACCTCACCGCTCCCTTCCTGCTGTCACGCGCGGCGATCCCGCACCTGCTCAAGACAGGCGGCGCCATCATCAACATCGCATCGGCGGCGGCCTTCACAGGTCAGGCCTATGGCGCGGCGTACAGCGCCAGCAAGGCCGGTCTGGTCGGCATGACGAAATCCATGGCGATGGAATTTGCCAAGCAACCGATCCGCATCAACGCCATTGCGCCGGGCGGTATGATGACCAACGTCGCCAAGAATTTCCGCCCGCCCGAAGGATGCGATTTCGACCTTATGAAGCGCTTCACCGGCCCGCGCGGCGGCATGGTGGAAGTGTCCGATGTCGCCGATCTTGTCGTCTATCTCGCGTCTGACGCCGGGCGCGGCTTCCATGGTGCGTGCCTCAATATCGACGCCGGCGTGACGGCGGGTTGAACATGGCCGATCACTCTACTCCCAGTCAGAGCGTTGCCGAGTTCGATGCAGAACAGCCCCATGACCTCTGGCGCACCTTGCGCGGCACCTGCCCGGTCTCGCGCGTCTCCGATGGCGGGGCAATGGTGCGGCCCACCTATATCGTCTCGACTTGGGCCGGGGCAAAGCAGGTGCTGCTCGATCCGGAGACTTTTTCCTCCTCGATTAATGCCGAGGGAACGGCACGGTTCATGGGGCCTGTCCTGCTGGGAATGGATGGGGAACGCCATCGCTCGCGTCGCCAGTTAATCTCCCATGCCTTTCGGGCGTCGCAACTGGCCAGATGGGAGGAGACGTTGATACGCCCCATCATAACTGCGCTTTGCGATAGCATAGCCCATCGGGGGAGCGCGGAGTTGATGGAAGAGCTCATCAGCCGGTTTCCCGTGCAGGTGATATGCGGCATGTGCGCCATCCCGTCACAGGACAGCCCCCGTTTCCTGCAATGGGCCAAGGATATTCACCGCGGGATGCGCGACGAGGGTATGGGGCGCGCCGCCGCAGAGGCAATGCGGATCTATCTCGAACCGCTGGTGGAGGCGCGGCGGCGCGAGCGCGGCGACGATCTCATCAGCGACATCGTCCACGCCGAGGTTGATGGCGAGCGGCTGGATGACGAAGAAGTCTTTGGCTTCCTTCGCCTGCTGTTACCTGCCGGGTCTGAAAGCACCTATCGCGCGATAGGCAGCGCCCTGCTCGCAATCCTTTCGACGCCGGGCCTGTATGCGCGGGTGATGCAGGACAGGTCCATCCTGCCCTCCATCGTGGAGGAAACCCTTCGCTGGGACGTCTCCAATTCGATGGTCAGCCGCGTTGTCACGCGCGACACGCTGATAGAGGGGTGCCCCGTTCCCGCCGGGGCCGGCCTACGCGTTGTGACCAATTCCGCCAACCGCGACGAAAAGCGCTTTGCCCAATCTGACACTTTCGATCTGGAGCGACCCGCGAAACCCCATATTGGCTTTGGCTTGGGGCCGCACCAATGCTTGGGACAGCCCCTCGCCCGGATGGAAATGCGTGTCGGACTCGACGTCATGTTGGCCAGGTTGAATAACCTCTCCCTCGATCCTGCTCATCCTTCTCCGGTGGTGGCGGGAGCGTCTTTCCGCGGACCGCCCAAATTGCATGTGCTTTTTGAAAAGGCATAAGCGCAGTCGACCCTAATAAGACACTCAGCAGCAATTTTTTGCTCCCCAGGAGCAGACCGTCAGCTATTCCGGCGGCTGCCGCCCGAGGCTGTCATCTAGTAGTGGCCCACATTGCAAGCCCCTAAAAGCTGTTCAGAGGTGCACTAGCCTTCGCGGTCGCCGCTGGCGCGCCACTCGCAACAAGCGCCTGCGACGTCAACGCGAGCGAGGCCGTGCCGCCTCTTACTAAAAGCTGCCGCCGATCAATCATTGTACAATGCTCCTCAGCAAGTTTTCGGGGCAAGAGGTATTTCGAGTTTATGGCGAAATAGCCGCCTATCTATCGTGGAATAGCTTCACTGCCTGGCTACTTCGAAGGAAGCCTTAAGATCCGCAGCAGAACTTCCACCGACAAAGAGGTCGAAACCCGTCTCATCCTGAACCCAGCCTTTGGTGGCGTCACTCCAATAGCGCAGTTCGTCGGGGCCAAGAGAGAAGTTCACAGTCCTGGTTTTCCCCGCTCCAAGCGTGATCCTTTGAAACCCCTTGAGTTCGCGAACAGGCCTTGCCGAGGTTCCATGGCGCTGATGGATGTAAAGCTGGACAACTTCGTCGCCCGCCACGCGGCCCTTGTTCGTGACGTCGACGGAAACGCCGATGCGTTCGCCCACAGCCATGGAAGCACGATCCAGGCGAAGGTTCGAATATCCAAAATCGGTATAGCTCAAGCCAAATCCGAAGGGATAATTAGGCGCGCTGCTCTCATTCCAATAGCGTCCTTGAACGGGCTGGGGCTTATGAGAGATGAGTTGCCCGTAATAATTTGGCGCATGTGCGGGACTTCGGATCCAGCTAAAGGGCAGCTTGCCGCCGGGCACAGCATTCCCGAGTAGCAGATTAGCGCCCGCTGTCCCTCCTTCCGTGCCAGGATACCACATGTCGAGGATTGCCGCTGCGCGAGTACCCTTAAGATCGATCGGGCGGGCACTGTAAAGGACGATGATTACAGGCTTCCCAGTGCCCACAACGGCATCAAGCAGTTCCTGTTGTCGCCCCGGCAGGTCGAAGCTCGACCGGGAGCCCCCTTCGCTGATCATGTTGGTCGCCTCCCCCAGAACGAGGACGGCCGCATCGGACTGATGCGCCAGTTCCACGGCACGCTTGATTTCCTGATCCTCGTCGAGAGGCTGCCTATCAGGCATTTTGTCGGCGGTGGCAGATGGCGACGGAAACAAGCGCTTTGGCATCCGCACGCCTTCCGAATAGCGCAGAGCGACCTTGGGGCCTAGGGCAGCCTTCAACCCCGCAAAAAGTGTGACGGCCTCCGGCTTGTTCTGGTCAAAGACCCAAGGCCCCAATGTGTCCCGCACAGAATCGGCAAAAGGGCCGATGACAGCGAGCGAGCGGATGCGGTGCGGATCGAGAGGTAAGAGATTGCCCTCATTCTTCAGCAGGACAGCGGAACGCTCGGCTGCAAGCCGTGCAGCTGCCCGGTGTTGCGGGTCCGCAAAAACACGCCCAACGGCCTTCTCGTCGATATAGGGATTTTCAAACAGTCCCAATCTGATCTTGGCCTCCAGCACATGGCGAACCGCTTCATCGACGCGGTCCGGAGGGATATCTCCGCTGGCCAGTGCTCCGGGCAATTGCGCCATGGAGGGTGCCTGCCCGGGATCGACCATCTCCATGTCGAGGCCCGCCACCAGCGCACGGACGACCGCCTCTTTCTTGTCGGCCGCCAGATTTTGCACGACCAGCTTGTTCACGGAGCCGGAGTCGCTTCCAACAAGGCCTTCGAACCCAAGGGATTTCCGCAGGACGTCAGTCAAAAGCCAGCGATTGGCAGCCGCAGGAACGCCGTTCAAATGCATGTAGGCAGCCATGATCGCGCCGGCCCCTGCATCGATGGCGGCCTTGAACGGAGGAAAATGGACGTTCCAAAGATCGCTATCCGAGAGCTGGACCTCATCCCAGTCGCGGCCGCCAAGGGAGGCGCCGTAGCCCGCAAAATGCTTCGGCCCCGCCATGATGCGACCCGGCTGACCCAGATAGTTCCCTTGAAAGCCGAGCACTTGGGCTCGGCCCATCGCGCTTACAAGATACGGGTCTTCCCCGGCGGTCTCTACAATCCGCCCCCATCGCGGGTCTCGGCCAATGTCGAGATTGGGCGCAAACGTCCACTGGACACCCACGGCGCGCGTTTCACGTGCTGCCACTGCCTGGCTTTGCTCGACAAGCTTGGGATCCCACGAGGCGGCCAGACCGATCGGAACCGGGAAAATGGTATGGAGCCCATGAATGACGTCGAATCCGAAAAGAACGGGGATGTGCAGCCGGGACTTCTCCACCGCCATATGTTGAAGCCGGTTGACCTCGACGGGATCCGTTACGAAGAGAAGCGAGCCAACCCCTGTGCTGCCTAGTGCGTCGAGCGCCGCCTTATTGGCGGCTGGAACCGGCTGAAGGTAGAAAAACTGGGTCAACTGAGCCGCTTTTTCATCCGGCGTCATCTGCGCGATCAGTGCGTCTGCACGCTCGCGTATGTTCTTTTCCGAGCTATCATGTCGCGCGGGCTCACTCGCCGTCGCTACGCTAGTAAAGAGCGTTGTAGCTGCAAAAAAAGCGATCAATGCTTTCGCCTTTGAACGGCAAACCATCATGCTGCCTCCTCGGCAGCGCTGGCCTGGGCGGGTAAGGAGCGTCGGCTGAAATTCTTCTCGTAATCCGTTTCAAACTTTGGCCGCATCGTGCCACAGATCCGGTCCCAGATCGTCGTATAGCCGCCAAAATTTCCTGTGAAAAAACGGTGATGTTGATCGTGAAACGTCGCCGTGATGAACCACTTGGTCGCCCAGCTTTTGTTCCACCAACGTGGCATGAACTCATAGCCCGAGTGGACGTAGAGACCCATAATGATGTTGGTAGGAAATATCAGGGCAGCGGTCGCATCATGAATGGTAAAAATCGTTAGGAAGATTGAGATGAAGCCGCCGTTTATGACGGATTCGAGCGGATTGACGGAAAGTGTCGTCAGGACATTAGGCGACGTAGATTTATGGTGCAGTTTGTGAACCCAGCTATAGATGGGTTCAACATGCATCCATCGATGGAACCAGTAAAAATAGGTATCGAATAAAAAGAAATACAGTGCGTATTCGAGACCCACTTGCCACCATGCCGCAGGGGCATGGTTGAATGTGATCCAGCCGTGCGCGTTCAGCCAGCCGCTGAGGCGTCCCATGACGGTGCCGACAATCGTCATGGTGATCGTCGCAAAGAATATTTCGTTACGGAATATCTTCCACTTGAAACCCTTTGGCTGGATTTTTCGTGTACGGAAATATCCCGTTACGATGCCAGATAATATGCCGGTCGCAACAAACAGCACTATCCAAAGCGAGAGCATATCGTCGCCCGACATTAATCCTTTAAACATCTTCCTGTCTCTCCCGGCCCCGCTTGGATGTCGGCCGCATGTTCAAAAAATATTTGCAACGCGTTTGTAGTCTTGATCATCATGAGGATGCTTGGCGGAGCTCGCCATGATGCCTGATATCTTCTATCCTTGCTCGGGCTTGGGTTCCAGTTCCCCCAAACTCTGCTTATCGTCGCTGGTTTTCGGCACCCGGGCGCCAGTATTGTCCGTCTCGCGCAGGGCCCAGTCAGGATAGGCCGGCAAGGTGATCATGAGAAAGCCGCCCAGAAGGCATCCGGCAGCACCCAGCGCCAGGAAGGCATCATAGCCGCCCAGATAGTCATAGGAGAGACCGCCCAGGAGCGGCCCGACGCCCGAGGCCAGCGCCATGAGCGCGGCCATAACGCCATAGATCACGCCGAAATTCCTGAGACCGCCATAACTGGCGGTCAGAAAGCCTGTGATCTGAGTTTTCGTCCCGGCGGCATAGCCATTTACCAACAGGGCAACGATTATGAGACTTGGCGACCGAATACCGTTGATGAGCAGAAGGAAGGCCAGAGCAGCCGCTCCGAGTGTGAGACCGCCCACCCAATTGGCTTTGTATCGATCAAGAAGGTAGCCGGTGATGACCTTACCGGCGATGCCAGCAAGTCCCGCCAAGCTTGAGAGCCAGGCAGCGTTTGTGCGCGAAACCCCCGCGTTGGTGAGGATCGGAAACAGGTGGATGGTGAGTCCCATGGTCATGGCCATGACGACGAAGTTCGAAATGCCAACACGCCACAGCGCGCTGTCGCGCAGGGCTTCGTGTCGCTCCAGCCCATCCACTATCGCCTGAGAGCCTTCGACTCCGGCGTATCCGCCCCGTTTGTGGTCACGGTCAAACAGACAGAAGAAGCAGAGGAGGAACGTCAATCCGCCCCAGCCGACAGCAAGCCAAACGAATGTGGCCCGCCAACCCATAGTGACGATCAGCCAGTTGGTCAGCGGGGGGACGATCGCCTGCGCCACAGCCGCACCGGCGAGCGTGAGGCCGAGAGCAAGGCCCTTGGAGCGCTCAAAGGCTTTCAGGACGGCAGCGGTCCATGCGGTCGACTTGATGCTGACGGCGACAAAGCCGAAGACGGACCAAAGTCCGAACCATTGCGCAGCGGACCCATTGATGAGGCTGAACGCCGCGATCGAAGCCATCGTGACGAGAAGCCCGGGTAAAACAATTCGCCTGCTGCCGTGGCGATCTATCAGCACCCCGAAGAACGGTGAGAGCACGGCTGTCAAAACCGTCGCGATTGAAGCGCCCGACGACAATAGCGTGCGGCTCCAGCCGAAGGCTTTGTTCAGCGGATCGAAGAATAGTCCCGTCGATGCGATCATGAGCGAAAAAAAGGAAAAGCCCATCGAAGCCGCGAGCACGAGGGGCCAGTTCCTGCGCCATTCCCCCTCATGTGGCGTTGAGATAGTCACGTCCGGACCCGGCATCATAATGCCCACTATTCGCCGAGGGCGCGCCGCAGGAAATCGGCACCTGCGGCCCTGAAGGTCTGGAAGGCGTCGGTTTTTTCTCCAATCACCGCGCCGAGGAGATTCATGTCCTTTTTCAGGAGTGACGCCCCATGCGCAAAAGCGGTGGGGTGTGCCATGCGTCCCCGAACTTCGACGCCCATGCTTCGGCCGCTGCTCGCCAGAAGCAGCTCAATCAGCGCCGCACGATCAAGGTCGAGCTGGTCACCTGCCTCAAGCGCTCTATCCGCCAAGCCGATATTGGCTGCGAGCAATGTGTTATTAATCAGTTTGGCATGTTGGCCCGCACCCGCGTCGCCGAGCCTTACGATTAGGCGTCCAAAGCTGCGAAATACCGGCAAGGCTGCCTCGATGATTTCGGGATCACCACCCAGCATGAGCGTCAGCGTTCCAGCCTCTGCGGCGGGCGATCCCCCGCTCACAGGCGCATCGATCACTACGATACCCTCATCCAGTGCCTCTTGCGCTATGGCACGGCACGTATCGGGGTGGATTGTGGAGTGGATGGCGATCCGGCTGCCAGGCCGCATCGCAGGTATCAAATCTGCACAGACCTGTCGCACGTCATCGTCATTCACCACGCACAAGCCGACGTGGTCGCAGCATGCCCCGAGCTCCGCGACGGTGGACGCGAAGGTCGCTCCACCCCCTTCGTAAGGCGCAAGGCTTTCAGGACGCCGTGCCCACAACATTGTCGGAAAGCCGGCATCGATCATCCGCCGAGCAATTGGGGCACCTTGGCTTCCAAGACCGATAAAGCCGCAGCGCGTCGCGCGTTCAGCAGTCGTCGCATCGCTGGACGTTGTGGTGACGTCGGTAGTCATGCCGATTTCACCGTACGGCCGCCATCGACGATCAGAATATCCCCGGTGTGAAAACGCGATGCCTTTGATGCCAGATAAGCGCCCGGTCCTTCGATATCATCGGGGTAGCCAGGCCGTCCAAGCGGCGTGATTTCGGAATAGCGAGCGACGATGGCATCGCGCTGGGCGCTTGCACCCGTCATCTCTGTCATGATGAAGCCAGGGGCGATCATATTGGCGCGAACGCCATATTGTCCCATCTCCACGGCAAGCCCCTTGACCATGGCGGACAGCGCACCCTTGGCACCGGCATAATGCTCCATGCCGGGCAGACCATAGAATATGGAAAGGCTCCCGCAGACCACGATGGAACCGCCTGGGTCTCCGGCCTGAGCACGCTCGCGCATATGTCGTGCGCCCTCGCGCAACGTATAGAAAGCACCGTGCAGGTTCACATTGAGAAGTTCGTGATACATCTCGCTCGTCATGTCCGGAAAGGACGGTGCTCGGGACGAGAAGCCTGCGTTCGCGAACAAGCAATCGACACGGCCCATTGCGTCCAACGTTGAGCGAAACGCGGCTTGAACCGCGTCTTCGCTCGCTACGTCAACCTCCTCCTGATGGACGCGGCCCGCTCCCGCCTCTTGAAGCTTGGCGAGCGCTTCGCGATTGCGGTCCTCCCGCCTTCCCCAAACGACGACGTCCGCCCCCTGTTTGGCACAGCCCATCAGGAAGCCGAGTCCGATGCCGCTATTGGCGCCAGCGCCAAGAACGACCGTGCCCCGCAGGTCGAAAAGATCGCTCAGCATCATGCAAACTCCCTGGCAGCAACAGGATGTTCACGAAGATAGTCGGCGAAATAAGGCTGGAGTTGCTTAACCGAAAGCCCCCACTCCTCAAGTGAGTAGCTGTGCTTGCCACGCTTGTTCTGAGGATTGTTCGCGAGCCAGCCGCGCATACCGGCTTCCGCCACAGGGCTGAGGTCATCGCCCAGCCAGCTATAGATGCGCTTCACCTGGGCGAGCGGATCGGCCACCAAATCATCATAATAGACATGGAGAATATCGTTCGGCCGCTCGTGGCTTACTTCGAGCGGGCGCGATGCATGGAGACCCAATTGCAGCGGGAAATAGCGGCGCATATACTCGCGACCCTCGTCGACCTCGAACATCGGCCGGGAATTTCCGCGCATGGCAAAGGATGAACCGGCGACAGCATAAGGGTCGCGGTGCGTCCAGATCACCTTGGCATCGGGGAAGGTCTTGAATAGCTGCCGGATGAATAATGAGTCGGACGGCATTTTCAGGATCCAGCGCCCCGGATTCGTGGTTTGCAGGATCTGGAGGACGCGCTTACGATGCTCGAAGGCGCTCGCCATATCCGTCAGCAGGAGCCAGTCATGATAGGTTGGCACGGTGGTCGTGACCGCGAGCATCAGCGACCGAAAATCCTGCGCGATGAGATGTACGCATTCGGTGGGACCATCGCCCGGTTCGAAATGTGCAGCGGCCACCTTAGCAGCCATTTTTAGCATCATCTCATCCTTGGCTACTTCGGCAAGGCAACGAGGATCGGTTTTCAAGGCACCCGGTGCGGCGGGCGGCGCAGCGTTATAGGCCTCCCACCGCAGCAGCGAGCGGTTAGCGGGATCTTCGTCAAGCATATAGCTTAGCATAGTGGTGCCGGTACGCGGCAGGCCGAGGATGAAAACCGGCTGCTTAATCGGTTGGTCCAGGATTGCCGGGTTTTCTCGAAGATGTTGATCGACCGTCATGCGGGCAGCGAGCGCTTCTACATAGCGGCTCTTCACAATAACCTCGCCGCGTTCGGTCAGCCGGTTCTGGGTCGCATGGTCATGCAACAAAATCTCCAGACCTTCCTTCCAGCTATCTTCCGCCGGATCAGAAGCTTTTGCCTTTTCTCGGGCCGCGTTGACGATATCGGCAAAATTCAAAGTCATTTTTGCATCTTCCAGCGCTGAATGGAGGGTGGGCCGAGCCCAGTTGCCGCATGTCGCGCAAAGCGTAGCAGCGAGATGATGCATTCATGTCTGAGGACGCTTCCTAGGCAAAGGACGACCTCTGTTTTACAGACGCCAGCTTGTTGAATTTGAGCCATTTCTAGAGGCTCAAGGGCTAAAATGTGGTCGCGAGGGTCGACGTGTGTCGCTTCGCAATGCCATCTTCGCATAATTATTCCGCGAATATCGGCAGTCCCTATCGCTTCACGCTGCTGGGAAAACGAGCAAAACTTAATCGTGCCGAGCGACCGATCGCAGCGAGTCCATCATGGCATTTCGACGTATCTATGGGGCCGATCTGGTCGCAATCCTTTATCGCGATCTGTTTGGCGAAGCCCCATGGGACAGATTTCTCAGCGAATTGCGCTTGCAAGCTCATTGTGATCGTTGCGGCGTTCTGATGCGACGGGGCGGAGCGTTCACCTATTTGGCCGGAGGCCCAATCGACCCCGTTAACGCGCATCTGGGACGAACAGATCATTCCCATCTAACGAATTTGCGCGCCGACCGGGTTTATTCCGGACAGGAGCTTGGCCTTGGCCCAGAGAACTTTCTTCGGGTCGTCCGGATGCAAGAGGTCGACGGCCCGGACCTCTTGCTATGGATCGCGAGAAGCCGTTCCGATCTTCGAGCACAGGATGCGGCTTTGCTCGATTTTCTGGCGCCGCTCGTGCTAACGGCGGTCATCGCCCGAATAGCTCATGAGCGCGAGCAGCGAAGGGGGCGGGCAGAGGAGCAGGCCCGGGGCGGGCTGGGCATCGCCTGGATTCTGACGGATTGTGATCGTTTTGTCCTCGATGCGGACCGGCGTGCACGTCGGTGGATCAACGAGGGCCAACTGCTTTGGCTTGGGGCTGACAATCGGCTTCGCTTCCGCTCGCCGAAAGCTGAGGCAATGCTGGAACTAGGGCCGGCACTTCCGACTGAACAACCACAAGCATGCTGGCTCTCGACGCGCCCACCGCTCCAAATGATGATCACCGCTGCATCAGACCAATACGAGCCGCTTCTCGGATCATCCGCCCGCTTTTTCCTCATTCGCCATGTTCTCGAGCCGGACCCGCAACACCCTTCCCTTCTCGCTTCCCTGTTCGGACTGTCGAGCAGCGAGGCGAAATTGGCGTTGCACGTAGCGCGGGGCCTTTCCCTTCAAGATGCCGGCGACACCATGGGTCTGACGCAGGAGACCACACGCAACTATTCCAAACGGCTTTACGCAAAGACCGGCGCGCGGGGGCAGGTCGATCTCGTGCGCACTATCCTAAATGGAATCAATGTGCTGGCGCCAAACATGTGACATTTGCCCCGCATGTTTGAGCGATCGCTGCTGTTGATCCTTTGCGGTAGCGAGACGTCTTGTCGAAAATAGGCCATGCAATCCCGAAGGCGGGAATAGAGCGGCCCGTCCCATATTGCCGGAGCGATGCCCTTTGGTCAGTGATGCATGAAAAGATACTCAGGAGTTATGGAATGACCTCTAACGCGCCGCTATCCGACAAGGGCTTACGGACCGCAGATCTTGTTAAATCCGGTGCCGAACAACTCAATGCGATCGAGCGCGCCGATGGTATCTGGGAAAGCCGCGGAATCGGAAACAGCTATCTGATTATCACGAGCGAAGGCGATGTTTTGGTGAATGCTGGGACACTCCGTGACGCCAGACGCGGCAAGGAGCTGTTTGCGAAAGTTTCCCAGAATCCCATTCGCCACATCATCCTTACCCAGAGCCACGCCAATCAATATGGCGGTCTGGAAATCTATAAGACACCTGAAAATGAGGTCATTGCACACCGCATCTATCTCGAGGACCGAATCTACGGTGCTGCTCTCGATACCCATTATCGCCGCGGCTCGAGGCGTATCTTCGGCGGCATTACCGGCAATGCTTCCGACCTGACGCCCACGCAGGAGGTATCGCCCGATGTGCTGATAGGCGATGATGGCTATGCTTTCGATCTCGGCGAGCGGCGCTTCGAGATTATCTGGACGCCGGGAGGCGAGACTCGGTCTGCGGTCGTCCTCTGGCTACCCCGGGAGCGTATTGCCATCGTTGGAAATCTTTTCGGGCCGCTGTTCGGTAATCACCCCAACCTCAACACAATGCGTGGGGACAAGCCACGCACGGCCCTTCAATTTGTCGACTCCGTCGCCAAGGTGAGGGCTTTGAACCCGGAACTCATCCTCACCGGCCACGAGGACATTCGCGGCGCGGAACACATCCAGCGTGAACTCACAAAGATTATCGGCTCGGTCCAATGGGTCCATGACCGGACAGTTGAAGGAATGAACGAGGGCAAGGATCTGCGGAGCCTGATGCGTGACATCCGAACACCGCCAGAGCTCACGCTTACCGAAGAATATGGAAAGGTCGCCTGGAACGTCCGGGCAATCTGGCATGAATATACGGGCTGGTTCGACCCTGCCCGGGGAACAACCGAGCTTTACGGTGTACCCCCATCGTCTGTTGCGCCTGCGCTCGCCGAGCTTGCTGGCGGAGCAATCCCAATAGCCCAGCGCGCCCGCGCGTTTGTTGACGAAGGCCGGCCTCTTGAGGCCCTTCATCTGCTCGACATCGCACTAGCGTCAGAGCCCGCCTCCCACAAGGCGCGTGAAGCCAAGCGTGATGCGCTATTGCTTCTTGATCAACAAACCGGCGGCAAAAATCTTTGGGAGCGGATGTGGATTGCCGCCGAGATACGCGATCTCGACGAATGAGGTCTTCCGCTCTCCTTGAGGCCGGAGCGGCTTACCCCCTTGGGAAATCTAGCTTACGCCCCTCTTCGTGACTGAGCAGAGGTCTTCTGCACTTTGCGTTCAGAGTGACATTTTGTAGAAAAGGAGACATTTTGCGCGTCTCCTGCGGACGGCTTGCCTTGCTCTGGTTGGCCACCGGGCTCAAGATGCGGCCCGGAGAGTAACTTTAGAGCGTCATAAGTTTGAAACGAGAACGCGAATGAACACGTTCGATCGCACCTTGGCGGCGATGTCGCCCATGCTTCAATTGGAACGCGAGCGCATCCATCCGATGGCAGAGCTCATGGTGATACGTCTCGACCATAAAGACTCGGACGAGCACCTGTTCTGCAAGGAGGGGCTTTTCTGGATCGACCTGTGTCTCACGCCGCGACGCGTGCATGACCGGGCCAGCTATACCGACCGTTGGGGACCGCATCGCACGGAGGCAATGGGGTCGATCATGGCTCTTCCTCCAGGCTTTCGGCTCCAGCTTAGAAGCGGCGGCGGCGAGCATATGTCGCTCATTTGCGCGCTGAAAGAAGAGGCAGTCAGGCGATGGCTACCCGCCGATTTTCAGTGGACTGATCGTCGCCTGGAGAGCTGCCTCAACATTTCAAATACCCATATCAGCGCATTGTTGCTTCGGCTCTCACAGGAGATACGCCATGAAGGCGTAGGGTCCGAACAGGTTGTCGATGCGCTGATTTTGCAGCTCTCGGTTGAGTTGGCGCGGTATCTCATCGCTATCGACGAGCCCGACGACAGGGGCGGGCTGGCGGCATGGCGCATGAGAGTGCTCGAGCAGCGCATCGCCGAACCCGGCCCCCTGCCCACCTTGATCGAACTTGCGACTTTATGCAGTATTTCAACGCGCCAGCTTTCTCGGGCGTTTCGGACAAGCCGTGGCTGTACGGTTGCCGACTATGTGGTTCGCTGTCGTATCGAGGCGGCCAAACGACGTCTGGCGACGGACGAGTCGATTAAATCGATTGCGATCGTTACAGGCTTTTCATCCCAATCGGCTTTTACTTTCGCGTTCCGCCGAGCAACGGGCGTCACTCCTCACGAATTCCGGAGCCGTATGCTACGCGGGATTACGTATAGCGCCGCGTAAAGATGTGAACCTTTAAAGTTGGGCGATGAACATTAGTGGATGAAGCTGTTTAGAACTCTGACGCCCTCTCCCTCTTGGTAATCAAGATGGGATAGCCCTAATCGATAATAGAGTGATCGACCCCAAATTCTGTTGGCGCTGGTAACTGAGATATATTCTGCCAGCTATTCGCCCATTTACCCATATTCTCGACGAGACGGCGCTGAGGGCTACCTGTCTGCTCGCAGGGTTTCATGCCGAGCTTTAACACCACTGAGAGCCTGTCTTGGATCTCATGCGTAACGAGCGACGCGCCTGATGAGAACGATAGCCGCGGCGGCATAGAGTAGCGCAGTTGCGGATTTGATGGTTTGCTCGAAGTCCTTGGCGAGGCGGCGATTGCGGTTGAGCCATGCGAAGGTCCGTTCGACCACCCATCGTCTGGGATGGACGACGAAACCGGTCTGATCGGCGAATTTGCGGACAATCTCTATCGTGAT
>NZ_JAJSSH010000012.1 GCF_021403115.1 Sphingobium sufflavum
ACGGGCATGTCATACTGACGCCCCATCATGGCGAAATGGCGCATCTTTCCGGGCTGGAGGTCGAAGCGGTGAAGGCCGATCCGGAGAGCGTGGCCCGCGACATCGCACAACGGTTCAACGCCATCATCTTGCTAAAAGGCAAGGAGAGCATTCTTGCCGCCCCGTCAGGCGAAATAGCGATCTATCGCGGCGGCTCTGTTGGCTTGGCCACCGGCGGATCGGGGGATGTGCTTGCCGGGATTATAGGCGGGCTGGCGGCACGGGGTGCAGCCCCGTTGACCGCTGCTGGATGGGGGGCCTGCATTCACGGTCGAGCGGGTGCAGCCCTGTCGCATGAAATGGCTACGGTGGGTTTTCTGGCACGTGAACTGCTGCCGATGATACCTCGACTTATAGACGCCGCGATACTCAACAAAGATGTTGATTAGGCTCACTAAAGCGACCCTTTGTGGACGCTCAGCAACCGATTTTTAATCCCCAGCAGCAGACGTTCTGCTTTTCTGGAAGCTGCCGACTAAACCAAGTCATTCCGCGATCCACACTTGAGCGTCTGCTTCTGAAAAAACCTGTCGTACACTTGCTGTGGATCGCCGGGTCAGCCGATGGCGAGCTTGTCAGCATGCTGTACGCCGATGAGAAGATAAACACGAACGCCAGCGCGGCGAGACTGCGCATGATCGAGTTCTTGAGCGATCTTCAATCCCCAGCCCAGCGACCCACAAGGCCCAAATCGGAAGCGATTGCCGAGGTCATGCATATACTATAGGGGAGTACAGTATGGCACATCTCGGGAAATCATCGGCGCAGCTCATCGCGCGGGTCCGCCGCATCGGGGGTCAGGTCAACGCGGTGGAGCGCTCTCTCGAGGGTGAAGCGACCTGCAGCGAAATTCTCCAGCTCGTCGCGGCCGTACGCGGGGCGGTCAACGGGCTAATGGACGAGATCATCATCGAGCATCTGGACGAGCATGTCGCGGCGCCAGGTCTGAGCGAGGATGCCCGCGCACAGGCAGCCGAAGAGCTCAAAGCGGTCATTCGCCGCTACACTAAATAGGAATCCCAATGGCAAGTCTTCCCGAGATCGAAGGGTTATCGCACGATCATATCTTTTTGGGCGCCTCGCATGACGCGAACGCGCGCCGCACCCTGTGGGTCGTGCTGCTGACCGCTGTGATGATGGTTGGCGAGATCGCTGCGGGCTACTGGACCGGATCGATGGCGCTTCTCGCCGATGGCTTCCACATGGCGACGCATGCCGGCGCCCTGAGTGTCGCGGCGATCGCCTATGGCTATGCGCGGCGGCATGCATCCGATCCCCGGTTCAGCTTTGGCACCGGAAAGGTCGGGGAGCTTGCCGGCTTTGCGTCGGCGCTGGTTCTGGCGGTGATCTCGATCGGCATCGGCGTCGAGTCGGTGTTGCGTATGCTCCAGCCCACTACCGTTGCTTTTGGAGAAGCCACGATCGTCGCTATCGTCGGGCTAGGGGTCAATCTGGCCAGCGCGGTGCTGCTCGCAGGCAGTCACTCGCACACCCACAGTCACAACCACGGGCATCAACATGGCGATCATCATCATGGCGATCATCATCACGGGCACCATGGCGGGCGAGATCAGGACAACAATCTGCGGGCAGCCTATGTGCATGTGCTCGCCGATGCCCTGACATCTGTGCTCGCAATCGTCGCGTTGCTGGCTGGTCGCTATCTGGGCTGGGTCTGGCTGGACCCGGTGATGGGCATTGTCGGCGCGATCGTCATTGCACGTTGGTCAATCTCGCTGATGCGCGATACCGGCTGGATGCTGCTGGATCGGACCGACGATCATGTCGCCGATGAAATCCGCACGCTGATTGAAACGCCGGGCGACGCGCGCATCGCCGATCTGCACGTCTGGCGCATCGGTCCCGACGCGCATGCCGGCATCGTTTCCATCGTTGCGGGGCCGCATCTCGACCGCGCGATTGTCGAACAGCGGCTGATCCCCGTGCATGAGTTGCGTCACCTCACGATCGACATACACCCGGCATGAAGTCCCCGTGCATCGACAGCTGTGTTTTTGATGGGCGCACGGGATGGTGCCGCGCCTGCGGAAGGACCAAGGCGGAATGCCGGTCATGGAAGAAGGCCCAGCCACATCAGCAGCGCAAGATCGCGGCCGATCTGCCCCAGCGTCTTCAGAAGCTGGGGGATGCTGTTCTGATAATCGACCGGGATTGAAACCGGGTGCCGGTACGAAACGGCCGACCTCAGGCAATCGACAATGACGTCCGTGCAAGGCCGGAAAGGCTATTCTCGCCGAAAGCCGTCACTCAAGTGGTGTGCCAAGAACGGCGGCTAAGTCCCACGAGCTTCCGGCGGCAGTCGACCAACTCATGCCGTTCCAGCCTCGCGGATGAGCGGCAGCTCTCGCCAGCAAAGCCGACGTCTGGGTTCAATATCAACGCAGGCGGGTAAACAGGCAATGCGGTCCGTTGCCACCTACCGAGCCATATCCAGGTCCCGGTTTCCTCATCGAACGCCCGCGGCGTCGCGGTCATCCTCGCCAGACATGCGCTCGATGATCGGGCAGTCGGGGCGGTCGTCGCCGTGGCAGCGCTCGGCAAGCTCCAGCAGCGTCTGGCGCAGCGCCTGAAGCGCCTCGGCCTTGCGGCCCAATTCTTCGGCGCGGGCGACGGCGAGCGCCTTCACCTCCGCACTGGCGCGCTGGCTGTTGCTCCACAGCCCGAGAAGATCGCGGATGTCCTCGATCGGAAAGCCGAGATCGCGGGCATTGGCGATGAAGCGCAGGCGATGGACATCGGCATCGGCATAATCGCGATAGCCGCTGTCCCGGCGCGGCGGCGCCGGGATCAGCCCGATCTTCTCATAATGGCGGATCATGCGTTGCGAGACACCGCTGGCCTGTGAGGCCCCGCCGATATTCACAGCCGCACCCGATTGAGGCGCAGCGCGTTGGCGACTACGCTCGCCGACGACAGGGCCATCGCCGCCGCCGCGATCATCGGCGAGAGCAGGATGCCGAAGAACGGGTAGAGCAATCCAGCCGCGATCGGCACGCCCGCCGCGTTGTAGACGAAGGCGAAGAACAGGTTCTGGCGGATATTGGCCATCGTCGCCTCGCTGAGCTGGCGAGCGCGGACGATGCCGTTGAGATCGCCCTTGAGCAAGGTCACGCCTGCGCTTTCCATGGCGACATCGGTGCCATGGCCCATCGCAATGCCGACATCGGCGGCCGCCAATGCCGGGGCATCATTGACCCCGTCGCCCGCCATCGCGACGATACGTCCTTCCTGCTTCAGCCGCGCGACGACATCCGCCTTCTGGTCGGGCAAGACATCGGCCTCGACCGCATCGATGCCGAGCCGGCGCGCAACCGCTTCGGCCGTCGTGCGGTTGTCTCCGGTCAGCATCACCACCTTGATGCCGTCGGCGCGCAAGGCGGCAAGCGCCTCGGGCGTCGTCGGCTTGATCGGATCGGCGATGGTGAAAATCCCGACGGCCCGATTATCCAGTCCCATGAAGATGGCGGTCGCGCCATCTTTACGGAGCGCGTCAGCTTCGGCGGCAAGCGACGCGGTGTCGATCCCGGATTCCGCCAGGAAACGTGCATTGCCCAGCGCGACGCGCTTGCCCTCGACCATGCCTAGTGCACCCTTGCCGGTGGGTGAATCGAAGTCGCTGACGGGGGGAATCTCGATGCCTCGGCCCGTCGCCGCGTCAACGATCGCCAGCGCCAGCGGATGTTCCGACGCGCGCTCGACCCCGGCGGCGATCCGCAGCAGCTCGTCTTCCGCGAAGCCCTCCGTCGCGATGATCCGGGTGACGGCGGGTTTACCTTCGGTCAGCGTTCCGGTCTTGTCGACGACCAGCGTATCGACCTTTTCCATATGCTCCAGCGCCTCGGCATTCTTGATGAGGACGCCAAGCCCCGCGCCGCGCCCGACGCCGACCATGATCGACATCGGCGTCGCCAGCCCCAATGCGCAGGGACAGGCAATGATCAGCACCGATACCGCCGCGATCAGGCCATGGGCAAAACGCGGCTCCGGTCCCCAGACGCCCCAGATGACGAAGGCGAGGACAGCGACCCCCATGACGACCGGCACGAACCAGCCGGAGACCTGATCGGCCATGCGCTGGATCGGCGCGCGCGAGCGCTGCGCCTCGGCGACCATCTGGACGATGCGCGAAAGCATGGTATCGCGTCCGACCTTGTCGGCGCGGATGATCAGGGCGCCGCTCTGGTTCATCGTGCCGCCGATCACCGTGTCGCCATCCGATTTGGTGACGGGCATGGATTCGCCCGTGACCATCGATTCATCGAGCGCGGATCGCCCTTCCTCGACCACGCCATCGACCGGCACCTTTTCGCCCGGCCGCACCCGCAGCCGGTCCCCCACCGCCACATCCTCCAGCGGGATTTCCGCTTCGCTGCCGTCGTCGGCGATGCGCCGCGCGATTTTCGGGGTGAGATTGAGCAATGCCTTGATCGCACCCGACGTGCGTTCGCGGGCGCGTAGTTCCAACACCTGCCCCAGCAGCACCAGCACGGTGATGACGGCCGCCGCCTCGAAATAAACGGCCACCGTCCCGTCGGCGGCACGGAAGGCATCCGGGAAGATCCCGGGCGCCAGCGTCGCGACGACGCTATAGGTCCATGCCACGCCGGTCCCCATCGCGATCAGCGTGAACATGTTGAGATTGCGCGTTTTGAGCGATGCCCAGCCGCGCTCGAAAAAGGGCCAGCCTGCCCACAGCACGACCGGCGTCGCCAGCGCGAACTGAACCCAGATCGACACCTTCATGGGCACGAGATGATGTAGCGCCGGGAAGAGATGCCCGCCCATTTCAAGGATGAAGACCGGGAGAGCCAGCGCAAGGCCAATCCAGAAGCGCCGCGTCATGTCGAGCAGCTCGGCGCTGGGTCCGGTATCGGCGCTGACCATTTCCGGCTCAAGCCCCATGCCGCAGATCGGGCAGGCGCCGGGATGATCCTGTCGGATCTCGGGGTGCATCGGACAGGTCCAGATCGTGCCCTCCGGCGCATCAACGGGTTCGACGGCGGACTTGTTGAGATGCGCATCCGGGTCCGCAATGAACTTCTCGCGGCAGCCGGCGCTGCAAAAATGATAGTCGTGACCAGCATAGGTCGCGTGATGCGCGGTTTTTTCGGGATCGACCGTCATGCCGCAAACCAGGTCGACCACCAGTCCGGCGGAATGCTCGCCATGGTCACCACAACAACTGTGGGCACCAGAATGAACGCCATGTTTCGACTCGGCCATCAACCGTCTCCTTCTATCGCAGCGCAAGATGGAGTTTGACACCATGTCAGAGTCAATAGGCACTTGACCTTATCATTGTGTCAAGGTGCATGAAGGGTTCGAAAAGGATTCGAATCGTTGTCACCCATGGTCCAACCACGCACAGAATTATGATGAAGTTGCTTTCGTCACTCCTGATTGCGCTTGCCATGCTCGTCTCGTCCGTATCGATGGCGAGCGGCACTGCAACGGCTATGCCGCATCAGGGTGCGATGGAGATGGCTTCGGTCGCGGGGCATTGCGCCGGGAGCGAATCTCCCTCCGATCGTAAATCACCCAAAGCCGCCATGCATTGCGCGGTTGCCTGCGCCGCGTTCCCGGCGATACCTCCCCTCATCGAGCAGCGGGATCGGCCAACCAAGACCTTATATTCTGTTGTGGGACAGAAACATCTCGCCACGATCACGCTTGAGGGAGAAACGCCGCCGCCGCGGATGACTCCGAGGAATTGAGGTTCACCCACTTTCTTCCGGAGATTAGTCATGAAGTTGATAATTGCCGCGATCACGATGATGATCGCCACGCCAGCCTTCGCCCAAAACGCCGCACCGGCCGATGCGCACAGCGAACGCACCAGTCATGAAGGCCATGAAGGCCATGAAGGTCACGATATGTCCGACGGCTGCTGCGACAAGGATGCCGAGGGCAAGATGGGCTGCTGCGAGAAAATGAAGGCCAAAGGTAAGGCGACGCCTCCTTCGGAAGCGCCTGCCGCCGATCCGCATGCCGGACATGGTACGGATCAGCACTGATCGGACGCAAACCGGGAGGCGGCTTTCTCGCCTCTCGGCCCCTTCAGCACTTAGAGGGCTCCCCCGTGGAGCCGAGGATAAAATCATGACACAGACGATCGGTCGACGATCCCTACTGCGTGCCGGCGTGGTCGGTGCTGCGGGACTGGGCTTTTCCAGCCTGTTTCCAGCCTGGGCGCAAACCGGCTCGATGGGGCAGATGCCCACGCTTTCGGGCGAGGATATCCACCTCAAGATCGCCAACACACCTTTCACCGTTGGTGGGCGCAATGGTCATGCCGTCACGATGAACGGCGTGCTGCCAGCACCGTTGATTCGGCTGCGCGAGGGGCAGAATGTTCGCCTTCATGTCGAGAATACGCTCAACGAAGACAGCTCGATCCATTGGCACGGGCTGATTGTCCCGTTTCAGATGGACGGCGTTCCTGGCGTCAGCTTTCCAGGCATCAAGCCGCACACCACCTTCGTTTACGAATTTCCGCTGCTGCAAAGCGGCACCTACTGGTATCACAGCCACTCTGGTCTCCAGGAGCAGCAGGGCCATTACGGGCCGATCGTGATCGATCCCGCCGAGCCCGATCCGGTCGCCTATGATCGCGAACATGTGATCGTGCTCAGCGACTGGACCTTCCTGCATCCCCACCAGCTCGTCACCAAGCTCAAGGCGGAGGGCGGCTATTTCAATCGCCAGAGGCAGACGCTGTTCGGTATGCTGAGTGGTGGTCCCGAAGAGAGCATGTCCGCTTCCGACCGCGCGATGTGGGGAAAGATGCGGATGGACCCCACCGACATCGCCGATGTGACGGCCGCCACCTACACTTACCTCGTGAATGGTCATGGACCGCAGGAAAACTGGACCGGCCTCTTTCGCCCCGGCGAGCGGGTGCGGCTGCGCTTCATTAATGCTGCTACCATGACGATCTTCAATATCCGCATTCCGGGTCTGCCCATGACCGTGGTCAGCGCTGATGGGCTGAATGTCCGTCCGGTGACCGTGGACGAATTCCAGATCGGCAATGCCGAGACCTATGACGTCATTATCCGGCCAGCCGAGGACAAGGCGTTCACGCTCGTCGCGGAATCGATTGATCGTTCCGGCATGGCGCGCGCCACACTCGCACCGCGCATGGGGATGACCGCGCCCGTCCCGCCGCTGCGCCCGCGCCCGACGCTCACCATGAAGGACATGGGCATGGGCGGCATGGATCATGGTTCAATGGCTGGAATGGACCATGGCGCCATGGCCGCCGGGGCCAGCACGGCGGCGGCAGATGATGGTGGTTCCCATTCGATGGGCAGCATGAACATGCGCGACAAGTCTTTGGTGCCCGACAGCGTCAAAGTCGGTGTTGGCGTGGACGCCATCGCCATGTCACCAGTCGATCGCACCGCCGATCCGGGCGTCGGGCTGGAGGATGTCGGCCACAAGGTGCTGACCTACCGTGACCTGATGTCGCTCACTTCCAACCCCGACACGCGCCCACCACAGCGCACGATCGAGGTCCATCTCACCGGCAACATGGAACGCTTCATGTGGTCGTTCGATGGCGAGAAGTTCAGCGAGGGCGTCGAACCGATCCGCTTCGAACGCAACGAACGCGCGCGTGTCGTGCTCATCAACGACACGATGATGACCCACCCGATCCACCTGCACGGCCATTTCTTCGATCTCGTGAACGGCCATACCGGCAGCTACCCGCGCAAACACACCGTCAACGTGCTGCCGGGCGGCAAGGTCAGCTTCGACCTGACGGCGGATGCGCCGGGGGACTGGGCATTCCATTGCCATTTGCTGCTGCACATGCACGCGGGCATGTTCCGCGTCGTCACCGTCCGCCCGCTGGAAGGAGAAGCAGCATGAACTCTATCGCAGCCATCCTTCTCGCGGTGGTAGCAACGCCTGCGCTGGCACAGCACCAGCATCATGAGGCTCCAGTCGATCCTCACGCGCATCATGCGATGGAGGCGGAAGCGGACAATCCCCATGCCGGGCAGGAGCCGCCGCAGGCCCCCTCATCCGCCCCGGCGGATGAACATGCGGGCCACGCAATGCCATCACAATCCGCCCATGAAGCGCACACGGCCCATGCCCACCACGCGCCCGGCATTCCCGATCCGCCGGTGGCGCTGCCATCCTCTGCGGCATTGACCGGTCCCGATCATGCGGCCGATGCCATTTACGGCGCTCCGGCAATGGCCCCGGCGCGCGAAATCGTCCGCAAGGAACATGGCGATATCAAGAGCGGCATGATCCTGATTGATCAGCTCGAAGCGGTCATCGGCAAGGGCAAGGACGGTTACGCTTGGGATGCGCAAGGCTGGTACGGCGGCGACATTGACAGGCTCTGGGTCAAGACCGAGGGTGAAAGCCGCTTCGGCGCGAGTCCGGAACACGCCGAGGTACAGGCGCTCTGGAGCCGTGCGCTCGACCCGTGGTGGAACCTCCAGACCGGTATCCGGCAGGATCTTGGCGCCGGGCCGGATCGGACTTACGCAGTTGTCGGCGTCCAGGGCCTTGCCCCGTACTGGTTCGAGATGGGCGGGGCGCTGTTCCTCTCAAACAATGGTGACGTCACCGCGCGGATCGAGGCAGAATATGATCAGCGCCTGACCCAGAAGCTGATCCTTCAACCCGCGGCCGAACTCAACTTTTCGGTGCAAGATGTTCCTGAGCTTGGCATAGGCTCCGGCCTCTCCACCGCCGAGCTGGGGTTACGGCTGCGCTACCAGTTCGTGCCAGAGTTCGCGCCGTATGTTGGCGTGAAGTACGAACGCGCCTTTGGCGATACGGCGGATTTCCGGCGTGCCCGGGACAAGAAGGCAGGAGGATGGAATTTCCTGATCGGAATCCGTTCCTGGTTCTGAGGACCACAGTTCCCAGGATGACACGCGTCGCTGATGTTGGCCAGTCTGGATTTTACTCTACCGGCTCGAAGCGGAGGCATCAACGAACGCAAGACGTCCGTTCCTGCAAAAAGCTGTCGTTCGCCACCGCAATCGTGACCGGCAGGTATGTCCCACACCCGGTCGTACGCAGTATGTCCGCTAGTAGGCGCGCTAAAGTCCCAGTTGAGCGTCTCGGATTGGCGCGTATCGGCCGTTGTCGGCGCCGACGGCCCAAGCGACACGGGCATGGGTGTCACGCCCGTGATTGAGCAGCTGCTCGCCGGGGTTCGTAAAGGTGAGCCAACCGGTCGTGCCTACGCGCCGCAGGACCGTGCCAATCTCGGCCTCGAGCAGGCAACCAAGCATCAGCCGTAAGGTCGAGCCGGCGGCATTGCCCCTGAAATGGGTCCGCAGGCGCTGGTGAATGTGGGATCGGCTGGGTGGACGGCCGTTGGTCGGCGGCTTTTTCGGGGAGAGGCCGCAATAGAGCAACGTCCAGCCGGCGTGCCGATGGCATTGACTGGCATCGACGCCGGCCGGGATCGCGTCGAAATACCAGGCGTAAATACCCGCCTGGCGCGGGGCACCGTCGCGCATCGCGGTTTCGTCGGCGGTATAAAGCCGTTCCGGCTGAAGGAGCCGCGCGATGATCTCGTCGCCAGCGAGGTGCTTCTTCCAGTCGCTCAACTGCAGCGTCTCATTAGGCAGCGGCGAGAAGCGCCGTCTCTTCCTTGAAGGAGAAGCGTCGCGCAACGCAGACGCTGTCCCGGCGGGGCCCCCGGGAAAGCTCCAGCGTCAACAGGCTGTCATCCTGAAAGGCGGGGCTCAGCTCGAGTTTCAGATATTCGAACAGCTGCCGATCATGCACGGCGATCATGATCTGGCGGCCATGCTCCTTCGACAAGGTCCTCAGCAGTGCGGCGAAATGCGCGATATGCACATCGTCCATCGACTGCACGGGATCGTCGAGGATCAGCCACGGAAGTTCCTTGGGAACGGACAGATGGAGCGCCGTGAACAAGGTGAGTGCCGCGGTGTTAAGATTGCCCGCGCTCAGCATTGCGCCCGGCGTGCCGCCGGCTTCGCCGCCATCGCGATGCTGGGTGATCAGCTTTGGCTGCAATTTCTGGGTCGACGCCGCCGGGATGCGGAAAGCCGGTACGAAGGGTTCACCCGGGGCCAGGCGAACGAAGAGATCCCGCCATAGGAGATTGAGACGATCGTTGAATTCGCGGCGGATGATCCCCGACCGGACCTTATCGACCGCGTTACGGATCGCTATGCCCTGGTCGCGCAAGAGCTGCGCCCGACCCAAGGCATCTTCGGCCCGCTGCCACGCCGCGGCGTCGGCCGAGATACGAGTCTTCGCCTGTTCGCGACGGGCAATCGCCGAACGCGCGACCGCGAGATGATCATTCCCCCTTCTGCGGAGAGCGAGCCGGCCCTCCAACCGCTCCGCACTGGCGGCCAGCATCTGCTCCAAACGCGAGGAGGCCGCATGGAAGGTCTCGCCTTCCGCGATCGCCTCTGCGTCGATCGATATGGCAAAAGCGCTCAAGGTCTCGCGCGACGCGGCCAAGGAGACGTGCCGAGACTGGGCGTCGGTGACCGCACGCCGCGCCGCCACATCGGCCGCTCGCAGGTTCGTGCCCTCGCGCAGCGCATCGAGAAGACCTTCCAGCTCGGCGATCACGGATCCGGCCGCGGACAAGCGCCGGTCGAGGTCGGCAATGGCTTCATCGGTGAGCTTGCGGCTCCCGATCGCTTCAATTTCGCGATCCAGGCGCTCGATCGTGACCTGAGCCTCGCTGCGCGTCCGTCCCAGGGTCAGCAAGCGCTCTGCCGACGCGGACAATATCCGCACCTTGCCATGCACATGCTCGCTCAGCGTACCGCCCTCGACCTCGTCGAAGTCACGATCGCAGACGGGACAAATCTCGCCGTCGATGAAGGACGTCAGCTCGGCGAGGGTCGATGCAAGGCTGCCGGCGCTGGCCGATAGCCTTGCAACTTCCTCGTCGATCGTTTCGCGCTGGCGGTTGGCCACGTCGCGCTCATCCTGTGCTTTCGTATGCCGCTCGATATCGGTGCGCGCCTGGGAAACGCGGTCGCCCAGCTGCTTCTGTTCCGATCGAAGCCGCTCCAATGCTTCGTCCGCAAATTGGCTTGGGTCACTCGGCAGCGAAACGTCGACCAACAGGCCCTCGGCACGCTGGCGGGCGGTTGCGAAGCGCTCGCCAAATTCCGCTTCCCACAATCCATATCGCTTGCTTGCTTCGTCGGCGCCGATCGCGGTTACACCGGGATTTTCGCCTGTCGCGACTTGCGCGCTGTCGATCTCGCGCCGGATCGCGGCCAGCCGGCGCTGCTGGTCGGACAGGTGCGCGAACGCATCGGCATCCGCCGAGTCCGCCAACGCTGCGGTGACGTCTTCCAGATTATCTTCTGCGACCTTGACCGGAAGTTCGAGCGATGCGCAAATCCGCACTAGCTCGTCGATGGCGAGTTTCACTTCGCCATCGATCGCTTCGTGGCTCTTGCGATGATCGCTCAGCAGCGCTTCGACGCGCGATTTTTCATTCTCTGCCGCCAGCCAGCCGTCGACGGACTTGCGGACATTCCTGACATCGACCAGCGGCTTGAGACCTGCCTCGAGGGCATCGAGCCGATCGAGACCAAGGAGCTTGCCGACGAATTGGGCCAAAGGCGATGCCGCATCACTACCGGCATCCTGGTAGATCTGCAGGAGCTGGCCCAGCAGCGATTGTGGCAGGAAGGCCCGCTCGCGGAAGAAGGTCGCAAGCTCCTTGTTTAGCGCATGGATGGACTGAGCCCCGTCGGCGGTCAGTGCCGCGTGGTAACCCTCCTCCTGCGTGCCGCACAGCGTCTGCAGGATCACGCCGCCTTCGGTCGCCGACCGGTACAGCAACTGCTTTTCGTAGCCGGGATCGGCGCGCTCCATCGATTGGACCTTCCCGGTAAGGGCCAATTCAATGGCAGACAGGACGCTCGTCTTTCCGGCGCCATTCTCTCCGTGGAGCAACACCACCTTGGCGTCGAGCGGCGCATGAATATGCCCCCGGATGCTCCGGAAGTTGGTGATGTCGAGGCTCTTGAGGATGCGCTCGGTCATGACGGCTCCTCCTCACCTTCCGGCTGAAGCGATTGCGTTATGATGAGGGCGACGGCATCGGTGACAGCCTGTTCGCCGCCTTCCGCGGCGGCGAGGGCCGCGTCGACAAGCGCCTTGCTGGTGTCTGCGGGGAGCGCACGGACCAATTGATCCAGTGCAGGCCCCACTCCGGTCTCAGGCTCCGCTGACGCCACGGGAAGCTTGAGCGGCAGAAGCACGCGGATGCGATCATCGAGCTGTCGCTCGGCGGCTTCGTCCACAGGTTTACCTTCGGCATCCAGCGACACCGCCTCGACCTGCAAAACCCGGCATGTCTCCGAGAGGGCTTCGACGCCGTCCGACAATACGGCACCGGCCAGGATGACCGTGACGACATAGCGCGACCCGGTGACATCGAGAGCGCGGCTCAACGCCTCGATCCGCTGGCGCACCCTGGCGCCGTCGCGATCTCCGAAATCCCCCGTGGTCGTGTCGACCAGCAGGACCAGATCGAGCGCCCGGCCATCGCGGCCCCGCATCGCGGCCGTGAACGCGAAGTCGACCCCGGCCAATTTGAACGGCGTCGACAGGTCGCTATAGCCCGCTATGCGAAGGCGTGCCTGAATGGCGAGCAGGATCGGCGAGGCGCTCACAACATCATCTCGGCGACGAAATGTTGTTGGAGTTCCAGTGCATCCGCGCTGCGCGCGATGAGGTCGGCGATGCTGACATGGGTTTCTCCGACGACGCCCGTGCGTCCGGGTGCCGAGCGAACGCGGCGCGCGCTTCCGCCACCGCCAACCATGCGCTGCCATAGGTCATCGCCATGTACGACGATCGCATTGTCGTTCGCAAAGGCGCCATTGCTCTGCAATTTGATCGCGTCCGCCGCTGATTTGACGAGGAACAGCGGACGATCGACGCCGCCAGGCCGCGATGCACGGGCGGTCATCGCGCCAGCATCCAGGTTGTCGGAGATCGGCGCACGCAATTCCCAATGTCCCGACGCCCGCCCATGATGAAGCAGCGACAAGGCCACCCCAAGCTGGCCCAACCCCATGGCCTGAGCATTCTGATCGGCTGCGATCAGGTTGAGCGGTGATCCACATAGGGCCTCATACATATCCGGGTGGACAGGTAGGGCGCCGCTTCGGAAAATCGACAACATGCGTGACCAGAGAGCGATTGCCTGGTTTGCAAAAGCGATGCGATTCCGTGCCCCGGCTATCGGGACAGCCAGATCGGCAATGTCGTCGCGCAGACTACCCAGCAGCGGAGCGAGTGCAGCCGCGATGGCCGCTTTGCCGTCTGCCGCCAAGGAAAGCTCCATCAGCCGTGCCAGTTTCTCGGCAAGCAGCTTCAGGACCAAGGCGATCAGCACCTGTTCGCCCCATGCGCGAAGCAAGGTGGCGTCGTGAAGGGTGACCGGGTCGGCATTGTAGGTCGGACCGTAGGCGATGCGCAGCACGTCCCGCTGGCCCGGCTGGATGGCGTCCTCGCAAAAGACATAGGCTGGGGCATCGGGCGCGCATGGCCAGGGCCAGGCATGAACGGCTTTCGCCTTGGAAAAGATCGTCTGCAGATTGCTGTCCTGGATCGACAGCCCCAGGACCAGGGTCTTCTGCGCCGTCGCCAGTCCGACCACCGCATTGTGCATCGCCGTGAACGTCGCATTTTGCGGCCAGTCCATGATCTGGGTGTGGCTGCCCGTCAGATAGGGGCGGAACACCAGCGGCTCGCGGGTCGCATACACGATGCAGCCATGAAATTTGTAGAGCCGGGCGCGGCCGGCGGGGCCACGCAATTGGTTGGGATCGACAACGACCTGAAGCATGCCGGCAACGCCGTTGCTCAATCGGTCCACCGCCGCTTCGATAAAACCGTCCCAGTTCGCCGACGCGACGGACTGCACCGCTCCTTCCAGGATCAGGATCGCGATGCACAGATGTTCAGCCGCAGGCGGCGCCGGATGTTCAAACGCCTGTCGGATGTCGATCGCATCCCAGAGGATGAAATCAACATCCGTTCCCGCGATGCGTATATCGAGCACCTTCGAATATTTGGTCCAGAGCCGATCGATGATCGCGCCATGTTCGGGCCAATCGGCAAGCGCCTGCCCGAATTGCGCTTCGACGGTGGCGGGAACGATCTCGGCGAGGGTCAGCGCTTCATCAAGCGCCGGGCGATAGGCTGCGGCGGTGTCGGGATCGATCGCTCGCACGCGAATATAGTCAAAAGCCCGCTCAATGAGATCGCCGAGATTGGGGGCTTTGCGGGAGATGCCCGATCCGACCCAAAGCGCGAACTCGCCATTTTCCACGGCGCTCGCCACCGAGGCGAACGCGCCCTCGAGATTCGCAAGCACCTCGCGCACGGTGATATCAGTGGCTGTCGGAGCCAACGCCACGTCTGTCAGTCCCCCCTAGCGGCACGTACCCACGGCCCCCTCGACAGCGACCCTTATTCCTTCAAGCGCCCTTGTCTAGCAACAGAAGAACCGAATTGGTAGCTGCCGGGATGCGCTATCTGAATGAACGGCGGTCTTCAGAAGTTCGTCCCGCATCTCACGTCGCCTATGAGGGTGGAAACTGACATCAGCACCATGAGGCAGGAATGTCCGCTATCCCATTAGCGGGCCTCCGAAGCGGACGGAGCGCAAAGTCCCAGCGACGGTCGCTTATGTCGGACCCTCCGGCGACATGAACGAACAACAGCTTATCTCAAATCCCGCTCCGAAGCGGACTGACCGAAAGGTCCCAAATGCTGAAAACTGGCGTGTGACCGGGCCGATCGCAGAACGACACGCCTTGGTGCCTTTGAGGAGAGGCGAAACTCGAGCTGGTAGCTAATCTTTTGGCATTTCGCCTTCAGCGGTTACGACCATCTGATTACGAAAGTGCAGTAGCGCTTTCGTAATCAGATGGTCGTTCAGATATCTAATGCACATGAACACACTTTCCCGCGGATTCCATGCTTCATACTGGAAAAACAGAACTTTTTCCAGAATGAACACTCGACACTAGATATAAGCGACGGGCCTGTGTGGTGCAAGGAAGGCCCCAGGATCCGGATTGCAAATATCGCAGCGCGCGAGATCGAAGGAACATGTCGCCCCGGCCATCCTTGCCCCGCGTCCAGTGGGCCCGCGGCGCGCCGCGCCTTGGTCGAGATCCTTGGCGGGGCAAAAGGCACAATGTCCAACCGGGCATATCATCGTCCATCACTCGACAATGACATGTCGCTCTCCGGGGATGAGTTACAATCGGGTGGTAGCGTCATGCTTGCTTAGGGACGGCCGCGATCTTGGTACTGCGATGGTTGCGACTGGGACGATCTTGCCTTGGACGTACCGCACCCGTTGGTCTCAACCTGACGATCACCCCGGGGGACACCCCCAATCATTTCGCGATAATGCGCCAAACCTGTCATCCGCCGGATAGATTCTTAACCGGAGATCGTTACAAAGGAATACCATAAGACAAAGCCGATCATATTCGGCAGGAGAGGATGCCAGTGGGCATAGTCGCTAAGACCACCGTTCTGTTGGTCGAGGATGAAGCGATGATCCGCTTTCTCGGGACGGAAGTCCTTGAGGAAGCAGGTTACACCGTGATTGAAGCCGCAAATGCCGATGAGGCAGTGGCGATCCTTTCCCAACACAGCGAAATACAACTGCTGTTCTCTGACATTGACATGCCCGGAACAATGGATGGGATGGCGCTCGCCCGCCTCGTTCATGAGAAGTGGCCCGGCATCAAGCTGCTTCTGACCTCAGGCAAGCATCAGGTCGAGGAAGCCGCAATCCCCGACCATGGCCGATTTCTGGCCAAACCCTGGACGCTCGGTCAGCTGATTGGCAAAGTCACGAGTGCTCTCGCAGCTTGATTTCTGGGGGGTCTCCCAACGATGGCCGCGATCTCGGCCGCGCGACATGGTCGATAGTGAGACTTCTCGGCTAGAGTCCGGCCAAGCATCGTCGCCCTGTTTCAGTGTAACGGTTTCACCTGCCCTTGCCCCGCCAATGCCTTCTCTGCGTCCTTCATCGCCTTGATGATCGCCTCGCGAGCTGTTTCGGCAAATTGCCGCCGCGCCTTCGGCGTCGCGGCGGCGCCCGATTGGAAGCCAAAGAGCCGATGACCCAGGTTAGAGCATGGATGACAGTGGGAAGGTCATACGCCAAATAGGCCCCTTCTCTGCCGCGCTCATCAATGGTTCGGTCGGAAGCCGCGCTCTTTGCGATCATCACCCGCTGGAATCCCACAACGAGTTCCTCAATATCGGCAGCAACCTCGCTTTCCGATCCTGTAGCGGGGGGCGCCGTCGCTTTTTCACGCTCACACTTTTTTTGGATGACGGGTAACGCGCCAATCCCGCCCCGCGACGAACGCGATTTGAGAATCGATATGACAACCAGCACTAGAAGTAGGACGATAAACCCTCGTCCAACTGATGTATGTGTCAGGAGAGAAAGCGGTCCGAACATCAGTCCGATGCCATCTCGCTTGCGTGGTGCGAAACCGAGACCGTGTTCCCGAAGGATCGATCCTGCCAAAGCTGGGTGGCGATCCAGACCAGGAGTAGGCCCACACCGAGAAACCCGGCGACGAGCCATTGCTCGGCCTGCTCCATGCGATGGAAGCGGCTTAGCACTTCTCGGCACTGCGCGAGGGTCTGGACGGTTAGTTGGCAGGTAGGATGCATGGGGTGTTCCTCTCGAACTAAAGGCTGAGATCGATGGTCTTCTCGGGATAGGGGATCTGCAGTGTCGGAGCCTTTGCAGGCGCGCGGTCCACAGGTGCGGTCTTCTCTGGCCCGGATTTCGGGTCCACATGCGTGGATGGATCTATCCGGAAATCGGCTGCCGTATGGCCCGGTCGCGGACCAAAGGTGGCGGTGGGTGACTGTGCTGGTCCACTGGCCTTGGTGAGATCGGCAGACTGCTGCGCGCGGGACTTCTCGCCAATGGTCTCGAGCGCGCTGGCCTTGTTACCGGGATTGTCGTTGATGGTGCGCAGGAGCTGCTCGCGGTCATTGGTGACGATGGTGATATCGTCGCGTACGCGCGTGGCCATGACGTGCGTGAGCCGTTGGTTGGACAGGTTGCGCTCCGAGGAGTGCATGACGCCTATACCGTTATCGGAGGTCATGCCCTGGGCCTGATTCATGTTGATCGCGTAGGCGAGGCCGAGACGCTCCAGCATCTTGTCGCCGGAATTGAGGGTGATTGTCTCGCCCTTTGCCGTCAGGACGCTGACGGCTTGCGCGGTCACACCGATGACGACGGCTCGATCGGACTTTTCAAGCTGCCTGCTCTTGTCGGCCTGAGTCCAAAGGATCTTGTCGCCCTCGTAGATCTTGATCTGCTCCTTGGCCGACAAGGCGATTGGATCACGTTTGTCCGCTGGGTCGATCTTCTGGGGGTCGAACTTTGTCTTTCGACCGTTTTCGTCGATGAGCTGTACATTCCCACGCTTGTCCTGACCCACCACCTCGTACCGGCCTCGGGGCAGGCCATCAGGGCCATTGTTGCGGACGACGTCCATGACCTGGCCGGCCTTGTATGTCCCTGAGAAGCGCATTTCTTCGCGGGTGACGTTGACCTGCGACAAGGTTGTCAACTCGCGCCCTGCGCCGCTCAGTGTGCCCTCTGCCTGCAATCCCTGTTGCGCGCCTTCATTCAGGGCGGCGCGCGAAGCCCGTCCAGAGCTGTACAGTGCCGTGGTGTCGCGCTCCTGAGGGGAGAGGCCGAGCCATTGCTTGACGGCGACGTCGATAAAGTCGGTGCCGGCAGAGACGACGCGGCCGCCCAGCACATCGAAGGCCTCCTTGAATTTATCCATCGACAAGGAACGCCTGCAGCTCGAAGCTGAGGAGGCTAAGTTAGCTGATAGGCGCAAGCGTCCCGAAGAGCGCGAGCGCGAGGAGCTGCTCAGTTCGGTGGAGAAGGCGGTTCTGCTGAAATCCCGGCGCGTGGGAAGGCGGTCCTCGACCGCATAAAAAAATCGGCCTCGCAAAGGTCGAGCGCAGGCTCGCCAGCGAGCCTTCTCCTTAAGCGCGGAGCGCGCGGCCGATGGGGGCTCGATGCCCCCTGAGGTCGCCAGCGGCGACGCCGCGCGCCAGCAGCCATGTGGCGGGGAGATCCCCGTCACCTGGCTATCGCGGCCATAAACTTGCCCTGTGTGGCGATGCGATTTTGCCCGCAATTGCCTCTAGCGATAGACGTCGCCACGATGCCCGATGCTCAGGACGAAAACCACAATTCTGGCGTCTTGGATTTCGCACAGGATGCGGTAATCTCCGACGCGATAACGCCAGTATCCCGACAATGGCCCGGTCAGATTTTTGCCGGTTGCCCGTGGGTCGTCGGACATTCCAACTCGCTCGCGGAGAAAGGACGTTATTCGTTTTGCGTTCTGCCTGTCCATTTTTGACAGTGCTTTTTCCGCTCCTGCTGAAAGCTCAATCTGCCAAGCCAAGGCGGCGCTCCACGTCGTCTAGCGATGATGTGGTTTCGCGGCCTGCCCGAATGTCTTCGGCTATTTTGGCCGCTAGATAGTAATCTTCTGCATCCTCAATTCCCCGTTCGATGATCTCGCGCAGATAATAAGCCTTTGTCCTACCGGTGGAACTGGCGAGATGGTCAAGGCGCTTTTCGATTTCTGGCGCAAGGCGAATGGATGTAGCCATGATATTGACTCCTGAATACGTGTATTCATTGTATCACAATTCCCACCAAATTGGAAATGGCCGCTTAGCGGCCGCGCATTTTCAGCCATGTGGAGAGGGGTTTCCTGCTCCCAGATTTTCTGGGCAAGGTTGACTTGCACGCCCGACCCTTCGCAGATTATCGCTTCAACTGGGTTGAAATTGCACAGCACCTTGTTGCGATGGAACGCGGCGGTGTTGCCTATGTTGCGGTTCAGACGAAAGGCGACGGTCGCCACCCCATTGTTAGCGGCCCAAGCGGCGGCGATGGCATCCGCGCCTTTATGCTGGGCGGTCGTGCAAAGGGTCATGGATAGAATACGGGCGGGGATGCTGTCGAGCCGGTCCCAGATTAGGCGGCGGTCTTCCCACTGGTGGCCCCCTGAAAAGACGACAAGCGGGCCGGTCGGGTTGTGTGCCTCGTTGCGGTGGTTGGCGCGGGCTTTGAGAAAGTCGACGGCTTCAACCTGCGACGCGGTTAGAGCTTTGCTCGTGCGGCTGCCGCGAATGGTGTTGAACGGCTTGGAGAGCCGTCCATGGCCAGTCATGGCGTAGCCGAGGCCATGCTCCCGCCTCGCTTGAACGTCAGGTTTTGAATGTGAGGCCGCCGTTCGCGGGAGACGCAGCGAACGGCCCTTTTGTCCCACTGCTGCCGTTCGACGGCGGCGCAGATTGCTAAGCGATCTTCGCCATCAACCGCCCGACCGCGCCCTGCTCTGCCGCAAGGTTGCGATTGTAGCTGAGCGGCATGCGCGGCGATTTCCACCGCCCCGCATCCATGATGCCGGCAAGGTCCTCGCCGCTCACGAACATATCCTGCGTCAATCCAACCCGCGTTGAATGGGCGCTGATCCCCTTGAGCAGACGCGCCACATCGTCAATCGTCAGGTCAAGCAACGTCCCGCGATCAAACGCCTTGCGGATCATCGCCCGCCAGATCGGGCCGATCGAGCCGGGGTGGAGCGCCCCCTCCCCCACCGTATATTCGGTTCGGGGCGGCACCGCGCGCTTGGGCAGCGTCTTGCGCAAATCCCAGGTCTCGCGGCTCGAGATGCTGTCGATACGCCGTTCCGGCACAGCCTTGCGCGCTTTGTAGCGGCGCACCTGCACCCGCCGAAACAGTGGCCCGCTGTCGATCCCGGACGCGGCGCGCCAGGCCGCAATGGCGCGCACCGAGCGCGGCGACAAAAAGGCGGTCGCCCCTTCCCCCTCCTGGTCCGCCTTGCTGCGCGGGATCTCCAGCAGCCGTGCCTCGGCATCGAGGGCCTCGACGATATGCTCGACAGCTACTGCCACCAGTTCCGACGCGCGCAATCCGGTGTCGTAAGCCGTCGATAGCAGCGCGCGGTCCCGCAATCCCGTCAGATCGTCGCCACAGGCCTCCAGGAGGGCTCTGATGTTGAGGCCACGGGGTTTGTCGCGCTCGACATCCTTGACTGGCCCCTTGAACCGGAGCGCCCGCGCTTGTGCCTGCGCGGTGCCCATCTCGCGCCGGATGCCGCGCAGCCGCAACTTGACCAGCTGCGCCTGGGTCGGGTCCTTGAGGTCCAGCAGCTGGTGGATTTTGGCGATGGAAGCTTTATAACGGCCAAGCGAGGCGGGCTTGCTGCCCTTGCCTGCCCGATCGTCGAGATAGTCGGCCACTGTCTCGGGCGCCGCCGGCAGCGCATTGCGGCGCTTGGCGCGGCACCAGCTGTCGAAGGCTTCGAGATCGGACTGCAAGGCGCG
The DNA here is from genome assembly GCF_021403115.1 of Sphingobium sufflavum. Classification (GTDB taxonomy): domain Bacteria; phylum Pseudomonadota; class Alphaproteobacteria; order Sphingomonadales; family Sphingomonadaceae; genus Sphingobium; species Sphingobium sufflavum. The sequence goes on from NZ_JAJSSH010000012.1 coordinate 20,506, forward strand.
CAGCGTGTGCGGCGAACTGGCAGCCTGATAGGCGGCAATCAGCGGCTCGTCGAGGATGATGCGGGTCGTGACGTGCATTTGGGTCACGGTGAAGGCGAGCGCCGGCATGCCCGCGATCATCTCCACAGCTGAGGATCCGCCCTCCCCTGTCTGCCCCTGCTGCTCTGGGGTTTCGCCCATCTCTGCCTCCCGCCTTGCCGACGCATTTCGATAGCACGCCCATAAGAGGCGTCAATTATGGTTATGTGATAACTGCAATTATCGCGTGTTATTAACATATACGCATTCATAAGGACAACTAACATACCTCTTTAGTTGTATAGACGATCAAGCTAAAAGGCCGGAATGGCGTCACAACCGAAGCTCTCAGCGCACCCCCTGCTCCTTCTCGGCCGCCTCGACGGACGGCTCGCCAACAGTCCAGCGCGTTCGATCTGGATGGCGCGGGCACGGCTTGAAGGCGCAGCGACGCTAGCGGGTCTAGCAGGCGTTCCTATCAGCGTTGCGGATCTGCAGGACTGGATAGCGGGCCGCACGCCCCCACCCCGTCGAACCGAAGACCTTGACGACCCTATATCCGTGGCAGCCCTGTACCATTTTGCATTGTCAGCAACGGAGGCCGCCGTGGACCCGCTTGTGCAAGCTACCCTCGCTGTCTCGCGGAGCGTTCTGGACGATCGAAATGAAGCGGAGTTTTGGGCACCTTATGACCTGGTCCGCTTCGGGCCGGCGTGGCGTGAAGCTAGCGTGATGCTCACAGCCCCCTACCCTGAAGCCGATCTCCTGGGCGTGGCGGAACGCCTGCTCGAGGCGCAGCGTCTGATCGGCGGCGCTCCCCAAGCCGCGCGATCAGTTCTAACTATGGACGGTCGGGAACTCCGATTCCCGCCGCTCCGGTTCGACACTGTGTGGATGTTGGCGAGCTTTGTGCCAAGCGCGCTGCACGCCGCAGGTTTCACGCTGAGACCCATTCCCTCCCTAGTCGGACTTCCCAAGCTCCTAGGAGATGCCCCCCCTACCCTCGCGGCAAGCATACAAGGAATGATCATGAAGACCGCTGCGAACGGCCTTCGAGATCTGGACCGCCTGGAGCACCGCCTCGCCCGTCTACCATTAGACTTCCCTGTGACGAAGCGGAGCAAGGCTCCCTTGCTCGTTCAGCTCGAAATGGCTTACCCGGGACTACGGCTTACTGCCGTCGCGCGGTTGCTTGGCATTTCGCATCAGGGTGCGACAAAAGTCATGAGGCAGGTTCAAGAGTATCTCGGACAAAACCACAAAGATTCGCCTCACCGGCATACCGCAACGGCGTCTTAGAGCCAGTGCTGATCCAGCACATCGCGGATTGCCTTTTCAGCCTGTTCCCTCGTCGCGCCGGCCTTGTGCAGCAGAGTGAGCCGGATGCCCTTTCGATCCGCGCCTTCGACCCGGAGGATAGGTTTGCCGTCTGCATTGGTGACCGACGACGCTAATCCTGACTTCTTGGGGGATCCTGACCTCTTGGGGGGGTCTGCCGCGACTGCCAGAGCTCGAATCACGTCAAGAACGGGTAACGGCTTTCCTGTCTGGACCTGTCTATCGGCAAGTGCCTTAGCTTCCGAAAAGACACGTGCCCGCCGATCCTCTGGCTTTAACAATGCCTTTAGAGCGATGGCATTCCGAACGCCCAGCTCTTGCGGCTGAGTGAAGGCCAACATGACCTCTTCGGGGAGTCGGGCTAGATCGAGGTATCTGGTAAGCCAACTCTCCGTAACGTTGATCCGCTCGGCCATCGTCCGCTGCTTGCCGCCATAGTAGGCATCCAGCGCACGAAGATAGTCCCTTGCCCGCTCTAGATCAGTCAGGTCATCTCGGGCGCGGTTCTCGATGTCTGCGAGGCGGAAGGCCTCCTCGTCCCCTATTTCCCGGATGTCGACGAGGAATTTGAAGTCTGGGTAGTTATGGGCGCGGAGCCAGTTGATCGTCCAGTGTCGCCGGGCACCGCAGATGACCTCGAAATCGAAATCGGGATCGCGGGCTACGCGCCGGACGATCGCTGGAATCTCCTGCTTCCCCTGCGCCTTCATGCTTTCGATGAGATCCGCACAGCGCTGCTCGCTAAGTAGAGCGTACTCACGGTTATGGCCCGCCCACATCCGGCAGCGCGCCGGATCAACGAGCTCGTGCACTCGCGTCATGACGCCGCCAGATGCTAGTTCCGCGATGCGATTGCTACGCCCCGTTAGGACGTTGGCAGCCATGCCAGCCCGCCTCGGGGGAGCATCTGTCAGGTCTATGCCAGCAGTGAGGTCAGCTACGAATCCGCTGTTCTTACCGCTCATACGGTCCTCCAGTTTTCAGAAATTGCACGCGTGCAATTTTGCGCCCTCATGCCAGGCCCTCCTTACGCATCCGCACCTGGTGGCTCGGCCACATTGAGCGGATGTCCACTTCGATTTCCTGATTTACGCCATCGAGGTAGGTAAGGCAGCGATTTCGAACCTGCGAACTCGTGGCCGGACCGTCAAGTTCGTACACGGTCATCAGCCGGGCGGTAGCATTGTCGATCTCCGCAGAATCTTTGAGCGGCGTGCGAACCATGGCCTGTCCGAAAAGCGTCCGCATCAGGTTTAGAAGCTCCTTCTGCATCGACTTACCCTCGTCCACCTTTGACGCCACGAACCTCAGGAACTGAAGCTCAGGCGCCAGGCCCTGCTCTGCAAGCTGCTCTATCGTCTCGTCGAGCATAGAGAGGAATGCCGCCGTGGAGGAGAAGTCCATCACGGTCGGTGGAACTGGAACGACCAGCGCGTTCGCTGCACGGAGAACCGAAAGGGAAATTGCACCGAGGGCTGGTGGGGGGTCCATAACGATGACATCAAACCGGTCTGCGATGCTGTCGATGCCCTGCCTCAAGCGATCCAGGAGCGCACCGCTTCCGCGCGCCATTCTGGCTGCCAGCTCGTATTCTGACTGGAACAGGCGTAGATTTGCGGGGATCAGCTCCAAACCGTCGAAGTGGGTCTTCCGTAACGCATAGTCGAGCGACACACGCTCTTCCTCGCGAAGGTAAGGGTAGAGCGTATCCTCCTCAAGGAGATCTAAATCCGGAACGTAGCCAAAAAGCGTGGTTGCCGACGCTTGGCTGTCGCAATCAACCAATGCTACGCGGTACCCACGAATTGCGAGATATTGTGCAAGATGGACGGCGAGGGTCGACTTGCCCACTCCCCCTTTGAAGTTCTGGACCGCTACGACGCAACATGGATCGTCCGCACTGCGGTAGGGCCTGGTTCCGAACACGCCACGCATATCGTTGAGTTGCGCCAGCGTGTAGCGCTCCCGGCGATTATTGTCCGTTCTGGCGGGCTCAGGCAGGCGACCGTCCTTTTCGGCCTCGCGTATGGCGGCGGGCGTGCGGCCGACCAACTCGGCCGCCTTCGTAATCGTGAAAGTCGGTTCGCGACGATCATCCGCTCGTGCACTCTTTGCAGAATCTCGCAGCTTCTCCAGGACCGAAGACGTCCTGGCAGCCAGTGTGGCCACCGATACGAGCTTCCTTGCTTCTTCGATATCTAGAGTTGACGACACAGCCCCACCTTTTGCAATTTGCAGGATGGTGTAGGGATTTGCGCTTTAGTGTCAATATTTTCGCATTTTTCGAAAGTTGATGGCTCGTTCGGACATCGTTTGGCGCTTCGAGTGGTCTATCCTGACTCGGTGGGGGTGCGAAAATTGCACGCGTGCAATTTCACTACGCCCTGCCCCGCCGCGTTGTCCAACCCTCACAGAACCCAGTCCAAGCCTTCAGCAGTCTTGCGCCACGAACCTTTTCCAGTCTGGGCCCCATTTGCGTCCGAAAGGCGGCAGCGATGAGGTCGATGTCCCAGCCTCCACCCTCCCGACGCGCGATCGACGCGAGGTCGTCAAATCCGAAACTGATCGTGCCATTGGGAAAGACAAGGTCATCGGACTTGGCAGTCGGCTCGGTTGGCGCGGAACTACGAATTCCCATGGCGACCTCCACACCCTCGACTTCGCCGATGCGCAGCTGTCGACGTCCGACCGAGTGGCGCTCGAGTTCATCGACCGTTGCGATAAGCTGCGGCGCGTCCTTCGGTTCGAACCGGAACTCGATGTCCGTCACCTTTCGCCCTTGGCGTATCTCCTTCCACTCCACTCGGAAGTGCGCAAGCTGATCGATCTCCGCCTTGGCCCGCTCTAGAACCTTGCGCCGAAGTTGCGCGAAATCGGTATAGACATCGGGCGGGATGCCCAGCGCCGCTCTCAGCGCCGCCATGTCGCCCTTCCATGTCGCCTGTCTGCGGTGAAGGCGAAGTGCGCCGATTTCGTACAGCTTGAGAGCATAATTCGACCGAAACCCCAAGACGGCCTGCCGGTTTAGAACGGCGTAGGTCTCTGAAGCCTGTATGAGCTTACGGGCATCGGGCGTGAACACCCATTCGATCCACCCGGCTTCACCGCCATCCTCCTCTGTCTCTTCTCGTGAACTTGAGATGAGGGAGAAGAGCGTCGTCGCCTTCTTACCCCGCCAGGAGCGGTCGTCTACCGCGAACAGGGTACGGTGCAGCTCCTGAAGCATGTCCGAGATGCGTTCGTTGCCCTTGTGACCCCTCCGGATGTCAGCCTTGCGCATCCGGTGAGGCTTTTCCTCCCACGCATCACCACCAGCTGTTAGGATCATGAGCGCGAGAAGCCGGGATGCGGTGAGGCTGAGCGATTCTCCGCGAACGAACTTAACCTCGATGATGCTGCCCGGCTTGGCGAACTCGTCGCCGCCTTTCGCTTGGAGTGCGGCGGCGACCCGCATCGCGCGGCCAGGGGCGGCGTCATCCGTGACGGCGACATCCTCGGCAGCGTCGACAGGGTCCTGGTTCATGGAGTATCACATTCAGAATCGAGCTGCGGAAGGCGAATCCTGCCTGACCTGACCGATGACGTCAAGTCAGGTCAGGATGGACCGTGGGGCTGCCGCCCCCAACTGGTCAGGATGAACGAAGGAAGGAACGGTCGACAAACATCGCAAACGCAACGAGTCGTGTGATATTGGCACGCACCCGCACCCGTTGCTCGAGTGATGCACGATCAGCTCAAGCAAACGCTCTAAAGACATGCGAAGAGCTCGGCATGGATGTAGCCCCCCAATCGGTCAGGATCACCCCCGAAAGGTCAGAATACCACCCCCATCAGGTCAGCCAAACTCCCCCGTCAGGTCAGGCAAACTCCCCCATGCAGTCAGGATTACCACTCTAAGGTACTGAACCCTATAGCATTTTCGCGCGCGAATTAGAATCTTTTGAATCATGAATCCTTCCGCTGTTCCAGCGGCGTTGTTCTATTTTTCCCTTTATCAGCAGTCAGAGCGATTCGCGCGCACCCCTCATCCAACGCGAAGCCAAGGTAAGCATTTAGATGACGGGAGATAGTTTAGGCCGGTTGCACTGCAATCCACACAGTTGCTGAAAGAGTTTAGGGGTAACGCGCTTGCGTGCCGCAGGGCAGGGGGCGAGCTACGACGTCACAGTCCCCACACAAAGTTCGATTGGGCGAAGGATCATCGATACTGAGACTGGGGGTGCTCGATTGACAGGTCCTTGCCCAACGTCTCGTAAATATCACAGCGGTTTGAATGTCATGATCGCCGATCCTCGTCGGCGAGGCGTCGATGGCACGCAAGCAGCGACCGGAACACGAGAAGGCGACCGACGTTCGCGCTATCCATATGGAGGGGACAGACGCATGAGTAAGTCGGTGCTGATCGTAGAAGACGAGAATTTAATACGGGGATTGTGCGCCGATGTCTTTACGGACGCGGGATACAGCGTGACTGAGGTGGGCACGGGCGACGAAGCGTTAGCGCTCTTGAATTCTGGCGCGCCGATCGATCTCGTCTTTACTGGCGTCAAGATGCCGGGATCCGTGGATGGATTGGCATTGCGGAGAGAGGTGGAAGTAAATTGGCCGCACACGAAGATGCTGATCACTTCCGGTCACATGACCGTGGAGAGGGCTAAGCTCACCGCAGCGCCCACGTCGTCTCCGGCTGCTGCGCCACCACCTGCGGTCGACGTCGGTGCCGTCCTCTCCGCGATGGCGGGCATGAAGGAGGGTGGCGGAAATTATCAAAGCTCGATTGTCGATCTGCTACAGTTGCTCGATCTCGATTCAAGCCTTTCTGCCCGCAAGGAGCTGGCGGAGGAATTGAATGTGCATGTGGGGGCCGATGGCACTGCGGAGCAGAACGTTGCGTTGCATCGCGCTGTGATCGCCAAGCTCGCCGAGAACGGCGGCATCGTTCCAGATGATTTTCGGTCTTGATTTGGCGGTGGCGGCCGCGGCGAACTCCGTTCTCCAGAGCCTCACTCCTATGACATGATTTGGAAATCGTGGGTCGGGTGGCGATGAGATCCTGTGAGGAGGGCAGGGCGGGGCACGGCGTTCGCCGGAGATACCTGATTTCCGGCGCGATGGCCCTGGCGCTGCTTCTGGCCGTCGGAGCCGGGGCGCAGGTGCCGACGCGGCCGTTCTCCTTCATGGGGGATAGCACGGTCAGGCAGACGAAGCGGACGTCGTTGGCCGGGGAGCCCTGCGTAAATGTCGGAAGGGCACTGCGATGCGGACCTTCCAAGGCGATAACCTACGACGGGCAGCGGCTGAACTTCGTTTCGCTGGAATACTGGGACGGGCGGATGATTCGGGCCGTGGGTGCATTTGACCGGGGCCAGCATGCAAGAGTCCGGGCTCTTCTGGTCAGGGCCTACGGCCAGCCGCAGCACGCCGGCTATCAGTCGATGGCGGAACGCCCCGATCCCTTCACCCATCCGGAGACAATCTGGGAATTTGCCGATGGGCGGCTTGAGCTAGACAGTCGGACGTATGGCTCGCCCGTTCTGCTGTTCCGCTTTTCAGTCAAGCATCCCCAAGATGACGAGCCTCGGGTCGGCCCGCCCGGATAGGATGGAAACATCGCTCCAGGAAGCTATCGACCATCATCGTTGCCGCTGCCGCCGCCCATCGCATACCGCCAGCTCCATGTCCCGTTGGTTTGGGCGTTGACCATCGGTGACCTAAATTGGCCGAGCTTCAGCGCGAAGCAATGGACAACGCGGTGTGGACGGCATCGGCGGCCCGGCGCGCGGCGGAACTCTGCTGACGATTGTAGTCGAGAGCCTGCACCACATAGGCGGTCTTTCGATCGACCGCGATGCAGTAGACGGTTAGCGAGCCGCCCCCCGCCTTGGGTCCCGACGCAAAGACCGCCAGTTTCCCCGGATAGATCTGCCGATTGGCAGCGACGTAGCCTATTCTCGACGAGGCGCTCTCGGCGACCTTGAGACATTCCGGAACGGAGAGCTTCCCCGCATCGCTTCGTTCCACTCGATACTCCAAGCCGAACTTTTCGGAAGCAGCGGAAGCCGGAGCGCAGATGGCCCAGGCATTCACGAACGCGGCCATTGTGCAAACTTTGATTGATCGCATTGTATCGCCTTTTAAGTGCGGGATATCAGCAATTACGTGTGGCAGACCTGCGAGTTCCGGGCCCCAGATCCAGACAGTCCACGGACGGCGCCCTTCCGATTTCCGCAAGACGCTCAGCGCACCCACCACGCTCAGGATTGGATCGTCATTCCACACGTGCATCCCCGAACAGGAATGGCCGGTTTAGTCAGCGATCCTCAGATTAGCGCTATAGCGCTCGGCCCGAGCTCGAGAGTTCGACCGGCATTAGCCCGCCCAAATAATTCTATCTCCCAATCATGCTGGGTCTAGCTAGCATCGGTCTTCAGATCCAGGTGACTGCTCGATGGAGATAATCATGACCGACCGGCTGCATCCCGAGACCTTGGCGCTGCATGCGGGTTGGCGTGCGGACCCGTCTACCGGAGCGGTCGCGCCGCCCATCTATCAGACGACGTCCTACCAGTTTCGCGACACGGACCATGCCGCCGACCTGTTCGCGCTGAAGGAACTGGGAAATATCTATACCCGCATCGGCAACCCCACGACCGACATACTGGAGCAGCGTGTTGCAGCGATAGAGGGCGGCGCCGCTGCGCTCGCGCTGGCCTCCGGTCAGGCGGCCTCGGCCTATGCGGTTCAGAATCTGGCGAGGGTAGGCGATAATATCGTCAGCGGCACTGATCTCTATGGTGGCACCTGGAACCTGTTCGCAAACACACTGAAGGACCAGGGCATAGAGGTTCGGTTCGTCGATCCCGCCGATCCAGAGGCATTCCTTCGTGCGACGGACGATCGGACCCGCGCATGGTACGTCGAGACCCTGCCCAATCCGAAGCTGGTTGTCGCTCCGATACGTGAAGTTGCCGCGCTTGGCCGTCCCCTCGGCATCCCGCTGATCGTCGACAACACTGCCGCTCCCCTGATTGCCCGGCCGCTCGACCATGGCGCGGCGATCGTCGTCTATTCGACTACCAAGTATATCGGGGGTCACGGCACTTCGATTGGCGGAATTATCGTAGACGGGGGCACCTTCGACTGGGAGGCCTTGCCCGAGCGCCAGCCCCTGCTCAACACCCCCGATCCTAGCTATCACGGTGTCGTGTGGAGCGAGGCGGCCAAGGCTCTCGGGCCGATCGCCTATATTCTACGCGCTCGAACCGTCCTGCTGCGCGACCTGGGCGCTGCCCTTTCGCCATTCAACGCGTTCCAGATTCTCCAAGGGCTGGAAACCCTGCCGCTCCGGATGCCGCGGCATTGCGAAAACGCCGCCAAGGTCGTGACCTTCCTTCAGGGCCGTCCAGACGTAGTCCGGGTCATCCACCCCTCGGTCCAGACCGGCATCCAGGCAGAGCGAACTACGCGATACCTCAGCGGAGGGCATGGTGGTCTGGTCGGCTTTGAGCTCGAGGGCGGCGGGGCTGCGGGCCGCGCTTTCATCAATGCGTTGAAGCTCTTCTATCATGTGGCGAACATCGGTGATGCGCGCAGCCTTGCCATTCACCCAGCTTCCACCACACATTCCCAGCTGTCGGCGGAGGAGCAGTTCGCGACAGGCGTATCGGAGGGCTATGTTCGCCTTTCGGTTGGCCTCGAACATATCGACGACATACTTGCAGATCTCACGCAAGCGTTGGATGCGGTGGCGCCGTAGACGCCGGGGGGAGCGCGTGAACTGAATGTTTCGCCCTAGCTGATGTGAATGCGGCGCCGACAATGCGCGAGGCATATCCCGACCGCTCCTGCTACCCGAGCGACCACCGTCCGCCTTTCGTATGGCGATCGACTGACATTGCTGTTTCTGGAACGTTGGGGGGAAACTGCGCTGGACGGTTCCAAGAGATATCAATGAGTTTCGGAGCCGAGATCAAGGCCCGCTTCCGACAGCAGGTAGGACGCTCGCCATCGTCTGATCGTTCGGCAAGGGCGCTTTATTTCTTATGAGCCGCCCGCTGACCCATCGCTTTGGCTGCATCCTCGCTCCCAAGGATCAACGGTCGCCTCCACAGGCCGAGATCGTCCAAATCCTCACCGAAGCCGGCGAACGGCCGCCAGTTTTCGTTATGCTGTTCCAGAACGGTTGCGCCGGACGCCCACGCCAGCGCGACACCCCCTGCCACGTCCCAGATGTTAGGTGTGGCGAAGCGCGCTACCTGCAGCAGGCCTGCGGCGACGAACGCGCATTCGATGGCGGCGGAACCAGTCTTGCGCACATCCCACATGCTCGTCCCGTCTCGCAGATCGGGTTCGCCAGCCAGCCGTCGCCGGACGGCAGGGTTGGCCTGCCGGGAGAAAGCTGTTCCCTCGAAGCGGAGGCCCTGTGCGGTCCCACAATGGTAGACGCCCGGAGTGAGGAGGTGGCTCGTACTGCACCACAGGGCGCCTACGAAGGGCACGCCGCGATAGAGGACTCCTACGGAAGAGGCGAATAGCGGGAAGCCGTTTACGAAATTGGTGGTGCCGTCTATCGGGTCGATCGCCCAGGTGAAGTCATGGCCACGGCCTGGTCTCTCCTCCATTTCCTCGCCGATGATGTCGTGGCCTGGAAATCGTTCAGTCACGCGCAAACGGATTTGCGCCTCGACGGCGCCATCCACTTGACTGACTGGGTCTTTGAGCAACGCGGCGGCTGCTCCCTCGCCCTTGTATTTGACGGAGAGGATAGTGCCGAGTGCCGAGATAATCTCCTTGCCCCCCAACGCGGCAAGCTCCACTGCCAGTGCTTCTATCTCTAACAGAAGGGTGGGATCCAGATCAGCGGGAATTCGCATCATGCCGGTTCCTCTTTTCTTTCGCCGGGAACCAGCACCGTCACAGGGGTTTCATCAAGGTGCAACTCGATGGTCCATGGTTCGCCCGGCAGATCGAGCGGGCGATCATCTATGCGAACACGCATGGCCTGCCCTTTCAGAAGGATGCGGCAGCCACCCTCGATCCTGGCTGGAGGGGGGCCGGAGAAATGCTCAGCCCACGTCGTCATGGCTAGTCGGTCCGATGCCTTGACGAGAAGGACGTCTAGGACATTGTCTCCGGGGTCGGCGCGGGGGGCGAATGGCAGACGCGGACCGATCGCCGCGATGTTGAGAACTTCGATCAGCAGCCAAGGTCCCTCGAAGCGCGTGCCGTCGATGTCCACGTCGCAATCAAATGGTGCAGCGCCGGCGAGAGCGTCGCGAAACGCGACGCGGCCGTTTTCCCGCTTTTCCTCAGGCGTCTCGGGATCTTCGTCCACCATCTCGATCGCGTCATTGAGGGCGCCCAGTCCGACCGCCTCCACGAAAGCGCGCATGCCGAACGGCCCGAGGATGGTTCCGATCGTCAACTTCCGCTCACGCGCCTTCCCAAGCCCCGCAATGATGTCGCAGGTCGACTGACGAATGCCCAAGGCGCGCGCGATGTTGTTCGAGCCGCCAAGAGGCAGTATCGCGATCGGAACACTCCGGTCGGATATCTCACTTGCCGCGCTGGTGACGGTGCCGTCGCCTCCCGCGGCAATGATCAATTCCATTCCGGCAGAGGCTGCAGCGATGTCGTCCTTACCATGCTCGCAATAGGTTATCGCGTATCCTGCTTCTTCGAGGTCAGCGATCAAAGGTTCAATAGGTTCAGGTTCCGTCCCGGCGTTGGGATTGTGCACCATAAGCGTTTTCATGCAGCGAGATACCGTGACTGATCGTCGCTTTTACCTAGTGCCGGATCTGCGATAATCACCATCGGCGTCATATCGACACGCTGTTCGACCACGAACGCTCTGACCTCGCAGCGGGTACCGGCATGCGGCCCTGCGTGATGAGCGCACGGTCAACCAGGCTTTGGTGCGCTACCATTCCATAAGGGTGGTCAAGGTCCGGCATGACCGTCCGGTGGAGGAGGGCCGGCTTCTTTTGAGCCATGATATCGTTTCCGTTAAGCGGCGAGATTGCTAGGAGACTAAAGCGCGAGGGCTTGTTGTCGTTCCCCCATCGATACAGACGCTCTCTGACGTAGACTGCTTTTCTCTCGACGCGCCGAAGCACATGATTGCCATCGGCTCTTGACCTTCCGCCAGCTATGCATCCAATGCCAACGTACATCGCACGCTCGGGAAGCTCACCCGAAGGTTCACATGAGGCTGCCGTCACCTCAATGACATTTACTTTGCCTGCTATGTCGAACCGGGATTATGCGCTCGGACTTGCGCGGGCGTTCGGCGGAGCGATTATCTTCGGATTGCCTCTGCTCATGACCATGGAGATGTGGTCTCTGGGGCTTGCCATTCATCCGGCCCGGTTGCTGATTTTCGTCGTCCTGAACTTCTGCGTCCTCGTCGTTCTTTCACGCTTCGGCGGCTTTGAACCCACTGATTCCATCGGTGAGGATCTGCTTGACGCCCTTGGCGCCTATGCCGTGGGGATAGCGGCGTCCGGGTTGATCCTCGGACTATTCAATCTCCTCTATACCTCCATGCCGCTGGGCGAACTTGCCGGCATGATCGCGGTACAGTCCATCCCGACCAGCTTTGGCGCGATGTTGGCGCGCAAGCAACTGGGCGACGGCGAGGATGACAAGTCGGAGGAGCAGAAGCTCCGGTCCGATGGATATGCGGGTGAGTTGTTTCTCATGCTTGCCGGTTCGATGTTCCTGGCATTCAACGTCGCGCCTACGGAAGAGGTGATCCTGATCGGGTTCAAGATGACGCCGTGGCATAGCCTGACGCTCATTGCCGCATCGTTGTTCGCGCTCCATGCACTCGTGTTCGCCGTGGGTCTTCCCGGTCAGGAGCAGGCGCCAGACGGATATGGCGGGATGAGGTTGTTCATAGCCTACACCGTCCCAGGATATGCGATCGCTGCCCTTGTCAGTCTTTACATACTGTGGACGTTCGGCCGCGTGGATGGTCAGGCGCTACATGCCATCGCGGGAAGTGTCGTTGTGCTGGGATTTCCAGCATCCATAGGCGCGGCGATAGCCCGACTCGTTGTGTGAGGTAACGGATGAAATCGAATTCTTCGGCTGTCGCCCGAACTCCGATCCTCGAATGGATCGCTGCCGTCACCGGCCTTGTGGTTTTGCTGTTCCTGTTGGGCGCAATCGGCTTCGATGCGTTGCAGGGCGGATCGCGCGTCCCCCCGGACATTCGGCTGGACACGCATCCAGCGGTGAAGGTGGGCGACAGATATCTGGTAACCTTCGATGCCAGCAATAGAGGCGGTGCCACCGCCGCTGCGCTTGAGATCGAGGGGCAACTTACGGATCACGGACAGGTGATCGAGACGAGCAGTAGTACGATCGACTATGTCCCGGGCCATGGTGCAGCGCAAGGCGGGCTGTATTTTGAACACAACCCACGCGGCATGACCGTCACGGTTCGCCCTCTGGGCTATCAAGCGCCATGACATAGGCCACTGAAGGACGCTCGTCGGGTCGCGGCCAAGACGTCGAGATGGTTTCTGTTCGCATGAGGTCTACTGCACGACCCTTATGAGACGCTCAGAGCCAGAATTCGGCTCCCCAGGTGCAGACCTTCCGCTTTTCGGCAGCTCGCGAGCCTTTATTGCCCTTGCCGTTCGCTTTCGATCTCGCAAACATCTGGCCGTGACAAAGGCGGCCGATCGGGACAGTCTATTGAGACTATCGCCCATGCGCTATTCCGATCAATTGGCATTCTAGCCAGCCTTCACCGAGGCGTGGTCAAGGCGCTCCGAAGCCAACCTGACGCTCCTCCGGCGCAGCGAGCAGCTGTGCACCGGAAACCTGGGCGAGCTCGATTAGGATTTCCTCGTTGCTCTCGCCGACCACGCCATGAAGCAGTTGCCCATCCACCCTTGTGCCCGGACCAACAGTGACCTTGTGGCTCCCGAAGTAGATCACGGCCCGTCCTCCCGACGCAGCATGCGCCTCTACTTTTTCTGCAATGCTGGCTTGGCTGAACGAGGCTGACATCTTGGATCTCCTGCTAATAGTTATAGAAGGCCCATCCAGGTCACAGGTCAACAGCGATACTGGTGCGCGCACAGCATGGAGGCGGTCATGGCAGGGGCCAGCGCTCGAGGAGTGCCGCTGAGCTCGTGAGGGTGACAGCTTTTGTCGCTCTCCATGGTCAAAGTGAACATGTCGAAAGCGCAATATGGCTAAAACAGATACAGTCACACATGACACGGGCAGCGTATTTCATGCACTTGGCCTGCCGGACGCCGACGATCTGCAGTTGCGCTCTGAACGTCTCATGCTCATCGGACAAATTATCGCCGAACGGGGGCTGAAGCAGCGCGAGGTTCGCGTGCTGCTGGAAATGAGCCGCTTTGAGATTTCTGCCCTGATGCGAGGTAGGATCAACCAATTCTCGTCGGAGAGACTGGCGCGCGCTTTGCAGGATCTGAACGCCAGCATCGTCGAAGTCGGGCGGCCCGAAAAACTGGCGTCGTAGAATTACCAACAATCATTTTGGATCCCAGACCCACCCTTCGGGATGCAACGCATCGTCGATCCAAGGGGCGACGGTGTCGGTGGGACCAGAGCAATACCAGTCCAGATAGTCGCCTTCCTCTCTGATCCAGGCGACCATGGTTCCGGCCTCGCGCAGACCGTAACTTGCCTCTGCACCATCATAGTGTGACCACTCAATGTTTGTGAGCGCTGACCACATTGCCTGAGCGGCGGAGGAATCGGATCGAATACGGTCACCGAGTACCCGGTCAACGGTTAGTTCGAAACGCTTTCGGTCCCTGAAACAGCGACTGCTTGCGGTTTCGATTTTCGCTGACGACTTTGCCGCCCGCCGGAGACTGGCGATAGGCGCCCAGTCTATATGTGGGGTTTTCTCCGCAGTCGCACTGCTGATGTGCCCGTCTGTGACCGCCAAAACTTTCCGGGATCGGTGAGAACTGCTGTTTGCGAACCTTGCACGCCAATCTTTGAGCGTCGCTCCCGGAACCTTGTCGCGCACCACGACATGGATCTCGTTGCTCTGAAATGTGATGGCTTCCATCAGCCTCTGGTCTCCCGGCACGACATCGACGACGACAACGTCGAAATGACGCTTCAACCAGTAGAAATTCGCCCCTAGCTTATCCCATTCGGAGACCGTTTCGCTGATGCCGGGGCGAACTGCCAATTTACCGCTTCCAAGCCGGATCTCCTGAGAGGTCTCGTGATAGCCCCATACCGCCAGTTTGGGCATCAGCGACAGGTCGGCCTGATCATCGCAATGATACTGCGTGAGACGCCTTACGTCGCCAATGTGATAGAAGCCCGCGTCGATGAGATTGGTCAGTGTGCGTCGCTCAAAGTTCGTATCGACCGCCACGACCCGGCTTCCCAGCTTTTGATGCTCGATTGCTATGGCGGTGGCCACAGGCGACAGGTCCGCGCCTTCCACCAAGCTCTGCACGCTGATGACTTTCATAAAACTCACTCTTCGGGAATGGGATGAAACAGATTAGGCGCGATCAGCGCTGGATGGGGCCAAGGACCTGTAGATCGCCGTTAATTGTGTCGAAGCGCCAGCCAGCCGAGAGCTCGTGCATCTTGCTGTCGGGTCCGCGGATGCTGATGGACATCTCGCAATTTTCTCCGGGGCGCGGTGCTGCGGATACACAGCGACGATCGGTCAGGCTCTCGAAACTGGACTTCGCCATATAGGCCGCATCCGCTTCCTTCGCCCGATCGCCTTGCGCGGCCTCGGCAGCCCTTTTGCCAACATCATTGTCGGTCCCGAGTTCGCGGGCGATGGCGGCGGAGCGACGTGCACCTTCTTCGAAGCTGCGAGCATGATCGGCATAGAAGGCAGCATCACGGCTCGCGGCCGCCTGCTCACTGAACCAGTGGCGCTTTACGGCGTCGGCATAGTCAGCCTCGCTGGTGCCGCAGCTAGCGAGCATGACTATAAAGAAGGGTAGGGTGGTCCAACGCTGCATATCGCCTCCGAATGATCTTGGAGGCACCGACTGAAAGCCGGGTGTTAGGAACCCTGCGCAAACACAAGGCGCCGCCATTTTGGGCAGAGCCTTGGACATACGACGGCCACCCGGCCAAAATAGCTTTGGCCGGCGTTTGCGATAAGAGGTTCCTACGCCTCACCCACCGGGACAGACCGGAGGGCAGGAGCAGTGCTAGCGGGGATTGCACCATTTGGGAAGATGTCCTGGAATTGGAGATGAGCCTGCGTCTTCAACCGCTACGTTGTTTATCCTCGTGAGCAGGCTCAGCGATCCAGCGCGACAGCGCCGTTTTCGGAGCTCATCGCAAATGAAAGAGATAGGGCAGCCGTCCGGCTGCTTATTCGGCGACGATGCGCGTTGGTGCTTTCCAAAATAGTCAGAGGTCCGTCACTGGAGAAGGGCTATGACCTGCGCTACCGCAGCCACATCCGCCCCCTTGTGTTTCTTGTCCTCGTTGGAGCTTTCCGCATGACGCGCGTTTCACCCGATACCGATTTCCCCGAAAGGGTAACAGCCCGTCCTGCTTCCACCGGACCCTTTCCGCGGAACTTCAAAGGATGCCCTGACATCCAATCTATAACGCCAGATGATCTCTCATATTGGGAGGCACACACCACGCTACTGGCTAGTGTCAGCAAGGGCTGGCAAAAGGCCCATAGAAAGGGGGTTCTACCCGGTAGCCGACCGGATATCCTAGGACGAAAAGCTCACGCAGGTTTGGATCATGGCGCGTCGCTCCGCTATAATCTAGATAGATCAATGTGTTGCTGTCTATCGCCACTCCGTCGTCGGGTGCGGCGATGAAACTCACGCAGATCAACGTCAAATATGACGAACCCAAGATTCGGGACATTGATCGGGTCGCAGCGGCCAAGGGCATGTCACGTCCTGAGCTTGTCAAGGCTGCAGTCGACGAGGCGATCGAAGCCTATGATGGCGGTCGGCTATCTTTCCAGACGGACGATGCCCCGCGGATCGAAGGCAGCGTGAATTCGCTCACGATCCAGGTGCGCGAAGCGATATTGGAACTGGACCGCAGCCAGCGCGCCAACCAGCGCCATGAGAAGAAGCTGCTCGATGCCTTTGTGGGTAGCGAGGAGGCGGTGCGCCAGGCTCAGGAAAATCTGATGGCGCGGATCAACGACATCAACCGAAAATCCTATGAGCCATTTCTGATGAAACTTGCCGAGGTTCAGGCGGCCATCGCGGGTATGCAGGGCAGGCTGAACGACGCGCAGGGCGAAAAGCTGTCCGCGATCCAGGATCGGCTCGATGCCGTTCACGCCGCCGCCAAGGTGCCGCGTACCCAACACAATCTCGTGCTGGGCGATGACACGGTGCTGGCATTTCGCTTCCTGTTGGGATGCGGGTTTCTCACGGCATTTTGCGCGATCCTGCTGTTCCTGATCACCGCCGGCCTTGTCCCGTGGCTGGGCAAATATGTTGCCAGTCGGACGCTTACGGACACCCGTCAAATCTGCGGGGTCATCAACGATCGATATGGCGTCACAGACTGCAGCATCCCAGACGAGTATCGCAGGCCATCGGTCCGTTCGGCGAGGGCAAGCCGATGATCAACCTTGCCGCCGTCAGTTCCGCCAGCGGGGCTGGCCAATATTATTCGCAGGACAATTATTACACCTCGTCCGAACTGACCGAGGCCAGCCAATGGATCGGTCGTGGCGCAGAGGCACTGGACCTGCGCGGACGAGTGGACGAACAGGGCTTTGTCGCCGTGCTATCCGGCAAGCTGCCTGACGGCAGCAGCATTCCCATCGTGCATGGCGAACACCGCCCCGGTGTCGACCTGACATTCTCGGCGCCCAAGTCGATATCCCTCCTGGCGCTGGTGGCGCGCGATGAGCGGATCGTCGTCGCCTTCCGGGAGTCCGTGAATGCAACGCTGGGCTGGGCCGAGAAGAATATTGTCGAAGCGCGGGTCTGGGATCCAAAGGCCCGCGTTCAGGTGGCAGAGAAGACAGGCAATATGGTCGCGGCGACCTTCCTGCATGATGTGAACCGCAACAATGAGCCGCAGCTCCATGTCCATGCCGTCATCGCCAATGCCACCAAGGCGTCCGACGGCAAATGGCATGCTGTCCACAATGACCAGCTCTATCGCAACCAGCATCTCATAGGCGCTGTCCATAATGCCGAACTGCGCTCGCGGATCGAGGCACTGGGCTATGAGACGGTGCCAGCCCGCAACCCGATCGGTGGGGCCTTCGAGATCAAGGGTATCTCGCGCGATGTGATCGAGGCCTTCTCCACCAGGCGCGGGGAGATTCTCGAAGCGTTGGCCAAAGAGGACCGCCGTAGTCCACGCGAGCGCGAGCTGGCGGCGCTTGCTACCCGGCAGGCCAAGAACCCTGAGTTCAGCCCGGAGGCGCGAAACGCGGCCTGGCAGGCGACCGCCGAGCGCGTTGGCTTCGACGGACGCGACCTGATTGACGCCGCGATTGAGCGATCGGGTCGGAAAGAAACGATCTGGTCGAGAATATTGGACGGCGTGCGTGGCATCGGTGCGAAAGGTGTCGCCATAGCCAGCGCGATGGGCCTGACCCCGCGCGATGGCGATGCGCTGGTGCCGGAGCGGCATGGCAGGCTCTGTCCTACTGAATATGCGGCAGCGCAGGCTGTGGCATCGGCGGCACGGGACCTGGGCGAGCGCGAAGCAGCCTTCGATCGCAATGATCTAATCCGAACCGCGCTGGAGCGTGGCGGTCCGGTGCTCGTCACGGACATTGAGGCACGGATCGGGGCACTGGTCGACAAAGGCCTCCTCATCGGCGGAGAGCGACTAACCACGACCGAGGCTGCCCTCAGACTGGAGCATCGGGTTATCGACCTGGCCAATGCAGGGCGCGACGCCGTCGCCCCGCTTGCGCAGGGCAACACGGTTGCTGCCAATCTTCAGCAGGCCGCCCGTGATCTGGGTCTTCGCCGGCTCAATACCGGACAGGAGATTGCTGGCACCGATGTGCTCCAGTCCCATGACCGCGTGCACCTTGTTCAGGGCGGCGCAGGTGTTGGTAAATCCGCCGCCATGATGCCGGTGTCGCATCTGATGAAACAGGAAGGGCGCGCTGTCTTTGCGCTGGCCCATGCGGGGCGAACCGCGCGCGATTTCGGGGCAAAGCTCGATGCGCCGGCTTCTACCGTGGATAGCTTCCTCGGTCGGTTCCGGCGGGTGCTCGATGGATCGGCTACTCCGGCGCAGGTCGCCGAGTCTCGCGCCAGTCTGGCCGGGTCGGTAGTCATGGTGGACGAGGCGTCTCAGATTGGAAATGAGCGCCTCGCCCGCCTGATCGACCTCGCAAACAGAACCGATGTCGCCCGGCTCGTCCTCGCTGGCGATGTCCGTCAGTTGCCCGCCATCGAGGCGGGCAAGCCGTTCGAGCTTCTGCAGAAGGAAGGGCTCGCCACATCCATTGTCACCGAGAATCTGCGCGCCCAGTCTCCCCAGATGCAGGGACTCAACGCGGCGCTGGAGAGCCGGGACATGGGCCTTGCCTTCGAGATTTTGAAGCCAGACACGCTGGAAGTGCCGTTCGCCAAGGGGCCGGAAACTGCCGCTCGCCTCTGGGTGACAGCGCCGCAGGCTGAGCGTGACCGGACGCTGCTATTGGCGTCGGGCCGGGCCATGCGCAGTGCGGCCAATGCAGCGGTGCAGGACGAACGACTGGCCAGAGGCGAGCTGGTGGGCGAGGCGCAGCAAACGACTGTCCTCGACCGCGTAACCGTCACCCGCGAGGGCGCGCGGCAGATGCGCGGCTATCAGGAAGGCCGGATTGTGGAGTTCCGCACCAATCTGCCGCGCCAGGGCTTTGCGCGCGGCGATCGCGGCGAGGTCCGATCGGCGGAAGGAGATAAGGTCATACTCGGCATGACTGATGGGACAGTGCGGGAGTTCCTGCCCGACAAACTCGCCCGTAACCTCAGCCATGATGCCGTGTCGATTTACCAGCTCAAGGAGATCGGCCTGTTCGAGGGCGACCGCATCCGATGGACCGACAATGACCGCGACCGCGGCCTGCTCAACGGCGATATCGCTCATATTGCTGTCATTGGCCGCGACAACATTACGGTTCTGACCGGCGACGGTCAGCGTCATGAACTTGGCCGGGGCGACACCATGCTTGAGCGCCTCGACCTTGCCTATGCGATAAACGTCCATATCGCGCAGGGTATGACTGCCGACAAAGGCATCGTGCTGATGAGCGAGCGCGAAAAGATGCTCAACACCACACAGTCCTTCCTGGTCGCGGTGACGCGCATCGCCGAGACCGCAACCCTGGTGGTCGACAACGTCCAAGCCCTTGAGAGGGACGTCACCCGCAATCCCGGCGGCAAGACATCCGCCATGGACGCCGCCGCGCAGCCGAACGCCAAGCCGGAACTGCCAGTGCCGGTTCTCGAACTCGATCTCAGCCTCTGACCACAGTGACCTGTAACGGTTTTGGTATGCCTTTTTGCTCTTGATGGTGGCGTCGCCGATATTGTGTGGAGGGGGGGGCGTTTCCCCGGCCGCATAGATAAACGTCCGATCGACATCCACGCCTTCGAGCTGCCGATCGACGTTCTGGTCCATCGAACTCACCCGGATGTACCCGACCCTATGCCCCTTCACGCAAAATTTCGAAATATGTCACGTTAGAATCAAAGATGTGGTCCTCCACATGTCAAAAAACCTCAAAACCCATGCTAAAGTGACACCTTTGCCCTGAGATCTGTTACGTAAGGATGGGGCACACCCCAGAGTGACGGAGCACATCTGAACCGGTTCACGGTGTTGGGTAAAAAGAGGGTGCTGTGGCACGGGACTGCTTCATTGCCACAGAATCTCTTTTGAGGTACACTAATTGTTCTAACGGCTCTAGGCAGGAACGGGGCGCAGTGACCCATCAAATCAACGTAACGCCCAATGGGCGCATGAGCTTGCCCGCTGACATACGGCGACGCCTTGGCCTTAACGAGGGTGGTGCGATCTATCTCGACGAAACAGACGACGGTGTAATCCTGAGAACAGCGGCGCAGGCGGTGGCACGTGCTCAAGCGCTTGCCAAGCGTTACACTGGAGACAACCCTGATGCGTCTGTCGACGCTTTTCTCGCCAAACGTCGCGAAGAGAGTGGCGAGTGACCGAGGTGGTACTCGATGCTTCGGCACTCCTTGCCATGCTGAAGGGTGAACGTGGAGCGACGAAGGTCGCAGCTGTGATCGCAGACGCGCGCATAAGCGCTGTCAACTATGCGGAGGTTGTAAGCCACTTCGTATATGCCGGTATGCCGGAGAAAGAGATTGATGCGATGCTCGATCCTCTGCCCATGACAATCGTACCCGTGGATAAAGCTATTGCACAACTGGCAGGGCGACTGCGGGCCGCGACGGCGGGGGCGGGTCTGTCGATTGGCGACCGCGTATGCCTGGCTCTGGGCAAGCGTGACGGGCTGCCGACCTGGACTAGCGATCAGATTTGGAAGTCCGTCGCTGATGCCCTACAGATCAAGGTTGTAGTCATCCGCTGAGCGCAACGCCGAAAGGAGTGACACCGGTCGGGTTGTGGCCGTTATGACCCCGTCCGGTTTGAGACCGCCCATTCGAGGCTGATCCGCGCCTGTAACGCCAGCAGGGGGTGGGAAACGGACCGACTGGCTTGCTATCGCGCCCGTCAGAATCGAACATCAATAAAAACCCTGTTCTTCCCGCGTTGAACTACAACGACCCTCTACGGACTATCGCTTCGCCGTGAGTGGAAATGCGTCCCCGGTGCTCGTCGCGGAGAATGATGTTCGCAAGATCGTTGGCAGTGTCATGGTCGGACATGAGCCCTTGCCGCCAGAGGTGACCAACCATGCTGTGAACGAATATCTGGCCGTGCTGGACGATGTTGACTTTGGCGCCGCGACGCCTGTGTTCCGAAGGTCCTGTCGCCTGCCGATCCTGCCGCGCGCTGGACCAGCGCCAAGGGCGGTCAGGCGTTTTTCGCCTACTGCACCAATTATCTGATCGACCTTAAGAATGCCGTCGTCATGGATGTGGAAGCGAGCGCGGCGGTGTCAGGCTGAGTTGCCTGCGGGACAGCGGATGATCGATCGCGTTCAGGACCAGTTCGAAGTCTGGCCTGCGCGACTGGCTGCGGACACTGCTTATGGTTCTGCAGAAAACCTGGCGTGGCTGGTGCACGAGACAGGGAATGAGCCGCATATCCCGGTCTTTGATCATAGCCACAACGCCGGAAGAGACGGGATGGTTGCAGGATGTCCGATGCGCGCGCTTCTGCGCGGGAACGCATGGGCACAGGCCGTGTTGTCGTCTGATACACGGAGGCCATATGACTGAGACATCTACACCGGCAGACGCGCCACGCCGGGATCCCGATCCCCGTAGCGCGTTCGGCAATCCCGACCTCGCCAAGCCCGCCGCTGATGAGAGAAACTCAGAAGGCAGCGATGTAGTAGGTCCAGCGGGCGGCGAACATACGAAGGATGAGTTGGACCCGCCCGTCATTGATGCAGATGATCCGGAGGAGCTTCCCGTGCCGATCGCGGACCATCACCGACCTTGTGAATGATACCTCGGCCGTCTCGGGAGGGATATTGGTACAAGTCCGTAGGGGTCCCCGGACCGATCAATTGAAAATCAGGCGTCTTTGCCGATCAGGTTGGGTGTCTGCATTAAGGTAGGTTGGATCGAACTCGCCGACTTTCATTAACCCTACCCAGTCGTGGATTTGCACCATCCCCTGTCTCACGGTGGCGAGGCGATCGTCGCGAAGCGCTTTCAGACTGCGGTTGACGTGCACGCTAGTCATCGCGGTCGCATCTGCCAAATGTTCCTGAACCACTGGGAAGCTATATTCGGCGAGCGGCTCGCGGCCTGGACCTGCATAACGAACCGCCATTTCGCACAGCACATGGGCAAGGCGAGAACGAGCATCTTTCCTGCCGACATTAATCGCCCATTGCATGAGGATCGCTGCATCAAGGATGCAATCACGCCAGAAAGCCTCAGCAAGAGCAGGGTAACGCTGCGCCAGCGCCCGAACGGCGGTGTGGGGGATGCGCACTATGACGGTATCTGTAAGGGCGGTCAGGCCGCCAATGCCTAGTGGCCGAACCGCAGAGTGGAGATCGGCCATGTCGCCCGGGATATGAAAAGCGGTGATTTGTCGCTGGCCATTCTTAACCTGCCCTACGCGGGCCACCAAGCCTGAAGCAATGAGGCAACAAAAGAACGTCTCTTCGCCCAGTGGCACAAAATCCTGACGCGCTCGGACTTCGATCGGATGCCCTTCGAGAGCGAGAACGGCTTTCTGCTCTTCATCAGTGAGAACTGAGCGTGCCAGCAGTCGCTCAACGAAGAGCTGGAGCGCAGCGCGACATGGAGCTGAAATGGGATCCTCCGTAGTTGAAAGGCGCAACTGAGCGCACGACCAAAAACGCCAGAGGCGTCAAATGGCAACATGAATCATGATAATTTGCTACCGCGGGGTATTCCGGCGGTCTTTGATTGTAATCAGCTCTCGGAAGGCGATTGTCGCCAGGGTTTTGCCATCGCAATCGGCTATCTCTATGCGGTCATCAAGATCGATCGGACGCCCCTGCATAAGATGCTCGGCCATTAACTCCCTCGCGCTGCGTATCGCCTCGTCCTTCGCAGCTGGGAGATCCCGGAAATCACGGCCCTGCTCATCCATGAGATCCGCGTCATTGAAGAGGTTCAAGTGATAGTGTGCCATAGGGTTTGAAAAGCTGAAGACTGTTGTCTGTTCCTCGCTTTAACCTGTGGCAATACGGATTTCAGACAGCCGGAGCATCCAGACTAACCGACGCCAGTAAATGCATTGACTCCCCATATGACAACTAGCGTCGCTGGCGCGCGGTCCGGCAATTCGATGGCGCAAAGGCCGCATTTCAGACTGTTCGGTTACTGGCGGGTAGAGGGGCATAGCTGCCCGTCGGTCGCCGACCCACGGCAGATATCATTCCAATTCTTTTCGCTGCGCAGACCGGACGCTCTCCGCCGAACGCTGGTCCAGGTTCAAGGGCGACTAATGCGATCCGCAAGTTCGTCAAGATCCTGCGGAGATATTTCAGTTCGGGCTACAGGCCATCCTTCAAGGAGAAGGGGCGATGAAATTGTGACGCCAGTTAAGGCCTCATGATCGCGACTGACCATACCTTTCCATCGAAGCACGACTTCTCGAAGTGTTCCGCATGGGCCGTCATCATTTGCCGCAGCGCTGTCCCAAGGGATAACTTCCGTCACGCAGAAATCCTCTCGAACGATTGTGAAAGACCATGCGCCCATCGTGAACAAACAACAACATGTCCTATCAACGCGCGTATTCACTTTTGCGTCGATATCGATGTTTCGCAACCCCGGTCAGCACCGCCATGATGAGGCCAAGTTCGACCAGTAGGTCCAATATCATGTGATTTCGGACACCCAAGCGGGACCATTCTGTCCTTTTCGACTGGTTCATTTTCGGTTAATGTGGCTTTGCGACCCGAAGGGCTCAAAGTCGTACGACCAAGAGTTCTGCTGGCCCGTTCGTAGCTTCGGCCGCGGACGGGTCTTTTTTTCACGGCTTTTCTCAGGGGAAGCAGGTTGAGCACCTTTCGGATACCACCCGGTGGAGAGAGCTACTGAGGCGATTTCTCGCCCTAGGGTGGGGTGTAGCTCTCTCCGAGAAATGGGGCTATACGGTGCTTAACCGTCTGAAAAGACGGATTATGATCGCGGGAGGTAAGCCGATGTCTTTACCTGGGACAGCCCTGATGCTCGATGTGGCTCTCGATTTCGTCTCACGCCATGGCGACCACGCTATCGCGGATTTTGATGAAATCTATAGTGGATTGGTTGAAGAGGGCGCGCTCCGAACTGCGGCGGAGTGGTGGCGGCTTCGGGAATATGTGATCATCGCTCAGCGCGGCAATGCCACACTCAATTAGAGCGACATTACCCTCGACGGGCAGCTAATAACCACGCCGTTGAGGATTTCCTTGGCCGTTGCAAGCTGGGCAGGGGGGGCCGGTGTTATATTCGGTCAGCGTGGCCGGAACGTTGATGCCAGCCTTCGCATACTGGCGGCGGGCCTCCTTGTTGGCACCAACTCTCGTGATGAGCCGCAAGCGGTATTGACTGAGGCCCCGGTCGCCGGCCCCATCCCGGCCTAGCGATCAGGCTGACATCACGGCGGGCAACGGCTTCAAGACTGCAGCCGACAGCCACGCGAGGGCTTCCTGGTGGTCGCTAAAGAAGCGAATTTCGCCCATCGATGATCCTCTCGACAAGGAGAGGTTCGAATAGCCAGGTTTCACAAGGATCGCAGTGCGATCGCACGCTTGCCTCGGAGATTCCCGCCTCGCGAGACGTTCTCCACCAAATTGTGTCTGGATGACGCCGTTACGGTGATCAACCAAGTGCATGACGCGGCCATTCTTCTGCCGGGAGCGAATCATCGCGGCGTGGAGATCGGCGATATATGCCGCCTGTTCTTCGGGCTGGCTGGCACCGGTGCAAATGGTCGTAACGACGCCGCTATGGGGATCGAATGAGACGGTTCGCATTTCAGGTCGCCCTCACTCGTTCCAGCACGACAGCATTGGGATCTAGCAGCCACTGGAGGGCAGCTTCCTCACTGCCAAATGCCCCTGCCTGGGTGCTCGTGCGGTTCATCTGCATCTTTTGCAGCGAAGATTCGACAATGACGGCCGTCCGATCCTTAGGATCATGCCACTCAGCAGCAAGAGCGTTGAGCACAGCAGCAGCCTCTTTGCTATGTACCTGGGCATGGCGAGCATCGACCAAGTGCAAGAAGGGCTTCGATTTTCGTTTGGCGGCCGATTTGAACGCCAACATCTGATCGGCATAGGTCTGAACCTCGTCGTCGGCCGTAAATCCGATCGAGACGCTACGGACGATTCCCAGGTGCTCGTCGAGCACGGCGCTCATCATACAGCCTCTCCTAAAACTCTTTGGAGCAACATACCGCGTTTTGCTCAACCAGGGATCAACAGGTCCGGTTAATGCCTGTTGCCCATTGGAGGGTTTGCGACGTGACGCGATAGCCGCTCTGGAGGTTGAGGTTCGTCGGGTTGCCCGACTCATCCGTCGTGGTCAGGCCGGTGATGTTGCGCGACATCACTGAGTCCTTGGCCGATGGGGGAGCCGTGGTCCTTTCTGTGGAAGGGGACGAAGTGAAACTGACCTCCGTTCGTCACAGCATCAAGCGCGCTCAGGACCTCTACCGCCAACCTGTCAAAGCTGACGCGGGCGTCGACGAGTTTCTCGCGGACCCTTGATCGCTTGCCTGAATCAATGGCAGGCAACTGATTCAGAAGCTGCGTTGGACGGGTAGGGGAGGGGACGCTTACCTTGCCGCATGATCACGCTTCCAACACCTCTCACGGATTGGCGCTGCGACCTCAGGGCCGTAGATCATGCCAAAAATGTAGCGCGGGCTTACAGCGTCCATATCGCGGGCGACCTCTTCGGTCATTGGGTCGTGGACCTGTGTTGGGGCAGGCTCGGTACATCGGGAACCGGGGTGCGTGTCTCGTTCGACGATGACGGCGCTGCCAGACGGTTCGTAGAACGGGTTCTTGCCCGCCGTGCATCGGCTCCAAGGCGTATCGGGGTGCCGTATCGGCTGAACTGAAGCTGTTTATCCTCAGCTTTACGATTGGTGCCCCGGTTCCCGATGTACCGAGGCACCCAGTCAGATTGGACGATCGTCAGCTAGTGAGACTCGTTAACAGCGGTGTTATCCGCACTGATCTCGTCGGCGCCGGTTCGGTCAGTCTGAAAAAGGCCAAAGCCCAATATGACTGCGAAGGCGATGAGAACCAGCACTAGGCCTCCTACCAGTGCTGTTCGATTGACCTTATTGCGCGAGCCGCCCCGCGCCTCAGTCTTGCTGAGATGGGTTTCCTGGCCATTGTCTTCTTTGTGCATGTGATCCTCCATGAAGGAGGAAGCGTGCGCCAAGCCCGCATGTTCCGGGAGAAGCGATAAGGGTCGGCCATAAGGCCTCCGTCATACCGAAACTGTGATAGCCGCCGCAGTGTCAAATGAGGCGATGAGCTGCGCGTCGGACATAGCGCGGACCTCGATCCACCACTTCGCGTCCCGCACCTCTGCCAGCCTTGCCGGCGCAGTGGGGCTGGTCTTCATCACGGTCGGCAGCCGAGCGGCCCGTAGCTTCTCTGCCCATGCAACTTGCCTGGGACTGCCTTCGAGAGGAGGAAGAACCAACGCCCCGAGCGCGAGGAGATTGACGGCAGCACGGGCGGCCGCAGCGCCCTCGCGGCATTGCCTGCACCGCTGGCGCGCTAGCCGGGCTGTCATGCGGTCGATATCGGCCGCAAAAGTGCCGTCGACAAAGTGGCTCTGTTCGTGGCCACAGCTGTGGGTGATTGATCGGTCCATTGCGCGATCCTGCCGCCCTGCGCGCGCGAATCAATGACAATGAGTCGGAGCGAGTCAACGTAGCGCCACGCTGAATCTCAGCCGCGTTGAGGCCACATAGCGCGCTCAAGTTGCGGCGCGCGGTGATGTCGTCACGTGACGGAGAGGCCGAGAAGCCTTAGGGTTTCTTCGTCCTTTCGGCCGCCGAACCAGCGCGCCAAGGCAGCGTCGAACAACGGCCCGCCGCCAGCTTGCACGAACAGGGTGAGACTGGACCGCAGCTTCATCGCATCCACCTCGCCAAAAACCGCGTCCGCTTTTGCCATGGTCAGATCCTGCAGGGCCGTCGTGCACCTTCTGAGGCGCTCACCCAATACCGGGTGAACAAGATAGGCTCGTGCCTCATCAAGCGAGACGATACCGTAACGCTGCGCCATTTCGCTGCTGCCCAGCCCCGCCAACTGCGGGAAGATGAACCACATCCAGTGGGTACGTTTGGCGCCACGCCGAATCTCGCCAAGCGCTGTTTCGTAGACATGATTTTGCGCTACGACGAAACGGTCGAGATCTGGCCTTTCAGTCATAGCGTCCATTACCACCTATTTGTTACCGTGCTTCGCCATTCCGGCCTTTGCCTTTTCTGCGTCAACCCGATCCTCAGCAGAGATATATCGCCGATCGTTCAACCGGTGCCGTCCGATCCAAACGCCTCTCCCTTATGGTCGCCGAACCCTCGCCGTTTCATCTCTTCATTCGAGGCCTTGGCGCGCGCTGCGGCGTCCCGGGGGTTAGTGGGATCCTCTGGTTGGGACGCATTCCCGCCCTTGGCTGCTCCACCGGGTCGCGGACCGGCGTTGGGCGTCTTCGGTTGGGCCGCATCTGCAGGCTCGTCGTTCTTCGTCATATAGTGTCTCCCTGCTTGCCGAACAGCGAAGGAGGAGCGCGGTTCCTCATATCCCGTGCTGGACGGCGGGAATGGCACGTGCTGACGCCGCATCTGACGCTGCCGTCTTCCGGTTCAAGGGCCCGGATATAACGCTGGAAAATTGGCGGGTCAGTGGTCGTGAGGGATATAGTCGAACCCCGCGATGTCGGGACTGTCGCGCCATTGGCGAGTAATGCTTTCCATCTTCGCTTCGGTGTCACCGCTCACCCTGGCGCTCCACTCCACAACGTCATCATCCAGTTTCTGGGAAACTGAAGAGGCGTTCAAGCCCCCGTTCCTAAGCTGAACATGGAGCGTCTCGTGGGAAATGGAGGATGACCGGCGGTATCGAATTTTCACCATCGCGTAGCGACGTTGGGGCAGAAAATGCTCGGACGCTCGCACCGCAGCCAGGACCAGAACGGTGGCTATTGTACCGGCTATGGCCAAGGCAAAAAAACCAATGCCGAAAAGGACACCGAGCGCTGCCGTTGTCCACAGTGACGCGGCCGTTGTCAAACCGCGGACACCGAAGCCCTCCCGGAAGATGACGCCGCCACAAAGGAAACCAATGCCTGTCAGGACGCCATGCGCCATACGGACTGGGTCAATCCTGATGATTTCTGGAGGAGTATCGCTAAGCCAGCGCACCTGATGGACGGCTGCAAGCATAAGCAAGGCGCAGGACAGACTGACAAGGATATGTGTTCGGAAGCCCGCAGGGCTGGCGCGATATTCCCGCTCCGCGCCGATAATGGCGCCGCAAACTATGGCACCTACGATTGGCAACGCTAGATCGGTGTCGAGGAGATTCATAGGCATCCGGTCATGTTGGGTGGGATCCGTCGGCCCCAGCCTCGTTAATTAGCCATGACCCTGGCGGCCGCATAGTGAATACAGTATCGAGCCGCAAGGATCTCGCCTGGGGCCTAAGGATTTCAGATGGCCGCCTCCTGCCTTATTGTCAGCTGCCAAAATCCTGCAAACCGGGTCCGTCGTTTCTGTGGCGAGCATTGGGCAAAACTTGCAGGCGCGACCCGATCACGTCTGTCGATGACCGCGCGAACGAGGCGGTCCGCTGTCACAGAGGAAATATGGGACCGTGCGAGGCGGGAGATTGAACCACTTACACCGCCGCGCGAAGGATGAGTGGCCAATGCCGGAGGATGGTCGATTAGGAGTGGTTCTATCGATCATTATGCACCTGGTTTTTGATCTATAAGCGAAGGCGCTACTGATTCTTGATCCTATATCGGTCGATCCGGCCGACATTAGGAATAGAAGGTTATCTTTTCTGCGTTCTCGTCTTGATCAGAATGAGGCGTCTCCACAGCGGAGACGTCATTCGGGTGCGAAAATGCGTGATCGCAGCACGAACAGGGAACCGGTTTTCCAGTTTTCTTGTTCGCAGGGGCGCGTTTGCGTCGCTCTTTCCGATTCAAGGCTGGAGCCGTTCCATCACTATCGGACGCAGCGGGGGAAACTTGTTCATGGATCACTCCTCGCACCGGGGCTGCCACCTTAGCTACCTGCTCCATTATTGGTGGGAGGTGCGAGAGGGTTGGCATTCGCCTCGGCCTTCCGCTGCATGTCATGTTCTGTGCGATCCACCAGCTCGTGCTCCGGGGCGATCTCATCCACGACGTCGACGCCGTCGGCCAGCTCGCGAGGCTCGCCAATGGCGGCGGCGATCATCCTTTGCCAGTTAGCGACATCGCCGACAGCAGCCATGTCCGCATCCGGCTCGCGCAGGGTCTTCAATATGGCGATTGCGGTTTCGATATGGCTTTCCCATTCCATCTCGACGGAGAGGGAGGCATGGACCTCGCTCCCTTCGGCGTTAGCGCTGAGCTGATTGCCCGCCAGCACCCGCGCGATGCGTTCGATGGCCGATGTCGCCGCAACGTCCATGTCTCAAATCCTTTCTGATCGCCTGATTGTCCAAACGAACAAGCATCACGCCGGTTCAACGCGCGACGGGCCGGACGGACCCGTGGAACAGAGCCTCTCTCCGGCAGGTTGAGATAGAAACGCACATCGAGGAGAGCGAAATGTCCGACGATAAGGCCAAGAGCGGCCCGCAGGACGCCCAGCGCGTCAATGTCCATGAAGATTATGAGCTTCAATATTGGACCAACCGCTTCAATGTTTCCGCCGAAACGCTGAAAGATACCGTCTCGCGCGTCGGCACCAGCGTCGATGCAGTGGCCAAGGAACTGGAATCCTGACGCAGGCAAGACATCATGACCGACGAAGCCAGGCAGGAACGGCACGTGCCAACGGACACCCAGCCCCATCCCAATATCTCAACCGGGAACCAGCCGGAGGGCGCCGCCCGCCGTCCCAGCGACACATTGGATCGCGAACCCAAGCGGGATCCCGTCAGCGGTGCAAGCATCCCTTCGGACTATAAACCCGAGACCTCAACACGTATCGGAAAGGAAGACGATACCGTAGCGGGCAAAGAGGGTGCAAACCGACGATAGAAAATGACTGGAAAGGTTGGCGTGAAGCCGGGAGGTAGCCATGGACGCCGTCTTCGAGATTGAATACGACGGTCCCAAACGGCTTCTCGGGCAGTGATGCACGGCTTCTTCGGACCAAAGGATTCAGGAGGTTCGGGGCCTGCTGTCGCGCCGCTTTGAGCAAGCTCGGACCGGGGAACCGTAGATTGGTCGAAATCACCGGCATGAGCATCCAGAGCCAGGATATCGGTCAGCCCTTCAGCGCCTTCATGGCCATGCCCGGCATAAGGTCACGTAAGCTGGCATTTGTCTGCGGCACAGGCCTTTCCCGGCTTCCGGCATCGCGGCTTACCGACCGGGACTCTGTAGACTTCTTCACCAACATCGCCGACGCGTAAGCCTGACTCGTTGCCTGATCACGGAACGGTCATCCCGCTGAACGATTGAAGAGGGCAAACCCGTCTCAGGAGATGCACCATGGCCGCACGCCCTTATTGGAGAGGCCAGATCAGGCTGGCTCTCGTATCGATCCCGGTGGAAATCTATTCGGCAACCAAGAGCGGCGCGACGATCGCCTTCAATCAGATCCATGAGCCATCCGGCAAGCGGATCAAATATGAGAAGGTCGTCCCCGGCATCGGCCCCGTCGATGTCGACGAGATCGTCAAAGGCTTTGAATATGCCAAGGGCGAATATGTTCTCCTCGATGAAAAGGAGATCGAGGGCGTCAAGCTGGAGAGCAAGAAGACGCTGGAACTCACACAGTTCGTCGACGCCCATGACATCGACATGATCTATTTCGAAAAACCCTATTATGTCGTGCCCGCCGATGACCTGGCGGAAGAGGCCTTCATCGTGCTACGCGAGGCGCTGCGCCGCAGCCGAAAAATCGGTCTCGGCCAGCTTGCCATGCGGGGACGCGAATATGTCGTCTCGGTCAAGGCCTGCGGGCGCGGCATCGTGATGGAGACGCTGCGCTATGCCGATGAGGTGAACAAGGCAGCCAGCTATTTTCGCGACATCGGTGATGCTGACCCGGATGAGGAACTGCTCGACCTTGCCACCACGCTGATCGACAAGAAGACCGGCAAATTCGATGCGACGGACTTCCACGACCGTTATGTCGATGCGCTCAAGGATCTTATCGAGCGCAAGAAGAAGGGCAAGACACTTAACATCGATTCAGACGACGCAGGTACGGGCGATCCGCGCGGATCCAATGTCGTTGACCTGATGGCGGCTCTCAAGAATTCACTCGGAGGTTCAGGGGGCGGGGGCCGTGCCAAGGCCGCGAAGACGCCTGCAACCAAGAAGCCCGTGGCCAAGGCTGATACCAAGACGCCTGCGAAAAAGCCCGCCGCCAAAACGCCTGCCAAGGCTCCCGCACGCAAGCGAGCCTGAGGCGGTGGCGGATCATATAGCTCGCCCACCCAGTAATGATGACGACGATGCCACCTTCGCGGAAGGCGCCATCACTTTATGGGGTAATCTCCTGACCCTCATCGGCATGCAATTGCTGGAAACGGGAACGCCGCGGCAGGAAGTGCTCGACATGCTCACCATGCTGCACGAGACCAATGAGGAAACGATCCGGTCGCCCCGGGCGCGCGCGATCGCTGGCCAGCATCTCATGTCGGTCTATCAGGCACTCGGCGAAGCGTGACAGCCCAATCTAGGCATTAGGTCCGAACCTTCGGCGCTCGGGGTCGCGGCGGCAGGGGAAGCGGCCCTTGATCTGTTCGTTGAAGAAGCTTCCTGCCGATCCCGCCTGGCACAGGGCATCGAATAGCGAACTGGGCACGCCATAATAGACATATTTGCCTGTCTGCCGAAACGAGACAGCCAGGATATTTGTGTCGTCATCGAAGGCGACGCGGTCGATCATCGAGGAATTGGCGATACGGCAGGCACGCATGACCATTCAGCGTCCAGGCGAATCCCTCGTTCCCGGCCCTGCGCCAGATCGAATCTGCGTCGCGCCAGAACGAGTCCCCACCCGTTGCTCCTTCTCCTGAACCTGCGTGCGGCGACGGCGTTGTCATGACATGGCAGATGTCACTTCCGCTGATAAACTCCGAGGAATGGCCGAGCATCGCGGTCTGAAGCTTGTAAAATCGCGCAAGCGCAAGCCCGGCACGGGCGACTATGGCAAATTCGGACTGACAGATGTGGATGGCAAGCCGCTGCTCGGGATCGGGGAAGACGGGCTGACCGCCACGCCCGAGGATATCGAGACATATTTGCGCCAAGGCGCAACCAGTACATGGAAGGCGTCTGCCGAGAACACCCCCGAGCGAGCCGAGCCGGAGTCTCGCTCGGCCAAAGCGGATGACCCTGATGCGGAGGTCGAGTCTGCAATCCGGCCAAGGGGCAAGCGGGCTACATCCGGCACGGCGAGCGCCACAGTGGCCCGCAGCGGCAGGAGCGGGCAACGAGGGATCCCATCGACTCCCGCACGCCAGCCTCCCGAGCCCCGCGTCGTTGCTGAACCTGTCGAAGTGGATAAGCGGAAGAAAGCGTCGGTTCGGGACGCGCCTGCGGCCAAGCCTGAGCTTATTATCCGGGCAGCGAAATCCGCCGACGCGGCGGCGCTTGCGCCATTGCTTCACCAACTGGCCCGCGTGGAGATCGACGAACTTGGCATTGCCCGCAATCTTGAGGCGGTGCGCAAGGCGCGGGGCGGGATGGCGGTGGCCGAACTTGGCGAGCTGGTCGGCTTTTGTAGCTGGGCCGTCATCGCGACAGTGCAACATGGTCTAGTGGGCCGTCTCACCCTGCTTCTGGTCGATGAGGATCATCGTCGGCGCGGAATAGCGACGGCATTACTGGATGCCGCGACCTCCGCCCTGCGCAAGATCGGCTGCAGCCGGCTCGAGGCGATGAGCGATATCGAGATCGCCAATGCCCATGGCTTCTTTCGCACGCTTAAGTTCGAGCAGACCAGCTATCGCTTCGCCCGCGATATCAATGAGGCGGAGTAGGCGCGCGGCAATCCCGGACCGGCGGCGACGGAACGAGTCCCGTCGCTGCGAATTGACGGCGAAACCGATTGGACTCTTCGAATATGGCCAGGGCGCGCAGCACGCAGACGAAGGCAAGGCACGGCGAACCGGCTGCATCTTCATCGACTATCTGCGCAATCAGCGGGGCGCGACAGCGGTGATGTTCTATAGCGCCAGGTCCCGGCGCTTTGCACCGATCGCAGTGCCCCTGACCTGGAGGAACTGCGCGATCTCGACACGCTTGCCCGTTGGCATATCGGAGACGGTGAGGAGATGCTGAAGCGAGCTTCGTCCAAAAACCTCGCGCATTGGGGCCGCGCCGACCAAATACTACCCGACCTGTGAAGATAGCCACATACAATGTGAACGGCATCAACGGCCGTCTGCCGGTGCTCCTCCGCTGGCTGCAGGAGGATGCGCCCGACATTGTCTGCCTTCAGGAGTTGAAGGCGCCCGACGAGAAATTCCCGCTGAGCGCAATACGAGCCGTCGGTTATGACGCGATCTGGCACGGTCAGAAGAGCTGGAATGGCGTCGCCATCTTATCGCGCGTCGGCGAAATCCACGAGACGCGGCGGGGACTTCCCGGCGATCCCGATGACAGCCATAGCCGCTATATCGAGGCGGCCGTGAACGGTCTTCTCATCGGCGGCCTCTATCTTCCTAATGGCAATCCGCGGCCGGGCCCAAAATTCGACTATAAGCTGCGCTGGTTCGAACGGCTGATCGCGCATGCGGGCGAGTTGCTGGCAACGGGTTTGCCCGCCATGATCATCGGCGACTTCAACGTCATGCCGACCGCCCAGGATGTGCGGCGCCCTGAGCGCTGGCTGGACGACGCGCTGTTCGCGCCGGAGGTCCGCGCGGCCTATTTTCGGCTACTCGATCAGGGCTGGGTCGATGCATTGCGAATGATCCACCCGGACGAGACGATTTATACATTCTGGAAATATTGGCGCGGCGCGTTCGATCGCAATGACGGGCTGCGCATCGATCATCTCCTCCTGAGCCCCGCGCTCGCCGATCGACTGGTGGATGCGCGGGTCGATAATCATGTTCGCGGCTGGGAGAAAACAAGCGATCATGCGCCGGTCTGGGTTGAGATTGCGGACAAGTCGAGAAAGAAGCGGCGCGCGTCCAGGGCTTAGCTGCCGCTTTCTAGCGCGGTTTGGATCCTGCCTGCGAGCGGCCTCCGCCACGTCGCGACCTACCCTTGGTCATCGGATCGGGCTTTTTCGGGCGGACCCATCCTTCCGGCGGCGAGGCGCGCTGCTGGCTCGTCCCGAGCCCCATGGCGCCGGGCTGCTGCCGAACAAGGCCCTCAGTGTCGATATCGGTGCCCTTCACATCGGTTCCGGCGCCGCGGAGAATGCTGATGCGGTCGCGCAGAAATGCCGCGAGCTCGAAATCGCCCTTGTTCGCTGCGTCCCCCATGGCTTTGCGCAGCGTTCCGATGGTGTCGCTCTGCGTCATCAGCGGAACGCCCAGCGCAATGTCTGGGCAATGCCGAAGGTGCCGGCCCTCACGAGCGGGCGTTCCAATATGGGCACAGAAAGGCCATGGGCCTCCCGCGCCCAGGCGGGCAGAAGATCGACGGCGGCCTGCGTCGCGAACCGGCGCGGCAGATCGGCGAGCATAGTGCCCTCAGAACCGCCAAGGATCAGCCGCGCGACTTGCCTCGTGCGCTCATCGCTCTGCAAGTGCGGGCGCATGGCCTGGATGAGGGCCTTGGCCTCCGCGCGGGAGCGGGGGAGGGGATCAGCACCCATGGCCTCGCCTATCCGCACCATCTCTGCAAAATAGCGATCCTGATCGCGAGCCGACATCAAGGGCTCGCTGTACCGGATCCAGGCATCGAGAAAGCTGCTCGTCTCGGTGACATGGACCCAGGCGAGTAGGGCGGAATCATTCGCCCGATAGGGCGTACCGTCGGGAAGGATACCCGTTACCTGGTCATGGATGGCGCAAACGCGGCTGATCAGCGCCTCGGCGGCGGCGCGATCCCCATAGGTCGTCATTGCGACGAAGCGGGCGGTTCGGCGCAGCCGACCGTGCATGTCTGCCCGGAAGTTCGAATGATCCCAAACGCCGGCGAGCACTGAGGGGTGGAGCATCTGCAGCAGGAGGCTGGCGATACCGCCCACCATCATCGAGCCCACATCGCCATGGACACGCCAAGCCACCGACCTGGCGTCGAACAGCGCGTTGTTACTCCGGACGACGGGCGTTTCGCCTTTTCGGCTGTCATTAAAGAGGGCCACGACCGGTTTGCGGATCGAGGCCTTCATGGTGGCCGTAAGTGCGTTGGGACGTGCCATGCCTTGCCAACGATTCATGATCCTGATCGGTCCGGGCAGGCATATGAAATCGCTCACAGAGGGCGAGAGCGCCCTGGCCGATAGCAGGGGATGGCGGTGGATAGACGTGCGCTACAGAGAGGCTCCCTTTCGAGTGATATTGGAGAACTCGCGCTGCATGCACGTGGGATCGAGCCAATCCGCCCAGCCGTCACGGGCCACCGGGATGATCTGACAACGATGGTAAAGCGTAATACCCGCGCCCTTGGTATGGAGCCTGAACGCTTCCCCGCCGGGATGCCCTCGACATGCGCCGAGCAACACTCGACCACTTCCCTACCAAGGCAATCTCGGGCACACTCCATGTGCGGGACTGTTCTGATGAACCGCCATCATCGTGGTCAGGCGGCCATCCGTAATAAGCGGCCCTCTAATGGCTAGGTCTGGGACATTCGCGACAGTCCGCTTCCGGGAACGGACTTCGCTAAAGCGGACATTCACAGGCCCCTTTCGCCCAATTATTCTCGGGCATTCATGCCGATTTCGATGTGGGGCTGAGCGACAAGCGCGTGCCCTCGACATGACGAAAGGCCCGGTCGCGGCAAGTCAGCAAAATCACCTGCATGCGCTTTGAGGCGTCGAGGAGTATCTCCGTCATCAGGTCGAGACGGGCATCGTCGGAATAGACCAGCGGATCGTCGAGGATTAGCGAGACGGGCCTGCCTTGCTCCAGAAGCATGTCAGCCACTGCAAGCCGTGTCAGGATGCCAAGCTGCTCCTGAGTACCGCGTGACAGATTGCCGCAGCCTTCATCAATGTTACCCCGGATAATGCTCTGAAGGCCCAGATCTTCTGAGTAGCTGAGCTCACATCCCGGCAGAAGCCGTTCGACATGTCGTTTTGCCCGCTTCGCCACCGGACCCACATAGGTTCTGGAGGTCTCGAGGCGGGCAAGCTCGAGCGTGTCGCGTAGCAGCTTGATCGTTTCTGCTTCCTCGCGGATGCGGCCATAGGCGAGACTGGCGGCTTCGGCTTCCTCCAATGCGGCGGCTGCACGTTCTGCCAGGCCCTTGCCGCCTTCGCTTTCGATCGTACCCTCAAGACGAGCAATATCGGTTTCAAGCTTGCGCTTCGTGCCGTTGGCCGCCGCTGCTCGTGCATCGATCACCGCAATTTTGCGCTCGATCGCGGCAATGTCATGTGCCGAGGCATTTTGCTCGGCCTCTGCAAGTTTGACGGCATGGTCGGCTGCGCTGCCGCGCGCCTCGGCGAGGGCGTCGCTGAGGGTAGCAAAATCTGCATGGGCCTCAATATCGGCAACCAGTGCGGTGGCGTTCCGCTGGTCACTGGCAGCCTCGACTTCTGCTGCGGCCAGGGGCCTGTCCTGCTCCTCCAGTTTACGCAGAGCCTCTATCGCGGCATCGTGAGCGCCTTCGGCACGGGCGGACGTGATCTCCATCTCCTCGACCGCGAGCTTCAACGCAGCAATGTCCAGCGGCTCAATCGTGCCGCTGGCAGGTACGTCAGTCATCGCGGCGACAAGAAGCTTCAGTGCCTCTGGCCCTGCGCGCAGATCCAAGAGTGTGTCCGGCTGCGTGAGCGCATCGACCTGGGTCAGTAGCGTTTTGATCTCACCATCTGCCTGACGCGACGCTTCATGGGCGTTCCGC
Source organism: Sphingobium sufflavum (assembly GCF_021403115.1). GTDB lineage: Bacteria > Pseudomonadota > Alphaproteobacteria > Sphingomonadales > Sphingomonadaceae > Sphingobium > Sphingobium sufflavum. The sequence goes on from NZ_JAJSSH010000012.1 coordinate 57,657, forward strand.
GCAGCCGACACGTCGGAATGCCCCAATTTCGTCAGCATATCGGCAAGCGTTGTTTGCGACTTTGCCAATCTGGCAGACGCACTGGCGGATGCCGCTGGTGGGCGAATGATAAGCGCTGCGCCGGCTTCGAGTTCGATCCGCGTCTCACCATCCAGTATCTGCTCACCGACCCCAAGGGGCTTCCCTTGAATGGCGATGCCTTCGGATGACCCGACCAGCTCAATCCGCGTCGCCCCCGCTTCAAGCTGGATGCGGCTTTTGAGGATGGCGCGGTCGAGCTCATCCAGCTTGGCGAGATCGGCGACTGAAATGCCAGCAGCCTTTATGGCCTTTGCGCTGGATAAGGCCTCTTCCAGGCTGATGAGCTTGCCGTGCCGTTGGCGCGCGGCCTCTGATGCCGCAGCGATACGGGCGGCCTCAGCCTGTTTCTCACCGCCGGTCAGAAGAATACGAGCAGCGTTATAATTGGTCCGGGCCTCGCCGTGGGCTGCCTTTGCGGCATTGGCGCGATCACGAGCGAGCGCCGTCTCCGCCGCTATTTCGGAGCGGGCGATACGGGACTTTTCGGCTTTCTGCGACGTAACCGTCAGAGCGGCCTCGGCCGCGTCATGACGCTGCAGCAACTCCTCCAGCCCCCGTGCTTTGCCAGCCACCGCTTGGTATTCGGCGCGCCGGGTGTGGAGCAACTGGGCCGCTGACCGTGCGGTTTCGGTCGAAGCTACGAGATTTTTGCGGGCCTGCGTGTCCGTATCATCCGCTAGTTCTTTCTCCAGAACCCTGAGCCGGGAACGGTCGCTTTCCAGCTCTGAAAAGCTTGCCTCCAGAGCTGTTAGTCGCTCGGACGCTATCTTCGATGCGGCTTCTGCCGTCTCGAGCCTTTCCTTTGCAAGCGCCTGTTTGCCTGTTGGTCGGCCCGTTGCCGTCCAAAGCTCAGCATATTGCTGATCTACCCGGGCGCGAACACGATCATAGGAGCCGCCGCCCATAATGGCGCCCACTTCGGCTTCCAAAGTCGCGTGAACGCTATCGCGCACCATCCGGCCTGGAGCACTGACCTCCAACGCTTCTGCCTGCCCGACCCAGAGTAAGCCAAGCGCGCCATAGGTGTTGAGGTCACGCGATCGGCTGCTGTCACGTTCGAACCCAAGCAGCTGTTGCAAGCGTTCCTCGGCCGCCTCTCCCTGATCACGGCCCGCGGGGCCGCGCACTTCGATGGAGGGGGACTTCAGCAGCTTCTTGGCGACGCTCCATTGTTCGCCTGCGATGTCAAAACCGACCTCGATCTCCGGGGCAACATTTTCGCCATATGGTGCGTAGGAGCTCGCCAGCTGGTTTTTGGTGGAATGCCGAACGAAGAAGGCAGCCCGCAGGGCCTCCAGGACGGTTGATTTGCCGGTTTCGTTGGGCTCGATGATGATGTTGAGGCCATCGCTCAGCCCCTCGATGGCAAAGGGATCCCGAAATTTCCGGAAGTTCGAAATGGCGAGGCGTCGGATCCGCAGGCTCATACGGCATCTCCCCGAGCAAACTCGACAAACAGGCGCTCGAGGGCACGCCGCGCGATCGCGGCGTCGGCGCTCCCACTCTCCCGTAACGCATTGAGTTTCTGCGCGGCCGAGCCAAGCACGCCTTCCACTGCCAAGACCTGCATGTCTTCCTCACTGGGCTGGGCGACAAGGTCGTCGGTGCGGGCTTCGAGGTATCGTAGCTGGTGGCCAACATCCGCCTCGAGGATTTCGAGGACCCTGATCCGTTCGGAAAGACTGGTGACGCCGGCAATCGCAAGCTGCAACAATGTCGCCGACGGCTCGATCTCGTTCCACAGCGTTTGCCTTTCGGCTTCAAAGGCCGCGAAGTCGTTGACCCGCCAGTCACGCTTCAGCCATTGGAACCGCCCAGTGCGCAGGGGCGTCACGGTTGGAAGACGTCCCGTTTCGACGTCGACCAGCAATATCTGACCCGGCGCATCGCGCTGAAAGCGATCCGTCTCAGGCGTCCCTGCGTACCAGGTGCGACTGTCTACCTCGAGAGTTCCGTGCCAATCACCCAGCGCAAGGTAATCGAGGCCGGAAACTTTGGCCCGGTCAGGCGCGATCTGGTTGTTTGCTTCCCCGCGGGAACCGAAGTCTCGGATCGACCCATGCGCTAGCCCTATCCTGAGTTTCGCACCCGGCGTCTCCATTGCGTCGAAGGCGCTGGTGGGATCGTCCAGGTTATGCCGATGGGTGAGGGGCGCAGGCAAGATCCATATGCCGCTGTCAATCTCCACTGGCATGGGGTCACGCAGCACGGTGATATTCGGCGCAGCTTTTCCGATCACGCGGTCCCATAGGCCGCCGTTTCTGGCATAATCATGATTGCCGGGGAGCAGCCACCAGCGGCAGCCATGGCGAGCCATTCGGGAGACGGCCTGGACAATCGTACGGTCTTCCGGGCCCTCTGTGTCAAACACATCGCCTGCAACGAGCACATGGCCTGCGCCGTTCTCAGCGGCAGCCTTACCGATCGCGTCGATGGCGTCGAAGCGCGCGTCTGTGAGGGCGGCGCGAACGTCAGGTTCAAAGCGGCCGAAGGGCTTGCCGAGCTGCCAATCGGCGGTGTGGATGAAGCGCATACGCTGCTTTAGCCGAGAGGGCGGCATGTAGGAAAGCCATTCGGCCCATCGCTACATCCGTATGCTTTTTTGATTGAATCGTAAGGATCCCAAGCCTATCTCGGGGGCAATCGAACCCGCCAGGCCTCTGCTCTCGAGCATGCACACTTGGCGGGTCTTTTGTTTCTGATGCCCTCTGGCTATGCAGACACATGTCCCGACCGTTTACCAAGCCTGCGATGACTATCGCTCAGCAGATGGGCCATCTTGCGGCGCAAGGGATGGCAATCCCGGATACAGCAGCTGCAGAATATTGGCTTCGCCATGTCAGCTATTATCGGCTCAGCGCCTACTGGCTACCTTTCGAAAAGCCGAAGGGGCAGCCGGGCCCGCGGTTCGTCAACGGGACGAGTTTCGACAGGGTTATCGCCCTCTACGAATTTGACCGCCGCCTACGCCTACTTGTGATGAGCGCGATAGAGCGGATTGAAGTCGCAGTTCGCGGAAGCTGGGCGTACACGCTCGCCCATCAGGGCGGGCCGCACAGCTATCTCGATGCGTCGCTCTACAGCGAGCGGCGCCAGTTCCATGAAAATTTCTCGCGCCTGGCACGCGAGGTAGGCACGTCACCGGAAACCTACATCGATCATTATCGGCGGACCTATGATGACCCGGCCATGCCCCCGGTCTGGATGGTCGCCGAGATGATGTCGTTCGGCCAGTTATCCCGATGGTATTCGTCCCTCGATGATCGCGCCCTACGCAACGCTATCGCAAAACCGCTCGGTCTCCCCGAAGTAGTTCTGGTGCCGCTTCTCAAGCACCTTTCCACCGTAAGGAACAGCTGTGCGCACCATGCACGCCTCTGGAACCGGGGGTTCCTGATCCGAATGAAGCTGCCACAGAAGCCTGCCGCCCTCGCGGCAACGTTGGATTCCAATCTGGGCGCAGGGCCTGCACGGCTTTACAACAGCTTGGTTCTAAGCGGCTACCTCCTGCAGCAGATTGACGTCTCGAACAATTGGGTTTCAGACCTCGCTGCCCTCCTTGCGACCCATCCGACCGGAGACCTGGCCGCCATGGGTTTTCCACGAGATTGGCAAACAAGGCCAATGTGGAAATGATCAGGGCTCGCCGCCGTGAATACCCACGGCCCTGGGACTTTTCGGAATGACGGCTTCGGAGCGGCTCATCATATTAAGCCGCCGTTCCCGGCTGAAGTGAGCACTTGTCAGAGGCGAGCGCTTGGACCTTTGCGACAGTCGGCTGCGGAACGCTAAAGCATCGATCTCTAACGCAAAATTCAATAAGCGTCCGATCCGATGCCGGAAAAATTTGAGTAAGTCGGCTCGCACAGGTGAGAACCTAATTTATCTTAGTTTATACACCAAAATTTACAAGAATGTGGCTTTGACGAAAGGGGACTTACCTCCGTTCACATAAAAAATCGGAACTGGTAAGTGCCCTTGCCGAGCCCCGGCATCCGCTTCATCACCTGTGCCAAGGTCTTTGCGTAGCTCATAGTCACCGGAAGCGGATCATAGAGCCCGTCATTGTTCCAGTTCATTTTCGACAGCGCCAAGGCCGCCTTCGCGGTATCGTCCCATGTTCCATGCCCGGCATGTCGGACCAGTCGCAACGGTCGCGGTGTACCTTTGCCACCTTGAAAATAGGGGCGGCGTCCGAAACCATCGACTGCCCCGTGCATCCAGAGCAAAGCGTCCTTGCCGCTGAGCCCGAGCAAGGTTCCGCGTTTCACCGGATACCCATCCGCTTGTGATTTCTCAGGATCATTACGGTCCTGTTCCCACCGCGCGCCCTGCCAGCCATTGTCCTCGACGATCTGGATGAGATCGACCGACTCGATATGTTTCAGCGCTTCGAGGCAGCCTTCTATTTCGGCTTCCTTGAACTCGGTCGATTTGTGGATCATCACGCGAGTCGGCGGTCTGCCGCCATGGCGCCGGCGATAAAGGTCCAGCGAACGGGTGATGACCCGAAACATCTCGGGATGCGAGAGAAACGGGTTCTCCCGCTGCACGTTCACATCGCCGGTGTCATAGGCGATGAATTCCAAACCAGCACCATCGGCGTCGAAGACTTGGCTGCAACAGGTCACGAAGCGGGCAAGCTCCGATTCTGCGGGCCGGAGCGCATAGGAGATACCAATATAGGCCGTGTCCGGCTCCACATCGGCCAGTTTCCAGGGAACGCCGCCAGCCTTGGCGTAGAGCGCCAGGCCGATCCGCCACATGACGCTGGCCCGGCATCGATAGGATAGTGCGCTGTCTTCCCGCACAATCTGAATGGGCAGCTGCCGCGCGGCGGTGAAGGCTTTGAGCTGGTGATGCAGATCGAAATCATCGGCTCCGTAGAAGCCGGAAGACCAGCGTTCAGGAAGATAGATGAACAGCACGTCAAAATCTGCGCGGTTGGCGTCGAGCAAATGGATTGAACGGATGAGCCGTTCGGCAAGCAGCAGGCCTGCTGCAGGGCAATCTTTCAACTCTCCGTCCAGTTGGGCATCGAGTTCCCGCCGACAATGGCTTGCAGCTGGCGCGAGGTGCGTCTGGAAGACGCTGTTGAAACTAGCCCAATCCGGAAGATAGTCGGTTCGCTCCTGCGGTCTCGCAGGCTGGTTGAGTTCCCTCAGGAACTCGAAGAGACGCTGCGATTCCCCGGAAGGCGCAAGCGTCGCCACGCGGATGGGGGACGGGGTGAACATGCTCGAATATGGCCCGAAACGGGCCAGTCCGCGCAGCGGATGGATGTCGCGATCGCTCGGCCGGTCCGGATGGAACAGCAGATTGGGCTCCGGCAGCCGGACATGATGTTGCAGCTGGCTGGTCATGGCTTGGCTGCCCATGAGAAAGCCGACTGGCGATCGACGTCGAAGGCGGCGTCCAGCCCATCGCCGATCGCAAGGGCACGCAGATTCTGGCCAGCGAATGTGCGCGACCAATAATTGATCAGTTTGTCGAGCATTTGATTATAGCGGCGGGCGGTCCGCTCCCGCGCGAAATCGGCGGTGATCGCCTTGGTTTCCTCGCTGCCGCCGTCAAAGACGATTCTGGGCTCCAGCAGCAGCCAGAGCTGATCGCTGGCCCAGTCCAATCGCAGGCCGATGCCTTCCCGCCAGGTGATATCGCGCTTGCGGGGAACACTGCCGACGATCGGGCCGCCGATCACATCGCGCAGATCCTGCCAAGCTGGGTCGCCGGGCACCCGTGGCGCCAATATATCGGCGGAGCCCCTGGCGCGCGCCTCCATGTCATGGGTCCGCGAAATGGCGGCGACAAGCGCCCGGCGCAGCAATCCCCGCTCCTGTGAATCGTAGCGCAGGCGGCGATCCTCGAAGGTGGCAATAGCGAACTCGGTGATGCCAAAGGGCGCAAAGACCCTCCGGAACTCTTCATCACTCCCGAAGCCGAGGACTCCCGCGCGCGTCCGGGCAACGATGAGCTTCCCTTCGGCTGCGTCGACGGCTTCGCGCACATCCTTGCCGCCGCCGATCTCGCAGACAATTTTGCGGCAATTGACCGGCCGCGTCACACGCACTGCGTTCATGCGCAGGACCGGCCAGGACTTTTTGCCCAAAGGTGCAGGAGCAGCCGAGAAGCGTCGCCGCTCTTGGCCTTCCGCTCGAAGGAGGGAGGTATCGATATCCGGCAGCAGTCGCAGCAGATCGATCATCGCCTCGTCGAAATTCTCAATCCGGACGATCCCTGCTTCGATGCCGGCGGCTCTGGCTCTCCTGATCAACTGGCTGACCCGCTCGAACGGAGCTGCCTCGCCGCGATGCATCCAGAACAGACCGTTGGGGTAGGCACCGGGTTCGCCAACCGCCTCTTCCAGCGCATCCATTACAGAGGAGTCGCGGCCACTATAGCCGGCAACGATAAGACCGAAGCGACGGCACGCATCGACGAGCTGCCTGCGGAATTGTGCATCCTGATGGCGCAACTCCTCGCTGGTATTCTTCAGGCGCCGCGACCGGAAATCGCCATGCAGCTTGATCTCGATGGGCCATTGCTGCTCGGAAATGAACTCTCCCGCCAGAAGCGTCCCGTCGAGCGACGCCATATTCAATGCCGCCGTCGTGTCGAAGGTCCGCGCGCAGGCGTCGGCGAGAAGATGGTCGAAATTGGTTGTCCACACGATGTTGCAATGCGTGGCGCGAAGGAGCGCGGCCATCGCCAGATGCCCCTGGGTCGGCTTCATGCCCCGGATCATATGGTCGATATACGTCCGCCTGTCCTGTTCCTGCGGGTAGGTGGCCTCGAACAGCGCCGAATATTCGTCGGCCGCGCCAGGTTTGGGCAACGTATCGGATTCGGCCAGAAAAGCATCGAGGGTTGCAAGTATTGCCGGTGAAGAGAGATCGGCGACGGATTGAGGAGAGACCTTACGCTGGGTGATGTACAGTTCCCGCTTGAACCGGCAGATCATATCCCAAGCCGTCAGGATTCCGGCAGACGCTGAAACTCCGGCACCCAGAAGCCACATCAACTTCGCCGGCCGCATCGAAAAGCGCCGCGCGAAATCATCCATCGCTATTTCGATACTATTATCGTCCTCACTCATCTGTCCGATCATTAACCGGTCGCTGGATGTACGCCAGAGGGTTTTGTCGGTCTCTGGCGTACATCCAGAGAAACGCTCATTGCCACGCAATTTTGTTCATTCTATGTTCTCGCTTTGCGAATGGGCGCAAGAGAGCATGAACGGCATCGGATGACCGATGCGGAGGGTTGATGACCGCGATACTCTATCTGTCGCCAACGGACGACATCCCTGCCGAGCGCCATGTGGCCGTGGTTGTGCATCGCGGCTTTGGCGGCATGGAACAGGGCTATTTCTTCGACAGTGCCAAAGGCGATACCGGTGGCTCGGCAGGCTTCGACTGGCGCATGTCCGAAGCGATCGAGCGGGCCACGCGTTTCGCGGCAGAACAGGGTATCGATAAGGTCATCGTTCGCGCGGCGCGTGCCTGAAGCTTTGGTCAGGCAATCTGGTGGGTCTGGATGCCTGCTGACCGGAGCAAATTGTAAAGCGTGGCGATCTTGTTTCGATTGCCCCTGTGTGCCGTATAGGTGAACAGGACGCGCTGCTTGGCGCGCGTGAAGGCGACGAAAAATCCCGCCGTAGCCTCGATCTGATCCTTGTCGAAACTCCACCAGGCGCCATCGTCGAGCCCGACGAAGATCACGCTGTGATACTCGAGACCCTTGCTCTTGTGGATCGTCATCAAGGGAATGGCGTGGAGCCCTTCATAGGCATCGAGCGCCGTTTCCCAGTCCACGCCGTTGCCTGCGGATATGTGCAGATGCTCAGCCGCTGCGTCGATTACCTTGTCCAGCCATCCGCCCTGCCGGTAGGCGGGGTATGCCGCGATAATCCGGTCGCGTCCTATCCAGTTTATGATCCCGTCGATCAGGGATCGGGCGCTTGGCTTGCCGACGGGAGGATTGGTGTGCGCCGCGAGCAACTCGAGTGCGAAGCTATCGAGATCATTGGCAAGACGCGCCTGAGCGGCCTCGTCATCCGGCGCGATGCCCCGCAAAATACCGAGCCAGTCCTGGCATAGTGTCCAGTATCGACCGCTGGCCTGACCCACCGAAAGCCGCAGGATGGCGACAAGCAGTTCTGAGACCTCCTCGGCGAGCAGTTCCTGAAGCATGACCTGCCCGACCATCCCGGCCTCGTTGCGAAGCGGAATCCCCCAGGCTGCGAAGGCCGGTTCGAGCACGGCCACATAGTCGCCCGCTTTCTGCCGGACGAGCAGAACGAAATCGCGAGGCGAAAGATCGTGGCTTTTCATCTCTGCCGCGACAAAGGCGGCGAGGTGCGTTGCTTCGGCTTGCGCCGACGAGAAGTCCCAGATCGCGCAACTCTCGCCGGTGATCGAGCCAGCCGCCATGGCGACGGGCTTGGCCGACTTCGTGTCAAGTGCCTGGGCCAGCACATGCTGGATGCGCACCAGATCGGGGGAGGAACGGTAATTGTTATAGAGCGGTGTGCGTGTTGCCCCGAAATCGGCTTCGAAAGCCGCGAAGGGCGCATCCATCGCCATGGCCCAGCGCATGATCTGCTGCTTGTTGTCGCCCACCGCCGTGATCACGGTGCCGGTTCCCATGAAGATGGCTTGCACCAGATCATATTGGATCTGGGTCGTGTCCTGAAACTCGTCCATGAACAGATGCGAGTAGGTCAGCCGCAGGGCCTCGCGCGCCATCGGATTGACGCGCAGGAGCAGTTCGGCGAGGCGCCCGATCATCGGGAAGGAAAGGTGGCTTTTGGAAGCGCCATGCAATGACGATTGCCAATATTGGTCGGCCGCCCATTGCGCTGGCGTCGGGCTGTCCCAACCACCGGACGGCAGACGTGTGCCGACAAGATGTCGCCGTTCGAATGATTTAACGGCGATCGCTTGGAGATCGGCATAAGTGCCAACGCTGACAGGCGGTGAGTCGAGTTGCTTCTGGAGAAAGTCGCGAAAATCCCGCTCGCCCGGAAAGATGATCTCATAGTCAGGCGTGGGACGCCAGCGAGACGGAAGCGCCTGGCCGAAGCGGTCGATCAATCCCTTGGCGAAGGCGTCGAATGTCATGGAGTCCAAGCGGCCAGCGTGGTCGCGATGGCAGCGCTGCGCCACCCGCGCCGCGAGATTGACGGCGGCATCGCGTTTGAAGCTGATCGCCAATATGCGGCGCGGGCGCGGAGCGGTGCCGGTCTGGAGCAGATAGGCGGCCCGCTGCGCCAGCAATTCTGTCTTCCCGGCGCCAGGGCCAGCAATCACGGAGCGACTGTCGCTCGATCGCACGACGTCGAGCGCGTTCGCCTCCAGTGCGGCGACGCCGACGGGCTGCCATTGATCGGGTCGAACGCGCCGAGACAGGACCGACATGTTTAATCCCGCCGCAGCGATTTGGCGACATGCTCGAGCAGCGCCTTGAGGACGGGCGGCATGCTGGCGATCAACTCCTTCCGCTTGATATGAACCAAGGCGGCTAGGTGAGTCGCTGGCTTGCTCTGCGTCAGGAAATGATAGCGATAGGCAGGGAACAACTCCTCATAGCCGGCATAGGGTCCCGTCCAAGCAGTCAGGCCCGGGCCCGCCGTGCCGAGTACCGCTTCGGCCGCTTTGTCCTTGGCCATCCTTGGTCCGCCGCCTGCCGGGATCACCGCCTCATATGCCGCGGGAAAGGCCTTGAGCATCGCCATGTCAAGGTCGAGCGGCGAGGAGAAATAGACGCCGTACCCTTCAAGACATTCGATCCACCCTGGCAGCAATTCCACATCTTTCCAGTCATGCATTTTCGCAAAGCCCTCATCCGATAGAACTCCGCCTTTGATGGCGAGCAGCTTATTCTTCGGAGCCCCCCGCTCGATCAGCTTTTCGATTGCCGTCTTGATCCGGCCGAAGCCGCCGCCCTTGCGGCCAAGGTCGAGGTCCAGCAGGGTAGCATAGGGAATTCCGAGTTGGGTGAGCAGCCGCCAGAAATGCTGTACATGGCGACCGCCCAGCGGCACGATCGCAACGAAGGCCGGATCGACCAGCAGATCGAGCGCTTCGGCCAGCTTGGGCAGCACGATGCGTTCCGAATCCCCTTCGACGAGAACCACGAACCGCGCGAAATAGAGTTCGGGATAGGCGAGCAGCGCGCCGCGGACGAACTTGGTTTCCTCGCTCGCGCCTTTGGGCAGCTTGATGGATTTGACCGTCGATATGCGAGTTTTCGGTTCACAGCGGCAATAGCGCACTTCGCGGGGATCGACCCGGCTCAGCACCGCCGGGGAATGGCTGGTGATGAGCGCCTGCGCTCCGCCATCTTCCGTCAGGGAGCGGATCTGCCGGACAATCCGCGCCAGGAAGTAAGGCGAGAGATGGTTTTCCGGTTCCTCCAGTGCGAACAACGTCAGGGCCGGGATGCGCATCGTGTCGTCACGGAACCCGTCGACCGTTCCAGCGACCACGGCGCGTTCGAGGTCGAAGACCGCTGCCGCGAGCGCGAAGTAGAACAGCGATTGCTGCCCGTCGCTGAGCGCGTCGAGCCCACGTTCGTTGCCATCCGGTCCCTGTTCGAAGACGACCGCAATCCGGCTTACCACCTCCTCGAAGCGCCGGCTGATCAGGCTGAGTCGCGGCTTGGTATCGACCACATCATCGTGAAGCCCCGCCCAGCGTTCCTGCAGGGCTTTACCGATTGAGGCGATCGCGGCTTCGCCCTCGAAGGCTTCAGTCAGTGTGTCGCTCGCCTCGGTGACCGCTTCCTCTGTGTCGGACGACCATTCGATCGCGCGGAGCAAGCGCGCCGCCAGCGCTCCCGCTGTTGCCCGGATCTGTGCCGCCGCGTCGCGGCTTGCGGGTGTGTAATAGAGCTGGATCAAACCCCGATCGGCCGCCGACACCGGATGGCGCTTGTCGGCGGGCGGGTCGGCGTCAAGCGTCTCGACCCAGAACAACTCCTGTGACACTTCGCCTTCGACCGTGCCGTCATCTTCCCACCGGGCTTCCAGGCGAAGCCGGCAGACCGGGTTGTCGCCCGCCCTCGCAATATGCATGCGTCGGAAGGCTGGTGCGACGGTCTCCGGCGTCGCGGTGCCATCGCTCAGTTCCGGCAGGCCGATCAGCACGTCGATGAACAGGTCCTTGGGGTCCCGATCATCGGGATCATCTTCAGCGCCCAGATGAAAGTCGGAGCGCTGCACCGTGCGCTGTGCCCGGGTGACGCCGAAAAGCTTGGACAAGGCTTGCAGCAGCGCGGTCTTGCCCGAGGCATTGGGACCAACCACGGCGGTAATATCTGTCGCGATATCAATCGCAAGCGGATTAGGGCCGAAGCAGCGGAAACCCGAGATGGTGACAGTTTCAACCAGCAAACGAGACATCCTCTTAGTTTCATTGCAACGCACCAATGTAGAGCTTGCCGTTGAAAGGGCTATGACGTCCAGTTCAAGTCGACAATTTTCGAACCGCGACGAAGGGGGGAGCGTCCAAAAGGAAACGTGGGCCGCTATGGCTCGCCGTCGGGAGCCATTGGCAGAGATGTTATTAGCGTTGAACAACAACGTAGTTTCACGGGGCAGCTTGCTGCTGTTTTTTTGCGACCATCAGCCGGCAAGCAAGTTCTCTTTCCCCCCAGCGCGTAGAGAAGGCTTCTGAAACTTCGAACCAACTCCCATCACTACCGGCGCCGTGATGCACACCCATGCACGAGCATTGGCATTCATGCCCCTGGGCATTTTGGCAAGAGGGCGAGCAGATCTCTTGTTCGCGAAATGGCTGGATGACGTAAATGCGACCGTATTTTTTTAGAGCGCGGTTCACGATATCGTTGAACCAAGCTTTCGGTATTTCCCAGAATTTTCGCGACGCGATCCAGATCGGGGTGGTGCGGCGCATGTTCTGCAGCCATCGCCGGTTGTTCTGGTCAAACGGCAAACGAACCCGGAGAAGTTCCCCTTTCCCGGTGCGCCTCAGGATGACGGGGATATCCTCCTGATTCCAGACAGCTTGGATCGATCGTTTCATTTGCGATACGTATAGCAGTTTCGATTGCCTGCGTGAATGCTAGAAGTGGTGCAATTGGATGAATTTCTGTGCTTGCGCACCCACGTAGATGGTGCAGCCTCAGCACTACAAAGGGCAGACCATGCTGAAAGCTACCGAAGCGGAAATTGAAACTGTCCGGGAATATTTTGAGTGGCAGGCGCCTGATCTTCAGGTCGTGTTCCTTCAGAAGGTCTATTCCGAAGCCGTCCTGAACACCCGCCATGACGTGTGGGACATTCATACCAACAAAGACCGCTGGTGGGTCATCACTGGCGGTACGAACCTCTACTCCCAGGCGCAGTTTCCGAACATGGATCTCGCGCTCACCTTCCATATTGGTCTGATACTCCGCATTCCGCGAACCGAGGAACAACAGGAAAATGACCTTCGCGTCCTGCCGTTCAAGCCGGTGCTTGAGAATATGGAGTATGTCGGCGCCGCGATGACACAAGCGCACAATGTTGCGGATTATCAGGCCGTCGGCGTGCGGTGTCGCGAAACCTTGCTTGCGTTAATTGGGGCTGCGCAGGACGCCGCGGTCTGGACGGATGCACCACCGCAACGCGCAAATTTCCGCGCGTGGACCGACATCATCTTTAACGATCTTCTGCCGAGCGAGTCGAATAAGGAACGTCGGGGCGCGATCAAGCAGATGCTCGAATCCGCCTGGACCCTCACCAACTGGCTGACTCACACCAAGTCCGCGACATGGCTCGACGCGGACATGGCGCATGCGTTGACGAAGCAGGCTGTGCAAATGGCAATGACGCAGATCCTGCGCGCGCTGCGTGGTGTCCCCGAGGCGTGCCCGCAATGCGGGTCACCATACTTGGAACCCGAGCATGGCGAGAATAGCTCCGCGCCCGGCGTCTTGTGGGAGCGGCCGGCTTGTACCGACTGCAACTGGACCGGCAGGCCCGTCCCGGTCCTCGACACCGAGGCCGGACGGCCGATCATCATGCGGGAAGGCGAGCAGACCCACGAGCATAGCATCATGACCGTGCCGTTGCGCATGATCGCGAAGCCTGGCGACCCAGTGGTTGCGCCGCTGCAGGATATGGAGACCGGGCCGCCAGAGCATGTCGTATATTTCGCTTACGGATCCAACATGTCGACCGTCCGACTGCGCGAGCGGATGCCAAGCTGCGAGCCGCTCGGCATTGCGACCCTCCCGGGCCATGCTCTGCGATTCCACAAACGCAGCAAGGACAAGTCGGGCAAGTGCAACGCGTTCGCCACGAATGATGGCCAGAGCGTGGTGGGTGTCCTGTTCAGTTTCGATCCCGCCGAGCGCGCGAGGCTCGACCGGGCCGAGGGAGTCGGCCACGGCTATGAGCATGCGACCGTCACAGTCATCAACGGCGAAGGCCGGCGCCGCAAGGTCCTCACTTACCTTGCCAGCCCGGACGCAATTGACGACGCTCTCAAGCCCTACAGCTGGTACAAAGACTTCGTGCTGTCCGGATGCGCCGAGCACGCGCTCCCGGCTGACTATATCGCGGCCTACGTCCAATCTGTCGAGGCGGCGGCAGACCCCGACACGGTGCGCGATGCGAGAGAACGGACGAAGCTCAGTGCCGCCGTCTCATCGGGGTCCGAGCCGCACGGCCTTCCGGTAGCAACGCCTTCGGACTGACGGAGGACGGACGTGGTGTCCAGCACTGCACTCGTCGTTCGACCCGCCAAGAAGGCCCTCCACCACAGCGCCCCGCGACCAGGCCGCCTTGACTGAGACTTCATTTATCGCAACGATCGGCGCAACTACAGGACATAGGCAGGCGATGGTGGGCGGCACAATTTGGAGACGATATGCCCTGTGGCGAGCGTAAAGCAGACCGACCGCATCTCGGAACGAGAAACCGGCGGTTATACGTCGCCAAAGGGTCGTTTCGTCATCCCTTTTCCGGCTAACCATGCTCGCACCATGGTACGAAGCAAAACGCATGAGCAGTGATCATGGCTACAGCGGCACGATCTCTTTCGGCATTTGATCCGGGATTTCTGCAGATGGTTAATCGCGAGCATAAGAACCTGCGAAATAGCAGGAACGCCGACTGCGTGCGGTGCATTATCCTGCTGCAATTCCGCCATTTATCGGGACTACACCATGGCAGACGACAAGACCGCTACCCTCTATCGCATGGTCCTGCCGGATCATGTCTGCCCCTATGGCGTGGCTGCAAAGCAGATGCTGGACGATCATGGGTTCACTACCGATGAGCATATTCTGAAATCGCGCGAGGAGGTGGACGCCTTTGAAGCGGAGCAGGGTGTCGATACGACGCCTCAGATCATGATCGATGGCAAGCGCATCGGAGGATGCGATGATCTCGAAGAGTATCTGGCACAATCGGGGACAGCATGAAGGGTAGCCTGCGGTTGGGATGTTTTGCCCAAACTCCCGATGCTCGGTAATAACAGGGCGGAACGAGCGCCCAGATGGCCTGTTATCCCTTGCGGAGGCGCCGTCTGCCTTTGATTTGCAAAGGCCGACCGCTTTCATGCCCCATCTTCAGTGCGACGTAGCCATCATCGGTGCCGGAACAGCCGGTATCGTCGCCGAACGCAGCGCGCGCCGGCGGGGAGCAAAGACACTTCTGATCGACGATCAGTTTGCGGGTACTACGTGCACAACGGTTGGGTGCATGCCGTCCAAACTGCTCATCGCCGCCGCCGCGGCTGCCCATGCGGCGCGTCGTGCCGTGATATTCGGAATATCCGCGCAGCCGGAAATCGACGGCAGGGCAGTGATGGATCGGTTACGCAAGGAGCGCGACAGGTTCGTGGCGGGCGTCCAGGCGGATATTGCGAAACTGCCGGACGGCGTGAAGCATGTGGGGCGGGCGGCCTTTACCGGCCCTACGATGCTCAAACTGGATGATGGCACGACGGTTTCAGCCAAGGCAGTGGTCATCGCAACTGGCTCCAAGCTATCGATTCCCCCGGCGCTGCGCGATCTTGGGGATCGCCTGCTCACCAATGAGACTATCTTCGAACTGCCCACCCTGCCATCATCAGTGGGTGTGGTCGGGGCAGGGCCGCTTGGCCTCGAACTGGCGCAGGCTCTGTCTCGATTGGGTGTCCGGGTCGAACTGTTCGACAAGGGAGACACCATCGCTGGTCTCAACGATGCAGTGGTGGCGAAGGTGCTGACGACGATATTGGAGGATGACTTCCCCATCCATCTTGGCGTCGATCTTGCGGTAAGCCGGGAGCAGGATGGCATAACCCTGCGCTGGACGGGCGACAGCGAAGGTGAGGGGCGCTTCGATTATCTGCTCGTTGCCGCCGGACGCCCGCCGCAGCTTGACGGACTGGGGCTGGAAACGACGGGTCTCGATCTTGACGAGCATGGGCTGCCGAGCGTCGATCCCGCAACGATGCAATGTGGATCGGCACCAATCTTCATGGCGGGCGATGTGGATCATGCCCGTCCAGTGCTGCACGAGGCGCAGGCCGAAGGCAGCATCGCTGGGCGCAATGCTGCGGCCTTTCCCCATGTCACGCCGACCAGGCGGATGGTCCCGCTGGCGATCATGTTCACCGACCCGCCCATGGCCGTGGTCGGCGCGATGGCGAAGGCGCCGGACGAGGATTTCGTTTGCGGCAGCGCTTCCTATGAAGATCAGGGCCGGGCGAAGGTCTTTGCGACCAACCGGGGCCTCGCCAATATCTATGCCGATCGTCAGGACGGTCGACTGAAGGCTGCCGTCATGGTCGGGCCGGCCGTCGAGCATAGCGCGCATCTGCTCGCTTGGGCGATGGAGCAGGGCATGACAGCGAGCGAGGTGCTCGATATGCCCTTTTACCATCCAACCTATGAGGAAGGGCTGAAGCCTGCCTTCCGTTCGATCTGCAAAGCGGTCAGCGCTCCTGTGTCGGACCGGGACGATGGGTTCGTGCCAGGCACCTGACGGGCGGGGAGGTCGGTTAGCTTCTAGTTGGCCAGGCCCTCGTCCGAGAGAGCCTGTGCAAAGGAGGGAGACTGCTTCAGCCGCTCGAAATAGGTGTCGAGACGCGACGGCAGCGTCAGGCCGACCTTGGTCTTAGCCCACATCAGCATGACGAACAGATAGCAGTCTGCGATGGTCAATGTGTCGCCGACGATGAAGCTGCGGTCACCGAGACGCTCTTCGAGCAGCGCAAACCTCTTGCCCAATATATTGCCTGCCTGTGCCTTGGCCTCGTCAGTGGAATCCGGACTGAAGAAGGGTTTGAAATTCTTGTGCAACTCGGTCGAAACGAAGGCGGTGGTTTCCAGCACGCGCCAATGCGCAAAGCCACCGGACGGCTCCAGTTTCTCCGCCTTGTCCGCGATGAAGCTCAGTATCGCGATATTCTCGGTCAACACCTCGCCATCGTCCAGCCGCAGCGCTGGCACATAGCCCTTGGGGTTGATCTGGCGATAATCCTCGCCGCTGGCTGTCGTCTTGGCCTTGAGGTCCACCTTCACCGTCGTGAAGGGCAGGCCGCTTTCGATCAGCGCGATATGGTCGGCAAGGCTGCACGCGCCCGGCGAGTAATAGAGCTTCATGGCATTCTCCTATGGCAGTTTCTATCAGGCAAGAATCGGTTCTAAGCCCGGCTCGGCCTTGGCCATGGCTGAGCGATAGGCGGGACGCTCTCCGATGCGCGCGAGATAGGCCAGCGTGTTGGGAAGGTCGTCCAGCGGGGTGTTAGTGAAGGCGCGCGACGTGGTCAGCGTGTAAACCATCATGATGTCGGCCAGCGAAAGATGCTGCCCGCCAAAGAAGGGCGCTTCTGCGAGACGTTGCTCCATGAAGGTCTGGCTGCGGACCATACGGTCCTGGACGAACGGCACAGCGTCTGGCTTGCTGCCCGCCAGGGTCAGGGCCAGCCCCATCATCTTGGTCGTCATGTAGGTTGCGTTGGACCAGTGAAACCAGAACAGATGATCGGCATAGTCCGGGTCGGACGGGTCGGGGGCAAGTCGTCCATTGCCATATCGAACATTGATATATTCGCAGATGGCGGCACTCTCGCCCAGCACCAGATCACCATCGGTGATGACTGGCGCGATACCCATGGGATGCAGCGCCTTATAGTCATCCGGTGCCAGGCGAGTGTCGGCGCGCCGCTCGTAGCGCTTGAGATCATAGTCGATCCCCAGCTCCTCGCACAGCCAGACGATGCGTTCGGACTGGGAGAGCCCCAGATGGTGGACCGTAAGCACTGAACTTGTCATCCGCTTCCGCCTCAGGCTGTGAAAGATGCGAACGGTCACGGAAGCGGGCCAGTTCCGCAGCTGGTCGCAAGTCGTACTTTGTCACTCGGAAACGATGAGTTTTGCGGGTCAATAGCGGCGGGTCTGCACCTGACGTAGGGAAAGCCATGGCTAAGTGTCGCCTGAGGGTCGTTTGCATCAACGTCGCCGTCGCACAGAAAGAAAAAATCTCATCATCTCCCGCGATGCGTCCGGCCCGGAAGGATCGGTAAAGGAACCTCCATGTCCTCCCGACCAACCATGGCCACCGCCATGCACGGTCCAGTCCTCCAGGAGAACATCACCGGCGCTGGATTTATGTATCTTGCGGGTGAAGCTCCTCCCTTTGTCGGAGCGCCCGCCCACGGATCGCGTGACCAGCGGGCCGGAATGCGACCGCTCCAGATCGCGAAGAAAGGCGCTGGCATTGGATGGATGCACCACTCGGTCCTGATCGCCGTGGAAAACGATGGTGGGGATGGGACGCGTAGCCGTTGTCGCAGGCCGGGTCTGTGTATCTCCTCGCATCGCGGAAATCGCGGCTCTTATGGATCGGACATTGCCACGGGCAACGCCGGAATGAACCCCGACTGCCATGAAAAGCTCTCGATAGACCGCGCCGATGGTTGCTGCCGCGGCTCCTCCTGCGGAAAGACCTGCAATGTAGATACGGGCCGGATTGGCACGGCCGAGCGCGATGGCATGGTGGGTAAGGGCAGCGATGACAGCCGGTTCCCCTCTGCCTCGCACCTGATGAGCGGGATTATGCCAATTCCAGCATCGGGCGAAGTTGGCACTGTGCGATTGCTGCGGATAGAGGACGAGAAAGCCGAGTTCGTCGGCGAGGATGTTCATGCCGGTGCCCGAGGCGAAATCCGCCGCCGATTGCGAGCAGCCATGAAGCATTACGACGAGCGGCATGCGTCGGCGAGGTGAGCCTAGCGGCGTGTAGAACTTATACGTCAGCGCGCCATGAGCACAGCGGAACTCATCGGTGATGAAGCTGCCCGGTGGGGGCCGCCGGGGGCGACTATGGGAGACCTTTCTCGTCTTTGGCTTGCTGGTCGGCCTACGAACTGGGCGGCCGGGCGGGGCTATTGCATCGCCAAGGGCAAAGGCTGCGGAGAGGGGCCGCGCCTTTCGCGTCAGTCGGGCGGCCTTGAGCAATGTCTTGAACAGGTCGGCCATACTGTCCCCGCATCCGGCGTCCGAATACAAACGACTGGCCATCTTTATCGATCCTGATGGAAATCGCCTTCCTTGCCGTTCCAACGTTGGGTAGTTGATCGGCCGCCTGCCTCTTCGCTATGCCGGGCCAATGACCATTGCATCCAGCGCCCCTTCGCGCCTCGCCCATCTCCTGACCCTCTCGTTACTCCTGGCACCGATCCCCGCTGCGGCTAAGCAGCCGCGCAAGGTTGCAGCGGCCAGGTCCGGCTCATCTACGGTCGCGGCGACGACAACCATTATCGCGCTACCGCTCAATCCGACGCTGCCAGCCGGGCAGCGTCTTCGCACGTCGAAGGCGGCGGACGAACCGGGCTATGTGATGCTCCGCCCCGGGTCCGGCGCCCTGCCGGGCAAGGCCGATTATGTGCTCGTCAACTATATCGGCTATCTGGCTGCAACCGGCGTCGTGTTCGATCAGGGCATGCAGTCCGCCTTTCCGGTGAATGGCGTGATCCCCGGCTTTTCCAAGGGGCTGCAAATGCTGGCGAAGGGCGGTATCGCCCGCTTTTGTATTCCCGCTGCGATGGGATATGGCGCGCGAGAGACGGGCACAATCCCGGCAAACGCCGACCTGGTGTTTCAGGTGGAACTGGTCGATTTCAAGACCGCCGCGGAAGTTGAGGCAATGCGCAAAGAGAGTGCCGCCGAACCGGCCGATCAGCCGGGCGCTACTTCGCCGCGGTAGGAGAGCGTGCGATGCGATAGGGGCCGATGCGCACAGGCAACATCCGCCCCTTCCAGCTAGGCCGGATGCACCCATCGTCGAGCAATTGGTCGATGGCGGCGTGGACGGCGGCCATCCAATCGCGCCAATCCGTCTTATTACCAATCGCTCTCGCCACTTCACTGGGGCAGATAGTGGCGTCCGGTGCCCGTTCGGCTAGCAGCGCCATAGCCATATGGCGCGCTGCGTCCATGGCTTCAGGGCTGATCACGGTCTTCCGGCCGTTCCGAAGAGGTCGCTGGCTCCAGCGTCCGATTGCGTTGCAGAGTGCGTGCAACCAGCGAACAGAGCGCGGCCCATGTCGCACCGACGCACCATCCCGCAATGACATCGCTGGGCCAATGCACGCCGAGATAAACCCGCGACGCCCCGATGGTGAGCGTCAACGCGATGGCGACGGCCAGCAAATAGATGCGGACATGCCGCCCGCTTTCGGCCCTGGCCAGCAAGGCCCCCAGAGTGAGATAGGTGATCGCCGAGTTCATGGCATGGCCGCTTGGAAAACTGCTGCTGTTCACCTCGACCAGATGGGTGACGAGACCGGGACGCGATCGCGCCACCACATCTTTCAGCAGGACGCTCAAGATCGCGCCGCCTGCTGTGGCGGCAATGACGAACGCGGCGGTTCCCGCCTTGCGGGATGCGAAGAGGTAACCGGCGGTGAGTATGGTGATGAGCGTGAGGATAGTGACGCCGCCCAGCGCCGTCATGTCGATCATCGCGCCCCTGAGCCATGCGGGGCCGATCGGCAGCGTCGTGTTTGTGGGGCTGCGCAGGCCCGTCAATATCTGTCGGTCCAGAGCGAAGCTGTCGCCTTCCACCACTTCTGACGCCAGCTTTAGGAAGATGAAGCTAAAGGCTGCCATTATCAGGAAGCTGAACAATATGCGGCTATCGACGCGATGGCCTTTCAGGAAAGCTGGAACGGACATGTGGGCGCTGGTCTCTGGATATGTGATTGTCTTGCGGGATAACGCACGACTATGACTATATAGCCGCGATGAATTCCTTATCCTCATCACCCGATATTGCCGATACCCCGCAGCGCGCCGATGACGAACCCGACTTCGTAGTGGTCGATGTCGAGACGTCCTGTGCGCGCGTCAGCAGCATATGCCAGATCGGTATCGTGGGGTTTAGGGATGGGCGGGAGGTCTTCGCCTATGAGACGCTCGTCGACCCGCGCGATGAGTTTTCGCTTTTTAACATCGGCATCCATGGGATCACGGCGGAGGATGTTGCCGGCCAACCGCCGTTTGGCGACATTAGCGACATCGTCTCCGGGCATATCAGTGGGCGGATCACCGTCGCCCATTCCTCCTTCGACAAGGGCGCCCTTGCGGCGGCCTGCCGCGTAGCGGATCGCGAGATGATCGAGACCCGCTGGCTGGACAGCGTGCGGGTTGCCAAAAGGGCATGGCCGGACCTGCCAAGTCATCGGTTGAATGCGCTGGCCCGCTTTCTGGGTCTCAAGCACCGCCATCATGACGCGCTGAGCGATGCGCGGGCGGCAGGCATGGTGATCCTCAGAGCCATCGAGCATACCGGCATCGATCTGGCGGGGTGGATGGCCACACCGCGCCAATCCGCCGCGCCGACGCCCGCCGCATCGGGACCGCTGAAAGGAGAGCGCGTTGCGATCCTCGGCGAAGCGCGCGATGGCAGGCTCGCTCATCTCATCGCGCAGGCGGGCGGGCAGGTGGTCTCGTCCGTGGGTCTCAAGACGACGATGCTGATCGTCGCCACCTGCCAGCCCTATGGTCGCTTCGTGGCCACTAGCGCGCCCTACCGCAAAGCGGGGGCGCTGATCGAGGCAGGCAAGCCGATCCTCATCCTGACCGAAGAGATGCTGCGCGCAACCCTGTTCCTCCAGCCGGTTTCCGTGCGGCCCTAGCCGTTCGGATAACGAGCGCGTGATCGCATAGTCCTCGGTCAGATCGGCACAGACCTTCTCGTATGGACGCGCTCGAAATACATAGTTCCAGATAAATGAAGGTCCGCTCGCAAAAACTCATATTCGACCGCTGAACGGCCGTAACGGGTCGGACAGGTAGGAAGCTTATTTTTTCCCTCCAAGCTATCAACCCAGTTCACCACGACCGCCTCAGCCCCGGTCCCGCTACCTCCCCGCGAGCAGCGCGCGTTCGAGCCGACAGATACCAGGCAACGTTCGTGCGCAAAGGGGCAGGTCTGCCATTTGACGCTGCCATAACCGCCGGTGCCGACCGTTCCCATCCAAGCGAAACAAACAGCACCCATATTCTTGCCTCAGGCCAAGCTTTCACGGGCTGGCCTTTGACAGATACGAACCTTGCTGTTGGCAAAAGGTCCGTCAGTTCAGCGATTTCACCATGAGGCGCTCCAGTCGTTCGGCAAAAGCGCGCGGATCGGCGGGTGGCTGCCCTTCTGCGATACGCGCTTCGTCAAGCAGCAGGAAGGCAAGGTCGGTTCGCTCCTCATCGCTCGCTCCGGTCTGGCCCAGCTTGGCGATCAGCATATGGCTGGCATTGACCTCGAGCACCGGCTTCGCCCTCTCTGGCGCCTGTCCGGCAGCTGCCAGCATTCGTTCGAGTTGCAGGTCCATCGCGGTTTCCGACGCGACAATGCAGACGGCGCTGGTTGTCAACCGGTCGGACACCCTAACGTCGGAAACCTGATCGGCCAAAGCGTCCTTGGCAAAGCTGATGAAGCTGCTCACATCCTCGTTCGGTGCATCCGCCGCTGTGCTGCCTTCAACCGGCGGGATCAGGCTGAGGTCGGTCGCACCCTGGGTCACCGACTTGAAGGGCTTGCCGTCATAATCCATACCAACTGTTGTCCAGAAGCTGTCGACCTGGTCGGGGAGCAACAGAACCTCGATCCCACGCGCCTTGAAACCCTCAAGCTGCGGCGATTGGGCAATGCGATCAAGATCAGTCCCGGTCGCATAATAGATGGCGGTCTGGTTGTCCTTGAGGGAGGTCGCATAGTCCTTGAGTGAGCGCCATTCGCCGTTCGACGTGCTGGTCTTGAACCGGGCCAAGCCCAGCAATTGCTCGCGGCGCTCGAAATCCTCATAGAGACCTTCCTTGAGCACCGCCCCGAAGTTCTCCCAGATCGCGCCATAGCGGTCTGCATCGCTGGTTGCGATCTTGTCCAGCTCCGACAAGATGCGGTTGCTCACGCCCTTCTGAATTGTGGACAAGACGGGGCTGTCCTGGATCATCTCGCGCGACATGTTGAGCGGCAGGTCAGCGGAATCCACAAGACCCCGCGCGAAGCGCAGGTACCGAGGCAGCATTTCTGCCTCGTCGGTGATGAAGACGCGGCGGACATAAAGCTTGATCCGACCCTTGCGGTCGGGATCGAACAGGTCGAACGGCTTGGTTTCAGGAATGAAGATCAGCACAGAATATTCGTGCCGCCCCTCCGCGCGATAGTGGAGTGTCAGCGCAGGCTTGTCGAATTGGCCCGCGACGCTGCGGTAGAAGTCGGCATAATCCTCTTCGCTGATATCCGACTTCGCCTTGTTCCAAAGTGCTGCCCCATCCGCGACTTGCCGCTCTTCCTCCTCGCTGCCCAGCTCCTTGATGAAGATGGCCACGGGGACATGGCCAGACTGCGCCTTCACGATCCGCTCGACCGTATAACGCTCTGTATAGGTCTTCGCATCGTCGAGCAGATGCAGTGTGACCCGCGTGCCGCGCGCTGGCGCCTGCGCAATGTCGATTGGTGCGATCGTGTATGTTCCGAGGCCGTCCGACGACCAGCTGGCGGCCTCATCAGTCCCCGCACGCCGCGACACGACATCGACATTCCCGGCCACCATGAAAGCGGAATAGAAGCCGACACCGAACTGGCCGATCAACTGCTGGCCCTCACCATTCTTGTCAGCGGTCAGCTTGTCCATGAAGGCCTTGGTCCCCGACCGCGCGATCGTGCCCAGCGTCTCCCCCATGTCGGCGGCGCTCATGCCGATACCGTTGTCCTCGACGACGATTGTTCCGGCTTCCTTGTCGAGCGTCAGCGTGATGCGCGGCTGTGGATCCTCGCCGAACAGGGCTGGATCGGCAATTGCCTCAAAGCGCAGCTTCTCGCACGCGTCGGCGGCGTTGGAGATCAACTCGCGCAGGAATACGTCCTTGTCGGAATAGACCGAGTGCACCATCATGTGCAGCAACTTGGAAACATCTGCCTCGAAGGCATGAGTTTCAGGGGCGCTCACGGTGTCGGTCGTCATGGGTCTTGGCTCTCTCATATGGCAGACTGTGCGACGGTCAGATGGATCGAATGCGATTTCCATTCAAGAGGTGGGCTTAAAAGCTCTGCCCCTCTTGACCCTGCCTGTTAAAAGCGGCGCCCGCCAAGCATGCCCTCGCTCCCTTTGTTTCACAGCAACCTTGCGCAGGGATTTCTCGACCTCACTGCAAAATAGGCATCGCCACATTGCCTACCTCATTCAATACAATGAGGCTAATTGCCCCTTTCACCAGCACATCACGCGCCCTATCTGCTGCGCATGTCCCTTGCCGAAATCGATCAATGGATCGGGAAGACGCTCTTCATCCCTCCGATCATCAAGCTATGCCAGATCACACGGCAATCGCAGTTTGCCATGTCGCGCCTGTTCTGGTTCGCTGCGGCGTGTGACGGCCTCTACAGGTCTGACACGCTGGTCCAGTCAATCTTCTTCGGTATCATCTGCATCTTGGCAATGCTGACGGCGGCACTGCGGGCTGATTTTCCAACACAGAGCATGATGCCCTTCCGACTGTTCTCAGTGGGCCTCCTGATTTTCGATCTCATGGAGGGGATCGCCAAGGGCGATCTGACGGGCGCGGAGTTCTGGATTTTCGTGCTGTTCGCTGAATATGCCTCGACCATCATGACGATCCCGCCAAGTCAGAAAGAGCAGCGGAGACAGGTGGGTTCTGCGGACCGATCGTCGGGCGCAATATAGTCAGGCCACAGGCTGCCACCGTCGTGGATCGGCCTAGCGCGACGATGTGGATATGCTCGCCGCTTTCCAGACAGACCGCAACCGGCCAGTCTCGAAAGGTGCTGTCAGGTTAGCTGACGGTCCGCTCCTGGGGAGCGAAATTTGACCGCTGAACGGCTTATATGGGTCGTCCGCGTCAGGCTGGATGCGGAAAAGGCATTCCAGCGGGCTTGCAGCGGGCTTCCAACTTTGACGAATGATGGGCGTCTAGTACCCAATAGTGGTCAGGCCGCTTCCAAGCCTCCGGAATTGGAGCCTCAGGGGCTGCAACGGGTTTACTGGCTCTTAATTCGCCCCATTGCTTCCCTGATTGCCTGAGCCAATATGGCTTGTCCAAACGGTTTGCCGAGGCGGATAATGCGCTGTTGGGCACCCGTCGGCACGTCGCCATAACCGCTAGCCAATATGATTGGCAGGTCAGCCCGAATATCGGTGGCATGGTCGGCCAGCTCGATGCCGGTCATATTCGGCATAGCGAGATCTGTGATAAGAATGTCTATATCGGGATTATCGCGCAACAGATCGAGTGCTTCCTCCCCCGAATTGCCTTCCAGAACCTCGTGGCCCAGATCTTCCAGCAGTGCGGCGGTATTCATCAGGATCAGGCTATCGTCGTCCACCGCCAGTATCTTGAGCCGCTGGGCGTGCGACGGAAGTTCCGGTTTTGGAGCGACAGAGACGGCACCCCTCACATCACCTCCGGCGACAGGAAGCCACAAGGTTGCTGTGGTGCCTTTCCCCACGGCGCTGGCGAGGGTGAATATGCCATTCAATTGTTTGGCGAGACCGTGAATCATCGATAGGCCAAGGCCTGTCCCTTTCCCAACGCCCTTCGTTGTGAAGAAAGGCTCGGTCGCACGCTTGAGGGTCTCCGGACCCATGCCTTCGCCGGTATCGATCACCGACAGACCGACATAGGCACCTGCTGCCAGACCGGCGATATCCCCCTCAGCAACACGGCGATATTCCGTCGTTATCCGGATGATGCCCCCTCCCGGCATGGCATCGCGTGCGTTCACGGCGAGATTGAGAAGCGCCATCTCCAGCTGGTTCGTGTCGGCCACTATTTGCGGCAGATTGGTCTGAAAAGACAGGTCGAGCGACCATGCCGGCCCGAGCGTTCGCTCGACCAGATCGCGCATGCCCTCGATCAGTGCATCCACGCCGATACGTTCGGACGTCAGATCTTGCCTGCGGGCAAATGCCAGCATCCGCTGGGTCAGTGCCGCACCGCGGTGAGCGCCCTGAAGCGCATTGTCGATCAAGCGATACAAAGCGGGATCGGCGGGCACGCGCTTTCTCAGCAATGTCATGCTGCTCATGATGGCCATGAGAAGATTGTTGAAGTCATGCGCGATGCCGCCGGTAAGTTGCCCGACGGCTTCCATCTTTTGCGCTTGCCTCAACGCCTCTTCCGCCTGCTGGCGGATGGCGACTTCCTCTTCGACCCGGCTTTCCAGCGTATCGTTCAGGTCACGCAGGGCCGCTTCCTGCTCCTTGGCCTGGGTCACGTCATAGATAACGCCTATCAGCCGATAGCCTGCGCCTTCCCTAATGACCTCGCCGCGGCGCGCGATCCAGCGTAATGCGCCATCGTCCTTACGGACGATGCGGAACTCTGCGTCCAGACTATCGGGAATGCAGCCTTCACGCGGGCCGGGTATAAGGGACGGGCCATCCAGTTGGAGAACGCTGTTGATCGTTTGCGCTGGCAGAACATTGGCGGGATGCAGGCCGAGCAATCGGCAAAACTGGCGGGAGACGGTCGCCGTCGCATAGCCGTCGATATATTCGAACGTGCCGATACCCCCGGCGGTTTGCGCGATGCGGAGATGTTCCTCTGTACGCTTGCGTTCGGTGACGTCCACCAGCAGCCCGGTAAAGCGTATGGGTTCGTCGTTTGCGTCGAGGTGGCTCTGACCGCGGCCGTGCATCCATAGCGTCGTGCCATCCGGCGTGACGACACGGAACTCCTTGGAAAAGAGTTCGGCACCAGCCAATATTCCAGCGACTGCGATGCGGATGCGCGCGCGGTCATCCGGGTGGATGGCTTGAAAGAAGGAACGGGTGGGCAGGTCTTCAGAAGCGGCTTGTGACCCGAGGCCATAGAGCTCCGCGAAATGCGTGTCGATGCGCAGGCTGTCTGTGACGATATCCCAGTTCCAGGTGCCACTGGCCCCGGTCGTTGTCATCAGCCCGCCGATAGGGTCTGTCTTGGTCATGTTGGTCAGGCTTCATCCCCGACGACGCGGATGATGAACTCTTCCAGCAACTCTTTCAACGTCGCGAGGGCGGGAAGATCCATAATCATGGCGATATAGCCGCGAATGTCCCGGCTCCGAACCGCAAAGTCGATGTAGAGGAACAGGACGAGACCGCCTGTTGCCCTGTCCTCGCCAACGTCGAACAAGCTGGCGCCGGACCCTCGCACGACTTCGGGGATCGTCATCGTCAGCGACCGCTTAAGCATGTTCGCCATGGTCGCAAGGCAGGAGTTGAGGATGACGTTGCCGGTTTCGGCCAGTGCCTCATGTTCCAGATCCAACACATCCTGCGCCGACAATTCGCCGCCGGTGACTGCGCGAACCAGTTCCAGACTGTTCGTCTCCGGAAAGATCAGCAGCGCACGTCCTGAGAAGGGGCCGGAGAAATCCTGACATACGGCCACCAATTCGCTGACCTCGCGCTCGCTGATGAGCCGTGCGGCGCGATGCTGGCTGACGACTTCGATGGACGGGACCGAGAGCAGCACCTGTTCGCCGATCATCTTGCGCAGGCTCGATGCCGCGCGGCTCACGCCGATATTGACGATCTCAGTAAGGGCGTCCCGCTCCAGTTCCGCCAGCGTTACGCTCTCGGGGATCATGTATTTTTCGATCTGAAGCGGAGAGCGGCACCTGAAAGGAAGGGTTCCAGAGTATCGGGAGTCACGGGCTTTGCAACGAACGCTGCGCCGATCTCTCTCGCACGCGTGATGATTTCGTCCTGAATATTGGCGGTGATGATAGCAATGGGCATGTCGGGCAGGAGAACGCGCAATTCGTTCGCGAGTTCAAGTCCATCCTTCTCCGCCATGTTGAAATCGATCAGCGCGACATCGGGGGATTGATGGTTGATGAGTTCGAGAGCCTGCGCGGCGCTGCCTGCCTCGATCTTCTCCCAGTGCGGCTGCAACTCCGCGAGCGCCTTGCCAGCCACAATTCTTGCAAGTTTGCTGTCATCAACGATCAGAACGGTAACAGGCATAGGATACTCCAGAGTCGTCCACCTTTAGGCCTTCGACAAGCGCAATGCTGCTAGAAAGATTTTGCACCGGTGTCGCTGTTCCAAATCAGACTTCTGAAAATATTTTGGGACAGAAATAGGGATGCATCCGCACCCATGATCTCAGGCTTGAGCGCCAGCAGGATCTGAAGGACGGCCATGTGAATTTTTTGCACCTTCTCCACCGATACACTGGCATCGGGCTGCTCCTGAAGGGCGAGCAGGAGGGTTTCGGCATCCTCCACCGAACAGCGCCCCTCCAGCAAGATCGTGCGGCCGTCGATACGGACACTCATGAGGCGAGCTCCGGCAGGTCGAGGACAAGGAGGACGCTGCCGTCACCCAACAGGGCGGAGCCGATCACGCCCCGCGCGGAGGCGAGCACGCCGGTGGCTGGACGGACGACGGTGTCGATGCGTTCGCCAAACCCATCGACGCGCAGCGCCACCCGCTCGCCGCTCGACTGGGTGATGAGCAGCTTGGCATACGGCCCTTCGACGCCGCGCAGATGCAGCAGGGCCGCCAGATCCAGCAATGGAATAGTTCTGTCGCGCAATACGCAGGCCAGTCCGCCGCCAACTGGCATCAAGGCGGCGCGGTCAACCCGGACGGTTTCCAGGACCTGATCGAGCGAGACGCCATATCGCTCCGGTCCGACCTCCACCACTAGCAGCCGGGTGGTGAGCGCATTGGCTGGAAGGTGCAGAGAAAAGCGCGTGCCCTTGCCGATGATGCTTTCGATCTCGACCGTTCCGCGCAATCTGGCGACGGCTGCCTGAACTGCGTCCATACCCACGCCCCGGCCGGAGACTTCCGTGAGGGTCGCAGCGGTGGAAAAGCCGGGCAGGAGGATGAGGCGCAATGCGGCGGCGTCGCTGAGGGCGGCAGCGGCCTCTTGTGTGATGAGGCCGCGTGCTATGGCCGTCTGACGGACGCGATGGGGGTCGATCCCCGCGCCATCGTCGCTCAACGTGGCGATGACCGTGTCGCCGCTCCGCTGGAAGGACAGGCTGATGCTACCGTCCCGATCCTTGCCGACCGCGCGCCGTTGGTCCGGCGTTTCCAGCCCATGGTCGATGGCGTTACGCAGGAGGTGGAGCAGCGGCTCGAACAGGCCGTCAGCGATTTGCTTGTCGACCTCCAGCGTCTCTCCTGTAATGGTTAGAGTCACCGCCTTGCCCAAACTGTCCGCCGTCTCGCGAGCGATGCGCGGCAAGCGGCGCAACGCGGGCGCCAACGGCACCATCCGAACGGCGCTGAGATCGCGATGGAGCTTGCCGGCTGCGCGCTCGATACTGGCCTGCACCGACCGGATGGTCAGCGCGAGTGCCCGGTCCTGTTGTTGGGCGGTGTCGGCGAGTGGAGTGAGAGAATTGATTGCGACGATCAGGTCGCCCAAACCATCCGCCATGGCATCAAGGCGCGCAGAATCGACGCGCAACATCCGACTTTCGCCATGACTTTCGCTGGCTTGTCTTACGGCTTCCACTGGAGCAATCGGGGCGAATTGCACCTGATCCGGCTGCAGGCGAAAGGCGGCGCGCACCACGTCCAGCGATGCTGCACTTAACCCTTCGAGAATGGAGAAGCAGGAGAAGGCTTCAATCGCCTTGCTCGCGGGCCATGCGCCGTCCACCGGCAGGATCGCGAGTGCGACCATGTCAGGGACAGCCTCCACCACCGACAGCGGATCCTCGCCGCGAAAAAAGCAGGCCGGGTCTGGTGTGTAGCGAAAGGCGGTGAGGGGCGCGTTCGCCTGCGCAATGGCACTGGCCTCCCGCACCATAAGCGTCGCGATCCAGTCCGCCGGATCGTCCGGGGTAGGCGCGGCTGGCGTGTCCTCGCAGGGTGTGGCGGTCAGCAGTGCGGCAATCCGCTCGCTGACACCCTGCGCGTCGCCGGGAAGCGCACCCTGCCGTTCCATGTCATCGATCCAGCGGTCGGTCTGGTCAAGGCAGGCGAGGAGCGCCGTCACAGCATCTCCGTCAAGCGGGTTCGCGCCCTTGCGCGCGCGCTCCAATATATCTTCGGCGGCATGCAGCAATCGTTCGGCGGGCTGCATGGCGAACAGCGCCACCGATCCCTTCAACGTGTGGAATGCGCGAAAGGCGCTGTCGATCGCGGCTGCGTCCTGCGGATCATGGGCGAGCGCTGCCAGGTCATTGCCGCCCTGCGCGACAAGCTCGCGCCCTTCGATCAGAAATTGTTCGAGCAGTTCGTCCATCACGCCTTACGATAGACGATTGCGTCGGCAAGGCGAGCAAGAGTGAAGCGATCCGAAATCCGGCCCATGGATTCGCTGTGGCCGAGGCAGATATAGCCGCCCGGATTGAGCCTTTCGTAGAGATTGTTCGCAGCCTGCAGGCGCGCGGCGTCGTCGAAATAGATGAGCAGGTTCCGGCACAGGATCACGTCGAATGTACCAAGGCCGGTCATGGTCATGGGGTCGATGATATTGGCGGGCGTAAAGCGGACGGATTCGCGAAGGTCCTGAATGATCCGGCGGTGATGGCCGCGCTGCATCTCGAAATAGCTTTCGCGCACGGCATCGGGCAGGCGGGCCAGCGACCGTTCGGTGAAATGGCCCTGCACAGCTTTATTGAGGGCAGCGGTGTCGATGTCCGACCCGACGATCTCGACATTATAGGCGTCGACCAGCGGCCAGTTTTCCAGCAGCCAGATGGCGATGGAATACGCTTCCTCCCCCGTCGAGCAGGGCATGGACCAGATGCGGACAAGGTCGCCGGGCCGTTTCGTCCGAATGACATCGGGAAGGATGTCGCGGGCGAGCGCGGCGAACTGATGGTCCTCCCGGTAGAAATAGGTTTCGTTGATGGTGAACGCGTTTATCAGCGCCTCCCGCTCCGCTGTGTGGCTGCCCAGAAAGCCCAGATAAGCTTTAATGTTGGTATGGCCGCTACGCTTCATCCGCTCGGCTATGCGCCGTTCGATATAATAGCGCTTACTCTCGCCGAAGATCATGCCGGTCCAGCGATAGAGAAGCTCTCCGACGCGCGCGATGTCTTCGCTGGTCAGGGGGGGCGGATGAAGGCCTGCGCTGTCCTGACTTGTCACTGGCCAAGAAGCGCCATGAGATGGTTCGGGATCTCGTCGAGCGGGCAGACGCTGGTCGCGCCGCCCCGGTTCACCAGCGCGCCAGGCATGCCCCATACGACGGCTGTGCTCTCCGCCTCGGCGATGGTCAGGCCGCCCTCTTGCTTGATCCTGCTCATCGCTGCTGCTCCGTCATGGCCCATGCCGGTCATCAACACCCCGACCAGCAGATTGGGCGCAATCAGACGCAGGGCAGATTCGACGAGCCGATCAACGCTGGGGTGCCAGAAATGGTCCGGGCTGCTGGGAGCTGGCATGGCGACGAGAGCGCTCTGCCGCCGCGAGAGGATCAGGTCCGCATCGCCCTTGCCGATATAGGCATGGCCGGGAAGCAGCGGGGTGGTGCGGTCAACCTCCTGGACGGTCAGCGCACACATCCGATCGAGGCGTCGCGCAAGCGGTCCGGTGAAGCTCGCGGGCATATGCTGGGCGACGACGATGGGCCAGGGGAAGTCGCCCGGCAGTTCGCCCAGCAAGGCATCTAGCGCCGGTGGACCGCCGGTCGAACAACCGACGAGGACGAGGCCATCGCCGGACAGGGCCGTTAAGGGAGGTAGCGCGCGTGGGGAAATTGCCTTGCGCGGGGGGCGTGCGGGATTCGCCAACTCTCCGCCAGCCGCCGCGCGGACGCGCTCACGCAGGCGGGTGGCGCGCGAAATGCGGGCTTTGGACGCTGCACGGACCTTATCCACCAGGGCTGCAGATATGGTGTCGATCTCCAGCGACACAGCGCCCTTGGGCTTGGCGATGAAGTCGACCGCACCCAGCGCCATGGCCTCCAGCGTTTCTTCGGCACCTTCTGCGGTCAGGGCAGATACCATGACGACCGGGCAGGGACGCACCAGCATGATGCGGTCGAGACAGGCCAGCCCGTCCATCTGCGGCATGTGAATGTCGAGTGTGATGACGTCAGGCGCGAAGCTGGACAGCTTCTCGAGCGCCTCCGCCCCATTACGCGCGACCTCGACTTCGAAATCCCCCGCCAATGCGAAGATTTCCGTCAGAAGGCGCCGCATCAGCGCGCTGTCGTCGACGATCAGTAATCGGGTCACGCCGGTTTCGCCGCGCCCTTCCTGCCAAGGCGGGCGAGCAGATCCTGTTCCGCGCGGTCGAGCAGTTCACGCGGGTTGACGATCAGCACAAGCCTGTCCCGCCCATCGACTTCGGCGACCCGTTCGAACAGGCGACCCGTCGCCGTATCGCCTTGAACACCGAGATCGGGCGCATCGCTGAGCACGCTGGCGGGAAGGTTGACCACTTCGGACACGGCATCCACGATGAAGCCGGCGGTGAGGGTGCCGATCTGCACCACGACCACACGCGGCTTTGCACTGGTGGTCGGGATGCCGTTGAACCGCTGGCCTTGGTCGATCACGGGGATCATCTTGCCGCGCGCATGCATCACGCCCTGCACGAAATCGGGCGCCTTCGGCAGAGGCGTGAGCCGGGAAGGCAGGGCGGCGACTTCCTCCACCGCCCCGATCGGCAGGCCGAAATGCTCCTCCCCGATGCGGAAAAGCAGGAAGCGTTCGCTCTGTGCGTCCATCGCATCGTCTGCCATGACATGCTGTTCCTTCAGATCGCCTTGCAGCAGCTTTGCGGTGATGTCGTCGCGCAGCAACATATCCGGGGCCAGCACGGACAGAAGCCGGGTGCCGCCCTCCATCCGGCAGATGGCCTGGATCCGGGCCTCGGCGCCGTTACGGTGTAGCGCCTGCGGTACAGGGTCGATGGCGCTCTCCGCCACACGCTCAATGGATCGAATGGCATCGACCACGATGCCTACGCGATGCGCGCCGATGCGCACCACCACCACGCGGGACCGGCCGGTGAAGGCGGCGACGGGGAGCGAGAGCAGGGCGGCGAGCGACAGCAGGGGCAGGACGGCACCCTGCGCCGTCATGCTGCCCACCACCACCGTGTCGGCATGCGGCAACAGGGCTATGGAGGCAGGCAGGCGCAACACTTCCTCGATCGCGGAGAGGGGCAGCGCGAAATCCTGTCCACCGGCGATGAACGTCACCAGCGGGAGGGTGTCATCTTCGGCGTCATGCTCCCCCGTAGGTGCAGCGATGGCGCCGCCGCCCGACCTGCGGGTTCGCCGTTGCATCATCGCCTTACCCATCAGCGCAGCGACGTCGATCTGGTGGAGCGACGCGGCTTCCGCCTCGCCGACCACCTGCGATACGCTGGTCACGGCGAGGCCTACCGGGCCGTCAGCATCCACCACGACGATCCGATGCGTGGCGGCGTCGCCCAAGTTCAGCAGCGTCGCGAGCGATATGACCGGAACCGCCGTGCCGCGCATATTGGCGACGCCGAGCAGTGCATCGGGGGCATGGGGCACGCGGGCGATCCGCGGCAGAGGGGCGATCTCCTGCACCAGCGCCGCAGACACCGCCATGCGCGTCTCGCCGACGCTGAACGTCAGCACTTGCGCATGCAAGATAGGCGCGGATGCCAAGGGTTCAGGCGTCCTGAACGGCGAGGGCGGTTGCAATTGAGGCGATCTCCTCGATCGCCGCGGCCAGCGCTTCCGCCCCCTGCGCCTGCTGCCGGGCGGCTGCGCTGGCTTCGCGCGCGGCGGATGCGGCGATGTCCGCTGCCTCCGCAATCTGCCCGGTGCCGCTTTGCACTTCGCGTGCCGAGCGGAGCATGTCGTCCGCGCTGGCAAGGATCGCGCTGTTCGATCCCTGTGCCGCTTGCAGGTCCGCCACGACCAGTGTGAAGCGCTCGACCATTACCCGGTTGCGAGCAATCTCCGCCTCCGCCGCACCGACAACCTGATCGAGATCGCGGCGCACCGCGATGATCTGATCCTGGATCAGGCGCACGATGTCCTGCGTCCGGTCGGCGCTTTCGGCGGCATCGCGCGACAGCTTGCGGATGTCGCTCGCCACCGTCGCAAAGCCGCGACCGGCTTGCCCCGCCCGCGTAGCCTCGACCGCGCCGCTTACCGCCAGCATGTTCGTCTGCACGGACACCAGCGCCAGCCCATTGGTGATTTTCTCGATCTGACGGCTGCTGCCGTTGAGGTCGGACAGGAGGGACAGCACCGCATTGATCTCCGCCAGCGCGGACGCGACGCCGTCAACCAGCCGTTCGATCATCGCCCGGCCTTCATCCACCGTCAGGACGATAGCACCGATCTTGGCATTGGCAGCGTCGGCGCGGGACTGTGCCAGTTGCGCCGACTTCTCGATCTGGGCCATGGCGGCATTGGCCTGTAACGTCGCGGATGCCTGGATCTGCGTTCCCCGGCTGATCTGTTCCAGCGCGACCAAGATCTGACCGGATGCGCCGGACAGTTCCTGCACGGTCGCGGACAGTTCCTCGGCAGCGGCGGCCACCTGCTCCACGACAGCGGCCCGGCCCTCGGCGGTTTGTAGTTGCTCGGTCAGTTCGCCCAATGCTTCGGCGGTCTGCTGGCTCTGCTCCAGCGAGGCGCCCTGTTGCTCGATCGCCTGCTGGGCTTCGGCGGCGGCGGCGGATTGCTCCTCGGCGGCGCTGGCGACCTGCTCCGCGCCGCGCTCGGCTTCGCGGGTCGCGCTTTCAGCCTCGACTGTCGTCTGCACGATCTCCTGCGTACCTGTGTTCAGCGCGGCCAGTTCCTCTCGTGCGGTCTTCAGTCGGGCCACCACCTCATGGCCCAGTTGCGCCTCTTTCGTCGCCAGTGCCGACGATGCCCGTACCTTGTTCGCTACCCGCTTGATTTCCTCGACGATGCTGGCGGCCAGCTTACGAATGTCGCTCGCGCCGACTTCCGAACTTTCCGCCAGAGCGCGAACCTCGTCCGCCACGACGGAAAAGCCTGTGCCCGCGTCGCCCGCCCGCGCCGCCTCTATGGTGGCGTTGAGCGCCAGCAGGCTGGTCTGGTCGGATACGTCCGCCACATTCGCGCCAATGCCGTCGATGCTTTCCGCGGCCTGCTCCAGTGCGGCGATCAGCGTGACGGTCGAAAGCTGGCGCTGAGCGCTGAGTTCGATGGCCGATACCGAACCTTCGATCTGGGCGCTGATCTCTATGAAGCTGGTCTGCACGGCTTCGGTCTGACGGCGTGAATCCTCGGCCTGCCCTCGTGCATCACGGAAGTTCGCGCCCAGAGCAGCAATGAGACCAAGCGATTCCTGCGCGGCCCCGGCCGCCTCTTCCGCTCCACTCGAAATCTGGTCCATGGACCGCTGCAATTCGGATGCGGCGGCGGATGCTTGGCCGAGGCCGCTCGCCAGTTCCTGCGTCGCCTGATCGATGCGTTCGATTGCGGAAACAGGCTTTGCCCGAGCGGACGTTTTGCGCCGCGCCGTTACAGGTGCCGGTGGCGTGTCACTGGCTTGCTGCGTATCGACGGGCTTGGAGCGTGAACCCAAGGTCGACTTCTTTACCAGCGCCATAGGGCCTCGCTTCTCCACAGATTTTGACGGGTGATGAGAATTCAGCCGTGGCGCGGGACGGGGAGCTTGTAAATAGGAGATGGTACATGCGGTAGCCCAATTATCTATAAGGCAACCGGTAATTTGCGCGCTGTGCAGATATTGCTCGGGCATACAAAAATCGAGAGCACGGTCCGATATCTCGGCGTCGATGTTGACGATGCGGTTGCGCCGGCGGAGGGAACCGAAATTTGAATGTGGCTTGCTCCCCGCGAAAGTGAGGAGCCCGACCGGGGGGCGCACAAAGTCCGCTATCGGGTGTTGTTAGAGCAGAAGAGCAGACAGTCAGCACCTGAGAACGGAAAAAGCGACGCTGAGCGTCCGGGAAGGGTCGACTGGCGACCGGCAAGTCAAAGAGCATCGTAACCGTTCCCGTCCGGGTCACGCCCATGCCGTCGGTCAAGCATCCGCATGGCGGGAGTGACCGTCAAGCCGTGCAGCAGGATTGACAGCAAAGCCACCAAACCCACAATCGCCCATAGCC
Organism: Sphingobium sufflavum; assembly: GCF_021403115.1. Lineage (GTDB taxonomy): Bacteria > Pseudomonadota > Alphaproteobacteria > Sphingomonadales > Sphingomonadaceae > Sphingobium > Sphingobium sufflavum. The sequence goes on from NZ_JAJSSH010000012.1 coordinate 93,254, forward strand.
GAGCTCCCTCATCAATCTGCAGATGGTTGAGACCGTACGCGAGATAATAGAATGATCCCACGCCCCGGATCCCGAAGAAAGCGATTGTTCTCTTCTCCGATTGACTCGCCTTGAACCTTGTCAGCGCTATCATGCCGAACAGCGGCCGAACCACCAGCAGGATCGCCACCGCCGCCGCCACGTCGATCCACTGAAGCGGACGGAACAGGCCATTCACAAGCGCGCCGCCAAATAACAGAAGCAGCGCCATCATCGCCAGCCGTTCCACCTGCTCGGTTAAGTCGTGCATCTGCCGATTGAATTCATGATCCCGATGAGAGCGGCGCAGCGTTAGCGCGGTTACGAACACGGCTAGGAAGCCATAACAGTGCAAGAGCTCGGTGAGACCGTAGGACACGAACGTCGCGGAGATCGCGACCAATCCGTCGCCGGTCTTGGACAATCTCGTGTCGGCAGGAACGTGGAAGGTGAGCCACCCAAACAGACGGCCGATCAGCCAGCCACCCAGAACGCCAGCGAAAATTTCCCACAGGACATTGTGCATTAGCCATTGTGCCGCCCAAGGCTCGCCAGTCGTTGTTGCCAAACCCAGAGCGATGGCGAGATGGACGAATGGGAATGCGAAGCCGTCATTCAGCCCCGCCTCGGACGTGAGTCCGAAACGCACTTCGTCCTCCTCGCCAGTCTTGGGCGGGCCCACCTGAACGTCGGAGGCAAGCACGGGGTCGGTGGGCGCCAGGCTGGCCGCTAGTAGCAGTGCCGCAACCCACGACAGGCCGAGCCACCACCCTCCGATGGCCGTGATAGCGAGGATGCCCAGCGGCATAGTGACAGCCAACAGGCGCCAGGTGATATTCCATTTTCCCCAGCTGAACGGTCGGTCAAGTTTTAGGCCGGCTCCCATCAAGGCAATGATCACAACCAGCTCAGTGAAGCGCTCGGTCACTTCGGGGTAGGTGAGTGGCAAGGGCTGCAGCGTGACTGCCGGCACTGAGAATATAGCGACGCCAATCCCGATGCAGACGATGGGCAGGGAGAGGGGGAGCCGTTTGAGGACCAGGGGGAGCCATGCGACCAGCGCTATCATCAGCCCGGCGCCGGTCAGAATGAGAATATACGGGTCAGGCGCTGAGATAACTTGCTGCATCGGCTGTGAACGACGCAGCCGCCTCATCGGCTACATGACGCGCGTAGGGACGCCAATTTTCGTAGAATTAGTCGACAGGCAAGGTCCGTTTTCTAGTCGTAGCTCGAATACTGGATGGGCCGCACCTGGAAACGGAAAATTGGCGGCTGAAGGACAGCACAGCATCGAGGCTGGGCATGGCGTTTCACCTTTTTTGTGAATTCGCCGCTTCCCCCTCGACCTCTATCGCGCCAGCGTCATGTCATGAGGGCGAACACACCTTTCCTGCTGATAATTAGACAGAATTTCAAGGGGATACCTTTAAAGAAAATTAACCGCGTCAAGCGTATGCCGCCTCTGCAATGCGAATTTTCCAGAAGATTTGCAAAATAACGGGTGGAATATGACAAAGATTTATCGTGAGGCAGCCCTGGGCTGCACTTCGCTTTTTGTGATCGCGCTTGTGTTGCAGGCAACTCCGGCAGTCGCTGAAACCAACGCGAAGCCGGTGACGGCATGGGATGCCAGCCGAGAGACTGACGGCAGCGACATGGTCACGACGGGCGTGGCGCGGGGGCGCGATCGTCTGGACAGCGCCACGTCGACCAGTTCCCTGAAGGGTAATCAGATCGACACGCTGGCTCCGCGCTCGCTCGACGATCTGGTCCGCAACATCCCCGGTGTGCGCGTCGAAGGCGGCGTGGGCGACATCGGTAACAGCTACACCGTGCGCGGCCTGCCGCTCGTCAGCGCAGGCGCCAAATACCTCCAGTTCCAGGAAGACGGCCTGCCCGTGCTGGAATTTGGCGACTTCAACGGCATCGGTGCCGACGCGTTCATTCGCGCCGACCTCAATCTCGCTTCGGTCGAATCCATCCGTGGCGGCTCCGCCTCGACCTTCACGTCGAACGCGCCGGGGGGCATCATTAACCTTGTGTCCAAGACCGGCGAGGTCGAAGGCGGCTCCGTGCAGGTTTCGGCGGGGGTCAACTATGACAGCAATCGCGTCGACTTCGACTATGGCGGCCATCTGAGCGAGAGCTGGCGCTTCCACGTCGGCGGCTTCTATCGTCAGGGCGAAGGCTCGCGCAACACCGGCTACAACGCCACCGACGGCGGCCAGGTCAAATTCAACGTGACCAAGGAGTTCGAGGGCGGCCGCATCCGTTTCTACGGCAAGCTGCTCGACGACAAGACGCCCGTCTATAATGGCACTCCGATGGCCATTGGCGGGACGAACGCAAATCCAACCTATAGCGCGCTGGCGAATTACGACGCGGTCCAGGACTCAGCGATGTCGCGTAACATCACCGGCCTGACCACGACGGATGTCTCGGGCAACCCGACGAACCTCAACCTCCAGAGCGGCTATCGCGTCAAGTCGCAAAGCCTGGGCACCGAAGTGCAGTTCTCGGTCGGTGAGTGGAACTTCACCGAACGCTTCCGCTTTTCGGACATGTCGGGTTCCGCAGACACGTTCGACCCTCAGACCCAGATTACCGCCAGCTGCTTCCTGAGCACCGCTTGCCTCAATCTCACCGGTACCAACAGCACGATCACCTACGCATCGGGTCCCCTGGCAGGCACGGCCATCGATCCAGCCACGCGCCTGTCCCTGACGACGGTCGGCCACACGGACATCCACAGCCTGCGTAATGTGGTGAACGACTTCCGCACCAGCCGGGTCTGGGAAGTCGGCGGCGGCGACCTGACCACCACCGCCGGCGTGTACAAGTCCTTCCAGAAGCGCGACGTCGACTATTTCGGCGCGGTCATCATCCAGACGCTGGACGGCAACGGCAATTCCGCGCTGGTGAACGTGCAGCAGACGGGCGGCGCCTATAGCTATAAGAATGGTATTTTCGCCCATAACGATGCCGTCAATGGCCGTACGCGGATGAACCTGGACTATGACGTCCTCGCGCCCTACGCGTCGTTCAACTTCCACAAGGGCAAGATCGCGATCGGCGGCTCGATCCGCTATGACCGCGACAAGGTCACGGGTGTCGTAGCTCGGCCGTCCACCAGTGCGGCGGTCGATCTCGACCATGACGGTCAGATCAACCTGGCCGAACAGACGGTCTATATCGACGCGGGCACTTCAGGTTCGATCAATTACCGGAACGATTATGTCTCCTATTCGGGCGGCATCAATTATCGCATGTCCGACTCCTTCGCCCTGTTCGCACGTCACAGCCTGGGTGGACGCGCCGACGCCAACGAGGTTTCGCCGACGCATGATTATGTGCGCCAGACCGAAGCCGGCCTGAAGTATCGCAGCAACGGCCTCACGCTGAACCTGACGGGCTTCTATGCAACCACCCGCGGCACCTTCGCCCCGACCATCGCGGATACCTATGACGTCAAGAACGTCCGCGTGGTGTCTCGTTCCTACCGCACCTATGGTGCGGAGTTCGAAGGCGCTGTGCGCCGTGGGCCGTTCAGCATCACCGGCAGTGCGACGTTGACGGGCGGCGAGATCACGGCTTCCACGGCGCCCGCGCCGTCGTCGACGGGGGCTCCGTTCCTGCCGATCGGCACCACGCCGCGTCGTCAGCCCACGTTCCTCTACACGCTCACCCCGCAGTTCGATGTGGAGCGTGTGACGTTCGGCGCCAATGTGCAGGGCCAGACGTCCAGCTACGCTGGCGATGTCGACCAGCTGAAGATGCCAGGCTTCACCACCGTGGGTCTGTTCGCCCAGTATCGTCCGGTCGACCGGATCGCTCTCGGCGTGAATGTCTCCAACCTGTTCGACAAGACGGCGATCATCGCGGTCGGCACCGGGACGATCCCTTCCGCAGGCGTCGGCACGGTCCAGACCCTCTACGGCCGCCTGATCTCCGCCTCCGCGCGGTTCTTCTTCTGATAAAGACCCGGTCCGGCCACTCCGCACCCGGAAGTTGGCCGGACCGCAGTGGGCGGTTCCTGGGAACGCCCAGTTCGTGGCGAGCAAAAAGCCCACTCGAACGGCGACAAGTGGCTCACACGGCCGGCCTCCTGTGCGGACGTGCGGGGAGCAGCAGAATCCCTCACTGAACGACTGAACGATCTTGCGCTTTCCCAGCATCAAGAGATCGGGATCAATTGCTACTTTGACGATCACCGAAGAACGGGCAATGACCTAGTGAAGGCATGGCGGGACAACATCGCGAAACTGGATCGATAATAGAACGACGCCCTGTTCGGTGGCTATATCGAACCCTATCCCAATGGATTCCCTCCGCGCAATATTGCGTCAGCGACAATCTAAGGGCTGCCTGCGTAACCTCTTGTCGGGCCGCGTCCGAATCGGGCAGATCGCTTCCCTCAGGCTCTTCGACGCAAAGCCCAGGAGTTCGCTGATGAAAATAGTAGCGTGCCATTCTCCTGTCGGGGAACAACCACCCGGTGTGCAGCAATCGCATCCGCGCTTGGTGCACCCGCGATCACCCCATGTTTTCTGTTCCGTTGCTCCTCAACCCCGATAAAGGACATTGCGACCTGAAAGGTGACCGATGACGATGTCCAAGACCCACGGTCAAGCTCGCCCAGAAGCACGGCGGGCGGTGGGCTTCCTCTTTGGACTTTGCACAACGGTGCCTTTCAGACGGTTCAATAAGCGCGACGCCTTCCGGCGGAAGGGTCAGTCTCAACTGAGCGTTCTGGTCGAGTCTCATTTTTACTGGGTGTGCAATATCTGCGGCGGTGGTCAACTTGGCTATCTGCGCTTGCGTCAAATATTGCGGTGACCCCATTGCGCGCCAGGTGGGCATCGGCGACCCGCGTTCCTGATTGACAAAGCGAACATGGACCGCGCTGCCTGGCTTGAGCCCTCCAAATTTCAAATTGAAGGTTTAAGCGTTACCCACCACCCGCCGTTCGGCACTTGCCCCCGGAATGCCTGAAGCCTGCTGCCTCGGCGAGATTCCATATCAGAGCCGCAACCCCGCTCCCGCCACGACGCGTAGCTATCTCAGGCCCAATTGCCCGCACCCTTTCAGTCCCCAACGCATGAAGCAGCTTGTAGGTGTTGAAATTCGGCCTCGGTATACCGCGGAACAATGCAGGCCAACCGTTATCGCCTTCTTTTAATACGAAGTGGGGAACCCCCAATTCCTCATATGACCCAGTGGGACATAGCCTGAAGGTTGGGCAGACATTCCTTCACGACGTGGGCGATCATGGCAGGACTGTCGGAGGACCAGTCGGACAGCCAGAGCGGGCGTCCCTTAAACGCCGACGCCTCAATGCTCTGCCGCACCTTCGCGATCGTCTGGGGTATAGCGTCGTTTATATTGGAAGCACCGGCCTTTTCGTCGCCTGCATAGCTATGTGTAGCAAAAAAATCGACAGGGGCGTTATTCTGCCCGCAGTATAGCGCGAACTCATCAATCCAGGCGCCGCCTGATGTAGCAGGTCCGCCCACTTGCAAAGCAGGATCAATGGATTTTATGGCGACTGCCGTTGCCTTATACAGGTCAAAATATTGCTGTTGGTTCCTCGTCCAGAAAAATGGGAGATTGGGCTCGTTCCAGACTTCAAAGGGCCAGGTTCGGACGGTAGCGATGCCATACCTGGCAATGAGTGACGCACGAAGGGGGCGATAAAACTTCCCCAAGCATCGACTGACTTCGGCGGCGTTATACCGAATGCGGATAGGCGTTGAAGCGGGACCCCGTCATTTTGATAGGGAAATCAACGGGAACGCTCGATATTATGACGTTTGAGGGGTCCGATCGGCGCTGATCGGGACCCCTGAGAATCTCTATTCTGTCTTCGGCTACGACGAGATAGTCACGTTTGGGCGGAGTTTCCACGCCTGACCACACCCCATCACAGCAAAATCCAACTTTCGGTGGATCCTGCATTCAGGCTGGAAGGGCATTTGCCCGCGATGCGGCGGAGCCTCGATGTTTGCTTCCTGGCTTAAACTTACCGATAAGTGTCCAGCTTGCGGTATCGACTATCGATTTGCGGCACCCCACGCTGGGCCCGCATTCTTCTGGCTTTGCATCGTCGCGTTTCCGCTCATTTTCTTCGTCGTTTGGTTACAGCTTGTCTACGACGCGCCATTCTGGGTCCACTTGCTGACCTCGTTCCCTCTTCTCGCTCTGGGATGCGTTTTGCCGCTTCGTCCGTTGAAGGGCTGGCTCGTGGCGTCCCAGTACGTGAACAAGGCGCAAGAGGCGGGTACCGGAAAACTATGGGCAAAATTTGCGCGGCGACAGCGACGACTGACCGCACCGCTTTGCGGATCGTCCCTGGTTCCGTGACAGGCAATTCACGCTTGAGCTTGTGACCAGGTCCCTTCGAAATTCGCAATCGCGCGCAGGGAACAGGGCAAGGCCTACTGCGGTTGAACTATCCTGAGTGACGATGATCGACTGAGCATCGGCTCGTTCGAAACAACCTCAGGAGCTTCGCGATGACGACCTACATAGACAATGGCCTCGCTCCAGCGGCGGCACCATCAGGCGGCGCCTTGGCGCTGCGAGACCTCTCACCGCAGGATCATTCCGAAGGCATGCTGCCAAGCCTGCTCAAGCTCTGGTTCCTTCCCTTCCAGGCGTATCAGAACTGGGTTGAAGCGATGACATCGGCCTTTTCCACGGCGCCCAAGTTGAAGAACGCAGAAACCGCTCAATTGCCCGTCCCACCGGGGGAGCTGGCTGGCTCAGAGGAGCTTTATGCGTAGTTGCTTTCGCGACGACGCATTCGATCAGCCCGGCATAACGGGCGGTACTATGAGGAGAATTCATAATGGCTGCGACAAAGACAACCACGCGGAGTAAAACGAAAACGGGATCGAAGACGACACGCAAGACCGCTAGGGCAGCTGCCAAGCCGGCGGATGCTATCAAGCTTCTCAAGGATGACCATAAGGAGGTCAAGACCTGGTTCACCCAGTATGAGAAGCTCGAGGACGATGCCGAGAAACAGGAGCTCGCCAACAAGATCTGCCTGGCGCTGACCGTGCATACGCAGATCGAGGAGGAGATTTTCTATCCGGCGGCCCGCGAAGGCATTGATGATGACGATCTCCTGGACGAAGCGGAGGTGGAACATGCGTCGGCCAAGCAGCTCATCGCCGAAATCCAGGCGATGCAGGCAGGCGATCCCCTTTACGACGCCAAGGTCACTGTCCTCGGGGAATATGTGAACCACCATGTCGAGGAGGAGGAAAAGGAGATGTTCCCGGAGTGCCGGGATTCAGACCTTGACCTCAAGGCGCTGGGAGAACAGCTCGCGGCCCGCAAAGCCGAGCTCATGGCCAGCGCCGCCTGACAAGCATCGCAATCGTAGAGGGGCGTCAAGGCGATGCCCCTCTACGAATTACGCGGGAACTGCGCGCCGACGTGCAAGGTGTCGCGGGCGCGAGGCCATATAAAGATGGCAGGGTGGGACATTGCGCCATTCAAAGCTCTCCGACACCATGTGGAACCGCTCGTCCAGCAGCGGCCTGATAGCTTTACGCATCTGGTAAGCGAGGAAGTGGCCGTTAGTTGCCAACACACTCCAGCTCGCGTCCATGATCGCCCTGCCCTCCAGCCGACCGACATTGGAGAAGGGGAGGCCAGACAATATGCAGTCTGCTGAATCCAAGCCGCGCAGGCTCAGTATATTCTCCACGTCCTGCGCCGAACCAGCTACCGCGATCAGCCTCCTATCCCGGATCTGTCGCTCAAGGTTGCGCGTGAAATCCGGGCTGGTGTCGATCGCAACCAGCTTGGCGTGTGGTCCCAGGCGACGTAAGGCTTCTTCGGTAAATCGGCCCGTGCCTGGGCCATATTCGACGAAGACATCAATTTCCTTCCAAGGCACATCGGCAAGCATCTTGTCGATCATGCGGCGAGAAGCGGGAAAAGCCGATCCTACCATGGAAGGGTCGCGCAGGAATTCCTTCAACGAAACGCCGAAGGACCGAAGCTGATCTGCGATTTCACTTTTCGCGCTGTGCGTCTGCATTTTTCCTCCATTGCGCCAAGGTAAGTTTTGCGCTCGAGCTGGTCTCAGCGCTCATCGAATTCCGCATAGTTTCCAGCGCCCATTGGCCGCGCGCCTCGGCGTCCGAGGCGACACAGTCTTCGGGTATCCACAATGCATAATCGCGCATATGCGCATCGGCGGCTGTGAACAGGATGCAGATATCCGTAGCAACGCCCGTGAGGACCAGTTTTGAGGCGCCAAGCTTCGGAAGCAGCACGGGAAGGTTCGTGGCGTAGAAGCCCGAAAATTGCGGTTTGATGATGAAATAATCGGTGTCGTCCGGACGGAGCAGAGCAAGGGCGCGACTGTCCGCCTTTGCCTCCGCCATCTCGATCAGCTTCGACTTCTCCGAGTGCCATTCGCCGAAATTGTCGTTCACGTAGATCACCGGGTGCCCGGCATCGCGAGCTTGGGTCAGGAGCCCGGCGATCCGATCGGCCGCCCTCTCAGCACCGGGCTTGAGCTTCTCGGACCCCGGGAAATCGAAGCAGTTGATCATGTCTATAATGAGCAACGCCACGCCATCGGCGGCAGGATCGTCGTGATCCGACGTTCTGGGCTCTGCATCTCCTGGCATGCATCTCTCCCTTCTTGGCCTTGGGCTTCCATGAGCCAACGAAATCCTGTGACTGGAACGTCCAAACTTTCGTGTGCGTTGCGCATGTCGAGCGGGATTGGATAACAAAGATCAACAAGGTCGATCCCAATCAGAGCCGGCCGACGCTGGGCGGCCAGAAGCGCCCGATGCACGAGGATGAGATTCTCGATGCGTCCCTGAATGACTCGATGGATGCCTCCGACCCGCCTGCAATGTAAGCGGGGCCTGACGGCCGCCTTGCGCGGTGCCCATTCGCCGGGATGATTGCCACTCTTTGAGCGAGGTGGCGGGTGTCTGACGAGATCGAGGATTCAGCAAGCGAACGGGCGAGTAGTCATACGAGCGCTCGTATGAGTCGTCGGATGGAGGTCGTTAGCCGTGTGTCGGGCCGTCGGCGCTGGACTGTGGAACAGAAGCTGGCCGTATTACGGGATGCGTTCGGCCCCGACGGTTGCGTGCGGACGGCCTGTGAGCGCCATGATGAGCGCCCGCTTCTCGAAGCAGCTCGAGGGCGTCACGCATGAGCCCGGCAGCCCGAACGGCTTTCACGATCGGGAAGTCCTCTACACCGCTCTCGCACCCGATGATTTCATTTAGCACAATCACCATACATCTCAGTTCGACCGTCGGCCGCATTTTATCGGTCGAACGTTAACAAGGGCGGGGGGGCAAGTTCGCGCAAACCTTGTACTTTGGTACGGTTTTCATCGCTTCAGCACTGATTTGGATCAGTGACCGCCTCCCTCTCCCTCCGCAGAAGCTTTCTTTCCTCCATTTCGATCTGGACGGCCGTTTGCCAGCTTGACGGCGTGAGAAGAGACACACGCGCGTGCGACAAGCTCATTGTCCGAGATGGCCTGAGCATTCCGCGAACATGACGTGCCGGCTGGCCGACATGAACCTCTCCTCACATTTTTCGTCTTGGCTTTTTATAAAAGCGAGCCCGCGGTTACAACCTTCCTGACGCTCGTTCATCGTGAGCAGGCAGTGGCAATGGGGTAGGGCGAAGGCTGCGGTCAGGGTCGTTCGATGATCTCGCGGATACGGTGAGCGAAGACATTCATCGAAAACGGCTTGGTCAGCAGATGTGCGCCATTTCCAAGCTCTCCCTGTCCAGGGGCTTCGTTCTGGGCGTAGCCGGTGATGAACAGCACCTTGAGGTCGGGACGAATCCGTCGGGCCCTCTCGGCGACTTGTCTGCCGTTCAATTTGCCGGGCAAGCCCACGTCGGTGATGAGCAGGTCTATGCGGGCATTGGAGTCCAGCACCCTCAGCCCTGCTGCGCCGTCGGGTGCTTCAATAACGGCATAGCCAGCGTCTCCCAGAACTTCAGCGACGAGCATTCGGATCGCGGGTTCGTCGTCTATCACCAGAACGACCTCGTCCTGTCCTGCCCGCACGACTGGGAAGGAGGGCTGGGCGTCGTCTTCAATGGCAGCATCACCGGAGTGCCGGGGCAGATAGAGGCACATCGTAGTACCATGCCCCACCTCTGAGCGTATCTCGACCTGTCCACCGGACTGGCGTGCGAAACCGTAGATCATTGAAAGCCCGAGGCCTGTCCCTTCACCTATTGGTTTCGTTGTGAAAAACGGCTCGAACACCCTATCGATGACATCGGGAGCCATGCCCGTGCCGGTGTCGGTAACGCAAAGCGCGACATACTCCTGCGGCGGCAGATCCAGCTGTTCAGCATGATGTCCACCGAGCGCCATGTTTTTGGTCTCGATGGTGAGCTTACCGCCCTCGGGCATAGCGTCGCGAGCGTTGATACATAAGTTCATGACCGCGTTCTCTAGCTGATGGGGGTCGATAAGTACCGGCCAGACGTCAGCTCCGCGTACCACTTCGACAAGTACGCTAGGGCCAACGATGCGACGAATCAACTCCTCAAGGCCAGTCAGCAGTCGGTTGACCCCCGTTGGTTTCGGATCGAGAGTTTGCCGTCGCGAAAAGGCGAGAAGCCGGTGCGTAAGCGCCGCGGCCCTCTTCACTGACCCCATGGCTAGCGCAAAATATCGGTCGAATTCCTCCATCTTCCCCTTTGCTATACGCATCTGCATCATCTCGAGGCTGCCGCTGATGCCGGCCAGGAGATTGTTGAAATCATGCGCGAGCCCGCCGGTCAGTTGCCCGACCGCCTCCATCTTTTGCGATTGCCGAAGCTGCTCCTCCATCGCCCGTTTCTCGGTCAGATCGCGCGTGACTTTAGCAAAACCGATGATCTCTCCGGCCTCATTGCGGATCGCGTCGATAACGACGCTGGCCCAGAAACGTGATCCGTCTTTGCAGACCCGCCAGCCCTCGGCCTCGAAGCGTCCATCCCGCCGTGCGGTTTCCAACGCTTTCTGAGGGACTTCAGCATCGCGATCTTCGTCCGTATAGAACCGGGAGAAATGCTCGCCTAGTATTTCATTCTGGGCATAGCCCTTGAAGCGTTCGGCCCCGGCATTCCAGCTGCTTACCCGGCCATCGGGATCGAGCATATAAATGGCATAATCCGTGACGCTCTGGACAAGCAGCCGAAAACGCTCCTCGCTTCGGCGCAATTCATCCTCCGCCCTCCTCCGCTCCGTCAGATCGCGGGTCACCTTGGCAAAGCCGATGTGGGTACCGGCAGAATCGTAAATGGGATCGATGACGACGTTGGCCCAAAAGTGGCCTCCATCCTCGCGGACGCGCCAGCCCTCCGCTTCGAAGCGGCCCTCGCGTTTGGCCGTTTCGAGTGCGATTCCTGGGATGTCCTGCGCGCGCGCTTCATCCGTGTAGAAGCGTGAAAAATGCTGCCCTATAATCTCGTTGGCTTCATAACCTTTGAAACGGCGTGCGCCAGCGTTCCAGCTCATGACATGACCGTTAAGGTCGAGCATATAGATAGCGTAGTCCGTGACGCTTTGGACAAGGAGTTCAAACCTGTCGGCCGTCACGATGGACTGGTCGGGCTTTGCCATGGCTCCCCTCCTAAACTCTTATTTTAATTGCGGAACGCAATTTTCGATTAGCGGTTCCCGAATGGAAGTACCATCTCGCAGGGCTCGTGGTGGCGGTGAGGAATCGCGTGTGCGACCTCCGATTTTGCTAAGGAACGCGTGGTTCGAGCACCTCTGCACGGTCCTTGTAAAGACGCCGTCGGGCTCTCGGAAGCTTCACACGCCCTGCATGAGGGCATGCCGCGCTCCGCCTGGGACAGGATCGATCTCGATAGATATTTGCTTCTATAATCGGATGAATGGCGAGCGCCTACACCAGAGGACCGCGACGATATGTCTACCATGGAACCTCGCGCATCGGACCTAGGACCCGGGGCCAGGCCATCGATGGAGCTTTCGGTTTCGGTCGACAAGCACAAGAATCGCCTGACGGTGGTTGGGCGCGGCTTATGGTCATTGAAATATGTGACAGACCATTTCCGGGAATTCGAGGCAGCGCTATTCAAGGCACGAAGCGCACAGCGAGCATCGACAACGCTCGTTGACCTTCGCGAGGCAGCGGTACAATCGCCAGAGGTTGCAGCATATGTTCATGGCAAGATCGTTGAAATCTACTGCCCGCCAGAGCGGGCCGTGCTGGTCGTCAATTCACAGCTCGTGAAAATGCAGATGGGGCGCGGATTGGATCCCGCGACCCATGCAGTGTTTTTGACGCTGGAAGAAGCCGAAGGCTGGCTCAACTCGCTTGAACGCTAACTCCACAGCCGCCTTTCTTCCGATCGGACATCGGCTTCGGCGGAACCCAAGCGCTCTTTTCGAAGACTAGCCGGTGCTGCATGCGACGCTTCCGAACGTGGAAAACCGGCGGCGCCCTTCGCACACTTGGCATACCCGTCGTTTTCGCGGCTTGCGTACGAGAACAATTTTTTCAGATCCGAAGCGGGCACACTGCATTCCGGTCTAAGGGAAAAGGGCACTGCCCCGGCCTAGGCCGATTAGGGGAGGGGGGAGCGTTTTTGATATTCACGAGGAGCTGCAGGATGAGCAGCTGGAATTTCACTATCCGGGGTGGCACAGCGCAGAGCCGGGAGGCGGTGGGGGCGTGCCTCACTCACGAGACTAGGACAGGATTCGGGGGAGCATTTTCCTAACTTCCCGACAGGTTTTTAATCTCGCTCAATTCGGGGTCGCACAATCCTGGTTGATCCGCGCAGCAACCGTCAACCAGATACGCAGTCAGTGCCCGCAGGCGTGTGAGGTTCGCGCTGTAGAATATGTTTTTGCCGGAGCGCACGCCCCGTATCAGTGCAGCGCGGCTGAGCACTGCGAGGTGCGACGACATAGTATTCCGAGGAATATTCAATGCCGCTGCCACATCCCCTGCTGCAATCGGTTTATCGGTGCGCACCAGAAGGCGAAAAACCTCCAGGCGCGTGGGCTGTCCCAGCGCAGCGAGGATAAGAACCGCTTGTTCAGTTTCCATAATTCTCCCTAGCCGCCGATGGCTGCCTGAATCAACGCTAATGCGTTCAATTATCACAGAGGGCTTTTATGGATATGCGTCGATAAGTCTGGAACTGACGGTCTGATCTAACGTTTTTGCGCAATACATGTTGCTCCATGCGTCGTGTAGCGCTCAAGGGAATCGCAGATCGCCATGGCCGAACAATTTCCCGGTTTAGCCCGCGTGCTTGTCGTCGAAGACAACGCAATGATCGCAACGGTCTTAACCGATATGTTTGAGATGATAGGCGTCCAAACAGTCAAAACAGCAACCTCGATTGGCGAGGCATCTCAGTTGCTTGAGAGTTGCGATTTTGATTTGGCAGTTGTTGACATCAAACTCGGCGAGGAAAACGGTTTGATGGTGGCTAACCAGTGTTCGGAGCGGAAAATGCCGGTGATCATCTCTACTGGATACTCCGATCTTGCATTGCCTGTCGCCTATTCGTCCGAGCAGTTGTTGGCTAAGCCTTACAGCATGAAGGACTTGTATAAAACCTTAGCGAAGGTTTTTCGAAGCAAACCCATGGCAATTCCATGACGGAATTCCACTGAGATAATGCAGCGAAAATCACCCGGATCTTACTTGCAGTAACAGTTTTAATAGGAGGATCGAATGGGACTTATTCTTTGGCTTGTGATCGGCGGCGTCGTCGGATGGCTCGCTAGCATGATTATGCGTACCGATGCCCAGCAGGGCGTTTTCCTCAATATTGTGGTGGGGATTGTCGGCGCGTTTCTCGGAGGCCTCATCCTGTCCGGGGGCAGCATCAATAACAGCCCCCTCAATGTAACGAGTTTCCTTGTGTCCCTCGTGGGTGCTGTAGTCCTTTTGGCGATCGTCAACCTCGTTCGTCGCGGCTCAGTCCGCTAACTCAATATCAAAAGCAAAAGAGGAGGGTACCATGGTAGAAGTAAGGCGAGACACGTACGAGGACCGGACAGTAGTGCGCAAGAGCACGACTGGACGTAATGTCGCAATTATAGTGGTGCTCATCCTAGCGGTGGTCGCAATCCTGTTCGCGACCGGTTTCTGGAAGGCTGACGTATCCGGCGGCGATATGCCCGAAGTCAGCGTCAAAGGCGGCGACCTTCCTAAGGTCGATGTCGACTCCAAGGAAGTGGTTGTCGGAACAAAGAAGCAGGAAATCGATGTGCCCGTTGTCGGCGTGAAGGACAACGGCGAGGAATAACTCTCGGGGATGGCTCAGTGTGTCAGCACGGGGGCCATCCTTTGTCTTGGCGAACCGTGTTTGGATATTCCACGTACCTAGATGGGACGGCTTCCTGCGGCGAGCTGTCGGTTCTTTCCGGCCCTCCTCACCCAAGTGGGGCCGCGGGCAAGTCTGTAAATTGCCCGTGGGATTTGGGAAGGAACCGTCGTCGTGGGTTTTCGAACCATATCCGAGAGGTAGTGCGCGATCCCGCGCCGCTAAGAGTCGGATTCGAAACTATTTCGTTTCCTGACAGGCCCTTGCGGCCCGCCGAATGAATGCCTGCACTGAGGCTGCGAAGAGCCACGCAGTGGCGGATGCAATGGTCTGCTCGAAATCCTTGGCCAGACGGCGGTTACGGTTGAGCCAAGCGATAGTGCGTTCGACGACCCATCTGCGCGGTAAGACTTCGAAGCCATTTGCTGCGTCCGAGCGCTTTATGATCGCGATCGTCCATTTGCCCAGCGGTCGCAACGCATCCTTGAGTTTCTGGCCCGCATAGAGGAATGCGCTGAAGACGGGGCGGCGCTTGCGGTTTGGCATGGGCTTGATGTTGGCCCAGACGCCGCGAGCGGCCATCTCGACCCGGAGCGCGTCACTGTCGTAGGCGCGGTCGGCGAGCAGCACGTCACCATCCCCCAGAGTGTCGAGCATGTCGGCAGCGCTACGGCCGCCGTGCGCCTGGCCGGCCGTGAGCTTAAGTGCGATCGGCAAGCCGTTGGCATCGACCAATGCGTGGATTTTGGTCGTCAGGCCACCGCGCGAACGGCCCATGCAACCGGGTCCCCCTTTTTATCGCCATTGGCGCCATGTTGGTGAACCCGGATCGAGGAGCTGTCGATCATCTGAACATCGCCCTCGTAAGCCGCTGAGACTGCTTCCAATATCCGCGCCCAATGTCCTGCCCGGCGCCAGCGGTTGAAGCGGTTCACGCATGTCGTAATGCGGGCCGTATCGTGCAGGAATATCGGCCTAGGGAGCGCCCGTCCGCAGCCGCCAGAATATACCGTTGAGTACCCGGCGGTCATCGACACGCGGCACCCCTCGCACGTTCGTCGGCAGCAGCGGCTCGATCACCGACCACTCGAAATCCGTCAAATCGAACCGCGCCATATCAATCCCCTTCTCGGAGAATGAATCAGATCGCCGCCGCTTTGGGAATCCTGTTTATGGGTACGTGACCTAAGGCCGTTGTCCTTAGGACAGCGACGGTTCGGGGCGGCGAAGCAGTTGTCCTATCTGGCGGATGAGCTCACTCGCGGGATACGGCTTTGGGATAAACTTGCCTCTGGCCGGGATCTCGTCGTTCCTCAAGCGGCAATGTCCCGACGTGATAAGCAGGCGGACGTCAGGCCACCGCTCATGGACGATTGCGGCCAGGCCGAGCCCGTCCATTGCTCCCGGCATCCGGACGTCAGTGAATATGAGAGCGATCCCGGGGTTTGCCTTGATGATGTTTAGCGCCTCATCTGCTGTCGCTGCCTCGATGACCTGGTAGCCCGCTTCCTCTAGTATATCTGCCCCAATTTGTCGGATCATCGCCTCATCTTCAACGATCATGATGGTGGCGGTTTCTGCCGACATTCTGCGATCTCCTTATCACCTTGAAACGGTGCGCCGCAGCCTTCGTTCCTGCCAAGTGGCTGACAATTCGAACAAAAGGTGTTTTCGCGCTATTGTTGAGAAAAATTGATCGGGCGACCGGGACCTGTACTGAAGCCCTGAAGCCCGCGCTCAGGTTCAATGACGTGAACCGCAAGCGCTGCGCGGTCGTTGGAAGGCTTGCGGATACCTGTATGGCCTCGCCCGCTTGTCACCGCAGAAGGGGATATAGGCCACTGCTATTTTTGGGGCGCGCACCATCAGCAAAGAACGGATAGCAAAGAGACCGGATTCACCATCGAGCAGGGGCAGGGGCGGGCCCGCTGCCGCGCCAATCCTCAAAGATCGTCCCAAGGGGCTCGGGTAGCTCGGCCTCGAACCTGACGTCCAGAGGGTAATGCGGCATGGCCTGCGCAATCGCATCGAGCAGAGCTAAGCCTTGCTGCCGGTCCTTAGGTCGCTTCTGGGGGTTGCGCTTGTTCTGATTGGCCATCCACAGTTTATGAAGAGCAAACCATCGTGGGTCGGGTGCCACGATCCTCGCTGGCGAACCGTCACGGCATCCGACGACTTGGTTGACGTATCGACCGTGCAGCAACCATTCCTGCTCGGGCAACGGCACAGGCTTTGGCTGATCCTTGCTACCGAGCGTCGCGGCCCGGGACGGGGCGACGAGGAGCTCGACCTCATAGGCTTTGGCGTTGCGAGCCTGGAAATCCCGCTCGCTGTTGACGGTGAACGTCGAATCCACCGCTTTGAGCATGTCCCACACTTGTCGGCCCGTTTCATCGGGCGTCTCTGCCACCCAGGCCAAATCAAAGTCCTCCGTCTCGTCGGGAAGCACAATGAAGCCATTCGCCTCGATCATATAGGCTGCAATAGCGTTCGTTCCGACGACGAGCAGCCGAGAGCCTAGGAGATTGCGGCGGTCGCATTCGCGCAGGATTGGGCCGGCGTCGCTGGACAGCAGCGGAAGGCGAAGTGCGCGGTAAAGGGCGGCACTCTCTGCCAACGCACTGCGGAGCAGGGCAATCTGGCTCTTGAGCGCCTGTTTTTGAGTGTGGTACGCCTCCAACTCCGCCAATCGCTCCGCCGTTAGTCGACCCAAGCTTTGGCCGTTTCCGCTGCGGTCGAAAATGCGATAGAGATACTCGTGACCAGATACCGTCTTACGCCGCAAGTCATAGGGCAGACTGGCTTGCTGCTGCTCAGCGACCAGCCAGACCTCATAGCGCTGGCGCAGATTGACGAGCAGGCGGGCCTGTTCGTCGGTAAAGGTGCGGAGGACGGCCATGCTGGGTTATCCCACAACTTCTCATTTTTGTCAAAATGTGGGATAAACCCGATAACATTTATTATGTTAAATTAGCCATATAATTATCTATACTTTTAGTGGACCTCTGCACGGCACCCGCAGCGGCGGCGGACTTCATCGGCGCCAGGGCGTCATTCCGCCCTCAGCCGGAACCGAGCCCATTTAGGCTGCCATCGCGGGACCGCCGCTCTTCTCAGAGAGCCGGCTTTGCAGGAAGGCGAGGACTACCGCTTCTTCGGGCCGGAGCTGGGTGAGATCGTCGCGCAGCTCAACCTCGACGGCCGCCAGCGCTTCCTGAGTCAACGATTGGCCGAGGTAGCTGTCGATTACTTCCGGATGGACGTAACATTTGCGGCAGATCGTCGGCGTATTTCCGAGACGCCCCGAGACGGCCTCAATCGCGGCGCGGATGTTGCGCTTGGCAGCGGCGTCGCTGTCGAACTTCTCATATTCGGCCAGCGCCATGGCGGCGAGGACCGTGCCGTTCCAAGTGCGGAAGTCCTTGGCGGTGATCTCCGCGCCCGAGATTTCCTTCAGGTAGCCATTGATGTCGCCCGAGGTGACCTCGCGCTGCACGCCCTCGTCGTCGAAGTATTGGAACAGGTGCTGGCCCGGAAGGTCCTGGCTCGCCTTGACGATCCGCGCGACGCGACGATCCTTGATCTTCAAGCTCCAGAGCTTGCCGCTCTTGCCCTTGAACTGGAACCGCAGCTCGGCGCCGTTGACCTCCACATGCTGGTCCCTGAGCGTGGTGAGCCCGTAGCTCTTGTTCTGCTTGGCATAGTCCGAATTGCCGACGCGAATCATTGTCGTCTCGAGGAGATGGACGATGGTGGCGAGGACCTTTTCGCGCGGCAGGCCGCGCAGGCGCATGTGCGCATCGACCTGCTCGCGGATGGACGGAAGCGCCTGCGCGAACTCGAGCATGTGATCATATTTGGTGCTGTCGCGCACTTCGCGGAACTTGGCGTGATAGCGATACTGCTTGCGGCCTTTGGCGTCGCGCCCGGTCGCCTGGATGTGGCCGTTGGCGTGCCGGCAGATCCAGACGTCGGTGTAGGCGGGCGGGATCGCGAGCTTGCGAATGCGCTCGAGTGCCTTGCCGTCGGTGACAGGCTCGCCGTTCGGCAGCAGATAGCGGAAGCCCTTCCCGCGCTTCTGCCGGCGGATACCGGGCTGATCGTCGCTGACGTAGCGCAGCCCTGCTACCTCCGCCGCTTCTCGCGGGTCGACGATGGCGCCGGTGGTGCTCTGGTCGTCGGATGTCTCGACAGTCGCAAGCATGGCGGTGATCAGTATTTGGCCGGAGGATCGCTGGCCGGGAAGCTTTCGTCGCTGGCTTCGTCGACCGCATCCCAGTTCGGCGGATCGCTGCGCATGCCTTCGGGACCGGCGCTGCGAACTTCGGTGACGCCGGTTCCTGTCGCTTCGCCAGCCGCCAGCGCCGCCGGCTCTGCCGTCGGAGGTTTACGGGTGAACACCTTGAGCAGGCCGTACCCCGCGGCGGCCGTGGCAATCAGTCTGAAGAGTCCCATGTGAATTTCTCCAAGGTGTACAGCGTGAACTCGCCACCCGCCAATTGGTTCGTCCGCTGCGGACATCGCGATAACGGTGAGCCCTCGGACCGAGGCGTGGGCTTCGCGCGGCGTTGCTGCCCGCGATCTACGTTGACGACTTTCCCTGGTCGACGACGGAAATACGGGACCGAAGCCGACGATGCGTTGATCGCAGCAAAGAGGAGCGAGCGGCATCCGCGTCTGGCGGAACAACAGTCTCACGATCGTGCTCCTGATACTCTTCGGCATCAGCATCGTCGGCCAGTTGTTGACCAGCTGGCACGTTACCCTTGAAGATGCTCAGCGTCATAGCCGGGCGGCGATGGGTCTCGGCACCTATCCGAAGTTTACGACCTCAATGATTTTTTGAGCGTCATTACAGAGTCTTGAAAGCCGCTTACAGCTTCCCCAACTGCCCGCCAAGGAGGGCGATAAGCCCTTCCGCCTGAAGAAAGGAGGCTATATGTTCGATCAAATTGACGCTGCTTATTATCTCCAGAAGGCGGAGTTTGCCAGGGACCGGGCAGCGAGCGCGCCTGATCCCAAGATTGCTGAAGCTCTCCTTCGCAGGGCGGGCTTCTATGAGGAGCAGGCACGTCGTCATGGTGCGCAGCTGAAGGCCGCCTGATCCAGGGCCGCGCCCCCGCCGATCCGCCCCCTGCACTCGGCACAGACCAGGTCGCGCGACAGGGGGCATCTGCCCGTCGGCCGCCAACCACCCGCGGGGGCGAAGCGTCCCACCTTTCCTTGTTCTATTGATTTCCTCGGGATCGCGCCGACAGGGCGGCGGCGCCACCTCCCAGCCCGAAGAGGACGAGGCTCGCTACGGCGGCGGCCAAAGGAATCATCCCGGCCATCTCGTCGAACGCGCGCCTTCCAGCCACCGTGGCAAGGCCCCAATATGCGAAAACTGCACAGGCCGCTGCTGCGGCTACAAGCACCGCCGAGGCCGTGCGCCATCGGGCGGTCGACCGACCCTTAGTCATCGCCCGCCCCGGCGTTTTCCAGATCAAACTCCAGTTCTCCACCATTACGGTGCATGAGAAGGCGGCCCGGCTGCACTTCCAGCACGATGTCTGCCATATCAAGGATCCCAAGATCGTTGGGGATCAGCACGAAAGTCAGGGCATTGCCGACGGCAGTATCGATTGCAAAGCGCGCAGATTGCAGACCGTAGATCGGCACGAAGAATTGGACCCAGCGAGGCACCCTTCCCTCCTCTGCGGCCAATGACCAACCATAATCCTGCGTGTAGCCTTCCACTGGTTCGCCGGTGTCAAACCCGACCTTCAGGTCCACTGCGGCGATACCCCTGCCCTCAGGGCTCACGACGTGGAGGATCAAAGGGGCGCCGTCTGATTTGGCGACCGAACCAGCGGCAAAAATAGCAGCGATCGGCTTTGGGATAGTTTCCAGCCTGATGAGTTTACCTTCCCGCCTCCACTTGCCGGCGGCTTGCTCATCCAGCGAACCCATGGACAGGAAATAGAGGAAGCTGCCGTCACGCTTCAGCACGAGCGCCGACGCCATGTCATGCTCATGCGCTCTATAGCGGCCTACGGGCGATTGCGCGGCTGCGGGAAGAGCAAAAAGCAGCGATGCAATGAGCCCAGGATTTAACGGTCGCATATCCGTCCCCCGATCTGCACCATCAAGCACTTGAGCGCCCCCCTGTGCACGGAGGGCGTGCCCTATGTTTGCTATACACTCTCACTAAGCGGTGCGGCCTGTGATCGGGAAAGGGCAAATGGCGATAAAGCCTCTCCATCGCAAAGGCCTGACCTTTGCAGCGCCCCGCTAGAAAATCCCGACCGCCCCCTCAAGCCAGATAACCGCGACAATGAGGAGGAGCGCAGCGCCGATGGCGACCCGCCGGTTTGGGTGCGTTGTCCATCGTGCCGCTACCTCGAAGATAACCCCAGCCCCTACCAGAAGGAGAGCAGCAACGAGAAAATCGAACCTAGTCCAATCCACTTCCGCGGTGAACTGCATCGCGACCGCGGGAGACAGAAGCACTGCCGCTATCGTCCCCCATAGGGCAGCCCGCCAGAAAGGCAGACGCGCTGTGCTGTGCTGCGCCGGAGTTTCCATGGCTCTTTGTTTCACGTCCCCGAAGCTGCGGCAACGCGTTCAATTCTCTGACCCATGATATATGAAAATGGCTGATCATATATGTCCGATCCGCTAGACGGGCGCTATGCGCTACTGTGTCCGCCTCGCCCCCTCCCCCATGGTCATCGATGAAGACGGCGGCGCAGTGAGGTTGTGCCGCATTCCCATGTTCTGGAAATCCTCTTTCCCGGCGAGACGATCGAGACCCCTCAGGGCCCCGTCAATGCGCTGGTCGGCAAAGGCATCGCGAAGATCTTTGTCGGCGAGGCCACGATCCCGGGCATGCCACTATGCTGAGCGACAGCTCGATTGATGAAACGCAGGCGGAGCAGCTGCTTACTACTCAAGCACCTCTTTAGGGTTGCCACGGGCGAGGTTCGTTTGGGGGATCCGCCTGTGACGGTCCTAAAGATAATGGAAACGCAGAGCGTCGCAATTACCCTGCGGGCGAAATATTGTGGGTAGTGCCTCTTCGCACTCGCGGTATAAAGGGCTGCGACCCGAATGGCTTCGTCGCTTCCCGCTTCAAGCCATAACACTGACCCTGTCATCCCCACGGTGACAGGGTCATTTTTACCTTGAAAAACCCGACGAGGAACACGCTCGCCGATGGGCAACTACGTCGCTGCCGATACGACCGCGACTGCCCGTTCGATATTGACCTGCTAAAGCCCGGTCGCAATCTTGAACAGCATCTGGTCTGTCTTGAGTTCGAAATAAATCTGACATCCGGCGCTACCGCAAAGTATCGACCATTCCCCGTCACAATGCTCAAGCTCCCGTCGGATTCCGCCGTCGTTGATCTCGATGTAGCCATGTGGGCCTCGATTAAAGGATAGTGCGGGAAGTCTGACATCGAACGGATAAACTGGCTTTGTGCCTCCCCGGCGGTCAGCAATCATTTTGTAAGAATAGTTTCATCTGAAAAAGACCCGATTATCGTTATGAATCATTATCTTGGATGATAATCGGGAAAGTGACGAAAGGGTAGAGCTGTCTCCATATGGCCCATGTGCGTTATGCGAACCCATCGGACCTCATAAGCCGCAACTCCCGCTGGCTACTGCCGACCGACACTCAGCCAGAGGTAGGCAGCGTTCTCAGAGGCAAAGAGCGAAGAGCCTTCCGGGCTCTTACCCCGCGCCTGCGCCTTGGCCGCGTTCCCGCTCACCAATATAGCAGTGCGATCGCCTGCCCGCAGATGCTTGCCAGTGACTTCCGTCAAGCTGCGTGCATCGTCCGGGCTAAACACCCGGTTGGCGCGATTGTCCCAGAGAAGGCGGACGCTGCCGTGCTCCCGCGCGGAGTGTAAGGCCTCGTTGAGCTCACGTAGCAGGTTGGGCACTTCAAAATCCTGCAGCGCCGGCGATATGCGGCAAGCGAGGACGCTTCGGGCCGTGTCGAAAGAGATGCTATACCCCGGCATTCTGGGCGCCTTTGCTGTCGCCGGACACTTGATCGAGCAGCCAGCGTTCTGCCTCCTCGGTGGTGGAGCAAAAATGTTGATGCCCGGTGAGCCGTTTGGCCTGCATTCTGGCAAGTGCCGACTGCATCACTATCGCGGAACAGTCCTGCTGCGCGACCGTATCCTGAATTTTCCCCGCCATGTGATCGAAGGATTCCTTGACCTGAACGGGGGAAGCTCCGGCATCAATAAGGTGCAGGGCCTTTCCATGCCTTGCCCGACTTCTTGCCAACATGGGTTCCAAATTTCTGAGGTGGGCGTCGAATTCCGCAGGCGAAGCCAGCCCTTGCGCGGTCCTCCGTATGATGCCCGTCCTCTCGTCATAATGCAGCGTCAGCATCAGGCGTTTCTCCCAGGGGTTATTCTATGCTGCCAGCTCGCTTTTGTCCCTGTGTGTGGGCTGACGGTGCTGTCGGCGTTTTCTAGCGCTCAACGTTCGATCACTGGCAACTGAAGCTGCGTTTGCGCCGCGACCGCCGCCTGGAGAGGAACCGGACTCATCCCCCTATCGGAGATGAGTCCTTCCGGTCCTTCGCCGGGTAGTCCTCGGGTTTAACGATGCCGACATTGGGCCGGTCCTCAACCTCAGCGGGCTTTTCGGCAGCGCCTGTGGTGGGATCATTAGTCTCCGAGTCAGGTCGAGCATCTCCGAGAGGGCCGCGGGCACCATCATTGCGAGAGATCTCCTCTCGTGAACGGCTCACGTTCTCATCGTCCTTCGCGCTATCGATCATGCTGGGTCTCCTATCGAAGCAGCAACGACGGGCATCCGACAGCGTTCCCGCATTAGGTTAGCCAAGGCGATCGAACGGAGTCAGCACCCGACGACAGGGCGAAGGTTTTTGGTTCTGTTTTCTGACACTTAACCGAAAGCATAGGGTCCGAGCCCATCGCTTGACCGCAGCCCGATTGACTCGCGTGCGGGAGGGAACAAAAGAAGAACATGATTCTACTGCGCACGCCTGGAAAGGAGGCCCGTCATGACACAGATAGGCCCGCGGCCTGCAATTTCAGCACTGCGCGAGAAGATCGCGCGCATCGAATCGGCAGACCGCCGATCTAACGGAGCGTTGCCGTTTGGCGTGGAGACTGTCGATCGGCGGTTGCCAGGTGGCGGCCTGGCGCTGGGGGCTCTGCACGAAATTGCTGGCGGATCCGGAGGAGCTGTAGACGCCGCCGCACCCGCGCTGTTCGCCGCGGGCATCGTCGCTCGACTGCCTGGCCAGATATTGTGGTGCATGACGGAGGCGGACTTATTCGCCCCTGCCCTCGCACAAGCTGGTCTGGACCCAGACCGTGTCATCTACTTTCATGCCGGGGACGAGGTTTCGCTGCTGACAGCATTCGAGGAAGGGCTGCGGCATGGCGGGCTTTCAGCGGTGGTGGCGGAAGTGAGGCGACTTTCGATGAAGGCATCCCGGCGCCTCCAGCTTGCCGCCGAAGCCAGCGGCACGGTCGCGATTGCGCTGCGAAGATGGAAGCGGCTCGCTGAAGCATCTGACTTCGGACAACCGACCGCATCTGCCACCCGATGGCGAGTAACCCCGGTCCCCTCCACTGCCCTCCCTGTCGCCGGCGTCGGCCGACACCGAAGGTCTCAACCTCAACATGGAAGACCGCCGGCTGCGGCTGACGCTGGAACTGGCGCAGGAACTGATGGGAACGCCGCGTCACCTTTCGCAGCATCCCGGCGGGTTCGTGCTGACGCGCGACCGGCTTGACGAACTGGTGCCGATCTCATGACCTGCGTCCAGATGGGCACCATTGAATTTCATGGCTGGGGCGCGCGGATCGAGGATGTCGAGAAGGCGGACCGGCTCGTATTCGACCTCGATCCCGATGAAGGGCTCGACTTCAAGGATGTGGTCTCCGCCGCCTTGCATGTGCAGGACGTGCTGGCGCAGATGCGCGAGATCACTGACGCAGCGGAGGTCGGCTATGCGACATTCTTCCGCCACTATACCGACAAGGAAGGGCTGTTGTACGATCTGGCGGCCGGGGAGATCGACAAGCTCCTCACCATGACACTGCCCCTGCTGTACACCGTCGAACCGCAGCCATCCACGCAAGCGCTGTGCGCCTATGTCTGGAGCAAGCGTGTTATCTGGTCGGCGCTGCTGACCGGCGGGGCAGCGAGTATCCTCAAGGATGAATTTAACCGGCAGGCGCAGGAGGTGGCCGCCCGGCACAGCAACGTCGAAACGCGGCTTCCCGGCGACCTGGCGGTCGTGTTTTCCGTTTCGGCAGCGGTTGAGGTCATTGCCTGGTGGCTGAAGCAGCCAGATCCTGTCTCCGTCAAGGAAATGGCGGAAATCATGCACGGCCTCATCGTTGAACCCTGCATGGGGAAATGGCGTAAATAGCATTGATCGCGGCATTCTTGTACTCAACAGCCGGATATGCTCGCGATCCACTCCACCCCGTTTAGGGCGAAGACGGTCCGCGCTTGGAGATGCAAAATTGCCATCAGATCGTGGTCTGCATTAATCCGATAAGGCGCCTGCACGGTCCAGAGTTTCTCGCACCGGTGTAAGCGCTGGAAAATGACCCTGCCTGTCTGCTGCCGCCCAAGAAGGAAGGCGCGGACCATTGCCTTTGTATCGCGGGTTATGGACGACGCGGGGTTTTCGGAACGGATCGGGCTCTGGTGTACACCAAATCCGACGGAATGCCGCTGCGAGAGGCACGATCAGATGTGCTAGGTTCAGAGCCGAAATTACAGCGTGGCCAGACAGCTGTTTCGTACCGGAGCTGAGCTGATCGATCAGGCCGTTTTGAAATGAACGACTGCGCAAATCATCGACGAAGTAAGCTATATGCGGCGTAACCAACCCTCTTTGAGGATCGAGGGCGGGCTGGCAGCTATGGTGCCTACCCATGGCGTCGGACCAAAATTTGGGCAGCATGGCGGACAGGTGACCGCAACCAATATTGGGCTGGCGTTAAAATTTGCGGCAGCAATTGCGGCGCTCGCACGACGAGTAAATTTTGCTTCCGGCGAGCTGCAACGCCGTCGTGTTCGCGGGTAGATTGCAAATTGCTCTTGCTCTGCAAGGCGATGTCCCGCCATTCACCATCATCTTTAGTTGGAGTGATCGGTATGCGTATTCTGGCAACGACGGCGGCTATGTTGCTCACGGCAACGGGGCATGCGCAGGTTGCCCCGGCGGGAGCAGGGCCTGAAAGCGCCCGGCCTGCTGCTCCTGTCGGTTGGAGTGTCACGGTCGGCGTTGCGCCAGTGCTGAGCCCGGCGTGGCAGGGAAGCCGTGATATGACCCTGTCCCTCTTCCCTGACCTGCGCGTCAACTATGGGGATATTCTCTTCGCCTCCGTGCCCGATGGCATCGGGTGGAATGCGATCAACGAGGGCGGGTGGCGCGCTGGCCCTCTGGCCAAAATCCGATTTGGACGGGACGAGAATGACGGTGGCTCGCCGTTCCTGATCGCTGGCGGGAGCGATGCCCTGGTGGGCATGGGCAACGTGACGGCAGCCGGTGAAGTGGGCGGCTTTGTCGAAAAGACTTTTGGGCCCCGGCGGGAGTGGCGTGTGCGTGGTGAAGTCAGGCAGGGCTTTGGCGGGCACCAGGGCCTGGTAGCGGATGCATCGGTCAGCTATCGTATGCGGGTCGGGCGCAGCAGTGTCAGCTTTGGCCCACGGGCGACTGCGGCCAGCGCCGATTTCATGCAAACCTATTTTGGAGTCGATGCCGGACAGTCCCTGCGTACGGGGCTTGTCCCGTACAGGGTCGGCGGAGGCCTATTGTCCTATGGCATAGGCGGGGCGGTGGTTCGGCCTTTGGACCGCCGCAATGTGCTGACCCTCTTCACCAGCTTCGAGCGTCTGGGCGGAGCGCCCGCGCAATCGTCGCTAATCCGCGACCGCGGGCAACGCAATCAGTTTACGCTAGGCCTCGGCTATGGATTTCGTTTCGGTCTTTAGCGTCGCCCTGGGGCAGCGAACCAGTGGCTAGTGCGGCCACCTCGCAGCCCGATCGCGGTCGCGCCTATGACGAGTAGCGCCGCCAATCCAGCGCCCAGCGCAACGGGTGTCGCCTGTTGGCCGCCTGCGGCGTAGATGGCGGCCAGAGCCCATAGAAAGACAAGCGCAAATGGCGGGTTGCCAAAGGACGAAATCAACGCACCGGCGGCGATCAACCCGCCTATGACCAGCAGGGCCGCTGCGATCATCGGCGTCGCACTGCCACCCTCGACGCCATGGAAACGGAGCGCCGCTGCGACATTGACGATGGATGCGACGCTGAGCCAACTTGCGAGCGCGCTCAGCGGCAACACGGCGCACCACCGCTCGCCAGCGGTGAATGGCGATCGCCATAGCGCAAACGTCCGAAAGATCCTCAGCAGGCAAGCGAGCGTGAAGAAGATTATCACTACCGATAACGCGGTGAGCCCAGCGCTCTGGGTGTAGAGAGCCCATAGCGCGTTACCCAAAAAGGCAAGCGCTGCGAGCCATCTCAGTTCCCTCGCCAGCATGCTGTCACGCTGCGACGGAAGCGCCTGATGCACGGCGAAAACGAGCGAGCCGGTATAAAGAGCGCCCCAGATGGAGAAGGCCCATCCCGCCGGGGTGATCAATGTGCGGACGGCATCCGACTGATCACCGATTGGCTGACCGATGCCCAGAGCGGGCAAGGTTGGTGTGAGGATCTGCAACACTGCGCATAGGAGCGGCGCCGCACGGGATAGGGATGAGACGCGGTCTGCGAGAGCTGAAACGGTGGCCATGGCGTTTGAACCCTCACGAGCTTGGTCGGTTGCATCAAGCCGCAGCGGTGACGCTCAATCACGAACGGCTTGGTGCAGGTCAATCCCTCCCCTGATCAAACCAAGTCGGCGCGGCAATCGAAACGCAAATTTGGCACGTTTCCGGTACAAAAGCTCTAACGCTGTTGCTCAATGGTCGACAGCTGCCGGACAAGCAGATCGTCTGCAGCTGGGGATTGAAAATCGGTGCATGAACGTCTCCAAAGGGTCGGTTAGGCCCGCGCCAGTGCGCGGAAGCTCTGAGGCGAATGCCCGGTCAACTCTCGAAAGGCTCGCGCGAAGGCGCTCTGGTTCTCAAAACCGACATCGGCGGCGATGCGGGCGATGCTGTACCCCGTCTCGGTGAGTGGCTCTACCGCTGCGAGCAGGCGCGCCCGCCTGCGATACTCGTCCCAGCCCATACCGATCAGCGCCTGACAGCGCCGGCGGAGCGACCGTTCGGACAGGCCCGCCTGGCGCATCGCTTCCTCCATCACGGCGCCCGCAGGGTCGCGATGCACATAGGCGAGTGCGCGGGAGAGGGCGGGGTCCGTCGTCGTCGGCAGCGTCAACGGCGCCTGATGGTCGATCCACTCCCCGCACAGGCAGGCGAAGGCGGTGAAGAAGGCAGAGCCTGTAGCATCCGGTTGCCGATACAATGGCCAGCGTGCCGCTTCCGCGATCATCTCACGCATCAGCGGCGAGACATGGAGGATGCGCACACCCGTTCCTGCACAGGCCACGCTGCTGGGCGCGAGCAGAACGGAGATCGATCGGATGCGGTGCAGGCTGTTGCGGTGCCGCGTCCCGGCCGGGACCCAGCCCGCAAGGCTGCGCGGCAACAGGTGGCGGCCATGCTCGTCCTCCAGCTCCATTGCGCCTTCGAACGCATATTGAAGCTGGTGCATGTCATGATGATGCCAAGGCGAGTCGATGTCATATTCGTCCTGCACGACGGCGCCAGCCGATGCGCGGAGCGCCGGATCGACCAGCGTAGACAGTCCGACGTCCTGATTGGGATCGATGATCTGTTCCGCCGCCATGTTGGCTTCTCATCCCTATGTCCGTTTGGACGGCAAGATTGGCCGATCGCCGTGAGACAGTCAAAGGCTCGCATGACATTTGTATCGCATTAGTGGAGAGAAGGAGACGAAGCATGACGATCCGCGTGCACCATGCCGATCAGCTTGGCTGGCGGAAGATGGACGATATTCCGATGGGCTGGATGCGGGATCATATCGACCCGACCGAGCTTCAGGGTCATTTGGCCTTTCATGAGGCGGGTAGCGATACCGCCATGCAACTTATGGAGATGCGCCTCGATCCCCAAACGTTGATCGCTCCGCATGCCCATGATGAGGACGAGATATTCTTCGTCGCGGAAGGGTCGCTGCACTGGGAGGACAAGGCGTTGGCGGCCGGTGGATCGCTCTATATCCCGGCAGGCACCACCTATTCCTTCCGCACTGGGGAGGCACCGGCACGCCTGCTGAACTTCCGGGCGCGGGCGGACCATAGTTTCCGTCCCGTAATGCCGAACGACGCGCAAGCATGATCGGCCAGGATACCGGTCAAAACGCCGGCCAGAATGCGCGCGTCCTCGACCAGTTTACCCGGCAGGCGGAGCCCTATGCTGAACTCGTCAGCGCCCGGCAGTCGCCTCCAAAGTCAGACCCGCTGGTCGATCTGATAGCGCCGCACTCTGGCCTGCGTGTCCTCGATGTCGGCTGCGGCACGGGCCAGTTCGCGGTGACGATCGCGCCACTGGTGGCCGAAGTCGTCGGGCTGGACCTCACTCCCGCCATGCTGGAACAGGCCCAGGAACATGCTGATAGGGTGGGGGTAGACAATATCCGCTGGATGACGGCGGACTCGATCGCCCTGCCGCTGGCGGATGGTATGTTTGACGTCGTGGTCAGTCGATCCATGTTCCACCACGCGGCAGATCCGGCTGCCACATTGGCCGAGATGCGGCGCGTCTGCGCGACGGACGGACGCATTTTCGTGTCGGACCTGTCGCCCGTCCCCAGCAGGGGCCCCGCCTTCGATGCAATCGAACTGCTGCGCGATCCCTCGCACAAACACGCTCTGCCGATGGAGGAGTTACGCATGCTGGGACAGGAGGAAGGCCTGCCGGAGATCGCCCTGCGCACCGGCGCGACCAGCTTGCCGCTCGAAACTGTGCTCGCCACATCCTTCCCGTCTGATGGCATGTTGGATCATGTCCGGGCGCTACTGGCGCGTGATGCGTCGATGGGTGCTGATATATTCGGCCTGAAGGTGGAGATGCGCGAGCGCGCGTTATGGGTGACTTACCCGACGACTATCGTCGGGTGGAGAGCGATATGATTGCCGGCAAAACCGCTTTCGGTAGGCGTAAGATGCAGTTCAGGAATGGATAGCGGACGGTCGGCACCTGGGCAGCGCGAATTGGCCGCTGAGTGGCCGCAAAGGGTCGTCAGATGTATCTGCAAATTTGGCTCGCCGGGCTAGAACTCTATCTCCCTCAGATCCTCATTGTGCGGGCGGGTGAAAAGGCGGCCCCGCTCTGCCCACAGGACGATCGCCAGAGCGAGCGTGCCGAATCCAAATAGCCCCAGCGCGAACGGCATGACCGTTCCGTCGAAAGCGCGGCCGACAATGCTCCCCAGGAAACTGGCGATGGCCGTGGTCAGGCACGCCTGAAAGGAGGATGCCATGCCCGCGCCCTTGGAAAAAGGCTCCATCGAGATCGAGCTGAAATTGGACGAGGTGAAGGCGACACACAGCATCGTCAATGCTTGGAGTATCATGAAGCTGACCAGACTCTCATGGCCGGAGAAGATAATGCCCAGATGGATCAACGAGAGGGCGATCATCAGGATCACTGCGCCCTGGCTCAATCGGCGCGCCCCGACGAGCGAGACAAGGCGGCTGTTGGCAAGACCGCCCAGCCCCATGGTTCCGGCCATCGCAGCGAACGCGAGAGGAAAGATATGGCCCGCATCGAAGACATCGAACAGGATTTGCTGGATCGACACGATGAATCCAATCATCCCGCTCATCACCACACCGCTCGCCAGCATATAGCCGATGGTCTGGCGTGTGGTCAGGATGGTGACGACGGATGCGACGATGGATCGGGCGCTGATCGGCATCCGGTTCTCCACCGAGAGGGTTTCGGGCAAGCGGATCATCATCCACAACAGCACCATCAGGGCGAGGATGGACAGGGCCCAGAAAATCCAGCGCCACGGAGCTACCCACAGGATCGCCTGCCCAAAGCTCGGCGCAAGCACCGGGATAATCATGAAGATGGAGAAGATTAACGACATCACGCGCGCCATCGCATCGCCATGGAAACGGTCGCGGATGATGCTGACGGTGATGACCCGGCTCGCACCCGCAAAGAATCCCGCCAGCCCCCGCCCGACCAGCAGCATGGAGAAGCTGGGTGCGATGGCGCAGGCAATCGACGCCGCTATGAATAGCGCGGTGGCGCCACCGAGAACCGGTTTGCGTCCGAACCGGTCGGACAGAACGCCGAACAATAGCGAGCCGATACCCGTCCCCAGGAAATATATGCTGATTATCAACTGCCTGTCATTGGGATGCGGCACCCTCAGATCCTGGGCAATGGCGGGCAAAGCCGGAAGCATCGGATCGATCGAGAGCGCGTTCATTGCCATCAGCGCTGCACACAGCAGGACGAATTCGCGGAAGCGGATGTCGGGACGGGTAGGAGCCATCGCGGCAGGATATTGGTGGGCCATGTCGGCCTCTATGGAAACAAAGGCAAATCGGCACCAGCGCAGATTGGAACGCCGCGTAATTGTCATGGCCTCGATATGCCACGCGTTTGGTTCTGCTGTACGGAAAGCCGGAAACGGCTCGAAGCGTAGGCGAAAGAACTGGACCGGACAATCAAGCAATTCGGAGCACTGCGAAACGGCCTTGAGCATGCTGTCGTATGTCCCGCTTCCAGCCACATGGAGTGCCCTTCATTTCGCCGGTTGCTAAAGATCGCTGCGGCCCGTGCCGGCAGGTCCCGTCCCGGCAGCCACCGTTCCAGGCCATCCTTCAAAATCTAGGCTGCGAGATCATATCGGAAGCATATGAGTCGACCGATTTGCCGCATCAATCGGTAGGGGGAGTCTCGCCGGAGCGAAGATTGGCGCTTCCGGCCCGATGCGCCGGCTGCGGGTTGAGGTGGATATCGCGCTGGGGGTAAGGCAGTCCGATTCCATGCGTCTGGAACAGCTCCCACAGACGGTTGAGTATATCTGACTGCACATTGCCGACGCCTAGTTCGGGGTCCAGTATCCACACCATGATGTCATGCTCCAACCCGCGGTCCCCGAAGGCCAGGAGCCAGACGCTCGGTTCGGGCTTAGGCAGGACCCGGTGTGACGCCTTGGCCGCTTGGATCATCAGCTTCTGCGCGAGTTTCAGGTCGCTGCCGTAGGAAATGACGACGGGTATGTGGATGCGCACATCGCGACTGGAAAAGGACCAGTTTTCCACCGGCTGGGTCATCAACTGCTCGTTCGGGATCAGATGCTCCTTGCCGTCGCGCGTGATGACTGAGACTGCGCGAACGCCGATCTTGTTGATCGCCCCGAACGTATCGCCGACAGCGACGACGTCGCCCGGCTTGACCGACTTGTCCATCAGCAGGATCAGCCCGGCGATCAGATTGCCGAACGTCTTCTGAAGCCCGAAACCGACCGCAAGGCCCAGTGCGCCAGAGAAGACGGTGAGCGTCGTCAGATCGATTCCCAATATATCGACGCCGAACAGGATCGCCACGATCACAACCGCCAGGCTGCCCAACTTCTGGATCAACGCCCGCTGCGAGAGGTCCAAGGCGGAGAGGCGGCCGACGGCATGCGTCATGAGCCGGTTGGCGATGCGCGTCGCGGCGAACAGGAGGGCAGCGACGAGCAGGAAATTGACGACGCTCAGCAGCGATATCCGCCGCACGCCGACATGGAGTGCCGTGGCGTCGAGGCTTGCGGCCAATGCGCCGACACCGCCCAGCGCCGCGGCCATCGTCAGGACGAACGCCATGGCTGCAAGGAACACGCACATCCATAGCGGCAGGCCCCCAATTCGCAGCACATAGCCGGTCATCATCGCCAGCGCACCGCTGAACCCCGCCGCGACGATCGTCAGGGCCGGCTCCGCGAACGGGAACAGTGCGAGCGGAAATGCGAGGATGAACGCGCCCGTACCGAAACGCAGCAGTTCCGGCAGGCGCTTACCAAGGAGTGCCCCTCGCGCCCCGATTCCGGAATGAACCCATTTGCGACAGGCCGGTGCACCCCAGCGTGCGGTTGCCTCGCCAGCGAGGACGGCCAAGGCGACAAGCAATGCCGCGATCACCAGTTGCGCTATCTGCGAAGTCCATCCCATGTCGGAGAGCCAAATCTTGATCGCGTCAGTCATCGATGCACCATATCAGACGCGCGGCATGCCTGTCCGTCAGTCGTCGATAACGCTTAGTGCCAGCTTTCGACGCACATTTTCGGCGTACCTCGTCCATTGAAGATGGTCTCGCCACCGAAACCGGTCTCGCGCGTTTAGCGATCATGATGGGGCCGGTAGCGAGGGTGGGGATCAAGGTCGCTGTTCCTGCTGGGCGGCTTTCACGCCACCGCATGTCCGAGGCCCGATGACATTTCCCCAATGGCTTTCCATCGCTACGCTCGCCGGCATGATGGCGCTCTTTCTTTGGGGGCGCTTTCGCTATGACGTGACGGCGGTCATCGCCCTGCTTGCCGCACTCGCTATCGGGATCGTCAAGCCGGCCGATGCCTTCAAGGGTTTTGCCGACGATATCGTCATCATCGTTGGATCGGCCCTGGTCATCTCCGCCGCTGTGCAGCGGTCGGGCGCTATCGAGATCGCGCTGGGCTTCGTCTCCCGCCGCGTGAAAAGCGTCCGATCGCAATTGCTTGTCCTGATCGCATCCGTCGGCGTCTCCTCCGCCCTCGTCAAGAATGTCGGCGCGCTGGCGATGCTGATGCCCGCAGCTTTCCAGATGGCGAAGAAGAACGATACCAATCCGTCTGTCTTCCTGATGCCCATGTCCTTTGCCTCCTTGCTGGGCGGGCTTATGACCCTTGTCGGCACGTCGCCGAACATCATCGTCAGCCGGGTTCGCGAGGAGATGACCGGCAAGCCTTTCGCGATGTTCGACTATTTCCCGACCGGCTTCGGGCTGCTGGTGGTCGGCCTCGTATTCCTGCGCTTCGGCTATCGCCTGCTCCCGCGTGACCGCCGCGCCGCGCCAACCATGGGTGAGGCGCTCAATATCTCTGGCTATGTCACTGAAGCGTCGGTCTCCGAAAGCTCTCCGGCCATTGGCGAGACGATCGCCGAATTTACCGAGCGGCACGACAATCAGGTCACGGTCATGAGCCTGCTGCGCGGCGATGTGCACGGCACGGTCCATCCGACAGTTCATTTACGCGAGGAGGATGTCCTCATTCTCTCTGGCGAGCCTGATGCGCTGGAGCGGGTCATCGCCGGGGACCGCCTTGCCCTCACGGGCGAGGGCAAGGCGATGGGGCAAGGCCATGAGGATGACGAGATCGGCGTGATCGAGGCGGTGGTGACGACAAATTCCGCGCTGATCGGGCGCACCGCCGGACGCCTCTCCCTGCGTGAGCGGTTTGGCGTGAACCTGATCGCCGTATCGCGCGCGGGCGAGCATTTAACCCGCAAGATCGGCCAGATCGTGCTTCAGGCAGGCGATGTCGTCGTTATTCAGGGACCGGTCGCGCTGCTGCCCGACCGGCTGAGCCAACTCGGAGCCTTGCCTCTGGCGGCGCGGGAAATGCGGCTTGGCAAATCGAAGCGGGGATGGCTCCCGATATTGATCCTCGCCGTTGCAATGATCGCCACTGCAACCGGGATCGTCCCCGTAGCGGTGGCGTTCTTCGCCGCCGCGGGATTAGTCGTCATCACCGGGGCGCTGCCGGTAGGCGAAGCCTATGAGGCAGTCGAGTGGCCTATCCTGATCATGCTCGCCGCATTGATCCCGGTCAGCGAAAGCCTGCAGACCACCGGTGCATCGGATGTAATCGCGACCAGCCTCGCCCATGCGGCGGCGATGCTGCCGCCTTGGGGCGCAGTCGCGCTGATATTGGTGGCCGCGATGGCCGTGACACCTTTCCTCAACAATGCTGCGACCGTTCTGGTCATGGCCCCGATCGCCGCCGTGTTCGCCCATGATCTGGGATATCGTCCGGAGGCTTTCCTGATCGCGACGGCCATGGGCGCTGGCTGCGACTTCCTGACGCCTATTGGTCACCAGTGTAATACGCTGGTTTTTGGCCCGGGGGGATACAGGTTCAGCGATTATGCACGGCTCGGAGCGCCGCTCTCGCTGCTGGTGGTGCTTGTGGGCACGCCACTTATTCTCTGGACCTGGCCAATCCATTGAGTGCGCGAAGTTGCCGCAACGCAGCGGGGCAGATGCAGACCGTCCGCTCAGGGGCAATCAAAATTACGGGGCGAATGGCGACAAAGGGTCGGTATCGGCGGAAATGCGCCACATCTCGCCATTCGCATGCCCGATTGCCTGCCCGTAAGCGGATGTTGTAGAACGATCCATTACCGGAACACCGCGAAGAATGCGGCGACGGCCAACAAGCCGATGACGGCATAAAGGCTGCTGCCTGCTTTGCGCTTTTTGGGTCTCGTTCCTACAACGATTTATAGATCATCTTGGGGCGCCATAGGGTTTTGCTCTTGGCAAGAATTCATTATGAGTTCGATATGATTGATGATGATCCGCTAATCGTACTTGATCGCTTGAACGAGTTGGTTCCTACCCAGCTTACCAGAGTGTATCTTAGATACCGCCAGGAATTCCGAAACATCATCAACCGTGGAAAGAAGGTTTCACGCGGGAGTGCGGGAATTTTCGTCAATGAGAATAGGCTGTCCTATGCATCATTGCTATTCACAAAGATCATCGTGAATGCCCTCACGATTGAAAAACTCTTACCTGATTGCAGACCAAAAGAGCACTGGGATTTCAGCTCGGTGGCGTCCCTTACTCGTAATCTCGCAGAGGCCTATCTATGGTATTATTGGCTTTGTCAGGATGAGGTTGATCCTGATGTCAGGCAGGGGCGGTTCATTCTACTCTACTGTCACGATCACGGATCACGTGCGCGCATTTTTCCTGCCGAAGCGGCTGAGTACGATCAAGCGGAGGTAATGGCCGACCTCACCGCACGGTTCGATGGCAACGCCTATCTGCGCACCTTTGACCCAAGGCAACGACGTGAGGCGCTAAAAGGGCACAAAACACCATTCATTCAAGACGAAGTGCTGGAAAGGATGGGAGCCGACAAAGAGGCTTTCAGGCTCGGTTATCGCTTCTTCTCTCAGCATACTCACACTGGCCCAATGTCGTTTTTTCGGATGATCGAACATGACCGAGGCGCAGGCGTCGAAACCGTCCTTGAGAAAGCATATACAATAATAGCCACGATACATGCGGCGGCGATATTGGATAGCGCAATCGAGGGGCATCTCAGTCTTTTTCAAGACGCGGAAACACGCACGCCACCTCTCACAGATGCTGACGTAATTAGGAATGTGGAGCGCAACCAAGGTCGCGCTAGGGTGCGAGGGACATAATGATTTGTAGGGCTTTCGGCTGGGGAGGATGGTCAGCAATCGCTGTTTGGCTGAACCAATGGCAAACGATGATAACAGGCGGGCTGGCATTGCTGGCCGCGTTCATTGCCGTTAGGCCTGTTTACCGTCAGCTTGCTCTGATGCGCGCCCAAAACAGTGTCATGGTGCGCGGTACGGTGGTTGAGATGATCAGGCAATTGGATGCTGACAGCGCCCGAGTGCCGGAAATAATCAGGAAGCCTCTCGCAGAGGTCCATTCTTCCCTCCAATATTTTGAAGCGCATGGTCGCCAGCCGTCACATTTTGCTTGGATTGACGATCAAACGCAGACGTTTGGTCGTGTCTCGACAGCATTTTTGGCCTTTTCGCTTGCCAGCTATGATGTTGAAACCATCGAAGGTAAAAAGCACGTTATGTCAGAGGCCCTTGGTGCTCTGTATAATGCTTTTTGGACCATTCATCTGCCGGAGTACGCAGACCGATCACCAGAGGATTTCAACTGGTCCGACGAGCAGTCTGCTGCCGCGTTAAAGGATGCCAATAAAGCCGAAGCTACCTTGCCATATGTTGCGGGAAAAGTATCTGCCGCTTTTCGTGATCTTGACGCTGCATATGATTATCAGCGGGCTGTTTTGCTCAGAAGATTGAGGAAGATTGACGACTCTCTGTTAACCCAAGATGTCGCGTGATATCACCTTCTGGAGAAGCCTCTGATCTTCGTTCTCTGTCCATATCCATCTTCGATATCTGTACGGCATCAAGGGTCGGCTATCTACCCCGTTATATGATGCCAGGCTTGACAGCGGACGGGTAGCTATCCGCGTGTGCCTGCCGGTGACCAGACATTCTGAAATCGGCCATTGTCGTGGGCGTCCAACGAGGGAAAGCGGACGGGCCGCACCTGGGAACGGATAATGAGCTGCTGAACGGCCACTAAGGGTCGCTCTAGTGAGCTTAATCAACATCTTTGTTGAGTATCGCGACGTCTATAAGTCGAGGTATCATCGGCAGCAGTTCACGTGCCAGAAAACCCACCGTCGCCATTTCATGCGACAGGGCTGCACCCGCTCGACCGTGAATGCAGGCCCCCCATCCAGCAGCGGTCAACGGGGCTGCACCCCGTGCCGCCAGCCCGCCTATAATTCCCGCAAGCACATCCCCGGATCCGCCGGTGGCGAGGCCGACAGAGCCACCCCGATGGATCGCAATTTCGCCTGACGGGGCGGCAAGAATGCTCTCCTTGCCTTTTAGCAATATGATGGCGTTGAACCGTTGTGCGATGTCGCGGGCCACGCTCTCCGGATCGGCCTTCACCGCTTCGACCTCCAGCCCGGAAAGATGCGCCATTTCGCCATGATGGGGCGTCAGTATGACATGCCCGT
>NZ_JAJSSH010000013.1 GCF_021403115.1 Sphingobium sufflavum
ATCACGATAGAGATTGTCCGCAAATTCGCCGATCAGACCGGTTTCGTCGTCCATCCCAGACGATGGGTGGTCGAACGGACCTTCGCATGGCTCAACCGCAATCGCCGCCTCGCCAAGGACTTCGAGCGAACCATCAAATCCGCAACTGCGCTACTCTATGCCGCCGCGGCTATCGTTCTCATCAGGCGCGTCGCTCGTTACGCATGAGATCCAAGACAGGCTCTGAGGCGAGGCGAGCAACTTGATCGGTGAAGGGGGCTCCCGGTCGAGCTTCGACCTGCCGGGGCGACAACAGGAACTGCTTGATGCCGTTGTGGGCACTGGGAAGCCTGTAATCATCGTCCTATACAGTGCCCGTCCGATCGATCTCAAAGGGACCCGCGCGGCGGCTATCCTCGATATGTGGTATCCTGGCACGGAAGGAGGGACGGCCGGCGCTAATCTGCTACTCGGAAAGGCTGTGCCGGGCGGCAAACTGCCCTTCAGCTGGATTCGAAGTCCCGCTCATGCCCCAAATTATTATGCGCAGCTGATCTCTCATAAGCCCGAGCCCGCTCAAGGGCGCTATTGGAACGAGAGCAGCGCGCCGACCTATCCTTTCGGATTTGGCTTGAGCTATACCGATTTTGGATATTCCAACCTGCGCCTGGATCGTGCTTCTATCCCTGTTGGCGAACGTATCGGCGTTTCCGTCGACGTCACGAACAAAGGTCGCGTCGCGGGCGATGAAGTTGTCCAGCTCTACATCCATCAGCGCCAAGGAACCTCGGCAAGGCCCGTGCGCGAGCTAAAGGGGTTTCAAAGGATCGCGCTCGAAGCGGGAAAACCAGGACGGTGACCTTCTCTCTTGGCCCCAACGAACTGCGCTACTGGAGTGACGCTACAAAAGGCTGGGTTCAGGATGAGACCGGTTTCGACCTCTTTGTCGGTGGAAGTTCTGCTGCAGATCTTAAGGCGTCTTTCGAAGTGCGGCACGAGAAGCCCGGCGTTCGGCGTTGACATATTCGCGCCGGACGAGATGGCTCGAAAAGATCTGTATCGTCGTCCAGAGAACGAAGGCGGGTGTGTTCGGCAGTAGGATGCCGCATTTCGTCGTTGTAAATTTCTCGCGCAGTCATAAACCGCCATCGATAAGACCTGAGGAGTGAACATGAGGGCGATCTTGCCGGGTGCAGTTTTGTTTCTGTCGGGATGCGCTACCACTGGACACGAGCCTTCTTCACTTTTGGCAGCCGGTGCGCGGTACGTGGCCATGGGGAGTTCCTATGCCGCGGGTGCGGGAATCGGCCCCCTCGTGCCTGACAGCCCAAAGCGCTGCGGTCGCACGCAGAACAATTATGCGCATTTGCTTGCGGCACGGAAGGGGTTAGATCTTGTCGACGTAAGCTGCGGCGGAGCGACCACTGCACACATTCTGGGCCCGTGGTCGGAACTGCCGCCGCAGATCGACGCCGTGACGCCCGATACTAGGCTCGTGACCGTCACCATCGGCGGCAACGATCTGAACTATGTGCGTAGCCTGATGACCTCCACCTGTGGGAGGACACCGGGCATGATGCCGCCAGTCGGCCGCGCGTGCCCCACTGTCGAATGGCCGAACAGATCCGACTACCAAGCCCTCGAAGACCATCTGCGACAAATTGCGCACGAGGTCCGGCAGCGCGCTCCGCAGGCGAGGCTCGTATTTGTTGATTACGTGCGCATCGTGCCTGATGCCGGTGGCTGCGCCGAGGTGCCCCTGGACGAGGCGCAATTGGCCGCTGCGCGCGAGACATTCAATAGAATGGCCGAAGTGACGAAAAAGGCAGCCAGCGCTGAAGGCGCGGTGTTGCTGACCGTGAGCCAACTATCCAAAGGCCACGAAGCCTGCTCAAGCAACCCGTGGGGCGCGGGACATCCCGGCAAGCCTGCGGATTGGCATCCGACTGTGGCCGGTCATGAGGCGATTGCCAATGCACTTGCCACGCGTCTCAAGTGAGGGGGGGCGGCAGCCCTACCGCGAAAGAACAGAGGTGACATCGTGCTCAATCTGGACTTGTCCCTCCTTCTATTTGTGCGGGACACGGATTCACGGTCAAGAGCGCCAGCGAGGCCGTTTCTTATGCTTCGCTAGCTGCATGGGCTTATTGCCAGCGGGTTGATCCAAGTCGGCTTTTTGAAGGAAGGCTAGAGCAGGGGCGATCTCGCTGAAACACAATGGCGTGATTTGAAGAGTTTATTGCCCATGTTGAGGGGTTTGCAGGATGGCGGTGGATAGGTCTTGGGTCTGCTGCTGGTTGAGGAGCGCGGGCAGAGATGCAACTCCGCCCGCGCCCTCTGCATTATATGAGTTCGGCAAGCGAAGCGGCATCGAACCCCTTCAGCGCGGCATGATCGCCTTGCTCCACCTTCGCTGCCCATAGCGGGTCGCTGAGCAGCACGCGGCCTACGGCGATCAAGTCGAACTCGTCGCGCTCCATGCGCTCGACAAGGCGATCCAGACTGGCCGAAGTCGATCCCTTGCCAACAAAGGCGCTGCTTGTGACGTCATTGTCAAGACCGACCGACCCCACACCGATAGTTGCGGCCCCTGTGACTTTCTTGGCCCAGCCCGCACCATTGAGGCCGTTCTCGCCGTCGATCTCAGGAAATTCCGGCTCCCAGAAGCGGCGCTGCGACACGTGCAGGACATCGACGCCCGCCTCGACCAGCGGACGAAGCCAGTTCTCCATCTCCGCAGGAGAGGCGGCGAGGCGGGCGCTGAAGTCCTGCTGCTTCCACTGGCTGACGCGCATGATGATCGGGAAATCGGGGCCAACAGCCTCCCGCACCGCACCGACGATCTCCACCGCAAAGCGCGAGCGGTCCTTGATCGTCAAGCCGCCGTAGCGGTCATTGCGCAAATTGGTGCCTGCCCAGAAAAACTGATCGATGAGATAGCCGTGGGCACCGTGGATTTCGACCGTATCAAAGCCCAGCCGCTTGGCGTCCGCCGCCGCCTTGGCGAAGGCTGCAACCGTATCCGCGATGTCTTCCTCGCTCATGGCGACGCCTCGCGCGTCACCCGGGGAGTCGAAACCCGAAGGGCTCTCCACCGGCACATCGGGCTCCCAGCCATTGATGTAGCGGGCCGCTCCAGTGTGCCAGATTTGCGGGCCCATGCGACCGCCCACGTCATGGACCGCATCGATCACATTCTTCCAGCCCGCCAGCGCCTGCTCTCCGTGGAAGAATGGGATACCCGCGTCGTTGCGCGATGCCGGGCGATCGACCACCGTACCTTCGGACAGGATCAACCCGACATTCCCTTCCGCACGGCGGCGATAATAGGCGGCGCTGGCTGGTCCTGGAACGCCTTCAGGCGAGAAGAGGCGGGTCATCGGCGCCATGACGATACGGTTCTTCAGTTCGAGCGACCGGATGGAAAATGGGCGGAACAGGCTGCTGGTATCGGGTTGGGACATGACAGAGACTCCATTTCAGACTATGAAG
Organism: Sphingobium sufflavum; assembly: GCF_021403115.1. Lineage (GTDB taxonomy): Bacteria > Pseudomonadota > Alphaproteobacteria > Sphingomonadales > Sphingomonadaceae > Sphingobium > Sphingobium sufflavum. Next base: position 3,472 of record NZ_JAJSSH010000013.1, read on the forward strand.
CATCTAAGTATATATGATAGACCTAGCGTCAATCAGGCACCTCAAGTCGCCCTGGTATATTGAAGGAAACCGCCATGCTGGAACTTGAACCGCTCTGCTTCTCGTCCGAATGCCCAAGCCGGGCATTGTTCGATCAGATTGCCGACAAGTGGTCGATGATGGTGCTCGCCGTGCTCGACGATGGGCCGCAGCGGTTCAACGCCGTTCGTCGCCGGTTGCAGGGCGTCACCCAGAAGGCGCTGACACAGAGCCTGCGCCGGATGGAACGCAATGGCCTGGTCGCGCGCGAGGTCATCTCGCTTTCGCCGGTCGCGGTGCAGTATCAGATCACACCGCTGGGGCGCACCTTGCAACAGCCGTTCCGGGCGCTGCACGAATGGACGCTCGAAAAGCTGCCGGAGGTCGATGCCGCAAGGCAAGCCTTCGATGTTGCTCAAGGCCGGGGTCCCTTGCACGACACAGCGGCGGCCAGCATAGCAGCATAACGATGCCGGTTGGCAACAACGCGGTCAGGCTCTCCGGAAAGCCGCGATATTCTCGCTCAGCCATGCGCCCACCGATCGCGGCGCCTTGCCGGTCAGGTCTTCAAAGGTCGCGGTGGTCTCGGCCAGCACCGAATCCCCGAACAATCGGTCGATCCCCAGCAGGACATCGGCAACCAGCTCGCTTATCCCTGCCTCCGTCAAAACCGCGCGCTGTTCATCCGGGGTGCGATGCTGATAGGTGACGCTATGACCGAGAATATGTGAGAGTTCGTCGGCAACCTCCGGCATGCTGATCGTGGCGCCCCCGGTCAGATGATAGGCACGCTGGGATCCCGGATGTCTCGCATCGAGCAGGGCAATGCGTGCCACGTCGGCGATATCGCGGGTGTCGATGAGATTGACGCGGCCCTCGCTCGCAGCACCACCCCATGTGCCGGCTGCGACGGGGCCCGCAGCACGCGCTAATATGTCCACGAAGGACGACGGGCGCAGGAGGGTGTATTCACGAGCGCCTGGCCGGTGTGGTGATCGAGCAGCTGCCCTATGCCGATTTCATCGCGCGCTACGATCGTCCGGGGATGCTGTTCTATCTCGACCCTCCCTATTGGGACTGCGAAGGCGATTATGGCCGGGGCATATTCTGCCGGGAGGATTTCGCCCGGATCGCGGATCTGATGCGGACCGGCGCGGCGAAATTCATGCTGTCCATCAACGACACGCCGGGGGTCCGGGAAACCTTCGCCGGGCTCGCCATGGCCGAAGTGGAAACGACCTACACGTTCGGCAGCAAATCTGGCGGCGGGAAGCAGGCGGGCGAGCTCATCATCAGCAATTTCCCCCTGCCATAGCGCCTATTTCCTGCTGCCCTGTCCCCCGTCGCGATCATCGCGGGGGCAGGGCGGCATCGGAATCTGGGCACCCCCTGGGATGCCCCGGACCGGCCATAGCCGGGCCGCCCCCAACGGCTATACCGTGGGGTGAAGGTGCCTTTTGCGTGCGGTGGGGGATGGCTGGAACCGTTATAACGCCTGCCGAAGGCAGACCTTTCCCTCTTTAACCCCTGATCCGGGATTCAGGCGCGTTCACTGAACTCGCGTCCTCCCCTGGGGGAAGGGCATCGAGCGAAGTAAGAGCCGTCGCCATGGCGGGATCGAGCGGCTTGGTGCTGGCACCGGAGCGGCGGGCAGGGGCTTGGGGTGGCGGCTCGGTTTGCAGCCTGCGCAGCAGCTGTGTGAGGCGCAGGCGCGCTCGGCCGCAGAGTGCACGCGGATCGAAATAATAGGCGTTCGTGACCTGCCGCACGGCGGGGCCTTCGCCCGGCGCATTGTCTGTGCGCTCGGTACGGCGCACCCATGACAGAAAGCCATGCTCCTTCAGCAGCCGGAGGGCGCGAACCACCGTAGCGCGTCTGCTTTTCGATCGTGGCGATGGCTGGCTCCAGTCGCCCGGTCTTGAAGTCCAGTCCGGGGAGGAACAACAACGCCTCCAGCACGCGGATGGCGGTCGCGCCCAGGGGATGACGTTCCCCCTTCTTCTTCATCGCCCAATCATATTCCTTCGCGACCTTCAGATAGCGGTCACGCCACTGCATCGCGCCCTTTTTCGTGCCGTCTCCGATCGGACGGAACACCCGCGCGCGGATGTCATCGACGTCATAGCTGTTCCGCCGGACGGGTTCTTCAGTCCGCCGACTGGGCTTGTTTCTGCAGACCAGGCCCTGCGCGATCGCGCCGAATGCGCTGACGGTCATGCTCCTGCCCCTGTGCGGGTAGGAGCGAAACTGCGGGTGGCATGTTCTTCATGAGCACATCCGCCCATTCCTGCGCGAGTTCGCGGCGCCGTGGCATGTACGCGTATCGGTTGTAGATGGCTTCGACGTCGCCCTTGATATGGGCGAGCATCATGTCGATGATCTCGCGATCGTCCTTTCGCCCCTCCGTCGCCGCTATCTGGTTCATTACTGTCGAGAAGGTCGAGCGCCAGCCATGTGGAACATGCTGACCGCTGAAGCCTGCGGTCCGGTACAGCTTGCTGAGGGTGCTGTCGGTGATCGGCTGATTGGCATAGCGCGTGCTGGGAAACAGATAGGGCTTGTCCGCCGACAGCTGACGGGCTGCGGCTACAGTTTCGACTGCTTGCTCGGAGAGCGGCACGACCAGCTCGAAGCTGGCATCCTGTTTGCGCTCGCGCGTCAGTTTCATTTTCTCGGCAGGAATGCGCCACAGCGGTGCTGCTCCGCCCAGATCCTCGAACTCGGACCGCTGCGCGAGGCGCAGCACGCCCGGCCGCACCGCTGTGAGTGCGAGCAGACGCGATGCGAGCTTGGTCACCGTATAGGCGCCCTCCTCTGCCTCGATTTTCGCGAGCATCGCCCGCGCATCCTCCAGCTTGACCATCGCGGGCCGAAGGCGCTTCGTTGCGGGCATCATGGCGGATTGGATGATCGCAGCTGGATCTGTGTCCGCCAATCCCGCGCCGATCGCGTAGATATAGACCGCCGAAATATGCTGTCGTACTCGCTTGGCCATCTCCAGTGCTCCGCGGGCTTCGATTCCGCGAACCAGCGTCAGAACGAGGGCGGGCGTGATCGCTGAGATCGGCAACGAGCCGATCGAAGGAAAGACATCGGCTTCCATTCGATCGAGTATCTGGCCCGCGTAGCGTGGCGCCAGCACGGCGGCCTGTTGCTTCTGCCATTCGCGGGCCAGCGATTCGAAGCTGTTCTGACGGGCCACGTTCCTGCGTGCCGCCTCGACTTTGCGGACCAGCTTTGGATCCGTGCCGGCGCGCAGCAGCTTGCGCGCCTCGTCCCGCGCTTCCCTCGCGTCCGCTAGCGATATATCGGGGTAAGGGCCGAAGGTAAGCCGATGCTCCTTGCCATCGAATCGATACTTCAGCCGCCACGAGCGAAAGCCCGAAGTGGTGACGTAGAGATAGAGGCCATGCGCGTCGGCAAGCTTGTAGGGCTTGTCCTTCGGTTTCGCCGACCGGCAGCGGATATCCGTCAGCATTGCGTGCCCCCAGCAGTGCCCCCGGATGATGGGGGTTGGGGCGGTTTGCTATGGGACTGCATGGGACTGGAAATGCGCGGAAATCTGCCGATTCGGAAGACTTTTGGCGACTTATGATTTCACCTGAAATGGTGAATTGGCTCCCCGAGTAGGATTCGAACCTACGGCCATTCGATTAACAGTCGAATGCTCTACCGCTGAGCTATCGGGGAGCAGCCCGGCTTCCGCCGGGCAGGCCGCGCCTATAGCAGCGGTTTTTGCGGGATGGCAAGGGGTCAGGTGATAAATTGTTCGGCGGCGATGCGGTCGTCCAGCGTATGGTTGGGATCGAACAGCAAAGTCAGCGGGGTCGAGGGGTCGTTGGCCACTTCCACCTGCGCCACGTCGCGGATTTCGCGCTGGTCCGCGACCGCCGAAACCGGGCGTTTCACCGCCTCCAGCACGCAAAAGCGAATTCGCGTCTTCTCCGGCAGGATCGCGCCACGCCAGCGCCGGGGCCGGAACGGGCTGATCGGGGTCAGCGCGACGAGGCCAGACCCCAGCGGCAGGATCGGGCCATGGGCGGACAGATTATAGGCCGTGGACCCCGCCGGAGTCGCGACCAGAACGCCATCGCACACCAGTTCAGGGATGACGGTGCGGTCGTCCACCTGCACCTCCAGCTTGGCGGTCTGGCGCGTCTCGCGCAGCAGGGAGACTTCGTTGATGGCGGGCAGAGTGTGTATGTCGCCGCTGACGGTCGTCACCTTCATGCGCAGTGGCGTGACTTTCACCGGCTTGGCCGCTGCGATTCGCTCCACCATGCCCTCCAGATGCCATTCGTTCATCAGGAAGCCGACCGTGCCCAGGTTCATGCCGAATACCGGCCTGATCTGGTCCGTTTCCAGCATCTGGTGCAGGGTCTGGAGCATGAAGCCGTCGCCGCCCAGCGCGATGACGATGTCGGCGTCCTGCGGCGCGACGAAATGATAGGCGGCGCGAAGCCGTCCCTCCGCATCACGGGCGCTTTCGGTGGGGGAGGCGAGCAACGCCAGCCGGGGGTCGCTCATCAGCCGCCGGTCACATTCATATGGCGCGTGGTGGCGGGGGGCAGGCCGCGCCCGATGGCGAAGTCATGGCGCAGCGGCTTTGCGCCCAGCGCCTCGTCCAGCCGCGAATCGACGGCATCGGCGCCGCCCGCGCGAAAGGCGGTCATCAGGTCGACATGATCCTCATGCCCCAGGCACATATAGATGCGGCCCTGGCAGGTCAGGCGCATGCGGTTGCAGCCGCTACAGAAATTCTCCGACATGGGCGTGATGAGGCCGAGCCGCACCCGCATCCCCTCCACCGCGAAATAGCGGGCGGGGCCGCCGGTCCGATGGTCGATGGGCAACAGGGCATATTCGGCGCGGACCGGGGCCAGCGCCTCGTGCAGGGGGATGTACTGGTCCTGCCGGTCATCGGAAATGGCGCCCAGCGGCATCGTCTCGATCAGGGTCAGGTCATGGCCCTGCGCGTCGCACCAGCGCAGCATGTCCAGCACCTCGCCATCGTTCACGCCGCGCATGGCGACCATGTTGATCTTGATCGCAATCCCTTCCGCGCAGGCGGCGGCGATGCCCTCCAGCACATCGGCCAGCCGGTCGCGGCGGGTGATGCGGGCAAAGACGTCGGGCCTCAGGCTGTCGAGGCTGACATTGATGCGTCGCATCCCCGCGTCATGCAGGTCGGCGGCATGGCGGGCGAGCTGCGTGCCATTGGTGGTCAGGGTCAGCTCGTCCAGACCGCCCCCTATATGCCGCCCGATCCGCCGCGCCAGTTCCGAAAAATCGCGCCTGACCAGCGGCTCGCCGCCCGACAGGCGAATTCGCCGCACCCCGCGCGCGATGAAGCGGTCCGCGATCACGCCAATTTCTTCGAGCGTCAGTATCTGGTTCTTGGGTAGGAACACCATGTCCTCCGCCATGCAATAGCGGCAGCGCAGGTCGCAGCGGTCCGTCACCGAAATGCGCAGATAGTCGATCCGGCGACCATAGCGGTCGATCATGCCGGTCGTCGATCCGATGGGGGCGTTAAGGTCAACCATTATCGCACATGTAACCTGTTTGCTGCCACGATGGCATCGGGCCATTCCCTCTGGCGGCGTATGGGACTATCGAGCGGGACACATGCATGCACCAGCCGGTTTTACAGGTCTTTTCACATCCTGACGAAATCGTCTAGTCCAGTCGGCGGGGCAACAGCATCATAAGCATATAAGGGGTCGCAGTCCTGTCGGATCAAGTCGAGGGTGCAGAAACGGGGCTGGAGCAGGGTGGGGTGCTGGATGCGCCACCGGTTTTCATCCTGTCGCCGGAGCATCGGGAGCCGCTGTCGGTGCTGGCGGTGCAGGCGGGGTGGAAGCCCGTGGCCGCGCGCCGCCGGGAGCGGGCGGAAAGCCGCTATCTGGGCAGCCTGGCCCGCACCGCGCTGGTCGACCTGCGTGGCGTGGAGGAGGCGCAGGCGCTGGACTATGTCGGGTCGCTGGCGGAGGCGGTGGAGGCATCGGGCGGCGCGATCCTGCTGATCGTGGACGACGCGCTGGAGCCAGCCCTGCTGCGCCTGATCGCGGCGGGGGGTACGCATTTCCTGACCGGGGAGGTGACGGGCGCACGGCTGCGCGCGGCGCTCGCCTCCGCTGACAAGCTGGCGGAACGGCTGGTCGGCAATCTGTCCGCCGTGCGCAACCGTCATGCGGTGCAGCGCAGCGACGCATTATTCTGGCGCTGGCGCAGCGCGGAGCGGATATTGTCGGTCAGCCCGGCACTGGCCGCGATGTTGCAGGGGATGGCCCCCGGCGTCGATCATGCCCGCGCGGGCGTGGCCGATCTCGTCCGTGTGCTCGACCGATCCGACCGGGCGGGGGCGATCGCGGCGATCCGCCATGCGGTGGATGACCTGATGCCCGCCGCCTTTGCCCATAGCGTGCCGGGCAAGCGTGACCGGCGGTTGGTGCAGCATCTTTATCCCGATCCCGCCGGGTTCAGCGGGGAGGTGGAGGAACTGGACACCCGCCGCCGCGCCGACAATCGCGACCGTGACTTCATGACCGGCCTCGCCAGCCGGCAGGGCGCATTGGGCTGGATCGGCGGCGCGCTGGGCGCGGGCGATCAGGTCATCATCCTGCTGATCGGGCTGGCCGGGCTGGACCGGGTCAACACTGGCTATGGCCGCATGGTCGGCGACGCGATGCTCAGCCGCGTCGCGGTGCGCCTGTCGCGCATGGCGGCGGCGGTGGGCGGCGACAATCCGCTGGTCGCGCGAATCGCGGGGGCGGAGTTCATCATCGGTATGCGCGCGCCCGCCGCTCTGGGTGAAAAGGCGCTGGTGGATCGCGCCGCCCTCATCGCGCCGCAGTTGCTGGGCGACATCGACCGCCCGTTCAACGCCGGCGACCATCTCATCCGCCTGACCGCGCGCGGCGGCATCGCCGTGTCGGTCGAACAGGACAGCGCAGAGGCGATCCTGCGCCGCGCCAGTTCCGCGCTGGCCGACGCCCGCCGCACCGGTGCGAATGGCGGCGTGCGCGTGCGCGTGGCGGAGGGGGGCAGCATCGCCCTGCACCATGACCGCATCGACAGCGACCTGCGCCTCGCCCTCGACCGGGGCGAGATCCAGATATTGTTCCAGCCCCAATATGCCATGGCCGACGACCGCATCACGGGGGTGGAGGCGCTGGCGCGCTGGCGGCACCCGGTCCATGGGGAGATTGGCGCGGGCGCGCTGTTCGCCATTGCCGAACGGTCCGATTTCCTGGTGCCATTGTCCGACCATATCCACGCCCGCGCGCTGGAGGCCGCGGCATCCTGGCCCGACAGCCTCGCCCATCTGCGCGTCGCGATCAACGTCACGGCGGCGGACATTGCGCAACCAGAGTTCGTCGATCATTTCCTCGATCAGGTCAGCCATGCCGGGATCGACCGGGAACGGGTCACGCTGGAGATTACCGAGAGCGGCCTGATCGAGAATCTGGGCGCGGCCGCCATGCTGCTCACCCGGTTGCGCTCGGCGGGCTTCCTCGTCGCGATCGACGATTTCGGGACGGGCTATTCCAGCCTCGCCTATCTCAAATCCCTGCCGCTCGATTATCTCAAGATCGACAGCACCATCGCGCAGGATATTGTGGGGTCGCACCGCGACCGCATCATCGTGCGCGCGATCATCGACATGGCGCGTTCACTGGACCTGCATGTCATCGCGGAAGGGGTGGAGACGGAACAGCAACTGGCGCTCCTCGCCCGTGCCGGATGCGATGTCTATCAGGGTTTCCTGCGCTCCCGCCCGCTGGAGAGCGCCGCCCTGATCGCGCTGGTCGAGGACAGCGTGCCCCGCTGAAAATGCCGCCATGATACGCGATGGGGTTGCGCGCGCGCCTCGGCTCAGCTATCTTTGCATAGGATTGCAAAAGACGGAAAGGCCGCACGGCCCCGTCGACGCGGAAATGCAGGAGAGGCAAGGGTCATGACCACGCATATCGAGATTGAACCGATTAACGAGCGCATCGGCGCCTATGTGCGGGTCGCGGCTGGCGATGTGCTGAACGAGGGCGTGCCGGAGCAGATCATGGACGCGCTCAACAAATATAATGTGCTGGTCTTCCCGCAGGTCAACATGACGGACGTGCAGTTCGTCGGCCTGTCCGACTATTATGGCGAGAAGCACGACCTTGCGCTGACGCAGGACGGGTCGGAGGTGAGCAAGCTCGGCATCTACCGGATCGAGAAAAACGACAAGGACAAGAACCAGCTCGACTATATCCGGGGCAACGACCTGTGGCACATGGACGGCACCATCTATAATGTGCCGGGCAAGTCCACCATGCTGAAGTGCGAAAGCCCCGCCAATACGGGTGGCGAGACGGACTTCGCGAGCCTGTTCGCCGCCTATGAGGCGCTGCCGGAAGCGCGCAAGCGGGAGATCGACAAGCTGCGCGTCATCCACTGCTTCGAGCCGGTCGGCCTCAAGTTGTACGACGCCCCGACGCCGGAGGATTTCGCCCGCTGGAACGCGGCCTTCCCGGAGACGGAACAGCCGTTGGTCTGGCACCAGAAGGACGGCCGGACGTCCCTGCTGATCGGCGGCACCGCCTATTATATCAAGGGCCTGCCCAAGGAAGAGGGCATCAAGCTGTTGGCGGAGTTGGAGGAGTGGGCGACGCAGCCCGAATTCACCTATCGCCACAGCTGGACGAAGGGCGACATGGTGATGTTCAACAACCCCGGCCTGCTGCACCGCTCGCTGCCTTATGCGGCGGACTCCGGCCGGATCATGCACCGCACGACGATCAAGGGCATGGAAGAGATTGAAGCGCCCAAGGTCGCGGCCTGACGCGAGACGAGGAGGGGGGCGCGCGCTCCCCTCTTTTTTCGCGTTATTATTGACTAGGAAACCATATCGAACTACCGGTGTCGATAAATTAGTTTCCTAGGAAATTTCATGGCCGATCTTCCGCAATTGAACGATCATCTGGGCTATCGGCTGCGACAGGTTTCGAACCATGTATCACACCGCTTTGCCCAGAAAATGGCGGACAGCGGCGTGACCGTGGCGGAGTGGGTGACGCTGCGCCTGCTCCATGGCGCTGCGCCGATCACGTCGGGCGCACTGGCCCTGCGCATGGGCATGACGCGCGGCGCGATTACGAAACTGGTGGATCGCCTGCACGTCAAGCAACTGGTCGATCGGGCCGCCGACGCAGAGGATGCGCGCATCCGCATCCTCTCGCTGACCGCGCAGGGCCGGGCGCTGCTCCCCCGCCTCGCCGCCCTGGCGGAGGAGAATGAGGCGGAGTGCTTCGGCCATCTGTGGGAGGAGGAGCGCGCCCTGTTCGCCATGCTGCTGGACCGGATGGTCGACCGGCTGGACCTCAGCGACATCGCGGTCGAATAGGCAGGAGGACCATATGCAGCCGCTACAGGAACAATGCGCCCGTGACACGCTGGCGGGGGCGGAGGATGGCAGCCTGAATTTTCCCGCCATCGTCGCCAGGCTGATGGCGGCGGGGTTCGAATCCTATGCGGTGGACTATCGCCGCTCCGTGGCCATCTACTATCTGCCGGATGGCGGCAGTATCGTTGTGCCGATGGCGTATGGCGGCCCGGCCGTCGCGCCGCTGTTCGACACGGCAGCGGTGCAGGCCGCGATCCGCGACGCGCAGCAGGAAGCGCCGGGCTACAGCTATGCGGGCTTCTGCATCAGGGTGATGGCCGCAGGCTGCACCGGCTATTTCGTCTCCTTCACCGGCCGCCGCGTCGTCTACATGGGCCGGACGGGCGACCTGCATGTCGAGCATTTTCCCGCCTGATCCGCCAGCTACCCCGCCGCCCCAGTTACCCCGCCGCTTTCGCCAGCCCGCGCGACAGCTTCAACGCCCCGTTCAGCCGCGCCTGCCCATCCTTCCACACCCGCTGGATCACCAGCTTGCTGTCGGGACGCAGCTTCGCCAGCCCGTCCAGCTTCTGCACATAGCTCAGCAGGCCCGGCAGGCTGGGCGGGGCGTCGCCGCGGAAGCTGATGAGCGCGCCCTTCTGCCCTACGTCCAGTTTCGCGACCCCGGCGGTCACGCAATTCTTCTTCACCTCGATCAGGGTCAGCAGGTTCTGCGTCGCCTCCGGCAGCGGGCCGAAACGGTCGATCAGTTCCGCGGCGAAGCCCTCCAGATCGCCCTTGTCCTCCAGGTCGTTGATCCGGCGATACAGGCTCATCCGCAGGTCGAGGTCGGGGACATACTCCTCCGGGATCAGGATCGGCGCCTCGACATTGATCTGCGGCGAGAAGGTGCCGCTCGATTCCTCGCTCTTGCCGGTCCGCGCCTCCAGGATCGCCTCCTCCAGCATGGACTGATAGAGTTCGAAGCCCACCTCCTTGATATGCCCCGACTGCTCGTCGCCGACGAGGTTGCCCGCCCCGCGAATGTCGAGGTCGTGGCTGGCCAGCTGGAAGCCCGCGCCAAGCGTGTCGAGGTTGGAGAGGACTTGCAGCCTTTTCTCCGCGCCCTCGGTCACCACGCGGTCCGCCGCCGTGGTCATATAGGCATAGGCGCGCGTCTTCGACCGGCCCACCCGCCCGCGCAACTGATAGAGCTGGGCGAGGCCGAAGCGGTCGGCGCGGTGGATAATCATCGTGTTGGCGCTGGGGATGTCGAGGCCGCTCTCCACAATGGTCGTGGACAGCAGCACATCATATTTGCGGTCGTAGAAGGCGCTCATCCGCTCCTCCACCTCGCTGGCGCTCATCTGGCCATGGGCGGTGATCGGCCGGATTTCGGGCACCACGACGCGCAGATATTCCTCGATATCGGCCAGGTCGGAGACGCGCGGCACCACGAAATAGCTTTGCCCGCCGCGATAATGCTCGCGCAGCAACGCCTCGCGCAGCACGACGGGATCCCATGGCATGACATAGGTCCGCACGGCGAGCCGGTCGACCGGCGGCGTCTGGATAACCGACAGTTCGCGCAGGCCCGACATCGCCATCTGCAAGGTACGCGGGATCGGCGTGGCGGTGAGGGTCAGGACATGCACGTCCGCCTTCAACTGCTTTAGCCGTTCCTTGTGGGTGACGCCGAACCGTTGCTCCTCATCCACGATGACGAGGCCCAATTTCTTGAACTCTATCCCCTTCGCGAGCAGCGCATGGGTGCCGATGACCACATCCATCGTGCCGTCGGCCAGCCCGTCCTTCGTCGCCTTCGCCTCCGCCGAGCCGACAAGGCGGGAGAGGCGGCCGATGTTGAGGGGGAAGCCTCTGAACCGCTCCTCGAAATTCAGATAATGCTGGCGGGCGAGCAGCGTGGTCGGGCAGACCAGCACCACCTGCTGCCCCGCCATGGCCGCGACGAAGGCGGCGCGCAATGCGACCTCCGTCTTGCCGAAGCCCACGTCGCCGCAGACCAGCCGGTCCATCGGGCGGCCCGCGACCAAATCGTCCAGCACATCCTGAATCGCCCGGTCCTGATCCTCCGTCTCCTGATAGGGGAAACGGTCCACGAAGGCGGGATAGCCGCCCGTATCGGGTTCGAGGATCTTGCCGGGGCGCAGCGCCCGCTTGGCCGCCGTGGCGAGCAGTTCGCCCGCAATCTCGCGGATGCGTTCCTTCATCCGCGACTTGCGGCGCTGCCATGCCTCCCCGCCCAGCCGGTCGAGCGCCACGCCCTCCGTCCCGGACCCATAGCGCGACAGCACGTCGAGATTCTCGACCGGCACATACAGCTTGTCGCCGCCCGCATATTCCAGCGCGACGCAATCATGCGGCGCGGTGCCGACCGGGATGCTGGTCAGCCCCTCGTACCGGCCGATGCCATGGTCGGCATGGACGACGAGGTCGCCCGGCGTCAGCATCGCCAGTTCGGCCAGGAAGGCGTCGGCGCTCTTCTTGCGCTTGGCCCGGCGGACGAGCCGGTCGCCCAGCACATCCTGTTCCGACAGCAGGGCAATGTCCCGCGAACTGAAACCATGGTCGATGGGCAGGACGATCAGCGCGACCGATCCCTTGGCGGACAGGCCCAGCGCCTCCTGCCAACTGTCGGCCATCGCGATGCGGCTGACCTTGTGATCCGCCAGCAGACCGGACAGTCGTTCGCGCGCGCCGATGGAGTAGCTGGCGATGATCCGCCTGCGGCCCAGTTGCGTCTCCTTCGACAGATGCTCGGCCAGCACGGTGTAGACATTGCCGCCCTGCGCCCGCTCCGGCGCGAAATCGCGCGGGCCGTCCACGCCCAGATCGACCACCTTGTCGCTCTCCGGCTCATGGAAGGGCGTGGTGGCGTGAAGGGGCAGGGCCTTGGCGATGCCGCGCCATTCCGCGTCGGTCAGATAGAGGGATTCGGGCGCGAGCGGGCGGTAGGAGCCGGGCTGGGACGATGCGGCGGCGACGCGGTTGCCATGATAGTCGCTGATCGCCTCGAACCGCTGCTCGACCGTCGCCTTCACGCCGGAATCCGCGATCCACAGTTTCGCATCCTCCAGATGGTCGAACAATGTGCCCAGCCGCTCCTCGAACAAGGGCAGCCAATGCTCCATGCCCGCCAGACGGCGGCCTTCGCTCACCGCCTGATAGAGCGGGTCGCCGGTCGCGGTCGCGCCAAACTGCTCGCGATAGCGGCCCCGGAAACGCTTCACGCTGTCCTCGTCCAGCAGCGCCTCGGACGCGGGGAGGAGGGTGATGCCGTCCACCCCCTCGGTCGTGCGCTGGGTGCCGGGGTCGAAGCGGCGCAGCGTCTCTATCTCGTCCCCGAAAAAGTCGAGACGCAGCGGCCCCGGTTCGCCCGCCGGCCACAGGTCCACGATGCCGCCGCGCACCGCAAACTCGCCCGCGTCGCGTACCGTGTCGGTCCGCATATAACCGTTGGAGGCGAGCAGGCGCAGCAGCCGCTCCGTCTCGATCCGCTCGCCCGGCGCCAGTTTCGCGACAAGCTGCCGGATGCGGAAGGGGGTGAGGGCGCGCTGGGTCAGGGCGTTGGCGGTGGTCAGGACAAGCTGCGGCCCGGTCGGCTTCGCTTGCAGCGCATGCAGCCCGGCCAGCCGCTCCGACGCCGCGCGCAGGGAGGGGGAGGCGCGGTCATAGGGCAGGCAGTCCCACGCCGGGATGCGGATGATCTCCAGCTCCGGCGCGAAATAGGGGGCGGTGTCGGCGATCCCCTGCATCATCTGCTCGTCCGACGCGACGAACACGGCCCGCCCCGCCGCCCGCGCAAGGTCGGCCAGCAGCAACGGCTCGAACCCCTGCGGCACGCCGGAGAGGGTGAGGGTGGTGCGGGCGGAGACGATGCGGGTGATGGGGGTGGTCATGGGATTATGCCTTGCCTGTCATAAGTCCCGCCAGCCGGTGGGGTAGGGATAAGGGGTCGCGCAGAGGCGCAGAGAAAGGAAAGCCTGCGCCGAAGAATCTGGAATCAGGGTCTCGCAACGCAGGGAGGATGCGGAGAAGCGGTGGCTTTGCCACGGACACTTTCTGCGCCTCTGCGCGAACAAAATCACCGCGGAATGTCGATGAAATCCAGCTTCTGGAACGCCGCCATCAACGGCCCCTGCCATTGTTCCGGCACCGGCTGCCGATCCATGGCCCATCCCATGATGTCCACATCCTCCTCGTCCAGGAACCGCTCGAACCACAGCGCCTCCTCTTGCGTCCATGTGGCATGGTATCGGTCGAAGAAGCCGCCGATCATATAATCGGCCTCTCGCGTGCCGCGATGCCAGGCGCGGAAACGGGCGCGGCGGAGAATATGCCCTATATCGTGGGTGGCTTGGCTCATGGGGGCGTCCTGTCTCGTCAAACTGCAAAAGGCGCCGACAGGATTTTGCAATCCCCGACGCATCACGTTAGGGCCACAGATAGTCATGCGCCCCGATATTCTCAATCCGCTCTTTGCCGAAGTTCAGGCGCTGAAGGGTGTCGGCGCGGTCCTTGCCAAGCCGCTGGCCCGGCTGGGGCTGGACCGCGCCGTCGATCTGGCCTTCCATCTCCCCGTCACATGGGTCGACCGGCAAATGGTGGACCGGCTGGACGAGGCGATCACGGGCCGCATGGTCGGCCTGATCCTGACGCCGACCCACTACAGCGCGGTGGGGTCCAGCCGCGCTCCGTTCCGCGTGACCTGCGTGGACCGGGCGGGCGATGTGGTGAAGATCGTCTATTTCGGGCGCAACCCCGGCTGGCCGCGCAAGCTGTTCCCGCTGAACGAACCGCGCTTCGTCTCCGGGCGGCTGGACCGTTATGGCGACGAGTTGCAGATCGTCCACCCCGACCATGTGATCGCGCCGGAGGAGGCCGCGACCGTCCCCGCGACGGAGCCGGTCTATTCCCTCTCCGAAGGGATCACCAATGGCCGCCTGCGCGAACTGGTGGCGCAGGGGGTGGGCCGCGCGCCGGATCTGGGCGAATGGATCGAACCCAGCCTGATGAGCACGAAGGGCTGGCCGGGCTGGCAGGCGGCTCTGCTGGCCGCGCACAGCGACCCGGCGGCGACGGCGGCGCGGGATCGCCTCGCCTATGACGAGATTTTCGTGGGCCAGCTCGCGCTCATGCTGCTGCGCGCCGACACGCGCAAGCGGCGCGGCGTGGCGCTGGAGGGGGATGGGCGGCTGCGCGATGCCCTGACCCTGCCCTTTGCCCCCACCGGCGCGCAGACGCGCACCATGCAGGAAATCGCGGGCGACATGGCCCAGCCGCACCCGATGCTGCGCCTGCTTCAGGGCGACGTGGGCGCGGGCAAGACGCTGGTGGCGACCATGGCGCTGCTCAACGCGGTGGAGGCGGGGGCGCAGGGCGCGATGCTGGCCCCCACCGAAATCCTCGCGCGCCAGCATTTCGCCACCCTGCAAAAGACGCTGGCGGGCCTGCCCGTCACCGTCGCCATCCTGACCGGGCGGGACAAGGGCAAGGCGCGCGAATCGACGCTGATGGGGCTGGCGGACGGCAGCATCGACATTCTCGTCGGCACCCATGCGATCTTTCAGGAGGCGGTGAGCTACAAGAACCTCGGCCTCGCGGTGATCGACGAGCAGCATCGTTTTGGCGTGGCGCAGCGCATGATGCTGACCGCCAAGGCGGAACGGGCGCCGCACCTGCTGGTGATGACCGCGACGCCGATCCCGCGCACGCTGACCCTCACCCAATATGGCGAGATGGACGTGTCCCGGCTGGACGAGATGCCGCCGGGCCGCCAGCCGATCGAAACGCGCGTCATGCCCGACGACCGGCTGGACGAGATCGTCGCGGGCCTCCATCGCCATCTGGATGCGGGACGACAGGCCTATTGGGTGTGCCCGCTGGTGGAGGAGATAGAGGGCGGCGGCGACCGGGTGCCGGATCAGGCGGCGGCGGAGGCCCGCGGTGCGGCGCTGAAGGCGGTGCTGGGCAAGGACCGGGTCGGCATCGTCCATGGCCGCATGACCGGGCCGGAGAAGGATGCCGTCATGGAGGCGTTCGCCACCCAGCGCATCGGCCTGCTGGTCGCGACCACGGTGATCGAGGTGGGCGTGGACGTGCCCAACGCGACGCTGATGATTATCGAGGCGGCGGAGCGATTCGGCCTGGCCCAGTTGCACCAGTTGCGCGGCCGCGTCGGTCGCGGGGACCAGCGGTCGGTCTGCCTCCTCATCCGCGGCGGCAATCTCAGCGAGACGGGCCGCGCCCGCCTGGCCCTGATGCGCGAGACGCAGGACGGCTTTCGCATCGCGGAGGAGGATTTGCGGCTGCGCGGCGCGGGCGAACTGCTCGGCACGCGGCAATCGGGGGAGGAGCGGTTCCGCCTCGCCAACCCGGAACAGATCAACCGGCTCGCCCCGATGGCGCATGACGATGCGCGGCTGCTGATCGACCGGGACGGCGGGCTGGATTCGCCGCGCGGTGCGGCGGCGCGTCTGTGCCTCTATCTGTTCGAACGGGATGCCGCTGCGGGGTTGCTGCGCAGCGGCTGATGGCCCGGACGGTCAGGCGGCAGCGGCCTCGATCGTCGCCAGCACCTTGGCATACAGGTCGGCCTCGATGGGGTTGATGAACCAGCCGCCACAGCAGCCGGTAAGCGCCCACGCGACCTGCCCCTCCACCTCGCCCACGACGGGCAGCAGGATGCGCAGTTTCTGGTCGCGCTCGAACGTCACCTTGCCCCGTGCATGAAAGCCCATGGGGGACAGGTTCAGCAGCCGGATGTCGAACGTCTCCGTCCAGCCGCGCGTTGCGCTGGTGGGATAGTCGATGTCGTCCCGCTGCGCGCGGCGGCGCTCGTCATGGAGTTGGTTAAGGCGTTTCAGGCGCTCGGCTGACATGATGGCGTTCCCCTGTTCTTTTTTCGAGGGGCGCGAACGGTCGGGCGGCCGCATGGACATGCGAACCGTCATTCCTTCCCGATCGACCGGCGGAGATTCCGTCTCTCACCAATCTATGCGACCCTGTCTTCGGAACCTGCGCCAGCCGCGTTAAGGCGGACTGCACGAATCTGGTTAACGATACGGATTTTACGCAGAAATCAGGATCGCATGCCGCTTTTTGCCCAGACTCAGTTTGGTCTCGGCCCCGGTCAGCCGGATTTCATGCGCCGCATCGGTGATGGCGGTGTCGTTGACCCGTACCGCCCCTTCGCCGATCTTGCGCTTGGCCTCGCCGCCCGACGCGGTCAGCCCCGCCGCGACCAGCGCCGCGACCAGACCGATCCGCCCGCCTTCCACCGGCACGCGGGGCAGGGCGTCGCCGCTCGCCCCTTCCTCGAAGGTCCGGCGCGCCGTTTCCGCCGCCGTACGGGCCGCATCCGCGCCCCGGCACAGCGCCGTCGCCTCATTGGCGAGGATCTTCTTCGCTTCGTTGATCTCCGCGCCTTCCAGCGCCTCCAGCCGGGCGATCTCGTCCAGCGGCAGGTCGGTGAACAGGCGCAGGCGGGTGGCCACGTCCCGGTCGTCCGTGTTGCGCCAGAACTGCCAGTAATCAAAGTCTGACAACTGGTCGGCGTTCAGCCACACCGCGCCGCCCACCGTCTTGCCCATCTTGCTGCCATCCGCGTTGGTCAACAGCGGCGTGGTCAGCCCGAACAGTTGCGCGCCATCGACCCGGCGACCCAGTTCGACGCCGTTGACGATATTGCCCCACTGGTCCGATCCGCCCATCTGCAACCGGCAACCGACGCGGCGCGACAGCTCCAGAAAGTCATAGGCTTGCAGGATCATATAATTGAATTCGAGGAAGCTGAGCGATTGCTCCCGGTCCAGCCGCATCTTGACCGAGTCGAAGCTCAGCATCCGGTTGACGGAGAAATGCTGGCCGATGTCGCGCAGGAATGGGATATATTCCAGCCTGTCCAGCCATTCGGCGTTGTCGACCATCACCGCATCGGTGGGACCGTCGCCAAAGGTCAGGAAATTCTCGAACACCCGGCGGATCGACGCGACATTCTGCGCGATGCTGTCATCGTTCAGCAGCTTGCGCGCCTCGTCCTTGAAACTGGGATCGCCGATCTTGCCGGTGCCGCCGCCCATCACCACGATGGGCTTGTGCCCCGCGCGCTGCAAACGGCGCAGCATCATGATC
This sequence comes from Sphingobium sufflavum, assembly GCF_021403115.1. Lineage (GTDB taxonomy): Bacteria > Pseudomonadota > Alphaproteobacteria > Sphingomonadales > Sphingomonadaceae > Sphingobium > Sphingobium sufflavum. The sequence goes on from NZ_JAJSSH010000013.1 coordinate 21,011, forward strand.
GAGACGAGGTGCCCGACATGCAACGACGGCGCGGTCGGATCGAAACCGATATAGCCGGGCACGATCTCCTTCGCCGCCAGCGCGTCCAGCGCATCGGCATCCGTAAGCTGATGGATATATCCACGCGAATGGAGTATGGTGAGGAGGTCTGAGCGATAGCTGTTCATGGCGACGCGCGCCTAGCACGCCGACGCGCCATTTGACAGCCCTTTGCCGCATCTGGAAAGGCGTGTGGCATGTTACTGACCCTGATCCGCCACCCATCGTCCCCGACGCCGTCCATCGACGCGATCACCGTTGCGGTGACCCGGCTGGAGGGCGCGCGGCTGGCGCTGCGTTACCGTATCACCGGCGATATATCGACGCTGGCCGTGCCCGCGCTGGTCGCGGCGGAGCGCACCGACGAATTGTGGAAGACCACCTGTTTCGAGGCGTTCCTGAAACTGCCCGACAAGGATCAATATGTGGAATTCAACTTCTCGCCCTCCACCCGCTGGGCCAGCTATGTCTTCGACGACTATCGGCAGGGACAGCGGGATCTTGTCAATTTCACCCTGCCGCGTATCGACCTGGACGTGGCGCGGGACAGTTTTGAACTCTGCGCCACGCTGGACCTCACCGGTAACCGGGGGGAGTGGCAGCAACGCGACCTGGCGATGGGCCTGTCGGCGGTGATCGAGACGCTGGACGGGCAGAAAAGCTATTGGGCGCTCGCCCATCCGCCGGCCAACCCGGATTTCCATCACGGGGATTGCTTCGCCGCCATTTTGCGGGCACCCGAATCCGCATGAAATTCGGTATCGATCGCTTCCTCGCCGACCCTGAAATCCGTGCGCCGCTGGTCGGGCGACGGGTCGCGCTGCTCGCTCATCCCGCCTCGCTGACCGCCGGCCTCGTCCATTCGCTGGACGCGATCGCCGCGCTGGACGATGTAACGCTCAGCGCCGCCTTCGGGCCTCAGCATGGCCTGCGCGGCGACAAGCAGGACAATATGATCGAATCGCCCGACTATCGCGATCCGATCCACGGCATCCCCGTCTTCTCCCTCTATGGCGAGGTGCGGCGGCCGACCCCGGCGATGCTGGACAGTTTCGACGTGATGCTGATCGACCTTCAGGATCTCGGCACGCGCATCTACACCTTCATCACCACCCTGCTCTATGCGCTGGAGGCGGGCGCGCAGGCGGGCAAGGCGGTGTGGGTGCTCGACCGGCCCAATCCGGTGGGGCGGCCCATCGAGGGGCTGACCCTGATCCCCGGCTGGGAGAGTTTCGTGGGCGCGGGGCTGATGCCGATGCGCCACGGCCTGACGCTGGGCGAACTGGGCCATTGGTTCATCGACCATTATGGGCTGGACGTGGACTATCGCGTCATCGCCATGGAGGGCTGGTCGCCCGATGGCGCGCCGGGCCATGGCTGGCCGGGCGAACGCATCTGGGTCAACCCCAGCCCCAACGCCCCCAATGTCGCCATGGCGCGCGCCTATCCCGGCACGGTGATGCTGGAGGGCGCGACCCTCTCCGAAGGGCGCGGCACCACCCGCCCGCTGGAGATATTCGGCGCGCCGGACATCGACGCCCGCGCCGTCATCGCCACCATGCGCGACCTCGCGCCGCATTGGCTGGAGGGCTGCGCGCTGCGCGACATCTGGTTCGAACCGACCTTTCACAAGCATGTCGGTCGGCTGTGCTCCGGCGTGCACATCCATGCGGAAGGCGGCTTCTACGACCATGCCGCCTTCCGGCCATGGCGGTTGCAGGCGCTGGCCTTCAAGGCGATCCGCGCGCTCCACCCGGATTATGCACTGTGGCGCGATTTCCCCTATGAATATGCGTTCGGCAAGCTGCCCATCGACGTCATCAACGGCGGGCCGGGTCTGCGCGAGTGGGTGGACAATGCCGGCGCGACACCGGGCGACCTCGACGTGCTGACTATCCCGGATGAAGAGGCATGGGCGGAGGCGAGGGCACCGTATCTGTTATATTGAGCGATGGGGTACGGCCCGCTGACGACCATTTGTTGCCGTTCAGCCACAGCGTTCGTATCGCCCATAGCGGAAGTTGAAAATTCACGGAATATGCCGGAACACTCTAGTCGTAGGTAGACATCACCAATGAGATCAGCTGGAAGAATTGGAACGGCGCGGACTGCCTTTTCATTTGTCGCGGTAGTGTCGATATTTTGCGCGCCTGTTTCTGCGCAATCGTCGGATCCTTCTTGCTACACTGAAGCGGAGTTTCAGGACGTCCTGCTAATTGCGGCACCTACTGCGCTGACAATCATGGGTGAACAATGCGCCTCCGCACTACCGCACGGATTGGTTCTGGGAAATCCACAGAGTGCCTTATTCAAGGCAGCGGATATTGCCGGTCGAGAGGCTTGGCCACGGGCTTACCCAGCAATCATTCGGGTGATGAAAAGTCATGGAAAGCAATTAGCTCCAGGTGACACTGAACTAACGTATGATAAAGTGACTGCTGGCTTGCGGCCAATAGTCGGACAGATAATAACAAATTCCGATAGTTGCGGCCCAGCGGATAAAATGCTCAAGCTATCAGAGCCTCTGCCACCTAGAAATCTTGCGGGCATGTTAGTTCAAGTCGTACGCATTGATCCCAAGCTCAAAAAGATGAACTTGGTTTGCCCCCTCCTTTAAACACATTGATGGAAGTCAGGTATTGAGATTGAGTGGCGGCATAGCCGACAGTCCGCTACCCACCCCAAATCGTCATTGCTTCGCTGCGTTAGCAATAACGACTGAGCGACAGCCCAGGAACAGCTCGATGGGCGACGAAAATTCCCCCAGCCGACCACCATCCAACCTACCCCTCAAACCTTCCGGCTCAGCTCCCGCGTCGCCGCCTCGATCCCGCCAATAGTCAGCGGATACATGCGCTGGTTCATCAACTGCCGGATCAGCGCGTTCGACTGGTCATAGTCCCAGCGACTTTCCGGGGCCGGGTTCAGCCACACGGCGGAAGGGTAGGTGTTGGTCAGCCGCTTCATCCACACATGGCCGGCCTCCTCGTTGAAATGCTCCACCGAACCGCCGGGCTGGAGGATTTCATAGGGGCTCATCGCCGCATCGCCGACCAGGATCAGCTTATAGTCATGGCCATATTTGTGGAGAATATCCCATGTGTTGGTCCGCTCCGCCCAGCGGCGGCTATTATCCTTCCACAGTCCCTCATACGGGCAATTGTGAAAGTAGAAGAATTCCATATTCTTGAACTCGGCCTTCGCGGCGGAGAACAGTTCCTCGCACAGGCGGATATGCGGGTCCATCGACCCGCCGATGTCGAACAGGATCAGCAGCTTGACGGCGTTATGCCGTTCCTTGCGCATATGGATGTCCAGCCACCCCTGCCGCGCCGTGCCCGCGATGGTGGCGTCGAGGTCCAGTTCCTCCACGCCGCCTTCCCGCGCGAACCGGCGCAGGCGCTTCAGTGCGACCTTGATGTTGCGCGTGCCCAGTTCGCGGTTGCTGTCGAGGTTGGCGAAGTCGCGCTGTTCCCACACCTTGACCGCGCGCTTATGCTTCGACTCCCCGCCGATCCGCACGCCTTCGGGGTTGTAGCCGGAGTGGCCGAAGGGGGAGGTGCCGCCCGTGCCGATCCACTTGCTGCCGCCCTGATGGCGTTTCTCCTGCTCCTCCAGCCGCCTTTTCAGCGTGTCCATGATCTCGTCCCAGCTGCCCAGGGCCTTGATCTGCTCCATCTCCTCCGGGGTCAGGAATTTCTCGCCGACGGCCTTCAGCCAGTCCTCCGGTATGTCCGCACCATGCTGGCCATAATCGCTCTCCAGCCCCTTGAAGACCTTGGCGAACACCTGGTCGAACCGGTCGTAGAGCGTCTCGTCCTTCACATAGACGGCGCGGGAGAGATAATAGAAATCCTCCGGCGTCTGCTCGATAGCCTGCGCGTCCAGCGCCTCCAGCAGCAGCAGATGCTCCTTTACGGAGGCCGGGATGCCGGCGGCGCGCAGTTCGTCGAGGAGATTGAGCAGCATGGCCCGATGCTAGAGCATTTTCGCGGCGGATGGTATCATCCGCTGCCGTGAAAAATGCGGAAGGCAGCGATAGGGTCCGCTGTACGCAGACCGGATCATCATCCCGCCCCCCGCGCCCGAAAAACGCCAGCCCCCTTTGCGCGCCTGCGCCGCCCTCTCCCGTTCATGCGGGAGGGGGGCGCCAAAAGCACAACGCCCCCTCCCGCAGGAACGGGAGAGGGCGTCGCAACAGTCATCCCACCCGTTGCCGGGCGGGGGTAGGATCAGTTCTTTTCCTGATCCACCAGCTTGTTAGCGCCGATCCAGGGCATCATCGCGCGCAGCTTGGCGCCCGTTTCCTCGATCGGGTGGCGCTTGGCGGCGATGCGGCTGGCCTTCAGTTCGGGCTGGCCGGCGCGGTTGTCGAGCACGAAGTCCTTCACGAAGCGGCCCGACTGGATGTCGGCCAGGACGCGCTTCATTTCCTTCTTCGTCTCTTCGGTGATGATGCGCGGCCCTGTCTTGATGTCGCCATATTCGGCGGTGTTCGAGATGGAGTAGCGCATGTTGGCGATGCCGCCCTCATACATCAGGTCGACGATCAGCTTCAGTTCGTGCAGGCACTCGAAATAGGCCATTTCGGGGGCGTAGCCCGCCTCGACCAGCGTTTCGAAACCGGCCTGCACCAGCGCGGTCGCGCCGCCGCACAGCACGGCCTGCTCGCCGAACAGGTCGGTCTCGCATTCCTCGCGGAAGTTGGTCTCGATGATGCCCGAACGGCCGCCGCCGACGCCCGATGCGTAGGCGAGGGCGATGTCGTGCGCGTTGCCGCTGGCGTCGTTATGGATGGCGATCAGGCAGGGCACGCCGCCGCCCTTCACATATTCGCCGCGCACGGTGTGGCCGGGGCCTTTGGGCGCGATCATGATGACGTCGATGTCGGCGGGCGCCTCGATCAGGCCGAAATGCACGTTCAGGCCGTGCGCGAACGCCAGCGCGGTGCCGGGGCGCAGATTGCCCTTGATGTCATTTTCCCAGATGGCGGCCTGATGCTCGTCGGGCGCCAGGATCATCAGGACGTCGGCCCACTTGGCCGCTTCCTTGTTGTCCAGAACCTTGAAGCCCGCACCCTCTGCCTTCTTGGCGGAGGCCGAACCGGGACGCAGGGCGATGGCGACGTCCGCCACGCCGGAGTCGCGCAGGTTCTGCGCATGGGCATGGCCCTGCGAGCCATAGCCGAGGATGGCGATCTTCTTGGACTTGACGATACCGAGGTCGGCATCGCGATCATAATAAACGCGCATGAGAGTTTTTCCCTTCGAATTTGCCGCCGTCCCTAGGGTCGCGGTGGATTATGTCAATGTTTGTTGGGTTTGGTGTGTTGGGCCGGGCGGCGATCAGGCCGTCCGGGACAGGCGAATGACGATCAGGCTTCCTTGCCGCCGCGGACCAGCCCGACGACGCCGGTCCGGCCGACCTCGACCAGACCGATCTGCCGCATCAGCGCGACAAAACTGTCGATCTTGTCGGTGGGACCGGTGATCTCGAAGATGAAGCTGCCGATGGTCGTGTCCACCACCTTGGCGCGGAACACGTCCGCGATGCGCAGCGCCTCGATCCGGTCATCGCCCGTGCCCGCGACCTTCACCAGCGCCAGTTCGCGTTCCACGAACGGGCCGTTGTCGGTCAGGTCGACCACGCGATGGACGGGCACCAGCCGGTCGAGCTGGGCGATGATCTGGTCGATCACCTTGGGCGGGCCGTTGGTGACCACGGTGATGCGGCTGATCTGATGATCGGTGCCGATGTCCGCCACGGTCAGGCTCTCGATATTATAGCCGCGCGCGGAGAAGAGGCCTGCGATCCGCGCCAATATGCCCGCCTCATTGGTGACGGTCAGCGAGAGGACGTGCCGCTCGCTCTGTTCTTCCCGGATGTGCATGGGGTCTAGCTTCCTGTCGTCTCGTCTGGCCTGTCGGGGCCGGTGCCTGTGTCTGTTTCGTCGCCGGATGGCGGCGGGGGAGGGGGCGGCGGTGCGAGGGAGAGCATACCGGTCATCGCGAAATGCCACCCCTCCGCGGTGCGGTGCGCGATGCGGATCGGTACGCCCAGCAGGGCGTCATGCACCTTGGACAGATGCTCCCCCACATAATGCGGACCGATCAGCAGCCGGTCATAGGCCGTCTTGTGAAAGCGAAAACCGCGCTCCAGCCGTATCTCCCACTCATCCTCGTCCCGTTCATGATCCATCGTCCAGCCGAACAGGTCGTTGCTGTCATTCTCCCGCTCGAAATCGAACGGTTCGCTGACATAGACGCGCAGCCGCAGGGCATCGGGATGGATCGGATCGCTCATTTTGTACCTTTTATACCAAAGCCTTGGCCTCGTCGGACATGCTGCCCTTTACCTGGCTGGGGTCAAGCAGCATTTCGGTGTGCGCCGCCCCCGACGGGATCATCGGGAAACAGTTGGACAGCTTGGCCACCCGGCAATCGACCAGCACGGGACCGGGCGTCTCGATCATCTGGCGGATGCCCGCCTCCAGTTCCTGTGGTCCCTCGATGCGGATGCCGGTCCAGCCATAGGCTTCGGCCAGTTTCACGAAATCGGGCAGGCTGTCCGAATAGCTGTTGGAGTAACGGCTTTCATAGGTCAGTTCCTGCCACTGGCGGACCATGCCCATATATTCATTGTTCAGGATGAAGATTTTGACCGGCAGGCGATATTGCGTGGCCGTACCCAGTTCCTGAATGTTCATCTGGATGGAGGCATCGCCCGCGATGCAGATGACGAGGCTGTCCGGGTTGGCGACCTGCGCGCCGATGGCGGCGGGAAAGCCATAACCCATCGTGCCGAGACCGCCGGACGTCAGCCACTTGTTCGGCGCATCGAAACCGAAATGCTGGGCGGCCCACATCTGGTGCTGGCCGACTTCGGTCGTGATGATCGTGTCCTTGCCGGTCGCCAGCGTCGCCTTGTACAGGTCCGCGATGGCGCGCTGGGGCATGATCTCGGTCGCACCATCGTCATAGCCGAGGCTGTTTTTCGCCCGCCAGCCGTCGATGCGCGCCCACCATTCGGACAGGTCCGGCTTGGTGTATCCGCGCGCGTCCAGCCCGGCGATGATCGCCGCCATGGCGCGGCCGACGTCCGCGATGACCGGCAGGTCGACCGCCACCGTCTTGTTGACGGAGCTGCGGTCGATGTCGACATGGATCTTCTGGGAATGGGGGGCGAACGCATCCAGACGGCCCGTGACACGGTCGTCGAAACGCGCGCCGAGGCAGACGATCAGGTCCGCCTGGTTCATCGCCAGATTCGCCTCATAGGTGCCATGCATCCCCAACATGCCCAGCCAGGACGGATCGGTCGCGGGGAAGGCGCCCAGACCCATCAGGGTGGAGGTGACGGGCGCGCCCGTCCTGTGCGCCAGTTCACGCAGCAACGTGGCCGCTTCCGGGCCGCTGTTGATGACGCCGCCGCCGGTGTAGAGGATCGGGCGGTCCGCCTTCAGGATCATCTCGACCGCCGCGTCGATGGCCACCGCGTCGGGGGCGCTGGCGGGGCGATAGCTTTGATGCTCGAACCCTTCCGGTCTGGTATAGGGCGCGGTCGCGATCTGGACATTCTTGGGAATGTCGATGACGACCGGGCCGGGGCGGCCGGTGGTGGCGATGTGGAACGCCTCATGGACGACGGGTGCGAGGCGGCCCGGATCCTTGACCAGATAATTATGCTTGGAACAATGGCGCGTGATGCCGACCGTGTCCGCTTCCTGGAATGCGTCCGTGCCGATCAGCTGCGTTGGAACCTGCCCGGTGATGACGATCATCGGGATGGAGTCCATCAGCGCGTCGGTGATGCCGGTGACGGCATTGGTCGCGCCGGGGCCGGAGGTGACGAGAACGACGCCGGGCTTGCCGGTGGAGCGGGCATAGCCCTCCGCCATGTGCGTCGCGCCCTGCTCATGCCGGACCAAAATATGCTTGATCGTCGGATGGTTATAAATGGCGTCATAAATGGGCAGCACGGCCCCGCCCGGATAGCCGAACACCGTATCGACGCCCAGGTCGACCAGGCATTGAACCAATATATCCGCGCCGCTGCGTTCAGCCACGATAAGCTCCTTCGAGTGGAGGGGGCGGGTGGCGGTCCCTGTCGAAACAGGCGCGCCGGGTCGCCCCTATTGCAAGGCCGCGCTCCTAAAGGTCAGAAAATGACCTGTCAATCATATTGTGTGTAATTTAATTACAAGTTGTGCCATATAATCGTCATATTGCGTCTCACTGGCGCGGGGCCAATGGGCGGGCGACTGGTTGGCGAACCATGTATATTGGCGCTTGGCATAGCGGCGCGTGTCCCGCTTGGCGCGGTCCGCCATGGCGGCGGCGTCGATCTCCCCCGCCAGCCATTGCGCGATGGGCCGCACGCCGATGGCGCGCATGACCGGCAGGTCGGGGTCGAGGTGGCGGGTCAGCAGGGCGCGCACTTCCTCCGCCGCGCCGCCCGCGATCATCGCGTCGAAGCGCGCGTCGCACCGCTCCACCAGCCATTGCCGGTCGGGGAGGAGGAGGAGGGGGTGCAGGGTGATGCGGTCGCCGATGCCGCCGTGCATCTCCGCCTGCCAGGCATGGATGGGCCGTCCGGTGGAGCGGACCACCTCCAGCGCGCGGGCGACGCGGGTGGTGTCGGCGGGGTTCAGCCGGGCGGCGGCCTGCGGGTCTTCGGTGCGGAGGGCGGCGTGCGCCTGTGCCACCGGCAGCGCGCGCACGGCGGCGCGGATGGCGGGGTCGATGTCGGGCACGGGCGCGATGCCGTCGATCAGCGTGCGAATATAGAGGCCGGTGCCGCCGACGAGGATGGGCAGCCTGTCCGCCGCATGCGCCGCGGCGATCGCGGCCTTCGCCTCCGCGGCCCAGCGCGCGGCGGAACAGGCTTCCGCCCCGTCGATATGGCCGAACAGGCGGTGCGGGGCGCGGGCCAGTTCGCCGGCGTCCGGGCGGGCGGAGAGGAGGGCGAGGTCGGCATAGACCTGGCTCGCGTCGCAGTTTATTACGATACCGTCATGGCTTTCGGCCAGCCTCAGCGCCAATGCGCTCTTGCCGCTGGCCGTCGGCCCGGCAATAAGCGCGACGGGCCGACCCCCCGTTTTGGTTGGTAATGTTGAAAAATCGTCAGTCGAAGGAATCTGTTCAGCCATGTTCGTCGCGACCCTTATCGCCGTCGGCTCCCTGCGTCATGAGCATATTGATGCGGCGCGCGCCGCCATCGTCGCAACCGGCGCGGTTCCGGGCGAAACCGTCTGGCTGGACGAAGGCGCTGCCGCCGATATTCCCTTCTTCGGCGACCTCGTCCCCGTCCGCGCGGCCCTCGCTGCCCTGTCCCTCCCGCTCGACTTCGCGGTGCAGCCCATCGCCAGCCGGGACAAGCGCCTGCTGGTGGCGGACATGGACTCAACCATGATCACCATCGAATGTATCGACGAACTGGCCGACTATGCCGGCATCAAGCCGCAGATCGCCGAAGTGACCGAACGGGCGATGCGCGGCGAACTCGACTTCTCCGCCGCGCTGACGGAGCGGGTGGCCTTGCTCAAGGGGCTGGACGACAGCGTCATCGACATTTGCCGTGCCGAGCGCGTGAAACTGACGCCGGGCGCGCAGACTCTGGTGCAGACACTCCGGGCGCGCGGCGCGTATGCAGTGCTGGTGTCCGGCGGCTTCACCCGCTTTGCTGAACCGGTGGGTGCGGAGATCGGCTTCAACCTCGCCATTGCCAATGTGCTGGGTATCGAGGACGGCAAGCTGACCGGGACAGTCGGCCTGCCCATCGTGGATGCGGAACGCAAGAGGACGGAATTGCTCGCCCATGCCGATGCTCTGGGCATTGCGGTCGAAAACACGCTCGCCATCGGCGACGGTGCGAACGACATTCCGATGATCGAGGCCGCCGGGCTGGGCCTCGCCTATCATGCAAAGGAAAAGGCGCGAGCCGCCGCCGATGCGTCGATCAGCCAGGGCGACCTGACCGCAGTGCTTTACATGCTCGGCATCGCAAAGGTGGACTGGGTGGCGGGCTGAGGCCCTCTCGCCTACCCCCGCACGCCCATGATCAAGGCTGTGTCGAATCCGCCATGGTCGTCATAGCGGACCAGCAGATCATGAAATCCCCGCGCCTGAAACAGGCGTAGCACGTCGGGCAGGGGGTATTCGTTCATCTGCATCACGGGCGCTGCGGCGGGCCGGCCGCGCAAAAGGTTGGACAGGGCCTGCCCCCCCGGCACCTGATGGACGAGGGCATAGCGTAGCCTGCCCCGCCAATCCTGCCGCCGCTTGATCGACACATGGATCGCGCATCCTCCGCCCGGACTGATGCGGGACAGCAGCGCATCAAGCAGCGGCATACCGCGCCGTACGGGGATATGTTGCAGGACGATGCAACTGAGGATGAAATCATACTGCCCCTCCAGCGCGGACAGGGCATCGTCCGATAGCCGATAGTCGATGGGCAGGTCGGCGCTGTTGCGCCGCGCCTCTTCCAGCATGGCTGGCGCAATGTCGAGGCCGGTGACGGAGCCGAAATGTCCGGCAAGCGGGATGGTAAGGCGCCCGACTCCGCAGCCGAAATCCAAAGCCCGCTCACGCGGCACGGAGCCAAAATGCCGTTCGAACCGGCCCAGCAAGTCGTTGAGATAATCACGCCCGTCCGCAAAGAAATCCTGCCGCGCATCGTCGATGGACCCGCGCCGGTAACGGGGGTCGGACAGGACGGCATAATAGGGGTCTTGCTCGCCCCATGCCTGCCAGTTCCTGTCACTGTCCGACAAAATCATCTCCTGCCATGTAGCCTGTCGGCAATGTGCTATCCCGGAACAGATCAGTCCTGCCGCGCCGCCGTCTGCTGGATCAGGGCGATCATATTGGGGATGCCCTGGGTGCGGTTGGACGACAGCTGGTTCTTGAGATCGAAGGGGGCAAGGGCCCCCATGATGTCGGCATCGGCAACCTCGGCAGCTGGCCGGTCCTGCACGGTCAGCAAGATGAGCGCGATGATGCCCTTGGTTATTGCGGCGTTGCTGTCCGCCAGGAAATGCAGGCGACCATCGGCCAACCGTGTGGGATAGACCCAGACGGCCGCCGAACAACCGCGCACCAATGTCGCATCGGTCTTGAGCGCATCGGGCATGGGTTCGAGCTTGCGCCCTAGGTCGATAAGCAGGCGGTAGCGTTCATCGGCGTCGAGGAACTCATATTCCTCAAGGATTTCGGTCAGGCTCTCGGACATGGCGGCGCTATAGGACGGCGCGCGCAGATTTGCAGCAAAATGTGACTCGGATGACTGAGGTGCCACGAACTACAGGTCAACGCCTTCCGCAATCGCCTCCAGCTTGCGGATACGTTCGCGTAGGTCCGCCATCTCTATCCGGTCGGCAGCGGGCAGCCGCGCGGGTTCGGACGCGCCTTGATCCAGTTCCGCGCGCTTGAGGTCGAGCCAGCCCCGCCATCCGCGCAGGGTCGCAACCGCGACAATGGAAAGCGCGGCCAGCGAGGTGAGGGCGGTGGAGAGCGTGATAAGCTGATCCTGAAGAAGGGTCATGTCGCTTCCCTTTCCATGGGTGATGAAGTCAGTCCTGCTGGCGCAGCTTGTCAAACTCGCGCTCCAGCGCGCTGTTGCTGTCGGTGGCAAGCCGTTCGAGGACGGCGACGCGATCCTTGAGCGCCTTGATCTCGTCGCGCAGCTGCTGGTTCTCTGCCGTGTCGGGCAGGGCAGCGTCACGATAGGCGCGGCGGCTCCTTTGCCGGTCGGGCAGGCCATAACGGGCGCGCAGGATACTGGCGATGGAGACGATGGCGACAATCGCCACGACCATAGAGAAGGGGTTGTTGAACATGCGACATCCTCCCTGTTTGTGAGTCGGTCAGCGCAGCGATTCGATCTCGTCCGACAAGCGCGTGTTCCGACTGGTATAATAGGTTTCAATGTCGGCGAGGCGGCGATCGATGTCACGATATTTGGATCGCACGTCGCGGGCCGAGCGGGCGGGGTTGCTCCGCACGCCTTGCCAGAAACGGGTGTCCTCATCGCTGCCATAGAGGTCACGTGGCTTGTCCTCCGCCATCCAGGCGGCGAGCCAGTAGGCGATCAGCGTCCACGGGAAACCACCCATCAGCGTGACCATGACCGCACCGATCCGCACCCACAGGACGTCGATGCCCGTATAGTCTGCAATGCCGGAGCAGACGCCCAGCCATTTGCGATTCTGCCTGTCGAGATAATAGCGGGTCCGGCGAGCGGCCATGTCAGTTTCTCCTCTGCGATTCCGGGCGACCGAAATCGGGATCGGTGGGGGCGAGGGGCGGGTAGGGCGCACCGCCGGTCAGGCCGGAACGAAAGTCGGGATGGTCGGCCGCGATGATCCGTTCGATGGTGGACAGGCGGTCCTCCAGCCTGCGCGCCGTCTCGAACATCTGGTCCAGCATCGCCTCATCCTCCCCGGTCAAGGTTGCGGCGGTGCGCCAGCGGGTGACATAGTGCAGCACCAGCCAGGGCAGTCCGATGAACAGCATGCCGACAATGAAGATCGGCACGATCGCTTCCGCGAAGTACATCGCCTCAGCCCTCCTGTCCGCGCGCGGCCTTCATGGCGGCAAGCTCCGCTTCCACTTCGTCGGTAGAGCGCAGTTCCGCAATCTCCTCCTCCAGCGTCCGGGGAGGCGCGCCCAGCGCCAGCGCGTCGGCGCGCCCTTCGGTCAGGTCGACGCGCCGCTCCAGCAAGTCAAAGCGGGCGAAAGCGTCCTGCAACCGTTCCCCGGCATAGACTTCCCGCATACGCAAGCGATTGCGGGCGCTTTCCATGCGGGCCATCACACTGCTCTGGCGGGCGCGGGCTTCCCGCAGTTTCGCCTGGAGCTTGGCGATGTCCTCCTCCGACGCGGAGAGGGCATCCTCCAGCACCACGATCTCGGCGGAGAGTTCGGCGGCCATGCCGGCGGCCTTCTGCTTCTCCACCAGCGCAGCCTTGGCCAGATCCTCCCGGTCCTTGGAAAGGGCCAGTTGCGCCTTCTCCGTCCAGCTTGCCTGAAGCTGTTCAAGGCGGGCGATGTGGCGGCGCATCTCTTTCTGGTCCGCGATGGTGCGGGCGGCGGAGGCGCGGACATCCACGAGCGTCTCCTCCATCTCGATGATGATCATGCGGATCATCTTGGCCGGGTCTTCGGCCCGGTCGAGCAGGTCGGTGACGTTGGCGGCGATGATGTCGCGGGTGCGGGAGAAGATGCTCATGGACAATGCTCCGGGGCGCTGGGTGGCGCGGTTTCCGGATACTTTGCAGGGAGTGTGCCAGTTGGGGATATTTCAACATAACCAACCGAAAGGGTGTTTTGACGAGAAGAGAGCGCCTATCCAACATTGCCAATAGTTGGTGAAAAATGCTAATTCTCGGCAATGGATCGGACGCAGCTGGTCGGGCAGTCATTGCCCTTTGTCGAGGCGGTGGAGAAGGCCAGCCGGGCCAGCGGCGTGGACCGCCCCGTGCTGGTCGTGGGCGAACGAGGCACGGGCAAGGAACTGATCGCGGAGCGGCTGCATCACCTCTCTCCCCGCTGGCGCGGGCCGCTGGTCACCATGAACTGCGCCGCGCTGCCCGAAGCCCTGATCGAGGCGGAACTGTTCGGGCATGAGGCGGGCGCCTTCACCGGGGCCACGCGCGCGCGGGCGGGCCGGTTCGAGGAGGCGGAGGGCGGCACCCTGTTCCTCGACGAGCTGGCGACCCTGTCGATGGCGGCGCAGGAGCGGTTGCTGCGCGCGGTGGAATATGGCGAGGTGGCGCGCATCGGCGCGTCGCGGCCGGTACGGGTCGATGTGCGGATCGTGGGCGCGACCAACGACGACCTGCCGGGGCTGGTGACGGCGGGGCGGTTCCGCGCCGACCTGCTCGACCGACTGTCGTTCGAGGTCATCACCCTGCCGCCGCTGCGCGCACGCGACGGGGACATTGCCGTGCTGGCCGACCATTATGGACGGCGGATGGCGGGCGAGTGCGGCTGGACCGACTGGCCGGGTTTCGGCCCGGCGGCGCTGGCGGCGATGGAGGCGCACCGCTGGCCCGGCAACGTCCGCGAACTGCGCAATGTGGTGGAGCGGGCGGTCTATGCCTGGCCGGAGCCGGGGCAGCCGGTGGAGGCGCTGGTCTTCGACCCCTTTGCCTCACCCTGGCGTCCGGTCGGGCGCGGGGCGGAGGTCGGCGCGGCTGAGGGCGGCGCGGCGGGCGATGTGCGCGCGGCGGAGGCGTTAGGGGCGGGGTCAGGCGTGGAGGGGGCGGAGGAGGTCATGGACCTGAAGGCCGCCCTGCTGGCGCATGAGGCGGCGATCCTGTCGCGGACGCTGGAACGGCATCGGTTCAACCAGCGCGCGACGGCCAAGGCGTTGGGATTGAGTTATGACCAGTTGCGGCATTGTTTGAAGCGGCATGGGTTGTGAGGGTGGCCGGTAGCGGAATGGCCGGTTTGGAAGTTGGATGAAGCAATAGCTGCCGCTGGCATATGTCGTTTATGTTCCCAGCCAACCACTAGAGATTGACGGTCATGTTCGGAAAGTAGGTCGATATCGGAGTATCCACGACATGATCTGCCTCAAGCGCTCGACGAACCTGACTAGCGACTTCTGCGCGGTAGGAGTCAATGCGCGGCACGAGTGAATAGATGTCAGTCGTGTCGATTTGGATGGTTCGCATCTGATTGACATCGAAAGGAACTCTGTCAACCGTTCGGATCAACTGGACGATTGGCAGCTTCACCGCATGGCGTAGAGCCAACTCGTAGAACACGTTAGGGTTGTGGAACGAGAGGTCAGCAATTACCAGCCGCGACCGCATGATGTAATCAATGATTTGACGAGTGATGATGCCAGGTTTGTCGATTGCGTCTGCTCGAATGACGTTCAATTGGAATTGCTCAAGCGCTGGTTCGACGATCGATCCCAGAAACAGATCGGAGTGTTTGCGCGGTTCTGAACCCTCATCCCCGATTGGCGCGATATAAAAGCATGTGCTCTCGAACTGAGCATGTTCGGAGGTCATAATACTCGTCGAGGGAGCGCGAGCAACTGGCGAAGCAACAGTGGCCGAAGATGCAGCTGGAAGATCACCAAGCAACATATCGATCGAAATAATCCGTTCAGCCCCTGAAAGCGTCTTTAGGAGGCCAACGAACCGGAGGTTGACGACGAAGGTGTCAACGGCCTCGGCAGCATGTTCGGGGTCAATGCCGGCATCCTTTGCGGCATCAATCAGAACAGCATGAGCGGGCAGTTTGTTGCCGACGAACTTCTCGTAGAGCTTTTGGAACGGCTCGATGCCGGTGATTGCCAGTTCTACTCGTACCCTTGCCCGTTCGCGTGCATTGATCTGATCATCGACAGCCTTGTGCCCATCTGGAGTTAGCTCGATGTTGTCAGCCTGAACGCCGCCTTTGGTGAGGCTGTATTTACCAGAATTGACGATGAGTTGGCGGGAGTTTCCGCTCTCAGGCGACTTGCCCAGCTGATCGAAGAGCGTCAGCCGCTTCACCGGCTGCCCGCTACCAATACGCAAGACAGCCGCCGCAAACTCCAGAGGCTCCTCAAACGTCGAGGCAGGAAAGGATCGCGCCGAGCGCTTTTTCCTCAATGCTGCTTCTACCTTCGGCGCCACCTCCGACTGCTTTGCCTCTTCCCCTTTACTTGCGTTCCTCGGTCTCCTCGCCATGCCCTGCCCCGTTGGTCATTAAGTTAGATAAGGTTGCCAGTTCATTTCGAGTTAGTCGACATGTGAACTTATTGCTACCGATGAAATTTCCTGACCTACTTGGCGATGCCCATGCTGTCGCTCAACAGCTGCTCCGAATTTAGGATTAACACCCAGCAATCCGAATGAATGGGTCAATTTTACGAACAACGAAGTGACCCCGGAACGTCCGCCAATGGCGCGAGGCGGACAGCAACCCATCCGCCTCCGCCCACCCAAACATCACCCCCCGTTAAACGCCACCATCGCATACAGCATCGCAATCGACAGCAGCGTGTTCGTGCGGCTGAACACCATGGCGCGGGTCGCGGCGGCGGCCTTGGCTTCCGGGGTGGCGTCGACGAGGCCCAGCGCGATCTTCTGCGCGGGCCAGATGAACACCCACACGTTAAACGCCATGATGAGGGCCAGCCACATGCCGATGGCGATCAGGGTGAAGGGCGGCTCGAACGTCAGCGCCTGCACCAGATAGCCGGAGAGGTGGGCGACGATCAGGCCCGTCACCACCGTTGCCAGCGCGGCCCAGCGGAAGAAGAACAGGGCCTTTGGCGCGATATATTTGGTGACGCCGGGTTTAAGGTCGGCGGGCACTTTCGGCATGGTGGGGATCTGCACGAAGTTGAAATAATAGAGCAGGCCGATCCAGGTGATGCCGAAGAAGACATGCAGCCAGCGGAAAATCTGGTTCGGGTCGGGCACGCGCCCATCCGCGCTGCCCGCCGTCGCGATGACGACGATCGCGAGCGCCAGCCCCGCGAGCAGAACAAGGTGTAGATTGCCGAAAAACTTCGCCATGATCGCATCCCCTCCATCGGTACGGCCGGGTACGTTGCCCGCCGCTTTTCCTGACCGCACAAGGCTAAAGCAGAAATGTTCCGATGTCACATCGAAACTTTTTCGGTCATTGATCGCCATAACCAATTGGTTTCTGTTGCACCGCGGCAATAGGGGAGGCACGTGAACCAAAAGCCGGCTTGGCCGTTTGCCCCTCCAAGGGCGCGGAACAAGCCCCATCCCCCGAGAGAGACCGGAGCAACCCATGGCCTTCATTCTGCCCGAACTGCCCTATGCCAAGACCGCCTTTGGCAAGGATCTGTCCGAAGAGACGTTCAATTTCCATCATGGCAAGCATCACAACGCCTATGTGGTGAAGGCCAACGAACTGGTCGCCGCCGATGCCGCATTGCAGGGCAAGTCGCTGCTGGAGCTGATCGCCATTGCCAAGGGCGGCGCGAAGCCGGGCCTGTTCAACCAGGTCGGCCAGATCTGGAACCACAGCTTCTACTGGCTGGGCCTGTCGCCGGAGAAGAAGGCCCCAACCGGCAAGCTGGCGGAGCTGATCACCGAGGCGTTCGGTTCGGTCGACGCGCTGGTCGACAAGCTGAAGGCGGAGGCCGTGGGCCATTTCGCCAGCGGCTGGGCCGCGCTGAACCTGGAGGACGGCAAGCTGGTCGTCACCTCCTATCATGACGCCGACACACCGGTAGCGCATGGCGCGACGCCGCTGCTGATCTTCGACGTGTGGGAGCATGCCTATTATATCGACTATCGCAACGCGCGCCCCGACTATGCGGGTACGATCCTGGCGAATCACATCGACTGGGATTTCGTTGCACTGAATCTGGACGGGCAGGGCGCGTCGCGCGCTGACCAGCCGGGCTGATTCATACCGCCGTCCGGCCCGGACCGGCCGTGGGGATCGCATCGGGGTTCAAACCCCGCTGCCGCCCCTGCGGATCGGCCCGGACCGGTGGGGCGATATGGTTCGGGCCTGCTTCCCATGTGGGTAGTGGGATCATAAAGCGGCATCAGAGCCGGACACAATGAAGGAAGCAGGAGCGCGATGGCCCACCATCATGACCATGACGATGCCGCAGCCCATGAGGCGAGCAAGATCCCCGTTCCCGAAGAGATTACGGATGCGATCCGCACACTGATCCGCTGGACCGGGGACGACCCGGAGCGTGAGGGCCTGATCGACACGCCCAAGCGGGTGGCGCGGGCATGGCGCGAATATTGCGAGGGCTATCAGGAAGACCCCGCCTATCACCTCAGCCGCATCTTCCACGAAGTGGGCGGCTATGACGAGATCGTCCTGCTGAAGGACATTCCGTTCCAGTCGCATTGCGAACATCATATGGCCCCCATCGTGGGCGTGGCGCACATCGCCTACCTCCCCGGCGACTATGTGGTCGGTATCTCCAAGCTGGCGCGCGTGCTGCACGGCTATGCCCGGCGGTTGCAGGTGCAGGAGCGGCTGACGGCCGAGGTTGCGGACTGCATCTGGGAGCATCTGAAGCCGCAGGGCGTCGCCGTGGTGATCGAGGCGACGCATGGCTGCATGACCGGGCGCGGCGTGCGGACCCCCAATGTGACCATGAAGACCAGCCGGATGATGGGTGTGTTCCGCACCGACGACAAGAGCCGCAAGGAAGTGCTGAGCATGATGGGCAACTGATGCCTGTCGTGCAGGAGGTTCCTTCCCAATCGCCGCTCGCCTCCGCGCCGCTCGCCCTCGTCACGGGCGGGCACCGGCGGCTGGGCGCGCATATCGCGGCGGCGCTGGCGGGGGCGGGATACCGCATCGCCATCCATGGCAGCCATGATGCGGAGCCGGACGCGGAGCTGGCGGCGGCGCTGGCGACGGGCGGGCGCGAATGGGCCGGGTTCGTGGCGGACTTTGCCGACCCGGCCAGCGCGGAGGGCCTGCTGGACGCCGTGATCGCCCATTTCGGCGGCGCGCCCGACCTGCTGGTCAACAGCGCCTCGCTGTTCGGACAGGATCGGCTGGAGAGTGTGGGCGCGGACGACCTCGCCCGTCACTTCGCGGTCAATGCATCGGCCCCGGCGCTGCTGACAAAGGCGTTTGCGGCGACGGTGCCGGCGGGTGGCGACGGGCGCGACCGGTCCATCGTCAACATCCTCGACCAGAGGTTGCAGCATCCCCATGCCGACCAGTTCGCCTATACGCTGAGCAAGTTCGCGCTGGCGGGCCTGACCCGCACCAGCGCGCAGGTGCTGGCGCCGCATGTCCGCGTCAATGCGGTTGCGCCCGGCCTGACGCTGGTGACGCCCGATTATGTGGAGGGACAGGCGGAGCGGCTGGCCGCGCTGATGCCGCTGGCGCGCCTGCCCGCGCCGCAGGAGGTCGCGCAGGCGGTGCTGTATCTGGCGGGCGCGCGGGCCACGACGGGGCAGGTGATCCATGTCGACGGCGGCGCGCACATGGTCGCCTATGCGCAGGATTTCATGGGGATGGTGCGGGACTAGAGCCGGGGGCGTCTGCATCGGGCCTTTGCCCTATCGGCCTTGCCGTCCGGCATGATCGTCAGGATGACGGGTGGGGCCGCGTCGTCAGTTCGCAAAGCCGATATAATGGGTGAACGCCGCGTTTGGCTCCCGCGCGGAGCGGACATGGTTGGCGGGGAAATCCTCGTCCGGCCAGCCCATGGCGATGCAGTTGACGATGACATGGTCGTCGGGGATGCCGGTGATGTCGCGCACCACGTCCGACCGCTGGATGCCTTGGCTGTTGACCACGCAGCCCAGCCCCCGGTCCCATGCCGCCAGCACGATGCCGCAGCAGAGCTGGCCCAGGTCGAAGACACTGTTCATCCCCGGATCGAGGATGCGGTCATAGGTGAGGATCAGGGAGACGGGCGCGTCGAACTGGCGAAAGCCGCGCATCACCCAGTCGTCGCGGCCCGCCGCATCCTCCCGCGCGATGCCCATGGCGCCGAACAACTGCTTTGCCACGTCCACCTGCCGCCGCCGATGCTCGCCCACATAGGGGGTGTGGGTGACGATGTCGCTGACCGGCTCCGCCCCCGCGCGCATCATGGCGCTGTTGCGGCGGCGCAACTCCTCCAGCGGGGCGCCGGACAGGGCGTGGATATGCCAGGGCTGGACATTCATCGAGGAGGGCACCCGCTTCGCCACGGCGACGATCGCATCCACCAGCGCGCGGGGCACGGGCTGGCCGGTGAAGCCGCGGACGCTGCGGCGGCTGGCCATCAGCGTGGTGAAATCCATGCCCGCGCGCCAGCCGAGCGCGCCGGTGACGGTGGCGTCGGGAGCGGCGGCGGCGAGGGAGGGCGTGTCGGCGGGGGAGGGGGACATGGCGGACCTCTGCACGGGGGGAGCAGGTCCGGGGCTAGACCGGGGCGCGGGCGGGGACCAGCGCGGCGGCGCGCCCATGGGGGCAGGGGGTTTTGATCGGGGCGGCAAGAGATGTGGGCGGGGCGGCGCCCCTCCGACACCCTCATTCAGGCGCCGTGCGGTCTTCACTGGCGGGAGGGGAGCGAATGAATGTGCGGGCGGGTTTGCGGGATTGCGATCCGCCCCCGCCGTTCACCCCGCCTTGCGCAGGGGTTCGGGCAGGGTGGGATGCGGCTGGTCGGGCCAGATGCCGCGGCTGTCATAAACCAGCTTGTCGGCCCGTTCGTCCAGCGGCACGGACTTGAACATGTCATGGTCGACCAGCACCACGAACACGGGGCAGCGTTCGATGGCGTCGTCGATGTCGATCAGTTCGGCGGGCGTGCCCGCGAACTCCATCGGCAGGCCCTTGGCATAAGGCTCCACCAGCTTGACGCGGCGGCCGTAGCGGTCGACCAGCCGCCGGGCGACCTTGACCGCCGGGCTTTCGCGGAAATCGTCGATATTGGGTTTGAAGGCGAGGCCGAGGCAGGCGATTTCCGCATCGGGCAGGCTGTCGATCAACTTCGACGCCTGTTCGATGACATAATCGGTCTTGGCCTCGTTCACCTCCCGCGCGGTGCGGATGATGCGACTGTTGACCGGGTCGCCATGGACGATGAACCACGGGTCCACCGCGATGCAATGGCCGCCGACGCCGGGGCCGGGTTGCAGGATGTTGACGCGCGGATGGCGGTTGGCCAGCCGGATCACGTCCCACACGTCGATGCCCATGCCGTCCGCGATGACGCTGAGTTCATTGGCGAAGGCGATGTTGACGTCGCGATAGCTGTTCTCGACCAGCTTCACCATTTCCGCCGAGCGGGCGGTGGTGGTGATGCATTCGCCGCGCACGAACTGGCGATAGAAGCCCAGCGCCTTGCGCGCGCAACGCGGCGTGATGCCGCCGATGCAGCGGTCGTTGTTGACCAGTTCGATCAGGATGCGGCCGGGCAGCACCCGTTCCGGGCAATAGGCGATGGCGACCTCCGCCCCGTTGCCGGGCAGGCCGGGCATACGGATGTCGGGGCGCATCTTCTGAAGCTCGTCGCGCATCGCCTCCGTCGTGCCGACGGGGGAGGTGGATTCGAGGATGACGACATTGCCGGGCCGCAGCACGGGCGCGATGGTGCGCGCGGCGGCAAGGACATAGCTGATGTCCGGCGCATGGTCCGCGCTGACCGGGGTGGGCACGGCGATGACGAACACGTCCGCCTCCTCCACCGTCAGCGACGCACGGAGCAGCCCGCGCGAGACGACGCCCTGCACCAGCCCGTCGAGGTCCACCTCCTCGATATGGATACGACCGGAATTGACCGTCTCCACCACATGCGGGCTGACGTCGACGCCCAGCACCGGCATCCCGGACCGGGCGATCAGCGCGGCGGTGGGCAGGCCGATATAGCCGAGACCGATGACGGCAACTTTGGTCTGTGTATCGACGGGCATGGGCGCAATCCTGAGAATGAGTCAGGATCGCTTGTGGCTGGAAAAACTGAAGATTCGGTGAGTCTGCGCCCTTTTTCGGGGAGAGGCGGGCGGGGATGGCGCAGCGACCGCGCCTTCGTGGCCCGCCCCGCGCAGCCACCATCGTTTCGCACACGGTTCGTCGCAGCCTTGTGGATAAGGCCACGATTCGACCGTGAGACGAGTGTGTCGCACGGCGACCCGAGTGTGGATTTTACGCGGCTTTATTGCCCCTGTTTGCGGCCTCCCGCATTGACCGTCCCATGCTTGCTCTTAAAGAATCACAGAAGGCCTCGCCCGCCAATATCCGGGCCGAACTCGTCACCGCGCGGCGTATCGCCAACACGCTGACGGCGCAGCGCGACCGCAAGGCGGTGGAGGATTATATCCGCGAACTGGAATGGGAGCTGGCCAGCTTTTCCTGATGCTCCCGGCCTGACACCCCGCCCTGATACCGGGGCCTTGCCAAGAGGGGGTCAGGCATCCCCGGCGATGATCCGGGCGATGCGCTCCGCCGCATGGCCGTCGCCAAAGGGATTATGCGCCCGCGCCATCGCCTGATAGGCCGCCGGATCATCCAGCAAGGCGGTGACTTGCGCGACGATCCGCGCCCGGTCCGTGCCGACCAGCCGGGCAGTGCCCGCCGCCACCCCTTCGGGCCGCTCCGTCGTCTCCCGCATTACCAGCACCGGCTTGCCGAGCGAGGGGGCCTCCTCCTGCACGCCGCCGCTGTCGGTCAGCACGATCTCGCACCGGTCCAGCAGCGCGACGAAATTGGGATAGTCGAGCGGATCGACCATCGCGACATTGGCGAGGCCCGCCAGCGCATCGTCCATCACCGCGCGCACATTGGGATTGGGGTGGACGGGAAAGATCACCGCCACGTCCGGCCGCTGCGCTATGTCGCGGATCGCGCCCGCGATGGCCGCCATGCCGCCGCCGAAATTCTCTCGCCGGTGGCTGGTCACGGCGATCACCCGCTTGCCCGCGAAGGGCGCGGCGATGGGGGCGAAGGCCGCGGCGAGGCCCGGCTCCCGCCCGATGCGCGCCTGCGTCGCCAGCAACGCGTCGATCACCGTGTTGCCGGTGACATGGATGGTCGCGGGATCGCGATTTTCGGCGCGCAGGGCGTCCGCCGCCGCCTGTGTCGGCGCGAAGTTCAGGTCCGCGATGCAGGCGACGACGCGGCGGCTCACCTCCTCCGGCCAGGGGTGGTGAATGTCGCCGGACCGCAGCCCCGCCTCCACATGCGCCACCGGAATCTTGCGATAATAGGCCGCGAGGCTGGCGACCATGGCGGTCAGCGTGTCGCCATGGACCACCACACGGTCGGGCTTTTCCGCATCGAAGGCGTGGCCCAGTTCCACGATCAACCGGGCGGTGAGGGCGTCCAGCGTCTGGTCCGGCTGCATCACGTCCAAGTCGATGTCGGGGACGATGCCGCCGATCTCCAGCACCTGGTCCAGCAGTTCGCGATGCTGCGCGGTGACGATCACGCGCGTCTCCACCGTCGTCCGCGCCTGCAGCGCATGGACGACGGGAAACATCTTGATCGCCTCCGGCCGGGTGCCGAACACGATGATGACCTTCTGCTTGCCCACGCCTGCCCAATCCTTTTCGCCCAGGGCCGATCGACGTTCCGACGATGCCGATTGGCCCTGTCCCCGCCATAGGGTGTCCCCGCCATAGGGCGACAAGATGAAAAGCGCGTAAAGCCGCATGGCGCGCGCCTGTTGCAAATCATGGCTGGCGGCTGCGGCGATTGACACCGGCGTCCGGGAGTGACAGCCTCCCACCCATGGTCAGGCAGTTTCGGCATCATGGAGGACAGCTTCTCGCGGGCATCTAGCCCCGGCTCCGGCGCGACATGCCCCGGAACCGGGGGCGCATATGATTCCGCACCAGATCCGTTGAAAAGAGAAGCCCTATGACCAGCATCACCGCCACCCGCCGCCCCCGTATCCGCATGATCGACAGCGAAGCCGATGCGCTGGGCGACCTGGCCGTCACCATCGCCGACCGCCTGCCGGACGTCAGCGCCATGCTGCTGACCGAGATCGGCCGCGCGCATATCGCCCCGGCGAAGAATGTCGCGGACAGCGTCGTCACCATGCACGCCACCGTGGATTTCACCGATCAGGCGAGCGGGGCGACGCGCACCGTGCAACTGGTCTGGCCCGCCGAGGCGGACATAGAGGCGGGTCGCATCTCCATCCTGACGCCGGTCGGCGCGGGCCTGATCGGGCTGAGCGTGGGCCAGTCGATCCTGTGGCCGGACCGCAGCGGCCATGAGCGGACGCTGACCATCGAGCGGGTGAGGGGCGAGCGTGCCGGGGGAGAGCTGACCGCCGTGGACTCCGCGGAAGAAGGGGCCGGTGACGATCGAGAGACCGATCAGGATGGCCGGGGCCGGAACAGGCCCGCCCGATGAAGCCGGGCGCGCGCCGTGCCGCGATGCTGGCGCGGTTGCGCTCCCGCCAACTGGCGGCCTGGGCGGCGGCGCTGCTGCTGGCCATCGGCGCGGTGCAGGTGGCGGCGAGCCTGTTGTTCTACGCCGCCATCGACCGGCAGACCCTGCGCGAGGACCATGCGCGCCGCGTCGCCGAGCTGATGGTGGTCGGGGACCGGGTCCACCGGCTGGACCCCGGCGGCATCGGCAAGGTGATGACCACCGGCCATCTGGAGGTCCGCCTGTCCGCCACCCCCGCCGTCTCCGCCCCGGCCAAGGCCAGCGCGATCGTGGAGATACGCCAGTCCATCCTGGTGTGGGAACCGTCGCTCGCGGCCCGAACCTTCTACCTCAACATGGAGCGGGGCAGCCCCGGCCGCCACGACCTGGTCGGCTCCATGCAGCTGGAGCGGGGGCAGTGGCTCAATTTCCGGTCGCGCGACATCACGTCGAGCTGGCCGATCGCGCTGCGCGCCACGGCGATGACCCTGCTCATCACCTTGCTGTGCATCGGGGCGGGGGTCATCGGCCTGCGCTTCCTCACCACGCCGCTACGCGCGTTGTCGGATGCGGCCGACGCCATCGGGCAGGGGCGCACCGTGGCGATGGCGGAAAGCGGCCCGGCGGACCTGCGCACGCTGGCCCGGTCGATGAACGACATGCAGGCGCGGATCACCGGGCTGGTGTCCGATCAGGCCAAGAGTTTCGAGGCGATCAGCCATGACCTGCGCACGCCGCTCACCCGGTTGAAGATCGCGGCGGATTTCGTGTCCGACAGCGACATCGCGCGGCTGGTGGCGTCCAGCGCGGACGAGATGGAGGCGCTGCTGCTGTCGCTGCAAAATTATCTGCGCGCCCAGCATCTGACCGCCCGGCCCGAAGAGGTCGACCTGACCGCCGCGGTGCGGGGCCTGCTGGCGGAGTTCGAGGGGGAGACGCATCTGACGGCCCCCGGTGCCGCCATCGCGCGGACATGGCGCGAGCCGCTGATGCTGGCGTTGCGGGCGCTGGTCGACAACGCGCTGCACTATGGCACGCGCGCGCGCGTCGCGATCGAGCGGGCGCCGGCGGGTGTGGAGGCAGACTGGCAGGTGGTGATCGCGGACGACGGCCCCGGCATAGCGGAGGCCTTTTTCGGCACGATCCTCGACCCGTTCGTGCGGCTGGACGAGGAGCGCGCCCGCGACACAGATGGATTCGGACTGGGCATCCCCACCGCGCACCGGCTGTTGCAGCGTTTCGGCGGGGCGCTGAGCTTTGCCAATGCCGGGCCGGAGGGCGGGCTGGTGGTGCGGGTGACGGTGCCGCGGGCGGTTGTGGGGTAACAAGGGGGAAGGGCGGTCGGCTTTGCGCCTTCTCCATTCTCTGTTCATTATCCTCGCAGAGGCTGGGATCTCGTGCCTCCTGCTGAGCCTTTTCGAGAGAGAGAGATGCCTTCGCTGGGGCTGACGCATAATGGAAAGGCCGCAAATGGCTCACCATCTCCTCGCATCGACCAAAGAAAAAGCCCGCGAGAACCAGTCTCGCGGGCTTTTCTATGTCGTTACCGAAAGGCTCAGGCCTCTTCGGCTTCGCCTTCTTCGGCCTCGGGACGCTCGAAAGCGGTCTCGCCCGGCTCGGCGTTGGGATCATAATCCTCGGTGAAGCCGCTCTCGTCCTTCTCGAACATCGAGGACATCACGTCCACGCCGTCCTTCTGGAGGTCCGCTTCTTCCGGCGAACGGGCGACGTTCACCTGGATGTTGACGGCGACTTCGGGGTGCAGCGTGACGCGAACATCGAACAGGCCGATGGTCTTGATCGGGCGCTCCAGAACGATCATCGACTTCGTGACGATGGAAACACCATCGGCCTGAAGCTGTTCGATGATGTCGCGGACCGAAACCGAACCGTACAGCTGACCGGAGTTGGACGACTGGCGGATCAGGACGATCTGCTTGCCATCGACATCCGATGCCGAGGTCTTGGCGACGTCGCGGCGAGCCGCGTTGTCGGATTCGATCTTTGCACGGTTGGCCTCGAACACCTTCTTATTGGCGTTGTTGGACCGCAGGGCCTTCTTGTTGGGAAGGAGATAGTTGCGGGCATAGCCATCCTTGACGGTGACAACGTCACCGATGGCGCCCAGCTTCTCGATCCGCTCCAGCAGAATGATTTCCATGGGGATCGCTCCTTACTTGACGATGTAGGGCAGGAGGCCGAGGTGCCGGGCGCGCTTGATCGCCTGGCTCAGCTCGCGCTGCTTCTTGGCCGAAACGGCCGTGATGCGGGAAGGAACGATCTTGCCACGCTCGGACACGAAGCCCTGAAGCAGACGGACGTCCTTATAGTCGATCTTGGGTGCGTCCTTCGCAGCGAAGGGGCAGCTCTTGCGACGGCGGAAAAATGGGCGTGCCATGTCTCTATGTCTCCCTTATTCGCCAGCGGTTTCTTCGCGGTCGCGGCGCGGGCCACGATCGCCGTCACCACGCGGGCCGCGATCATCGCGGTCGCCACGGCCGCCACGGCGGTCGTTGCGCTCACCCTTGCGCATCATCACCGACTGGGCTTCTTCCAGAGCCTCAACGCGGACGGTCATATAGCGAATGACGTCTTCGTTGATCTGCGTCTGGCGCTCCAGCTCGGCAACGACACCGGCGGGGGCGTCGATGTTGAGCAGCACATAATGCGCCTTGCGGTTCTTGGCGATCTTGTAGGCGAGCGAGCGCAGGCCCCAATTCTCGACCTTAGTCACCTTACCAGCGTTCGATTCGATAATCTGCGTGGCGTTTTCCGCCAGCGCGTCGACCTGTGCCTGGGCAAGATCCTGACGCGCGAGAAAGACATGCTCGTACAACGGCATGGCTGCGTCCTTTGTTCTGGCCGATCGCTGATGCCCGCCCCATGCGAACACCCCTCCGGCTTTCTTTAGCAAAACCGCACCGCCCCCGGAGGAGCCATGCGAAGCGGGGCCTATGGGCCAAGACGGGGCGTAAAGCAAGCCATGCTTGCGTCGAACTGCTCACGGGACTAGGGCGACGCCGATTATTTCCAACCATCAGGTCGCGGGAGCAGGATATGCGCGCTTTCATCTTTCCGGGGCAGGGTAGCCAGTCCGTCGGCATGGGCAAAGCCCTGGCCGATGCGTCGCCCGTCGCGCGCGAGATTTTCCAGGAAGTGGACGAGGCGCTGGGCCAGCACCTGTTCCGCCTGATGACGGAGGGGCCGGAGAGCGACCTGACCCTGACCGAAAATGCGCAGCCCGCGATCATGGCCAACGCCATCGCGACGCTGCGCGTGCTGGAGCGGGAAGGCAATGTGCGCCTGTCCGAAAAGGCGGATTTCGTCGCGGGCCACAGCCTGGGCGAATATACGGCGCTGTGCGCGGCGGGCGCGCTGGACATCGCCACCACGGCGCGGCTGCTCAAGACGCGCGGTCGTGCGATGCAGGCGGCGGTGCCGGTGGGCGAGGGGGCGATGGCCGCCCTGCTGGGCGCGGATATAGAGAAGGCCGAGGCGCTGGCCGCCGCCGCCGCCGAAGGGGAGGTGTGCCAGGTCGCGAACGACAATGATCCGGGGCAGGTCGTCATCTCCGGCCATCGCGCCGCTATCGAACGGGCGATCGCGCTGGTGAAGGAGCATGGGATCAAGCGCGGTGTGCTGCTGCCCGTATCCGCGCCGTTCCATTGCGTGCTGATGCAGCCTGCCGCCGATGTGATGGCACAGGCGCTGGCGGGTGCGCCGCTCTCCGCCCCCGTGGTGCCGGTCTATGCCAATGTGCTAGCCGCGCCGATCGCCGCGCCGGACGAGGTGCGCGCGCGCCTGGTCGAGCAGGTGACGGGCCGCGTCCGCTGGCGCGAATCGGTCGCCGCGATGACGGAGGGCGGCGTGACGCAGTTCGTCGAGTTCGGTGGCAAGGTGCTCGGCCCGATGGTCAAGCGCATCTCGCCCGACGCGACGGTGACGAGCGTGATTTCGATGGACGATATCGAGGCGTTGCTGGCGGGCCTGTGAGCGCCGGCCTGACACCATAACAGAGTATGAGGGCTATTATGTTCGATTTGACTGGCATGACTGCACTGGTGACGGGCGCAGCGGGAGGCATTGGGTCCGATATCGCGCGCGGCCTTGCGGCGCAGGGCGCGCGGCTGGCGCTGTCGGGCAGCAATGTGGACAAGCTCAACGCCTTTGCGGCGGAACTGGGCGGCGATCATGTCGTGCTGCCGTGCAACCTGTCCGACCCGGCGGCGACCGACGCGCTGGTGCCCGCCGCCGTCGCGGCGCTGGGCAAGCTCGACATCCTCGTCAACAACGCCGGAATCACGCGCGACAACCTGATCCTGCGCATGAAGGACGAGGAATGGGCGGACGTGCAGCGCGTCAATCTGGAGGCGGCGTTCCGCCTGATCCGCGCCGCCGCCAAGCCGATGATGAAGGCGCGCTTTGGCCGCGTCATCTCCGTCACCAGCGTCGTCGGCGTCACCGGCAATCCGGGGCAGGCCAATTATTGCGCGGCCAAGGCGGGCCTGATCGGCATGTCCAAGAGCATCGCGCAGGAACTGGCGTCGCGCGGGATCACCGTGAACGCGGTCGCGCCGGGCTTCATCCGCTCTGCCATGACCGACGCGCTCAACGATGCGCAAAAGGATGCGATCAACGGCAAGATCCCCGCAGGCGCGATGGGCGAGGGTGGTGACATTGCCTCCGCCGTCGTCTATCTGGCTAGCCGTGAGGCAGGCTATGTCACGGGCCAGACCTTGCACGTCAATGGCGGGATGGCCATGATCTGATTGGTTGTGAATATAGGCTGAAGCGGATAGCGGCTAGCCTCTTGCCTCATCGCCCCCTTGCCACTAGGGCAAGGGCCGAACACGAATTTATTAACTGAAGGACCTCCCATGAGTGAGACCGCAGATCGCGTAAAGAAGATCGTCGTTGAGCATCTCGGCGTTGAAGCCGAAAAGGTTACTGAGGATGCCAGCTTCATCGACGATCTGGGCGCGGACAGCCTCGACATCGTCGAACTCGTGATGGCGTTCGAGGAAGAGTTTGGCGTCGAGATCCCCGACGACGCGGCCGAGAAGATCGGGACCGTCAAGGACGCCATCGATTACATCGACAGCAAGCAGTAAGGATCGACCCGGCTGCGCGGTGCATCATACCGCGCACCGGAGATTCTGATTACGGCTTTGGTCAAAACGGCTCTCCGGCCCCGGGTCTGCCCCGCGGATGGGGAGCCGTTTCGCCATCATGGCCCATCGGTCCGAACGAAGGCCGGGGCCGGAATTTTTCGAAGCCGGAATTTTTCGAAGATAGTGCAGGAAGTTAGGAGCACAGGTCATGCGTCGTGTCGTCGTGACGGGTCTGGGAATGGTTTCGCCGCTGGGTGGTGATGTCGATACGAGCTGGCGGAATATCCTGGCCTCGAAATCAGGTGCGGGCACGATCACGCGCTTCGACGCCACCGATTTCCAGAGCAACTATGCCTGCGAAGTGAAGCCCGCCGACCATGAATATGGGTTCGATGCGAACAAGCGCGTCGACCATAAGGTTCAGCGGCAGGTTGATCCGTTCATCGTCTATGGCATCGACGCCGCCGGACAGGCGCTGGAGGATGCCGGCCTGCTCGACATGACCGAGGAAGAGCGGTTCCGCGCGGGCTGCTCCATCGGTTCGGGCATCGGCGGCCTGCCGGGCATCGAAAGCGAATCGCTGGTGCTGGCCGCCAAGGGGCCGAAGCGGGTCAGCCCGCATTTCGTCCATGGCCGCCTCATCAACCTGATCTCCGGTCAGGTTTCGATCAAATATGGCCTGATGGGGCCGAACCATGCAGTCGTCACCGCCTGCTCCACCGGCGCGCACAGCATCGGCGACGCGGCGCGCATGATCCAGATGGACGACGCCGACGTGATGCTGGCGGGTGGCGCGGAAAGCACGATCTGCCCCATCGGCATCGCCGGTTTCGGGCAGGCGCGGGCGCTCTCCACGGGCTTTCGCGACGAGCCGTGGCGCGGCAGCCGTCCCTATGACAAGGACCGCGACGGCTTCGTCATGGGCGAGGGCGCGGGCGTGGTCGTGCTGGAGGAATATGAGCGGGCCAAGGCGCGCGGCGCAAAAATCTATGCCGAGGTGATCGGTTATGGCCTGTCGGGCGACGCCTATCATGTGACGGCGCCGCACCCGGAAGGGTCGGGCGCGTTCCGCTCCATGCAGATGGCGCTGAAGAAGTCCGGCCTGTCGCTGACCGACATCGACTATATCAACGCGCACGGCACATCGACGCCGATGGGTGACGAGCTGGAGCTGGGCGCGGTGCGCCGCCTGTTCGGCGATGCCATCGGCGGCCTGTCCATGTCCTCCACCAAATCGGCCATCGGCCATCTGCTGGGCGGCGCGGGCGCGGTCGAATCGATCTTCTGCATCCTGGCGATGCGCGACGGCATCGTGCCGCCGACGCTGAACCTGGACGATCCGAGCGAAAGCTGCATCGGCGTCGATCTGGTCCCGCACGTGGCCAAGGAGCGCAAGGTGCGGGCGGTGCTGAACAACAGCTTCGGTTTCGGCGGCACCAACGCCAGCCTGGTGATGATCCCCGCCGCATAAGGACGGGTCGCCGCATCGGCCTGACAGGAAGGAAATGCCATGCGCCGCACGGGGTTGCTGATTGTCGCCATCCTCGGTGCGGCGCTGGTCTTTATCGGGTTCAATTTCGTCTATGGCTGGGTGGGCGACGGACCGCTGACCCAGGACAAGACCATTGTGGTGCCCACGGGCGCGACGCTGACCAGCGCGGCGCGCGTGCTGAAGGCGCAGGGCGCGGTGAAGTCCGCCGACGCTTTCCTGACCCGCGCGAAACTGTTCGGCGGGTCGGCGCCGATCAAGGCGGGCGAATATGTGATCCCGCGCGGGGCGAGCAACCGCCAGATCCTGTCCATCCTGCAAGGCGGCAAGGCGCTGACCCATCTGGTCACCGTGGCGGAGGGCCTGCCCTCCATCATCGTGCACGAGAAATTGATGGCCGAGGATGAGCTGACCGGCACCATCCCCGTGCCCGCGGAAGGCAGCATCCTGCCCGACAGCTATGCGTTCGAGAAGGGCGAGAGCCGCGCCGCCGTGCTGGCGCGGATGCAGGGGGCGATGACGGACTATCTGGCGGCGGCGTGGAAGAAGCGGTCGCCCGACACCCCGGTGAAGACGCCGCAGGAGGCGGTGACGCTGGCCTCCATCGTGGAAAAGGAAACCGGCGTCGGGGCGGAGCGGACCATCGTGGCGGGCGTCTATGCCAATCGCCTGCGCATCGGCATGATGTTGCAGGCGGACCCGACGATCATCTATCCCATCACCAAGGGCAAGCCGCTGGGCCGACGCATCCGCAAGTCGGAGATTGCGGCGGTCAACGGCTATAACACCTATGCCATGCCAGGCCTGCCGCGCGGGCCGATCGCCAATCCGGGGCGGGCGTCGATCGACGCGGTGCTGGCCCCGGCGGCGACGAAGGCGCTGTATTTCGTGGCGGATGGCAAGGGCGGGCATATCTTTGCCGACACGCTGGACGAGCAGAATGAGAATGTCCGCAAATGGTTCGAGATACGGCGGCAGCGCGGCGAGCTTTGATGGCCTTTCGATCGCCCCTTGATCGAGCGAATCGCTTACTGAAGGCATTTTAAGTCATTTCCCTGATGAGGCCGTACAGGCCAAAGGGTGTTCAGCGAAACAACGCCTCTTTTATGGAGCCAGCCGATGCTTGGACGCAACGTACCCGATGTTACCCTGAAAACCCGCGTGCGCGACGAAGCGGTGGAGGGGCCGAACCCCTTCCGCTGGCAGGATGTGCAGACCGGTGACCTGTTCAAGGGCAAGCGGGTGGTCGTCTTCTCGCTGCCCGGCGCCTTCACGCCCACTTGCTCCACCGAACAATGCCCGGCGTTCGAACGCTTCTATGATGATTTCCGGGACGCGGGCGTGGACGAGGTCTATTGCGTCTCCGTCAACGACGCCTTTGTGATGTTCCAGTGGGGCAAGCATCTGGGCCTGAAAAATGTCAAGCTGCTGCCCGATGGATCGGCGGACTTCACGCGCCGCATGGGCATGTTGATCCGCAAGGATCATCTGGGTTTCGGTGAGCGTAGCTGGCGCTATGCGATGGTCGTGGACGATGGTGTCGTCTCCGCCTGGTTCGAGGAGCCGGGGATCAATGACGCCGGACTGGACGACGACCCCTATAGCGAGAGCGCGCCGGAACCGGTGCTCGACTGGGTGAAGGCCAACGCCGCCTGATCCCGCCCCGACTGTGGTCCCGGTTCCGCGCGGTGCGGGGCCGGGTCGCGGCGTGCCGATCATCGTGACGGCCGAGATGGGCGCGGCGGACCAGAGCTGGGCCGACCGGCTGCGACAGGCGTATTTCCCGCCGGAGCGCAACCAGATCTCGGCGCACATCACGCTGTTCCACCATCTGCCGCCGGGATGCCTTGGCGAATTGAAGGCGGCGCTGGGCGAACTGGCGCGGGGGCCGAGGCCGCCCGCGCGGATCGACCGGCTGCTGTCGCTGGGACAGGGGGTAGCGCTGCATGTCCACAGCCCGGCGTTGCTGGCGATGCGGCAGGAACTGGCGGAGCGGTTTGCGGCCCTGCTGACGCCGCAGGATGCCGGACGGCCCCGGCTGCACATCACCATCCAGAACAAGGTGACGGCGCCGGTCGCGCGGGAGACGATGGCGGTGCTGGAGCGGGATTTTCGGCCCCGCCCGCTGGCGATCGCGGGTCTGGCGGCGTGGGAGTATCGCGGGGGACCATGGGCGCTGGTGCAGCGTTATGGGTTCCGGGGGTAGGGGCCGGGTGTCACGCCCGTGTCGATGCGGTCATGCCTCCGCTATGGTCAGCCATTTGGCCATGACGATGCGCGGCCTATGCTCGAACCCCAGATGCTCATAGAAGCCGACGACAGCCCGGTTGGTTTCGCGGACCATAGCGGAACCTTGACCATATGGCGCGCGCGCAACCGCCGCTCCCCGGCCTCGACCAGCGCCTGCCCGATACCCGTCCCGCGCTCCTGCGGGTCCGAGGCGCGATAGCAGAGCCATCCCCGATGACCGTCATGCCCGACCATGACGCTGCCCTTCACCGCCGCGTCCCCGGCGACGAGGACGGTCGAGCAGGCGCGCCCCAGCGCGAACCGAAATTCCTGCTGCGGGTCATTATAGGCCGCGACCAGACCGCCACAGCCCGACAATCGCCGATTCGTCGTCAGGCGTGGCGTCGCGTACGATCATGGCCGCCCGGTCATTCGCAGGGAGGCGGGTCAGGCCAGCCCGACTTCCTTCAGCGGGATGCTGGCGTCCGCCAGTTGCGCGAGGTCCAGCTTCGATCCCGCCACCACATGGGCGCGGCCCTGCGCATAATCCTTAATCGCGTTGACACAGTCGATGGCGATGAACTTGCCGCCGCGCAGATAGACGACCGAGAAGCTGCGGTTGGCCGGGTCGCCGCGCAGGATCGTCTGGTCATGGCCGGTGGACAGGCCCACCGTCTGGAGCTTCAGGTCATATTGGTTCGACCAGAACCAGGGCAGGGCGTCATATTCGCTCACGACCTCCCCCAGCAGATGCTGCACGGCCAGCTTGGCCTGGTCGTTGGCGTTCTGCACCGATTCGAGGCGGATCTGGTTGCCCTCCGCATATTTGTTCGCATGGGCGGCGCAATCGCCGACGGCATAGATGTCCGGCAGGCTGGTACGGCAGAAGCCGTCCACGTCCACGCCATTGCCGCCGGATGCGCCCGCCGCGATCAGCGGGCCGACTTCGGGGATGATGCCGATGCCGACGATCACCAGTTGCGCGGGCAGGACGGAGCCATCCGCCATGCGCACGCCGCTGACGCGGCCGTCCGTCTCCTCGATGCAGTCCATCCGCGCGCCGGTGCGCAGGTCGACGCCATGGGCGCGATGATCCGCCTCGTAGAAGGCCGACAGTTCCGGCCCGGCGACGCGCGCCAGAACCCGGTCCAGCGCCTCCAGCAGCACGACCTTCTTGCCCAACTTGGCGAGGACGGCGGCGGCCTCCAGCCCGATATAGCCGCCGCCGATGATGACGACATCGGTAACGGAGGGCAGCAGGCCCATGATCGCGTCCACATCGCTGCGACGGCGCACGGCATAGACGCCCTGCGCCGTCGCGCCGTCGCAGGTCAGCAGACGCGGCGTGCCGCCCGCCGCCCAGATCAGCCGCCCATAGCCATAGGTCGTGCCGTCGATGGTGGTGACGCTGTGCGCCTGCGGATCGACGCGGTCGACGCGCTGGCCCAGCAGCATCTCCACATTGCGTTCCGGCCAGAAGGTGGCGGGGCGAATCAGGATGCGTTCGAATTCCTTCTCGCCGCTCATGTAGTCCTTGGACAGCGGCGGGCGTTCATAGGGCGGTTCCGGCTCGTCGCCGATGATGGCGACGGTGCCGTCGAACTTCAATTGACGAAGCATGATCGCAGCCTGCGCGCCCGCATGGCCCGCGCCAACAATCAACACGTCGAAATGGGTCATGCTCTTGCCTCTCACCCCGCAGCGACCGGCATACATGCCAGCCCGGAACACCGGGGCATTGCCAGAGCCGTGCCGGGAGTGCAACGCTTCAACGAGCCATTGACCATGCCTGAGATGGTGCGTATAGGGCGCCGACCCACCGGCGACCATCGCCGGTTCTGGCACGGTCCCCGGACCGTCGGCAGCCTTGGGGCGGAGTAGCTCAGCTGGTTAGAGCAGCGGAATCATAATCCGCGTGTCGGGGGTTCAAGTCCCTCCTCCGCTACCAACTATCCCATTGAAATAGCTGGTTTTGTTGAAGATAGTGCGCAGGTCAGCAGCTTGGCGCCATTCCCATCCATTTCCTAGCATTTCTGGCGTTTTTCAACGTGTCCCGGCGGCTCCATGCAACATGGATGCGACATGGATGCGACATGGTGAGCCGTAAAACGAACGCCCTTGCACCCCCTATTCCCTGTCCCATTCGTTTGATTCGCGCTGAGACATCCTCGCCGATGCGTGGATGATGATTGCCCCATCTGAAGCTATCTCAACGCGGTCGATCGGAAGGCCGGCAGCCAATGCACCCTTGATTGCGCGGGTGACGTCGGCCTGGGTAAACCGCGCCTTTTCCGTCATCGCATTTTGTCGCGCTTGGCTTGGGGAATGCGAGGTGGAGTGCTGAGTATGTTTCGGACACGGGCAAGCGCAAGCTGAGCAGCCTCCTTATGCTGCCCCTCCAATTGCAGGCGCCGAACTTCCTCGCGTTCCTCTTGACGCTTCGCTGCCTGCGCGATGAGAGCGGTCGCGGCTGCCGCCTTCAGAACTTCGATAGCGCCGATAGAGACGAGGATATCCAGTTCTTCGTCGGAAAAGCATATTCCCTTCCCGCTCTGCGCAGCTCGGCTAACTCTGCGGTCCAGATTGATCAGTCCGTTCATGAGAAAGTTTTCCTGAATTGTGTCGCAAAGTATAGGGGCAAAGCCAATCAGTTGGGCAAGCGTTGTGTTTCCTGCCTGGCGAGCCGAGCCAGCCTCAAGGAAATGAGGAGAGACCAAAACGAGGTCGATCTGTGCCACCTGCCGCTTCCTCTACATATGCTGGCAGTCGTGGGTTCAACCAAGAGACGGACGTGATTTCCTTGTGGAATCGCTTTCGACAAGCGGTGCCATTGGTGCAGGCAACCATTCTGCAACTACTGAGAAGCTCCTCTCAAACGGAGCAACCAATGCCGAAATACGCCTTTTCTCAACGTTCGCTGGTTCGTCAGCGGGATCTGCTCAAACTCCGACCGAACTGTCCGTGCGCGGAGGTAGAGCATGGCGTTGATCGGCCGCACCATAATATTCAGCGAGGCCGTGACGTTCGTCCGTGACCGCCGCCTCTACTACGCGCTGCCGACCAGCAGTGCGCCAACCCGGACGTTCCCCGTCTGCCACATGGGCGTCGGCATTAGTTGCGTGGTGGACAGCAGCGACACGCCAGAAACGGGTGCTCAATGCCGCTCAGAAGGCGAGCCGCAGTGCAGGCGACTATCGGACACCGCCATAGCAAGTAGGCTCGCTGTCGCATGCTGCTGTGGCAGTGGGTGGGCCGCAACAGGCCGCGCGAGATCGTTGTGGACGGGTCAGCCTAGGGCCTGAGTGAGCACGAGGCCGCTGGACGAGGAGAAACCAGATCATGGTGGGTTAAATATGCTGGTGGACAGTTCGTCTTGGGCCTGGCTCGAAGAGATGGGCGCAACGGTGCACTGAATGAGCCGGGTTCGCTCATGATGGCAGGGGGATGGCGGCCAACATCCCCGAACCACGCCGGAATGATGGCTATGGCAGTGCCGTAATAACTGTTGATCATTCTACGGCATTGCCGTATAAATTGGACATGCAATCGGTCATCGAAACTTCAGCATATCTCTCGGCGGCCAAGGATGCCGGCATGAATGAGGACGAGCGTGCAGCGGTCATCGACGTGATTGCGAGCAATCCGGAGGCAGGGGAGATCATGCCCGGTTGCGGCGGTGCCAGAAAGCTCCGCGTTGCCAAGCCGGGCAAGGGAAAGTCGGGAGGCTACCGCGTCATCACCTACTTTGCGGGTGCCGAGATTCCTGTCTTTCTTCTCACGGTGTTTGGCAAGAATGAGAAGGTGAGCCTAGCGCAAGGTGAGCGCAATGCATTGGCCACACTGACCAAGACATTGAAGGATAGCTTTTAGGAGCAGACCATGAGCAAGAACGCATTCGACAAAATCGCGGCCGGTTTGGAAGACGCCCTCGCTTTCGTGAAGGGCGACGAGTCCCGTGGCGTCGTCCATCAGGCGGTCGACATCAAGGCACTGCGGAAAGTGACGGGCAAAACGCAGGATCAGTTCGCCGCCGTCTATCATCTGCCGGTGGGCACTGTGCGTGACTGGGAGCAGGGACGACGTGTGCCCGACGCGCCAGCTCGTGCCTTGCTGTCCATGATCGCAAAAGAGCCGGAGACTGTTGCGCGTCTATTGGCGGGGTAAGGCAGCAGGCTTGCCAATATAGACGCAAAAGGGCGAGCGCGCGGCACCGGCTGCTCGTTTGTCAGATTGGCGGGCGCAGTCCTGTCGCCGCGGATAACGCGATGGCGCATTTTGCTGCTGGAGAGAGCATCGGCAGAGTCACGGACTGACAGCTTCACTACCGACGCCGCCGACCCCGCTTTTGTGCATCAACGCTTTTTGCGCGGTGAACGTCGCGGTTTCTTTGGCGTAGGCAAATCTGTGGTGTCGGACGTCGCGCGGGGCTTGAGCAAATGCGATATCCCGTGAACAGCCACGAAGGCGATGAGGAACAGGGTGAGCAGTCCGCCGGGATCCTTCATTTGTAGCAGTGCCGCTACGATGACTGTCAGCACGAGCGCCAAAAGATTGCGCGGAACGCTGAACAGTTCGATCAACTTGTCCATGTCATTTGTCGCCCGCCTTTGCCACGTCGATGCCGAACAGCGCAGACAGATTTGGTGAGATTTTCAACACGCCATCCTTGATCTTCTGCCGAATCGAAGCCGCATATCTGAGATTGGCGATGCGCTCGTGACTGTAGCTCTCGAGGAAGTCCGCATAAGCCACCTGCATCTCATCGCTAGGGACGTCGCTCAAGTCGAAGGCCAGCGATATCCTTGGGCGACCGTCCTGGGTGGCCAGCGTTCCGCTCACCAGAAATGGTCCTGTTCCGCTTAGGCCGAGACGCCGCATCATTTGCGATGCCCGCATGAAATCATATTGTTCAATCAGGGTGCCGCAGTTGACCTCGGTATCGTTGCCGCGCAGCGGCCAGTATATTGGACGGACGGCAATGGTTTGCCCGTCCATCCTGATCAGCATCTGGGCAGACGGTGTCCCGCTGCCCAGTGATCGGAGGAAGGCCCGACAAAGCTCATCTTCCTTCCGTCCGACGTCGGTTAGCAGGATGATGGCGAACTGGCCCCAGCTTTCGATGAGTTGATCATCGCGCCGAGCGAGAAAGCCCTGTCCGATATAACTGTCGATGCGATCGGAGCGAGGTTTCTGCCCCTGGCCAGGGCCATTGACCAGTGACGGCATGTCCCCTGGCGCACGCAGTTGTGATAGCTGAGTGATGCCCATCGCGACGATGCCAACTATCGCCGCGCCGTAAAACGCCCGGCCCAGGATGCTGTCGGTGAGACTGTCGGGGAGCCGCGACCAGACCAACGACAGCAGACCGTATAGTGCTGTGAGCGTTGCCGCTGCGAGCAGGAGGTCGGGCCATGCGTCGCTCAATCGGTCCGTCAGGTCACGCAGAGCATCCACATCGGTCTCCCTGCTATAATCGTCACCATGGCAGATACGTGCATCGTCATGCTGCTTGATGGACGATGCCGATGCAAGGCCGACTTTCGCAAGATGCCAGATAGGCACGCTAAATGTGTGGCTTATTCTGCCAGTAAACATTGCTCGACCCCTCCTCACGGGCGATGTGTGGCACCTCACCTTCCGCGCGGGCGGGCTCGCGTGTCCGCCGAGCCCGGGCCGTATTCATGATCGCGATTCCGTATGCCTCTTCTCGGGCGGGCTCGACAGCTTCCTCGGCGCGCTCGCGGCGCTGAACGGCGGTGCCCGTCCGCTCCTGGTCAGCCAGGGATCGACCAAGGAGATTGGACCGCAGCAGCGGCTCGCTGCGGCGTTGGGACTTGAGGCGCACCGCTTCGAGGGGCGGGTCGCCGAACGGTGGCGACAGCCATACGAGGGCTCTACCCGCGCTCGGTCGATCCTGTTCTTCGCTTACGGCGCTCTGGCGGCGACAGGCTGCGGGATCCGCGAGGTTCTCGTTCCCGAGAACGCGCTGATCGCGATAAATCCGCCATTCACGGAAAGACGGATGGGATCGCTCAGCACGCGCACGACCCATCCGCACTTCATGGATCGGTTGAACGGGGTCTGGGCGGCGGTTGGAATCCAGGCGGAACTGCGTAATCCGTTCTTCGCGACCACTAAAGGTGAGATGTTGGCCCAAGGCCATCACCCGCGACTGGTAGAGCTCGCCGCCGAGACCTATTCCTGCGGTAAGGGCAAGCGCGCGAACGGTCAGTGCGGACGGTGCGTGCCCTGCCTTATTCGACGCGCGTCCTTCCATTCCGCTGGGATGTACGACGGGACGCTCTACCTCAACGATCTGCGCGCCAGCTCGCGCAACGACGACGTGTTGGCAGCGAGGCATGCCGTGGCTGCCCATGACGGGGACGGTCCACGCGAGCTCGGCCGGTGGGTCGCGCGGGCTGGTCCGCTCCCAGCGGATGGAACGGCGCGCGCTCTCACCGTCGACGCCGTCGGTCGCGGGTTGGCCGAGCTTGGCAGGCTTTTCGGTACGGTGCGATGGCGCTGATCGACTTCCACTGCCACCTCGATCTATACCCCGATCCGGCTGCGACCACCCGCAAGGCGGTCGAGGAGGGGGTATACATCCTGTCTGTGACGACGACCCCAAGCGCGTTTTCGGGGACATCTGCGCTTGCGCCGGCCGGCAGCAGAATTCGCACAGCGCTCGGGCTACATCCCGAGCTAGCAGCCAGCCGTTGGCACGAGCTGCCCCTTTTCCATGACCTCCTGCCGACTGTCGACTACATCGGCGAGGTCGGGCTCGATGGCTCACCGCCGCACCGTGACACGCTGGCAACACAGGCTGCCGTACTGCATGAGATACTCGACGCTTGCGCTGCTGCTGGGGGAAGGACCATTTCACTCCACAGCCGCGGCGCCGCTGTTATGCTGCTGGATATGTTGGAGTTTGAGCCGCTCGCCGGCACATTCGTTCTCCATTGGTTTTCGGCGAAGCCCGCGATCATTCAACGTGCCGCCGACCTTGGCTGCTGGTTCTCGGTCGGGTCGGCTATGATGGCGAGTAGGTCAGGCCGTGAGGCCGTCAATGCCATGCCGATCGATCGCATGCTGCCCGAGACTGACGGACCATTCGGAATGACACAAGGGGTTCCGCTCGCCCCCGGCGGCGCCGGATCGGTTTATCACGACTTCGCCGAACTTAAGGGGATGTCCGTCAAGGATGCCGAGCGTCTAATGACTGGGAACTTCCGCCGCCTGGTCGCGCGCAGTTCGCGAGAGCAGGCCCAAGTGAAAGATCGATAGGCAACACAGATTTATCCGCGAGGAGGGCTAATTCAGCAATGAGGGGATTACGGGTGCGGTCCCAAGCGGCAGTCGTGGTGCAACATGGTTGCAACATGGCTGCATCTAGTACTAGAGAAACCGTGCTTTGAGGGCTGAATCATAATCCGCGTGTCGGGGGTTCAAGTCCCTCCTCCGCTACCAAAAATCAACGACTTAGCGATGGCCCGGAAGAGCGGTTTACAAATAAGTGTAAACCGCCCGAATTTTCGACGCTCCGTATCCATGGACGAGCGGCGGAGCGGCAAGCCTTCGGTGGTGGCTATGTCACGTGCGAAAGCCCACCCTGTCGGCCATGGTCATTGCCTTCGCGGGCGCTGGACGAAACCCGTGTTCAACGAATCACCAAGGGCGCAGCGCGTGGA
Source organism: Sphingobium sufflavum (assembly GCF_021403115.1). GTDB lineage: Bacteria > Pseudomonadota > Alphaproteobacteria > Sphingomonadales > Sphingomonadaceae > Sphingobium > Sphingobium sufflavum. The sequence goes on from NZ_JAJSSH010000013.1 coordinate 61,410, forward strand.
TGGGGGTGCGGCATGATGGCAGCCTCACATATTGGCGGCGCCGTTCACGCGGATATGGGTTCCCGACACCCAGCTTGCCTCCGGTGAGGCGAGAAAGGCCACGACCGAGGCAACCTCGTCTGCCCGGCCCGCACGGCCAAAAGGCGAGGCGTTCATGAACTGGCTCCGCCAGGGTTCCGGCGTCTTGTCGAACATGCCGGGGCTGGTCGCTCCCGGTATGACGCTGTTGACCGTCACGCCCTTCGCGCCCAGTTCCTTGGCCCATGCTTCGGTAAAGCCTTTGATCGCCAGCTTCGCGCTCGAATAAATGCCCGAGCCGCCGGGCGGGAAATCCGCTGTGGTCGAGGAGAAGTTGATGATCCGCCCACCATCGCCCAACCGTCTGGCCGCCTCGCTCGCCACATAAAGCGGGCCATAGAAATTGACGCCGAGCAACTCCGCCAAAATGTCGTCGTCCAGATCGGCTAGCGTGCCGCCACCGCTCGCACCCGCGCAATTGACGACAATGTCCAACCGGTCGAAGGCCTTGTCCATCTCCGTGAACATTGATCTGACCTGTGTACGCTGGCTGATATCCGCACGGACGGTGACGGCCTTCCGGCCGAGGTTGCGGATGGCCTGTGCCGTCTCCATCGCCCCGGCTTCGCTGCCCGCATAATGCACCACAATATCGGCGCCGTCGCTGGCGAGCCGGAGTGCGATCTCCCGCCCTATGCCTCGACCGGATCCCGTTATCAGGGCGACTTTTCCTGCCAGTTTGCCCTTCGTCATGCAGAGTCCTTCCTTGCATCGAAAATCGGAAATTCAGCCCAGCGTCCATTCATGGCGATAGATGAACCCCGGTTGCGGCGCCCAAGCAGCGAGCCGCAACCGGGCTAGCGTGCGAATGTCCCGGCTGAGGCAAGATCGGCTGGGGATGAGGATGAACCCAGCCACACCCTATAGTCGCCTGCCGGTATGGCCCATGCTTTCGCGGTCGCATCCCAGACACTGAGCGGATGGTTGCTGGCGGCGGGGTCGATCGTGATCGTGATGGTTCCCGATGCGCCGGGCGCCAGTTCGATACGCTGGAAGCCTACCAGTCGCTTTGGCGGTTGCGGCGCTCCGGGTGCGCTGGCGGGCAGGGCCAGATAGGCCTGGACGACTTCGGCGCCCGCCCGCTTGCCGGTGTTGGTGACGCTCGCCGTTGCCCTCCAGACCTTGCGGGCACGGTCGAACGCCAGCGCCGGTTTGCTCACGGCAAAGCTGGAATAGGACAGGCCATGACCGAACGGAAAGGCGACGCAGGGGTTGCGCCCGGCAACAGGCGCGCATTGGCCGCTGAGGTTCGCGTCATACCAGCGATAGCCGATGGCCAGCTTTTCCGTATATTCGACTGTCTGGGTCTTTCCGTCGGAGCCTACCGTGCCGGGAAATTGCTTTGTAGTGACGCTGTCGAGGAAACCCTTGCCCGCATAAGGAAAGGTCACGGGCAGTTTGCCGCCGGGGTTGCGGAGACCGAAGAGCAGGTCGGCGACGATGTTGCCGTCTTCCTGTCCGGGGAACCAGGCTTCGAGAATGGCCGGTCCCTGCGCGCCGACCAGTGCCGGGTCCATCGCCACGCTGGCATTGTCCTTCAGCACCAGCACCGTCTTGCGTGACATGTCGGTGCCTGTCGTCGAGCGCGTGCCAAGTAGCGTCTTTATCATCGAGAGGGTCTGGCTGTTCCGGGCAATCGCCGCACGCGGATTCTTGCCGGGGTCCAGCACCGCGATGACGTCCGATCGATCGGCATACCAATCCAGTCCGTGGCCGTCTGTCGGCCTGCCCGAAAGCACTTTGCCGTTGGGCACCGTGAAGGTCGCACGGTCGGCGCCTTCCTCCGAAATGGTGCCCGCCATCACGACGACATTGTCCGCCCCGGCCGCTTCGGCCAAGGCGGCGTCGAAGCTCGTGGAAACACCATCAATCGTCGCAGCGCGATTGGCGTCGTCGACCAGGATCAGCTTGACTATGGCTTTGGCGTTGCCCTGTGCCTTCAGCGCGTTGCGAATCCCCTCGATCGGCGTCACCGAATAGTGCGGCACCACATCGGAGCTGCCGCCGCCGGACCCCATGGGCTTGCCGGTCAGCGCACCGCCCGCGACGGCCTGCTGCGCATAGACCTGCGTGGCCTTGCCGATCACGACGATGGAATTCAGGTCTGTCCGCAACGGCAGCGCGCCGTTGTTCTGGAGAAGCACGGCGGAGCGTGCGCCGATGTCGCGCGCCTTGCGGCCATGGCCTTGGATATCCATCGGTTTCTGGACCAGCGGCCGGTCGAAGATGCCGGCCTTGAACATCTGCGTGAACCGTCGTTCGAGTGCCTGGTCGAAGTCGGCGACGGTGAGATCGCCCTTCGCCAACGCATCGTTGAGCTTTGCCGGTGCCCAATGCCCCGGCTGCGGCATTTCCTGATCCATGCCCGCCTTCATTGACGCCACGGTACTCTTCGCCGCGAAAAAGTCCGGCTGGACATAGCCGCCGAAGCCCCAGTCCTTGCGCAGGATGTCGGTGAGGATTTCCCGGCTCTCGCAGGATGCGCTGCCATTGACATTATTGTACGCGCACATGACCGATGCGGCCTTGCCGTCCTTCACCGCCATTTCGAACGGCAGGAGGTACAGCTCGCGCATCACCTGCCGGTCGACGCTCGTCTCGACTGTCTGCCGATTGGTCTCCTGCTCATTGGCGACATAATGTTTTGGCATGGCAATCACGCCCTTGGCCTGAATAGCCTTGATCTCCGTCGTCGCCATGATGCCGGTCAGATAGGGGTCTTCGCCGAAATATTCGAAATTGCGGCCCAGGATCGGCAAGCGCGCGAGATTGAGGCCGGGCGCTTCGAAAACATGCAGTGCCAGATCATTCATCTCCTGCGCGATGACGTCACCATAGGTCGTGGCGATAGAAGGATCGAACGAGGCGGCCACGCTGATCGCCGACGGCAGCGCAGTGGCTTTGGCGGACGTGTGGTGGGTGTAGGCGGCAGCCATGACGGAGCCGAAAATACCCGCCTGGGTGGCCCCCACTATCTCAGGGGAAACGCAGTCATTCTGCCCGACGCCGACGGGGCCGTTGCTGATGCGGAAGGTCGGGATGTTGAGTTCCGGAATACCCCGCGCGTGACGTGCGCCGAAACAATTGGGCAGTTCAGGGACGATTTCGGGGCGGCTTCCGGTGAGTTGTTGCAGCTTTTGTTCGGGCGTCATGGCCGCGATCAGCAGTTTCGCCCGGCGACTGGCGACGGTCTCTCTGGCGCGGTCGGTTTTCGCCGCGACCTGCTGCGACACGATGGCACGGGACATCCATGGATTGCGCTTCGCGCTCGCCGGGGTTCCTGCGGTGGCCGAGGAGAGGGCGCCTGTCGTATAGAGCGCGCCGATTACCACTGTAAAAGCTCGCTTGGAGGTAACCATCGTTTCGCATTCCTTAACCAAAAAATTATCATTCGGGGAACAGTGACCAGCGCGACCTGCTCGATGGAGCATGGGTCGTGACCACCGCCAACACCAGCATATTCCGGACCCTGCCCTCTGTTCGTGGCCACTGGAGGTTCCACGGCCCTCCCATGTCATCAGAACGAACCCGGCCGTCGTTCGGGAAAGCGCCCTTCCCATTTGTGCGCTGCACAACTCAGGCGGGGTGCGGCCCTTGCGTACCATTCGAACAGAAGAGGCCGAAAAGGCGGCCAGCGTGCATCAGCGTGGACGCCAGACGGTTGCGAAGGCGCAGCGGCGGAGCGAGGGGCCGCGGGGACATGTTCCGCTCATTTCCCGGCAGCTCTGATCTGCAAAAGCTCGATCACATTGCCATCGGCATCCTCGAAGTGGCTGGAGCTTGCCTGTTGACCGTGAATGTTCTGGCTGAACTGGGTGTTCAGCAGCTTTCCACCGTTCGCAGCCGCGATTGCCAGCGTCGCCTTGACGTCCGCGACCTGCGCGATGAAGCTTCCCCTGAGCCGCTTCGGATCGCTGGACTGCACCAGAATCATCCCCGGCATGGCCCCGCCGGGAAACATCATGATGCGCACATTGTCGCCCATCCGCTGCACGGTCGTCATATCGAAAACCGCTTGGTAAAATTTTTCGGCACGGGCGACATCGCTGGTGAACCAGCGCAACATCATGACACGCGCGCCTTTACCCGCAGGCGCTGGCGCGACCAGCGGCGCAGCCGACGGCAGGGGTATTTTGTCCGATGTTGGCGCCGGGCTGGTTTGAGCCTGTGCGCTGGCACTGAACAACAATGTGGCGGCGACGCTCATGAAAAATATTTTCATCATAGTCCTCCAATCTTTTGAAAATGCAGCAGTATGCAGAGCCTATATGTCGTCAGGGCTGAGGACGGCCCAAATAATGCCTGCACATATTCGGCCATGCTGAATGGCGATTATCGGCCGAGATGGGTGTCGAACCAGCGTGCGATGTAGCGCATGGCGTCCTGCGATTCCGGCGTTTCGGGCGCGGTGCTGTAGCTTTGGTGCCAGCCCCCTTCGATGATGTAGAGTTCTGATCGAATCCCGCGCCTGAGCAGGCTCGCATGACCAACTGCGGCTCCGCTCATTTCCGGGGCGCGTGTGCCCGACAGCCAAAGGGTGGGCGGATAGTCCGCGAGACGTTCGGGAGTGACTTCCGGGACGATGTCTCTGCGATCGTAATTGTCACCAAAATAGCCGCCCTTGGCGACAAGGGTCGTTCCGGGGCGCGCGAAACCGCCGCTGAAATTCCAGATCGCCGAGTCCCCCGTCGCGGTTTGAAACGCGCAGGACAGCGGAGCGATAGCGGCGGGAAGGGGAACGCCCTGCTTCTTGAACCAGGGGATGGATTGGAGCGTGATGACGCCGCCCGCCGACCCGCCAAAAATCCCGACATTGCGCGGGGCATGTGTCTTGAGCACCTCCCGATACACCGCCGTGAGATCTTCCAGTGCAGCCGGGTGCATCGCCTCCGGATAGAGGCGGTAATTGATGCTGATGACCTCGATCCCGCTGAGTGAGGCGACAGGTATGGCATCGAGCAGGGCGACAGAAGGCCAGCCGACCATGAAGGAACCGCCATGCACCTCTATCAGGACGCGCTTGCTGTTCCTGTTCGACACCCCGCCTTTCGGCCGGACCCGAATGACCTCAACGCCGGCGATGGTCTCCTGCGCCGTTTCCACAGGATAGCGTTCACGCAGGAAGGGAAGCGACTTTTCGAACATGCCATTGACCACCGAGCGCATGATCGCGACGAGCTTGGGATCCTTGGGAGGTGTGATCGTGCCATTTCCCGGCCCGGAGAGCGATCTCGCATAGGCCCGCTTCAACTCTTCGCTGGCCAACGCCGACGGCGGGTAGGCAAATGCCGGAATGTCGATCGCGCCGGCATCTGTTCCCGCCGGCGCGCGCTGTGAGATTTCCTCGGCTTTGACGGCTTGCCCCGCGGTGACGGCGGATGCAGCCACCAACGCCATCACAGCCAGTCTGGAACGAAGGTCGACCATTGCCAACTCCTATATGGCCCGTGTTGTCACGCCTCGACGAGAGCCGGGGACGGCGTCAGTCTGATCTGCAAGCTGGAGAGGCCGCGGACAATGAAGCTGGGATCGAACTGGAGCCTGCGATTGCCCGGCGTTCCATGCGCAGCCTCGTCGAGTTCGATGTGAGACGTGTACCGGAACAAATGTTCCATCAGGATACGAACCTCCGCACGGGCCAGTGGGGCGCCCGCGCAGGTGTGGGCGCCTCGACCGAAAGAGAGATGCTCCTTGATGCGGGGGCGGTTGAGGATGAAGCTGTTGGGATCGTCCCAGCGGCGCGGATCGCGACTGAGCGCCGCGAGCGCGATGCCGACCCTCGTCCCGGCTGGAATTTCCATCCCGCCGACGGTCGTGTCTTTGCGGGTCAGCCGGGCCGTGATCTTGGAGGAACCCTCCAGCCTCAGCACCTCCTCCAGCATGAGCGGGATGAGCGACGGGTCTTCCCGCAGCTTGGCCTGAAGGCCGGGTTCGTCGACGATGTAGCGGATCGCGTTGCCGATCAGCTTTGCGCTGGTATCCTGACCCGCGCCGAACATGAAGGTCGACAGGTTGACGAGTTCCTTGAGCGTAGGTTTCGTCCCGTCGGGGTAGGTGGCATGCGCCAGTTCGCTCATGATGTCGTCGCGCGGGTTGTCGATGCGGTCCTGGATGTATTTTTCGAAATAGCTCGCCATCACGATCATCGGATGGGCTTGCGTGCGATAATCATTATCGCTGCTGTTCAGGCTGCCCGGTGGCGGCGCGTTCAGATGGAGCTGGATGAAGAACTCGCGATCCTCCCTGGGGACACCGAGCAGATCTGCGACCACGGCCGTGACGAAGGGCGTGGCGAGTTCCTGCATCAACTCGCATCCACCGTCGGTCACAACCTTGCGGATCATCTCCTCCGATAGCTCGTCCATATAGTCTTCGTTCGCCTTGAGGCGGGACGGAATGAACAGCCGGTTGACCAGCGCGCGCAGGTTCGCATGCTGTTCGTCGTCCATGTTGACGAGGAGATCATGGCCGATGATTTCCGGTCGATGCGCCTCAAGCTGGGCGCTGATATCCGGACCTTCGGGCTGGAAAGTGAGGGGGCAGGCGGCACCCTGTAGCGCGATCGCGGCGGAAAAATCGGTGGAGTTGCGGAAAATCTCCAGAGCCTCGGCAAAGCCGGTGACCAGGAGATAATCCTTGCCCGCAGGCCGGTAGATCGGCCCGTGCGCGCGAACGGCTTCGAAATATTCATAGGGGTCATTGAGAATCGCGGGATCGGTGAAAAAATCCCTGTCTTCCAGGCGTTCCATAATTCTCTCCCAAATCTATTTTCTACGGCGGACGGTTATGCGCCGATTTTTCCGGAAACTATGCGACATACTGTCTCTTAGATTTGGGGCGGTCAAGGAGGAATTCCGGTCCGACCTTGTGCTCCACGAAGTCGGGCGGATTGTGGTGGCCGCCTTCAGATTCATGGGGGCTGCGGCGTGATTGAGTTCCTTGTCTCCTGCTGGTTTCTAAGCGATTCAGGCGATCAGGGCCGCGTAACCTCGATACCGGACACGATCGCCTGCCCGACGATGGGCATAAAGCGAAGGTCCAGCTGCCCGTCCTTCACCCGAACGGGAATTTGCCGCCTGATGGCGGTCATTTTTCCTCCGGCGGCGGCGGCAATGTCCAGCCCTTTGATGATGCGCTTCCCGTCCGCGACAATATCAAAACGGCGGAGGCCGAGGCCTGCCGATGGCTCTATGAAGGTGAAGGTCGCGATATAGTCGCCATTTTCCAACGGGATGCGGTAGCCGAAGCGGCCTTCGCGGACGGTTGCGACCATTTCCCGGTCCGGGTTGCCCGCGAGCGCCCCGCGATCCACTCTCGTCCCATCCTCCGCAGGCGCGAAGATGGACCGGGCCGTCCCGCCATCGAAGAAGCTGTCCGAGCCAAAGCGTCTGCCCTCTGCACTCCCCGCGACGATGGCGCCGCTGTCGATCCTGATGGCATCGGCGGCCTCCTTGCCGAGTTGCCACACGACGCTGTCCTCTGTCGGGGCGGCCGCGCCCAGTCCCCGCGCCAACACTTTGTTGGTTCCTGGCACGAGCCGCGCTCCGGTCCAGACACAGATATGCTGCGGGCAATTGTCAAGGATACCCAGCGACTTGCCGTTGACGAGCAATTCGGTTCGCGGCGTATTGCTGTACACCCGCACGGATGTCACCGGATAGGCCCGGTCGACATAGCGGCGGCCATTGATGTGGACGGTCGGCGTGTCGGTCCAGTTTGCCTTGTAGAAATAATAGGCGTCCTTGCGGATCTTTCGGTCGTAGGTGACGAGGCCCTTCGTATTGATGTCGCGCGCGTCGCCCTCCCCGCGAACGGTGGATGCGAAGTCGAAGGAGTTCCACAGCCATGTCGCCCAGAGATAGGGCTTGCTGGCCAGCGTCGCCCAATTCTGCTCGTGGATATAGCTTTCATATTCTTCGGGCTGGTTCTTGCCACGGGAATCGGCGGGGCCGCCCATCACATCGTCCGTGTGGATCGTGGTGGCGCCGCCTGCACCATATTCGGTGACGGACAGGGGTTGATGCGGACGGCGCGCATGAAGCGCATCGAGATGTCCGCCAAGGTCCGCAGCGGTGCCGAAATACCAGCCGAAATAGCGATTGGCCCCGGCGAGGTCGGTGACTTCCGCGGTCGTCGGGACGCCCACCCCCGAACCATAGGCGCGCAGTTCGCAGCAGGTTGCCAGCGTGGTTGGGCGGCTGGGATCCTCCGCCTTGGCATAGGCGTTGAGTTCGCGCAGCAAGGGCATGGGATCGGGCACGATGGGATTATCCCTGGTGCCACCCAGAAACGCCGGGATGGAATTGCCGAAATCCACTTCATTGGCGATGCCCCATGTCGCCACGGATGCGTGATTGTGGTTCTGGCGGATCAACTCCCGCAATTGCTGCCGCGCATTGTCCTTCAGGCCGGGCGATGCGTCCGTCGCGGCGCCGAGCGTCCAGACCGTGACGAGCGGGATTTCGTCCCAGAGAATCAACCCATATTTATCCGCAAGATCGTGGATGACCTGACCATGTTGATAATGGGTCAGGCGGATCGTGTTCGCGCCCATCTCGCGCATGATATCGAGGTCGGATTCGATATCCTGCGGCGTCACCGCCCACCCCTTGCCCTCGCGGTCCTGATGATAGCCGACGCCCCGCAGCTTCAGCGGCTGGCCGTTGAGGAAAAAGCCATGGTCGGGGTCGATGCGTATCTGGCGAATACCGAACGCCTGCTCTGTCCGGTCGAGTATCGCGCCTTTGGACGAGGCCAACTCCACGACCAGACGGTGAAGATAAGGATCGGCTGTCCCTTGCCAAAGATGGGGCGTCTTCACACGGAGCGTCGTCGAGATTTCGTCCCCGGATGCGCGTGACAGGGTCAGTGCGCGGCTTTGCTCTGCCACGGTTTTGCCAGAGGCGTCGAGCAGGCGGAACCGGGCTGTAACCGTTGCCGAGCGTGCGCCATCGTTACGCAGACGGGCGCGAACATCGACCTGCGCCTCCGCGCTGCTGAGAGCCGAGGTGGTCGCGTAGACGCCCGGTCCGCCAGCATCCATCATGTCGATATGGACCGGATCGGTCGCGATCAATGCTACGGGGCGATAGAGGCCGCCATGGATGAAGAAATCCCCCCGTAGCGGGAGCGTATCGAACGTGGACGATCCGGGCATGGGCAGGGAATTGTCGACTTTTACGAGCAGGCTGTTCTTTTTACCCACCTTCAGCGCCGGCGTGGCATCCAGCCGGAAGCGGGAAAAGCCGCCCTGATGATCGCCCAGCCGTCGACCATTCAGCCATATTTCGGCGGTGCGGCTGGCCGCGTCGAACTGAAGCCAGGCGCGCTTGCCGGTAAAGGTCGCAGGGACGGTGAACTCCAGACGATACCAGCCGACACCCTGATATTTGCTGACATTGTCAGCGCGATGGAGGTGCTGTTCCGGGTTGGGGGTGTAGTAGCCCACCCGGTTCCATGTGTGGGGCACGCTGACCTCTGCCCAATCCGTGGCTGGGACGTTTGCGGCGGGGAGTTGGGGAACATCCCCCTGATGGAAGCGCCAGCCTGTCGTGAGAGGAAGGGAGGTGCGGATGTCCTGAGCGTGGACGGTCGTCGTGGCGATTGCCAGAGCCAATGGGGTCAAGATGGTCCGCATGCCAGTCATCATATCCTCTCAGGACGAAGGGGCTGTGGATAGTCGCCTCGATTATGCAGTTCATCGTCGCATAATCTGTCTTACCATTGGGAAGTTATCGGTCAAGCAGGTTTGAAGGGGCAGTGTCTCTTGACGGGGTGCCGATGGGGAAACTATGCAGTATATTGTCGCTTAAAGTAAGAAAATAGCGCCCAACGAAGAGCGATGGACGGCAATGCCCGCGCATCTTCGGGGTGCCGGACAGGATGGATGGGCAACGCAGCATGGCACGGTTGAAACGGTCGGTGAGGGCACTGTGGTTTGCGGCGGGCCTGGCGGCTTGCGGCTGGCCGACGATGGGGGCCGCACAAGGCAATTCCGGCGGTGAGGATCGACTGCTGGAGGGCTTTCGTAATCCGCCGGAAAGCGCCCGACCCCGTGTCTGGTGGCATTGGGTTAACGGCAATATTTCCGCCGACGGGATCGAAAAGGATCTGGAGTGGCTCGCCCGCATGGGCATCGGTGGGGCGCAGGCTTTCGATGTTGCGCGCCCCATGCCATCATTGGTCGACCATCCGCTCACCTATATGTCGCCCGACTGGAAAGCCGCCTTCAATGTCGCGGTGAAGACGAGCCGCCGACTGGGCCTGGAACTGGGCATCGCCAGTTCGCCGGGCTGGTCGGAGTCCGGGGGGCCTTGGGTTCCGGCGGCGGACGGCATGAAAAAGTTGGTCTGGAGCGAAACCTTCGTAAAGGGTGGGCGGCGATTCCAGGGCGTGCTGGCCACCCCGCCGTCGGTTGCCGGTCCCTATCAGGGATTGGGCGGCGAAACGCATCATGGCACGCAGGCGACGGACTATTATCGTGACGCCTTGCTGCTCGCCGTCCGTGAGGATCGTGCCGAGGGTGCGGTGCGTGCCCATGACGTGACGGTCAATGGGCAGGTGATTGATGGCGGACCGCTTCAGGACGGGCGGCTTGACGATGGTATCGCCCTGCCGGGTGCCTTATCGTCGGGGCCGGGTTCGATCCAATATGCCTTTGCGGCCTCCACGACCATCCGCTCGGCGCGGCTCTTTGTCGCGAACCTGCCCGGATCGACGTTGTCGGGGCCTCTCATTCCCCGGCTGGAAGCCAGCGACGATGGCATTGGCTGGCGCAGGGTGAGCGACTTCACCCTGTCCGCCGTGCCGACGACGGTCAGCTTCGCGCCGGTGACCGCGCGGCAGTTCCGCCTGCTGTTCGTGCGGGGGAAGCCCGGCGATGTGTCGGGCTTTACCCCGGCACCGGGCGTCGACATGCGGAGTGCAGCGGGTCTGGGCGGCGGCGGCGGCGCCAAGCCGGTGGTCGCCGACTTCCAGCTTTCCACGCAGGCGCGGGTGAACGCCTTCGAGCGCAAGGCGGCGTTTGCTATTGCTGACGATTATTATCAACTCGACGGACAGGTCGGGGATAATGCCAAGGGTATCGAGCCGGGATCGGTCATCGACCTCACATCGAAAATGGCGGGCGACGGACGGCTCGACTGGACTGCGCCAAAGGGCAACTGGCGGATCCTGCGGATCGGCTACTCCCTGACCGGCAAGACCAACGCGCCCGCGACGGTGGAAGCCACTGGGCTGGAGGTCGATAAATATGATGGGGCAGCCGTCGAACGCTATCTCACGACATATCTGGGCACCTATCGGAGCATAACAGGGCCGGGCGCCCTGGGCGGGCAGGGTCTGAATGCGTTCGTGACGGACAGCACGGAAGTGCGGCCCGCCAACTGGACACCCAATCTGATTGCGCAGTTCCAGCGCCTGCGCGGCTATGATCCCCGCCCCTGGCTGCCGACGATGACCGGCATCATCATCGGATCGCGCCAGCAGAGCGATGCCTTCCTCTATGATTTCCGGCGTACGCTGGGCGAACTGGCGGCAAGCGAGCATTATGGCACGATCGCGCGGGTCGCGAAGGCGGAAGGGATGACCGTCTATGGCGAAGCGCTGGAGGGCAACCGCGCCATCTCATCACTGGGCGACGACCTCGATCTGCGGCGACATGCCGACATACCGATGGGGGCAATGTGGTCGTTTGGCGCAGGTGGTCCCCGGCCGCATTATCTTGCCGACATGCGCGGTGCGGCATCCGTGGCCCATCTTTATGGCCGTCCCATTGCGGCTGCGGAGTCACTGACCTCGATCATGCAGCCCTGGGCCTTTTCCCCGGCCGACCTTCAGCCGATGATCGACATGGAGTTCCTATCGGGCGTTAATCGCCCGGTGATCCACAGCGTCGTCCAGCAACCACGCGACGACCGCAAGCCGGGCATGTCCTTGCAGGGCTTTGGCCAGTTTTTCGGTCGGCATGAGGCGTGGGCGGAACTGGCGAAGCCGTGGATCGACTATCTGTCGCGGACGAGCTACCTGTTGCAACAGGGGCGTAACGTCGCCGATGTCGCCTATTTCTATGGCGAGGAAACGCCGGTGAGCGTGCTGGCCGCAGAGGGCTATCCGGCCGATGTGCCGCACCAGAATGGCTATGATTTCATCAGTGCCACCGGCCTTCTTTCGGAATTGTCGGTGGAAAAGGGGGAGATCGTCAGCAAGGGAGGCGCGCGCTATCGGGGCATCTACCTTGGCGGCACCAGCACCCGTATGACCTTGCCCGTCCTCAAACGCCTGGGTGAGCTTGTCGAGGCGGGGGCGACGGTGATCGGTATGCCACCGATCGGCTCCCCCAGTCTGGTCGATGACGCAACAGAGACGAATGCGTTGACCCGCCGTCTTTGGTCTGGCGGCGGCGATACGAAAATCGGGCAGGGGAGGGTCATCGCCAGCCGCGATGTTGCCGCTGCACTGGCCTCCGCCGGGGTAGAACCCGATTTTGCAGTCATGGCCAATGCGGCAGGAGCCGATATTCCGTTCGTCCACCGCACGATTGAGAATGGGGAGATCTATTTCCTGTCGAACCGGAAAGCCCGGACGGAGAGTTTCGAGGCGCATTTTCGGGTCAAGGGACGCATCCCCCATATTTGGCGCGCTGCGACAGGAGAGATCACGCCCGTGAGCTATCGTATCGAGGGGAGCGGGACGATTGTGCCATTGGAAATGGCGCCTCATGAATCCTTCTTTGTGATCTTTCGCCAGCCTGTGAAGGAACGGCAGGTGAATGTGCCGAAGATGCGGCTGAGCACCGTGACCGGGATCGTCGGTCCCTGGACGGTGTCGTTTGAACCGGGACGGGGAGCGCCCGCAAGCATCCCCCTCGACCGATTGATGTCGCTGTCCGAGCATCCGTCGCCGGGTGTCAAATATTTCTCCGGCATGGCGACCTATGAAACGCGCTTCACGCTATCCTCGGCTATCACCGCGGACCGGCGGCCTTTGCTCCTTGATCTGGGCAAGGTCGGTGATGTGGCGGAAGTCACCCTGAACGGGCGGCTAGTCGGGACGGTCTGGAAAGCGCCCTATCACCTCGATGTCAGACCATTCCTGCGGGCTGGAGATAACAGGCTTCGTGTGCGCGTGGCGAATTTGTGGGTCAACCGACTGATTGGCGATCAGCAGCCCGGAGCGGAAAAGGTCACGGCCACGGCCATAGCGACCTACACGGCCAAGGCCCCGTTACGCTCTTCCGGGCTTGTCGGGCCGGTTTCGCTCCTCCGCAAAAGCTCTGACTAGCCTCATTTACGGTATGGCGACGATTATATCTATGCGATCTATATTCGCATAGATATAATCGTGCATTATCCTGGTCAGGCGGAGAGTCGCTGCGCGGCACGCACTCCGGCTGAACGGACGAACCTGTCTGAACAAATGCTTTCAGACCAAATATCTACCCATGTTTTTCTTCTCCGATCATAATTCTTCAAAGGTGTAAATGATGGCAGTCAAGGATGTTTCCAGTCATTCGGTAGGGGATCTGATTTCGCTCGCGGGCCGCTCCGCTGTCGTGACGGCGTCGGCATGGGGTCTGGGCAAGGCGACCGCGAGACGACTGGCGGAGGCGGGGGCATCGGTCCTGATCGCGGATCTGGACGAGGACGCGGCGGCTACTACGGCACGCGATTTGAGCAGCACCTATGGCGCAAATGTCATCTCCGTGAAAATGGATGCCAGCGATCCCGCGGCGATCACGGCGGTGGCGGATCTGGCGCTGAAGGAATTTGGCAAGATCGACATCTGGGTCAATAATGCTGGCCTGCCGTCCTTTTCGCCGCTCCTCGATCTGGAGGAGGACGAGTGGGACAATATCATGGCGATCAACCTGCGCGGAACATTCGTGGGTGCGCGGGAAGCCGCACGGCGGATGATCGCCGCGGCGCATGGGGGCGTGATCGTCAATGTGGCGTCACTGGCCGGCGTGCGTGGCATCTCGCCAGGACAGGCCGCCTATGTCAGCTCGAAGCATGGCGTGGTGGGGATGACCAAGCAAATGGCCATCGAACTCGCGCCGCACGACATTCGCGTGCTGGCGGTGGCTCCGGGCTTCTGCCTGACAGAATCGACCATGCATCTGGCGGAACTGGATGAGGAAACCCTCAAGGAAATCCCGATCCCTGGTATCAGCAGCAGCCGCCTCGGCCGTGTCGGCGTGGCGGATGATATTGCGCGCGCCATCCTGTTCTGCGCATCGGACCTCTCCACCTTCATGACCGGCACGACGATGGTGCTGGATGGTGGCATCTCCGTCTGACAAGTCAGTTCTTTGGGCCGTAGACATTGTGCTGCGGCCCAAAGGCCCTCGGTTGCCCGTATTGCTTTATTCGGTAGATATTATCCGCAGCCTCAAGGAGCGATGGCAAGACCGTCGCCATTCTTGCCGGTCGGCAGGCGGCGGATGACGGCGCCAGTGACAAGATCGACTTCCGCGACCGTGTCCCGACCTGTCTCCGCCACATAGAGGAGAGGTTTTTTCCGGGCGAACAGGATCGTCACCTGCAACGCGGCCCGGTCACCACTGACCTTGATAGCGGGCAAAGGCCGCCGGGTAGCCACGTCGAAGCGATTGAGCGTACCCGATGCGAAGTTGGATGTGATTGCCGTCTTGCCGTCGGGACTGATTGCGATGCGAACCGGAACCGGGTCGGTCGGCAGGGTCGTGATGACCTTTCGCGTCGCCAGATCGACCACCTGGACCCGCCCTGTGGCGTCATCGCCAACCCACAGATGGTTTCCATCGTGCGTCAGGGCGATACCTTCCGGGTTGCCCCCCATCCGGATGTCCTCGGTCTTCGTCTTCCGTTGCAGGTCGACGATGCTCACCGTCCCGGACAAGATGTTACTGACATAGGCGAAGCGGCGGTTTGGAGAGAGGGCGAGCATATGCGATCCCTTTTGCCCTGTCGGAATCGCCTCGACTGCGCCGGAGCGGGGGTTGACGATCACCACCGACTGGCTTCTGTCCGCCACGGCGACGATAGTGTCATGGGACGGCCAGACGATGCCATGCGGGCCGGCGTTGGGCGTCAGGTCGATCCTGCGGACCAGCCGGGCGTACTTGATGTCCATGATGTCGATGGTGGCGCCGCCATAGGCCACGACCGCCGCCAACTTTCCGTTCGGCGAAATGACGATTTCATGGGGCGATCGGCCCGTCGGGATGCGCGCCCGCTCCTTGCCGCTGGCAAGGTCGAGAAAGCTCACCGTATCTTCGCCCTTGTTCGCGACAAGCAGCGTATCCGCCAATGCCGGAACCGCCGAGGTGAGCATGGCAAGGGTGACAAGCGTGGTCGTGGCGAAGCGAGCGATCATGAACGACTATCTTTCCTTTATGGGTTTGCCCGCGACGGACTGTGGACGGCTCCACGAGTCAGCCGTTCGGGAGGCGCAACCCCTGGCCAATCCACCATGCCAAAAGGGCGGCGAACATTATGGCGACGATAAGTCGGACGGGACCATGGCTTGTAACCGATGCGGTACTCGCCGCCAGTTGGGCATCGCGGCCGGTCACCATCGGGCCAACCAGTTTGCGACCGTGCCGGATACGATACCAGATGATCGCCAGCAGGTGCAGGGCTATGAGGATGAGCAAGCCGTTGAAGAACAGGCCATGCAGCGACGCGGCCAGACGCGCCTGATCGAACGTCACCAGATAGGACAGGGGGCCGGAATCCAGCCCGTCTATGTCTGCGGCAAAGAGACCTGTGCCGATCTGGCCGATGAGGGCGACCAGCATGGCCACGACACTATAGCCGCCTGCAGGGTTGTGACCGGGTGATGCCTGCGCGCCTTGGCCGCGCCGGATGTAACGCAGGACAATGGCAGGGGAGCGTAGGAAATCGGAAAAACGGGCCGTACTCCCGCCGACAAAACCCCAGACAAGTCGGAAGACGATCAGGCCCAGCGCGGATACGCCAGAGATATAATGCCAGTCCATCGCCCGCATTTCGGCCGTGCGCCACGATGTCACGACCAACAGCAGGATTGCCCAGTGGAATATCCTCGTCGGCAGATCCCAAACCTTCACGGCCTCCCCGGCGTCCATCCGATCCTCCTGTCGTCTCACCCACCTATATCTATCGGGTTTTCCCGACCGTCTCACGGATGTCGAGGCCCGCGATCAGCTTTTTCTGTTGCCGGGGCGGGATGAAGGCCGGGATGCCCTCCATCTCATAGGCCGCCGATATGCCGGTGAATTCGCCTGTTACCGGGTCTTTCATTCCATCGGCAGCACGCTTGACGGCGTTGTAGAGGCCGGGGCTTTGGAAGCCGATGGTGTTCTCATAATCGCTCGACCGGAAAAAGGCGGCACCGAGATAATCGCGGATGTCCCGATAGCCGCCCAGTTGAGCCTTCAATGTACCATCGGGCTGGATTTCGAGACGCATCCGGGCGCTGGACAGCGACCATGTCGTCGCTGGTCCCTCATGCATGTAGATTTTGTCCAGCGGCTCGGTGCGTATCACGCCATCGACAATGCGGGCGCGGAACCGGGCGAAATCCTGACTATATTCCGGGCTGTCGTTCACGCGGAACGTGTAGTCGGGCAGGATGATCTTGGATGTGCCATCCTTGCGCATGGCATCGGTGCTGTAGAGGATGGTCACGGCCACATCATCGTCGTTGCGCGGATCGTCTATCCCGGCGATTTCGACAAGGATCGACAATCCCCCCGCCCGCCGAAGTTCATTGCCGATCATCGGCAGGAAGCCCGACCTGCGCCATCCCTCGATGCACCCCTGAACAGTGAAGAGTTGGTTGTCGATACCCTTCTCGCCGTCGGGTGAGACATAGTTCCTGTGCGGCCTGGTCGACGCCGGGACGGCCCCTGTGCCATCGTTCCCGTCGAGGTTGAAACCCCGCACCACATCCACCTGCGGCTCTGTAAAGCCGGGATCGGCCACGATACCGGGCATCATGGTCACGTTCATTTCATCCGGGCCGCGAAAGGGCAGCAGGATGGTGTTCGCGCCGCCCTTGTCCGCCAGCAGGGCGCGCTGTTCCGCGGCTCTTGCGGGTGACATGAGCGCATAATAGTCAGCCTGCGTCGGCTTCGGGTTCATCCGGGCGCACTGGTCGGGACGACTGTCCGAGATCGGGGCGAACCAAGAAATGACGAACTGACGGCTTGTGCCCGACCGGGGTGCAGGAAAGAGTTTCGCCGGTTCGGCGGTGATTTCTATCGGTTTTGGTTGCGGCGTGAAATTAAGCCATGTGATTTCGTCGAACTTCAGCCCGAACGCCTGTTCGGGCGCGCCCGCGACAACGGGGCAGGTCAGGTGGACGCCGCTGAGCCTATATTCGTAGAAGGCCGGTACATTCGCCGGGCGTGGGCCATGCTCCTGTGGGTGGCGCGCCAGATCCGCGGATTCGGAGAATATGACCTGCGGCAATACCTTGCCGCTCCGGCATAGCTGCATCAGTCCGGCCAGCGCGGGACTGGCCTTGTCGACGGATACGGCCAGCATGCTGGCTCCGGATTTTGGTGCGCGAGGGCCGGTGAACTTCAACCCGCTATATTTGCCTGTAATGCCGCGAATCTCGCGCAACGAGGGGCGGGCGGTCCAATAATTGGCCTCGGCGCGAACCCAATCCTTGTGCGCGGGATCCAGCGCACCGCCAGCCAGTCCGTCGATCCTGAAATAACTCGGCCCGATATAATAGGCCCATGCGTCATCCGTGGTGCAGAACAATGTCGCGACGGCGACCGCGCCCGTGGCCATGATCTGGCGCAAGCGGCCTTTGGTGGCTTGCATCTCCCCATCCCTCCGATTTTCTATCTTGTCGCGCGGGCTTCGGCCTCTGCTGATGGATGCACATTGACCGGGGCATGAAAGCTGTGCAAGTAAATTTGTGCAGTCGCTTAGCATTTTTGACGACCGACCAGATCGGGCGGACCAGACCCATACGCGAACTGCCGCGATCATGACGACGAGGAGAGAGACGATGAAAAGGTGGCATGCTATTGTCCTGGGCACCATCGGGGCCTTGCCCCTGTCGATGGCATACGCCCAAATGGCTGCTCCGCCTTCGCCGCGCACCCCTGCGACGACCGCACCCGCCAATATGATCGTGGGTCCGGCCTTTTATGTCACCGACATGGCCCGGTCGTTGCGTTTCTATCGTGACGCGCTGGGCATGACCGTGCGGATGCAGTTCGGCCCAAAGGACCAGCCGGAAGCGGTGATAGGTTTCGGAACCGATCCACGATTACCGTGCATCATGCTGCTGAGCGGCAAGCCCGGCGCGGCGGAAAAGATAGAGCATGGCCATGGCTATGACCGGGTCGCGCTGAATGTCACCGACCTGCGGGGATTCGAGACGAAGTTGAAGGCGGCCGGATATAAGACGGACGAGATCCGGACTGTTCATGGCTCCATTCTGATGATGATGGCGACCGATCCTGACGGATACCGGATCGAACTGGTGCAAACACCCCAAGCGCGATGACGGGATAGGGGGGCTGCGGATACCCGCAGTCCCCTATCCTCGAAATTCTAGAACTCTTCCCATGTCCGAAACCGTGGATCGTAAACAGCCCGGCTAGAAAACTCTAGGCCATCACCTCCCCGATGGGCTTGGACGCCAGCATTGCGCCTTCCCCCCAACTGGTCACGGGCAGGCCCATCACCTGCTGGATGGTCAGGCCGACGCGGGAGCTGGGGTCGCCGTTGCCACTGATATGCTGGCCCGACTTCCACTTTCCGCCCGCGCGTCCCGCCACCATGATCGGTAGATTGTCGACGGAGTGGATTTTCGCGAAATTGCTCTCCGACGTGGCGAGGATCAGGCTGTTGTCGAGCAAGCTTCCTGCGCCTTCCTTCACGCCGTCCATCATGCGCAACATGCTGGCAAAGGTTTCCATGCTTTTTTCGATGAAGAAGGTGGCCTTGGGCTGATAGCCCAGCTTTTCGTCCACCGGTTCCTCATGCGTCAGTTCATGGAAGGAAACGGGATCGCCCGCCTTGCGCAGGTTCGATCCGGCGTTGGAGAGGGCCATGTTGAAAACGCGGGTCTGATTACAGGCCAGCGCCATCACCAGCAATTGACCCAGCAGGTCGTGACTGTTCATCGCCACGTCCCATGTCGGCCCAAGCTGGGACTTGCCGGGTTCCTTCAGCATGACGCAGGCATCCGCCGGGGCGGGCTTCTCCAATAGCTGCCCCAATTGCTGTTCGACCTGCCGGACGGAGGTGAAATATTGATCGACACGCTGCCTGTCGGCGCTGCCCAGCGAACGCATCAGCTCATCGCGGTCGTCCTTGACCGAACTGAGGACGCTCTGCCGCAGCATGATACGCGGATCGGGGGTGAAGTCGGCCTTGTTGGGATCCTGGAACTCGGCCCCGAACAGACGACGATAGAGGTTGATCGGGTCGACTTCGCTGGGATTGACCGTCGATCCGGTCCGCATGCTGTAGCTGACGCCCGACTGGCCGGTGCAGGCCAATTCCAGCGACCGAAAGCGGTTCGTCTTGCCGATATGGTCGGCGATCAGACAGTCGATTGTGGGCGCTTCCGAACTGCCGCCCGACACGCCGCCCTTGGTGGGGGCGGTGCCGCTCAGCGTGGCCATGACGCCCGACCAGTGAACGAGGTTGGGCTTGCCATCCAGATTGCAGTTGAAGTTGGAGAAGATCGAAACCTTGTCCTTGAATTGCGCTATCGGTCGCAGCTCTTCCTTTATGTCATAATCCGCGCCCAGCTTCGTCGGGAACCAGCGTGCGGTGTTGACCCCGCATCCCCAGAACCATGTCCCGAACCGGGTCGGGATCGGAGCGCCCGATGCGAGCGCCTCCCCATGATTGTCGAGGAACAGGTCGAGGAACGGGAGCGCGACCGCAACCGCCGATCCTCTTGCCATTCCCCTCAGTAAATTGCGCCGTGTCCAAAGGGCCATCGGTTCATCCTCTCTTGTCAGCTCTTGTCGTTATCGGGACGCCACTATCTTTGCCGGACCGACCGGCGCGGGCGGTGCGATCCGGCGGAAAGCGCTGCTGGTCGCGATCCGCCGCAAAAGTGACGGGAAGCGATATTTGTCGCGCATGAAGGCTTGCCCGGTGTGGTCGAGCCAGTCCTTGTCCTCTCCGGTGGCCGAACGACCCACGCCATATTCATAGGCGCGTTGCAGAAGACAGGCGGGAACCGCCGGGCTGTCGTGCAACAGGCGCGAAAGCTGGATCAGGCCAGTATAGGGCTTGCCCTCGAACGTGCCGGTCGCGTCGATCAGCGCGCCATTCTCATGGGTGCGGAAATCGCCGGTGGCGTCGTAATTCTCCATCGACAGGCCGATGGGGTCGGTCAGCGCATGGCATCCCGCGCACGCCGGATTTTCTTGATGGATGGTCAGTCGCTGCCGTGCGGTGCGATGCTGGGGATTGTGCACGTCCTGCACCACCGCAAAGTCCACGTTCGGCGGCGGCTGGGGAATGGGCTGGCACAGCAGGAACTCGCGCACAGACTTGCCCCGGATCGTTGGCGAGCTGCGTCCTTCATGAGTGGGGTCGAGCATCAGGAAACCCGCAAGCGTCAATATGCCGGCGCGGGGTTCGTCGGCGCCAAAGACATAGGGCGCCCAGCCCTCCATCCCCGCTTCCGGCACCGGTACCTTGTATAGGGCGCCCAGATTGCGGTTGAGGAAGGTCTTTTTCGTCGTGAACAAGTCACGATAATCGCCCTGTCTGCTTACAAGATGATCAACCAAAGTGCGTAGCAGCTGTTCCTGCGCGTCTTTCGCCAGATCCGAATTGAATTTGGGGTAGATCGCCTGATCCTTGGCAAGGCCGGAGAATTGTTCGAACCCGAACATGTCCGCGAAGAAGGATCGCACGCCCTGTTGGAAACGGGGCGAGGCCATCAGGCGGTCGACCTGTCGGACCAGCCCGGCCTGATCGCGCAGGTCGCCCCGTTCGGCCGCGTCGAGCAGTTCGGTGTCGGGCGGCGCGTCCCACAGCAGGAAGCTGATGCGCGTGGCCAGCGAATAATCGTCGAGGACCATGGCGTTGGCGGTGGCCGTGGGGTAGTCCGGGGCGGGCTGGCTGCCCTCGATACGGAACAGGAATTTCGGGGAGACGAGCAGGCGGGACAGGCCCAGTTCCAGACCGGCGTAGAAGTCCCGGCTCTGGTCGGAGGCGGCCTTCGCCAGGCCGAGGAGGGATTCGCTTTCCCGGTTCGACAGCGGGCGCCGGTACAACTGACGCCCGTAGCTGGCGAAGAAGCGGGCCGCGCACGCCGGGTCGAAGGCCGTGGGGGATGCGGGCGTGCAGGGCACCAGCTCCTTGCGGTGCGTATCGTCCACGACCTGCGCCGCAATCTCCCGCGCGCGCAGTTCATATTGTTCGAAACCGGAGGGGGAGACGGTGACATGGCTGTCCCCGATCGCCATCAGCCCCTCCTCGCGCAGCGGCGGGTCGAAACGGCCCGGCACGCGAATGGTCGGGCCGAATATCTGCTGGATGGAGCGAACATACTGGCTCTCGTTCAGGCGGCGAAAGCCCGGCAGGCCGCCAGCGGTCGCCGGTTCGGCAGCGGCGCGGGCCGGTTCGCCGGGTGCGCCCGCCGCCAGCGCATAGGTGAGCGTGCTGACCGCAAGCCCCGCCGCCGCGATCAGGCTGTGGCGGCGGGCACGCGATGGCGTGCGCGATAGTCCCCCCACCGTCATGCCTTCACCGCCATGGCCACCCGGCCCACCGCGCCATGACCGGCGTACGGGGCGGGACATGCGGCATCGTCGCATCGCGGCTGACATCGCGCGCATCGGGCCGGTCGAACGGGTTTCGCCATAGATCCTCTCCTCCAGCCATCGACCGCGCCGTCATGCCGCGCGCCATCGTGGCCCTGTTGTCGTGATGCGGCGCGGGGCGTGCATGGGCGTGACGAATCGACGCCTGCCTCCCCGCGACATGACGCCCTTTGCGACGCCCTGCCTTCCCGCCAAAATCTCGTAAAATCGCTCTATTCTTAGCTTTACGGTCCTGGTCTTCGACCGTATGCTGTGCACTTGCATAGCGTCATGCCGGCGCGGTGGTCAAGCGGTGCATTTGCGATGCCCGCCCCGGCCCTTGCACACGCGAAAGGGAGCCGCCTGTTCGCAGGTGAAACGCATCCCGGTGAGGAGAGAGACTTTGGACAGAAGGACGGGATTGCAGGGCGCGAAGCGGAAATGGGCCTGCGCCATGGCGGTGGGAATTGCACTATTCTCCTTCCATCAGGCGGGCTGGAGCGAAGTGACTCCTGCCGTTGCAGGGGCCGATGCGCCGGTCATCGACAAGGCCGAAGCCGACGGGATCATCTTCGAACGGCAACAGGTCATGTTGCGGCTGGACAAGGATGCGAAGACCCTCGGCATGATCGCGGCGGGCAGCGCGCCGGCGTCGAAACTGGCGGAAACCACCCGGTCCATCGCGGAGGCCGCGCGGGATTCCGTGGCCGCGTTCGAGACGGTGGCCCCCGGCGGTCGGTCAAAGCCGGAGGTGTGGTCGAACCACCCCGACTATATGCGCGCGCTGCGCGATTTCGCCGTCAAGGCGGAGGCGATGGCCAAGGCGGGGCAGGGCGGGGACGTCAATGCCGTCACCGGGCTGATGATCGACGCGATGCCGTGCAAGCAGTGCCATGATCGCTATCGCGCGCCCAAGACATCCTGAACGCGCCCATCGGCCGCGATCCGCGCGGCCTGTTCCCCCTGTTTTATATAATTGGAGCCTTCATCGCATGCGCCCTGCCATTCCGATCATGACGGCCCTGATATGCGCCGCCACCGCGTCCCTTGCCGCCGTCCCGGCGGATAGCGTGCGCAGCCGTGTGGCGGGGTATCGGGCGCTGGGCGCCGCGATGAAGGGGCTGACGGAAGGGGTGCGACAGGGCGATGCGGGATCGCCGCGCCTTCAGGCGGCCGCGCGCGATATTGTCGCCGCCAGCAAGGCCCAATATCGCTGGTTTCCGCAGGGGAGCGGGCCGCAGCCGGGTGTGAAGACCGCCGCGCGCGCGGAGATATGGGGCAATGCGCCCGCGTTTCGGACCGCGCAGGACAATTTCGCGCGGCAGGCCACCGCCGTCGAACGCGCCGTCGCGGCCGGTGACGCCAGCGCCCTGCGCGGCGAAATCCGCAAGCTGGGCGGTGCCTGCAAGGCGTGCCACGACCAGTTCCGCACGTCCGACGACTGACGGCGCAGAGGATAAAACAGACAGGAAAGGGAGAGAGGATAATGCGGGTTTCACGACGGGATTTATTGTCGCTTTGCGCCGTCACGCCGCTGACGATGCTGGCTGCGGCGGAGGCTGTCGCCGCCCCGCCGGCCTGTAGCAGCGGCATGGCGCTTTCCCAGATGAACCGGCGTTCGGCGCTGGGCTATGTCGATGTGTCGAAGGATCGCGCGCGCCATTGCAGCCTGTGCACCTTCTTTGCCGCGGGCGAAGGCGGTTGCGGCACATGCCAGTTGTTGAGCGGCGGGTCGGTGAGTGCGGGCGGCGTCTGCACCTCCTTCGTGGCGAGGGCCGCCGCGCAATGATCTGGACATTGCGGGAACCCTCGGCAATTCAGGCGGCCTGGGCCAGTGCGCCACATTGCATCGGGAGTTTTCGCATGGTGAATCGCAGGATCGGAAAGGAAAGTTCAGCGACGCGCCAGAAGCTTCTCGACGCGGCGGAAAATCTGATGCGGGAGGAGGGTTATGCGCAGGTAACATCCCGCAAACTGGGCCATTATGCGGAGTTGAAGCCGCAGATCGTCCATTATTATTTCCGCACGATGGATGAATTGTTCGAGGCGCTGTTCCGCCATGTGACGGACAAATATCTCGCCGCCCTGGAGGAGGTGATCGTACAGGAGAACCCGCTCGCGCGGTTGTTCGAACTGAGCTGCGACACGTCCAATGCGGTGCTGCACATCGAATTTCTGGCGCTGGCCAACCATCGCAAGTCCATGCATGGCCTGATCGCCGAATTCGGCCGCACGCTGAACGCGATCGAGGCGAGGGTCATCCGTGAGACGCTGGAAGCGGAAGGGATCGACACTCCGGGCATCGCGCCGGAGGAATTGTCGACGATTATCGAGACGGTGGCGCGCGGCATGGCCTTTGCGGGCGGCTTCAACGTCGACCGGGTGAGCGCGGCCCGCAAGGCGATAATCCGCTGGCTGGAAAATTTTGGATCGACATATCAGAAAATATCGGAGATTAATCGACTCGACGTCGCTTAGAGGGCTATCTTCCGGGTTTCGATGTTCCGCCGGGTCTGGCGGTTGTTGGCAGTCATGCAGTCTGGGGAGACGCATGGCTGCAAGTCACGCAAGAACAGTGCAATCCATAAAATGGATGCATGAAAAGATAATCGAAAAATAATGGGAGAATATCCACCTCGATAGAGGGGTGAAGATAGGAGAGGGGTTATGATCATGAATCGCGCTATCTTGCTGGGGGCAGCAAGCATCTTGTCGCTGTCGATTCCATCCTTGGCACAGGCCAGGACCGCCGCAGCACAAGAGCAGGCGAAGACACCCCAATCGGATGAACAATCCGCGGCCTCCGACGGTCAGGACCAGATCATCATCGTCGAGGCGCGCCGCCGCAACGAGGTGTTGCAGGATGTGCCGCTGACCATCAACGCCGTGACGTCCGAAACCATCGAGAAGCTGAACCTGCGGAATTTCCAGGAAATCACGTCGGTGGTGCCGGGCCTGTCGCTCAGCCCCAACGCCAATGGCATCGGCTCCAGTTCCTCCATGCGCGGTGTCAACCAGGACGTGAACGTCTCCGGCGAGAATGGCACGATCCAATTCTATTTCAACGATGCGCCGGTCGGCTCCAACTTCGTGTTGCAGGCGATGTATGACCTGGGACAGGTGGAGGTGCTGCGCGGTCCGCAGGGTACGCTGCGCGGACGGGCGACGCCCTCCGGCTCCATCACCGTGGCGCCTCGCCGTCCCGACCTTAATCAGGCGGGTGGCACGATCATCGGGACGGTCGCGTCGGATGGCGCCGCCAACCTGCAGTTCGGGATCAACGTGCCGATCATTGCGGACAAGCTGGCGGTCCGCGTCGCAGGCCTGGGCGACCATGGCCGGGGATCGCGCATCAGGAGCGTGAACAGCACCGTCCAGCCGAGGGCCGAGACGGAGTCCATCCGCGTCAGCGTGCGCGCGGAGCCGATGGACTGGCTGCGTGGCGGTTTCCTCTACCAGAGCTTGCAGGCGACTTCGCGGCAGTTCGACCAGGTGCAGTCCTACAGCAATCTGGTGCCGGGCTTCACGCCGGGCATCGACCAGAATATCTCGCCCCTGCCGGCCGGGACGATCCTGGGCAGCGCCGCGCTGACCTCCCCGCGCCTGAACAGCGGATTCTTCACGCCGCAAGACCGGGCGGCGGTGACGACCGACCCGCGCACGCTGCGCCAGACCTTCCGCTTCTATGGCTGGAATCTGGGCGTGGATTTTGCGGGCCAGACGCTGGTCTATGTCGGTTCGCGGCTGGAAAATGATTTCCGCAACGGCACGAACCAGGATCAGGGCGTCACCTTCCCGGCGCTGCGCCTGTTCCAGGATGGCAACACCATCTCCAAGGGCAATACCCACGAAATCCGCCTCCAGAATGTGGAGCGGGTCGCCAATCTCTTCGACTATGTCGTCGGCTATTTCCGCCAGACCGGCAGCGCGGAAATCAACCTGACCCAGTCGGGCGCCATCCGTGGCTATTTCCCCGTGACCAACGCGCAAGATCCCCGGATTCCGGCAGGCGTGACAGCCCTGTCCGCCGTCACGGGCGCGATCTTCAACGGCACGCCCATCTATAGCCCGCCCAGCGCATCGACGGAGGAATCCTACTTCGGCAATGTTGTCGCCTATCTGGGCGAAGGGTTCGAACTGTCCGGCGGCCTGCGCCACATCAAGTTCGACAATGAGACGGACGGCCTGTTCATCAGTTGCACGCGCCAGACCTATGGCAACGGCACCTGCCGCCGGTCGCCCGGCACGGAAAATGACTATAAGGTCAGCAAGACCATCTACAGCGCGACCGCGCGGTACAAGGTCAACGACGACCTGATGGTCTATGCGATGACGGGCACGTCCTTCCGTCCGCCGGTGCGGGCCGTGGGCAATTTCTCCAGCCGCCAGACGGCGTTGGAGCTGAGCCATGTCAACCTCGATGCCGAAACGTCGACCTCCTATGAAATCGGCATCAAGTCGCAGTGGTTCGACAAGCGGCTGACCTTCAACCTCACCGGCTATCATCAGGATTTCAAAAACTATCCGTTCCGCGCCGCGACCGGCATCTATTATATCAACGTCAACAGTTCCGGTCAGGACGAGCGGGGACAGTTCAACTTCGTGTCGGCGGTGCCGGTCAGCATCAACGGCCTGGAATCGGAAATCACCTTTGCGCCGTCGCGGACGTTCCGCATCACGGCCATCACCAACTATTCGCACAGCAAGATCAAGGCGTCGCAGCTGGCCTGTACGGATGTCAATCGCGACGGCATCCCGGACACCGCCGTTCCGACGCTGGGCCAGCTCCAGACCGCCTATCAGGGGGAGCATCTGGC
This sequence comes from Sphingobium sufflavum, assembly GCF_021403115.1. Lineage (GTDB taxonomy): Bacteria > Pseudomonadota > Alphaproteobacteria > Sphingomonadales > Sphingomonadaceae > Sphingobium > Sphingobium sufflavum. Next base: position 88,068 of record NZ_JAJSSH010000013.1, read on the forward strand.
CGAATGTCCCAGTGCAGGGCAGCCCGCGACCTTCCTGCCGCGTCTCAGCGGATCGGTGCAGGCGGAACTGACGCTGCCGCTCGACAATCGGTTCGATGGCTATGTGCGCGGCCTGCTCAACTGGCGGGGAGAGGGGTCGACCGATCCCAACAACCCCTATGACGATGTCGGCGCCTATGGGATCTTCAACCTGTATGCCGGCATCCGTTCGCCCGGCGGCAATTGGGAATTGACCGCGTTCGCCAAGAACCTGTTCAACCTGACCAAGGTCGTTTCCGCCGAAAGCAGCCCCTACACCACCGCCGTCACCTATGTGAATCTGGGTGCGGGCGGGGCGTTCGGTTCGGCGAGCTACCAGAGCAACTACTCCGGCGTGACGGTGACGCCGCCGCGCGAATTCGGCCTGACAGCGCGGGTTTCGCTGGGATCGCGTTGATCCGGTGGGCGGCCCGCCAGTGAGCGGGCCGCCCCTATTTCTGTCTTACCGGAGAATGAAATGACCAACGTCAGTCGTCGCGCAATCCTGGGCGGGTTGGGCGCTGTCGGCCTTGCCGCCACGATGGGCGGCATATCCCCGGCGGCCCGCAGCCGTCCGCCGTTCTTCCAAAGGATCGGGCGGCCCATCGGATTGCAACTCTACACATTGGGCGACGGCATCGGGCGCGATCTGGATGCGACCTTCGCCAGTGTCGCGGCCATCGGCTATCGCGAGGTCGAACTGCCCAGCCTGCTCGGTCGCCAGCCGGCGGAGATCGCCGCGGCGGCACGGCGCGCCGGCATCAGCATCACCAGTCTCCACCTGCCGCTGTTGACCAAGGGCAGCCCCAACGGCCTGTCCATGGCCAGCGATGCGGCGAAGATCGCGGACAGCCTGGGCGTGCTGGGGGCGAAATGGGCGGTGGCGCCGATCCTGTTGTTCCCGGACGGGTTCCGGCCCAATCCGGGCGAAAGCATGCCGATGGCGATCAGTCGATCGGTCGCGGCGGCGGGTGAAGATATATGGAAGCGGACGGCCGCGCTGCTCAATGACAAGGGCCGCGCGCTCAAGCCGCTGGGCATCGGCGTCGGCTATCATAATCACAATGTCGAGTTCGCGTCGGTGGGCCGGACGACCGGATGGGAGATATTGTGGCGGGAGACCGATCCCGCGCTGGTCAGTTTCGAGGTCGATACAGGCTGGATCGTGGCGGCGGGCATGGACCCGGTGCAGTTCCTGCGCGCCCACCACGGCCGGATCAGGCAGTTGCACGTCAAGGATGTCGCCGCCGGAACCACGCCCAACTTCACGATCGCGATGAACCCGACCGAGGTGGGCAGCGGCACGGTGGACTGGGCCAGGCTGCTGCCGGAGGCGCATCGCGCCGGGGTTCGGCATTTCTATGTCGAGCAGGAGCCGCCCTTTGCCATTCCCCGGCTGGAGGCGGCGACGCGATCCTACGCTTTCCTCTCGAAACTCTCTGCGCGCTGAGGCTGGTGCGGCCACCCTCAGTCCTCTCCCTGACATCAAGAGGTTTCTTCATGGTTCGATTGTTTCGGCGCGCTCTTCTGCTGGGCGCAATGCTCCTGCCCGGATGGGCGGCCCATGGCCAGCCGCTCCCGGCCGAACGCAGTGTGGACACGGCCACTGTCCTCTCCTCCTTCGGCGGGCGCGCCGCCTTTTCGCCCGATGGCAGGAAAATCGCCTTTGTCGGCAAGACGTATGGCGACGCCTATGAGATCGACATTGCGACCCGTAAGGTCCGCAACCTGACGCGGCACATGCCGCATCTGGGCATCATGCGTATCCAGTATCTGCCCAGCGGCGACTTCCTCGTCACCGCGCCCCGGCACAACAGTGGCCCGAATGTGCGCGCCCATCTGGAGATGTGGATACTCGACAAGAGCCTGTCGGGAGGGCTTCAGCCGCTGGGCGAGGCGGTGTTCGAGGGGATCGCGGTTTCGCGCAAGCGCAACCTGATCGCCTGGACCACCATCGAACCGGCCCTGAAGCCTGCCGAAAACTGGCAACTGGCCTTCATCCGCCCGACGAAGCGGTACGTGGCGGAGATCGTCTATCGCAACGGGACGCCAGCGATCGCCAACAAGCGGGAGATCATGGCGACCCTGCCCAAGGAATGTGGCTTTATCGAACCGCAGGACTTTCGCGCGAACGATGAAGAGCTTGTCTATTCCTGCATGGGATCGGTCAGGGCGGGCGACTTCACCATCTCCGTGATGGGCAACCGGATCGCGACCAACGAGAATATCGTCTATCTGAGCCAGCCTGGCCGCTACAATGAAGTGGAGGGCATTGCCCCCGACGGATCATGGGCTGCGGTCGAATGTGGCCAGCAGGACAAGCCGGGGCTGCCGGCCCTGGACATCTGCGCGCTGGAACTCCGGCCGGGGGGCACGGTCAGCCGGATGGTCGTCGGGACAAAGCCGGGCAGCAGCGCCGACATCAGCAATCCCGTCGTCAGCCCCGACGGCCAATGGATGGCGTTCCAGCGGTCGGACAGCGGCAGCGGGGAAATCGGCGAAGGCTATGGACTGCTCATGACGAAGATCGCCCGCTGATCGTCCGGCAGTCGTGAGCGATCCCCATCCGCCCCGGCGCTGACAGCCGGGGAAGATGCGACACTATCGTCTCATTTTAGCGCCTTGACGCTGGTGGACGTTGCGGACTACGCGACGAATAATCGCATAGTTATTGGCGCCCCGGATTCGGGCGCGCGAGAGGAGACATATCGTGCAGCCATTGGAAGACCGGGACTATTTCACCGACTATGAAATCCTGAAGGAGCCGTACGCCTTTTTCGAGGCGGTGCGGGCGAAGGGGCCGATCTATCAGCCGCCGGGCAAGGATTATCTGATCGTCACGGGTTTTGAGGAGACGCTGGAAGTCCTCAAGAACAACGCCGATTTCTCCGCGATCATCGGTCTGGCGGGCGCGGCGGCCCCCTTGCCCTTCACCCCCACCGGCTCCGACATCACCGAGCAGGTCGAAGCGCATCGCGACCAGTTCCTGGGCGGCGAATTGCTCGTCAATTATGACGATGACCAGCATACGCGCGTCCGGACGCTCCTCAATCGCCTGTTCACGCCGTCGCGGCTGAAGAAGAATGAGGAGTTCATCGACGATTTCTCCGACCGGATCATCCGCGAGATGGTCGCCAAGGGCGGTTGCGAACTCATCAAGGAAGTCGCGACGCCGTTCGTGACGCTGGTCATCGCGGACCTGCTGGGCGTTCCCGCCGAAGACCGCCAGATGTTCATGGATGTCATCGAGGCCGCGCCCGCACCGGGCAATCTGGAGTCCGCCAAGAACGACTTCAGCTCGCCCGACCACCCGCTGGTCGTCATGGGCGGCTATTTCGCCGGCTATGTGCAGGACCGCCGCGAGACGCCGCGCGAGGATATTCTCACCGAACTGTCTCTCGCGACTTTCCCGGACGGCTCCCTGCCCGATCTGGTCGAGATCGTGAAGATGACCACCTTCCTGTTCGGCGCAGGGCAGGACACCAGCGCCAAGCTGCTGGGCAACTCCATCCGCTACATCACCGACCAGCCGGGCCTGCAGGACAAGCTGCGCGCCGACCCCAAGCTGATCCCGCAACTGATCGAGGAAGTCCTGCGCCTGGAAGGCTCGACCAAGCAGACCGCGCGTCTGGCGCGCAAGGACACCAAGATCGGCGACCGCGACGTGCCCGCCGGGACGAAGGTGCTGGTGGCGATCTCCGCCGCCAACCGCGACCCCGATCGTTGGGAAGAGCCGACCAAGTTCGTGCTCGACCGCCCCAAGATCAAGGAGCATCTGGCGTTCGGGCGCGGCAAGCATGTCTGCGCGGGCGCCCCGCTGGCCCGTGTCGAGGTGCGGGTGCTGCTGGAGAAGCTGCTGGCCTATACGTCCAATATCGAACTGGTCGAGGAGAAGCATGGCACCGCGGACAACCGCAAGCTGGACTTTGAGCCGAGCTTCATCATCCGTGGCCTTTCGGAACTGCATGTCCGCCTGACCCCCGCCGTGGGGCTGGACCTGTCGACCGTTGCCCCCGCCACGCCGGTCGTCGAGCAGGCGCAGCCCGTCGCGGGCAACGCGGGCCTGTCCACCGGCAAGACGAAGATCGGCGATCTGCTGAAGAACCCCGACGCGCGGGCGGTGCTGGACAAGCACTTCCCCGGCATGACGGCGGACAAGCGCATCGCGATGGCCAAGGGCATGACGCTGCGGTCCGTCCAGAAGTTCGCGCCGGGCCAGTTCAGCAACGAAGCCCTGGACGCTGTCGACGTCGATCTGGCGCAGATCTGAAGCGACTGGCGGCCCCGTCATCACGGCGGGGCCGCCTGAATAACGGCAGGGAGAGAGATATGGGTACGGATCGGGTTGTCGTCGTCACCGGCGGCGCGTCGGGGATCGGGCTGGGCGTCACGCAGCTTTTCGCGCGCAAGGGGCATGCTGTCGCGATGCTCGACCTTCAGGATGCGGCGCTGGAGAAGGAAGGCGCGGCCTTGCGCGCGGAGGGCCTGAATGTGCTGGCCCGGCGGGTCGATGTGTCGAACCGGGAGGATGTGGAGGCCGCCTATGCCGCCATCCGCGAGACGCTCGGTCCCATTGCCATCGTCGTGGCGAATGCGGGCATTTCCGAAGGCATCGCGTTCAAGGACGTGACGGTCCCGATCTGGCAGCGAATGATCGACATCAACCTGACCGGCGTGTTCCACACGGTGCAGGCGGCCCTGCCTGACATGGTCGAGGCGCAATGGGGCCGGGTCATCACCATCTCCTCCCACGCGGCTCAGTCGGGCGCGGCGGATCGCGCCCATTATTCCGCCGCCAAGGCCGGTGTCATCGGGCTGACGCGGGCGCTGGCGCGGGAATATGCGGCGCAGGGCATCACCGTGAACACGATCCCGCCGTCGGTCGTCGCCACGCCGATGGCGGAGCAGGGAATTGCGGCAGGCACTTTCCCGCCGCTGGACGTGATCGCGCAGCATATTCCCATTCCACGCGCCGGAACGCCGCACGACATCGCCGCGGCGTGCGAATATCTGGCGTCCGATGGCGCCAGCTATGTCACGGGCGTGGTTCTGCCGGTCAATGGCGGCATGTTCATCGGTTGACGCTCCTGCGCCTTTCCGCGCGGTTTGGTGGGGAATGATGCAAATCTGTGGCCGGGCGTGCGGGGGTGTCTTCCGCGCTGCCCGGCCCTTTTCGTGAGCAGGGGAGGCGGGGCGGGTTTGAGGCCCGGCCCGGGGGCGACCGGGACGTTTCTCCTGTTGGAGGCAGGGGAAAGGGGCGGGATCAGGTCTGGGGGAGGGCGAACCGCTGGCGGGTCGAGCGGCCTGCCGCGCGCACCTTTGCAACCTCCGCCTCCTCGATAAGGGACAGGAATTGGGCCAGAATGGCGCCGAGATGGGCACGGATCGCATCGCGCGCGAGCGGCGCATCGCGAAGACGCAGCGCCTGGACCACCGCCTGATGCCGGTTTTCGCCGGGAGTGCCTGCCCGCTGTGCCGGAGCCGACTGGCCCGGACCGGACAGAGCGGAACCCGGCTGGCCAAATCCCGATGACAGGCGATGCTCCGCCACGGGTCGGTCCAGCGCCTGCCAGAGATTGTCGATGATGGAGAGCAGCGTGGCGTTGCCGGTCGCGTGCGCGATCAGGAGATGGAATTTGCGTTCCGACGCCTCGAACGGGCTGGCATGGGAGTCCGCGTCATCGAGTTGCCGGGCGACCCGGTCCAGCTCGGCAAGCTCGCCATCCCCGATGTTGAGGGCGGCGAGGGTCGCCGCTTCCCCCTCGATCAACAGGCACGCCTGAAGCCGTTCGAGCACGCCCGTGTCGGGATCGGGGGGCGATCGACGGGACGGGATGGCCACCACATGCGCGCCCGCGCCGGGCCGAATATCGAGATAGCCCCTGGTCTCCAGCGCGATCAGCGCCTCGCGAATCGTCGGGCGACTCACCGCCAACAACTTGCCCAATGCCCGTTCGGACGGAAGCCGATCGCCCACCACCCATTTTCCGTCCGCGATTTGGTCATACAAATTTTGCGCGACGATCCAGAAAAGCCGGGAGTCCCTGTCCAGCGGTGCGAGAGGATCGTCGGGAGAAGCATTATCCATCTGATAATCCTGCATATTGAAGGAAGGCTCCCCGCCATGATCGTCCGCGCCCTCGCTTCCCGGCCGGATTTTCGGAGCGGAAAAGCGGGACGATAAACGCATTAAATATGCCTTACCGATTGACGGATACGGCCTTGCCAATCTATGCGACTAAATATCGCAGAGCAATGCGATTATAAATCGCGTTTTATGATGCAGGAGGCAAGGATGAAGGAGTGGGTCGGTATCGCGACAACATGCCTTTGCCGCGTTCTGGCCGCCGCCGGTCCCCTGACGCCAGTCGACATCCAGCCCCGACGGCCCGCGAGTGGCGCGTCTCCGGCTATCCGCTGCATATCAGGTCTCTTGCGCATCGTTCGCGTCGGCTATCGGAAGCCCCGCCTTTTTGGCTCGTCATCCCCGGACTTCGCGCAGACGATCGCCGAGCGGACGCCCGCCATGTGGAATTTCGCCGCGGAATATCGAGCGGTTCCAAGCCCTTTTGCCGTCCGCGCTGCCGCCCTGCGTGCCGGCCCGCGCCGCCGCGCCGCGCCGCATGGTCCCGGACCGATGCGCGTGCCCGCCGCCGCGTCACCGACTTTCTGAAAATGCGCGCATCCTCCCATTTTGCGCGCATGCCTGCGGCGCTGCCCCTGTTGATCATCTCCCCGATCTGGGCAGCGCCGGCCTTCTCTTCCGTGGCCGGTTCTTCCGCGACCCGTTTTTTTCGTGTCGGTTCTGACAATTTCGGCACGGGGGGCAGGGTCATCGCGCTGAACCCCGCCGCGTTCGGCGGGCGCGGCATGGCCCCGCAACCGGAACGCCAGGACTATGGGCGCGAGGGGGAGAGCGTCTCCAACACCCTGCCGGTTCCGGCGGGGACGTGGATGGTCAAGACCCATGGCAAGACCATCGTGCAATCGTCGGACATGAAGTCGTTCGGCGTGAAGCCATTCTGCGTGGAGGATGCGGCGGGTGGGCCGCTCAAAGGGGGTTCGCGCAGTGTCCCACCGGTGGTGAAAAACGGCACGGTGCCGCCCGATTTCCCCGCCACGGGCGGTCAGGCGGTCGTCGCCGCCATCGAAGTCCGCCCCTGATCCAGCAAAATCATACAGGCCCCGGCAACGACCGGGGACCATTTCAGTGAGGAGTTTTATGAACAGCAGTTATATCTCGCGTGCCTTTGCGGGCGTGGCCATGGTGGCCATCGTCGCATCCACCGGCACCGCGATGGCCCAGACCCCCGCCGACCAGAATGGCGCCAGCGTCTCGGAAGACATCATCGTCACCGCGCGCCGCAAGGACGAGCGGTTGCAGGACGTGCCGACGACGATCAACGCCGTCACGGCGGACGCGATCGACAAGCTGAACCTGCGCGAATTCCGCGACATCCAGAATGTCGTGCCCGGCCTGCAACTGACGAACGCCTCCAACGGGTTCAGCGCGGGTGCGACGGTGCGCGGCGTGAAGTTCGACATCGACACGGGCGGCCTGCCTGCGGTCGAATTCTACCTCAACGATGCGCCGATGGAATCGAACATCCTGTTCGCGGCCATGTACGACGTGGGCCAGGTCGAACTGTTGCGCGGGCCGCAGGGCACGCTGCGCGGGCGCGCGTCGCCGTCTGGCTCCATCACCGTCACCAGCCGCAAGCCCAACCTGAAGGACGTGGGCGCCTATGTCAGCGGGACGGTCAATTCCAACAGCGGCCGCAACGTCCATGGCGCGGTCAACATCCCCCTGATCGACGATGTGCTGGCCGTGCGCCTGGCCGGTTTCTACGACCGGAACGAGGCGAACCGGACCTATAGCGTCAACAGCAGCGCCAGCCCCTATGCCCGCACCGAATCCTATCGGGCGAGCGTGCGGTTCGAACCGACCGACAACATCAGCGCCAATTTCCTGTACCAGAGCACGGACCGGCGGCAGCGCGGCTTTAACCAGCTCGCCTCGATCAGCTTTTTCGACGCGACGCAATCGTCCGCCCCCGCCTATATCGACCCGTTCCAGCGGCAGGCGATCACCGATGGTTTCCGGTCCAACATCCAGCGGTTCGACGTGATGACGTGGAACGCGGACTGGCGGTTCGCCGGGCAGAAGCTGAGCTATGTCGGGTCGCGCAGCGTTCAGCATATCCGGGGCGTGTCGCAATATGACCAGGCCAACGCCCTGACCGGCACCACGCCGCGCACCCTGACCGACCCGGCGGGCTTTCAGCCGGTCTGCTCCACCAATCAGGCGCTGTTCGGCTTTGGCGCGACGAACGGCGACTTCTACCAGTGCACGGACATCCGCCAGACACAGGACACGCACGAACTGCGCCTGTCGTCCGACGAGCGGGTGCTGGGCATGTTCAGCTATGTGGTTGGCGGCATGATAAACCATGTGTCGCAGTCCAACTATATCAACCAGGAAACGGCGATCCGTATCTCGCCTTCCTTCCTGTTCTTCGACACGTCGGCCACCGCCCGTCCGGGCCGGCGGAACGAACATTCGCTGTTCGGCAATATCACCGCGTACATCGGCGACGCGACGGAGTTGTCCGGCGGCCTGCGCTATATCGATTATGAGGAAAGCAGCGACTTCATGGTGCGCGGCACGGCCCAGCCGTCCTACCTCAGCCGGTCGGAAGCGGTGATCTATACCGGATCGCTCAAGCATGACTTCACCCGCGACATCATGGCCTATGCCACGGTGGGCAGTTCGTGGCGGCCCGGCCTCAACGTGATCGGCAACCTCAGCGCGCGCAGGTCCGCGCTGGAGCAGTCGTTCATCACGACCGCGCCGGAGAAGTCGACCTCCTACGAGGTCGGCGTGAAGACGAGCTGGCTCAACCGGCGCCTGACGGTGAACGCCTCCGCCTTCCATCAGGACTTCACCAACTATGGCTATCGCGGCGGGTCGATCTGGTACATCAACTATAGCACCCCCACCGCGATCCCGGATGCCGCCCGTTTCAACTTCGTCGCCGCCGTCCCGGTCAAGGTCGACGGCTTCGAGATCGAGACGAATTTCCAGGCGACCCGCCGGTGGAACGTCGGCGCGACCTTCAGCTACGCCAATGGCCGGGTGACGGGCGGGCGGATCGCCTGCACCGACCTGAACGGCGACGGCGTGCCGGACGCCAACCCCGGCGCGGTGACGGTCGCGCAATTGCCCGCGACGGACCATGTCTCCGCGTGCAACTATAGCGGACCGTCGAACACTGCGCCCAAGTGGAGCATGGTGGTCCAGTCGGAATATGCGGTGCCGGTCAGCGACCGGGCGGACGCCTATCTGCGCGGGCTGTTCAACCTGTATCCCAGCTATGGGCAGGATCCCAGCTACAGCTTCGACGACGTCCGCGCCTATTCGCAGCTCAACCTTTATGCGGGCCTGCGCTCGCCCAAGGGGGCGTGGGAACTGTCGCTGTTCGCCAAGAACCTGCTCAATACCCAGCGGGTGCTGAGCGCCACCAATGGCGGCGTGACCTCCACGATCCGCAGCGCCACGGCGTCGCAGACCATCGGCACCAACTATCTGGAAGTGACGACCACGGCGCCGCGTGAGTTCGGCCTGAACCTGCGGCTGGCTTTCGGCTCGCGGTAAAGGTCGGGATGGGCTGCGACTATCCGCAGCCCATCCATCCTATCGGGGACGGAGAAACGGATGGACCGGCGGAATTTCATGGCGCGGGGGCGGGCCGGAAAGCGTCGGGGCTGGGCTGAACCCGCCGCCATCCCGATGACAATATTACCACGTCGAACGAAGCCTGACAGAAGAGAGAGAGGAAGATCATGAACTATCTTGCCATCCTGCCCGCCCTGCTGATCGCCGTCGCCCCTGCGGTGGCCCCTGCACAGACACCCGCCGCCCCGGCCCCCGCCGCGAAGGTCACGAGCTATACTGTCGAGGAGACCGACATCGGCACATTGCTGGACGATCCGGCGGCCAAGGCGGTGATCGACAAGCATATGCCGGGCTTCTCCAGCAATCCGCAGGTCGACATGGCGCGGTCCATGACGCTGAAGATCGTGCAGCAATATTCGCCGGACACGCTGACGGATCAGGCGCTGGCCGCGATACAGGCAGACCTTGCCAAGCTGCCCAGGAAATAATCGGGACGGGGCCGGGCGAGGGGATCGCCCGGCCCCTTTCGCGATCATGGCACCATGATCGCATCCGCTGGCATTTCGCACCTGCTTTCCGCCACCTCATGATATTGTCTCGACGATCAGCGTTGTCGTACCGATAATGGACCGTTCGGACGGCAGCCAATGATCCGGCAAGCTTCATTGATTCTGCGCGCATAGCTCCGCCTGCAAGCAGGGCGTTCCACAAGCTACGGTGGCTGTCCGCATAGTCGCACAGCACCCGATAATCCTTGCCGGGAATGGCCCCGTCAACGACGCCGGGGAGGAGGCTTTTGTGAGGTGGTGGCGCTCAGGAGCAGGTCGAGCATCACCGCTATTTCCTCGCCAGACTGCACATTCGGCTCGCTCTGGGACAGCCACCAGCTGATCGTTTCAATGATGAGCATGGTGCTGCAAATGATGGCGAAATCATTGGGGAGCCAACTGGTGGAACCGGTGTGCTTGGCGGCGACCTCTCTCGACAGGCGCAGATATTCTTCGCGCATGGCCGCCCGCGCGCCACCATTGAACAGGGCTTTCCAAAGCGCGCGGCGGTCATTCACATAGCTGCACAAGGCCCGGTTGCCGTCGAGTTTTGGACCCCAGGGCAGAGAGAAGGCGACCAGCCGGCTGATCTCGTCCGCCGCGACGGTATCGAGCAGGGCCTGTTTATCCACATAATGGCGGAAGAAGGTCGAATTATTGACCCCGGCTTCGGCAGCGATCTCGCGCACCGTGATCTGATCGAAGGCCTTGCGCTCCAGCAATGTCAGCAGGGCTTCCCGCAGGGCAGTGGCGCTGCGGATCTGTCGAGGGTCGGTGCCGCCACGTGGCGCAGCGGGCTTTGCGATTGGGGCGATCGTCTCCGCTCCCTCTTTGGTTGCCAAACCATCGCTCAGGTCGACGGGGAGGCTCTTCTTTGTCGAACGCACGCTTCAACTCCTGCACATGATCCCTGCTTGAAGAATGAGGATCGGTGCCACGTCAATAAAAACCGGCCTGTGGCGGACTGCATCATGGGCGCGCCCGCCCCTGATAGGGTGGCGGGCAAGGAAGCATCAAGATAGGATTGCCCTTTACGGTTTGGGTGGAGGGGCATCCGATGACTGGCCGATGGTCGTCAGATGAAAGAAATCCGCGTCCCGCAGGACGAATTTCCACCGCCCATTCTCCTTCCTGTAGCGGTCGTTATAATAGCCTGACCCGATCCGGTCCGGGCCATTCCCGCTGATCCGCACTTCGATCGAGGAAATGCCGGTCGCATCATGGCCGGAGACGGCAATGAGATGATTATGAATCGTGGGGATGGGATGATTCCCGGTGGTGGGCAGGCCGTTATAATAGGCGTCCAGCGCTTTGCGTCCACGCACTTCCAGCGTCGGAGCCTGCGGAACGCGATTCACGAAGGCCCCGTCGTCCGTGAACAGATCGGCCATGGAAACGCCATGGGCCGCCCGATGCGCGTAAATGGACACCAGATCCCGGATTTCCTGCTCGTCGCACAGGCGCTGGACTTTTTCGGCCAGCGTCATGGTCTGGAATGGCGTTTGCGGGGCCATGTAGAGCGGTCGCGGGGCCTGCTGCGCCGGGGCGGACGATGCGGTCATGATCGCTATTGCGGTCAGGAGGAATGGGGGTGTCTTGCGGGTCCAGATCCGTGAATTCGTCACGACACTCTCCTGTTGCTGCTGCGGTCGCCCAATGGCGGGCCGATAGAGGGCGGGGGAGCGGGCCGTGTCAATATCATGCTGCATGGGCGGCTGGCTCCTGCCGGAATTCGGGATAGCGCCCCAGGCCGAGAACGCACAGGCCCGCCGCGCAGGCGGTGACCATGCCGATCGTCAGCAAGGGCACATATCCGCCGGAATAGTCGAAGATGAGGCCGCCCAGGACCGGACCTACACCGCCCGCGAGCGCCATGACGGTCGAGATGAATCCAAAGATGGTGGCGAAGTTGCGCAGGCCGGCAAAGCGGGTGGTGAGATAGGTGGTGAGTTGCAGCGATGCCCCGGAGCAATAGCCCAGCACCGCAATGGCGATGAGCAGCAAGGCGGGCGACCCGGCCCCGTTGAGCAGCAGGAAGAAACTGATCCCCGGTCCGGCATAGCAGAGGGACGGGAGCCATGCCGCATCGACCCGGTCGACAAGCCAGCCGGTCAGCAGCTTCCCGGCGATGGCCGCCAGCGCGAAAATGGCGACAAAGGATGCCGCATCGGCGCGGGTCTGCCCCAGCGAGGTCAGCATGGGTATGAGATGCACGACCGTCGCGGCCGAAAGCGTGGTTTGCAGGAATGTCGCCAGCGCGATGCGGTACAGGGGCAGGCTGCGCAGCGCCTGCGGGACGGACAAGCCGCTCGGTTGCGCCGATGCCGCCTGTTCCATGGTGGGAGTGGCGGCGTCCGTCTTTCCCCGCTCGCGGAAGAACAGGGCCGCCAGCAGCAGGGCGGAACCGCCCCATCCCCCCGCCAGCGCGATATAGCCGACGCGCCAGCCAAAGGCGTCGATGAGCCACAGGGATGCCAGCGGGGCCAGCGCCTGTGTCACGGCGTTGCCGCACAACAGCAGGGCGAGCGCGAGGCCGCGATTATGCCGGAAGGCAGAGGATATGGCGCTGCTCCAGACCAGGATGCTGGCGGACAGCGAGGCAAGCGTATAGGCGACCCATGTCGCGAACCACAGGGTGAGCGATCCGGTCTGGACGGAAAAGGCGGCGAAGGCCAGGCTGCTGAGCAACAGGCCCGGCAGTGCGACGCGCCTCGCCCCATATCGGTCGACGAGCATGCCCGCGAGCGGCATGAAGGGCAGGGTGATGAAGGCGAACAGGGTCAGCCCCGCCGAAATCTCCGTCCTGCTCCAGCCGAAGGCATCCTGAAGCGGGGCCATGAAGACGCCCAGAGTCGCGAGCGGGATCGCGGCGACGGAAACGCCCATCGTGGCGGAGAGGAGCAACGGCCAATGGGCCTGCCACTCATTGCCGGGGCCGGGCGTGCGCGTTTTCATCAGCTATCCTCTCGTAATCGGTATGCGGGTTCCAGCCGACTTGTGACGGTCTGGACGGTGGGCGGGTTATCGGGACGGTTGCGGGAAGCGGACGCCGGTCAATTGCTCCGACAAGATCCATAGTCGGGCCGCGCGCTCAGGATCGTCGCTGGCCTTGGCGAAGGTGCAGGGGCCAGGTGGTCCCCGCATCTCGAAAAGGCCCTTGGGACCATAAAGCTCGCCGCCTTTCGCGTCGGGAGCTGTCGCTGCATGGACGATGGGCGCGGCACCGTCCGACGCGGACTGGCCGATCAGATGGCCCAGCAGGCCCGACAACAGGATTTTCGGGCCACCGGTCCGTGCATGGTCGCCTTCGAACAATTTCGTGCGGGCAAAGCCGGGGTGGGCGGCGAGGCTTGCGATCCCCCAGCCGCCTTCCCGGCTTCGCCGGTCCAGTTCGCGGGCAAAGGATGCCTGCGCGAATTTCGAGGCGCAATAGGCGCGTCCGGCATTGTAGCGCGCGTCGCCTTGCAGGTCGTCGAGATCGATTTTCGCGTGATGCTGCGCGAGGCTGGTCACGCTGACGACGCGGGCGGATGGCGCCTGACGGAGAAGCGGGAGCAGGCCGGCGGTGAGCGCGAAATGCCCCAGATGATTGACGCCCATCTGCACTTCGAAACCGTCTTTGGTCGTCCGGCGCTGCGGGGGCGACATGATGCCAGCGTTGCAGATGAGGAGATCGACGGCGGCGAGCTGGCCCGCCAGTGCGGTCGAAAAGGCAGAGATGGAGGACAGGCTGGCCAGATCCAGCCGCTCATACTGGATGGTGGCGTGGGGACTGGCTTGTTGCAAGGCGGCGACCGCGGCCCGGCCCTTATCCTCATTCCGGCCCGCGAGGATGATGCGGAAACCCTGCGCGGCAAGCTTCCGGGCGGCTTCATAACCGAGGCCTCCCGTGCCGGTGATGACCGCCAGGCGCTCCGGCGATGACCGGTTGTTCCCCTGTTCGACTGCCATATGCCTCCACTCTCTGCGATATATAATTGCGCTATTTTTACAGGATTTGCGCGCTTTGGTTGCAGTTAAATGCTGTGGGCCAATGCCCCTATAGTGGCGATCGACCAAGTATATTCGGTATTTTTCTATTATATCGGCAATTGTACGAGTAATTTCACTTGGACGTGAATATGATCCCGCTCGAACTTTAGGATTGCATCGCCGGGCCTGTTTGTCCATCAATGCGACTCACGATTGCACAATATGGTGCAGGCGGCAATATGCCAAGCGAGACCTGAATGGCGATGACGCCGGCTCGCTTGGTTACATAGGAGGAGGGGGTTTCATGAAAGCCATCAACATTCGCCGACGGCATTTTCTCACGACGACGGCAGGCGCCGTCGCATTGCTGTCGCCCGTGCAAGGGTTCGCGCAGGAGGTCGGTCTCCAGGATATCATCGTCACCGCGCAGAAGCGCGAGCAGAGCCTGCAGGACGTGCCGATCGCCGTCACCGCGCTGACGCAGGAGACGATTCAGGCGAACCGTATCTTCTCCGTCAACGACCTGTCCTCCATCGCGCCGGGCGTGATCGTCCGTCCGTCGCCGGGCGGCAGCCAGGTTCCCGTCTTCACCATCCGCGGCCAGAACAGCTTTGGCGTGGTGCCGGGATCGGACAAGCAGGTGTCCATCTACATCGACGGCGTGTACGTCAGCTCGCCGCGCGGCTCTATCTTCGAACTGCCTGATATTCAGCGGCTGGAAGTGCTGCGCGGTCCGCAGGGCACGCTGTTCGGGCGCAACGCCACGGCGGGCGCGATCAGCGTGGTGACGCGCGATCCGTCGGGCGAGGCGCATATCAAGGTCGATGCATCGCTGGGCAACCGTGATGCCGGGCGCTTCCGCATCACCGCCGACCTGCCGCAGGTCGGGCCGTTCAGCGGTTTCGTGAGCTATGTTCACAATTACCGGCGCGGCGAGGTCTATAACGCCGCCGGTGGGCAGGTGTGGGACCGGTCGCTGTCGCCCGGTTTCGGCGTCCAGCAGTCCCCCTATTATCTGGGCACGGTGGACACGAGTTCCTATTTCGGCGCGCTGAAGTTCGAGCCGACCAACAACCTGCGTTTCGTGTACAAGTTCGACCAGAATGACGACCGCGGCACGCCGGACGCGACTGGTTTTGTCGGCTTCGATCTGGCGAATGCCACCGGCGCCCTCGGCCCCACGCTCGCGAACTTCCTGAACACGCTCTATTCGAGCCAGAATGTCTATACCGCAGCCAATGGGAAGCGGCCCGACATCGTCACCAATGGCTTCGCCGTGCCGCGCAAGGTCAAGGTCTATGGCCACAGCCTGACCGCGACATGGGAACCGGTGGACCGTGTCACGGTCAAGAATATCGCGGCCTTCCGCCAGTCGAATGTCATCGGCCCGACGCCGATCGACGGGCTGAGCGGCCTCAACATGACGCCGGCGGCGATCGCGGCCTTTGCGCCCGTCGCCGTGCCGGGCTTCGCCAGTTTCCCGGCGGGCACGCAGGCTGCCGTGCTGGCAGGCTTGCAGGCGAATCTGGGCGGCCAGCGGTTCCTGGGTATCGCCGCGCAGGCCAGCTCCATCTCCAAGCAGTGGAGCGACGAGCTTCAGGTCAACTATTCCTCCGGCAAGTTCGATATCACCGTCGGCGGCCTGTGGTTCCATTCCAAGGATGAGGCGGGCGGTCCCTATGGGCAGCAGAACACTCTGTCCTTTGCTCTGATCCCGGCGAGCGGTCTGGTCCCCCTCGGCAATGAGGGGCGCTATTTCAACAAGGCGACCTCGATCGCGGCCTATGCCCAGATCGAGTACAGGATATTGCCGACGCTGGAGATCATGGCCGGCGCGCGGATCACGCGGGATACGAAAAGCAGCTTCTTCCGCTATGACGTGTCGGGTTCGCCACGGCTGCCCATAGTCCCGCCGGATTACAAGAAGACGAAGCCGAATTTCCTGATCGGCCTGAACTGGACGCCGAACGACGATACGTTGATCTATGGCAAATTCTCGAATTCGTTCGTGTCGGGCGGCAACACCGGCGGTATCCCCTATGAGCCGGAAACCGCGACATCCTGGGAACTGGGTGCAAAGGTCGATTTCCTCGACCGGCGGTTGCGTACCAACCTGGCCGTCTATCATGTGAAATATAAGCATTTCCAGCAATCGCAGTCGCTCTCGACGCCCGCGTCGCAGGCTCTGGCGCTGCCGATCCTCACTGGCCTCTATGGGGCGACCACGGCGAGCGAGCTTCTCAGCAAGCTGAGCGTCTTTGTCGGCGATCAGGGCGATGTGCTGGTCAAGGGCATTGAGGCGGAAATCACCGCCGCCCCGATCAAGGGGCTGACGATCGGTGGCAGCGTCTCCTACGCCGACGTCACCTTTCCCTTCGTCCAGCCGCTGGTGCTGGCGGGGACGGGCGGACGGCTGGAGGTGAACCAGCGGCCCGACTGGACGGGCAGCGCCTATGCCTCTTATGAAACAGAGCCGCTGTTCGGCGATACGAGGCTGAGCGTGCGGGGCGACGCCTTTTATCAAGGCGCCATGAACCAGACGACCAACGCGCCGATCCAGATCAACGACAGCAACAGGAACGCACAGGGCACGAAGGGCTATTGGACCTTCAACGGCCGGGTCGCCCTGCGTCATCTCGCGCTGGGTCCGGTCGATGCGGAACTGTCGCTCTGGGGCAAGAATCTCAGCAATCGCCGGGATATCACGACCACCTTGTTCACGCCCTTCGGTACCTCCGCCAACTATGTGCCGGCGCGAACCTATGGGCTGGAACTGAGCGTCGAATTCTGATCGAACATTGACGTAATGCCGTCCGGGCCGGGTGGTCCGGGCGGCATCTTTACGGGGCAGGACGGTTGTCAGGCCCCGTTTTTGCTTCCATGGCTCTGTTCCGCTGCGCGATCCGGCGTCGTCTCGTCGGCTGCGCGAAACGCGACCCGGAGTCCCGACCTTGCCGACCCTCAGCGATGCCCGATCCGTCCGTTCGCAGCAGGCCCTGCGTCAATCGCTTCTGGACCTGCTGGAGGAGATGCCATTCGACCGGATCAGCCTGCGCGACATCGCCTCCCGGGCGGGGGTGAGTTACCCCACCTTCTACCGCCACTTCGCGACCAAGGAGGATCTGCTGGCTGACATCGCGCGGCAGGAGGCGCAGGGCTTCATGGAGCAGTCGGGCGATGCGGGGCCGGTGGTCGACAGGCCGGGCGAGAGAATCTGCGCCTTCATCGCGGGGCGGCGGCCGCTGTGGCGACGGCTGTTGTCGGACAGCGCCATCGCCATCATGCGGGAGGAGTTCATCCGGCAGGGGCAGGAGGTCGCCGCCAGAGGGCCGCGGCTCAATCCCCGCTTTCCCGCCGCCATCACGTCGCGCGTGTTCGCCAGCGGCTTGTTCGAGATCATCGCATGGTGGTTCCAGCAACCCGACGATTTCCCGCAGGGCGAGATCGCCGACATGCTGGAAAGCCTCGTCATCTACCCGGTCATCAACCGACAGCGAAGCTGAACCGCGCAACGTCATAATTTCTCTTTTCTACGTTAAATGTTTAACGTATTATCCGAGTCGTACGGAGCAGCGAAGAAGCGCGCGCGTCCGCTGATCGGCTGCGGTCCCCATGGGCAGGGCCGGTTTTCAGCACGGTCACACTGGCTTGGAGAGAGATATGGCTACCAGTTTGAATATGTCGGCAACCCGGTCCCTGCTCGACATAGCGGGCAAGGAAGATCGCTTTCAGCCATCGGCGGCCGAACTTCTTCCCATCCAGCTCCAGGCGATCGACGAGCGGTTTCAGGACCGGGTAGGCAAGATCAAGCTGCTGCAGAATCGCGCGGAGACGGGTGGCATTTCCGAAATCCGCCGTGCGGCGGATGTCGTGCCTCTGCTGTTCGCCCACACCGCCTATAAAAGCTATCCGGAGACCTGGCTGTTCGAGCAGAAGTGGGACCGGCTGGCCCGCTGGCTGGGCACGGTGTCATCCTTTGGTGTCGCCCCCGTGCAGGGGGAGATCGACGGCCTCGACGACTGGCTGAAGCGGCTGGAGGAGCAGGGCCATTATGTCTCCTGCTCCAGCGGCACGACCGGCAAATGCGCGATGATGGACGGCACGATGGCGGACCTGACCTTCGCGGCGGACGATCTGCTGTCCGCGATCCGCTGGACCGGCCTCAATCCCGCCAACGACCGACGGATCGTCGGGCTGGGGCAGGTCGCGATGACGACGAAGAATATGATGACTGGCCGTCCGATGGCGGAGGCGTTCAGCCTGCCCGGCATCCGGCCCTTTTCCCCCGACGTGCCGCCGATCACCATTGGCGGCATCCTGGAGATGGTGCTGCTGCGCAAGAAGATGGCAGACGGCACCGCCAAGCCGAGCGAGGTCGCCCATTATGACGCGGTGTCGGCCCAGCGCGAAAAGGACATGGCGAGTTCGCTGGAGCAGGCGGCCGACGCGCTGATCGAAAGCCGCCATATGCCCCTGCACATCCTCGGCATGCTGGGGCCGTTGTTCAAGGTTGCCGAACTGGTGCGGGCGCGGGGCTATAGCGGCAAGGATTTCCAGCCCAACAGCAGCTTCCTGAGCGGCGGCCTGAAGCGCGCGCAGGTGCCAGACGATTATCGCGACTATATCTTCGACACCTTCAACCTGGCGGACGAGCGCATCTGCCAGACCTATGGGATGCAGGAGATCAACAGCCAGTCGCCGCGCTGCACCCATGGCCGCTATCATGTGCCGCCATGGATGCTGTTGCTGTTGCTGGACGAAAGCGGCGAGCAACTGGTCGAGCCGCAGCCGACGGGCGAGCATGAGGGCCGGGCGGCGCTGTTCGACCTGTCGCTGGAGGGGCGCTGGGGCGGGGTCATATCCGGTGACAAGATCAAGGTGCGGTGGGATCGCTGCGGTTGCGGCAACCACAGCCCGTCGATCCACGCGGATATTCAGCGGTACGCGGATACGGCCGGCGGCGACAAGATCGCCTGTTCCGGCACCATCGACGCCTATGTCCGGGGCGCGGCCTGAGCGCGCGGCCCGTTTCCTCAATTTCTGAAAGTACAGACCCATGACCCAGAATGTCACCCTGGCATCCATCGGATCGCAGACCCCGGCATCCGTCGCCGCGCCCTTCATCATCCGGGGGCGGTTGGTCGATGCGGAACAGGTTCACCACAAGTCCCGCGACCTCGGTATGGACTTCGTCACGCCGGAGATCGACCTCGACGCGCTCATCAGTTCGCGGGTCGAACCCGGTCCGCTGTTCGATGTTAAGCTGGACGAGATACTCGATTTCCTGGCGGCTACCGGCGAGGCGATGAAGCAGGACAGGAGCGGCTATCTCGCCGATTGTGTCGACAAGATCGCGCTGACCAACGTCCTGCCCCGACAGCAGATCGAATATCAGATGCAGATCGCCGCCGAATATCTGCACAAGGGGCGTCTGCTGGAATATGCCGAGCGCAATCTGGGCAATGCAAGGTTGCTCGACGAGTGGGTGCCTTCTACCGACAGCACGGGCCGCAGGAGCTTTACCCGCGCCTTCCCGCCCCGGCTGGTGCATGTGCTGCCCGGCAATGCGCCGGTGTCCGCCGTGCAGTCCATCGCGCTGGCGTCGATGGTGAAGGCCGTCAATGTGTTCAAGATGGGGTCGAGCGACCCGTTCATGGCGGTCGCGATCCTGCGCACGATGATGGATGTCGATCCCGACCATCCCGTCCTGCGGTCCATGTCGGCCGTCTATTGGCGCGGCGGGGACGAACGTGTCGAACAGGCCATTTATCGGCCCCAATATTTCGACAAGATCGTGGCCTGGGGCGGGGGTGACGCGATCAGCAATGTCATCAAATATCTGATGCCCGGCCTGCAACTCGTCTCCTTCGATCCCAAGACCTCGATTTCCCTGATCGGGGCGGAGGCGCTGGTGGATGACACGACGCTGGAGGATGTCGCCGCCCGCGCTGCGGCGGATGTGGGCATGGGCAATCAGGAGCCATGCGTGTCCAGCCGCGTCTTGTTCGTGGAAGGCGAGCGCGCCCGGATCGACCGCTTCTGCGACAGTCTTCAGCGCAACCTGGCGGAGCGCAGCGCCCTTATCGGCAAGGCGCCGCCCCTGCCGGGCGAGCTGGCGGAGGAGATCGAGACGCTGCGCATGTTCGACGATGAGTTTGGCGTATGGGGCGCGCCGGACGGCAATGGGCTGGTCGTGCTGTCCGATGGCCCGGCGGATTTCCATCCGATCCGCAAGACGGCCAATGTGGTGCCGGTCCGGTCGCTGAAAGACGCCCTGAAATATGTCAATGTGGCGACCCAGACGGTCGGCGTCTATCCGCCGGCGCGCATCCCGGAACTGCGCGACGGGCTGGCCAGCGGCGGGGCGCAGCGCGTCGTGCAACTGGGCGACGCGGGCGGCCAGTCGATCGGCGCACCGCATGACGCCATGTATATCATGCACCGCTTCGTCCACTGGATCGTGCATGAGGACGGTTTCGAAGCGGGCGGTTTCGAAGCGGGCAAGGCGTGACCCGTGCGACTTGACGAAATGAGGAGAGGGCCATGTGTGGCCCCCTGAAGGGGCAAGTCGATCATCGTCGCCGGAGCGGGCGATATCGGTACGGGACTGGTGCAATATTATGCCGGCGAAGGGGCGCTCGTCCCTGTGCGCTCCTTACCCGGCCGGAGTTGTCCGGGGCGACGGGTTCGATTCCAAATATGCGCTTATGAATTGCTTATATAATCCGAGGTGAGGCGCTGCCGTGCGCAACGTCTTGCCGTTAAACAGAGGTTTTTCGCTGTTATCTTCCTTGACCATCGGGCGAAAATGGATATTTATGCGATTCATAATTGCATAGATAACATGTGTACCGGTCAGGAGCTGGATAATGCAGGCCTTGGAAGAGCGTGATTATTTCACCGATTATGAGATTCTGAAGGATCCCTACGCCTTCTTTGAGGCGGTTCGTTCGCACGGGCCTGTCTATCAGCCGCCCGGCCGGGACTATCTGATCGTGACGGGATTTGCGGAGACGCTGGAAGTCCTCAAGAATTCCGCAGATTTCTCCGCGATCATCGGCGTGCAGGGTGCCTCCGCGCCGCTGCCGTTCGAACCGTCCGGGTCCGACATCTCTGAACAGGTCGAGGCCCACCGCGACCGGATTCTCGGCGGCGACCTGCTCGTCAACTATGACGATGACCTGCACACGAAGACGCGGGCGCTGCTCAATCGGCTGTTCACGCCCTCCCGGCTCAAGGCCAATGAGCGTTTCATCGACGAATATTCCGACGAGATCGCGCGGCAGATGATCGCCAGGGGCGGTTGCGAGTTGATGCGGGATGTCGCGACGCCGTTCGTGACCCTTGTGATCGCCGACCTGCTCGGCGTGCCGGCGGACGATCGCCAGCATTTCATGAATGTCATCGATGCCGCGCCGCCTCCGGGAAGTCTCAACACAGAGGAAAATGACTTCCGAGGCGAGAACCATCCGCTGACGGTGATGGGCGGCTTTTTCGCGCGCTATATTCTGGAGCGGCGCGCCAATCCGCGCGAGGACATCCTCAACGAATTTGCCCATTCGACCTATCCCGACGGGAGCGTCCCGGAGCTAGAGGAACTGGTCAAGATGGCCGCCTTCCTCTTCGGGGCGGGGCAGGACACGAGTGCCAAGCTGCTTGGCAATTCCATCCGCTACATAACCGATCAGCCCGGTCTTCAGGATCAGTTGCGCGCCGATCCCTCGCTGATCCCGCAATTGCTGGAAGAGGTGCTTCGTCTGGAAGGGTCGACCAAGCAGACCGCGCGGCTGGCACGCCGGGACACGCGGATCGGTGACAGGGCTGTTCCGGCCGGCACCAAGATACTGGTGGCCCTGTCGGCGGCCAATCGCGACGGAGAACGGTGGGAGGAGCCGAATGCGTTCGCGCTCAACCGCCCCAAGATCAAGGAGCATCTTGCCTTCGGTCGCGGCAAGCATGTCTGCGCGGGTGCCCCGCTGGCGCGCGTCGAAGTGCGTATAATCCTTGAGAAATTCCTCGCCTACACGTCGAACATCGACCTCGACGAGGCGAAGCATGGACCGCGCGGCAATCGCGATCTCAACTATGATCCCAGCTTCATCGTGCGCGGCCTGACGGAACTGCATGTGAAGTTCACACCAGCCGAGGGTGTCGACCTGTCGCAGGCGTCGAGCCAGGCCGAAACGGCCCAATAGGCATTCCATAACAATCGGGGATGGTGGGGAAGCCATCATCCCCAAAGACGAACAGGCCCTGACAGCGCAACAGGCCCAGGGCGAAACCATAGCCGGATGCCCTGCCTGTCCTGCGCATCCCGCCAAAAATCAGAGGAGTGAAGCGTGCCCGACCTTATCGTCATAGACCGTGACGGCAACGAAACCACGGTGCCCAGCCCGTCGGATCGCACTGTCATGGAGGTGATCCGCGACGCCGGTTTCGACGACATGCTGGCCTTGTGCGGCGGATGCTGCTCATGCGCGACCTGCCATGTGTTTGTCGATCCGGCGCAGGCGGACTTGCTGCCCGCGATCAGCGCGGATGAAACCGACCTGCTCGACACATCCAATCACCGCACGGAATATTCGCGCCTGTCCTGCCAGATCCAGCTCACCGAGAGCCTGTCCGGCCTGCGCGTGACCCTCGCGCCTGACGATTGAGGGTGACGGGCGCGCCCGCGGTGGGCCGCCCTGATCCTCCCCCGTTGCACAATTTCGGTCGATCACGCCCGGCGTCACTTCGGGTCGTCCAGCGACCGGCATGCATTGAAAAAGGGCGGCACCCAATGATCGCCCCTGAAAAACGCCTTTATCCATCTGGGAGATATATGTTGCCTTCGAAAGCCTTCCGTACGAGCCTGTTCCTTACCGCCAGTTTGTTCGTCGCCGGTCCGGTCATGGCGCAGGAAAGCGGTGATTCCGGTGAGATCATCGTAACCGCACGGCGTGTACAGGAGCGTCTCCAGGACGTTCCGATTTCCATCACGGTCTTCAACCAGCAGCAGATTACAGACCGCAACGTCGTCAATTCACAGGATCTGGCGCGCTATACGCCGTCGCTGGCCGCCAACAGCAATTTCGGCAGCGACAACAGCACGTTCGCCATTCGCGGTTTCGTGCAGGATATTGGCACAGCCCCGTCGGTGGGCGTCTATTTCGCGGATGTCGTCGCGCCGCGCGGTGGCAACCCGGCGCTGACGACGGGCGATGGCGCGGGCGCGGGCAGCTTCTTCGATCTTCAGAATGTGCAGGTTCTCAAAGGACCGCAGGGCACGTTGTTCGGCCGCAACACGACGGGCGGCGCGGTCATCCTCGTCCCGCAAAAGCCGACCGGCCGGTTCGAGGGCTATGTCGAGGGCAGCATCGGGAATTATGACATGCGCCGGGTTCAGGCGGTGTTGAACCTTCCCGTCACAGAGAGCCTGCGCGTGCGCCTCGGCGCGGATCGTCAGACCCGCGATGGCTGGATGCACAACCGCAGCGGCGTCGGCCCTGGCGATTTTGCCGATGTCGATTATCTGGCCCTGCGCGCCAGCATCGTCGCGGACCTCACGCCTGCCCTCGAAAATTATACGGTCATTTCCTATAATGTGTCGAACACCAACGGGCCGCTCCAGAAGCTGACCCACTGCAACCCCACCAGCTTCCTCTTCGGCGCTTTTGCCTGTCCGCAAATGGCCGATGAGCGCGCGAAGGGCGAGGGTTTCTATGATGTGCGCAACAGCGCCGCGAACGCCAGTTCGCGTCTGGAGACGTGGCAGATTGCCAATACGCTCGCCTGGCAGGCGTCGGACACGCTGACGGTGAAGAGCATCAGCAGCTATGGCCAGTTGAAGCAGAAGCTGAATTCCGCGCTGTTCGGCACGCAGTTCGTGTCGGCGCCGGTGGGCGGCGAGCCGAGCCGTCCGTTCGCTTTCGCGGCGATTTCCCCGTCGGCGGATACAGCGGGTGTCGCCTATCAGTCCACCTTCACCCAGGAATTCCAGTTCCAGGGACGAACGGGTGACAGCCGCCTGAACTATCAGATTGGCCTCTATTATGAGCGGTCCGCACCGCTGGGCACATCGGGTTCCAAGTCGCCCACATCGCTCTACTGCGCCAATGTGGAAACGCTCCAGTGCACCGACGTGCTGGGCATATTGCTCAGCAGCCAGCTCGGCTTTCCCGTGCCGGTGGGCACTGTGGACTATACGCGCAACAGGCTGACCACGCAGAGCATCGGCACCTATGTACAGGCGAGCTATGACCTGAACGACAAGCTGAAGGTTACGGGCGGGCTGCGTTACACCTGGGATCTCCAGCGCAGTTTCACCAGCCAGATTGCCTATCGTTTCCCGCCTGTGGCCGGGTTCGGCACGCCGGTGGCGACATGCCCGCGTCCCACCACAGCCCTGCCGGATTGCAGCCAGTCGCTGCGGCAGGCGTCTTCCGCGCCAACCTGGCTCATCGGCCTGGACTATAAGCCCACGGACGACATCCTGCTCTATGCCAAATATGCACGGGGCTATCGCACGGGCGGGGTCAAGCCGGATGCACCCGTGCAATATGCACAGTTCCGACCGGAAAAGGTCAACACCTACGAAATCGGCATGAAGGCGAATATCGACGGTGCCATACGCGGCAATTTCAATATCGCCGGTTTCTACAATGATTTCTCCGACCAGCAGATACAGGTCGGCTTCAGCGACAACCAGCTGGTGCCGGGCGCGGTTGCGTCCACCACCGGGCCGGTCAATGCAGGCCAGTCGGAGATTTACGGCGTGGAGGTGGAGGCCGGTCTTCGTCCTGTGCGGGGGCTGTCGCTCAATGCCAGCTATGCCTATCTCAAGACCAAGGTGAAATCGATCACGCCGGTGACGCTGCCGGCGAGCGACCCCTATATCGTGGGATCGGCGGTGACGGCGGGTGACAGGCTGGCGCTGACGCCGGAGCACAAGCTGGTCCTGTCGGGCAATTATATAGTGCCGCTGGGCGCCGACATCGGCGAGATCAGCGTTGGCGCGACCTATAGCTATACCAGCAACATGCGCGCCAGCTATGCGTCGCGGGATGCGGCCAGCATCGCATTCCTCGGCCGCGATATCGGCATCATCGACCCGATCAACCTCGTGAACCTGAACATCGGGTGGAAGGGTGTTGCGGGGTTGCCGGTGGATGCCGCCTTCTTCGTCACCAACCTGACCAAGGAACGCTATTACACCTATGTTACCGGCCTGTGGTCCGGGACAGGGTTCGAGACGGCCTCGCTCGGCGAGCCGCGCATGTATGGCGCGCGCCTGCGCTACAGCTTCTGATAGCCGGAGCCGCGAGGGTTCGAACCCTCGCGGCCAGTGAGTTTGCATAGGAGAGACGTCATGAGTCTGGATCGTGTGGTGGTCGTAACCGGCGGTGCATCCGGCATCGGCCTTGGGGTTACGCAATTGTTCGCGCGCAAGGGGCATCGGGTGGCGATGCTCGATATTCAGGACGCCGCCCTGCAAAGGGAGGGGGATGCGCTCCGGGCCGAGGGGGCGACAATCCTGGCCCGCAACGTCGATGTTTCCAATCGTGACGAGGTGGAAGCCGCCTATGCCGCGATCCGGCAGGAGCTTGGCCCGATTGCGATCGTGGTGGCCAATGCGGGCATTTCCCATGGTATTCCGTTTCAGGACGTAACGGTCCCGATCTGGCAGCGGATGATCGACATCAACCTGACCGGCGTGTTCCACACGGTGCAGACGGCCCTGCCTGACATGGTCGAGGCGCAATGGGGCCGGGTCATCACCATCTCCTCCCACGCGG
>NZ_JAJSSH010000014.1 GCF_021403115.1 Sphingobium sufflavum
ATCACGATAGAGATTGTCCGCAAATTCGCCGATCAGACCGGTTTCGTCGTCCATCCCAGACGATGGGTGGTCGAACGGACCTTCGCATGGCTCAACCGCAATCGCCGCCTCGCCAAGGACTTCGAGCAAACCATCAAATCCGCAACTGCGCTACTCTATGCCGCCGCGGCTATCGTTCTCATCAGGCGCGTCGCTCGTTACGCATGAGATCCAAGACAGGCTCTGAGGATGCGGAGGATCATCGCATAGCACCTGCCCGTACAACGCAGCGGACTCGGCTCCATCCGTTCCCACAGACCGAATTCACTGATGCAACAAGCCAGCTTAGCGCAAAGCAATTCGGACCATGAAGCCAAGCCACATGGTCCGAAGAAAATTAGGTCACTTAATCGCTCGACGACGTCTTTCAGAAAGGCAAGATCCGTCAGATTCTGGAATTTAGAGTGCGAAGTCGCTCGCAGTAAGCGTCGTCACACCGCGAGCTGTGATGATGAAATCCGCCACGCCATCGCCATCAACGTCTCCCATGATCGTCGCATTACCATTGGCGACTTCATACCGCAGTTCGCCAGCAACGTTATGGAACGCATTGGTAGCGATGAAGGTAAAGGCCTCATTCGCCGTAGTGGCGATTTTGGCGTCGATCGCATTGAGATCGATCTTGTCCTGGCCGCGGGTGAAATCGGTGATGATATCGACCACCCCCTTCTCCGCGACACGGAAGCGGAAGATGTCGTTACCGGCACCGCCAGTCATAATGTCGCTACCCAGACCGCCTTCGAGCACGTCATTGCCCGCACCACCGATCAGTATGTCGTTGCCCGCACCACCGAGAAGCATGTCGTTCCCATCGCCACCGTCGAGATAGTCGTCGCCATCGTCACCGCGCAGATCGTCATTGCCGTCGCCACCGTAAATCCAGTCGTTGCCTTCACCGCCCTTGATCAGGTCGTTGCCGTCCAAGCCATACAGGATGTCATCGCCAACCGATCCGGTGAGTTTGTTATCCAATTCATTGCCGATACCCGTCAGCCCGCCCGTAGCCATGCGCAGGTTTTCGACATTCGCGGTCAGCGTATAATTGATGTAGCTGACCACAGTGTCGTTGCCGCCATTTTCGGCCTCGATCACATGATCGCCTGTACCGCGAACATAATAGCTGTCGTCGCCTGCACCACCGATCAACCTATGCTCGAACAAACCATTGCCGTTAAGCACATCATTACCGGCACCGCCTTCCAAGCGGCTCGCGCCAATGGAACTGGCATTCAGGCGGTCATCGCCCGCCGTCCCGTTGACGACGATCTCTGCAAAATTACGCCCTACAAGCTGCCCTACGGGAGCGTCATAATAGCCGATCTCGTGATTGAGTTTGCCGACCAGTTCGATGACTTCCTTGACGACTGCGCTTGACGCCGCCGCACCGCTCACCGACGGTAGGATCGACGCTGCCATGGCCTTGCCGATTCTGTCGAGCAGAATATTGCCCTCCCGCACTGCGGTATCGGAATTGATATAGACATAGTCGGTGGCCTGGTTGTTCGACACCGTTGCATTGGTCGCATTCTCAACGCGGATCGTCGACTTCTCATCGCCCAGTGCAATGACCGTATTGTCGCTGAGGGTCAGACCGTTAACACCATCCACCGAAACACCGTTGTTCATGCCACCGATGATCGTGTTCCCGGTGATCGTGACATTCTGATAGGGCAGCGTGTCGAAGGTGTCGCGCATGAAGACGCCCTGCACCTGCTCGCCCTTGCCCTGCACGAACATATTGTCCGAAATGGTGATATTACTGGCCGATGCCGTGGTATTCGTCGTCCAGAACTGGATGGCATCGGGATGATCGCCCGCTTCCGGGTAGAAATCCGTAAAGACATTCTTTGAAATCATGACGTTGGACGTACCGCCACCACGAATACCATCGGTGCGTAAGTCATGGAAGCTATTGCCCGTCAGCGTCATGCCGTCATTGTCGAGGAACGAGATGCCATGCTGAACGTTGGAAAACTCGCTGTTCGTCACAGAGACATTGGTGCTGCCGCGCAGCATGAACGGCGAGACATCACTGATCCCCTTGTCGGTGCCATGGACATTCACATGGTCGAAAGCGACATTGGCGGAGTTCAAAACCAGAAAGTTGGAACTGCCCTGCGCTTCTGACGCGGGCAGGTCCAGATTGCTGAAGACGAGGTTCGTGCTACCCTTAACCGCAATGTTCTTTACGATCGCGGGATCGGATGGGTTGGCCGAAGTGATCGTGACGGCACTGGAATAGTCTTTATTGGTGATAGTGATCTTCGCGTAAGTCCCGCTGGCAAGGAGGATCGTGTCGCCTCCCGTGGCCTTTGCGATTGCTGCGGCAAGCTGCACGTCGTTCGATACCGAGAAAGTCGTCAAGATCGCGATCCTTTGTCGATGCGAGCGGCCCGGCTATTGAGCGCTCCGCATGTTGTCCTTGACGACCTTTTTACCTACCGAGATTTACCCAACGGCGGATGAGTTAGATTAAGCCCGCGGTAGGTATAGAAATACGAAACCTCCTAAAAATGCCGTATTCACTGACGTTTTTACGGCACTGCGGTAGGCACATATCGGCCACTGCCCTAGGATTTTCTGACGAAAAATTAGGTAACCTTAGTTTTTACCAAAATGCCGCAGCCATCGGCAAATTATGGTCAATATTTGTTGTCATCTTATCAGCCAAGACAGTAACCGCATGTAGGCACCCCCATCGACGAAACCCCTGACGGAGGCCATTAACTCGCGCCCCTTTCGTGAAGGTGCCGAAATGAGCGGTACAGAACACGGCCGGAGCATCCCTCGATCAGGAATATCTCTACGTCGGAACTGATGTCCTGCGCTTCAAAAGGAAGGAATTAAAGGCTATCGGTGGGCGCTCCTGCCTAGCTGCACGGCGACACCTCATGTTGCTGGCGCCATCCGACGCATCCCACAAGCCAAATCCCGCATAACTGCACCTTGAATTTCACAAGGCCAACCTCAAACCGGCTGCCCCTCCATCTCAGGCCATCCGTCATCCACCCAACAACAGAATGCAATTCGTCTCACGCCGATACGGCTGATCCAACCTTTCGCCTTCCATTGCGGAAAGCCCATGCTATTATGATAAAGTTCAGCAATATATTGTTACTGGAGTTTTATCCGAATGCTCGTTTCGGAGAACGAAATATATTGCCTCTCCGCCAATCGCGGCCATCGAACCTTATTAGTTGACCTCAACAATTTCGCTTCATTTCCGACATTGGCGGTTGGCATATTGGTGGCCGCCCTTCGCAATGCCGGGCATCGCGTCGACCTGATGGTTCCCTTGGCCTATGATGTCCCAGCCAGCGCACGGGAGAAACCTGACCGATTGCATCACCACATGATGCGCAAGGTGCATTTGTCCACCGCCCCCGGCACCCGTATATTAAGGGACAGACTGCGCTCGCTCTACTACGCACGACAGCGGCGTCCCCATGCGACGGTTATCCGTGAGGTCACCCGTGCGCTGGATCAGAAACCGGACATTTTATTATTGTCCGCCTATCTCCAGCATCATGAAACCGTTGTGGAATTGTGTCGCCTTGCCAAACTACGCAATATCCCCGTGCTGCTGGGCGGCCCTGCGTTCAATCTGAAAGGCACGGTCGAAGCATGGCGCAGCATGCCAGGCCTCACCGCCATCTACGGCGGCGAGGCCGATCTGTCGGTCCCGGATCTGGTCAGCGCCATTGTGGAACGGAAGGACTTGCGAGACATTCCAGGCGTTGTGCTGCCGGATGGTAGTGGCAACAGCTATGCACCGCCATTACGCGAACTCGACAAGTCGCCCGTTCCCGATTTCACGGATTTCCCGTGGGATCGCTATCCGGTTCGAATCATCCCGATCATGACGGGACGAGGGTGCCAATGGGCACGGTGTCTCTTCTGTTCCGATGTCGTATCGGCAAACGGGCGCACGTTCCGTACGCGCAGCCTAGAGATAGTGCTGCATGAAATGCGGGAGCAATCGCACCGCTACGGCACATCGAATTTCCTGTTTCTCGACCTAAAGCTGAACTCCAATCCGCATCTGCTGCGCGGCTTGGTGGAGAATGTGCAGATGGTGGTCCCCGGCGCGCAGTGGATCGGCACGGTCCATGTCGATTTGCGCAAGGACAATGGCCTCACCCGGTCGGAACTGCGCGCTGCCGCCAGTGCTGGGATGCGGCGAGTCAGCTTCGGCCTGGAGTCGGGCAGTCAGCGGATGCTCGACCTGATGGACAAAGGCGCATCGGCCGAGGCCAACGAAACCTTCATCAATCATGCCAGTGAGGCCGGTATCTCCGTCCGCTGCACCATGTTCAAGGGCTTTCCCGGCGAACAGGCGGATGATCTGGAAAGAACCGCCGACTTTCTAGTCCGTAACAGCCGGCATATCGATCGCATTCGCTTCAACGATTTCTCGATCCTGGAAGACACTCCGATCTGGAACAGTATCATGAGCGGAGGGAACGGCTATCCCGACATCCGCATGCTGGGTACGGACGCTGCGCATGCCCGACTGCGCTATGCCCAATCCAGCGGGAAAGGCGCAGCCTATCGCAAGGCCATGAGCCGCGTGCTGTCTGCCGTCTATGCCATCAATCGCCGCCCGCTACGCGACGAAGCCCGCATGTTCGATGGTTTGATGTAATCATGCCCTCCGACCGTTATATTTCTTCTGATCCTGTTCGGAGGCGGCTTCGTCGCCTGTCGCAAGGCGAACGGCGGGAGGAAGCTGTCGCCTTCATCCGCCAATATGCGCGGGAGGTCGGTATGGCCGACGAGCCATTGCGCCTGCGGATAGCGGAAATTTGCGATGCCCTCCGCCGCACCAATCATTATGTCCATACACCGGAGGAACTGTCCTTTGGCGCGCGCATCGCATGGCGTAATCACGCGCGCTGCGTGGGAAGGCTGACCTGGAAGTCGCTTCGCGTTCATGATCATCGCCACATTGCGGCACCTGCAGCAGTACTCGAACAGACAATGGCGGACCTGAAGGCAGCGTTCAATGGTGGGCAGATACGCTCTTCCATCTCCATCTTTGCCCCAGCAACGGACAAAAGCCTCCCCTCCACGTTCGAGAGTTCGCAAATTTTCCGTTATGCTGGTTATGCGACTGCCGACGAAGGCGTCATGGGCGACCGGGCGAATATCGAGTTGACGCATACCGCGCGGCAACTCGGCTGGCAGCCACCGGAAACGCCCGGACCATTTGACCTGCTGCCAGTCATCCTGCGGGACCAGAATGGTGGTCGGCATGCCTTCGCCATTCCACCCAGCACCGCACGGGAAGTCCTGATCGAACATCCGACGCGCCCCGATCTAGCCGCTCTCGGCCTGCGCTGGTACGCCGTACCGATAGTCAGCAATATGGCATTGACTATCGGGGGGATCGATTATCCCTGCGCGCCCTTCAACGGCTATTATCTCGCAACGGAAATCGCGTCCCGCAACCTGGTCGATGCCAAGCGTTACGATCTTCTGGAACCTATCGCTCATGCGCTCGGCCTCGTGACGGACGCGCATGGCCCGGCATTCTGGAAGGACGAGGCTCTGACCGAGTTGAACCGGGCCGTTCTCCACAGCTTCGAAAAGGCGGGGGTACGGATCATGGATCATCATGAAGTCAGCGCCCAATATATGAACTTCATGCAACTGGAGCAGCGCGCTGGTCGCACGGCCTCTGGCGAGTGGTCGTGGATCGTCCCGCCACAGGCCAGCGCTGGCTGCCCGACCTTTCACCTGCCCATGACAAACCTGCATGCGGTCCCCAACTTCTATCATAGCCGCTACATTGATGGCGGGACGCTAAGACTGGATCGCACCCATATGCGGGACGGGAAATGGCGCAGTCGTTATGAACGGCTGAAACGGCGCTGGCGTGACTGGCGCAGGCGGCGAGACCGTATCTGGCAACGATCATGACGGCCACTGTCACCCGACCCGAATACAGCATCGTCATACCCCATCGCGACGATCTGGTCGGCCTGAACCGCACACTGGCCGCACTTACATCTCTGTCGCCCTTGTCGCCCTCTTTCGAAGTCATCGTGGCAGACAATGCCTCCCGACACGGCGGGCATGCAGCCGAACAATGTGCTGCCGCCTATTCCGTGCTGAATGTGCGTGTCATCTCCGTACCGGAGACAGGCGCGGGGCCCGCTCGCAATGGCGGCGCGAGCATCGCACAGGGGAGCCGCCTAGCCTTTCTGGACTGCGATTGCCTGCCATCCGATCAATGGCTAATCGAGGCGGACGTAGCATTGCAACATGCCGATGTTGTGGGTGGTCCCGTAACGGTAACTTTGGGGGAAATCCCTTTAGAGCAAGCGACGCCCGCTGCTCTCTTCGACCTTTTCTATGGATTTGACTCTTATCGCAGCTTCCATCGCGATGGTCTGCTGCTAAGCGGCAATCTTGTCATGCCTCGCGCCCTGTTCGATCAGGTAGGAAGCTTCCGGTCCGGTATTTCGGAAGATCGCGACTGGTGTATCCGTGCCCATGCAATGGGCGCACATCTTTCCTTCTGCCCTGCCCTGAGCATCGAGCATGTCGCCCTCAGCGACCCGGATCTGATACTGCGTCGATGGGCGCGGGTGACACGGGAAACCCGGATTTTTTATGCTGCTCATGGCTTCCACTGGACACGATGGATTGGCTACTGCCTCGCCGTTGCCCTATCGCCTGCCATCCATGGCTGGCGGATTTTTCAGGCAAATCACCTCAAGTCCGCGTCGATGATCCTCAAGATACGCGTTATGCTCCTGCTGATTCAGGTCCGTCTGTCACGTGCCTGGCTTGGAGTGCGGTTGGTTAAAATCGGCAAGCCGAGGTTCTAGCCTATTTCCCGTCGAGGCCTTCCTTAGGATTGGTGAGCAACAGCCATGACATGACCGCGACACCGCAGGCATTCGCAATCGTCAGAGACACTCCGAAGGGGGAGTGATCGAATATGAGTCCCGCAGCGCACTCGACAATCGCACCCAGAATGAATATCGCCTTGGTGGAAATGAACCAACGGGAACCTAGGAAACCATAGTGCCGATTGCGAGGCAGCCAGTCCTCCCAGCTTTCTAGTATGGATTGCCGTTCCTGAAGGGTCAGAAGATAGGATTTTATCTGGGCCTGCCGCGCGCCATGATGACACCATATCGCGGAAATCATCCCGGAGAATAATATGAAGACCAGGCCGATACTGGCAGCGTGACGCCCCAGAACGATCTGTAAGATCGTCGTTCCAAGAAAAACCAGCGCATTCATGATGAGGATCAGATTTTGCACGGCCATTCGGAACAACAGTTCCGAGCGCAGGTAGCGCATGTCTTCCACGTCAAACCATCGCGCACTCATACTGGCAATATACCGCAGACTGCATCGTGCGCCACATCCTAATCGGGACATGGCCGTCCCATTCTGGGGGCACCGTACTGGCCGCATGGAAACCAAATAATTTAGAGAGGCGAACGCAACTTTCCCATCAGTAAGCTATTATGCACTCAGGGCATTTCGTTAAGGCTTCTGGCGTAAATATGCGGGGGCGGGTAGGATCGCAAACGTCACTGGCGATCGCTAACCGGATCGCTGCCGGACATGAGGTACAGACTTTTGCAAACGGCGGGCACCGACCAGACGACTGACGCGCAAGCGCCGCCGAGCCTGAAAGCGGAAGATCGCCGCCGCAAATGGTTGATGCTCACTCTGCTGTCCGGTGTGGTGGTCAGCACCGTGCCATTTATCAACCAGCGATCCCTTTCCACTCCCCTGAAATATGCTGCTGTCAGTAGCCCGATCGCGGCTTCTCCGGCATCGGCTCCCGTGGCGGCGGCTGGCTTCGCGCCGAACGCCGCAAAGCCCACCGGTTCTCGTCCGCCACGGAGCAAAGTGATCGAAGGGATCGGAGACGGGTCTCCGCGCGCCTTTGCAGCCGTGATCCCGCCGGAGGGCGTGCCGGAAGGTTTCGTCGAAAGCGCGCCGTCGGCATTTGCCGTCCCTATTCCGTCGGACGAGGTGTTCAGCGTTCCTGGGGATGGACTGGGGCCGGGAGACCCCTTCGCGCCCGGCCCCAACCCTCCTCCGTCGGAACCGCAAGGCCCCCCGCGGCAGCCGCAGAACAATCCACCTCCCCCCCCGCCCGGACCACCGGATGGAATCGCCGTTCCGGAGGCAGCGACGTGGGTGATGATGCTGTGCGGCTTTGGCGCGATCGGGGCGATCATGCGGCGATCGCGGCGGGGACGGGCGGAGTCCCGGTTTTCAACATTACCAACCAAAAGCGTGTAATCGGTCGGTGGTGGTTGGGATGCCCGTGCCAACGCGATAAGGGAAAACTTATCGTAGGCTGAGGCGGTCCGCGGTGATGGTCACCGAGTCCAGCTTAGCCAACATATTCTGGCCCATGAGCGAGACGCCCAGCCCGTTGCGGACGACGGCCGCGCGGATGTTGCGCACCTCATGCCCCGCGATATGAATCCGCTCGATCGTAGCCCAGGCCATGGGGGCCGCGCCGCCAACGGTATCTACGCTGCGGTTATAATGCTTATCCTCGACCGTCAGGCCGATCGCCCGCGCATCCGCCGCGGTCAGCACCATGACGCTGGCGCCGGTATCGACGAGGAAGCGCACCTGCTGCCCGTTGACGAGGGCGTGGGTGTAGAACAGGCCATCGGCGCTGCGCACGATGTCATGCGCCGGGTTGACCGAAACGCCCGCAGGAGCGCCCGTTTCGGGACTGAGCATCGCCGCATTCGCAACCGGCGACGGCGCGTCGGGCACAGCGTCAAGGCGCGCCTGCGCCGTTCCGCTGAGGATCAGGGCCGAGGCGATCAGGACGCCCGCTGCGATGCTATGCTTTCCAACCATGCGGCCATTGTGCGCCCGACAGAAGAAGGCCGAGTATTCAGCATTAGCTAATCAGATTTTTACCATGGCGGACTTGAGGGGCTGTCGGGAAGACTGGCAGGGCCTGGACACGGACGGTGACGGAGTTGGGCCTTGCAGGCGCCGGCGCATCAGTGGCGGAGTCTAAGGGCCGTGGTGGCAACAGGTTTCGGCGGGCGTGGGTAGCCGGGGCTGAGGCTGAGGCTGAGGCTGAGGCTGAGGGGTTCGATCCTGCACAACCTGTCAAGCAGCCATGGTTGCACGCACAGCGGCGGCGCGACGGCGTATCCCGCCCTTTCGCTACCCGGAATAGGAAATCATAGCGAATTCAGTGATTTGAAAAACGATTCTCTCGGCATTCTGCTATTGTCGTCCCTGAACTGATCCGGCCTCCGCCTTTACGGCTCCGTTCGATGCCTGCTTCAAGAAGCGGAACCCAGGATCAAGTCGGCAATGATGCCGTTCGGACATGCAGGATAGGAAACACCGTTCATCCTGTTCAAGCGAGGCGCGTGACTCGCTTGAATATCGGAGACTGCACTACACTTTTGAAGCCACATTGAAGAGACAAGGACAGTCCTTCAACAAGCTCAGGACGAACGGGAGAGGGTTACATCCTCAAGCGGGATAATTGCCGATCAAGCCCAGGGTGACGATGTTGAGAAGGGGTTCCGTTTGTCCCCTAGCGGCGCGCCCTTCCTTTGCCAGTCGGAGCATCGCCACAAAGCGCCCGAATCAGGCCGCAGGCGCTGCCCCCTGCCCTTTCCGCGTGCCGATCTGGCGCACATGCCGCCGTTGGACCAGCGCCGCGATCAACGCCACCAGCGCGGCGAGGAGCAATTGGCAGGCCGTGATATAATAGGGCCTGCGGAGCGTGTCCGGCGAGACGTATAGCACGTAGAAGGGCGCTTCGACCGCATGGCCCTCCTCCTGATATAATTGTTCGATCGAACCGGGCAGCCCGTTACGGACCAGCACGCCGGACCGTTGGGTAAGCGGCGAAATCACCGCCTGCGGTCCCGTGAGCGGCGCGGACAGCTCGACGAAATATCGGATCGGCGGCGTGTTCTTCTGGCCATCCCTCGGGACCGCCACCACCGGCGCGAAATATTCCGAGCGGGCGCCAATCAGGAAACGGCGCGTATGGGTGGCGGTGAGCGAATGGACGATCTGTCCGTGCAGCACGGCCGGTCCCGTTTGGGGCGGCGCAGCCTGCCCGGCGTCCACGGAAACCGGCGCCGACGGACCGTCGAAACGCGGCAGGGTGAAGGTCCACAGGAACGCCCCCAGAGCCGCGACGGCCAGCGCGAACGAGAGGGCGAACAGCAAGCGGCGCAACTGGTTACCCGCATAGACGGCGGCGGCAGGCCCCGCCTGATCCGCAAGCCCTTCGCGCCGCAGCGCGCGGCGCGCCCGGAAAATCCACGCGGCGGGCAGCCCCAAGACGATGAGCAGCACCATGAAGGTCAGGTTGGGGAGATAATGGCCGAGCCGCGCATATTGCCGCTCCGCCAGCCAGCCATAGAGGCCGCTGTAATGATAGGCCTCCCACAGGAAATACAGCCCGACCACGGCCAGCCAGCCCGACAGAATGAGCGTCACCCACTTCCGGCGGCGATTGCCGGTCGGTGCCGTCGATTCCAGTCCATCGCCATTCGCCATGCCTATGGGGCGCTCCGTTCACTTCAGGGGATAGCCGAGCATCGGCAACCCCGGCCCTATCCCCAATCGTCCAAGGATAACAGCGGGATAACGATTGTCCGTCGTTTCGGTTGCGTCATCGGCGGTGGGATGGGAAATTTCCTCTCGGCGTGCCTGGGGGAGCGAGAGGGTTGAGTTGGCGTGGAGGACGCAGAGGCACGGCATCCGTCTTTCTCCCTCTGCGATCTGTGCGCTATCCCTTTGTCATGGCCGCGGCTCGTCTACCCGCCGCCATGGGCACGTCCTTCGTCACCCCGGACATGATCCGGGGTCCAGCGTCTTCCTCCAGCGGAGGCATCACGGTAAAAAGGCTCCCGGCCCTGATAAGAGCGGGAAGGCGCCACGGGAGCAGGCCAGGCGCTCCCGCAGACGCACACTCGAAAGAAGGCGTACGACAGGGCAGCGCACAGGCACCTGCCGCCGCCGCAGTGGGCGACGATAGGGCGCCGGTTTATAACGTCAGGATTCGTCGGACGCCTGTTTGCGCGTGGCCCGGTGCGGGGCGGACGGCTGGATGCAGGTGATGCTGGTCTGCGCCACCGCCTGACTGACCCGGCTGCCCGCCGGGACGCTGTGCGTCAGCCACACATTGCCGCCGATTTCCGATCCGGGACCGATGATGACACGGCCCAATATGGTGGCCCCGGCATAGATGACCACGTCATCCTCCACGATGGGGTGGCGCGGCTGGTTCTTCAGCAACATGCCATCCTCCCCCACCGGGAAGCTGCGCGCGCCCAGCGTCACGCCCTGATAGAGGCGCACCCGCTGGCCGACGATGGCGGTCTCCCCGATGACGACGCCGGTGCCATGGTCGATGAAGAAGCTTTCCCCGATGGTGGCGCCGGGATGGATGTCGATGCCCGTCTTGCCATGCGCGACCTCCGATATGATGCGCGCGACGAGGGGGGCGCCCAGCCCATAAAGCTTATGGGCGAGGCGATGGTGGATGATGGCGAAGAGCGAGGGATAGCAGATCAGCACCTCGTCCACGCTGCGCGCGGCGGGATCACCGCGAAAGGCGGCCTCCACATCGGTATCCAGCAATTTGCGGATGGCGGGAAGGTCTGCGGCGAAGGCGCCGATGATCGCGCCCGCGCGATGATCGATATCCTCCGGCGGGGATTCGGCCATGGCGTAGATGAGTTCCAGCCGGATCTGGCCATAGAGCCGGGCCAGCGCCGTCTCCAGCGTCTGCACCACATAGGCGTTTTCATTATGCAGGCGGACGAAATCGGGGCCGAGCCGCAGCGGGAAGAGCGCGCCGCACAGCGCCTGCATGATCTTGGACAGGTCGCCGCGCGAGGGGAAACCCTCCGCCCCATATTCGGCATGATGGGCCTGCGCGCCGCGCCAGGCCTGGCGAATGTCGGCCAGTTGCCCGCCTATATCGGCGGCGCTCCAGTAAGCGCCCTGTTCCTGAATGGGCAGAACTGCGGCCAGATCGACGGCGGCACCCTTCAAACTCTCTGTCACCGTTACACTCCGATGCCCCTGATCCTGAGCAAGGATAGCGGGGCGATATTGCAGGTTTTCGTATCTGGACACCATCTCTATCAAAATGATTGAGTTTTCCAGCGACCGATGCTTGGCCGCCCTACAGTTTTCCTTTTACGGCCCCGGCCTGCCCGCCTGGCTCATGTCCGACTCCCGTTCCACCACCGTCGCCATGCGGAATGACGCGCGGTCGAACAGGTTCAGCTCGTCAGCGATAATATCGTCGGGCATGATATTTGTCTTCATATAGTCGAGCGAACCGCTGAATATCCTCTCGTCCTCGAACCAGAGTTCGGTGATGACGTCATAGGGGATGTCGTCCCCCGGCCCGGTTTCCGGGTGCGGCTGGCGGTCGATATAGCGGCGGATGTAGCGCGTGATGCCCGACGAATAGCGCATCGCCAGCGGGGCATGGTGCGTCTCATAATAGTCGCGGAACGCCTCCACCGACAGGCCGGGCTTGCGCGCCATGAACAGGAGGATCTTGTAGATGGTCTTCTCAGTCATGCGTCTCTCTCCAGTTTCCGGGCCGCTGCCGCCATCAGGGGCACCAGTTTTTCCTGCGCGACAAGGGCGTTATAATGTTCCGCAACGGCGGCGATGCGGCCATCGCGGATGCGCAGGACGAACACATAGGTCTGGCGATAGGCCGCGCCGTCGATCAGCCGCCCCTCCGACTCCACTTCCGCCACCACCCGGTCATCCTCGGCGGTCAGCGCGTGGATGGTGAAGCGTAACGGCCCGTCGCACATGGCGGCCAGCAGGCGGATGAGATATTGGTAGCGCGCCTTGTCCATCGTCCCGCCGGTGGTGATCCAGCCGGTCATGTCGGCGGTCATGTCGGCGGTCAGCAGCGCATCGGGCAAGTCGCCCGCCGCCACCGCCGCGAAGAAATCCCGCGCGAGTTGATGATGGGCCTGATGGCTCATGGCGTCCTCTCCTGTTGGGGCGATGACCTAGGCACCGCCCTGTGCTTTCTATCCTGCCCTGCCCTGCGCCCGTCAAAGCTGGATGCAGATCTTGCCGAAAGGACCACCCGCCTGCATGTGGCGAAAAGCATCGCCCAGCCGCTCCAGCGGGAAATGGCTGTCGATCACCGGGCGGATGCCGTTCGCCTCGATCGCGCGGACCATGTCCGTCTGGTCGCGGCGGCTGCCCACCGTCACCGCCTGAAGACGCAGCCGCTTGGCCTGCACGATGGCGAAGGGCAGGGTGTCGATGTCGAACCCGCCCACCGCACCGACGATGGCGATATGGCCGCCGGTGCGCGCCGCGATGCAACTCTGCCCCATGGTGTGCGGCCCACCCACCTCCACGATATGGTCGACGCCCAGCCCGCCGGTCAGCGCAAGGACGGCCTCGCCCCACTTTTCCGTCTCGCGATAATTGATGACATGGTCCGCACCCAATGCCTTGAGCTTGCCGAGTTTTTCGACGCTGGAGGAGGTCGCGATGACCGTTGCCCCCGCCGCCTTCGCAAATTGCAGCGCGAACAGGGAGACGCCGCCCGTGCCCAGCACCAGCACGGTCGCCCCCGGCCGGACCTGCGCGTCCGTCACCAGCGCGCGCCATGCCGTGACCCCGGCGCAGGTCAGCGTGGCGCTCTCCGCATGGCTCAGCCCCCTGGGCGCGCGGGTGAAATGGCTGACCGAACGGGTCGCATGGTCGCAGGCATAGCCATCCGCCGGGCCACCGGGGCTGGCGGTCAGTTCCGACCGTTCGACATGACCATCGGCCCATGTGGGGTGAAAGGTGCTGACCACCGCATCGCCCACCGCAAAGCCGGTGACGCCCGGTCCCACCGCCACCACCTCGCCCGCGCCATCCGACAGCGGGATCAGCCCGTCGCGCGCCGGAAAGACGCCGCCGACCACCAACGCGTCGCGGAAATTCAGCGATGCCGCACGGATGTGGACGCGGATTTCGCCCGGTCCGGGTGGCGGCGCATCCGCCCGGTCCAGATAGAGTCCCTCGACGCTGGCCGGCGTCCTGATGCGCATGGCCCTCATGGGCTATCCTCCCTGTCCGCAGGCGACGATGCCCGCTGTCTGTCCGGGAATATGTGGGGCAGGCCGCCCTCCACGACTTGCCTTTTCCAGACAAAATAGGCGCGCGGCCAACGCCCCGCAAACCGATCGAAACAATGCTGTCCAGCCACAGGAAGACATGAATTCAACCGATTGCCCCTGCCCCCACCGGGCCGCACACCCGCCCGCAAAGGCCCCATATCCGGCACGGAAGCGGCAAAATCGCTTTGTTGGACGTCGCGGGGCGGGACATCATTTGTCACAAATTCGCCCGTCGGCCGAAACAATGGCCTGCCATTTCAACCTCCACAACATTCAGACGGCCATTTCCAGCCGGTTCCCATGGAGGTTACCCTTGACCCATACTGTCCTTCTTCGCAGCCTGATCGTCCCCGCCCTGCTGCTCGGCACGCCCGCCGCGCTGTTTGCCGCGCCGCAGCCGCAGACCCATGAACTGCTGCGCGCCCCCGCCGGCAAGACTGTGATGGCGTGGCGTCAGGTGAACCGCCAGAATTCGGCGGCGATCAAATGCCATCCCGATCCCACCAAGGCTTTCCTGTGCCATGGCCGCGCCGCGTCCGACGCCGATCTGGCCGCCGCACAGCCGCGCACGGAGCAATTGAGCGAGCGTTGATCGCCCGCCCATAGCGGCCCGTCCTGCCCGGTCACAGACCGCGGCAGGACGGGCCTCAACCCGGCAGGCTATGGCGATGCAGGGCCATGGCGATGCAGGTATCGCCTGCGACAGGACACTGTCCCCCCCCGCCCGTCCTTCTGATGCAGTATCGCGGTTATCGCGGCTTGCGCCGGGCATGGAGTCCACACCGCGACGTACATTGTTACGGAACCGTTCAGCGCGCCGATCATTGAGACTTTGCGCTCAATCGCTATCTAGTCCCAACCGCCAACACGAAAAAGAGCCGATGACCGCACAAACGATCGTTTTGGTGGAGGACGATCCCAGCCTCCGCATGCTCACAGCCCGCCTGTTGCAGGAAAATGGCTATAATGTCCGCACGGCCGCAACCGCGCCGGAGTTCTGGATCGCCATGGAGGGCGGACCGGTCGACATGATCGTGCTCGACCTCATGCTGCCCGGCACCAACGGCATCGACCTGTGCCGCCAGATTCGCCGGACCAGCGACGTGCCGATCATCTTCATCAGCGCGCGCGGCAATGACGAGGATCGCGTGCTGGGCCTGGAACTGGGCGCGGACGATTATCTGGCCAAGCCGTTCAACACCCGCGAACTGATCGCCCGCATCCGCGCCGTGCTGCGTCGTGGCCCGATCACCGAGCCGGACGGCACCAACCGCCGCCATGAAGTGCGGTTCGAGGGTTGGTGCGTCAACCTGTCCCGGCGTGAGCTGCGGTCCCCCTCCGGCGCGATCATCGACCTGACGGGCGCGGAGTTCGACCTGCTGGGCACCTTCCTCGACCAGCCGCAGCGCGTCATCGGCCGCGAACGGCTGATCGAACTGTCCCGCACCCGCGTCGGCGACAGCAGCGACCGCAGCATCGACGTGCTGGTCAGCCGCCTGCGCCGCAAGATCACCGCGGCGGGTGGAAAACCCCCTATCGTCACGGTACGCGGCGTTGGCTATATGTTCAATTCGGCGGTAACGCGCACCTGATCCATCCTCTCGCATGAAAAGCGCGCTCCCTTGAAGAAACTGGCGTCCATCGGTTTGCTTGGCCGGATCTTCCTGATCCTGGCCCTTGTCATGGCAACCGAATTTGTCGCCAACACCTATATCTTCGAGCGCGCCAGCCAGTTCGCGCTGCGCGACGACGAGGCGCGGCGCATGGCCGAGCATCTGGTCGTCGCTCGCCGCGTGCTGGACCGCACCCCAGTGGCGGAGCGCAATATGGTGGCGCGCGAACTGAGCACCACCTCTTTTGGCATCCGCTGGGCGCCGCATCTCGATGCCGCCTCCGCCCATTTCGCACTGCGCAACCTCCAGAACCAGATCGTCCATCTGGAGCCGGAGCTGCTGCGTTCCAACCTGCGGCTGCATCTGCGCCCCCTGCGGCAGGGCGGCACCATCGCGGGCAGCATCGAACTGGCCGATCATTCGGTCATGGCCTTCAACAATGTGCAGGGCGAGCAGCTCTGGTCGCTGACCTTCGGCCGCATCCTGACATGGGTCGCGCCGACGCTGGTGCTGGTGGTGCTGGGCGGCCTGATGATCCGGGTGACGTTGCGCCCCTTCCGCCTGCTGATGCGGGCCACCGGGCAGGTCGGCACCGAAACGCCCGTGCCCGTGGCGGAACAGGGACCGGCGGAGATTCGCGCGCTGATCCAGGCGTTCAACCGGATGCAGGAGCGCATCCACCGCCTCATCACCAGCCGCACGCAGGCGCTGGCCGCCGTGGGGCACGACCTGCGCACCCCCCTCGCCCGGCTCCAGTTGCGGCTGGACGGCGCGGGCATCGCCGCCGCCGAGCATCGGGCGATGAGCCAGGACATAGAGGAGATGACAGACCTCCTGCGCTCGCTGCAAATCTACCTCAGCGGTGAGGGCGCATCCCTGCCGCGCGAGCGGATCGACATCGCCAGCATGATCCACACGCTGATCGACGGCGCGCGCGATGCGGGACAGGACGCCTTCTACCTCGGCCCCGACAATCTGGAACTCTGGGCGCGGCCCGTGCCGATCCGCCGATCCCTCTCCAACCTCGTCGACAACGCCCTGCACCATGGCGGCAATGTCCGCGTCTCCATGCAGGACGAGGGCGACACCATTGCCATTGTGGTGGATGACGACGGACCAGGGATCGAGGCCGACCGGCTGGCCGACGTCCTGCAAC
Organism: Sphingobium sufflavum; assembly: GCF_021403115.1. GTDB lineage: Bacteria > Pseudomonadota > Alphaproteobacteria > Sphingomonadales > Sphingomonadaceae > Sphingobium > Sphingobium sufflavum. The sequence goes on from NZ_JAJSSH010000014.1 coordinate 16,950, forward strand.
CCTTCGTCCGGCTGGACAATGCGCGCAGCCGCAACACGCGGGGCATGGGGCTGGGTCTGGCCATCGTCCAGGATGCGGTGCGGGCGGAAGGCGGCACGCTGACGCTGGAAAATCGTGCCGAGGGCGGCCTGCGCGCCATCATCCGCCTGCCCCTGTTGCAGCGGTGATGCTGCACAGCAATATTTTCTTACAAGGCCGTCCACGGCCAGAAAAGCACGTCGTCTAAATCATCGTCCATGCTCGCGGGTCCCTTAAGCCCGCAACATTGGAGGTCATGACGATGAACGAACTGCTCGGTCGCGTTTTCAGTTTCGAGAAGACCGTTTTCCCCGGCAGCAGCGACCTGTACGGCAAGCTCGCCACCCACGGTCAGTTTCCCAAGGCGCTGATGATTTCCTGCGCCGACTCCCGCGTGGTGCCGGAACATATCATGCAGGCACAGCCCGGCGACCTCTTCGTCTGCCGCAACGCCGGCAATATCGTGCCCCCGTTCGCCACGCAGAATGGCGGCGTGTCGTCCACGGTCGAATATGCCGTGATGGCGCTGGGCGTGCGCGACATCATCGTGTGCGGCCATTCCGGTTGCGGCGCGATGAAGGCGGTGGCCGACCCGACCGGCCTTGAAACCATGCCGAACGTCGCCGCATGGCTGCGCCATTCGACGGCGGCGCAGACGGTGGTCAACAGCGTCCACGGCCATCTGGAAGGGGACGAGCGCGTCCGCGCGATCAGCCTTGAGAATATCGTGGCGCAGCTGGCGCACCTGCGCACCCACCCGTCCGTCGCGACGGCGATGGCGCGTGGCGAGATGACGCTGCACGGCTGGTTCGTGGACATTCACGCTGGCCAGATCCTCGGCCTCGATGGCGAGACGGGTCGCTTCGTCACCCTGCGCGACAACCAGCCCCTGCCCGTCGCCGTGCCGCCGCAGGTGCGCCGGGCGGCGCATTTCCCTCAGGCGGAGGCGGCTGAATGAGCAAACTCAAGGGCATGACGAGCCAGATACTGGCGCGGGATTTCACCGCCTCTATCGTCGTCTTCCTCGTCGCGATGCCCCTTTGCATGGGCATCGCGATCGCGTCGGGGGTGCCACCTGAAAAGGGCCTCATCACCGGCATCATCGGCGGCCTCGTCGTCGGCCTGTTCGCAGGCTCCCCCTTGCAGGTCAGCGGCCCCGCCGCTGGCCTTGCCGTCATTGTGTTCGAACTGGTCCGCGACCATGGCCTCAGCGCGCTCGGCCCCATATTGGTGCTGGCGGGCGTGTTGCAGCTTGTCGCGGGCATGCTCCGCATGGGCGGTCTGTTCCGTTCCATCTCCCCGGCCGTGGTGCATGGCATGTTGGCGGGCATCGGCGCGCTGATCGTGATCGGCCAGTTCCATATCCTGTTCGACAGCAAGCCGCTCTCCAGCGGCCTCGCCAACCTCGCCGCCATGCCCGGCCGCGTGCTGGGCCTGTCGACGGACCTGCAACAGACCGAGTTCGCGCTGATCGTCGGCCTCATCACCATCGCCGCGATGCTGGTGTGGGAGAAATTCCGCCCGGCCAGCCTGCGCCTCGTCCCCGGTGCACTGATCGGTGTCGCCATCGCCACCATCATCGCATGGACCACCGCGCTGGACATTGCCCGCGTGGACGTGCCCGCGTCGCTGATCGGCGCGATCGAGCCACCCGGCCCCGGCTTCCTCGCCTCGCTGGGCAGCCCCGCGATCATCGCCACCGCCCTTGCCATCGCCTTCATCGCCAGCGCGGAGACTCTGCTCTCCGCCGCTGCCGTCGACCGTATGCATGACGGCGTCCGCACCGACTATAACAAGGAACTGCGGGCGCAGGGCATCGGCAACCTGCTGTGCGGCTTTGCCGGCGCACTGCCGATGACCGGCGTCATCGTCCGCTCGTCTGCGAACGTGCAGGCGGGCGCGACGACCCGCCTCTCCACCATCCTACACGGCGCCTGGATATTGGGCTTCGTCGCCCTGCTGCCCTGGCTGCTGCGCGAGATTCCGATGGCGGCACTGGGCGGCATCCTGGTCGTCACTGGCTGGCGTCTGGTCAGCGTCACGCACGTCACCCACCTGTTCAACCGCTATGGCGTCCTGCCCGCGGCAACATGGGCGGTCACGTTCCTGCTGGTCGTGTTCACCGACCTGCTGACCGGCGTGCTGGCGGGTCTGGCCCTCTCGCTCCTCGAACTCATCCCCCATCGCAAGTCGCTGCGCCTGCGCGTGGAGGAGGACCATGGTGCGGATGCCAGCCGTGTCCAGTTGCACGGTTCGGCAACATTCGTCAGCCTCTCCAAGCTGACGGACGTGCTGGAAAAGCTGCCTCTGGGCCGCCCCGTCCACCTCGACCTGCACGCGCTCAAGGGCATCGACCACACCAGCGCCGAACGGGTGCGGGAGTGGGCCGCCCTGCGTAAAGGCGCGGGCCAGCCGGTGCAGTTCAGCGGCCCCGCACCCCTGATCGCGAGCCTTGCTGCGGCGCACTGAGGCTTTTGTGCAACAGCGAAATAACGGAAATATTTTGTCGCATAACAGCAAACATGCAGTGAAACAGGCAGACTAACTTCGACAGCAGACACGGGATGGATCGCGGCCCCACAGGGGACAGACGTGAAGCCCGTGCCTCGCTGGACGGAACACGAACTTTAAAAAAAGGGGTGTTTCCATGAAGAAAGAACTGCTCGCCACCGTTGGTCTTCTGCTGGCCTCCGTTGCGACCCCTGCCCTTGCGCAGGAAGAAGCCGGGCCCATCACCGTTTCCGGTTCCGTGGCCTTTGTGACCGACTATCGCTTCCGCGGCGTGTCGCAGACCAACGAAAAGGCAGCGATCCAGGGCGGCATCACCGTTTCCCACGAAACCGGCCTCTATGCAGGCGTCTGGGGTTCGAACCTTGCCGGCTGGGGCCAGTTCGGCGGCTCCAACATGGAACTCGACCTGATCGCAGGCTATAAGCTGCCGGTCGGCGATGCCGTCACCGTCGATGTCGGCGCGACCTGGTACATGTATCCGGGCGGTTCGAACGAAACCGATTTCATCGAACCCTATGTCAAGGTCAGCGGCACCTTCGGCCCCGCCGCGCTGACCGCGGGCGTCGCCTATGCCCCCGCGCAGGAAGCCCTGGGCAACTGGTCCGCGCACCCGCAGAGCCGCATCGGCGACAAGGAAGACAATCTGTACCTGTGGGGCGACGTGTCCGGCGGTATTCCGAGCACGCCCGTCACTGTAAAGGCGCATCTGGGCTATTCGGACGGTAACCCCGGCCTTGGCCCCAACGGCACCAGCATCGCCCCCACCGGCACCTATTTCGACTGGATGCTGGGCGCGGACCTGGCGCTGGGCAAGGTGACGCTGGGCGTCGCCTATGTCGACACCAGCATCAAGCGCGCCGAGCGGCTGGCCCTGCCCGGCTTCTCCAACACGCTGGACGGATCGTCGATCTCCAGCGGTCGCATCGTCGGGTCGATCAGCGCATCCTTCTGATCCCGTCCCACCGGACGACCGGATAAGGACATCAGCACGGCGCGGCGGGCATCATGCCTGTCGCGCCGTCGCCTTGTCGCCCTTCCCGCGAAGTCCACCTCCCCGCGCAGTTCCCTCCTCCCCGCGCAGCGACGCTGCCAGCCAGGCGAAGGCGCGGTCCAGTTGCCCATGGTCCATGGCGCCGCCGATGGACAAGCGCACCGCCCGCGCCGGATCGCGGGGATCGCTGGCGAAGGCCTGACCCGCGACGATGGACAGGCCGACCGGCCCGACCCGCCCGGCCAGCATAACCGGATCGACCCCGCGGGGCATCGCCAGCCAGAGATGATAGCCCTCCGCATGGGCCGCCGCGTCGAAGCCCGCCAGATGCCGCGCGGCGATTCGCTGCCGCGCCACCCCCTCCGCCCGCACCGCCGCGACCAGCCGCTCGAAGCTACCGTCGCGCAGCCATGACGTCACCAGCGCGGCATTGATCGGCGGCGGCATCACCGCCGTCTCCTGCGTCGCGCGGGCCAGCGGACCGGGGTCCACGCCATCCGGCACGCGGACATGGGCGACGCGCAACACGGGCGAGATGATCTTCGCCACGCTGGCGATATGCCATGTCCGTTCGGGCGCGAGCGCGGCCAGCGGCGGCAGCGGCCGGGCGGGCAGCAGGCCATAGGCGTCATCCTCGATCAGCAGCATGTCATAGCGCCGGGCGATGGCGACCAGCGCGTGCCGCCGCTCCACATCCAGCGTGGCGGTCGTGGGATTGTCGTTGGTGGGCACGACATAGAGCGCCCGTGCCCCCGCCTCCGCCGCGGCACGGACAGCGTCCGGGTCGATGCCGCCCGCGTCCTGACCAAGCGGTACGAGGCGTAGCCCCTGCCGCCGCGCCGTGGACAACATACCGGGATAGGCCGACCGGCCAAGGCAGAGCCGGTCGCCCCGCGCCAGCACCGTCGCCACGATCCCCTGCAGGCCATTCTGCCCGCCCGCCGTCAGCACCACCTGATCCGGCCCGGTGGGCAGCCCGCGCGCGGTGAAGGCCATGGCCGCCTGCCGCCGGTCCTGAACGCTGCCCTCCGCCGGTTGATATTGCAGCAGCGGCGACCCGCCGCCCGCGCGCAGCAGCCGGGTCAGGCCAGTCCGCATCGCCTCGCCCAGCAGGCCGAAAGCGGGCTGCGGGGGCACGATCATCCCACTCTCCTCCGTCGCCGCGCCCATGGCGTGGCCTGCGCTGTTGCGCACGAAACTGCCCAGCTTGCCCACCCCCTCGATCAGGCCACCGTCACGGGCCAGCCCATAGGCGCGCGTCACCGTGGTCAGGTCGATGCCGAGGTGGCGGGCGAGGTCGCGCTGCGTCGGCAGTCGTTCGCCCGGACGCAGGACGCCGGTGCGGATCGCCTGTTCCAGCGCCTCCACGATCGCCAGATACCGGGGGCCGCCGGTGGTGGAGAGATCGGGCATCCAGCCCGGCGCAATGTCCGACGCTATACCCGACGCGGTGCCCGGTTCCACAGGCGGTTTCATGAGCCTTGCCATGCGCTTTTCTCCGTCCGCTGGACCTGCCCCGTTTCGACATGACCACCGGAGCGGGGTTCTTCGATTGCTCTTCTGTAGGGCCTGATGGGCATTTATGTATGGTTTTAATATACATACAAAAAGCCTATGTACAATCCAACAGCCGCAATCTGGATCTCTGCCATGACCGCCGCCCTGCCCGATACGCCCGCCCGCGAATGGCCGCACTGCCCGCCCGTCAGGACCGGCCTGCGGGGCCGCTGCCCGCGCTGCGGCGAGGGACGGCTGTTCGACGGATTCCTGACGTTGCGTGAGGGGTGCGACCAGTGCGGGCTGAGCTATGGCTTTGCCGACCCGGCGGACGGCCCCGCCTTCTTCGTCATCTGTTTCGGCTGCATCCCCGCCGTCACTGTTGCCCTGCTGCTCCAGATTTATGCGGAGCCGCCCTTCTGGGTGCATCTGGTGACGTCGCTGCCCTTTCTGGTCGTCACCTGCGTCCTGCCGTTGCGCCCGCTCAAGGGATGGCTGGTGTGCAGCCAGTTCTTCTTCAAGGCGCGCGAGGGACGGCTCAAGGTCGCATGGCGGCCTTTCGGGGAGAATGGTCCGGTGATAGAACCGCGCAGTCACCCCTGGTAGGACGGAACGGGCGCGATCCGGCACGCCCCGGAAATCCCCGCTGCCTCATGCGTTGGAGGGGTGGAGACAGGGAGTATCGCCGTGAAGCCATCGCATTTCCTCATCATCGCCATCCTGCTGCTCGCCGCCTGCGACAAGCCCGCCGAGCGTCAGGGCAATGACGCCGATGCGATGGCCGGAAACGAGCTGCGCGACAAAGCCCCCACCCCAGCGCCGGCCCCCGCCAACGACTTCTCCCCCGAAAAGGTCGCCAATAATGCGGACGGCCTGACCGCAGCCGAAAAGGCGATCCCCGCCGGCTATCAGGGCCGATGGGGGCTGGTGCCGGGCGATTGCGGGCCGGATGCCTCCATCGCCAAGGGCTTGATGGTCGTGGATGGCCAGCAACTACGCTTCTACGAATCGGTCGGCAAGCCCGCCGTCGTGACCAACCCGACGCCCAACCGCATGGAAGGCCGCTTCAGCTTCACCGGCGAAGGCATGGAATGGTCCAAGGACATGGTGCTGACGCTGGAAGGCAATGGCGACAGGCTGGTGCGGACGGAGAGCGACCCCAGCGCGCGCTATGCGTATCGGCGCTGCGCGGGGTAGGCTTTGGGGTTTGTGACTTGCGGCAGGGACTTCTCGGCCCTGCTGTTCTGGGCCGTTCTGGCGAGCTTTGAAGCCGGAGCGATGAAGGGAAATCGCGCAGAGATGGTAAGCGATGGCCCTTAGCGCCGTTTGCGATTCAGCCGATGATGCCATCTGCTTCGAAAATGCTCTAGCCGCCATGACGCCCAGACCCTGCGCGAATCGCAGGCATGAAAAAGGGCGCCCGAAGCGCCCTTTCCCTTCCCGATGTTCGTCGATCGGCCACCCCAAGAGTCGGGCCGGACGGTTCAGCCCTTCTTGAGGGTGAGGCCGCCGAAACGCTTGTTGAACTGGGCAACGCGGCCGCCCTGATCGAGCAGCGTGGACTTGCCGCCGGTCCAGGCGGGGTGCACCGTGTTGTCGATATCGAGAACCAGCGTGTCGCCTTCCTTGCCGTAGGTGGAGCGCGTCTGGAACGTGCTGCCGTCGGTCAGTTGGACGGTGATGAGATGATAGTCGGGATGCGTGTTGGTCTTCATGTCAAATGCTCCGAAAATGGCTGGTTTCCGACCAGCCGGAGAAATGCGAAGCGCGGCCCATAGCGGACCGGCGCGATATTGGCAAGACGGCGGGACAGGAGGGATGCCCAATGGCTCCACCCCTGCCCCGCCGTCCTCACTCTCAATCCTTGGGCGCGTCGGCCACCATGGCGGTGAAGCTCGCCTCGGCATGCAGCTTGCCGTCGATCAGGGCGCGGCCCGCGAACTTCGACACCGCACCGCGCGTCTTCGTCACCTCGATATGGAAATCGAGGAGCACGCCCGGTTCCACGGGGGCGCGGAACTTCGCGTCCTCGATCCCCATGAAATAGACGAGCTTGCCGGAGCCGACGAGGCCGAGCGATTCGAAGGCAAGCAGACCCGCCGCCTGCGCCATCGCCTCGACGATCAGCACGCCGGGCATGATGGGACGGCCGGGGAAATGCCCCTGGAAGAACGGCTCGTTGATGCTGACCGCCTTGATCGCATGGATGCGCTGGTTGGGGACGATCGACACGACCCGGTCGACCAGCAGCATCGGATAGCGATGGGGCAGGGCCGCCATGATCCGCCGGATGTCCAGCGGACCAAGGACAGCCTGCCCCTCGCCGACGTCCCCTTCACCGACGCTCTTATCCTCAACCGTCATCGCGATCAGCGGCCCGTGGGCTTTGCAGCCGGGCTGGCAGGCGCGGCGGCGGCCGGTGCGGCGGCGGACTGGCCACCGGGACGCCAGCCGGCGGGCGGCACGATGCTGGCCGAGGGGACGAGCGTGTCGAGCTGCGCCTTCACCTGCGCGGTGATGTCCACGCTGGGCTGGAAGGAGACGGCCGAGTCAGGCTTGAGCACCAGATCCACCTTGGCGGCGGTCATCGCGCCCTTGAGCGCATCGTTCAGCTTGGCAGCGATCTGCTCCTCGACATAGGCCTGCGCCAGCGCGACGGGCTGGCCGATACGCTGAAGTTCCGCCTGCGCGTTCTGCTGCGCGGTCTGGAGCGCCTCATACTGGCCCTGAAGCTGGGTGCGAACGGCGGGGGTCGGCGAGGTGCCGGCCGCCTTGGCGGCGGCGTTCAGCGCGTCCTGCTTGGTCTTCAGGTCGGTCTCCAGCGCGGCCTTGCGCGCGTTGAACTGGTCGATCTGCGCCTTGTAGGTCGTGTTCATCTGCCCACGCGCGACGGTGTAAGCGTTGGAGTTGGCGACGGCGGCCTCCACATCGGCGACGGCAATGCCCAGCTTGGACTGCGCCATGGCAGGAGCGGCAACCATCATGGCTGCACCAATCGGCAGAGCCAGAGCAATATGCTTGAAGCTATTACGCATCAGAACTGAGTCCCTATGTTGAAAGTAATCGTCTTGGTGTCGTCGCCCGGCTCCTTCAGCAGAACCTTGGCGATGTCGATACGGAAGGGGCCGAAGGGCGAGTTCCAGTTGACGCCGAAGCCGACCGAAAGGCGCGGCTTGAGGCTGTCGCCCAGATAGGTTTCCTGGAAGCCGTTACCATTATAGACGGCCGTCATGGTCGTGGTGTCCGACACGGGCTTGCACTTGCCGGGCGTCAAAGCAGCGGCCTGTTCGCTCGTGCTTGACGTGGTGCCGCCCACGGTCGTCGTCGTCGTGACGGTGCAGGTTCCGTTATAGACCCCGCTACCGCCATAGAGACGCGGCCGACGCAGGCTGCCCACCGCACCTGCATCCATGAAGATCGACGGACGCAGACCCAGTTCCCGCGCGCCTGCACCCAGCGGAATCTCGATCTCCGCATGAGTGAGATAATAGAGCTTGCCGCCCAGCGCGTCGTCAGAATTGGAATCGGCGGCGGTCAGATTGCCGTCGGAGTCGAAATATTGCCGACGGATACGGGGACCGACACCGCGAATGTCGAAACCGCGCATCTGCGGTTCGCCCAGATAGAAGCGATCGGTCAGACGAACCTTCTCGATTTCCGAACCCGACGAGTCATACCGGGTCTTCTCGAACGAGAAGATATGGCCCGCCTCCCCACGCAGCGAGAAGATGAAGCCACCGCCGAGCGGATAATATTGGCCGCCTTCCAGACGGGTGCGGACATAGCGCACGTCGCCGCCCAGACCCGCCACATCCTGGCTGAGGTTGGCGAAGAAGCCGCGCTGCGGCCGGATGCGGTTGTCGCGGCGATCATAGATCAGCGAATAGCCGATGGAGGAGGTCGTCCGCTTGCCGATCGCATCGCACAGGTAGCGGCCAGCCTTCAGCTCGTCGCACTGGTTGACGCCGTTGATAACCGAATAATAGGTCGCCTGATCCAGCGTCACATTGGCCAGCGACAGGCCATAGCGCAGGCCCAGCGACAGATATTCGGTGACGGGGACGCCCGCGCGCAACTGGAAGCCGGTGGTGACTTCCTGATAGGTGGTGTTGCGGGTGTTGTCGGACAGATAGTTGAAGCTGTTGAGGTCGCGGCGGAAGATGTCGCCGCCCAGCGCGATATTCCTGTCGAGGAAATAGGGTTCGGTGAAGCCCACCTCGACCGATTTCGAATAGCTGGAATAGTTGACGCTGGTGCGCAGTTCCTGACCCATGCCGCGGAAGTTGCGCTGCTTGATCGACGCGGAGACGATGAACTTCTCCAGGCTGGAGAAGCCCGCCGAAAGCTGAAGCTCACCCGTCGATTTTTCCTCGACATTGGTTTCCAGCACGATGCGGTCCGGCGCGCTGCCGGGCTTCTGCTCGACGGTCAGCTTCTCCTGGAAGAAACCGAGCGAGTTGATCCGGTCCTGCGACCGCTTGACGAGGAAGCTGTTGAACGCATCGCCTTCCGCCAGGCGGAATTCGCGGCGGATAACCTTGTCCTTGGTCAGCGTGTTCCCGTTGATGTCCACCCGCTCGACATAGACGCGGGGCGCCGTGCCGATGCGGAAGGTGATGCCCATCGACAGGCTGTCCTTGTCCCGGTTGAAGTCGGGACTGACATCCGCAAAGGCATAGCCGAACAGGCCCGCCGTCTCGTTGATGCGGTCGACGGTGTCCTCGACCAGCTTGGCGTTGTACCAGTCGCCCTTCTTCATCGGCAGGGTGCGGTTGAGCGCGTCGCTGTTGAGGTCGCGGATCTCGCTCTGCACGGCCACGTCGCCGAATTTATAGCGCGAGCCTTCCTCCACCACATAGGTGATGATGAAGTCCTGCTTGTCCGGCGTCAGTTCCGCAACCGCGGACACGACGCGGAAATCGGCATAGCCTTGCGTCAGGTAGAACTGGCGCAGCTTCTGCTGGTCATAGGCCAGACGGTCCGGGTCGTATGTGGTGCCGGACGAGAAAATACGGAACGAGCGCGCCTGCTTCGTCGCCATCTCGCTGCGCAGGCGACCATCGGAAAACTCATCGTTGCCGATGATGTTGATCTGGCGGACCTTGGATTTCGGTCCCTCCGAAATTTCGTACACGATGTCGACGCGGTTCTGGTCCAGCTTGACCAGCTTGGGATCGACGACGGCGGCGAAGCGGCCCTGACGGCGGTACAGCTCGATGATGCGGGCGACGTCCGCGCGCACCTTCGACCGGGTGTAGATCTGGCGGGGGGCCATCTTGATCTCGGGGAGAATCTTCTCCTCCTTGATCCGCTTGTTCCCCTCCAGCACGATGCGGTTGATGACCGGATTCTCGACAATCTCGATCGAGAGGGCGCCCTTGTCATCGCGGATCTTCACGTCCGCGAACAATTCGGTCGCGAACAGATCCTTCAGCGCGGCGTCGAGCGTTTCCTGCGTGTAGGACTCGCCCGTGCGCAGCTTGGTATAGGACAGCACCGTGTCCCGCTCGATCCGCTGGTTGCCGGTCACGACGACCGATTTGATCGTGCCCGTCGCCAGCGAGGGCAGCGGGGTCGCGGGTGTAGCCGCAGGCGACGCGGCGGGGCGACGCGCGGCCGGCTTTGGCGCGGGCTTGGTGGAAGGCTTTGCGGGGGACGCGGGCGTCTGCGCCATCGCCACGCCGGTCAGCGCCATGCCGCCCAATGCGGTGCCGGCCATGAAGAGAGGCATGGCGCCACGCCACAAGGTCCTGCTGCTCGTCGCTGTCACGCGGTCCACCTCTGCTTCATTACGTTGGGGTTGTATCTAAAGATTGCCCATGGGCAGCACTCCCTGCCCGATGCGGCTCAGCCGATCAAGCCGGACAGCCCCTTCCAGAGCCCGAAAGATGTTAAATCGTTGAACGTCACCATCACCATGACCGCCAGCAGCAGGGCGAGGCCCGACCGATAGGCCAGTTCCTGGATACGGGGACTGACGGGTTTGCGCTGCAATGCTTCAATTCCCTGGAACAGCAGATGACCCCCGTCGAGCATCGGAATTGGCAAGAGGTTGATGAACCCCAAGTTAATCGAGATGAGCGCGATGAAGAATATGAAGTCCGCGGGGCCACGCGCCGCCTGTTCACCGGAGATTTGCGCGATCTTCAGCGGACCGCCCAGTTCGTCCACGGAGCGGCGCCCGGTGATGACCTGCCCCAGCCCGTCGACCATCATGGTGACGATGGCCCCCACCTGCCGCACGGCGATGACCGGTGCGGCGAGCGGCGAGACGGGGCGCACCTCCGTCCGGCGGCTGGTGACGCCGAGCTGGCCGAAGCGATACGCGTTGCCGAAGCGGTCCCGCTCGATCCGGGTGCCGATGGTCACGCCCAGCGCCAGCGGCCGACCGCGTCGCTCCACGGTCAGGGCGATGGTCTCGCCAGGGCGGCCGACGACCGCGCGGCTGAGTTGCTCGAAACGGTCGATGGCGGCACCGTCGATGGCGATGATGCGGTCGCCGGTCAGGACGCCCGCCGCCGCCGCCGCGCCGTCCGGGCGGACACCGCCGACCTCGGCAGAGGTGACATTCTCGCCATAGGCCATGGCGAAACCGGCCAGGATCAGGATGGCGAAGAGGAAATTGGTGAGCGGACCGGCCAGCACGACGAGGGCGCGCTGCCACACCGGCTTGCTCTGGAAAGTACGGGCGCGCTCCTCCGCCGGCAGGGCGAGCCATTCCGGGTCGCTCTGGCTGGCGGCGTTCATGTCGCCCGCAAATTTCACATAGCCGCCCAGCGGCAAGGCGGCGAGACGCCAGCGCGTGCCGCGCTTGTCATGCCAATGGGCGATTTCCTTGCCGAAGCCCATGGAGAAGGTTTCCGCATGGATGCCGAACAGGCGGGCCATGAGATAATGGCCCATCTCATGCACGAACACCAACGGGCCGATCACGGCGGCGAAGGAAAGAAGGGTCAACAGCAATCCGGGACTTTCAGTCAATGCGTACACTTTCAGCTCGACTGATCGCATGGCCCCTTGCTTCGCGATCGATCGCCCCGATCTCTTCGATGCTTGTGGGCGCGGCCGGGCTATAGCGCCTCAGCGTCTCTTCCACAATCGCGGCGATGTCGAGGAAGCCGATGCGGCCCTTCAGGAAGGCGGCGACGGCGACCTCGTTGGCGGCGTTGAGGATGGCGGGCCGCGCGCCCCCCGCCTCTATCGCCGCACGGGCCAGCGCCAGCGCGGGGAAGCGGACGGGATCGGGCGCCTCGAAATCCAGACGCCCGATGGTGGCGAGGTCGAGCGGCTGGCAGGGCGAGGCCATGCGGGCGGGCCATGCCAGCGCATGGGCGATGGGCACGCGCATGTCCGGGCTGCCCAATTGCGCCAGCGTCGAACGGTCGCGATATTCGACCATGGAATGGATGACCGACTGCGGATGGACGATGATCTCCAGCCGGTCCAGCCCGACAGGGAAAAGATGATGCGCTTCAATGAGTTCGAGGCCCTTGTTCATCATCGTTGCGCTGTCGACGCTGATCTTTGCCCCCATCGACCAATTAGGGTGCTTCACCGCCTGCGCCGGGGTGACGGCGCGCATACGGTCAAGCGTCGCGGTGCGGAACGGCCCGCCGCTGGCGGTCAGAATGATGCGTGCGACATCCTCCACACGACCGCCCGCAAGGCATTGGAATATCGCATTATGCTCACTGTCCACGGGGAGCAGGGTCGCGCCCGATGCGGCCACCGCGTCCATCATCAGCGCCCCCGCCGAGACGAGCGATTCCTTGTTCGCCAGCGCAACCGTCCTGCCCTGCCGGATCGCGGCGAGCGTGGGGGCCAGCCCCGCGATGCCGACGATGGCGGCCATGGTCCAGTCCGCGCCCAGCGCCGCCGCGTCGATGAGCGCCTGCGGCCCGGCGGCGGCCTCTACCCCCGTCCCGGCCAATGCGGCCTTCAGGTCGGCAAGGCGGCTGCCGTCGCCGATCACGGCGAGACGGGCATGATGGGCGATGGCGATTTTGGCGAGGCCCGCGACATCGCTCTGCGCGGTCACGGCCTGCACTGCGAACTGGTCCGGCGAACGCGCGATCAGGTCGAGCGTGGACTGGCCGACCGATCCGGTCGCGCCGAAGATGGTGACGGTGCGCGGGGTCGTCACAGCCAGCCGACCAGACCCGACAGCGCAAGCAGGAAGGCGATGGGCAGCAGCCCGTCCACCCGGTCGAACAGGCCGCCATGACCGGGGATGAGGGTTCCGCTGTCCTTCACCCCTGCCCGCCGCTTCATCCAGCTTTCGAAGAAATCGCCGCCCTGCGCGAAGATCGCGATGATCGCGCCGATCAGGATGGTGGTGAGGGTCATGGCGGACGACCAGTGTATCTCCGCCAATGCCGGTGCGTCGCCGTCGAGACCGCTGAGCATATAGGCCATGGTGTAGAGGAAGAGGAACAGGGTCAGCGACGCGCCGAGGATGCCGCCGCCCAGCCCGGCCCATGTCTTCGACGGGCTGATCGATGGCGCGATCTTTGGCCCGCCGATGGCGCGCCCCGCGAAATAGGCGCCGGTGTCCGTGGCGACGACGCTAGCCACCGCCAGCCAGCGCATACCGGGCGGCGCGGCGAGCAGGCCGAGCGCCGCGCCAAAGGCATAGACGATCAGCCCCGCCATCCACAGAGTGCGGCTTGCAGGCGACGGGGTGATCCGCTGCACCAGCCCCCATGCCTCCCACAAGACGCCCAGCGTGATGACCGCGACGAAAAGGGTCAATATCCGCCCGCCCGACCAGAAGGCGATGGCGGCGATGGCGACCATGACGATGCCCGATACGACGCGCACGCCAAGGTCGGCGTTCTTCCTCACCGGCGGCGACGTGTCAGTGGTCACAGACCACCATAGCGCCGTTGCCGCCCGGCAAAGGCCGTGCAGGCCGTCGCCAGCGCATCGGCGTCGAAATCGGGCCAGAACAGGTCGGTGAAATAGAGTTCGGCATAGGCCACCTGCCACAGCAGGAAGTTGGACAGGCGCTGTTCCCCCGACGTGCGGATGAGCAGGTCGAGCGGCGGCAGGTCGGCGGTGTCCAGCTCGGCGGCCAGCGTCTCCCCGGTGATGGCGTCGGCGGACAATTCCCCCGCCTCCACCCGGCGGGCCACGGCCTGCGCGGCGCGGGTCAGCTCATTCTGCGAGCCATAGTTGAGCGCGATCACCAGAGTCGCCCCTGTGTTGGCCGCGGTGCGCTCCAGCGCCTCTTCCACCATGGTCACGGCGGACGCGTCGAACGCGCGATAGTCGCCGATCACCCGCAGGCGGACATTATTGGCGTGAAATTCGTCAAGGTCGTTCTGGATGAAATGCTTGAGCAGGGCGGTGAGGTCCGCAATCTCCTGCTCCGGCCGCTTCCAGTTCTCCGACGAGAAGGCATAGAGGGTGAGGCAGTCGATGCCCATTTCGCGCGCCGCGCGGACGGTGCGGCGCACGGCGTCCGCCCCCGCCTTGTGCCCGGCGATGCGGGGCAGCTTGCGCCGGGATGCCCAGCGCCCGTTGCCGTCCATGATGATCGCGACATGGCGTGGCACATCCTGCGGCGCAGGGACGGTCGGCGCGGGCGCGGCCTTCGCGCGCAGCCGGGACAGGATCATGCCGCCACCGCCACGCAGGCGGCGCGCCGGACCCCATATCCCTGATCGAGCCTGTTATCGGGCATCTTCAACCGCAAGACCGTTCCCCATCATCGCCCACAGACTTACTGGCCCATGATTTCCTTTTCCTTCGCCGCGGCCACGGCGTCCAGATCCGCGATGGTGGCGTCGGTCAGCTTCTGGACCTCCGTCTCCTTGCGCTTGCGCTCGTCCTCGCTGATCTCGCCCTTCTTCTCGTCCGCCTTGAGATGGTCCATGCCATCGCGGCGGACGTTGCGGACGGCGACACGCGCCCCTTCCGCATATTTGCTGGCGAGCTTGGCCAGTTCCTTGCGGCGATCCTCCGTCAGGTCGGGGATCGGCAGGCGCAGGGTCGTGCCGTCGGTGACGGGGTTAAGGCCCAGACCGGCGGAACGGATCGCCTTCTCAACCGGGCCGACATTGGTCTTGTCCCACACCTGCACCGAGATCATCCGCGGTTCGGGCACCGAGACGGTGGCAACCTGGTTGAGCGGCATGCTGGCGCCATAGACGGTCACGACGACCGGATCGAGCAGCGCGGTGTTCGCGCGCCCGGTGCGCAGGCCGGACAGATCGCCCCTGAGAGCCTCGACGGCGCCGGCCATGCGGCGTTCCAGATCGGCCTTGTCATATTGGGCCATGGCGGTGTTCCTTCCCTAAAATTCTTATGCCGACCGGACAGTCGTCGCGACGCCGTCGCCGCGCAGGACATGAGCAAGATTGCCTTGCTCCCGGATATTGAAAACGATGATCGGGATGTTGTTTTCCCGGCACAGCGCCACCGCGCTGGCGTCCATGACCTTCAGATTTTCGGCCAGGACCGTGTCATAGCTGACGGTGTCGAAACGGTTGGCGTCCGGCACCTTCTTGGGGTCCGCATCATAGATGCCGTCCACGCTGGTGCCCTTGAACAGGGCGTCGCAGTTCATCTCCGCCGCGCGCAGGGCCGCTCCGCTGTCCGTCGTGAAGAAGGGATTGCCAGTGCCCGCCGCGAAGATGACGATCCGTCCCTTCTCCAGATGGCGCACGGCCCGGCGACGAATATAGGGTTCGCACACCGTATCCATGGGAATGGCGGACTGCACGCGCGTCTCCACGCCCAGCTTCTCCAGCGCATTCTGCATGGCCAGCGCGTTCATGATGGTGGCGAGCATGCCCATATAGTCGCCGGTCGTGCGGTCGAGACCACGCGCCGCGCCCGCGATGCCGCGAAAGATATTGCCGCCGCCGATGACGAGGCACAGCTCATAGCCGGCGTCCTTCGCCTGCTTCACTTCCTCCGCCACGCGGCTGACGGTTTCGGGGTCGATGCCGAACTGGCCCGATCCCATCAGAACCTCGCCCGACAGTTTCAGAAGCAGGCGTTTATAGCGGGGATTCGACATGAAGCGCGGGTTTTCCGATAGCAGACAGAGTAACGGCGCGGACCTTAGTCGGGCCGCGCCGTCATGCCAAGCGTTCCATCAGGGGAACGCCCATATCCATTACAAGGCTTAAAGGCCGGCAGCAGCCGCGACTTCCGCCGCGAAATCGCTCGTTTCCTTCTCAATGCCTTCGCCCAGCTGGAAACGGACATAGTTGACCAGCGTGATCGACTTGCCGGCTTCCTTCGCCGCCTTTGCCACGACGTCCGCGATGGGCGTCTTGTTGTCCATCACGAACAGCTGGCTGAGGAGCGCATTTTCCTTGGCGAACTTGGCGACCGCGCCGTCGAGCATCTTGGCGATGATCTCGGCGGGCTTGCCCGATTCGGCGGCCTTCTCGGCGGCAACCTTGCGCTCACGCTCCAGCACGTCGGCCGGAATGTCGCTGGCGGCCAGCGCGATCGGGAAAGCGGCCGCGATGTGCATCGCGATCTGCTTGCCGAGCGGCGCCAGAACCTCTTCGCCCGCATCGCCTTCGAGAGCGACGAGAACGCCGATCTTGCCGAGGCCGGGAGCGGCAGCGTTATGGACATAGTCGACGACCAGGCCCTGCTTCACGCTGACCTGCGCCACGCGGCGGAGCGTCTGGTTCTCGCCGATGGTGGCGATGTTGTTGACCAGCTTCTCGCCGATGGTGCCGCCCGCCGGATGCGCCGTGGCGCCCAGCGCCTCCGCATCGGCGATGCCACCGTCCAGCGCGACCTTGGCGGCCGTGCGGACGAAATCCTGGAACTGCTCGTTCTTCGCAACGAAGTCCGTCTCGCTGTTCACCTCGACGGCAACGCCCTTGGTGCCCGCGACGGCAACGCCGACCAGACCCTCGGCTGCGGTGCGGCTCGACTTCTTCTGCGCGGCGGCAAGGCCCTTCGCACGCAGCCAGTCGATCGCGGCTTCGGCATCGCCATTGGCTTCGGAGAGCGCCTTCTTGCAGTCCATCATGCCGGCGCCGGAACGCTCGCGCAGTTCCTTCACAGCGGCTGCGGTAATCTCTGCCATATGCTTGGCTCCTGTATTTCTAGAATTGCAGTCCGTTAAGCGGGGCGGATGACAGCTTTGCGTCACCCTGCCCCGCCCGACAGATGGGGAAACCGATCAGGCTTCCACGGCTTCCTCAGCCGGGGGCACGTCCAGCGCGCCGAGATCGACGCCCGACGCCTGCTGCGCACCACGGTTGCCCTTGGTCGCGGCCGCGGCAATCGCGTCGCAGTAGAGACGGATCGCACGGCTGGCGTCGTCGTTCGCCGGAACCGGGAACGCAATGCCGTCGGGCGAGACGTTGGAGTCGAGGATCGCGACGACCGGAATGCCGAGCGTGTTCGCTTCCTTGATCGCCAGCTCTTCCTTGTTCGCGTCGATCACGAACATCACGTCGGGGATGCCGCCCAGATCGCGGATACCGCCCAGCGACAGTTCCAGCTTGTCGCGCTCACGCGTCATCTGGAGCACTTCCTTCTTGGTGAAGCCGTGCGTATCGCCCGACAGCTTCTCCTCAAGGGTCTTCAGACGCTTGATCGAACCCGAAATCGTCTTCCAGTTGGTGAGCATGCCGCCCAGCCAGCGATGGTTGACGAAATGCTGACCCGACTGGCGCGCGGCTTCCGCGATCGGCTCAGCGGCCTGGCGCTTGGTGCCGACAAAGAGAACCTTGCCGCCCGCAGCGACGGTCGACGACACGAAGTCGAGCGCGCGGCTGAACAGCGGCACAGTCTGCGACAGGTCGAGGATGTGGATGCCGTTGCGCTCGCCGAAGATGTACGGCTTCATGCGCGGGTTCCAGCGGTGAGTCTGGTGGCCAAAATGTGCGCCCGCCTCGATGAGCTGGTGCATGGTGACGACAGGTGCCGCCATAGGTCTTTCTCCTTCCGGTTGTGCCTCTGGGGTCCAGTGATCCGTGAAACGGACACCGGGATATTTTGCGGACCCCATGTGGTGTGAGCGCGCGCCCTTACCGCCCCTGCGTTTCGAACGCAAGAGTTGACAGTCGGATATTTATGGAACAAAACAGGAACAGAGGGAACTCGATCCGATTCGAATGTATTTTACGTATCGGTCAGCGAAAAGAAAGGTCAGTCCATGTTCGCTTTCATCGGAGCATTCACATTCTGCGGCGCTGCATTTTTCGCGATCCTGGTGATGACGCAGATGGTGCGCGGCTATTGGCCTCTCATCATCGCCGCGCTGAACCATCAGCCCCTGCCGCGCACCGTCGCCCCCACTCCGGCCAGCGTCACGCGCCGTCGGGGTCCGGCCCAGGCTCTCCCAGCGCACATGTCCCCGGCGTTTACGCCGCGCCGTCTCGAACGCGCGCGCGCTGCCGCCTGATCCGGGCGTAGCTGACCCAGGCGATGGGGATGAGCGCCAGATAAACGAGCGCAAGGGCCAGCAGCACCGGCCAGGGCGCGGTCAGCAACAAGGCGGCGATGATGCCCGCAGCGCCGATGGCGAACAGTCGCAGCGACGGCGGGACACGGAAGCGCTTCCATCCCATCGTCGGCAGGTCTGACACCATCAGGAAGGCGACGACCAGCGTCCAGGGCAGCACCAGCCGCCAGTCGCGCGCCATATCCCATCCGGTCGAGAACCAGAAGAAGATGGGCAGGAGGGCAAGGCCCGCGCCGCCGGGCGCCGGAACGCCCATGTTAAAGCCCGCCAGCTTCAACGGCTGGTCCGCCACATCGATCTGCGCGTTGAACCGCGCGAGGCGCAGCGCGCAGCACAGGGCAAAACCCAGCGCGCCGATCCAGCCGAAGCGTGGCATGGCCTGCAAGGACCAGAGATAGAGGATGATGGCGGGCGACACGCCAAAGGCGATTACATCCGACAGCGAGTCCAGTTCCGCGCCGAATCGGCTTTCGCCATGCAGCATGCGCGCGATACGGCCGTCGATACCGTCGAGGACCGCGGCCAGCACGACCGCAACGACCGCCCTCTCCCACTCCATGGACATGGCGTAGCGCATGCCGGTGAGGCCGAAGCACAGCGCCATGGCGGTGACGGCGTTGGGCGCGACCTGCCGCAGGGTGATGCCGCGGCCACGACCGACGAAGCGGGTGGGACGCCTCAGTGACACAGGCCGCTCGCCGCCAGAGGATCGCCGATTCGGCCAAGGACGGTTTCCCCGGCGATGGTATGCTGGCCCAACGTCACCCGTGGCGCGGTTCCGGCGGGCAGATAGACATCCACCCGGCTGCCGAATCGGATCAGGCCGATGCGCTGCCCCGCCGCGACAATATCCCCCGGCTTGACGAAGGGCAGGATGCGGCGCGCGACCAGACCGGCGATCTGGGTAAAACCGATACGCAGACCGTCCGCCCGCTCCACCAATATATGCTGGCGCTCATTATCCTCGCTGGCCTTGTCGAGGTCGGCGTTGACGAACTTGCCGCGAATATAGGTCACGGACTTCACCTGCCCGGCAATAGGCGTGCGATTGATATGCACGTCGAACACACTCATGAAGATGGACACGCGGGTCAGGGGTCCGTCGCCCAGCCCCTCCGCCCCGGACAGGCCCGGCGGGGGGCTGACCCGCTGGATCAGCGTGACCAGACCGTCGGCGGGCGCGAGAATCGCGGCATCGTCCTGTGGCACCGCGCGAATGGGATCGCGAAAGAAGGCGAAGACCCAGAGCGAGACGCCCACCAGCAGCCAAGCCAGAATCGACCAGCCCAGCAGCGCGACGATCAGAGTGACGCCGACCGCGATCGCGCCGAACTTGCGCCCTTCGGGATGAATGGAGGGGAACCGCCATTTAACCGGCAGATGGCCAGCCCCGCCCTGCGGAATCGGCGGCACACCGCCCCCCGATGGACTGTTCGGATCGGGCGACAGGGGAAGCGGATGTTGAACCATCGCCACACGCTAGGCGAGTGGGGGCGAACGTACAATGTCTGACGCACTCGCCCCATCATTTGATTATAGTTCGCATTATCACATTACCGGCGTCGGAATGATGCATAACGTCCCGTTCCCCGCGCGAAGCGGTTGAACATCGCCACCGCTTTGCTAAAGGGTCTGCACCAAATCTCAGACCAGAAAGCGGACCCGAACATGGCAAAGATCAGCGTCAAGAACCCGGTTATCGAACTAGACGGCGACGAAATGACGCGGATCATATGGGAATGGATCCGCGAGAAGCTGATCAAGCCCTATCTGGATATCGACCTGCATTATTACGATCTGGGCATGGAAGAGCGTGACCGCACCGACGACCAGGTGACGATCGATTCCGCCAACGCCATCCAGAAATATGGCGTCGGCGTGAAGTGCGCCACCATCACCCCCGACGAACAGCGCGTCGAGGAATTCAAGCTGAAGAAGATGTGGAAGTCGCCCAACGGCACGATCCGCAACATCCTGGGCGGCGTGGTCTTCCGCGAGCCGATCGTCATCAAGAACGTCCCCCGCCTCGTCCCCGGCTGGACCGACCCCATCGTGATCGGTCGTCACGCCTTCGGTGACCAGTATCGCGCCACCGACACGCTGATCCCCGGCCCCGGGAAGCTGCGCCTGGTGTTCGACGGCGCCGACGGCCAGTCGCTCGACCTCAACGTGTTCGACTTCCCCTCGTCGGGCGTCGCCATGGCGATGTACAACCTCGACGATTCGATCCGCGACTTCGCCCGCGCGTCGATGAACTATTCGCTCAACCTCAAATGGCCGCTGTACCTGTCGACCAAGAACACGATCATGAAGGCCTATGACGGCCGCTTCAAGGATCTGTTCGAGGAAGTTTTCCAGAAGGAATTCAAGGCACAGTTCGACGCGGCAGGCATCAGCTATGAGCATCGCCTGATCGACGACATGGTCGCTTCCGCCCTGAAGTGGAGCGGCAAGTTCGTGTGGGCGTGCAAGAATTATGACGGCGACGTGCAGTCGGATACGGTGGCGCAGGGCTTCGGCTCGCTGGGCCTCATGACCTCCGTTCTGCTCTCCCCCGATGGCAAGACCGTCGAGGCCGAAGCCGCGCATGGCACCGTCACCCGCCACTATCGCCAGCATCAGCAGGGCAAGGCCACGTCGACCAACCCGATCGCGTCGATCTTCGCCTGGACCCGCGGCCTGATCTATCGCGGCAAGTTCGACGATACGCCGCTGGTGACGAAGTTCGCCGAGACGCTGGAGCGCGTGTGCATCGAGACCGTCGAGAAGGGCGCGATGACCAAGGATCTGGCGCTGCTGGTCGGCCCCGATCAGGCCTGGATGACCACAGAACAGTTCTTCGAGGCGATTCGCGTCAACCTCGAAGCCGAAATGGCGACCTGGGCCTGATTGCCCGGAACCACGGCGATGGGCCGGTCGTTGCGCTTGCGTGAATGACCGCCATCACCGACGAAAGCGACACGCGGACGGGCGGCACGACATCAGTCGTTGCCGCCCGTTTTGCGTTCCTGTCGCAGTGACGGCACCGACGACAGGGGAACGGCGATGACGACCACGGGCAAGAAGCGGCTGGACCTGCGCAATGCGGAGCCGACGGACGTTCCCGCCATCCTGCGCCTGATCCGGCGCGTCTATCCCGACATGCCCAATTATGCGCCTGCCATGGTGCGCGGGCAGATCAACAATTTCCCGCAAGGGGTCTTCGTCGCCCTCTATGACAACAAGGTGGTCGGTTACTGCGCGACGATGCGGGTGACGAAGGACATGGCCTTCAACCAGCATGACTGGGAGGAGATCACCGCCAACGGATTCGGTACGCGCCATACGCCGGTGGGCGAGTGGCTCTATGGCTATGAACTGGCGGTCGATCCGCGCCTGCGGGGCCTGCGCATCGGGCAGCGCATCTATGACGCGCGCAAGGCGCTGGCCGAGGAACTGGACCTGCACGGCATCGTGATCGCGGGCCGGATGCCCGGCTTTGCGCGGTCACGGCGCAAGGTGGAGGGGCCGGACGACTATATCGCCAAGGTGCAGGCCGGAAAGCTGTCCGACCAAGTGCTGTCCTTCCAGCTCAAGAACGGGTTCGAGCCGGTCGGCGTGCTGAAACACTATCTGCCGGAGGACAAGGCGTCGGCGGGCTTTGCCGCGCATCTGGTGTGGCGCAACCCCTATGTCGATCCCGACGAGGCGCCAGAGATGCGGGTGCCGCGCGGGGTGGAAAGCGTCCGCCTCGCCGCCTGCCAGATGCAAGCGCGTGCAGTGGAGAGTTTCGAGGAGTTCATCAAGAATGTCGAATATTTCGTCGATGTCGCAGCGGATTATCGCTGCGACTTCATCCTCTTTCCCGAACTGTTCACCCTCCCTCTCCTCTCGTCGGAGAAGGCCGCGCTGAAACCGACCGAGGCGATCGACAAGCTGACCGGCTATACCCCGCGCGTGACCAAGGAACTGGCGCGCATGGCGCTGGAATATAATATCAACATCATCGGCGGCTCCCACCCGACCCGAACCGACGATGGCGAGATCCAGAATGTCGCCTATGTCGCCCTGCGCGACGGGTCGGTGCACGCGCAGGAGAAGATCCACCCGACCCCCAACGAGGCTTTCTGGTGGAACATCAAGGGCGGGGACAGTCTGGACGTGATCCAGACCGACTGCGGCCCGATCGGCGTCCTCATCTGCTATGACAGCGAATTTCCGGAACTGGCGCGGCGGCTGGTCGATCAGGGCGCGCGGATGATCTTCGTGCCCTTCTGCACCGACACCCGCACCGGCTACATGCGGGTGCGCTACTGCTCACAGGCGCGCGCCATCGAGAACCAGTGCTTCATGGTGCTGGCGGGCAATGTCGGCAATCTGCCGGGCGTGGACAATATGGACATCCAATATGCCCAAAGCTGCATCCTGACGCCGTGCGACCTGCCCTTCGCCCGCGACGGCATCGCGGCGGAGGCCAGCGAGAATGTCGAGACGCTGACCATGTCGGACGTCAATCTGGCCGACCTGAGCTGGGCGCGGGCGGAGGGCACGGTGCGCAACCTGCGCGACCGGCGGTTCGACCTCTATCATATCGAATGGGATGCCCAGCATGAGGGCCGGCCCCACCTGCCCCCCGGCGGCGCGATCCCGGCGGGCGGGCATAATGCGCCGGGTGGCGGCTGATCCTACCCCTCGGCCCTATCCCTCGACAACGTCCGGTGCCGGGACTGTGCGGTAACGGACGACATTCTCCGCGCCATAGGCGTTGTAGAGATCATGGCTCCAGCAGAATGACCCCGCCGGACCGGTGTGATGGCCGGCGTAGCGAAGCTGCACCTCCACCAGCGTGGCGGGCGCGACGGGACAGGCGCCGCCAATCCATAATGTCCAGTCGTCCATCGCTATTCCCTGTTGACCCACCGTCCCGTTTGGAATGCCGCGGCAGCGTGCCCCGGTGGCCGATCCTGTGTCCATCGGAGAAATAGGGCATGATGCCTTTTCCCTGCATCGTCATCACGCTCTCATCGCAGGGAGGAGGTGACGGTCCGAGGGCGCCGCCCGGCCGCCATAGCCTTTTGCCTGAGCGCGTTTTTCGGGCTGCCAGATGATCCCATCTGCCTTGAAAAGACTCACCCCCGCCGCAGCGCCAGTTCCGCCATGCGGGTCGCAATCTCCCGCTCCGCCATGATGGCGAGGTTGGCGCCCAACCCCTCCAGATGGGCGGCATCGCCCTCGCTATGGGCGCGGGCGACGATGCGCAGGTCGGGGTTGCGCCGCCGCGCCTGATCCACCACCTGCCCGGCCTCGAACACATTCGGAATGGCGACGAGGAGCAGCCGCGCCTCGCCCAGTCGCGCCTTGGCCAGCACTTCGGGGCGGGCCGCGTTGCCGGTCACGATGGTCAGGCCCGCCGCGGGCTTGAGGTCGACCACATCCGGTTCCGTGTCGATCACCACCAGTTCGCCCGATGTCGCCAGCCGCTCCCGCACGATGCGCCCGACGCGGCCATGGCCGACCAGCACGACATGGCCGCGCACCACGGGACCGGCGGCGGCCTCCTCCGCCTCCTTCTCCGCCCGCGCGGCGCGGGCGGTCAATTTGTCGATGACGATGAACAGCAGCGGATTGACCATGATGGAAATGATCGCCCCCGCCAGGATCAGGTCGCGCGCATCGGCGGGGAAAAGCTGGAGCGAGGTGCCGAGCGAGGCGAGGATAAAGGAAAATTCGCCGATCTGCGCCAGGCTGGCCGCGATGGTCAGCGCGACCATGTTGGAGCGGCCGAACAGGCGCACGATGGCGAAGGCGGCGACCGATTTGCCGACGATGATGATCGCGACCGTCGCCAGCAGGGGTAGCGGCTCCTCGATCAGCACCGCCGGGTTGAACAACATGCCGACGGACACGAAGAACAGCACCGCGAACGCATCGCGCAGCGGCAGCGTCTCCTCCGTCGCGCGCTGGCTGAGCGGCGATTCCGCGAGGATCATGCCCGCAAAGAAAGCGCCCAGTGCAAAGGAAACGCCGAACAGCTTTGCCGCGCCGAACGCGATGCCCAGCGCGATGGCGAGGACCGCGAGGCGGAACAGTTCCCGAGAGCCGGTATGGGCGACGCCGTGGAGGAGCCAGGGGATGGCGCGGCGGCCCACCACCAGCATCAGGATGATGAACACCGCCACCTTGACCATCGTGGCGAGGAGAGTGAGACCCAGCGCCGCACCGCCATCCGCCCCCGCCAGCGCGGGCAGCATGACCAGCGCCAGCACCATCACAAGATCCTCAACGATCAGCCAGCCGACCGCGATGCGGCCCCGTTCGGTATCGACGATCCGCCGCTCCTGAAGCGCGCGCAGCAGCACCACCGTACTGGCTACCGACAGGGCAAGACCGAACACCAGACCGCCCAGATAGGGCCAGCCCAGCATGGCCGACAGGCCGAAACCCATGGCGATGGCGACCAGTATCTGCACGATCGCGCCCGGTATCGCGATGGTCCGCACCGCCATCAGGTCGCGCAGGGAGAAATGCAGGCCCACCCCGAACATCAACAAGATGATGCCCAGTTCCGCCAGTTCGTTCGCCAGTCCCTGGTCCGCGACATAGCCGGGGGTGAAAGGTCCGACCAGAACACCGGCCAGCAAATAGCCGATCAACGGCGACAGGCGCAGGCGAAAGGCCAGCCCGCCAAAGATGAACGCCAGCACGATCCCCGCGACGATGGTGGCAATCAGCGGGGTTTCATGGGGCATCCTGCATCCTCTTGTCGTTGCCGTCGCACAGAGCATAGGGAACGACGGCGCGTTTTTCGACCCCAAGGCCCCAGATAATTTGGCCGAAATGCTGGCTATTCAAGGCGCGACTCGCAATGATGTCCCCATGGCAGTTTCACTCGACACCGAAGGTTTTCGCGATTCGCTGGTGATATTGGGCGCGGCGGGGGTCGTGATCCCGGCCTTCGCCCGCTTTCGCATCAGCCCCGTCATCGGATTCATCCTGGTCGGGCTGGCGGTGGGTCCAGCGGGGCTGGGCGCGTTGGTGGAAAGCTATCCCTGGCTCTATCACATCACCATTTCCGACCGGGAGGCGATCGCGCCCTTTGCGGAACTGGGCATCATCCTGCTGCTCTTCTCCATCGGGCTGGAACTGAGCTTCAAGCGACTATGGACGATGCGGACCGATGTGTTCGGCGTGGGCGCGGCCGAACTGATCGGGTCGGGCGCGATCATCGCGGCGGCGCTGTATGTGATGGGCCAGTCGACGGGCGGTGCCATCGGGCTGGGCCTGGCGCTGGCCTTGTCTTCCACCGCGCTGGTGCTGCCGATGGTCGGCACGCAGGGACCGGTGGGACGCGCGGCCTTCTCCATGCTGTTGTTCGAGGATCTGGCGCTGGTCCCGATCATCTTCATGCTGGGCGCGCTGGCGCCGAGCGTGGGGGCGGAGGGCGGCCTGGGCAACATGGCCTCCACATTGATGAAGGGTGGCATCACCGTCGCGCTGATGCTGATCCTCGGCCGGTTCGCCCTGCCCCATCTGTTCCGGCAGGCGGCGCGGACGAAAAGCCCGGAGGTGTTTCTGGCCGCCAGCCTGCTGGTGGTGATCGTATCCAGCCTGGCCACCGCGCTGGTCGGCCTCTCTCCCATCGTCGGCGCGCTGCTGGCGGGCATATTGATCGCCGAAACCGAATATCATGGCGAGGTCGAAGTGATGACCGCGCCGTTCAAGGGCCTCGCGCTCGGCGTCTTCCTCATCACCGTCGGCATGAGCCTGGACCTGCGCGTCATCATCGCCAACTGGGCCACCCTGCTGGCGGCGGTGATGGGCGTCATCATCGTCAAGACCATCGTGACCGTCGCCCTGCTGCGCCTGCGCGGCGCGCGGCGCGGGGTGGCGCTGGAGGTGGGCGTGCTGATGTCCAGCCCGTCCGAGACGACGCTGATCGTGCTGACGGCGGCGGCGGCGGCGGGTCTGATCCTCCCTGAAACAGCCGCCTTCTGGCAGATCGTCACCGCCATCGGCCTGACCATCACGCCGCTGCTCGCCCGCGTCGGCCATGACATCGCCCGGCGCATCGAGATGGGCAGCAGCGAGGAGCCGCAGCCGCTGGGCGAGGATGGCGCCCCGCCTGCCGCCGTCGTCATCGGCTATGGCCGCGTGGGCCGCATGGTGTGCGACATGCTGGCCATGCACAACCAGCCCTTCCTGGTCGTGGAGTCCGATGCGGACGTGGTGGCGGACGCCCGGCGCGACGGATACCCCATCCTGTTCGGCGATGTCGCCCGCGCGGAAATGTTGGACAAGCTGCGGCTGGGCCATGCCCGTGCTCTCATCCTGACCATGGACGACCCCGTCCTGTCCGTGCGCGTGACCAAGCGGGTGCGCGGCTGGGTGCCCGACCTGCCCATCATCGTGCGCGCCCGCGACACGGACCATGCCGCCGAACTCTATCGCGCCGGGGCCAGCGACGTGGTGCCGGAGGCGCTGGAAAGCTCCCTGCAACTGGCGGAGACGGCGCTGGTCGACCTGGGCATCGCCATGGGTCCGGTCATCGCCTCCATCCACCAGCGCCGCGAGGAATTGCGCGAGGCGATCAAAAACGCCGGCGACCTCGATCACGCCCCACGCTTGCGCCGGATGCGCGCGGATGAGGCCGGCGCGGTTTGAGGGTACGGATGGGGGAAGTGGTCGCTTAGAGATGGGCGACGGATAATGATCGGTAGCAGAGTGGTGGTTTTTGCGCCTTCCCCATCTCCCGTTCGTCATCCCAGCGAAGGCTGTGATCTCGTGCCTTCTGCCGCACTCTATCGAAAGGGACTCCAGCCTTCGCTGGGGTGACGAAAAATGGAGCCGCCACAATTGGCGCGTCCTACCTTACACGACACCCTCATCCTGCAATCGCACAGGCTCTTTCCATCGTCAGTCGCGAGGCCAGTCACCTATTTTCAACGCGCACACGGGAGAAGTTCGGGAAATTTCGGCGCGGAGCAGCACCTGTCACCGCTCCCCACCCCATCTATCGCCGGCGTTCAATCCGCCAGCAACACCTTGATCGCCTCGACCGCCGCACCCGCCTTCGCGCCATCGGGACCACCGCCCTGCGCCATGTCGGGACGGCCACCGCCGCCCTTGCCGCCAACGGCCTCGACACCCGCGCGGACGAGGTCCACCGCGCTATACTGGCCAACCAGATCGTCGGTTACGCCCGCCGCAATGGTTGCGCGGCCATCGCTGACCGCGACCAGCACGGCGACACCGCTGCCGATCTGGCCTTTGGCCTCATCGACGAGACCGCGCAGGGCCTTGGGGTCCAGCCCCTCGATCACACGACCGAGGAAGGTGACGGAACCGATGGTTTCCGGCTGGCCTGCCCCCGCGCCCGCATCGCTGCCCGAACCGCTGCCCGCCATGGCAAGCGCGCGCTTGGCATCGGCCAGTTCCCGCTCCAGCTTGCGATTCTGTTCGAACAGGGTCGCGACCCGGCCCGGCAGTTCGTCCGGCGTGGTGCGCAGCGTCTGAGCGGCGGTGCGCAGTTTCTCGTCGCGATCCACCAGCCAGAGGCGGGCGGCCTCGCCGGTCAGCGCCTCGATCCGACGCACACCGCTGGCGACCGCGCCTTCCGACACGATCTTGAACAGGGCGATGTCACCGAGCGCGCGGACATGGGTGCCGCCGCACAGTTCGACCGAATAATGCTTCTCGTCGGAAAGGCCCATGGAGAGGACGCGGACCTCCTCGCCATATTTCTCGCCGAACAGCGCCATCGCGCCCGCTTCGATCGCATCGTCGGGCGACATGAGGCGGGTGGTGACTTCGTCATTATGGCGAATATGGGCGTTCACCTCCGCCTCGACGGCGGCGACCTGCGCCGGGGTCAGCGGGTCGGGATGGGAAAAGTCGAAGCGAAAACGGTCCGCCGCGACAAGGCTGCCCTTTTGCGTGACATGCGCGCCCAGATGGTTGCGCAGCGCCGCATGGAGGAGATGGGTGGCGCTGTGGTTCGCGCGAATCTGGCCGCGCCGTTCCAGGTCGATGGCGAGATGGACGGTGTCGCCGACGGCGATGCTGCCCGCCTCGACAACCGCCTGATGCGCGTGGAGGCGACCGAGCGGCTTGACCGTATCGGTGACGCGGGCGGACAGGCCGCCGGGCGTGATGACGCGGCCCGCATCGCCGGACTGACCGCCGCTTTCGCCATAGAAGGGCGTCTGGTTGACGAGGATGGTCACGCTCTCGCCCGTGGTTGCACGCTCGACACGCGCGCCGTCACGGACCAGCGCGACGACCTGCGCCTCGCCCTGATCGGCGGTGTAGCCGATGAATTCGGTGCTGCCCTGCTCCTCGGCAATGTCGAACCAGATGGTTTCGGACGCCTTTTCGCCGGACCCTTTCCACGCGGCGCGGGCGGCGGCCTTTTGCGCGGCCATGGCGGTGTCGAAACCGGCCTTGTCGACGGACAGGCCCTGCGCGCGCAGGGCATCCTCGGTCAGGTCGAGCGGGAAACCATAGGTGTCGTAAAGACGGAAGGCGGTTTCACCGGCCAGGGTATCCCCCTCGCTCATGCCGGCGGTCGCCTCCTCCAGCAGGCGCAGGCCCTTTTCGAGGGTCTGGCGGAAGCGGGTTTCCTCGCGCAGCAGCGTTTCCTCGATCAGCGCACGGGCGCGGCCAAGTTCGGGATAGGCCGCGCCCATTTCCTGCACCAGACCGGCGACGAGACGGTGCATCAGCGGATCGGCGGCACCGAGCAGATGCGCGTGGCGCATGGCGCGGCGCATGATGCGGCGCAGGACATAGCCGCGCCCCTCATTGGCGGGCAACACGCCGTCCGCGATCAGGAAGCAGGTGGAGCGCAGATGGTCGGCGATCACGCGGTGGCTGGCGCGATTTTCGCCTTCCGCCGCGACGCCGGTGAGGCTGACCGACTGGGCGATCAACGCCTTGAACGTGTCGGTGTCATAATTGTCGTGGACGCCCTGAAGGACGGCGGCGACCCGTTCCAGTCCCATGCCCGTGTCGATGCTGGGTTTGGGCAGCGGCGTGCGGGTGCCATCCTCCGCCTGGTCGAACTGCATGAAGACCAGGTTCCATATCTCGACGAAACGGTCGCCATCCTCGTTCGGGCTGCCGGGAGGGCCGCCGAAGATATGGTCGCCATGGTCGAAGAAGATTTCGGAACAGGGGCCGCAGGGACCGGTGTCGCCCATCGACCAGAAATTATCGTTGGTGGCGATGCGGATGATGCGCTCTTCGGGCAGGCCCGCGATACGACGCCAAAGGTCGAACGCCTCGTCATCGGTGTGGTAGACGGTGACGGTCAGGCGGCCGGGGTCGATGCCCCAGACCTTGGTCAGCAAGGTCCAGGCGTGGGTGATCGCCTGTTCCTTGAAATAATCGCCGAAACTGAAATTGCCCAGCATCTCGAAGAAAGTGTGGTGCCGGGCGGTATAGCCGACATTGTCGAGGTCATTATGCTTGCCACCGGCCCGCACGCACTTCTGCGACGAGGTCGCGGTGCTGTAGGCGCGGCTTTCGCGACCCGTGAAAACATTCTTGAACGGCACCATGCCCGCGTTCACGAACATGAGCGTAGGATCATTGTTCGGCACCAGCGGCGCCGAGGTGACGGGTTCATGGCCTGCGCCTGCGAAATAATCGAGGAAGGAGCGGCGAATGTCGTTGGTCGAGGTCATGCCACAAGCGCTTAAGGGAAGCACGGCCCAGCGACAAGATGGGAGTCGCCCCTACCCCAGCCCTTCCCTGCCGTATCAGGGGTATTTCTGGCATATTTCGGAGTCGCGCTTCACAAAACGCATGGCGCTGCCCCCTGTACAAGCCCGCCCCTGAACGACAACGCCCGCTGGCGGGAGACCAGCGGGCGCGTGCCATGGCAATGGAGACGTCTTTTATTCGCCGTCGTCGTCGCTGTCCGGGCCGGTCATCATGCCTTCGGCGACCGCTTCGGTCTTGCCCCGGATCGCCTTTTCCAGCTTATCCATCATCTCCGGGTTTTCCTTGAGGAAAGTCTTGGAATTCTCCCGTCCCTGCCCGATGCGAACCGAATCATAAGAGAACCAGGCGCCCGATTTCTCTACGATGCCCGCCTTGACACCCAGGTCGAGAATCTCGCCGACCTTGGAGATGCCCTCGCCATACATGATGTCGAATTCGACCTGCTTGAACGGCGGGGCGACCTTGTTCTTGACCACCTTCACCTTGGTCGCGTTACCGACGATATCGTCGCGATCCTTGATCTGGCCGGTGCGGCGAATGTCGAGACGGACCGACGCGTAGAATTTCAGCGCATTGCCGCCGGTCGTCGTCTCCGGGTTACCGTACATCACGCCGATCTTCATGCGGAGTTGGTTGATGAAGATCACCATGCAGCGCGAACGGCTGATCGAGCCGGTCAACTTGCGCAGTGACTGGGACATGAGGCGCGCCTGAAGGCCGACATGGCTGTCGCCCATCTCACCCTCAATTTCCGCGCGGGGAACGAGCGCAGCAACCGAATCGACGACCAGAACGTCGATGGCGTTGGACCGCACCAGCGTATCGACGATCTCCAGCGCTTGCTCACCCGTGTCGGGCTGCGACACGATCAGTTCGTCGATGTTGACGCCCAGCTTCTTGGCATAGACGGGATCGAGCGCATGTTCGGCATCGACAAAGGCTGCCGTGCCACCGGTCTTCTGCGCCTCTGCAATGACGTGCAGCGCCAGCGTGGTCTTGCCGGAGCTTTCCGGGCCATACACCTCGATCACGCGGCCGCGCGGCAGGCCACCGACGCCAAGCGCGATGTCGAGACCGAGCGAACCGGTCGAGATCGCCTCCACCTGCATCGTCTCCTTCGAGCCGAGCCTCATCGCAGAACCCTTGCCGAACGCACGGTCGATCTGCGCGAGCGCTGCTTCCAAAGCCTTTTGTCTGTCCATGGTCCCCGTCTTCTTATCGCTGTCGATCAGCTTCAGCTGTGCGCTCATCAGTCGTCCCCATGCGGTGAAAGGTCAATCGGGAAAGGGCGGCGATTCCGCCGGATGCTCACGATGTACCGCATATGTTCTGTTGGAACAAGAGGAGAACGAATTCGTCCCGTAAAATTCCTCAGCCCTCGAACAGGCCCGCCAGCGAGCGTTCGAGCGCGTCGATCAGATAGGGCTTGCCGAGAACCGGTGCGCCCTTGAGGTCCGGGGGCACGCCATGGCCGCCGTCGCCGCTAGCGAACAGGAAGGGCACGCCCTGATCCTGAAGCCGCCGCGCGATCGTCCAGACCGGTCCATCACCGAGGTTGCAGTCGAGCAGCGCCGCATCCACCTCCTGCCCTGAATCGAGCAGGGTCTGGCACTGCGCCCCGGTCATGCAGACGCCCGCGACATGATAACCGAGCTGATCCAGAAAATCCTCGACCATCATGCTGATCATCGCTTCATCCTCGGCGATGAGTATCCGTCGTGCGGGCGCTGTCATGATGGAACCACCGTCTCCTGTACTGTCTGCGTCTCCGCGCGACTCGCCGCCAGCGTGTCACGGGCCGCCTCCGCAATCTGGGCGACCGAAAAAGGCTTTGGCAGGAAGCTGACATTGGGAATGTCGATCGACTTGCGAAGCTGTTCCTCCGCATAGCCGGACATGAACAGGACGGGCAAGTCGGGACGCGCCTTGCGCGCTTCGCGAACCATCGCGGGGCCGTCCATGCCCGGCATGACGACGTCCGAAATCAACAGGTCGACATGGCTCATCTCCGCCAGGCGGGCGAGGCCCTGCTCCCCGTCGGGCGCGACGGTGACGCTGTAGCCCTGCCGGGTCAGCGCCCGTTCCGCGACGTTGCGGACCATATCCTCATCCTCCACCAGCAGGATGGTGCCGGTGCCCCAGGTATCGGGCAGGACCACCTTGCGCTGCACGGGGCGGACGGCGACTTCGCCCGGTTCCGCCGCATGGACAGGGAGATAGATTTTGAACTCCGTCCCTTTGCCCAGTTCCGAATCGGCAAAGATGAAGCCGCCCGACTGCTTGACGATGCCATAGACGGTGGAGAGGCCGAGGCCGGTGCCCTTGCCGACTTCCTTGGTGGTGAAGAAAGGCTCGAAAATCTTGTTCAGCACGTCCGGCTGGATGCCGGTGCCCGAATCGCTGACGCTGAGGCCGGTATAATCGGTCGCGGGCATGATCTCGCTGCGGATCGTGCGGACATCCTTGGCGGGCAGCGCAAAGGTGCGGATGGTGACGGTTCCGCCATTGGGCATGGCGTCGCGGGCATTGACGACGAGGTTGACGATCACCTGTTCGAGCTGGCCGGGATCGGCGCGCACGGGGCCAAGGCCACGGCCATGGCTGACCGACAGGGTGATATTCTCACCCAGCAGCCGTTTCAGCAGGGCCGAAACCTCCGACACCACGTCGGGCAATTGCAGCACCTGCGGGCGCAGCGTCTGCTGGCGGGAGAAGGCGAGGAGCTGGCGCGTCAGGCTGGCGGCGCGATTGCTGTTCGACTTGATCTGCTGAATATCGTCATAGTCGCTGTCGCCCGGCGTATGACGCATCAGCATCAGGTCGCAATGGCCGATGATCGCGGTCAGTACATTGTTGAAGTCATGCGCGACACCGCCCGCGAGCTGGCCCACGGCCTGCATTTTCGTCTGCTGCGCCACCTGCCGCTTGAGCCGCGTCTCCTCCGTATTATCGCGAAGGGACAGGAGGACGGACGCCTCGCCAAGGCCGCGCACGCCCGCGATGGAAAGGGAGACAGGCTCCTCCTGCGAGCGCAGGCGCACCGCGATGTCGCCTGCGACCTGCGACCCCACGGCATAGCGACGGATCGCCTCCGCCACAGCCGCCTGATCCTCCGCGATGACGAGGTCGCCGGGATAGCTGGGCCGCTGGGTGGGCGTAATTCCCGCCGCACGGGCAAAGGCGTTGTTGAAGAAGAGCAGCCGCCCGTCCCGGTCCGCCATGGCGAGGCCGAACGGCAGCAGGGACAGCAAAGTCTCGACATAGGCGAGGCTGGAGGGAGCGTCGGCGCCCACCATATTGTCGTCGAGCAACAGGAGCAGCATCGGCCCCGACGGGTCGTTGGCGCGGATCGGCACCTGCACGATGCGGATGGGAACGGCGCGCTGCTCTTCCCGCGCGAAGAAGATGCGCCCCTTGGCATCGACGCGCATATAGGCGGCGAGATCGCGACCCGCGATATTACCATCGAGCCGCCCGGTGGCGCGCAACAGAAAGGCGGGATTGGCGGCGCGCACGCGGCCCTCCGCCCCGATCATGGCGGTCATGACCCCTGCTTCGGCCATATGCTCACCCGCCTGGCCGGAGATGATCCGCATGCAGTCGTCCATGACGTTGGCCTGCTGCACCGGCTGGAAACGCCAGAGGAGATAATCATCCGACCGGCCCGTACGCACGATGTCGGCGTCGAGGAGCAGGACGCCACGCGCGATCCCCTCCACCCGCGCCTCGCCATCGCGCCAGGCGGCGCGTCCGGCGGCGGTCAGCCGGTCGATGTCCGGCCCGGCCACCTTGAGCTGTGGTGGGGTAGGATAGCCGGGGAACCATTCACCGAACTGGTCGCTGGCGCAGATCAGGCGGCCGTTGCGGTCGGTGATCGCGATGGCGCTGCCGGTCGCCTGCGCGGCGGCGCGCGCCACGGTCCAGTCGGTCGCGACCGTCTGGTTCGCGCCGTCGCTTTCCGGGAACAGGCGGCGGGCGTACCAGATGAGGAATACGCCCGCGAGGATGGTGGCCGCGAACCCACCCGCCAGCGCAGGCTCACGCACCGCCGCATAAAGGATGCCCGCACTGAACAAGGCGACAAGGCCGAGCAGCGGCAGAAGATGACGCGCCGAGGGACGACCGGTGATGTCCAGCAGGTCGTCGCGATGGGACGAAGCCATCGCCTATCGCTCCCGCAAGAGAAGAGAGGCCATCATAGAGGCGCGGCCTGCACCGGGGCCGGTTCCTCCGCCACCGCGGCGACGGGGGGAGTCCGGCGATCGGCACGTTCCTGCGCGCGTGCCTTCCACTTCGCGCCAATGCGCGCGCGCCACGCGAAGCTGGCGATCAGATAGCCGATGGCGGCGGACACGACCGACACCACGAACAGGCCCACCAGCAGCGCGGGGGCGGCGTCGGACAGCAGCCAACTGGTCCATTCGCCCACGCTCGCATGATTTTCGATGAGGGCATAGAAACGCGAAATATCCGCCGACCGTCCGAGCAGATTATTGCCAATGTAGAGCGACAGGCCGACGAGGAACGGCGTTGTCGCGGGGTTGGAGAGGAAGGTCATGGCCGCCGCAATGGGCACATTAGCCCGGCATGGCAGAGCCAGCAACGCGGCACCGGCGATCTGGAGACCGGGGATCAGCAGGAAAATGCCGACCAGCGTGCCCAGCGCGACTCCACGCGGCACCGACCGGCGGGTGAAGCGCCACAGTTCGGGCGCAAGGACGCGGTGCGCCACCGGACGGATGAAGCGATTCTGCTCCAGGCTTTCCCGGCTGGGCACATTGTCCCTGTAGATGCGGGCAATATGCCGCTTCACCATCAGCCCCGATCCCTCATCAACCCTTGTCCCGCATGATGCGGCTCTGCTCGCGCTTCCAGTCGCGATCCTTGACCGTCTCGCGCTTGTCCTGGACATTTTTGCCCTTGGCGATGGCCAGTTCCATCTTGGCCCGGCCCTGGCTGTTGAAATAAACGGTCAGGGGAACCAGCGTCATGCCCTTGCGCGCGACGGCGCCGTGCATCTTCTCGATTTCGCGCTCCCGCAGCAGCAGTTTGCGGACCCGCTTCGGCTCATGATTGTAGCGGTTGCCATGGCTGAACTCCGGGATGTTGCTGTTGACCAGCCACACCTGCCCGTCCTTCACCTCAGCATAGCTTTCCACGATGGAGCCTTGCCCACCGCGCAGGGACTTCACCTCCGTCCCGGTCAGCGCGATGCCCGCCTCATAGACGTCCTCGATAAAAAACTCGAACCGTGCGCGCCGGTTCTCGGCGACGGTCTTTACCTTGTCGAATTCTGCGGGGCGTGGACGGGCCATGGTGCCTTAATGGTTAAGAGGTATGTGAGGATAGGCGCGCCCAGATGTAGGTGAGATGGACCGCCTACACCAGACCCGCAATTTCAAGAGCACGATCAATCGTCGCACGGGCGGGGCCGGACGGCGGCGTGATGGGCAGGCGCACCTCGTCCGGCATGTCCGGCCGCACACGGGTCAGCGCATATTTCACCGGGCCCGGCGACGTGTCGCAGAACATCGCGTCGTGCAGCGGATAGAGCCGGTCCTGCAACGCCAGCGCCAGTTCCCAGTCGCCGTTCAGCGTCGCCGCCTGAAACTCCGCGACGAGGCGCGGCGCGACATTGGCGGTGACGGAAATGCAACCGACGCCGCCCATGGCGTTGAAGCCCAGCGCCGTCTCGTCATTGCCCGACATCTGGCAGAAATCCTCACCCGCCGCGAGGCGCTGCGCCGTCACCCGGCCCAGATTGCCGGTCGCATCCTTGATACCGACGATGGTGTCATATTCCTCCACCAGCCGCTGGATCACCGGAACGCCGATGTCGGTAATGGTGCGGCTGGGCACGTTATAGAGGATGATGGGCAGATCGCACCGCTTCGCCAGCCAGGCGAAATGCTGATACACACCCTCCTGATTGGGCTTGTTATAGTAAGGCGCGACGACCAGTGCCGCATCGGCGCCGGCGGCCTGCGCGGCGACCATATGCTCCAGCGCGATGCGCGTGTCGTTGGAACCGCAGCCCGCGATCACCGGCACGCGGCCCGCCGCCTGCTCCACGCACAGGGCGATGACGCGATTATGCTCCTCAATGGTCATGGTGGCGCTTTCGCCGGTCGTGCCGCAGGGGACGAGGCCGGTCGACCCCTCCTCTATCTGCCAGTCCACAAGGGCGCGGAATGCTTTCTCATCCACCGCGCCATCGCGAAAAGGCGTCAGCAGCGCGGGGATAGAACCGGAAAACATTCATAAACTCCTTCAAATCACGCGACCACGGGGCCATACTGACATGACACGCAGCCGTTCACCGCCGGATCAGGATCGCATTGCCATAATGTCCATCATGGGAAAAGCCCCCCGGATCATGCTTCCATCAGGGATTGCCGCCGTCGCCCTGATCGCGGCCTACAGCTTTGCGGACGCGCAGGTGGCGATACCCGGCTGGGCGCAGGCCGGTGGCGCAGCGGCCCCCGCCAGCCAACCGGCCCTGACGGTGCAGCCGATACCTGGCCAGACCGGTGCCGCGACGGTGCAGGACTGGCGCAGCGCGACGACGCAACTGGTCCAGCCCGTCTCCCCCGCCGACCAGAGCATCGACGCCACCATCGCCGAATGGCGTCGCCTGCAACAGAACGACGTGCTGGGCTTTTCCGCCTATGCTGGCTTCCTGCTCACCAATCCCGGCTGGCCGAGCGAGGACCGGATGCGGCGGCTGGCGGAAGCGCAGGCGGACCCGTCGGGCTATAACAGCACGCAGACCATAGCCTTCTTCTCCCGCTTTCCGCCGACCACCGCGACGGGCGAGGCGCGCTATGCCTTTGCGCTGGCCTCCGCGAACCGGGCGAATGAGGCACGCGACGCCGCGCGGCGGGCGTGGGTCGGCGGCACGCTGAATGTGGTGGACGAACAACGGCTGATGTCGCTGTTCGCCGGGGCCTTCACGCCGGAGGATCATGCGCGCCGGGCCGACATATTGCTGTGGGTCGGCGACCGGCCGGGGGCGCAGCGCGTCTCCGCATGGCTGTCCCCTGCCCGCCGCACCGTCGTCGACGCGCGTATCGCGATGCAGAGCAAATGGCCCGACGCAGCGCAGCGGATCGCGGCGGCCGATGCCTATGGCCTCTCCGACGGCGGCTATCTCGCCGACAAGTCGAAATGGCTGCGCGACAGCAATGACTGGGGCGGCGCGCGGACGATATTGGCCGACCGCCAGACGCTCGCCACGCCGGTCGCCGCGCCGGAAAAATGGTATGAGACGCTGCTGACCGCCGCACGCGCGGCGGGTAACGATACCAACTGGACGACCGCCTATGCCATCGCGTCCAAGGTGGACGACGCCTTTCCGGCGGGCACCGACGTCAGCGACAAGGCGATCGGGGTGCGCGACGATTATACCAGCCTGACCTGGCTGGCGGGCACGGCGGCACTTAACCGGCTAGGCCGCCCCGCCGACGCCATCGGCATGTTCACCCGATACGCGGGGGGCGCACGCTCGCCGCAGACAATCTCCAAAGGCTATTATTGGGCCGGGCGCGCCGCCAGCGCCGCCGGACGCGAGCGGGAGGCGCAGGAACATTTCCGCCGTGCCTCTATCTATCCCGACCAATATTATGGGCAGTTGTCGCTGGAGCGGCTGGGGCAGCCCGTGCCCCTGCCCGCCGGAGCCAATCGCACCGCCGTGGTGAGCGACGCCGAACGGCAGGCCTTCGCCAACCGGACCGTCGTGCGCGCCGCGCGGCGGCTGGGCGCGACGGGCAACTGGCAGGACCAGAGCCGCTTTCTGCGCGCCATCGCCAATGGCGCAGCGACGGAGCAGGAGCATATCCTGATCGGGGAGCTGGCCCAGTCGCTGGCCCGGCCCGACCTGGGCGTCATGGCCGGGCGACGGGCGCTGTCCAGCGGCCTGTCAGGCCAGACCAACAGCAGCTTCCCCCGCGTGTCCGTGCCGGAGGAACATGGCGACAACTGGACGATGATCCATGCCATCGCCCGGCAGGAAAGCCAGTTCGACCGGCAGATCGTGTCCAGCGCCGGGGCGCGCGGCCTGATGCAGTTGATGCCCGGCACAGCGCGGGAAACGGCGGGCAAGCTGGGCATGGGCTATGACATCAGCTCACTCAACGAGCCAGGCTATAACATCCGCCTTGGCAGCACCTATTTCCAGCGGATGATGATCTATTATAACGGCAGCTATCCGCTGGCGGTTGCGGCCTATAATGCCGGGCCGGGCAATGTGAACAAATGGCTGCGCGCCAATGGCGACCCGCGCCAGGGCGGCGACATCGTGCAGTGGATCGAGGATATTCCCATTTTCGAGACACGAAATTATGTCCAGCGCGTTCTGGAGAATGCGGTGGTCTATGACCAGCTCAACCCCCGCACGGGCGGCCTGCGGACGGCGACGCCGCTCAGCCGCTATCTCGGCAAGAACCGGCCGGGTTGAGGCGGATTATCCCGATAACAATGACGAACAGGATGCCATGACAGAGAATAAAGCGAATCCCGCAGCCGAAGCCGAAACCGATGCGGCAACCGCCAAGGCCCCCGACCATGAGAAAGGCAACGGCATCGCTGCGGACGCACCGTCGCATGACAAGGGCAATGGCGTCACCGCCAGCGAAAAGGGCAACGGCGTGTCGTCCAAAGTCTGGATGGGCACCGCCGTCGGCGTCGGCTCCGCCGCGCTGGTCGCCGCACTAATGTACGCCAAGCGCCGCAAATAATGAGTGCGGCGGGGGCGCCCAATTATATCACGCCCGCAGGCTATTCGGCGCTGCGGGCGGAATATGACAATCTGCTGGGCGTCGAGCGTCCGGCCATTGTGGAGGTCGTCAGCTGGGCCGCCGGAAACGGCGACCGCAGCGAGAATGGCGACTATCTCTATGGCCGCAAACGGATGCGCGAGATCGACCGCCGCCTAAAATTCCTCGCCACCCGGATGAAGAGCGCCAGGGTGGTCGACCCGATGGAGCAACCGGACAAGAGCCGCGCCTTTTTCGGCGCGACCGTGACCATCGCGGACGAGGACGATAACCAGCGCACCGTCACGCTGATCGGCGATGACGAAGCGGAGGCGGACAAGGGCCGCATCGGCTGGAACAGCCCCCTTGCCCGCGCGCTGCGCGGCGCCGTGGTGGGCGACCTGCGCCGCGTCACCCTGCCCGGCGGGGTCAAGGAATGGGAAGTGGTGGAGATACTCTACCACGGCTGACCGAGGGGGTCGGCCATTCCAATCGGGTTACGCGCCCGCCTCAGCCCTTCCCCGGCGCATAGCCGAACGCATCCTGCGCCAGCTTCACGACCGCCGGGTCGATTCCCGGCGGCTTCATCGGCACATGCTTCTCTAGCGCGTGGGCGATGGCGGTCAGCGCGGCGATGCGCGCAGCCTTACGGTTGTTGCCATCGATCACCGTCCAGGGCGCGGACTTGCTGTCCGTCTTGCGGAACATGTCGTCCATCGCCTTGAGATATTCCTCGCGATGGGCGCGGTTGCGATAATCCTCCTCGCCCGTCTTCCACCGCTTCCACGGATCATCGAGCCGCCCGGCAAATTGCCTGTCCTGCGTGTCCTGTGTGATGTGGAGGAACAGCTTGATGATGGCGGTGCCGCTGTCGACCTGTTGCGCCTCGAACGCGTTGATCTCGTCATAGCCGCGCTTCCATTCCTTCTTGGACGCAAAGCCCTCCACCCGTTCCACCAGCACGCGGCCATACCAACTGCGGTCGAAGATCGCGATTTCCCGGTCGCCGGGAACGCGCGTCCAGAAGCGCCAGAGGAAATGGCGGGTCCGCTCCGCCTCCGTCGGCGCGCTGATCGGCCAGACATGATAATAGCGCGGGTCCATCCGCGCGGTCAGCCGCTTTATGACGCCGCCCTTGCCGGCCGCGTCCCAGCCCTCCAGCATCACGATGCTGCGCTTGCCATGGATGATGTGCGCGGTCTGCACCCGCTCGATGCGCTGCTGAAGCTGCTTCAGCGCCTCATCATAGTCGCCGTCGAAACCGGCGCCCTTCTCATAATCGGATAGGTCGATCGCCATGGCTACTCCTGTCATCGGTCAACGTACAGGAGAAGCCATGGCGGGCAAGAAG
Organism: Sphingobium sufflavum; assembly: GCF_021403115.1. GTDB lineage: Bacteria > Pseudomonadota > Alphaproteobacteria > Sphingomonadales > Sphingomonadaceae > Sphingobium > Sphingobium sufflavum. The sequence goes on from NZ_JAJSSH010000014.1 coordinate 57,221, forward strand.
GTTCACGCCGTCTTCTGCGGCTCCACCACGCGGACGTTGAGTTCGCGAAGCTGCTTGAACTCCGCCGGGCTGGGAGCACCCATCAGGAGATCCTCGGCCTTCTGGTTCATCGGGAACAGCGTGATCTCGCGCAGGTTCTGCGCGCCGCACAGCAGCATCACGATGCGATCGACGCCAGCGGCCATGCCACCATGCGGCGGCGCGCCATACTGGAACGCGCGATAGAGGCCGCCAAAGCGATCCTCCACGTCCTGCTGGCTGAGACCCACCAGTTCGAACGCTTTCACCATCAGTTCCGGCGACTGGTTGCGGATTGAGCCGGACGCGATCTCATAACCGTTGCACACCATGTCGTACTGATAGGCGTTGATGGTCAGCGGATCCTGACCGTTCAGCGCCTCCAGACCGCCCTGCGGCATGGAGAAGGGATTATGGGCGAAGTCGATGGACTTCGTATCCTCATCATATTCGTAGAAGGGGAAGTCGACGATCCAGCACAGTTCGAACCGATCCTTGTCGATCAGGTCGAGCGTCTCACCCACGCGGATGCGCGCAAGGCCGGCCAGCTTGGCGGCCTGCGATTCCTTGCCCGCTGCAAAGAACACGCCATCATTGGGACCGAGGCCGAGCGCCGCGATCAGCGCCGCCGTCTTTTCCTCGCCATGATTCTTGGCGATGGGACCGCCGGGCACGCCATCCTTGATGTTGATGTAGCCAAGGCCGGAATAGCCCTCGCCCCGCGCCCAGTTGTTCATCTCGTCGAAGAATTTGCGGCTGCCCGCGCCCGCGCCGGGGGCTGGGATGGCGCGGATGACCGAACCCGACTCTACGAGGCTGGCGAAGATGCCGAAGCCCGAACCGTGGAAATGCTCGGTCACGTCCTTGATTTCGATGGGGTTGCGCAGGTCGGGCTTGTCGCTGCCATACTTCAGCAGCGCCTCGGCATGGGGGATGCGCGGGAAGCTACCCGCGGGCGTCACCGGCTTGCCGTCGGCAAAGGCGGTGAACACATCCGCGATCACCGGCTCCATCGTGTTCCACACGTCTTCCTGCGTCACGAAGCTCATTTCGAGGTCGAGCTGGTAGAATTCGCCCGGCAGGCGGTCGGCGCGCGGATCTTCATCGCGGAAGCAGGGCGCAATCTGGAAATAGCGGTCGAAACCGGCGACCATCAGAAGCTGCTTATACTGCTGCGGCGCCTGCGGCAGGGCGTAGAATTTGCCGGGGTGGATACGGCTGGGCACCAGGAAGTCGCGTGCGCCCTCCGGCGACGAAGCCGTCAGGATCGGCGTCGAATATTCGGTGAAGCCGATACCCTCCATGCGACGGCGCATGTCGGAGATGACCTTCGTGCGCTTCACGATATTGGCGTGCAGCGTCTCGCGGCGCAGGTCGAGGAAGCGATAGCGAAGGCGGATGTCCTCCGGATATTCCTGCTCGCCCGCGACGGGCAGCGGCAGTTCTGCGGCGGTGGACAGGACGATCACGCTGTCGGCCACCACTTCGATGGTGCCGGTTTCCATCTTGGGGTTCGTCGCTTCCGGCCCGCGTGCGACCACGACACCCTCGATCGTCACCACGGATTCGGCGCGCAGCCCGTCAAGGATACGCAGCGGCTCGCTGTCCGCCTTGGCGACGACCTGCGTCAGGCCATAATGGTCGCGCAGGTCGATGAACAACACCCCGCCATGGTCGCGCTTGCGGTGAACCCAACCCGATACGCGCACCGTCTCACCGACATGGGAGGAGCGCAGTTCGCCGCAAGTGTGGCTGCGATAGGCGTGCATCGAGAGAAATCCCCAATTTGTGCGAGAAGAATGGCGTAGCAATGAAGCATGACAAGGCCGGGCAAGGTGGTTAAGGATCGCGCAATCAATCCGTCAGCCCGCCGACCGAGCATCGGCCCATAATAAGATCGCCTGCCTTATGCAAATCCATCCGCTGATTACCGATAGCGCGACCCTTGCCGCGCTGTGCGAACGCCTTGCCCAATCGCCCTATGTCATGGTCGATACGGAGTTCATGCGCGAGAATACCTTCTGGCCCGACCTGTGCCTGATTCAGATCGCGGACGACAAGGAAGCCGCCGCCATCGACCCGAAGGCGCCGGGGCTGGACATGAAACCGCTGCTCGACCTGATGGTTGACAATGAGGACGTGCTGAAGGTCTTCCACGCGGGCGGGCAGGATATCGAGATTATCTATAATCTCACCGGCAAGACGCCCCACCCCCTGTTCGACACGCAGATCGCCAGCATGGCGCTGAGCCAGGGTGAGCAGATCGGCTATGGCAATCTGGTCGAGGCGTGGCTGGGCATCACGCTGGACAAGGGCGCACGCTTCACCGATTGGGCGCGGCGGCCGCTGGACAAGCGCCAGATCGACTATGCCATTGGCGATGTGACCCATTTGTCCGCGCTGTTCCCGATGATGCTGGAGGAATTGCGCAAGACCGGGCGCGGTGGCTGGCTGGATCAGGAGATGGAACGGCTGGCCGACCCGGCCAACTATGCCGCCGACCCCGCCGAAGCGTGGAAGCGCGTCCGCCTGTCGAGCCGCAAGGCCGATGTGCTGGGCCGCCTGAAGGCGATTGCGGCTTGGCGCGAGACGGAGGCGCGGGACAAGAACCTACCCCGCGGCCGAATCGCCAAGGACGAGACGCTGGCCGACCTCGCCACCCACCCGCCGCGCGACCAGGCCGACCTTGCCAAGGTGCGCGGCCTGTCGGCGGCATGGAGAGGCAATGACATTGGCGCCCGGCTGATGCAGGCGATCGCCACGTCGGAACCGCTGGACCGTGACGACATGCCGGAGCGCGAACCCTATCGCCCCGGCCCCGGCAAGGACGGCGCGCTGGTCGCCGACCTGCTGAAGCTGCTGCTCAAGATCCGCTCGCGCGAGATCAATGTCGCGGCGCGCTTGCTGGCGCGGTCGGATGAGCTCGAACTGTTGGCGGCTGGCGTGCGGGAACGACTCGCCGTGCTGGAGGGCTGGCGCTACGAACAGTTCGGCCATGATGCCCTCGATCTGGTCGAGGGGCGCATGGCCTTTGCAGTGGTGAACGGCAAGTTGCAGATGACGCGGACGGCGCGAGAGTAGGATCGTCGGCCTGCGGCTATACCACCTGCGTCACACGCCGAGCAGGCGGGTCCGTAGGAAATGGCTGACCCCGCCGATCCGTTTGTGATTGGCCCGCAGGGCGCGCAGCATTTCACCGGGCAGGCCGATAATCTGCCGCAGGGCAAAGCCGGCGCTCAGCGGATGGATGCCGGGCTGATACCCCAATACCTGCATTTCATGGCGTGTCAGCCATTCGATATAGGCCGCCTCATCGGGTGACAGGCGATGGCGCCAGCGCGTGGAGACAGTTTCGTCGAAACGGCTGGTTGCACCTGCCACCTCATAGGAACTGTTCGTGACCGACGCCGCGAGCAGCATCGGTTCGAACCCCACGCCCAGCCAGTCACACATCGAGCGGAGGGTTGGCTCCGGTTGCGCCAGCAAACGTTCGAAACCCACAAGGAACAGGCGATCCGCAGGCAGCCGGTCGCACAATCGCAACGCCGAGCGTGCCGCCGAACGCCACATCAGGGTGGCGATGGTCAGGCTGTACGAGCGCCGGACACGCTGCTCCTCCGTCTCGATCTCCGCCAGTCTCGCCGCGCTGAGCAGGCTTCGGTCGAACCAGTTGTTCCGCCAGTCCCGATAGGATGCGACCGCACCGCGCGGATCGCGCAGGCAGATCACGATCTTCGCGTCCGGGAACGCCTTCAGTATCTCGGCTGTGCGGAACAGGTGGCGGGGCGTTTTCTCGCCCCAGAGGCTCTTTCCGTTGCGCTGCGCCTGTATGCGGCAATTGGCGGCAAAGGCGTCATCGGCCCTGACGCCGATGCTTTGCCAATGCTCCCGCAAGGCCGCCGCCTCCGCCGATGGGGCGCTATGGTCACGCAGGCCATAGCCATGGTGGCGCACGGAGAGAAGATAATCGATCAGCCCCTGCTCCTCTGCGGGTTGGGGAGGGGCGTCCGGCGCGATCAGGCGTGCGCGATGGTCGTCGAACCAATGGCTCTCCGAGGCGATGTGAATGAGGCTGTGGCGATTGAGGGCCGATCGAACGAGTTCCGTCCCGCATCGAGAGGCACCCACGACAAAAATGGGGCCGGTCATCTGGTCGCCATCACCTCAGACGATCCATGCGGCGCGGACGGTCCCTGCGGGCGACAGACAAGCGAAACTCCCATACCCGTTTGTATTCGACGAAGAGAAGGCAGCCCCGGTATCGGGCGGGTGATTGCTCTGCTTCACAAGCGGCCCCGCCCAGCAAGGCCGACAGCGCCATTCCTTGACGCCCCTATTCCTTGACGACAGCCCCCGATGGAACCGGCTTCAGGTCGGACGCCGCCACGATGCGCGGCGGGACGACGCCCCGTGTCGCGATCGCATTGGCGAGCTGGTCGGCGGCGACGCAGGGCGCCTTGCAGTTCTCCCTGATCTTGGCGAGATTCGCGCGGGCGCTTTCCAGCGCGCCCTTCTCGATCATCGCCAGCCCCTGCGCGCGCAGGGCGGTCACGTCCTTGGGATCGAGAGACAGCGCCTCGTCATAATAGCGGATCGCCTTGCCGGGCAGCTTTTGCGCGTCGGCCACTTGCGCCAAGCCGACGAAGGCCGTGCGGTTGCGGGGGTCGAGGACCAGCGACGTTTCATAGGAGTCGGTCGCGCTGTCGAGATCGCCGGAGGTAAAGGCGGCGGTGCCGCGATCCGACCAGCTAATGGACTGGGGGTTAAGGACGATTGGCTTTTGCCCAAGGCTTGCGCTGGATGTTACAGCCAGAAGAACAGCAAGCGACAGCGCCGCGGGCGTGAACCGCATCATCACCTCCAATAGGGTTTCTTGCGAGGAAGCCTTCCCCTTATCAGGCCCTAATATCACGCTTTCCGCAGCCTTGCGAAGAAAAACCCATCGCTACCATCCTGTTTTGCCGTGAGCAACCGCCCCTGCCCCCACGGACGTCCGGCCGGTCCCGCATCCTCCGCCACCCACCCCGGATGGAGGGCGAGGAAGGCGTCGACCTGATCGCGCCCTTCCGCGTCGAGCAGCGAGCAGACGGCATAGACGATGGCCTCGCCCGGCTTCACCAGTGGAGCGGCGAGACGCAGGACATGGGACTGGAGCACCGCCATGCGCGCGATCGCGTCGGGAGTGAGGCGCCAGCGCGCCTCCGGGTTGCGCCGCCATGTCCCCATGCCGGTGCAGGGCGCATCGACCAGCACGACATCGCAGGCCTCGGTGAGAGACGCCAGCGCCTCCGCCTCGCGCCCGCCGTTGAGGAGCAATGTCTCGATGCCCGTTGCGCTCGCCCGTTCGGCGCGGGGAGCGAGACGGGACAGGCGGTCGCGGTTGACGTCGGCGGCGATCAACCGCCCCTTCCCCGCCATATCGCCGGCCAGCGCGAGCGTCTTGCCTCCTGCCCCGGCGCACAGGTCGAGGATCGTGTGGCCGGGTCGGGCCTGACAGGCGGCGGCGATGATCTGGCTGCCCGCATCCTGCACCTCGATCAGGCCCTGCTGCCATTGGGGCGTGGATTCGAGCGGCGTGCCCTCTGGCAAAGCAAGGCCGTGGGTCGTGTTGGCGAGCGGCATCGCGTCCGGCAGGGCGGCGAGGAGGGCGGCGCGATCCGTCTTGAGACTATTGGCGCGCAGGTGGAGCGGCGCGCGTTCGAGGAGGGCAGCGCGTTCCGGGCCGTCGACCAGCGCCGCCAGAGCGGGCGAGAGCCATGCAGGGATGGGATCGGTGGCGACGGCGCGACCGGCGCCACGCTCCCCCGCGCCGATGGACGGCGGGGCGTGGGGCGAGCCGTCGAAGAGGGCAGCCAGAGCGGGATCGCGTTCCGCCAGCGCGACCATCGCGACGCGGCCGCTGGCGGGCGGCGAGGCGTGGGCGCGGATGGCGGCATAGACATGATCGCGCACCGCCCGGCGATCCTTCGACCCGGCGTAGCGTCGTTCCCGGAAGTAGCGGGCGATGAGCGTATCCGCCGCCGGACCGTTACCGGTCGCGGCGGCGATGATGGCGTCGAGCAGGTCGATGGCGGCCTGGAGACGGGCGGCCGGGGTCATGACTGCATTACAACTATACCAACCAAAACGGGTGTGTGGACGCGCCCGGTCCGGCCTGTTGGATTCCAGCCTGTAGGCCCGGGGCCTGTAGGATCGCTGCCTGTTGGAGCAGAGCCTGTTGGGTTGGAGCCTGTGGGACTGGGGCCTCCAGAACTGGGGCCTGTGGCACACGTCCCTGAAGGACCGCGCCCCTTTTGACCCCACCCCGTTTGACCGGCACCGCTGGACCGGTCCTGTCGGATAGCGGCATCCTGTCGGATCGGCGGCCCACCTCAGCGCGTCGGATAGTTGGGCGCCTCGCGCGTGATGGTCACGTCATGCACATGGCTTTCGGACAGGCCCGCGTTGGTGATCTGAATGAAGCGCGCCCGCTCCCGCAGATCCTTCAGCGTCGCGCTGCCGGTATAGCCCATCGCCGCCTTCACGCCGCCGACCAACTGGTGGATCACGTCGCGCGCAGGCCCCTTGAACGGCACCTGACCCTCGATCCCCTCCGGCACCAGCTTCATCTGATCCTTGATGTCGGCCTGGAAATAGCGGTCGGCGGAGCCGCGCGCCATCGCGCCCACCGAACCCATGCCGCGATAGCTCTTGTAGGCGCGGCCCTGATACAGGAACGTCTCGCCCGGAGCCTCCGCCGTGCCGGCCAGCAGCGAACCGATCATGACGGTGGAGGCGCCCGCCGCCAGCGCCTTGGCCAGATCGCCCGACGTGCGCAGGCCGCCGTCCGCGATCACGGGCACGCCGGACTTGGCCGCTTCCTCCGCCGCGTCCAGCACCGCCGTCAACTGCGGCACGCCAACGCCCGCGACGACGCGGGTGGTGCAGATGGAGCCGGGGCCGATGCCGACCTTCACCCCGTCCGCGCCCGCGTCGATCAGGGCGCGGGTCGCCTCCGCCGTCGCGACATTGCCCGCGATCACCTGAACCGTGTTGGACAGGCGCTTCACCCGCTCCACGGTGCGCGCGACGTCGCGGTTATGGCCATGGGCGGTGTCGATGACGATCAGGTCACATTCCGCGTCGATCAGCGCCTCGGTCCGCTCGATCCCCTTGTCGCCCACCGTGGTCGCGGCGGCGACGCGCAGGCGACCCGATGCATCCTTCGTCGCCTGCGGATAGGTGACGGCCTTCTCAATGTCCTTGACCGTGATGAGGCCGACGCAATGATAGCTGTCGTCCACCACCAACAGCTTTTCGATGCGGCGCGCGTGCAACAGGCGGCGCGCCTCCCCGGTCGAGACGCCCGTGTTGACCGTCGCCAGATTCTCGTGCGTCATTAGTTCGCGCACCGGCTGGAGCGGGTTTTCCGCAAAGCGCACGTCGCGGTTGGTCAGGATGCCGACGAGGCGGCCCGACGCCTCCACCACGGGGATGCCGCTGATCTTGTGATGCGCCATCAGCGCCTGCGCCTCCGCCAGCGGGGCCTCCGGCGCGATGGTGATGGGGTTGACGACCATGCCGCTCTCATACCGCTTGACCGCGCGGACGGCGGCGGCCTGCTCCTCCACCGACAGGTTGCGGTGGAGCACGCCGATGCCGCCCAACTGCGCCATGACGATGGCCATGTCCGCCTCCGTCACCGTGTCCATGGCGGAGGAAATGATGGGGATATTGAGCGCGATGTCGCGGCTGACACGGGTGGCCGTGTCCGCCTGGCTCGGCAGCACGTCGGATTCGCCCGGCTGAAGCAGCACGTCGTCGAATGTCAGGCCGAGCCGAATGTCCATGGAATATGCCACCTTGCCGATGCGTTAAGGGAATCGTGGCGGCCCATGTAACCATTTCGGGCGGATTGGGCTAGGGCCTGCGGAGATTCAAATTTGGGGGTGTGGGGAAAGGCATGTTGCCCTCCCCCCCTCAACCCGCCACGATCATCATCGCGTCCACGGTGAAGCTGCCGTCCGGCTCCAGCCCGAAATGGTCCGCCACATCTGCGGAGGCCACGCCTTGCAACGACCGGATCGCCGCCGTTCGCACATCCGGGGTCGCCATGCGCGCGATCCAGGTGGGAAAGTCCATGCGCAGCCGGTGGGTCGCGACCTCCCGCACCGCAAAGCCCGCGCGGGCCAGTGCGGCCAGCCATTCGTCCAGCCGATAGTCGCGGACATGGGAGGGATCGCGCAGCAGCTCGACCGCTTGCAGATGGGTGTCCGCCATGGCGTTGCCCGCAGGCGCGACGATGTCCGCGAACAGGGCGAGGCCGCCGGGGGCCAGCACGCGGCGCGCCTGCCGCAGGCCCGCCTCCCAGTCGCGCCAGTGATGGGCGGAGAAGCGGCTGGCGACGCAATCGAACTGGCCGGTGGCGAAGGGCAGATCCTCCGCCGCGGCCACCGCGCCGGTGATGGTGGCGATGCCCCGGTCGCGGGCGGTCGACTCTATGGCGGCGACCATGTCCGGCGACAGATCGCAGGCCGTCACCCGCCCGGCATGAGCGGCCATGCGATAGGCGACATGGCCCCCGCCCGCGCCCAGATCCAGCGCATGGGCGGGCCGCACTGCGGCGACGCGCGCCTCCACCCCGTCGAGGTCGATGCCGGCGGCGTGGACGCTGCTGCTGACATAGGCCTGTGCCTGCGGGCCGAACTGGTGCTGGACGACGGCATCATGGCCGGGGTTGGGTGGGGAATTGGTGCGGGTCATGGTCTTTCTCCTCACCCCCGATTTCGGCCGATCATTAGCCTGTTACAAGAGAGATAAATATCCTAGTATAATTGCCATCATGCAGAGCGACGACCAGAGACGATTATTGGGCGCCTTCGTGCGGGCGCGGCGGGAGGCGTTGCAGCCGGAGGAGCGCGGGCGACGGCGGCGCACGCCGGGGCTGCGCCGGGAGGAGCTGGCCGCGCGGGCGGGCATCGGCGTGACATGGTGCGCCTGGATCGAGCAGGGGCGCGAGGTGAGCGTGTCCGCGCACAGCCTGTCGCGGCTGGCGGAGGCGCTGCACCTGACGCGGGCGGAGCGGGCCTATCTGTTCGAACTGGCGGGGCGGCATGACCCGGACATGGCGGCGGGCCTGTTCGACCGGGCGGAGGGGGATGCGCCCGCGTCGATCACCGCGCTGGTCGCCGCCCTGCCCTGCCCGGCCTATGGGCTGGACCCGGCATGGACCATCTGCGGATGGAACGGGGCGGCGCGGCGGCTGTTCGTCGGGCTGGAGGGGGCGGGTCACGCCAATCTGCTGCGCTATGTCTTCACCCATCCGGCGGCGCGGTCGCTGATCCCCGACTGGGAGGAACGGGCGGCGCGGCTGCTGGCGGAGTTTCGCGCGGACTATGGCCGCAACCTGGCCGATCCGCGCGCACGGGCGGTGGTGGACTGGCTGGCGGCGGACAGCGCCTTCTTTCGCGATGCGTGGGAGCGGCAGGCGGTGGCGGGGCGCGAGGGGGGCGTCAGGCTATTCCACCACCCGCTCGACGGGGCGATGCGGTTCGAACAGCATACACTACACGCGGCCGAACGGCCGGATTTCAAGCTGGTGGCGTTGCAGCCGGTGTCGGAGTGATTGGGAACGCTATCGGCTGGAGGCCGCAGACCGGGCCAGTCTGCGACGAGGCGTGAAAAGACGGGCTGCGGCTTTGCCCGGACGACATCGTCATAGCTTTGCCGGTGTTCATCGGTAGCCGGGCTGTGTCATTCCATCCCCCCTTGACGCAGACCCGGCTTTCCCTCCTCCACGAAACCTTGCCCTGAACCCCGCCCGGCCCTAAGCGCAGGGGCCGCCGTCCTTCAGGGAGCCTTTCGTTGATCCGCGACATTACCGGCTTTTCCAATCCGCTGGTCAAGCGGCTGCGCTCACTGCGCGAGAAGAAGCATCGCAAGCGCGAGGGCCTGTTCCTGGCGGAGGGGCTGCGCATCCTGACCGAAGCGCGCGACAGCGGCGCCCTGCCCGAGATCCTCGTCCTGTCGGACGATGCCCGGCCGCACCCGCTGGCCGAGGAGCTGATCGAGCAGACGCTGGCCGCGGGCGGCGACGTGATCCGCACCAGCGCGGAGATCCTCTCCAAGATCACGGCCAAGGACAATGCACAGGCGCTGGTCGGCGTCTATCCCGACCGGCCGACCCCGCTGGCCGCGATCGACCGGAGCGCCGCCCCCCTCTGGTTCGTGGCGCAGGCGATGCGCGATCCCGGCAACCTCGGCACGCTGATGCGGATCGGCGATGCGGTCGGCGCGGGCGGCGTGATATTGGTGGACGATTGCGTGGACCCCTTTTCCGTCGAGACGGTGCGGGCCAGCATGGGCGCGATCTTTACGCAGGCCATCGTGCCCACCGAATGGAATGAGTTCCTCGGCTGGCTGCGGACAGGCGAAGGGCAGCTTGTCGGCACCAGCCTGAACACCACCCATGACTATCAGGGGCCGCGCTATGCCGCGCCGACCTTCCTGATGATCGGCAACGAGGCGCGCGGATTGCCGGAGGACTATGAGCAGGCGTGCGACCTGCTGGTGAAAATCCCGATGCTGGGCCGCGCGGACAGCCTGAACGCCTCCGTCGCGGCGGCGGTCATGGCCTATGAAGTGGTCAACCAGCGCAAGACGGCAACGACGTAAAGGGGCGCAGATGGTGGGGGTTGCAGAGGACAGGATCGAAGCCGACCGGGGCGGGACGGGCGTCATGTGGCGGCAGCGGCGGGTGCTGCTGGCCAGCCTGATCGGCACGGCGGTCGAGTTCTACGACTTCTATATCTATGCCACGGCGGCGTCGCTGGTGTTCGGCATGCTGTTCTTTCCCGCCGATTCGGATTCGGCGCGGACGATGCTGTCCTTTGCCAGCTTCGCCCTCGCCTTCATCGCACGACCGCTGGGGGCCAGCATATTCGGCCATTTCGGGGACCGGGTGGGACGCAAGTCCACGCTGGTCGCCTCCCTGATGCTGATGGGCGGATCGACGGTCGCCATCGGCTTCCTGCCCACCTATCAGATGGCGGGCCTGATCGCGCCGATCCTGCTGTGCCTGTTCCGGCTGGGGCAGGGTTTCGGCCTGGGCGGCGAATGGGGCGGTGCGGCGCTGCTGGCGGTGGAGAATGCGCCGCCGGGATGGCGGGCCCGCTTTGGCATGATGCCGCAACTGGGCGCACCGGTGGGCTTCATCGCCGCCAACGGCCTGTTCCTGATTCTGGGCGCAACATTGAGCGAGGCGGATTTCCTGAGCTGGGGCTGGCGCCTGCCCTTCATCGCCAGTTCGGTGCTGGTGCTGCTGGGTCTGTGGGTGCGGCTGAAGCTGACCGAGACGGCGGAGTTCGCCGCCGCGCTGGAGGAAGGACCACCGCCGGGCGTGCCCATCGTGGAACTGTTCCGCCATCATGGCGCGGCGACGCTGACCGCGACCATGGCGGTCGTGACCTGCTTCGCATTGTTCTACATCACCACCGCCTTCACCCTGACCCATGCGACGCAGGTGCTGCACCTGCCACGTGAGAGCCTGCTGGGCGTGCAGTTGATCGCGATCCTGTTCCTGGCGCTGGGCATCGTCCATGCCGGATGGTGGGCGGACCGGACCAGCCCGCGCACCGTCCTGATCGCCGGTTGCATCGGCACGGTGCCGCTGGGGATCGCATTCGGCCCCGCACTGGCGACGGGATCGCTGATCGCCATCCTGATCGCGCTGAGCGTCGCGCTCTACCTGATGGGGCTGGCCTATGGGCCGCTGGGCGCGTGGCTGACCGACCGCTTCCCGACGCGGGTGCGCTACACCGGCGCGTCCATGGCGTTCAACGTCGGCGGCATCATCGGCGGCGGCGCGGCCCCCATTGTGGCGCAGGGGCTGGCGACGACCTATGGCACCGCATCGGTCGGGCTGTTCCTGACGGTGACGGCGCTGTTCAGCCTGATCGGCTTGTGGTTGTCGCCCAAGGGGTAATCAGGGGTATCCCCCTCCTCCCGAACCCGGTCGGTATCGCTTTTTCCTGACGAGAACGCCTCAAAAAGCGGAGCCCCGTATCCAAGTCCGGGATGATGACCGGAGGGAGACGCCTCCCCCATCGCGCACAAAGAAAAAGCCCGGCGACATGGTCACCGGGCCTAGTTGGCTCCTGGGGGAGGAAATCTGTGCGGTCAGGCGGCGATCTGTTCCAGGTCGTCCGTGCCGTCGGTCAGACGCGAGAGCGACAGGACCATGACCATGCGGTCGTCCACCGACGCGAGACCTTCGAGGAAGATGGCCGCTTCATCGTCACCGACGTTCGGCGGCGGCTGGAGCGCGCCGTCGGTCAGGGTGACGATGTCGTTGACGGCGTCCACGATCAGGCCCTGCAACTGGTTACCGAGCTGGACGACGATGATGACGTGGCGGGCGGTCGGATCGGTGACGCCCCAGCCCAGACGGGCGGACAGATCGAACACCGGCAGCACCGAACCGCGCAGGTTGACGACGCCGTGCACATATTCGGGCACATGCGGCAGGCGCGTGGTCGGCGACCATGCGCGAATCTCGCGGATCGCCATGATGTCCACGCCGAGATATTGCTCGCCGATGCGGAAAGTGATGATCTGGCGGCTCATGCTGCGCTCCCCATTGAATTCCATGGGCAGACGGTAGCGAAAGAGAGTTAACGGGCGGTAAACGCGGCGGCGAAAGACGGGCGGGCCATGTGTGGCCGCTGCGCTGTTCGCCGGTCCGCTATCCCGCGCCCTTCAGGCGGGCGAGCGGTTTGCCCCCCTGCCCCATGCGTCATCCCGGACCCGATCCGGGATGACGGCAGAGTAGAAACGTCAGGGCGCGGCGATCAGGCCAGCGCGCCGTGGCAATGCTTGTACTTCTCGCCCGACCCGCAGGGGCACGGCGCGTTGCGGCTGATGTCGAGGCCGCGATAATCCTCGCCATCGTCGCCCGCCGCCGACAGCGGCACATAGCGGGGGATGGTGGTGGTGATGAAACCCTGCGACGCCGCATCCCGGTCCCCGCTGTCATCCTCACCCGTGAAGGGGTCGATGTGGGTGGTGATGAAGTCGGGCAGCACCGGCAGTTCGGGATAGGCCGGCTCGTCCGCGGTGCGGAACTGGGCATGGGCCACGGTGCGGGTCACATCCTCGCGGATATTGTTCAGCATCCGCTCGAACAGGGCAAAGGCTTCCTGCTTATATTCGTTGATCGGCGTCTTTTGCGCATAGGCGCGCAGATGGACGACCTGCCGCAGCGCGTCGAGCGTGGACAGATGCTCCTTCCAGTGGTGGTCGAGGTTCTGGAGGAGGATATTCTTCTCCACCTGATGCCAGGCCTCGTCACCGATGGGGGCGACCTTCGCCGCTACGGCCTCGTCCGCCAGACGGGTGAGGCGCTCCTCCAATATCTCCGGCTCGACCGCATCTTCCTGCAACCAGCCGTCGATGTCGGCGTCGAGGTTGAGCGTGCCCGCGACGGCGGCCTTCAGCCCCTCCACGTCCCACTGCTCCGGGTAGGTGCCCGGAGGGCAGGCGGTGCCGACGATGTTGTTCACCGTCTCGTGGCGCATGTCCACGACCACATCGTCCACCGTGTCGGCGTCCATGATGTCGCTGCGCTGCTCATAGATGACCTTGCGCTGGTCGTTCATGACGTCGTCATATTCGACGACCTGCTTTCGCACGTCATAGTTGCGCGCCTCGACCTTCTTCTGCGCGGTCTCGATCGCCTTGGACATCCATTTGGACGGGGGCAGCGCCTCGCCATCCTCCAGGCTGGACCGCATCATCTTGGCAAAGAGGGTGTCTGGGCCGAAGATACGCAGCAGATCGTCGTCGAGGCTGAGGTAGAAGCGGCTGAGACCCGGATCGCCCTGGCGGCCCGCACGGCCGCGAAGCTGATTGTCGATGCGGCGGCTCTCATGCCGTTCCGTGCCCAGCACGAACAGGCCGCCCGCGTCGAGCACGGCCTGACGCTCGACCTCGATCTCCGCCTTGATGCGGGCGATGGCGGCGTCGCGCTCCGGCCCCTCGGCCAGATCGACCAGTTCGCCCTCGACGCGAAATTCCAGATTGCCGCCGAGCTGAATGTCGGTGCCGCGACCCGCCATGTTGGTGGCGATGGTGACGGTGCGCGCCCTGCCCGCCTGCGCGACGATGGTCGCCTCCATCTCATGGAAGCGGGCGTTGAGGACGCTATGCTCCACGCCCTCCAGCTTGAGGAATTCGGAGAGGAGTTCGGACTTTTCGATGGAGACGGTGCCGACCAGCACCGGCTGGCCGAGCGCCTGATGCTCGCGGATCGTCTTGGCGATGCCGCGGAACTTGTCCTCCGTGCTCTTGTAGAACAGATCCTCGTCGTCGATGCGCTGCACGTCCCGGTTGGTCGGGATGGTGACGCAGTTCATCTTGTAGATTTCGTAGAATTCCGCCGCCTCGGTCGAGGCCGTGCCGGTCATGCCGCCCAGTTTCGGGTACATGCGGAAATAATTCTGGAAGGTGATCGAGGCGAGCGTCTGGTTCTCCGGCTCGATCTGGCAGCCTTCCTTGGCCTCCACCGCCTGATGCAGGCCATCCGACCAGCGCCGGCCGTCCATCATGCGGCCGGTGAACTCGTCGATGATGATGACCTTGTCGTCCTTGACGATATAGTCGATGTCGCGGCGGAACATACAGACAGCGCGCAGCGCCTGGTTCACATGATGGACGACCTGCGTATTCTCGAAATCATACAGGTTGGTGCCGTCGAGCAGGCCCGCCGTTTCCAGCAGCCGCTCCACCTTCTCCGTACCATCCTCGGTGAGGATGATGTTCTTCTGCTTCTCGTCCTTCTCATAATCCGCGTCGACGAGCTGCTTCACGATGGCGTCGACCTGAATATACAGGTCGGTCTTGTCGTCGGTCGGGCCGGAGATGATGAGCGGGGTCCGCGCCTCGTCGATCAGGATCGAGTCCACCTCGTCCACGATGGCGAAGTTGAAGGGGCGCTGCACCATCTGGGCGCGCTCATATTTCATATTGTCGCGCAGGTAATCGAAGCCCAGCTCATTGTTGGTGCAATAGCTGATGTCCGCCTCATAGGCGGCGCGCCGTTCCTGCTCGTTCAGGTTGGGCACGATGACGCCGGTGGTGAGGCCGAGGAAGCGATAGACCTGGCCCATCCAGTCGCAGTCGCGGCGGGCCAGATAGTCGTTCACGGTGACGACATGGACGCCCTTGCCCTCCAGCGCGTTGAGGTAGGTGGCGAGCGTGGCGACGAGCGTCTTGCCCTCGCCCGTCCGCATCTCCGCAATCTCGCCGCGATGGAGCACGATGCCGCCGATCAGCTGCACGTCATAATGGCGCTGGCCCAGCGTCCGCTTGGCGGCCTCCCGCACGGTGGCGAAGGCTTCGGGCAGCAGGTCGTCCAGCGTCTCGCCCGCGCCCAGCCGTTCGCGGAACAGCCGCGTCTGGTCGATCAGCGTGGCGTCGTCCATCGCGGAGATGGTCGGCTCAAAGGCGTTGATGCGCTCGACGATCTTGCGGAGCGACTTGACGTAGCGGTCGTTGGACGAGCCGAAGAGCGATTTGGCTACCGAGCCGAACATGCCTGAATCCTGACTTTCCCATGAGGGTGCGCGCGGCGACCAGCGCCCGATGCATTAGCGCCGCGATGTAGGGTCGTGCACCGGCTTAGTCAATCAGTGGGGACAGGGGCAGCGGGGACAGGTGGCAGCCCATCCTGCGCCTGTTCGGCGCGGAGCCGGATGGATGCGCTCTCCGCCGCCTTCTGCACCAGTTGCGACTGGCCGCGTGGGACGATCACCACGTCATTGCCGGTGGCGACCACGATGATGTCGTCAAGGCCGACGATAGAAATGCGCGGACCATCGCTGCGCACGAGGCAGCCATGGGCGTCGATCAGCGTCGCGGAGCCATCGCTGACATTGCCCGCCGCGTCCTGATCCGCGATGCTGTGCAGCATGTCCCAGCCGCCGACATCGGACCAGCCCATGTCCACCGGCACGCAGGCGATGCGGTCAGCCTGCTCCATGACGGCATAGTCGATGGAGTTGGACGGGCTGGCCGCAAAGGCCGCCGCGTCGGGCGACAGCCAGCGACCGGTGCGTACCGCCCCGTCCGACGCCGCCCGGACCGCCGCCAGCATCTCCGGCTGGAAGCGGTCCAGCGCGGCGAGATAGGCATCGACCCGGAAGAGAAAGATTCCCGCGTTCCAGACATGGTTCCCGGCGGCCAGCAGCGCCTCCGCCTTTGCCCGGTCGGGCTTCTCCACGAACCGCTCGACCCGCTGGACACCCTCGCCCAGCGCATCGCCCAGCGCGATATAGCCATAGCCGGTCGCCGGGCCTTCGGGCGTGATGCCCATGGTGACGAGCCAGCCGTCCGCGACGAGGGGCAACGCCTTGCGGATCGCGTCATGAAAGCGAGATACGTCCGCGATGACATGATCGCTGGGCATGACCAGCAGCACGGTCGCCGGATCGTCCACCGCCAGCGCCGCCAGCCCGATCGCGGGCGCGGTGTTGCGCGGCAGGGGTTCGAGGATGACCAACTCTTCGCCGCCCGTCTGCGCCTCCACCAGCGCGGCATGCGCCTTGCTGGCGACGATGATCGGCGTGCTGTAATTCTCCTGCGTCGCGGTGCGCGCCAGCGTGAGTTGCAGCATCGTCTCCTCGGCCGTCAGGGCCAGAAACTGCTTGGGCCGTTCGGGGCGGGACAGCGGCCACAGGCGCGTCCCGGAACCGCCGGAGAGGATCACCGGCGTTACAGTCTGGACAGGGGCCGTCATGATCGGGTGCTCCATGCAGATCATAGTCTTGGGCGGGGCCTGCGACAGGGTCGCCGCCTTACCGTGAAAGCGGCCTCCCCTATGATCTTTTGGCGGAGCGGGCAAGCCACGCCGATGCCGCCCACGGATGCGCCCGACCGGTATGGGCGCCTATGCGGGCAGCTTTGCCGCCAGCACCGGCGCCTCCGCCAGCGAGCGGATCATGTCGTTGAGGTGCGTGCAGCCCGCCGTGCGCTTCAACCGGTCGAGCACCGTCGCGCGCAGATCCTCCATGGGCGTGCCGAGCACCACGGCCATGTTGACCATCGCCGCCGGACATTCCGCATGGGGCAAGGTGCCGGGCGTCGCGTCCAGCGTCAGCAACCGACCGGTCGCACCGTCCGCCGTGGCGCGAAGGCGATATTCGTGGATCGCCTCGCGCATCGCCGTGCCGGGCAGGCTGGACGTGTCCTGAAACAGCGCATCGACATGGATCAGCCCGTCTTCGCGCCATATGTCGATCAGGCGCGCACGGCGGAAATTGCCGAAATCGCCGTCCAGCGCGAACGCATGCCAGCCCGCCGGGTCCGCCGGGTTGGGCAGCGGCACGACCTGCGTGCTGTTGGGCGTGCCCTGCCCCGGCTTATGCAGCAGGGCGGACGAGCCGGGACGGAAGCCGATGCACACCCCCTCCATGCTGGCGACGGTGAAGCCCGCCCCGGCGGCCTGCTCCAGCACCGCCGCCTGCTCCTGCAAATAACCGGGGTGCCAGCGCGCCCAGCCCCACATGCACACCAGACTGGCCCCCGCCAGATCGTCGAGCAGCAGGTAGAGCGGTGCGCCCTCCTGCTTCTCCCGGTGCAGCACGCGGTCGATGGCGGTGCGCAGGTTGGACCCGGCCCGCTCCCCCGCCAGCGACGCCACGTCGGCGCGCGGCGGAATGGCCGCCACATCCGCGATGGTGCGGCGATCCGCGAAATGGCCCGTAATCGCATCCTGCGCGATCAGCACCGGGTCGTCGCCATCGACCGGGGTATAGATGTCGCGCGCGCGCCCCTGAAACCGGCCATGGACGGCGTCCTCCCCCGGCCAGTCCACCTCCACCGTCATGGTCCGGCGGATCGACCCCGGTCGGCGCAAGGGAGAGTGGCCGAGCGGATCGCTGGGCGCAGCGGCATAAAGGGGCAAGGGATTGCCGGACAGGTCCAGCCCCACCGCCGCCGGTTCGGGCGGCCTTGGCGGTTGTGCAACATCGGTCATCGCGGTCATCTCCCATCGGGTTACCGCATGGCGGCGGACCGGCGGGTTTCCATCATGAGGATGACAGTCGTTTGCGCGGTCCGAACCAAGGCTGCATGGCCCGTTCCCTCCGGGCTATCATGCCACGAAGGCCCGGACCAAGGCAAAAGCGTGCGAGACGCTAAATAAGGTCAGCAATGCCGCAGGGGCGATGGAGACGGATGCGGAGACGGCAGATGAGGCTGCACCGGGTCGCGGCGTCATGCGGCTGTACGGGATTTGTGCGGGGACGGACGCGAAGTCTTCCGTTTGCTCGTGTATCGTTCGGCAATGGAGGCATCGCGGGTGGATGGTCTGACCATCGAAAGCCGGGAAATTCCGGGGTTCAGATGGTGGGCGCGGCAGGGATTGAACCTGCGACCCCACCCGTGTGAAGGGTGTGCTCTACCACTGAGCTACGCGCCCGCTGGCCTTGTCAAAAGGCGTCCTTAGCGGAGAGGAGCGCCTTTGACGCCCCGGCGGCTCGCTGTCAAGCCGTGCCTTCGATGCGGCCTGCGGAAAATGCGGCCTGCGACTGGAAATGGCGATGGACGGGGCGCAGGCGCAGACCGTCGCAATCGGCCTCTCCGCACCCGCAAGCCTCCACAGCGTAGCGCGTGCTGCCGATCTGAAGCTGGCCGTCGGAAAAAATATAATTGTCCACGCCCGACTGCACCATGCGGTCCCGCACGATGTCGCGAATCGCCTGAACTTTGGAAGGACGAAGGCTCATGAGTCGAAAGTGTATTTGTGCAGCGCATCATTGCAAGGGCAAACACCCTGTCCTTCGACGGGACGTTGCATCAATGTGACACGCTGCAATGCACAATGACCCGTTCACCCGATCCGGGACGGTGGCAGCCGCGCGACCGTCGCGTCGGCCATCTTGCCAGCGCCCCGCCCCGCCACCATATGCGGCCCTATGTCAGCATCCAGCGATCGCTCCGCGCCCTCCTGGCACGGAACCACCATCCTGTCTGTCCGCCGCAATGGCCGCGTCGTCGTGATCGGCGACGGCCAGGTGTCCATGGGACAGACCGTCATGAAACCCAATGCGCGCAAGGTGCGCCAGCTCCATGACGGCAGCGTCATCGGCGGCTTTGCCGGCGCCACCGCCGACGCCTTCACCCTGTTCGAGCGGCTGGAGGCCAAGCTGGAGCGTCACAACGGCCAGTTGATGCGCGCGGCCGTCGAACTGGCCAAGGACTGGCGCACAGACAAATATCTGCGCAACCTGGAGGCGTTGATGATCGTCGCCGACAAGGATGTGACGCTGATCCTGACCGGCAATGGCGACGTGATGGAGCCGGTGGACGGCATCGCGGCCATCGGGTCGGGCGGCAATTTCGCCCTGTCCGCCGCGCGGGCCTTGACCGATTATGAGCAAGACGCTGAAAAGCTGGCGCGGCGCGCGATGCAGATCGCGGCGGAACTGTGCGTCTACACCAACGATCAGGTGACGATAGAGGCCCTCGCCTCCGCGACCTGATCGCGTTCGCCGCCAGATAGTTGGTTGGTCCTGAGCCTGTCCAAGGACTGCATTTTCCTCCCCCGAAGCATAGAACGCCCCTTCGACATTCAGGCGAGTCACGCGCCTCGCTTGACCTAGGGCAAACGGATCATGGGATTTTCGAATGAACTCTGACCTGACCCCCAAGACCATCGTCGCCGCGCTGGACGCGCATATCGTTGGGCAAAAGGACGCCAAGCGCGCCGTTGCCGTGGCGATGCGCAACCGCTGGCGCCGGCAACAGCTCTCCGGCGACCTCCGCGACGAGGTGACGCCCAAGAATATCCTGATGATCGGCCCCACCGGCTGCGGCAAGACGGAGATCAGCCGCCGCCTCGCCAAACTGGCCGATGCGCCCTTCATCAAGGTGGAGGCGACCAAGTTCACCGAGGTCGGCTATGTCGGCCGCGACGTGGAACAGATCGCGCGTGACCTGGTCGAGGAATCGGTGCGGCTGGAACGGGACCGCCGCCGCGAGACGGTGCGCGCCGCCGCTGCGGACGCCGCGATGGAGCGGCTGCTCGACGCGCTGACCGGCAAGGAAGCGAGCGAGGCGACCCGCCTCTCCTTCCGGGCGAAGATCGAGAATGACCAGATGAACGAGATCGAGATCGAGATTGAGGTGGCCGACGCGCCCGCCATGCCGATGGAACTGCCCGGCATGGGCGGCAACATCGGCATGATCAACCTGTCCGACTTGATGGGCAAGCTGGGCGGCCAGCAAAAAAAGCGCCGCAAGATGCGCGTCGCCGACGCGTGGGACAAGCTGGTCGAGGAGGAGCAGGACAAGCGGCTGGACCAGGATGATGTCGCGCGCGTCGCTCTGCGCGAGGCGGAGCAGAATGGCATCGTCTTCCTGGACGAGATCGACAAGATCGCGGTCAGCGACGTACGCGGCGGCTCCGTCAGCCGCGAAGGTGTGCAGCGCGACCTGCTGCCCCTGATCGAGGGGACCACGGTGGCGACCAAATATGGGCCGCTCAAGACCGACCATATATTGTTCATCGCGTCAGGCGCCTTCCATGTCGCCAAGCCCAGCGACCTGCTGCCCGAATTGCAGGGTCGCCTGCCGATCCGCGTGGAGTTGAAGGGCCTGACTGAGGCGGACTTCATCGCCATCCTGTCCGACACCAAGGCATCGCTGCCGGAGCAGTATAAGGCGCTGCTGGCGACGGAGGGCGTGACCATCGACCTGCGCGAGGACGGCATCGCCGCCATCGCCCGCATCGCGGCGGAAGTGAATGAGCGGGTCGAGAATATCGGCGCGCGCAGGCTCCAAACGGTGATGGAAAAGCTGCTGGAGGATGTGAGCTTCGACGCGGAAGACCGACAGGGCGAGACGGTGGTGATCGACGGCGCCTATGTCGACCGGCAATTGTCCAGCATCGCGCGGGACAATGACCTGAGCAAATATGTGCTGTGAGGGCAAGGGGCGCGTACCTGCGCCCTCACCTACATAATAATATCTGCCCGACCCTTCGCCCCTGCGGCCCTCGTTCCAACTGGACGATCAGGTCCAGGGAGCGACGGATATAGGTGGTGACGTCGTCCCATCGCATCTGCATCCCGGTCTGAAGGACCAGCAACGCCATCTGGTCGATCGCCCGCAAGGGGGAATCGGCGTGGATACTGGTCAGCGATCCCGGATGGCCCGTGTTCACCGCGCGGAGGAAGGTGACCGCCTCACTCCCGCGTATCTCTCCCAGGATGATCCGGTCCGGCCTCATCCGCAGTGACGCGATGAGCAGGTCTTCCGCCGTTACCGCCGCCTCCCCCAATGCGGAGCGCGGCGTGACAAGGCCCACGCAATTCTCCTGCACCACGGTCAGTTCGGGCGTATCCTCGATAAGGATCAGGCGCTCATCGACGGGAATTTCACGCAGCAGGGCGCTGAGAAAGGTGGTCTTACCGGACGAGGTGCCGCCGGACACCAAGATGTTCCGCCGCTCCCGTACAGCCTTGCGGAGTAGCTGCATCGGCTCGTGCACTTCGTCCGCGTCGGCCCAGGGTGATGATGCGTGATCGGCAGTGATGACCTGCACCTGACCGAAAGCACCGCTGTCCTGATAATCTTCCAGAGCCAGGCCCGCCACACAATGCTTTCGGATGGCTATCGCGACTTCCCCCCGCGTGGCGGGCGGGATGATGATCTGGACCCGTTCGCCGGTCGGCAGGGAGGCGGACAGGATCGGATGCTCGCGGTTGATCCCTTGCGCCGTGACGGCCGCGACCTGATGCGCAAGACGCATCAGGATCGACCGGGTCAGTTCGGGCGCTTCCAGCCGCTCCACCTTTCCGCCCAATATCTCACGCCATAGTTCGCCCGGGCGGTTCACATAGATATCGGTGACATCATCGCGTTCCAGATGCGGACGGAACGGCTCGAGGCAGCTTTCGAGATAGATGTTGGCCGGCCGCACATTCATGGGGATACGGCGGTAAAGTCGAGATCACGGGCCACGAAGACCGAGACGCTGGTGCCCTGCCGCACCTTGATCGTCGGCTGGACCTTTTCCGACGATATGACCGGAACCGACTGGGACGGCAACGGAATGGCGTAGATCACATTCCCGCTCGTCGCCTGATTGATGGCCACCTGCGACCCCACATTCACAGCCGATTGCAGGAGGGAGCCACCGAACCGCTGAAAGAAATGGGAGTTCACCTTACCCTCCACTCCAGCGCGACCCAGTGGATCGGCGGAGGGCGAATCAAGGTTAATCATGGCCCCATCCGGGCGCATGAGCCGCTGCCACTGGATCAGTGCGCGCTTCTGGCCTGGTTGCAGGTCCGCCTTATACTCGCCGATCAACCTGCTGCCCCGTGGCACCAGAACCTGCGTGCCGTCGAACCCGAAAATGTCGCGGGACACGATAGCGCGGGCGAGACCCGGACGGGTCGAATCCAGCGCGGTTTCGAGCACGGCCTGGATGACCGTTCCCTTGGGCACGGTCGTCGCAGGGTTCGCGAAGGGCGTGGCCTGCACCCTCTCCTCCTTGCGGCTACCGCCCCGTTCCCCCACACCGAAGGGATCTCCTGACGGTGCAGCCTCTCCCGGTGCCCGCGCAGGCGGCGACACGGCGTTCTGCCGCATCCGTTGGGCCGCAAGCATCTCCGGGTCCAGCACTGCCGGTGCGGGCCGCGGCCTTTCCGGCTGATAGAGCGAGAGAGGATAGGCAGGCTGTGGCGCACGAACCGGCACCGGGGCCGCCGGGTAGGGCGTCAAGCCCGGATCATAGGCCAGCCCTCCCTGATCCAGAGGAAGGGCAAGAGGCGGTGGCGACGCAATCTGACCATCCGAGGGGTTTTCCGCCTCGCCAAGGGCCGGGGTCGTGAGACTGGTCCTGCGGCTTTCCAGCGTAACGAACAAGAGCAGCGCCAACAGAACCATGACCGCCCCGAAAAACCATATGCCCCGATTGCTGGATGCCGAACCGACAAGCGGGCGGATGTCGTTTGCGCGGGGTGACGGCTTCTCTTCCGGCCCTGTCATTTTCCGCTCCTTTGCGGCAGCCTGCGCGCGGTCAGCTGAGCCTTGTCGATGCGGAACTTCAACCGGTCGTAGACGCGGTCGATCGTAAAGACATCACCGCGCATATAGCCGTTGACCATCTCTTCCCGTCCCAGCGCGTCGATCGAAAAAACCGCAGGCAGAGGCTGTTCCGGCGACCATTGCATATAGGTCTTGAAGCCGTCATCGCCGATCGCTGAAGGCATCAGTTCGCGGTTACCGGACAGCTTGTAACGGCCTTCCACAGCGGGAGCGATTCCGGCCTCTGGCAACGGCTGCGCCAATGCAGTCCCGGTCAGGAAAATCGGCACCATCAACCGGACGAGCCATCTCACAGCTCCTCTCCTGACGGAGGCGACACTGGCATGGGGTGCCGGGGCATCGGGACCGGGGGCGCCTGAACCGGAACAGGACCGCGTTGGACGGGCACGGTGGACTGCGGAGGGGATGCCTCGGCTCGAGGCGGAATCTCCGCATCACGCCGGTAACGGACGACCTGAAACCCCAGTGGATTGACCAGCCTATCGTCCGCGCTCATCCCGACGCCGGAAAAGCGATAGGTTATGACCGCCTGCCACGGCCTGCTGTCCTGACGGCGACCACCCGGATCGGTACGGGTCGTGACGAAACGGATGAGGGAGGTTTGCGGACCCAACGAGGATATGCCCCGAACTTCCACCTCCACGACCGCCCGGCGCGGAAGGATCGCCAGTGGACTGGAGGGGTTGGACGACTGCATGCCCGCAATATAGCGATCCCGTGCCCCCCCTGAGGACCACAATGCGACCTTGCGATAGTCCTCCTTGAGGCTGTCGATATCGAACCCCTCCCGCGCGATCACATATTGCGCCAGAAAGGATCGGGTCAGGGCGCGGTCGGGTGCGACCATTTCCTGTTCCAGAGGCTTGAGAGCCTGCACATAGCCGGTCTGGCGATCCACCAGCAGCGTATAGGGCACGACGGTCTTGAGCGGGGTCAGGGCAACGATGGCGACCGCTTCGGCAACGGCCACCACCGTCGCGACACCCGCGATGATCCACGCGATCCGCAAAGCGGAGCGATGACCAGCCTCCCGGTCACTAGCCCAGCTTTCCGCCGCACGCAGATAGGCCGGAAGATCCTGTTCGGGTTGTTCGCTCATTCCTTCCGATCTCTCCGTTCCCCGGTCGCCGATATGCGTTTCCCGGTCCGCCGGAAACTGCTCCCCAAAATAGTATCGGATTGCGGCCCCGTCCCGTTCGGGCTTTGCGTCGTCGTTACCGGACCCCGATCCATTTGTATCGCTCGCGTGGGAGCTTGCGAATATGCACCCGAATCCTCCCGGCGGACCGTGGCAGCCATGGCTTCCCCGATGACATAGGCGCGGGACGGGGGAGGCATGGCCGCGTCACGAACGACATCGCCCCTGAACGATGGCGCCCTGTCCTGTCGTACGGCGCCGACCGCACGTGGTGCAAACGGCCTCAAGAACAAATGTGGATGGAAAGCAATCCGCGCCACGAGGAATAATATTCCAATCACCAGAACGCCAAAGGCAAGCGCCAGCACGATCAATTCGGTTGGCGCGGACGGCGTCGACACGCCCGCGTCACGCTGCGCCACCACATCGCGAATCCAGGGTGTAAAGATCGCCAGTTCGACGCTCTCGACGAGAAACAACGCCAGTGCGCCGAGCGCGCAAAAGGCCAGCCCCCGCGCCCAGCCGATAAAGACCCCCACCGTGCCGCCAAGGAGGAGAAGCCCGGCCATCAGCGGCGCCAGCGCCAACAGCACCCCAGCCCCCAGACTGACAATCGCATAAGGCCCGATGACGCCCGCCAGAAAAAGGACACGGCCCCATCCAAAGCCGCTATCGTCCGACAGGGCAATGCCACGAAAGGCCTGGCCAGGGTCGATCATGCCAGCGACAGGCTCCGTCATCCGGCCCGTTCCCCAGACCGTCATGGCGACGACACCGTCATCCACATATTGAAGGCGCGAACGCAGGCTGTCATCATCATTGGCGGACCCGGGATTGGCCAATCCAGCGGAACTGCCGATGGCGCGCGCGATCTCGGCTGGCGCCTCCAGCACCATGTCATGGCCGATCACCCGCCACGCCGGCCAACTGGTTGCTAGTGTCAGGACGATACCGACCCTGATCGCACCGCCCACAATATCCTGTCCTTCGGGGGCATGGCCCAGCATCATACGCAGTCCGAGCAGCGCGACGAAGAGCGTAAGGATACCGGTCAATGCCATGGACACCGCAGAGGCAGGATCGGACAGCGCCCCATATCCGTAACTGCCGATGGCCTGCGCCTGGCAATCAATATGGTCGAGCGTGCTCCACAGGAAATGGGTGCCGGTCAATATGGCGGTGCATGCCATGATCAGACCCGCTCCAACAGGGCATCCATCCAGCGACCGGCCTCGCCCTCCGCGACCAGTTCGTCGAACAACCTGACCGTTTCCTCGCGGCCCGACAGGATGGTCAGCAGTTGCTTTTCATTGGTGAGGTTCAGGCGCGCCACGACACTGTCATTGCCATGCTTGATGAGGAAGCAATGGGCATTGTCCGGCAATGTCCTGACCAGATCATATTCATGCTGGGTAAGGCCGAAACCGTCCATATAATCCTCAGCCCGCGCTTTGGGATTGATCATGAATATCTGCGTCGCCGCCTGTTCGATGATGGCGCTGGCGATCTGGCTCTCCAGCGCATCCTGCGCGCTCTGCGTCGCGAAACCGACGATGCCGTTGCGCTTGCGGATTGTCTTTTCCCAATCCTTGATGCGGCGCACGAATATCTCATCGTCCAGCGCCTTCCAGCCCTCATCCACCACGATGATCGCAGGCGTGCCGTCCAGACGCTGTTCGACCCGATGGAAGAAATACAGCAGCGCAGGCGTGCGGGCCGCAGGATCGTCCAGGATCGCGGTCATGTCGAAGCCCACCGTTGCGGCCGACAGGTCCGTCAGATCCTGCTCATTATCGAAAAGCCATGCGCGCTCGCCCTCCCCCCACCAGGGGCGCATGCGCGAGTAAAGGTCGGCAGCATGGGGCCGGGCATGGCCGCGGAACAATTCGACCAGATAGCACAGCCGCCGCCGTGCGAGAGGCTGCGCGAAATTGGCGTCGACGGCGTCCTTGATCGCCTCCGTTTCCGCGACGTCCACGCCGCCCGCCAACAGGCCCAGCCATTCGATCAGGAAATGCCGGTTGGCCGCAGTATCCTCGATCTGGAGCGGGTTGAGGCCCGATGCAGCACCGGGTCGCAGCCGATCATATTGCCCGCCGATGGCACGGACGAACAATTCCGCCCCGCGATCCTTGTCGAAGAGAACGATACGCGGCGAAAACCGGCGCGCCTGGGCGAGCAGGAAGTTGAGAACGACGGTCTTTCCCGACCCCGATGGCCCGATGATCGTGAAATTGCCGAGGTCATTCTGGTGAAAGCTGAAGAAATAGGGACCGGCCGCAGTCGTCTCGAACAGGGTCACGGCATCGCCCCAATGATTGCCATGCGGCCGTCCGACAGGGAAGTTATGAAGGCTGGCCAGACCCGCGAAATTGGCGGTCGAAACCAACCCCTTGCGCGCGATATATTTGAAATTCGCGGGGAATTGCGCCCAGAATGCGGGTTCGAGAGCAATCTCCTCCCGAACTGCCACGATGCCAAGGTCAGCCAGTGCGGCGGTTACCTCCGCCACCGCGCCATCGACATCCTCCAGCCCATCCCCCCAGACCGTGATCGTCGTATGATGTTCCCCAAAGTTCGCGCGCCCCGCCGCGACCCTGTCCTTTGCAGACGACAGCTCCTCACGCAGGGAAACCGCCTCGTCCTCCGCCGAGCGCATGCGCCGCAACGTCAGGTTCATCCGGTTGATCGCAGCCACCTGTTCCACGAAAGCAAAGGAATGGCTGACGGTCATTTCAAGTGGCATGCGATATAGTTCGTCGAACATACCCGGCAGCGTCTGTGACGGATAATCCTTGATGGAGATGATCGCGCCATATTTGCGACCATGACCGCCCGCCGGTCCCAGTTCGAAAGCATCCTGCCCGAAACTGACCCGGCGGAAGGGGATATGATGGCCAAGGTCAGCATGGGGCAGGACCATGGGCCGCATCTCCGCATTGAAGAGGCAGGACAGAAATTCCAGCGGCTCCGATCGCAGGCCCTTGTCGGTCGAATGGATGGATAGCAGCCGGGGCCGATAGGCGCCCAGGGTAGCGATGATTGCCTGCGTCGCACCGTCCAGTGCGCGCCTGTCCGCTGCCAGGGCAGCACTACGCTCCGTCGTGCCGCCACCCATCATCCCGCGCAACCTGTCCAGCAGGCCGGCACCGCCGCGCGCCGGCCTGCGGATGATCGTCAGAAACAGGTCGTTCACATACATCTGGCGCGCGGCCAGGCGCTGTCGCCAGCGTTCGTCGAGATGGCGGGAAAAATCGTCAGGAAACGCCCCATCCAGCGTCACATCCGCCCGGCGCCGGACAACATGATGGTAAAGTGCAAAACGGGAAGAGCCGACGGCTTGCAGCATCGCGTCGCGCAAATGCGCACGATAATTCAGCTCGTCAGTATCCGTGGTCTCGAAATGCAGGCCCTCGACACGAATCGTCTGCATCAACATGCCGTCGCGCGTTTCCAGCGTCGTGGCGTCGATATGCCGTGCATAGGGCAGATGCGTGCCCGCGGGTTTTTCGCGCCGGATAACGCGGGGATCGTCCGTCACGGGCGGTAGGAGTTGCATCCCCACACCGCATGATTGGCGACCCGCGGGCAGCGGCCGACACGAGCAATCCACAGGTCGAAAAAGCGCGGCTCACGCAGGCATAGCACCATGCCTGCGCCATGCAACGCCAACGCCCCGCCAATGGCCCAGAAGGATTTGAAGATGAGGAACAATTCCACCGCGACGATGCAATTGGCGATGAAAAAACTATAGGTCACGCCCGCGAACATCTGGGGCCGGGTCAGCGCAACGAAAACCGTCTGGCGCTCCAGGACTGCCGTCATCGCCCCGCCCTCACCCGCCGACCGCGGCGGAGCGAATACCCGCGACGATAGTGCCTGCGCCGAACAGGATGAAGCAGCCGAGAATTACGACAGCGCCATGACGCCAGTTGACCCGACCTGTCAGCATGAGAAAGCCAACAGAGGCAACAGCAATGACAGCCACCACGGTCGCCACCGTGCCGAGCAACGTCCCCTGGAGCCAATTCACGGCGTTGACGAGAACCGACGATCCAGCCGGATCGGCCAGAATCTGGGCATGGGCTGGCGTTGCCGTCGTCAGGATGGAAGCAAAGATTGCGCCGATCTTGTCCATTATACGACGGGGCACAAATTTCTCCATATTTGCCGCGATTGTCATGACTGGCACAGGCCAAGCGGCAACGCCAGCCCCTTCACCCTACTTCCTGACGAAACAGAGATCCGAAGCCTTTACTGTCGAAGCGCGATGCCTTGAGGAACTAGCGTCCGGCAATCTGCACCGATTCGTTTGAACACTCGATACGGACGCAACTGGCCCCTGAACTATAATAGGACAATATTTCCGGTATATTATCTCGGATTAATACTGCTTATCTTGTCCCCTCACCTACTCCGTGGCAATATCCGCCAGCGCCGTAAAAGACGAGGCATGGGAGAAAGCATATGAAGGCACTTTACCGGCTCGGATTTGCGAGCACCGCAATATTGGGTGGACTTTGGCTCGCGACCCCAGCCTCCGCCCAGGCCACGCGGACATGGATTTCCGGTGTCGGTGACGACGCCAATCCGTGCAGTCGGACCGCACCCTGCAAGACATTCGCAGGCGCCATCTCGAAAACAGCTGCGGGAGGTGAAATAGATTGCCTTGATCCGGGCGGTTTCGGAACCGTCACGATTGTCAAGGCCATCACTCTCAACTGTCTTGGCCCCAGCAACGGCGGCATATTGAGTTCCTCCACCAATGGCATAGTCGTCAATGCCGGAGCCGATGACGACATCTATCTCATCGGCATCGACATCCATGGTGGTTCCACAGGCCTCAATGGCATCCGCTTCCTCGCCGGTGGATCGCTGACTCTCAAACATGTTGCCATCAAGGGCACCCGATACAACGGGATTGAGTTCGCTCCGACGGGCACGTCCACATTGATCGTGGAGGACACCCTGATCGCCAACACCGGACAGGACGGCGCAACCTATGCCGGCATTCAGCTTCGTCCGACCGGAGCCGGCGTTGCAAAGCTGTTGGTAGAGCGCAGCCAGATCCTGACCGGCAGATATGGCATTATCGCCGATGGCACAGGCACCACCGGCAAGATCAACGGCGTCGTCAATGACAGCAGCATCAGCGGCAACGTCCAGAATGGCATCACGACCAGCATCGGCACCGCGAGCAACGCCACCCTCACCGTGAACAACGCCATCATTGCCGGCAACGGCAACAATGGGCTTGCCGCGTCCGGCATAAACGCCGGGCTGCTGGTCGGCAACACCAGTGTCTATGGCAATGGCGGCGGAATATTTGCCACCGCCGGCTCGGCCATCGTTTCCTATGGCACCAACAGGGTAAACGGCAACAACGGCAACGACGGTGCTTTCACAACGACAATCCCACAGAAATGATATGAGGCCTGTCGCCTTGCCGGTGGCATATTCACTCCACCGGCAAGGCGATGTGATATTGAAGGGTCTACAGACACGGGCCTAAAGACGCCGCAACCATCCATTCGGATTATAGGTCGCGTTGCGACCGTAGAAATCGCTCAGCCGCGTATCGAGTTGATAGCTATTGGTTTCCCGCACGAGAAAGTCTGAAACGGCCCGGTTGGGGCCATTCTCATACTGGCGATAATGATCGCCACCCATATGATTAACCACCCCGTCCTCGACAACGATATAGTCACCCGGCTCCAATTTCGGGTGAAAGAATTCGAGAACAGCCAGGGCGTGGTGATAATGGTGGCTGCTGTCTTCCACGACCAGCCAGGGCCGCGGGCAAGAGGCCAACAGCACATCGGTAAGGCAGCCACCAAGTTCCGCAGCATCGCCCGTCAATATAGAAATACGCGGATCGCTAAACCCGACCTGCGGATCGATATCCACTGAAATCACGCGCGGAGCCTCCGTCCCGTGCGCCGACATCATATCCGCAAACCAGAGTGCCGACCCTCCAAATCGACAACCAATCTCTATCACCGTCCGGGGACGTAATTGCGAGAGAAGTTGAAGATACAGGCCGATGTCGAGGGGACTTTTCAAAAAGCGGACGTCACGATACACGGTTTGCATAACGCCATCCTGCATCCGATCCAGAACCGCACCCGGTATGGCCGTCTCGAACGTGCGAGGTCCGTCCGGACCATATACGGGCAATGCCACTGGGTCCAATGAAGGACCGGACGCTTCCCCCATCAATTTTGCGAAAGACTCCCTGATCGAGGGACGAGCCGCCGGATGAAGCCTGCCAATCACCAGCGGCTCGACCTGCGGCGCCTCGTAATTCTTACCGCGAATGGCGACATATTCCGTATGGAACATATCCCAGGGCGATTCCCTGCTGTTGGTGGCCACGCCGCCATGCACCTGATGGAAGGTCGCTTCGCCCATCAACAGGACCAACCTGCCCTCCGGGTCTGCGCATAATCTTTCCCAAATATCGAGATTAGCCAATCCGCCACCCGGCGCTACGAACCGAGGGTCATAGCCGCCCAACTCGCTCCAGTGCGACCGTGACAGGAACAGCGCATTGGTTTCGGCGGGCGTGGTGAACCAGCCCTGCGACGAGGAACCGGCAAAAACGGAAATATCGTAGAGACGATAGGGATCCTCTTCCCAATTGATCGCCTCCAGCAACCGGTCCTCCACCTGCTGGTCATAGCCCGCCTGTACGCTGCGCATCTGGACGTCCGGGCCAAGGTGAAAGGCGAGAGACCCCACGATGGCGCGAGGGTGAATGCGCGACGCTTCGAGAGCAGCCGCCAGCAATCCCGGCGATGCCATGCGGGCGCCGTCGATCAACACACCGACGACCTCCCCCCGCGCTTCGTCCAAGGCGAGATTGATGGCGGGCACCGGCGACACCGTTGGATCTGGCACCACGATCAGCCGGGCATTTGGCGACCATTGCCGGACGTCTTCAGCCGAAGGCGGCCGTGACGAGCCATTGTCCACCACCAAAATCTCGTAGTCCGCTTCTGATATGCCGCGCTGGAGAGCCGGTGATAGACTGCGGATCGTGCGCGGCAGTTCCCGGCTCATATTATACCCGACAACCACCACGGAAAGTTTCAACGGCCCAGTCATTCGGACGACCCCGGCCGTCCGGCGACAGACAAGTCACGCAAAGCTCCGGGCCGGTCCTGCCCCGCAACCAAAGCCTCGATGAAATGCACATAGGGCGAACCGATGGGAGAGGTCGTTTCCTGCCGACTCAGTATTTCATCTGGCGGACCGCCCCATGACAAAGCTTCGCGGACGATCGGATTATAGAAATCCCATAGCACACGGTTGGCGGGGTCTAGCCCGCCGATCAGGAGACACCCCGACGGTGTTGTGTCTAGCGTAACCAGAGTAAGATCGGGCCGATATTTCCGCAATACCGGCACAAGCTTCCACACGTCCCCTGTCCACACCCGGCTTTCCCGGTCGCGTTTGGCCTGGATCGGATGATTGGGCAGTATATCGTCAACCGCCACGAGCACGCCCGGTGCCGCGTACTGCTCGACATGCATGAAGTCACGCAGCGCAGCCTCGAACAGATGCAGACCGTCGATGAAGGCGAAGTCGATTGGCGCCTGAATGGCAGTCGTGGCAGCCTCGTCAAAAAATGCGTCGCTAGTCTGTGCGAAGATACGGGTCGTCTCCGGCAGTTCAACGGTCAGGGCAGGCTGCGGATCGACACCGACGGCAGGCCCGGTGGCAAGCGCCAGGCTGCGGCCATGCCGTATTCCGATTTCGAGATAGGATTGCGGACGCAGCGCCTCCTGCAAATCCCGCAACACGCACAGATAATCCAGTTGCCCCTGCACCTTCTCCTCTCCCTCGGTTCCGGGCAGGATATCCTCCGGCGCCGTTACGATTTTTTCAGGCAATGGCTCGGCAAACGGCGGTGCGCCATGTCGCTGGAACACGCCAACCAGATCTTTCCACGGCCCGCGCGGATCCTGCCAAAGGTCGATCAGGGCGCAGTTGGCATAGCGCGCCAGAGCACGATAGGCATCCGGGTAGAAGCGATAACAATCGACCGGGTAGCGATGTTCTGGTCCGCTGGAAGGCGCGATGAGGAAGACATAGCCGCCTGGCCGGACCACCCGCATCATCTCCGCGAAGGTGAGCCAGAAAAACTCGCAATGTTCGAGCATCTGACCGGAGATCACAATGTCCATGGACTGGTCGTCGAGCGGGAAACGATAGGAATCCTGAAAGACCAGTTGGGCATTTGATGTCGCATCGATGTCCGATGCCGTATATTTGAACCGCGGGTGGCAGAAAATATCACGATAGCTGCCATTCACGTCGGAGCCACCCACATCGAGCAAGCGGACCACGTCCTGCTGCTCAATGGCGCTACCCTCGATATAGCGAGCGTAGCATTTTTGCATATTTTCATAAGACGATGCGTGCATGGCCTGAATTTCAGCTCCCGTGAAAGAGCTGTGATAGAATCTTTCCGTTACAAGACAACCGCCGATTTCGCTGAGTCCTTGAGCAGCTGGCAACTGCCAGCGTCATTCGCGGGTCGAGACATTTCACCATGGCAGGCATCACATGAAAAGACCGCTTGGCATGGCAAATGCACCTTGCAATTAATGACTGATTGTTTAGCGCTATGCCCCCAAATACAGCGGCTCCAAAGGCGGATTGACGTGTCTAACCCAGTAAAACTCATACAGCCGCGCCGCTTCGCGGACTCGCGCGGCTGGTTCTCGGAAACCTATGTGGACACGCGCTGGGCCGGGTTCGGCGTCGATGTGCCCTTCGTTCAGGACAACCACAGCTTTTCCGCACCCACAGGTACGATCCGGGGCATCCATTTCCAGTCCCCGCCCCATGCACAGGCCAAGCTGGTCCGCTGCGTGCGCGGCAGCATCGTCGACTATGCGGTCGACCTGCGGAAGGGATCGCCGACCTATGGCCAGCATGTGTCTGCCGAACTGAGCGCCGAGAATGGCAGCCAGTTGTTCGTCCCCGTCGGCTTTGGTCATGCCTTTGTCACGCTGGAGCCGGATACGGAGGTCGTGTACAAGGTGTCGGACTATTATGCGCCCGATTGCGACGGCGGCATACGGTGGAACTGCCCCGACGTGGGCATCGACTGGCCCCTGCCCAGCACTGGCCCGGTCCTGTCGCCCAAGGACGATGAACTGCCCGTCCTCGCCGATTTCGATAGCCCTTTTACATATGATGGTAATCCTCTCGGCCCCATTACGGCCTGATCGACGCAGACCTCAAAGAGAACAGGAAGAATAGCATGCGGATATTGGTCACTGGTGGCGCTGGCTTCATCGGTTCCGCACTGGTTCGCCACCTGATCGGCGACAGTGAGCATGAGGTCTTGAACCTCGACAAGCTGACCTATGCGGGTGTGCTGTCGTCCCTCGCCCCCATCGACCAGGATCCTCGCTATCGCTTCGTGCAGGGCGATATTTGCGACGCCGAGCTGGTCGCCAAGCTGCTGGCGGAGTTCAGGCCGCAGGTGATCGCGCATCTCGCCGCGGAAAGCCATGTCGACCGTTCCATCGACGGGCCGGGCGAGTTCATCCAGACCAATGTCGTCGGCACCTTCACCCTGCTGCAACAGGCGCTGGGCTATTGGCAGACGCTGGAGGGCGAGGCGAAGGCCAGCTTCCGCTTCCACCATATCTCCACCGACGAGGTGTTCGGGTCGCTGGGCGAAACCGGCTATTTCACCGAGACGACCGCCTATGACCCGCGCTCGCCCTATAGCTCGTCCAAGGCGGCGTCGGACCATCTCGTGCGCGCCTGGCACCATACCTATGGCCTGCCGGTGCTCGTCACCAACTGCTCCAACAATTATGGCCCCTATCATTTCCCGGAAAAGCTGATCCCGCTCATCATCATCCGCGCGCTCGCGGGGGAACCGCTGCCCGTCTATGGCGACGGCAGCAATGTGCGCGACTGGCTGTTCGTGGAGGATCATGCCCGCGCGCTGCGCACCGTGTTCGAGACAGGCGCACCCGGCGAAACCTATAATGTCGGCGGCAATTCGGAGCGCAAGAACATCGACGTCGTCAACCGCATCTGCGAGACACTGGACAGCCTGCGCCCGCGCGCCGACGGCAAGGGCTATGCCAGCCAGATCAGCTATGTGACCGATCGCCCCGGCCATGACCAACGCTACGCCATCGACGCGAGCAAGATCAGGACCGACCTCGGCTGGGAACCGCAGGTCACGTTCGAGGAAGGCATCGCCCGCACGGTCCGCTGGTATCTGGACAATGAAAGCTGGTGGCAGACCATCCTCGACAATAAATATGACACCAACCGGCTGGGCCTGAAGACACCCGCATGACGCGCCATATCCTGATAACCGGCGGCGCCGGGCAGGTGGGGCTGGAGCTTGCCCGGCTGAACTGGCCGGAGGGCGTCGAGCCGCATTTCCCGGACCGCACCGAACTGGACCTCGCCAGCAAGGACAGCATCACCGCCTTTTTCGCCACGCGCGAATGGTCCGCCGTCATCAACTGCGCGGCCTATACGGCGGTGGACAAGGCGGAGAGCGAGGTGGGTGTGGCCTTCCTCGCCAATGCGCAGGGTCCGGCGTGGCTGGCCGAGGCAAGCCGGAACGCGGGCATACCCATCCTGCACGTATCCACAGACTATGTGTTCGACGGCCTGGGCGAAGGCGATTATCCCGAAGACGCCCCGGTCGCCCCGACCAGCGTCTATGGCGCGAGCAAGCTGGCGGGCGAGATCGCGGTGCGCGCGGCCAATCCCCGGTCGGCCATCGTCCGCACCGCCTGGGTGCTGAGCGCCCATCGCGGCAATTTCCTCAAGACCATGCTGCGCGTCGGCGCGACCAACCCGGAAATGCGGGTGGTCGACGACCAGCAGGGTTGCCCGACCGCCGCCGCCGACCTGGCCGCCGCGTTGCAGGTCATGGTGCTGCGGCACCTGGACGACGCCGATGCGCCGGTGGGCACCTATCATTTCGTGAATGGGGGCAAGACGACATGGTGCGGCCTGGCGCGCACCATCTTCGACCTGTCCGGCGCGGCGGGCGGCCCGTCCGCCAACGTCACCGGCATCACCACCGCCGACTATCCCACCCCTGCCCGCCGCCCCGCCAATTCGGCGCTGGCGACCGGCGGACTGACCCGCGACTATGGCATCACGCCGCGTCCATGGCAGGAGGCCGTCCGCGACATCGTCGCCGAACTCGTCGGCCCCGCCCCCAAGGAGTAAGCATCATGAAGGGCATTATTCTGGCGGGCGGCTCCGGCACACGCCTGCATCCCATGACTCTGGTCACGTCCAAGCAGCTCATGCCGATCTATGACAAGCCGATGATATATTATCCGCTGTCGACGCTGATGCTGGCCGGCATCCGGGAGGTGCTCATCATCTCCACCCCGCGCGACATTCCGTCGTTCGAGGCGCTGCTGGGCGATGGCTCGCAATGGGGGATGGAAATCCAATATGCGGTGCAGCCAAGCCCGGACGGGCTGGCGCAGGCCTATATCATCGGCGCCGATTTCGTGAAGGGCGGCCCGTCGGCGCTGATCCTGGGCGACAATATCTTCTATGGCCATGGCATCAGCGACCTGTTCAGCAGCGCCATCTCCCGCCCGTCCGGGGCCAGCGTGTTCGCCTATCATGTGACCGACCCGGAACGCTATGGCGTGGTCGAGTTCGATGCCGGGATGCGCGCCATCTCCATCGAGGAAAAGCCGGCCCAGCCCCGTTCCAACTGGGCGGTCACGGGCTTGTATTTCTATGACGAGCAGGTGGTGGAGATCGCCGCCTCGCTGAAGCCCTCGGCGCGCGGCGAGCTGGAAATCACCGACGTCAACCGCATCTATCTCGAACGCGGGCAATTGTCGGTGGAGATGATGGGACGCGGCTATGCCTGGCTGGACACGGGCACGCCCGACAGCCTGATCGAGGCCGCCGAGTTCGTCCGCACGCTGGAGAAGCGACAGGGTTTCAAGATCGCCAGCCCGGAGGAAGCCGCGTTCCGGCAGGGCTTCATCGATGCGGCGCAACTGGAGGCGCTGGCGACGAAACTGGGCAAGTCGACCTATGGCGGTTATTTGCGGCAACTTCTTTCCTGATCTGAATTGGGAAGGCTGGGAACAGCCCCTGTGCGATAACCCACGGCAGCGGGGCACCCCACATCAACCAAGGCCTCATGCGCTTGAGATGGCTCTAGATTGCGGTATAGGTCGACACCTGTGAAGCCGTCCACGCCAACCAAAAGTCGAAAAATGTAGGAAGACCGGTGCAGCGCCTGCGGCCATTAAGAGATCCGGAAAGATGGTCGAGCAAGCAGAAGGTCGTAAATTTGCAAAAGTCGATGATGTTTTACTGAGGACCGATATTTTGGTAGCCGAGGCGTTGAAAGACCAAACCTCTATGAACTGGGCGACATTGAACCGAGGTCGCGAAGTAATCCAGGCGGAAGCGGACGCACTGAAACTGGCAGCAAATGCACTGGATGGCAGGTTCGTTGCTGCATGTGACATGATCCTGCACACCAAGAACCGGGTGGTCGTGACTGGCATGGGCAAATCGGGCCATATCGCCCGCAAGATCAGTGCGACGCTTGCCGCGACAGGTACCCCGTCCCTGTACCTGCATCCCGCCGAAGCCTCTCACGGCGACCTTGGCATGATGATTCAAGGCGACACGTTGATCGTTATCTCAAATAGCGGGAACACCGCAGAACTTCGACCCGTCCTCCATTACGCACGAGCTCTGTCTATTCCGATTATCGGTATAGCATCGCAAGCGTCCTCGATAGTGATGGATTATTCCGATATCGGCTTGATCCTTCCCTCCACGCCGGAAGCATGCGCCGCCAACATCGCCCCGACCACGTCAACAACGATGCAACTTGCCGTTGGCGATGCGCTGGCGCTTGCCGTCATGGACATGCGCGGAGTAACAAGCGACAGCTTGCGCTCCCTGCACCCAGGAGGGACGATTGGACTGCGACTGACGTCATTGCGCGATGTTATGCATGGTCGCGACCGCATGCCGATGGTCGGTGCCAACGCAAGCATGACAGACGCCATATTGGTCATAACATCGGGTAGTTTCGGTATCGCAGGCGTTACAGATGACGAAGGACGACTGATCGGCGTCATTACGGATGGTGATTTGCGGC
Source organism: Sphingobium sufflavum (assembly GCF_021403115.1). Classification (GTDB taxonomy): domain Bacteria; phylum Pseudomonadota; class Alphaproteobacteria; order Sphingomonadales; family Sphingomonadaceae; genus Sphingobium; species Sphingobium sufflavum. The sequence goes on from NZ_JAJSSH010000014.1 coordinate 94,621, forward strand.
GCCATTTCAGCCATCTGAACAGTGCCCGCGCTGCCGATATCATGACTAGCAATCCCAAAACATTGGGCGCCGATCTTTTGGCGCAGGATGCCCTCCTCTATCTCAACGCCAACAAGATCTCGGCTGCGTTTGTCCTCGACATAGAGGGTGGAAATTTCGAAAAGCCGATCGGCATCGTACACCTGCATGACTTTCTCCGTTTCGGGCTCGAATGAACAACATGTACTCCCAATGACAGATAAGTCGTTTGCTATCATCATTCCGGCACGATTTGCATCGACACGCCATCCCGGAAAACCGCTCGCTCTACTCCAGGGCGCCAGCGGTGAACGTAAAACATTGATTCGCCGGACATGGGAATGCGCATCGTCGATCAAGGGCCATAGCGGTATCTGGATCGCCACAGACGACGAGCGCATTGCGACAGAGGTTCGCAGTTTCGGAGGCCAAGTGGTCATAACCTCGGCACACTGCCGCAATGGCACCGAGCGTTGTGCGGAAGCAGTAGCCAAGCTGGGCGATGTGGCAGATATCGTCGTCAATCTTCAGGGTGATGCTCCGCTCACCCCGACCTTCGTCGTCCGCAAACTGGTGGATGAACTGGCACAATCACCCGGCGCGATCATGACAACGCCTGCGGTCCGCTGCTCTCCTGCCCTGTATGACCATCTGATTTCCGATCAGGCTCATCACCGGGTGGGCGGCACAACAGTCGTATTTGATAATGATCGTAATGCGCTTTATTTCTCGAAGCGAGTCATCCCCCACCGCCCCCCTGGAGACCCTGAAGCCTATCTTTCCACCCATCTCCACCTTGGTGTCTATGCCTACACGCTGCCAGCACTGGCAGCCTATGCGGAGGGATCTCCCACCACTTTGGAGAATCTCGAAGGCTTAGAGCAACTCCGCTTCCTCGAAGGCGGCCTTTCCATCCGGATGGTGCCATTCGACCCTATCGCATGGGATTGCATAGAATTGAACAATCCTGAGGACGCGCCTGCCATTGAAGCCGTCTTCCGTATCCGAGGCATTGCATGAGACTGCGCGCGTGACCGACCATCAAATCAGGCTCAATGGCGGCATCCGCTTCGCAAATGACCACCCATTTGTGCTTATTGGCGGCGTGAACGTTCTGGAAAGCCGCGACATGGCGCTAGAGGCGGCAAACCACTTCGTCGAGGTGACACAATCGCTCGGCATTCCTTATGTTTTTAAGGCCAGTTTCGACAAAGCCAATCGTTCGTCGATCCACAGCTTTCGTGGTCCTGGCCTAGAACAGGGACTCGCCCTGCTTGCCGAGATCAAGTCGCGTTTCTCCGTGCCTATTCTGACTGACATCCATGAAACAGCACAGGCCCTGCCTGCTGCCGAAGTAGCAGACATCATCCAATTACCTGCCTTTCTGGCACGACAGACAGACTTGGTGGAAGCCATGGCCAAGACCGGAGCCATTATCAACGTCAAGAAACCCCAGTTTCTCGCTCCAGAGGAAATGCGTCATATTCTGCAGAAATTTGCAGAATGTGGAAATGAGCGCGTCCTGCTCTGCGAACGCGGTACGAGCTTTGGCTATAATAACCTGGTCGTCGACATGCTCGGCATGGATGTGATGAAAGCGATGGCACCGGTAATCTTCGACGTGACCCACGCTCTACAACGACCAGGCGGCCGTTCAGACAGTGCAGATGGACGGGGAGCCCAGGCTACCGCTCTTGCCCGCTGTGGCATTGCACTGGGCATTGCTGGCCTTTTCGTAGAGGCACATCAAGACCCGGCCCAAGCCCTTTGCGATGGGCCTAGCGCATTGCGGCTCGACAAACTGGCCGACTTCCTGAAACAGGTCAAAGCAATCGACGACATAGTCAAAGCCTAAGCTACACCGACATTCCGGTGCTCCAGAAATGCAGCACTGCGAGTTGTAGAGTCTCAAGGCAGCTCTGAAGAATTCTTTCGTATCGAACAGCGATGCGGTGGAGTTTCTCGAGCCTCACTAAAATCAAAATAATTAATACAAATTACATTGCTCAAATCTGGAGAAATTCCTGAATCCGGCATCACATTTCTTGGGAACCCCTAGATGTCGATACAACCTAATGGCGCCCCAATATTCTGCTTATCAATTTTGCTGCTTTATACCGCAAGAAGACACCTAATATGTTCCAGGCATGAGGATTGAAAGGCTGATTTAGAGCGACCCTAGCTAACAACTCATGGTCACGACGATTGACAAAGATCGGATCGATTCCCCGATAGAAACGTGCGAACTGTTTCAAGCCAAGCACGTCAGGCATGTTGAATACCCCATGGAAACCAAACTCTCCGCCGCTCTTCTTTTCCCGCTCAAAGGAAAATGCCTCGGCAATAGCTCTATGGGCGAATCTAATGCCATGGTCGACTTCGAGCCCGCGCCTATGCAGACGGCAAATCTGCACATCTTCAAGATCGTCGGTTTGAATATCAAGGCGGGTGCAAGCATCCAGAAGCCGCGCTGACCGAAGCGAAAAGCCTCCATTACCTACATCATGGCCGTCACGGAACTGCGGCCAGCATGCCCCAATATAATCATAGTCGAGAAACTCATCTCGCCACGCAGCGGGATCAAGAATGAAGCCATCCCACTGCACGATCAGCACATGGCTGGAGGTGACATGAACCGCGAGTTGGCGCAGCAGAAAGTCGGAATAGGCCTTACGCGATCCAAGAAATGGCACCGATATCAGGCTGACACCGGATGGAGTATCTATCTCTGCATTGGAGAATAGCTTTACAGCATGAAACTCCGCGACATCCATGCAACGGCGAAGGGCTTGAAGTGTTTCCGGCAAAAGAACGCTGGTCACCGCGCACAGCGTGATATCCGGCAAGTTCAATTTTTGCACCCCGGCCACACTGATGCCGGTCACGGATTCAGTTCCAGATACAACCCCTCGCTTCGCCGTGAAAAGCGGCCGTTAAGATAAGGATCCTTATAGATCTCGGTCCCCCAAAGCCTCCTCAGATTCGCCAGTTCCTTGCTGAAACGTTCATAATTTTCCGGTGCCATGTCGCTGCCCCGCGACTTGGATTCGTGATGGATAAGGATCGCCTCAGGACAATAGACATTGTGCCAGCCGTGGCGAACAAATTTGAGACAAAGGTCGATATCATTGAATGCTACCGGGAAATTCTCTGCATCAAGCCCATTAACCGCCAGAAACTTCGCCTTTTCAACGAGCAGGCAGGCCGCAGTTACAGCAGTCACATGCCGGCTGATATGCGGCTGGCCGAAATATCCCCAGTCATCGTTCGCAACATGCCGGTGCAAATGCCCCGCCGCTCCTCCCAGGCCAATCGCAACACCTGCATGTTGTATGGTGCGATCAGGATAAAGCAATTTGGCACCGACTGCCGCTATGTCCGACCGCACCGCATGGCGCATCATCAAGCCCAACCAGTCACCGTCCAGCATTTCCACATCATTATTGAGAAGACAGATAAAATCTCCTCTAGCCTGTTCTACGGCTCGATTGTTGATGCGTGCATAATTAAATTCGCCAGACTGGGGAAGAATAGTGACACCCGCAGATGCCAGCATTTTTAAATAGATTTTCGTACTCTCCTCTTCACTATCATTGTCGATGACGATGATCTCGATATCTCCTGGATAGTCGATCATCTGCAATCCAGCCATGCAGGTTTTGAGCAGATCGACATGGTCGCGTATAGGCACCAATATGGATACAGATGGCGGCTGCTTCGGGAATGGCCAGCGAACTATCGTCACTCCATGACCAATAACAGCGCCAATCTCCGCAGGCTCCCCAAGGATTTTCAGAATGTTGATCGCACGATCGCCATCTTGTCTGGCATCAGGCCCCCGGCGGTGGATCAGGACATGCTCAACATGCCAGGGGCGGCCACTGCCTTTTGCAAGGACCGCAACCGCGAACAGAATGTCTAATTGCACTTCACCATGACATAGAGGATGCGCCATTAATGCCTTGGCGCAATCAGTTCGGATCATGGCGGCACCGCTGACATAATCCTGCGTGGCAAACTGCAAGGCGTCCCAGTCCGGCTTCATCCAGGGTTCAGCGCGCTCCCCCTTTGAGTCGAGACGATCTTCGTCCCAGTAGATGACGTCCGCAGCATCACTGAGAACTATCGCCTGTTGTAGGATACGTTCCGCATTTCGAGCCAGTTCATCACCCGCGAACAACGGCACAATATATCCAGCCTCACTGCCAGTCTGGTGCAGAGCCTGACGGAGCGTCCTACACCCTGCCATAGTTCCATGCATTTTCGGTGAGCAGATCACTTCAAAACGTGCATTCGCGCCAAAGGCACCCTGCACGCTGGCGATGGAAAATTTGATCTTGCCTTGGTCAACCTCTTGATCGATCAGGATAAGGACGGTGATGGGCCAAAGAATGCCACCATTCCGCGCCTCTCCGAGAGGAATGCATGAGACAGCCTCCACACATTTGATCCAGAAAGGATAATAGCGAGGATGCCGAGCAGCCATTTTCTGCACCATATTGCGACTGCGAACGACCTTGCCGCGCAATCGCCACATCAAACCTTCCAACGCTGTTCTAGGATCCACCTTCAGCGCCAACCCGAAGATATAAATGCGTTCCATCAAGCGCTGCGCAGATTTCAAAGTCTCAACCCAAATGATAAAAAGCATATATCATGCACATATCAAAGTCGAGAGTAAATATCCTCCGCTTCACGAAGATCACTATAGCGCTCCGCTCGACCATCGTTGATAATGATCGCATCGCTACAATAACTTTCCACCTGTGGTAGACTGTGAGATGCGAGCAACAACGCTCGGTCCGAACGCTTTTCAAACAACTCATGGTAGCATTTTCGTTGAAAATTCTGATCACCAACCAGAATAACTTCGTCGATCAAATAACAGTCAAACTCAATTGCCAATGACAATGCGAAAGCCAAACGCGCCCTCATACCTGAAGAATAAGTTTTCACTGGCATCCGAAGTTGCCGACCTAATTCACTGAAATCCTCGACGAAACTACGCAGTTCGCCATACTCATGACCATAGATGCGCGCGATAAACCGAGCATTGTCATACCCAGTCAGACTTCCCTGAAAGCCACCGCCAAACCCCAAAGGCCATGAAACGCTCATTTTGCGAACGACTTTGCCGGACGTCGGCATTTCCACTCCGCCAATGAGCTTTATCAAAGTTGTCTTGCCCGCCCCATTCCGGCCGAGCAATGCAACCTTCTCCCCTTTCTTGATAGAGAAGTTGATCCCCTTGAGAACATGCTTGACCTCATGGCCGTGCTTATACGTCTTTTTTAGGTCAATACATTCGATCATGGCTTCTACTCGACCACCAGATTCTTTCGCACTTTCCGACACAGAGCAAGCCCGATGACGGTAATGATTGCGCTGAATGCTACGGGATAAAAGAAGTCATAGGTAGTTTGGACCGCTTCCCCGAAAAGTCCGGCACGCATCATCTCCATGGCGTGCACGGGGGGAGAATACCACAGAACCTCCTGCACCCCAGGTGACAGCCAGGACATCATGTTGAATGCCCCGGAAAAAGGGATCATCAAATAGGTCGCAACAGGGACGATCTTCTCCATGATCTCTGACATCTCACTCAATGGCGCGAGAAGAAAACAGAAAGCCAAAGTAAAGAAGGAATAATAAATCCAACCGAGCAGTAGCATACCTAAATCAGCTGGGACAGGGAACAGATCGAACGGCAGCAACGCAACAGCGATGAATAGATACGCCATCATATGGCCCAGAAACTCTAGGAGGAACCGCACGAGCACGAAATCCAGAATCTTGATCTGGCGATGATGCATCAGGCTGCCGTTCGCCGTGAACAACACTATGGAACGTCCAACGGCATGTCGAAACAAGACCAGTGGGATATAACCGCTAATCGTGAAAGCAACGACCCCGACGCCGTGCTCCTCCGTACCCTTCATAAAGTGCCACATTAATGCAACACCGCTGGCGAACATGAGTGGCTCGGCCATGATCCACAGGAAACCGATATTCTCCCGCCCAAACCGGGTAGCCAGTTCGCGTATCATTAGCGCATTGATCACGCGGACCTGAATGCGCCACCCCTTGGACAACGACGCCATAATCAGTCCTCAGGAGCATGTTCGAGAATGCCAACGATTAGCATCCAGCCGATAAAATACAGACAGAGCGCTGCACCCAACACGGTCAGGACTATCTTCAATCTGCTGGGATATTCGGCAAGATCTGGCACATTCGGCGCCACGATGCGCTGGAGGTAGAACTGCTGCTTAACCGCTTCCGAGCGGGCCTGCTCCATAGCCGAACTCGCGATCGTCAACAATTGAGTCGCGAACTGCTGTTCAACCACCAATGCCTCATAACCACCAAGCTTCGATGCAATAGCCGAACGTCCGCCGACAACCTGCCCGGTCTGTCCGCCAATCAAACCGCTGATCGCGGTAATCCGCGATCTTATGCTTGGCAAGGCCGGATGGTTCGGCGTCTCTTTCTGCATGACATTGGCCTGCGCCTGCAAAGTGGCTCGCTCCACCTTCAGCTTTGACGCGATTTCCAAGATTGCTCCAGCCTGCTTCTCCGGATCGATCAAATCCTCCGAGTTGCGGAACTGCGCCAAGCGCACCCGTACATCCTTGAGCCTCGCCTGCGCCTCCGCAACGCGCTTTTCGGTCTCGGCTATCGCTTGGCGTTGAGCGCGATCATTCAGCCGGTTGACGAGAATCTCACTCAAGTCCAACAGACTGCGATTCAGAACATAGGCTTCCTGGGGGGTAAACGCTTTGACCGTGAGCCGCACCAGGCCAGAGTCATGCGCGGCGTTCACATCCACCATCTTGCCATAATATTTGAAAAGACTGTCGAACTTGTCTTCCTTCAACGGAAATGGAAAACGCGACAAACGATCAGCAACAGGCGACATATAAATCGCTCGGACATTCTCCCGACGCATAACGTCATGTAAAGCGCTACGGCTGCGAATATAGCCGATGACCTCACTAGTCTCATCCTGCGAGCCCGACACACCTGTTGTCTGGATCAAATTCGCCAAGCTGCTGATCTGAGTGCCACGCTGCCCCGGCGCCTTGATGACGAAACTGGACTCCGATACATATTGGTCCGACGCGATGAAACCATAATAAATGGCAACCAGCGACACAGGAAAAACAACAAAAAGAATGAACCACTTATGCTTAGCAGCCCATCGGCCAAGCCCCCCTCCCTTCTTCGGCAACAAATGACTTGAAGCGGGGGCAGTCTCTTCTTGAGAAAATTCGGGCATCACATTCATAAGGATTTCCAGATTCTTCGCCCCGTATCCATGCCCATATTATATATTTCAGCACGGCAAAATGTTTCGTCCCAGCAGCGAATAAAGGCGCTTGCGTGCCAAACCTCTAATTGAAATCTCAGGGTGTCGCAAGGGGCGTAGACACCCCCTTCCCTCCATTTGCCTTTTGCCTTTGCGGCCGAAGGGATGCTAGGCACCCCGCTTCATGCGCCAATCCTCTCGACAATCGTCCAAGGTCAGCAAAAAACCATGAGTTCCAACTTTCGTTCGGCCCGGCCTCCTTTGGCCACTCTGCTCGCCTCCACGTTGCTGGTTTCGGGATGCGCAACATTGCCATCGAGCGGTCCAACCGGACGCGAAATTTTGAAGTCCCAGGCAACTCCAGACAATGTCCTAGGCTTCCATGTCGTGCAGCTGACGGACGCGCAATCACTCCCCTTGCAACCCAAAGAAGAGACAGAACCCCTGATGCCCACAGCAACACGGGATTCGATCAATCTCTTGGGAGTTGGGGACACACTCCAAGTGGTCATATATGAAGCTGGCGTTTCGTTGTTCGCTAGTAGCGGAATATCGCAGGGTTCAGTCAGTGATACCGGGTCAGCCAAGGGCCAGACCTTGCCGCCCATCACGATCGACGAAACCGGCCAAATAAGCATTCCATTCGCCGGCCGGATCAGGGCGGATGGTATGACAACCTATGAATTACAAGAAGTCATATCCTCGCGACTTCGCGGAAAGTCCCAGTCGCCGCAAGTGCTTGTGTCCATCGCAAACCCAGTCTCGCAAGCAGTTCTCATTGGCGGTGAAGTCACTCGACCCGGTAGGATAGTGATAGCGACCGGACGTGAAACCCTTTGGGACTCCATTACGCTGGCAGGAGGCTACCGCGGCGACCCTTCGGATTTGATTGTGCGCCTGACCCGAGGCTCGCAGATTCTGGAAGAACGAGTCTCGCATCTCGCACGGTCGTCGGTTAAAGATACACGCATCCTGCCCGGCGATCGAATTCAAGTCTACCGCCAACCATTAACGTTTACCGCCTTCGGCGCCCCCGGCAAAGTCGACCAGTTTGCGTTCGGCAAAGAAGATCTGAACCTGATCGAAGCGGTAGCACGGGTCGGCGGCTCGAACCCCTCCGCTGGCGACCCTTCTGCTATTTTTGTTTTCCGTTACGTTGCAGAAGATGGAGTGGAAAAGCCGGTGATCTACTATCTGAACATGAAAAAGACCGGATCCTACTTTCTGGCCCAGAAATTCGCCATGAAAGCGCAGGACGTTCTGTACATCGGCAACGCCAGATCCAATCAACCATCGAAGCTTATCCAGATCATCGGCCAGTTCTTTAGCCCATTCCTGATGATTCGCACTGCCACGACGGCAAACTGAACGCCCAGCGCAGTGATCGAAAGCAATCTGTAAGATAGTATACTTAGGAATAAGAGCGACAGTGAGCGCATAACTTCACCCGTTCGTACAGTCATCATGTCCGAACGGGCGATCACGCCTCAACCTAATAGCGGAGAATGCGGCGCCAAAAACCTGCTATCCGTTAGATAGCAGGGCCAACTCCTACAAGCTATATCAAGTCCAGAACGCCAATGGTCATAGAATCTCATGCGGTCACAAAATCGAGTCGGTCGATTTTCTAGGATATTGCCGACTAGAGATTCCCGGCGATATCGACAACAAGTCCGATCCTATGTGATCGCAATCGACGAAAAGACCATCATGTGTTCCTGCGATAAGCACTTGAGGAGGTGGAAACGTCAGAGCGCAACTTGATCGTCTCCAAAACTTCTGCATCATCACGCTGCTCTTCACGAGGCGCAAACAAAGCCCGCCCACGCTGAACGGCAGCAGGCGCAGGATCACGAAGATAATAGATAGCCAGACTCTTGCGATAAACGCCTTCAGGCACGCTCATCTGGCGGCTCATACCATGCCAGCTATTCTGCGTCGTATTGAACAGAATGGCACGATTAAAAACAGGGGGCACTTCAGCAATCAACTCGCCGGGCGCTTGCCTCTCGGCGTCATGCCCCCAAAGCCCAAGATGGCCGCCGTGCTCTTCTTTCAACCCGGATGAAAGGTAGACGATGATATTAAGAACCCTTTCCAAGCCCAACTTTGGGTGAATTGAGTAATCGACATGTGGATTGAGGTTTCCTCCCTCGCCATGCATGTGCCAGCCGCCGCCGTTCAGGCCATGGTCAACATATATATTATCACCCAAGGCGTCCGCTAACAAATCAGTGACCGCCTCCGACTGCAATGTTGAGAACGCCTTGTAAGTCATCTGGGGGAAACGTTCCCAGCTGTTCAATGCCTTTTTATGCTCAATGCTGTTATTATAGAAAAACCAGTCTTGAGATTCATAATCAGGGAACTCACTCTCAAGCGCCTTGGCAACATCATCTTCAAAAAAGCCATCGACGATGCAATGATCAAAAGGCTTTGCTCCAGAAAATGTCTTGAGACTTTCCTTCAAATTATCATATCTAATCATAGTATAATCTAGGCCTTTTTGTTCAGACCGGTGATGTCCGAAAAACCAAACACAATAATGCAATACCAACCCATGTCGCCTGACTATTCAGGCTGGAAAAGCATCCCTGGCATCCCAATTACTCTATCAAGTCAAAACAGCCTCAATCTCTTGCAACAGTTCCTGCACCTTGCCCTCTATATCCGCCTCCTCAAAGAAGGCAGCGGTGGGTTGCGCATCTAAGGGTGTCTGCGCGAGCAGCTTTCTAAGAAAACTTTCCATGCGATCCGTACTCACCGCACCCGCGAGCGAAAAACCATAGCGCTCCGTCCAAAAACGTGATCCGCCCGTATTGACAAATGAACAAACCGGCACGCCCAAGGACAGTGCTTCAGGCACAACCAGCGGATTGGGATCCTCCCGCGCAGTCAGCATAAAAAGATCTGCCCGCACAATCGAAGAATAGGGGTTAGCCAATAGTCCCGTCCAATAAAGATTGTCGAGCGGACGCTCGCTATTCATGGCCAAAGCAGGATTGACCACTTTTGAAGTGTCGTCATCCCACGGCCCGACCCACAGGAAATCACATTCCGGAACGCGCAATGCCAACTCCCAAAACATATCGCTGCCCTTACGAAGACAGGATTGACCACACATGGCAATAAGGGGGCGAGTGCGACCATCCTTGGGCGTATCAGCCAAGATCGTTTTACGAGCATTGACTGCTTTGGCAGGCTCTTCCAAAGACTTGCGCGCGACGGCAGCACAATCGATGCTCACCCCAAAATTGACGATGGACCGACTGCCGAGCAACAATTCATCCCGTGCGTCCCGACCGCATTCCTCAGACGCAGACAGAACAAGGTTGGCATGTCGAATGTCTCCGATGGAATAGATGCCTTCCACAGCCAACGCCCGAATACCCGACCGCATCTCATGGACATGAACCAAGAACGGGATCTCTAGCATATAGCAGGCAGATGCCCAGTCTGCGGCAGCCAGGGAGTTTATGTATACCAAGTCCGGCTTGAAGCGTTTCAAATAATCCTCATAAAGCTCGACCCGAGAGCTGAGCGACAGGCGGGATGTTTCATGGCTAGTGTTAATCATCGCGACATCGGACAGGCCCGCCTTTTCCGCAAAGGCGCGAAGCGGGCCATCCTTCTTGGACACAAGCGAAACCGTATGCCGCCTAGACAGTATACTGGCGATGTCCAGGCCGATCTTGGGCGCGCCTGTCAGGCTGAAGTCATGAAGAATAAAAGCTATCTTCATTAATATATCCCGTGCATTATTCGGATATCATTATGATGGCTGTCGACCATAGCCGCGCTATCAACAGTGAATTTCACCAGAAACCGTTCCCGTGTACCATGGCTGCACCGTCTTCCCTGATCATCGCCACAGAAACCTGCAACCACATTCCTTCATGACATTACCGAATATACGTTCGATCGAATGCTCAAGCTGGCCGTCAACATGATGGTCAAGCCCCTTACCGTCGCCGGTAAGAAATTTGTATGATTTCATGGGTTCGTACACAGCACGCATCACTTCCGACCGCACCATCATCATTGTACCGGATACATATTCACAATCGCGGTTCTCCTCAGATATCTGATAGATATCGAACAGCCGGCCCATACGATCGAGATTTTGCTCCATACTTGTATGGCGTGTACGCACAGCACCAATAATACCTATTCCAGTATCCTGGATAAAGGCTGCGATATTCTGCCTGATACGCGTCCTGTCGCCTAGAATGGCACCCAACAAATTCTTCTTCCAGATCGCGGCATACTGCGCCGAGACATGCGGACTCTTCTTCGAATGCATCATCGTGAAGGCAACATAGCGCTTGAAATCAACATGATCGAGCAAACGGAAGAAACCGCCGATATCACGCCCCTCATTCGGGGATATCTGGATATGCCCCTCAGGATAGGAAGTCCTAATGTTGGCGATCGCCTCGGTTGTCCAAGTCGACTCAACCAAGTTAACGTAAAGGTCGAACGCCACATCGATGCGTTCGATATATTCCTTCAATTCATCCCACATCTCTGGGTAATAGAGATGAACGAGCACACAGAGCGGCACCTTGTCGCCTAGATCGTCAATAACATTCTCATCGTAAATCTCATCTGGAGGTGAGAATGCGCCATAGAGTTGCGCCTCGCAATAGGTGCGCGCTTCGCTCATGCCGCCTGAGAGATAATGGTTGAGCGACCCCCAAGGACGGTCTTGGAACGCGAGTTCCAGATCGGCGTGCAGTGCAATATATTCC
>NZ_JAJSSH010000015.1 GCF_021403115.1 Sphingobium sufflavum
CGCTTGGGGGGCGCGCAGCGCCGGCCGTGGGTCCCTCCTATGGACTACCGGGACAACCGCCTGGCAACCCGAAAAGGGGGTCCCTATTGCACGCCGATATGGGGTCCCGGTTCGACGCCTATTTACAACGGCGGCGGCGCTGCTCGCGTAGCAATCGGTCAGCTTGGGAACCGCACCGTTCGTGTCCGACCGCATATAGGATGCGACAGTGTAATTTTCGACATCGGGGCTGAGGTCCGCAACCATGCTGAAGCGCGCGGCAACATAATCGGTGTCGGCGAAATCGCGCGGACCGACATCGGTGATGTTGCGCAGATACCCCTCACGGGTCTGGCGATCGACGCCGACGCGTATGCGCAGGCTATCCAGCACGGGCACGTTGAGTACGGCCTGGATACGCCGCATGTCATGATTGCCGGCCGACGCCTCGACATAGCCTTCCAGCTTGCCGGTGGGGCGCTTGGGCACCAGCACGACTGCGCCACCCGTGGTGTTGCGACCGAACAGCGTGCCCTGCGGCCCCTTGAGAACCTGAACATTCTGAAGGTCGAACAGATTGCCCGGCCCTGCGCCATCGCCGGACGCGGCAAGCGGGGAGGAGCGGGGCACGACGGCATCCGCGAAATAGACGCCGACCGACGTGGTGGTACGCGCTTCCTGCGTAAAGCCACGGATCGCGAAAGAGGCGAAGTCTGCGCCGTTGCGGGTGTTGGCGGTCAGCGAGGGTGTGTAGGTCGCCAGATCCTTCGCGGAAAAGACGTTCTGCCGGTCCAGCGTCTCCTGATTGAAGACCGTGATGGAGACGGGAACGTCCTGCAACCGCTCCTCGATGCGGCGCGCGGTCACAACGATATCGCTGCTGTTGGTTCCGTCCTGTTGCGCATCCTGTGCGAGGGCGGGCATGGCCATGCCGGTTGCCAGAATACTGGTTGTCAAAAGACGAAAAACGGACGCTCTCATTCAAATCCTCCCCATTGGCCTTTGAGGCCTAAACAGGAGTCTCTTTTGAGGTATTATAGTTTTCTGGTCAAATATATTATCGCATTAAAGTCCCTATATTAAATGCTGTCGCTTGACTGGATAGGGTGTGGTTGGGGCAACGAAAAGGGCGGGGAATGGCCATCGCCAATCCCCGTTTCCTCTCGTTCCCAGCCGGAAGGCGAAGGCTCGCCCCGCGTACAGCCCGTTAGGCGAGGCCGAATTTCGCCTTGTCGATCTGCGGTTTGCCGAGGTCGCCGACGTCGAACGCTGCGGCGCGGGCGCGAATGAAATCGTCCGGTGCAGCGGCCATTTCCTTGTAGGAATCAAAGCCTTCTGGGTGAGTGAGCACCAGAATGCGCCCCTCATTCATCCCGTCGGCCAGCGCGCCCGCCGCTTCGTCCTGCGACTTGAGCCACAAATGGCTGCCTGGGCCACGCATCGGCATCTCGCCAGAAAAGCTCTTCATGCTGCCGATGGAGGTGGTCATCACCGGGCCGGGGACGAGGCAACTCACTTTCACCCCCTTGGGCTGGAGATAGATGGCCAGATTTTCCGACAGGTTCAGGATCGCGGCTTTCGATGCAGCATAGGGGAGCCTGTTTGCGGCAAAGGGATAGAGGCCCGCAAAGGAGGCGGTGTTGACGATATGGCCATGACCGCGCGCGATCATCCGGGGCAGGAACACCTCCATCGCGCGCACGATGCCGAACAGGTTGCAGTCGAACATGCGCTGCCATTCGGCGAGGGGGAAATCCTCAGGGTTGCCATTGTGCAGCAGGCCGGCATTGTTCATAACGATGTCCATTTCGCCCAGTGCTGCCTCGGCCTCTGCCGATGCCGCTGCGAGGGATGCGGAATCCATCACGTCGACGCGCACGCCCACGGCCTTGCCACCGCGATCCACGATGGCCTGCGCCGTTTCCTTTGCACCATCCGCATTGATGTCCGCGACCGCAATGGCCGCGCCGCGCCGCGCAAATTCAAAGGCGATGGCCCGACCGATATTTTGGCCGCCACCAAAGATGATCGCATTCTTGCCGTCGAAAGGGGCCTGCGGGTTGCTGCCCGGTGCGCCCTGATCCATCTCTGCCATAGTGCCTCTCCCTTTTTCGTCTTCAAATGCCCATGTCGGTGAGCAGGGCCGATGCAGCCTCTATCCCGCGCCGCAGTTCGTCTTCGTCGCAATCGGCGGAGAAGTCGGCGGCGACCACTTCCAGATCGAACACGCCCGTATAGCCTGCGTCCAGCACATCCTGCATCATGCGTCGGAGGGGCAGTTCGCCCTGGCCGATATGCGCGCGTCCGCCGGGTGCGGGGCGACCCTGCCCACCGATGACCACATCGTCGATCTGCATAAGGGAGACATGGCGCATGGCCCGCGCGATCGTTTCCCGAAAATCCCGTTCCATCCACACATTGGCGAAATCGACGACCAGCTTGATTCCGGTCCGCTCCGCCACGTCGATGGCATCGCGCAGCGTGTTGATGAAGGATGCACTGGTCCGCAGTGAAGGCTCGATGGAGGCGAGGACGCCTTTCTGCCGGCCATAGGCGACAGTGGGTGCAATGGCCTTGGCCAGTCGGTTGAAGTCCTCCTGCCAGCTTATGGTCGTGGTGCGGCCCGGCGTGAAATAGATGCTGTGTCCGCCGCACGATGCGACCAGATCGATGGCCTCGCGGTGGGCGACGTGCGTCCTTTCCCAACTGGCCGGGGCGTTGAGGTCGAAACTTTCCGTGATGAGGGTGCTGACGGCGATGCCCGCGTCGCCCAGTCGCGCGATGCATCGGGCTGGCTCATGAGCGATCTTGGTAATGAGCAGGCCCGCATGGCGCACGCCCATATCCGTCCACAGCGCCAGATCGCGGTCGAACGACCAGCGGAAACTGCACATGGCATCGACGGAGAGGCGGGGGTGGGTCACGCTGCATCCCCCAGAACCGCGCGGAGCCGACGGATTTCGCTCTCGATCCAGCGCACTTCACTGAAATTCTCGCGACCGGAGGCTACCAGTATCGCCTGTTGCGCGCCAAGTTGCACTCGCAAAGCATCGGTCGCATTTTTATCCACGCTCAACGCGGCTTCGGTGAGGTGCAGCGCCTGCAAGGGACGCCCGGCGTCCAGATGGGCCTGTGCGCGTGCGATCACCGGCGCGGTTCCACCCGCCAGTTCGACCAGATCGGGGGATACGGCCTGCGGTGGCACATTGTAGAGTTCGGTCGTGGATTCATATCGGAACCAGCCGAGATGCTCTTCCCAGATGGCGCGGACCAGCCAGGGCAGTTTGCCATGTCCCTGCGGAATGTCGAGTTCGGGGGGCAGGGTGATGCTGCCCATCAAGGTCCACAGGTCCAGCCCGGCGTTCATGCCCTCGAACGTCCTGTCCTTGATATATTGGGCGGCGTCGCGAATCTGGGTCAGGCGGCGCGCGATTTCCGCTTCGCCCCGAATGGCGTCGCCATGACCGGTCACGAGCATTTCCGGCTTCAGGTCGATGACGCGCTGCACACCCTCGATAAAGGAGCGGGCGGAGCGGATCTTGTCGCCGCGGACCGTGTAGAGATTGGGCACATGGCCGAACAGCGGTCCGGTCAGGTTGCCGGTGAAGACGACATGTTCGTCCGGCATCCACACCACCAGCGCGTCCAGCGTCTCACCACCCGGCACCGCATAAAGTTCGAAGCGGCGACCGCCGACCTCGAAGCGGTGGCTGTCATGGAAGCTGGTGGTGACGACGGGTTCGGGGCGTTTGGTCAACTCCCGTTTCTGGTCCCCGCTCCACAGGCGGCGTGAGCGGCGCGTCATGGTCGGGCCGAGGCCCCCGTCATCGCGGAAATAGCCACGCACATGGGCGAAGTTCGCCTGCGCTATGGTCTCGACGTCGGGCGCATTAAAGTCGGTCCAGCCGCCGATATGATCCTCATGACTTTGCGTGAAGACGATCTTGGCCACGCGATTGCCGCTGACCGCCGCGAACCGGCGAAGATTTTCCTCGGCGTTGAAGATCATGCCGGTGTTGATCTGCACATCGCCATCGGCTGTCACCACCCGATAGAGGTTGGAGATGTCCTTCGACATCCAGATGCCATGGCCGAGGTCGACGGCGTCCTGCCGCCCTTCACCCGCGCCGATGATAAGCGCGTTTTCGGGCTGTTTCACATCGCTCATGCCGCAACCTCCAGTTTCACCGGGAATATATCCGTATAGAAGCGGAAGCGTTCGCGAAGAGCGGCACGGTCGAGGTTGAAGTCGCCCGCCAGATCATAGACCACCCGGCCATCCTTGCCGCGCGGATGGGTGTCCATATAATGCTGCATGTCGGCGATGCTCTGCGGCGAGGAGGGCAGGCCCG
This sequence comes from Sphingobium sufflavum, assembly GCF_021403115.1. Lineage (GTDB taxonomy): Bacteria > Pseudomonadota > Alphaproteobacteria > Sphingomonadales > Sphingomonadaceae > Sphingobium > Sphingobium sufflavum. The sequence goes on from NZ_JAJSSH010000015.1 coordinate 4,332, forward strand.
CCGCCTCCAGCACGCGCTGTGCCGATCCAATGTCGTCGGCCATGATGTCCTGGAACATCAGGTCGATGCGACGATCCGCCGGGATCACGTCCATATCGCGCATATAGGCGCGCAGCATCCGTTCGATCCGGTCCACCCAATAGGTGACATGCGCCTGGATGTCCGGCGTCTTCTGGTTGGCGAGGACGGACAGGCCGCGCATCGTCAGGATCGACTGGAGCAGAGCCAGCGGGTCGCGGTGCGTCTGGATGAAGATCGCGTCCGGGTACACGGTGTTCAGCGCGGGCAATTGCTCGCTATGCTGGTTGCCCTTCATGATCCAGCGGCGATCGCTGGGGAACTGATGGGCGACGGCCTTCAGCATCGTCTTGCCATAGCGATAATGCGGGGTCTGGTCGTGGCTCAGATAATAGTCGCGCCAGCCGGGCACCTCCGCCATCCACTCCCATTGATAGGTGGCGAAGTCGGGCATTTGCAGTTCATTCTCGCCGCAAGCATGGTCTGGCGAATGTTCGTGCATCGCGGCCATCAGCGGATTGGCCTTCATCCGGTCCCAATGGGCGGAGGAGCGGAGCCAGCGCGGGTCTTTGCCGTCCGGTCCCGCTCGCTCGCCCGGTGTTGGCACGGCTTCGGACCCCAGATAGACGGGCAGGTAGCGCAGGCGCCGGTCGGCCGCGATGAGGTTTTCCAGATGGGTGGTGCCCGAACGGGGCAGGCCGACGATGATAATCGGCCGGTCGATGACAATATCCTCGACCGCCGGGTTGGCCGCCAGATAGTCCCGGTTGCGCAGTCGGTTTGACGCCGCCTTCACGCAGAATCCGACGAAGGTCTTCTTGGCCGCCTTCCACAGATTGCCGTCGCGCTCGACCTCGCCCAGCAGCAACCCAAGCCGTTCCATAAAGTCCATCGGGCCAAAATCGGACAGGCCCGTTGCCGCGCGCGCTGCGGTGAGGACGCCCTCGACGGACATGTCCAGCACGTCCGCTTCGCCCGCTTCCAGAGCCAGACGGCGCTCTTCGGGAAGGGTGGGATCCTTGAAGCCATCGACTTTATAGACCTTGGACTGCGCGGCCTGGGTTGTCTGCGTTGCCATATCCTGCGCTCCCTTAACCGCGACGCGCCGTCGCGATGTTGACCTTGCCCGCGTTGGCCATCCAGCCACCGTCGATCTTCACGAGGTCGCCGGTGTGGTAGGAGGACATGTCGCTCATGAAATAGATGCCGATGCCTTCGAAATCCTCGGCTGTACCGAACCGCTGCATCGGGTCTCGCTCACGCACCTGCTTGCCCAGCACGGAGTCCGGGCCGCCATCGACCACGGTATCGCTGATCGTATAGCCGGGGCAGACAGTGTTGGCGCGAATCCCGTAGCGGCCCATGTCGACCGCGATGCCGCGCGCCAGCGACGCCATGGCGCCTTTTGCGCTGTTGTAATGCTGCATACCGATGGAGCCGGTGACGGCCGACAGGCTGGCGCAGAACAGGATCGAGCCGCCCGGATCGCCCGCATCATGACGATCCTTCATATGGCGCGCACCCTCGCGCGCAGCATAGAAGGCACCATGCTGATTGATGGCGAGCAGGCCATGATAATCCTCGCTCGTCATGTTAATAAAGGAGCCTGAATGGCGCATCACGCCTGCGTTGCAGATAACGCCATCGACGCGGCCCATCTTCTCCACCGCTTCCTTCATGCCGGCGATGACGGCCTGTTCGTCGGAAACATCGACGGCCTGCGCCAGGACCTTGACCCCGAAAGCACGGATTTCTTCCGCGGCGGCTTCGTTCTTCTCGGCCCGACGGCCCCAGATCACGATGTCCCCGCCCGCTTTCGCGATGCCGCGTGCAAAGCCGAGGCCAATTCCGGAATTGCCGCCGGTGATGACGACGACCTTGCCCTTCATATCCCATGGCATATGTGCCATCCGAATCCTCTCCTTCTAAATATGACCCTCTATATGTATTAAATGGAAAAATTATCAATATTTTTCTAATTAAAGGTCTCTCTGTTGGTGCGGCCATATCAGGTGGTGCGGGGCATGTCGGCCTGGATGGCGCGGCGCGGGAGCAAGGCACTGGACGATGGCGTTCGCCTGTGCTTTCAGCGGTGCATGACAAAAGAACCCAGTGAGCCAGCGGTTAATCTCGCGGTTGCCGAACTGCGTAACCTTGTGCTGGATGCGGACCCCGGCGCGTTCATGGGGAGCGAGGATAGCCTGCGCGCGCAACTGGGCTGTTCGCGCAACACCTTGCGCCAGGCGGCGCGGCTGCTCGAACGGGATGGATTCATTCTGGTCCGCCGGGGCATCAACGGTGGCTATTTCGGTGCGCGCCCCACGGTGGCGACGGTGGAAAATTTCGTCAGCGCCTATCTCGAAACGCTGCAAATGGACCCGGAGGATGTGACGGTGGTGGCGTCCGTCCTGTGGGTGGAGGTTCTCCGCAAGGCGACGACACGGCATAGCGAGTCCTCGCGCGATTTCGCCGCGAAATATCTCGCCAAACTCAAGAAGATCAAGCCGACGGCGACATTCGCCGAAGTGCGGAATTTCGAGCAGGAAACGCGCGCCGCCATCTTCCAGCTTGCGCAATGCGCCTATGTCGAATTCATCTTCAACATCAACACGGCCTTCTCGACACGCGGCTTTCCGCGGCGGGAGAATGTGGACGACACGCCCGAACATCTCGCCTTCGTGCGGGCATGGCGCGATGCAAAGATCATGGAACTGACCGCCATTGCGGAAGGCGACGTCGGGCTGGGCGTTATGGCAGCTCGGCACATCCGCAACATCTGGCACAAGCGGCTCTGGCATTTCCGGGAGGGCAACGAGGGATAGCCCTCTTTGCCTGTGGATCATCCCGGCAGGATTCTACCGACTTTCGCATTGGCCAATGGCAAAGTCCCCCAGATCGCACGGTATCACGCAGTTTTGCCGAAAGGCCACCACCGGCGCCGGCGCGCCTACGCGGTTGTGGCGAGGGACCGGGACGCCAGCGCGCGCAAGTCCGCCGTCTTTATCTTGGCGCTACCGGTCATGGATAGGTCATCCTGTGTGAAGAACAGCACTCGGCGGGGCACCTTGTAGCTGGCGAGCCATTGCTTTGCGAAGCCCTGCACTGCCGCTTCGTCCAGTTTCGCATCGTCCTGCGGCACGATGCAGGACACCACCAGTTCGCCCAGCAGGTCGTCGGGCACGCCAACTGTCTGCGCAATTTTGACGCCGGGACAGGTGCGCAGGACATCGTCGATCTCGATGGGGGAGACATTGGCGCCACCGGTCTTGATGATGTCGTTGAGTCGCCCTTCCCAGAACAGCCGCCCGTTCGCGTCGAGATAACCGCCGTCGCCGGTCCGGAAATAGCCGTCCTCATCCAGCGATTCGTCCAGCGGTATGCCGATATAGCCCAACATCAGCGTCGGCCCCTTGATCGCCAGTTCGCCGCGTTCGCCCAGCGGCATCGCCGTACCGGTCAGAGGATCGACGATCTTGAGGATATTGCCGGGCAGGGGCACGCCATGGCTCGCCCCGCCGACCTCGCGCGATGTGTTGGCCGGATAGGCCGTGCTGAGCGTGAACGTCTCGGTATTGCCATAGCAATGGCGCGGTTCGATCCATTGGGTATGGATCGTCGGCTGCGCGGTGAGCGGGGATTCCGTATCGACATGGCGCATGGCGGAGAGGTCAGCGGCCTGCCAGTTGGGCGCCTCCTGCAACTGTGCCCATTGGTGGGGCCAGGCGAAGAGGAAACTGGCCTTCTCCCGTTCCATCAGGTCGATGGCCTCCGCAGGCTGGAATATGCGCTGGAGGATCAACGAACCGCCGCTGGCCAGCGTTGCACCGACAGCCATCGCGAAGTTCCCCGACCAGAAAAAGCCGTTCGCGGTCCATGTCCGCACGCCATCGTCCAGACCCTGCTGCGGCCCCATGCGCCACATCTGGAGGGTGACACCGCGATGCGCGGAGAGGATGCCCTTGGGCTTGCCGGTGGACCCGGACGAGAAGAACAGCACGCCCGGATCGGCGGGCGTGACCGTCGCAGCGTGGGCGGTGACGCGCTCGATGGGAATCTCCGCACCGGAGGCAAGAAAATCGGCCCAGCCCCGGACCGCGCCGATCGCTTCCCCCTCTATCGCGGCGATATGGCGCAGGAAGGGAAAACGGTCCGATACCAATGCGCCCGGCGATGCGGTGTAGATCGCCGGTTCGATGCCGATCAGCATCCGGGCGAAATCCTTCCTGAGCACATGGCGCTCGATCAGAAGGATGGAGCAGGCCGAACTGGCGACCAGATGCTCCAGCTCGGCGGGCGTCGAGAAGGTGCTGAGCGTCGCCGCCACGCCGCCCGCCAGCGCCGTGCCGAACGTCGCGGACAGGAATTCCGCCCGGTTGGTCATCAATATGCCGACCCGCTCACCCTTGCCCAGCCCATGGGCGATAAGCGCCTTTGCGACGTCGGCCGACCGCTCCCACAGCTCGGCGTAGGACCAGCGTACCGCATGGCCTCCGCTGTCATATTCGACCAGCGCCTCGCGATCCGCGTAACGCTCCGTGACCTGCCGAAGGAACCCGGAGAGGGTGAGCTCGCCCAGCCCCGTCTCCTCCGACAGGGGAAGGCCGCGCGAAATGGAGACCGACGGGTCCGCAATGAAGTGATGCGCTGTCATCAATAGGGCAGTTCGACTTCGTTGACGGAGGTGACAATGGTCTTGCCATCCTGGTTGGTCATGCGGACGTTGATGCGGACCAGCGGCACGCCCCATTCCGATTTCTCGATCTTCTCGATCACCTCACCCTCGATGTAGGTCACGTCGCCCTCGAACGCGGGGCCGCGAAATTCCGATTTGGCATGACGGACAAGACCGTCATGACCCGCCCAGAAAGCCAGATAGTCGGTGTTCCACGCCGCCATGGTCGCGCCATAGCCATAGGCGCGGTGCATGCCGATCTCGCTCGCTTTCGTATCGTCGATATGGCCGCGCGATGGACCGACATAGAGACCGTCCCGCAGCCGGGGGTCGATCATCGCGCCTTCCTCGTCAAAGCTGAATCCTTCGATCCAGCCCATGTCCTGATTGACCCAGCAGTCTTTCACCCCCTCGACCGTCTTCCAGTAGAAGCTGCCCCAGATGTTGAAGATGAAGGCGCGATATTCGGTCGTGAAGCTGGCGATGCTGTGCGGGCCGACGACGCGGCGGGGCAGCTTGTCGCCAACCTGCACTTCCTCGAAATGGGGTGATTTGCCCTCGCGGTTGGACAGGAACCAGTCGCGGCGGACCTGCTCTATCTCTATCAGTTCTGCGTTGGTCCAATGTTTCAGCGCACCGGCTGTCGTCTGGTACATGCCGCGCTTCTCCGCCTCCTTGGCGAGGTAGCGGATGCAGGTGGGCGTGGAGCGAGCGATCAGGTCGCCACGCTGGTTGCGATGGATGGTGTCGCCGCGCTGGAACAGGGTCGGCCCGGCAAAACGGGTGTCGGCGACCTTATATCCGGTAAAGATGCGTTCCTGGAACAACTGGTCGCCGGGGCGGACATGGGTGCCGTACCACCACCATTCCTCGCCGCCGAAGATCATGTGCTGCCCGTCGATCCGCCCCACGCAGGCCTGATTATTGCCATGGCCGTAATCGAGTGCGACTGCGAAGGACTGGGGTGCGATGATGTCGCCGAACTTGGTGTTCTGCGCGAACCTCTGGTCCCAGTGCAGCGGGTTCACATAGTCGAGCGCCATGACCCAGCGCCGAATGTCCGTCTTGTTGCAAGGCTCCCACAACTGGCCGCCGCCGACCTGCTGGCCCACGCGCCATTCAATGTCGCTGAGATCGAGTGTGAGGCTTTCGTTGGTGGGATGGTCTGCCATGGTCATCGCTCTCCGGCCTGTTGTCGCGGCGCGTACGCTGCGTTGCTGCCCTTATCTGGGCATGGGGCTGGCCGGAGGGCTTGATGATTCCAGACAAAACGCTGGACAGGGGGAGTGATTATCGGCCGCGCCGATCCAGCGCGCGCTCATAGGCGGTCAGTAGGCGGCCGAAATGGGCATCCTCGCTGAAGCGGGTGGTGACGTCGGCATGGGCGGCGGCACCCAGCTTGCGACACAGTGCAGGATCATCCCACAGCCGTCGCATCTGCTGCGCCAGATCGGTTGGATTGCCGGGTTCGAAATGCAGGCCGGTCACGCCTTCTCGCACAGTGTCGCGCAGCGCGCCGATGCGGGAGGCGATGACGGGAACGCCATGCGCCATCGCTTCCGCTGCGACGATAGCGAAGGTTTCGAACCAGAGGCTCGGCACGACCAGTGCGAGGGCGCCGAGATAGACTTCCGCCAGCGCATCGGGGCCGCTGGTGATGGTGGTGGGCACGCCGCGCGCCAGCAGGGGCGCGGGATCGCTGCCCGCCGGTCCCGCAACATGGATGGGAAGGTTGGCGATGCGCGCCGCCTCCAGCAGGATATCGAGGCCTTTCTCAGGCACGAACCGCCCGGCAAAGGCGATGTAGCGTCCCTGCGCCGGGTCTACCGGCAGCGACGATGCGTGAATGGCACATTCATTGACGTTGATCCGGTCGGGAGCGATCCCCGCGCGCTCTTGCAACCATGTCGCGCTGAAATCGGTCAGCACGATGAACTGGTCGACATGGCGGCGGTAGAAGTCGCGCCATCCCGCGACGGCATGACGCAGGGCGAAGGCGGCGCTTTCCGCATAGCTGTTGCGGCAATCGTTGAGGATCGCCTGATGCGCGCCATGATCGGGGCATCGGGTGCAGACGCCTGTACCGTCATGATGGGTCGCGATGGGGCAGGTGATGCGAAAATCATAGCAGCTGTGGACGACCGGGACGCCTGCCTGCGCGCAGACCTCGAACAACCAGGGGCTGATGAGCGGATAAAGTTCGTGGGTGTGGACGATGTCGGGTCTGTCCGCCGCCATGCGCGCGGCAAAGTCGCGCAACGCGCCTGGCGCATAGAGTCCGTTGGCCAGCGCTGACAGCTTGCCGCCGATGCCGGTTCCCAGCGTTCGGCTGTCCCGTTCGAAACAATCTATAGTGAGGCCCCGTCGTCGCGACAGCGCGATGGTGGCGTCCCACGCATTGTCCGCTCCGCCGCCGCCCCGATGCCGGTTGTAGACATGGAGAATCTTCATGCCGCCGATATGGTCCGGTCGGAGGTAGTCTCTGCGAACCGTTCGGGATGATAAGTTTCGCCGATCAGGTGCGCGTCGGGTGGTTTTCCCGCTGCCTTCAGATCTATGAGGCGCCGGAATAACTGCGCATAACCATCGACCACGGCATCCCAGCGAAAGGTAGCGGCGGCATGAGCGTGCGCCCTTTTGCCCAGCGCGATTCGCCGGGCGGCGTCCGCGTCGAGATCGCGCAGGATAGCGGCGAGGTGGCCGGGCGCCTTGTGGAAATAGGGATTATCCTCACCCACATTTTCCCGGTGGAACACCATGTTGATCGGCACTACCGGGGCACCCCAGTGCATGGCGCGCAGCAGGCTGGGGTTGGTGCCGCCCACTTCATGCCCATGCAGATAGGCTGCGCAATGGCGATAGAGGGCGTTGAGTTCCGCGGATGCGAACACACCGCCGACGCAGCGCACCTTCCCGTCATTTTCCGCTGCGATGGCGCGGGCATAGTCGCTCTGATAGGGGACGGACCCGACGACGATCAGCGGCTTCTCCACGCCGGACGCCCGATATTCGCGGATGATATGGTCGACGTTATTCTCCGGCTCCAACCGGGCGACGACGAGATAATAATTGCCGGGGGTGACGCCATGTCTGGCGAGCGCAGCGACGTCCGGTTCGTCCCCGACTTCGCCCGAATAGGGAATATAGGTGGAGTCCGCCTGATATTCGTCACGGTAATAGCGTTGCATGGCGCGCGAGTCCGTCACCAGCCATGTCGCCAGCCGGGCGCTCACCCATTCCGACCATTTATAATAGCGTTGCTGGAGCGGCGACCATTTACGCCGCTGCCATCCCAGTCCGTCCGTGTGGATGACGACGGGGATACCGCGAAGCCGAAAGGGCAGGACGAAGGGGCCGTTTCCCGGATCGACAACAAAGGCAAGGTCGAAATCGCGCAGGGTCGCATCGACTACGGCTAGGTTGCTGTGCACGATGCTCTCGAAACTCTTGCCGCCGGGCGCAGGCAGGTAGCGACAGGTCACGCCCTTATATTGCGGCGGATGCTCCGCATAATATTGGTTCCGGCAATAGACGGTGACGTCCATACCATGGTCGCACACCAGCCCGACGGCCAGTTCCTCGACCAATGTGCTGAACCCGCTGTAGCGCGCAGGGATACCTCGATCACCGATCAGGGCGATGCGGAGCGGGCGTTGCGGGAGGGAGGGTGCGCGATCAGCCATGGGGCTTGAACCCCAGCCAGACGTCCTGCGTCATGCCTGCATTAGCTCCGGCACGGACCTGCTCCACCCGTTCGAAACCGGCGAGCAAGGTGCCGCGTACATAGTCGGCGTGGTGGATGGCGAAATACCATTTCTTGCCCTCTTCGAACCGCTTTTGCGTCACCAGGTCACCCCGCTCATAGGAGAGCAGCTCGCTCTTCTGGGTGAGGAGATAGCGGCAATGCTCGCCATGGGTGGTGGCGATCATCAGGCCGCCGGGTTTCAGCACGCGGTGGAGTTCCTGCGTCCAGGCGGCGTGCATATCCTCCGACAAGTGTGTGAAGACGGAGAAATTATAGGTCGCGTCGAAGCTGTTGTCCGGGAACGGCAGCGGCGGGGCGAGTCCGTTGAGGGCGAAGTCGATACCGGGCAGATGCTCCCGGCACCAGTCGATGGTCGCCGGATTATAGTCGGTGCCCACGACATGGGCTGAGCGGTCGGCGAGCAGGCCGGGCATGTGCCGGATCAGGCGACCGGGGCCGCAACCCCATTCCAGCACGCGAAAATTGGATGCAACTGGCCGATGCTGCCGGATCAGTTCTGCGAACAGCCGGGCATGGCGGATGCCAAGGTCATGATAATCGACCCAGTCGACCTTGTTATAGGCATCAAAGGCGAGGTTGGCGGGTGGCACCGCGAAATCGGGATGGCGCGCGCGAAAGGCTCGGTTGCCGCGCGCTGTTCGCGCCGTCTTGCGCAGGAAGGTCATACGGTCGAGCACCGGCAACAGGCCGAGCGACCGGGTGGCGCTGATGATGTGATATTTCATGTCTGCCGCCTTCTGTGGAGGGTGGAATGGTGTCAGCGTTGGAACAAGCGCAAGGCAAAGGCCCGGTCCTGCTCCACGATGGCGATGAGGGGGAATGGGGCATCCGGCTGGGTCAGGCGGAAGCGGTTGGCACGGTCCCGCACCAGATCGAGGGTCACCGCTGCCATGACGCCCGCGCCCAGCCCGACGATGATCGCCGCGATGAGCAACAGCTTCGTCTGCGGTGCGATGGGCTTGTCGGGGAGGGATGCCCCCTCCACCACCTGAATGGCGGACGGGGCTGATTGGGCGGTGGCGGCGGTCACCGCCGCCGTCATCAGCTTGTCCTGAAGCGCCAGATAGGTTTTCTCCAGCGCGTCGTGCGCCCGGCCCAGATCGTGGCTTTCCTTCATCTTCTGCGGGATGCGGTCGATTTCCTGCCGCTTGGCGCTGACGTCGGCGGAGAGGGTGGCGAGGCCAGCCCTGTCGCCCGCCAGCTTGGCCTCCAGCGTCGCCTTTGCCGCGCGCAGGGCATCATAGCCGCTGTTGCGGGCAATGCTGGTCTGCTGCACGCCCTGCGGCGCCTGCCCGGCCAGTTGTTTACCGATGGCCGCGATCTGATCGTCCATGTCGCGTATATCGGGCGAGTCAGGGCGGTAGCGGACCAGCATGGCGTCACGCGCAGCGACCAGTTTCGCCTGATCCTGCTTCAGCCTGGCGACGACCGGATTGTCCTGCACCAGCCGGGATGCGACGATATCGCGCGCCTCATGGGCCAGTTGGCCGGTGACGGTGGCAAGCTGGCGCTGCGTTTCCGCGATGGCGGTGCGCTTGGCGTCCAGTTCCCCCTGTTGGCCCAGGAACTGGCCGATCTCGACCTTGTCCTTCTCGAACATCAGCAGCATGTCATTTTGCGTATAATAACGCTGCATGCGCTGTTCGAGGGCGCGCAGGTCGTCTCGCGCCCGGTTGGCCTCCGCCCCGACATAACCCGGGCGCAGGCCGATCTGGGCTGGGAACCGACGATCCGGCTGCGGGAGGGACTTGCACGGACCATCCTCTATTTCGAGGGATTGCTGAAGGAGAAGGAAAGCCACCGCCTGCGGGGCAGGGCCGGAATCCCGTCGGCAGTGCTCGGCAATATCATCCTGCCCGCGTCGCAGCAGGGGGCATCGCCGGGGGCATGGACGCCCTGACCGCCCTTGGGCCCCTGTCTGGTGGAGATGGCTGGACAGGGGCAATGGCGTCGGGCTAACCGGCCGCCATGAGTGTCATCGCAACCATTATGAACACGGCCACCGGCCAGCCCATCCAGAAAATGACTTTTGGCCGCATGCCAAAACCCTGGGCGTCCTTCAACCTGGAAACCGGCGAACTGGTCACGGCGGACCGTGTGCAGGTGGGCAAGCCTGCGCCCGGCAAGTTCGTCGCCCCGGTCGAAGTCTGGGTCACGCCCAAGGGGAAATAAGGGAGGGGCTGCACGCCAGCGCCGGATTATCTCACCGGCATGGCGTCGGGACAGGATCAGCCCCGCCGCATGTCGCCTTGCGCCTCCAGCATGGCGACGCGGGCCTCCAGCCGGCTGAGGACGGACGCGCGCACTGGCATACCCGCGATCAGCTTGCGCCAGGTATTATAGCTGATCCCGAACCGTTCGGTCAGGGCGGCGTCGGTGCGGTGCGTCACCATCGCGCGCAACCGGTCGACCAGATCGGGATCGACGTCGGTGCAGCCCTTGGGATGGGGGCTGAGCGAGGCTGGCCGGGACAGCGCGTGGGCCTGAACGGAAGCTGGGGTCATGGAACTGCTATGGTCGTGCATGTCGCGGCCCTTCTAATCATGGTGGCGAAGCGCCCGGTCCGTCAGACGGACCGGCCTTCACCGGCTTTCTCCCCCTCCTGTCCGACATGGTCGGGCTTGTACCGGCGGACGCCGGATGCCCGCTTCATGCCTGAATTGTCTGTACCCCGTTCGTATCCGTTGCCGTTGCCAGGGCGCTGGCGGCGGTGCGTCCCGCGATCTTGCCAAAGGTGGTGGCGGTCAGCAGGCCGTTGCCCGCCATATAGCCTGACGCTCCCCGGCCGGAGATACCGCGCGCCGCGCCGCCCCCCGCATAGAGATTGGGAAAAGACGTGCCGTCCTTTTTCATCACCCGCGCATCCCCGTCGATGACGAGGCCGCCCTGCGTATGGAATAGCGCGCCCGTCACCTTGGCGGCATGATAGGGCGGCTCCAGCAGGTGGGCGGGAGCGAAGGTCCGCCCGAACGGATCGACCCGTTCGCCTCGTGCGCTTGCCGCCGCCATCGCGCATGTCTCGACCAGCGCATCGACGGGCAGGCGAATTTTTTCCGCCAGTTCTTCGATACTGTCGGCGCTGACGACCGCGCCCGCGCTCAACGCATCGCGATAATCGTCGAAGTCGCTCATCAGCCGGTGCAGCCGTTCGTCGAATATCGACCAGGCGATATGCTCCGGTTGGGCGTTGACCCTGGCCGCCTGTTCCGAATAGCCCGCCGTCTCGTCGGAAAAGCGTTGCCCGGCCAGATTGACCTGGAAACCGCCCTCCATGATGAGCGGCCACAGGATCGGTATGGCGTGACCGACCGCAAGGCCGCCATGCCCCTGATAGGCGCCCATGTCGGCTACGGCCGCGCCCATGTCCTCGCCCCAGCGGATTGCGTCGCCCTTGTTGCCGGGATGGCCGTGAAAGGTCGCAGCCGCCATTTCCGGGATGAAGCGCGCGACCATCGCCGCGTCGCCCGCAAAGCCGGAACAGGCAAGGATCAGCGCGTCGCAGCCGATTTCCTCCTCCGCGCCATCGGGGCGGCGATAGCGCAGACCCGTCACCCGGTCGCCGTCGTGCAGAACGCTATCCACCGTCGCGTTGGTCAGCACCATGACCCCGGCGTTAGCGCAGGCGCTTTCCAGTGCGGCCATCAGTTCGCCGCCGGTGCGGTTGGGCGTCCCATACATGCGCCGGACGCTGTGGCCGGGGTAGAGGAAGCCGTCGATGAGTTCGAGTGGCACGCCATGGCTGTCGCGCAGCCAGGCGATGGTGTCCGCCGATTCCTGCGCGACGCGAAAGGCGATGAAGGGATCGACCTCACCCTTGGTCTTGGCCGCAATGTCGGCGGCGAACAGTTCAGGCGTGTCGACGATGCCCGCAGCCGCCTGTTCCGGCGTACCGCTGGCGGGGATCAGCCCGGTGGACATGGCGGTCGAGCCGAGCGGCGTCGCGTCCCGCTCGATCACCAGCACATCGACGCCCGCATCGCTGGCGGCCAGCGCGGCGGTCAGGCCCGTGCCGCCCGCGCCGACGATGACGATGGGGAAATGCAGGTTGTCGGTCATTGGGAGTTTCCAGTCACATCCAGATAGTGCCACGGGTGCATGCCCCGGTCCTTGTCGCGAAACGCCCGAATCCTTGCGCGCAGTTCCAGCGTCAGGTCGATGGGGTCGAGGCCCTCCAGCAGCATGCGCTTGGGTTCCGCCTCCATGGCAAAACGGGTGGTGACGCCGTCAGGGGTGGTGATGGTCTGGCTGGTCAGGTCCACCGCCAGCGGACCGTCCACCGCCGCCAGCGGCTGCGGGTCGGCCTCGATCGGCAGGATGCCGTTGCGGATGCAGTTGCCACGAAAGATAGGGTTGAAGCTGGGCGCGACGATCGCGCGAAAGCCATATTCGGCGAGCGCCCAGACGGCATGCTCCCGGCTCGACCCGCAGCCGAAATTGGGGCCGCCCAACAGGATGGTCGCGCCCTGATAGAGTGGATCGTTCAGTACGAAGTCGGGGTTTGGTTCCCGTCCGCCGATAGCGGTATAGCGCCATCCCGCGAACAAACCATCCGACAGGCCAGCCTTGGCCACCGATTTCATTTCCCGTGAGGGAATGATCGCATCCGTGTCGATATTGTCCCGAATGAGCGGCACCGCACGAGAGAGGAGAGAGGTGAAGGGAGTCATATCCCGGCCTCCAGATCGGCTGGCGCTGTTATGCGGCCCGTGACGGCAGATGCTGCCACTGTTTCGGGCGATGCCAGATGAGATCGCGTGCGCGGCCCTTGGCGGCTTTCGAAATTGCGGTTGGTGGAGGTGACGACCCGTTCCTCCGGCCCAAAGCTTTCTCCGCCCGCAAAGAAGCACATGGAGCAGCCCGCCTCCCGCCATTCGAACCCCGCGTCGAGGAAGATGCGGTCCAGCCCCTCGGCCTCCGCCGCGGCTTTGACGGCGGTGGAGCCGGGGACGCAGATGGCGCGGACCCCCTGCGCCACATGCCGTCCGCGCAAGATTGCGGCGGCGCGGCGCAGGTCGGACAGGCGGCTGTTCGTGCAACTGCCGATGAAGGCCGCGTCGATGGGTAGGTCGCCGAGCCTCTGGCCGGGGGGCAGGCCCATATAGGCCAGCGCCCGCTGGTGGGCGTCTTCGGTCGAAAGCCGCTGGTCCGGGTCGAACGCCGGGACGACCTCGCCCAGCGGCACCGCCTGCTGCGGGCTGGTGCCCCAGCTCACCATCGGGCGGACCTGCGTGGCGTCCACCACCTCCTCCCGGTCGAAGGTCGCGTCCGTGTCGGTGGCCAGCGTCCGCCAATAGGCGAGGGCGTGCGCGCGATCCTCGCCCTTGGGCGCGAGGCGGCGACCGGCCAGATAGGCCGCTGTCTTGTCGTCCGGCGCAATGATCGCGGAAAAGGCCGACAATTCCGTCGCCATGTTGCACAGGGTCAGCCGCGCCTCGATCTCCAGCGCGGCGATGGCGGGACCGGCATATTCCACCATATGCCCATGCGCGCCCGACGATCCGATCCGGCGCAGGATATGGAGGGCCAGGTCCTTGGCCGTGGTGCCGGGCGGCAATATGCCCGTGACCATGATCCGCATCTGCCGGGGTTTTTGCATCCGCAGGGTGGAGGTCGCCAGCGCATGCTCCGCCTCCGACGATCCGATCCCCCACGCCAGCCCGCCCAGCGCCCCCTGCGAGCAGGTGTGGCTGTCCGGGCAGACGAGGGTCAGGCCGGGCAGGATGATGCCCTGTTCCGGCGAGATGACATGGACGATCCCCTGACCCGGATCGCCGAGGTCGAAGAGGGTGAGGCCGGCCCGCCGGGCGGCGTCGCGGGTCGCCGTGATGAACTGCGTGCCGGTCGGCATGATCGTGGCGTCGGTGCGGCCGGGCAGGGTATCGACGACATGGTCCATGGTCACGAACACCTGCGCCGGGTCGTTCACCCGGCGCCCCTGTTCCTCCAGACTCTTGAGCGCGATGCCGCCGGTGCGTTCGTGCAGCAGGATGCGGTCGATCAGGATCAGGTCGCTGTCCTCGCCCAGCGTGGCGATGCGGTGGGCGTCCCACAGCTTGTCGAAGAGGGTGCGGGGCGCCGTCATTTCAGGGTCGCCCGGATGGCGTCCCCGTCCGCGTCTGGTTCCGGAAGGGGGCGGCGCAGGGTGGCGCGCCAGCCGTCGATCTCCAGCGGCAGGTTGGGCAGCTTGTGCGTGCCCTTGCCGGGGATCGGGATGTCGAGCAGACCGCCGTCGGCCAGCAAATGCGGGTCATCCGACAGTTCGTCGGGGCGCAGGATGGGGGCGAACGGGAGGCCGATCGTCTCCAGCCGTGCGACGAGGTTGGCGCGCGTCATGGTGCCGAACAATTCGCGCACGACGGGAAGGATGCGATCGCGCGCCTCGACCCGCTGGTTGTTGAGCGCGAACTCCGGATTATTGCCGAGGTCTTCGAGGCCGAACGCCTTGCAGAAGCTGCTCCACTGGCCATCGCTGACGACCCCGACGAAAAGCTGTTCATCCGGCATAGCCGTCTCGAACACGTCATAGATGGCCCAGGCGGAGATGCGGACCGGCATGGGCTGCGCGGCCTTTCCGGTCACCGCCTTCTGCGCCATATGCTGCCCGACCAGATAGGCGGTCGTCTCGTACAACGAGCAGGTGACATGCCCGCCGGTGCCGGTGCGGTGCCGCCGTTCCAGCGCCGCGAGGATGCCGATCACGCCGAACATGGCCCCGGTGATGTCGATGACGGAGGAGCCCGCGCGCAGCGGCCGTCCGGGCGGGCCGGTCATATAGGCCAGGCCGCCCATCATCTGCGTCACCTCGTCCAGCGCGGTGCGCTTTTCATAGGGACCGGACAGGAAGCCCTTAGCCGAGCAATAAAGCAGGCCGGGATTGACCGCCTTCAGCGCCTCATAGCCCAGCCCCAGCCGATCCAGCGTGCCGGGCCGGAAATTCTCGATCACGATGTCCGCATCCGCGCACAGCGCCTGCGCTGTAGCGAGGCCGTCCGCGCTCTTGAGGTCGAGGCAGATGCTCTGCTTGTTGCGGTTGAACATGGGGAAATAGCCCGCGCCGGAGCCGAGGAGGTTGCGCGTCTGGTCGCCGCCGATCGGTTCGACCTTGATGACCTCCGCCCCCAGATCGGCCAGGATAACGCCGACCGCCGGACCCATGACCATATGGGAAAATTCCACCACGCGCAGGTTGGCGAGGGGAAGCTGGTCGGTGGCGGCGGCGTCTGACATGGGGCACTCGTCGGTTAAGGGGGCGGGCGGTTGGCAGCGATTGCCGACCCACCCATCTGTCCCCGCCAGACATACAAATCATGGGGGGCGTTTCCTCCGGTACCGGTCCTCTTGTTCACCAGGCGGATAAAGCGGCCCTGCTCAATCGACCGGCGGCGGCGGCGGGGCCAGTCTGGGACCATGAGTGAAGCGACCCGAACAACCGATATATTGGTGAGCGAAGTGGGACCGCGCGACGGCCTGCAAAGCGTCGCCAGCATCATGCCGCTGGACGCCAAGAAAGCGTGGATCGCCGCCGAGGCCGCGGCGGGCGTGACGGAGATAGAGGTGGGCAGTTTCGTGCCGGCCCGCGTCCTGCCGCAACTGGCGGACACGGCGGAGGTGGTCGCCTTTGCCCGCACCATCCCCGGCCTGACGGTCGCGGTGCTGGTGCCGAACCTCAAGGGCGCGCAGGCGGCCATCGCGGCGGGCGCGCACAAGATCACCCTGCCGCTGTCCGTCTCCGAAACACACAGCCTGGCCAACTTGCGCCGCACCCATGCGCAGGTGCTGGAGGAAGCGGCGCAGATCGCGGCGGCCATTGCGGCCCTGCCCGTCGCGGACCGCCCGCATTTCGAGGGTAGCCTGTCGACCGTGTTCGGCTGCACGCTGGAAGGGGCGATCCCCGACGCGCAGGTCGCGCGGCTGGCCGAAGGGCTGATGGCGGCGGGATGCGACGAGATCGGCCTGTCCGACACGACCGGCTATGCCGATCCGCGCGCTGTGCGGCACATCATCCGGCTGGTGCGCGGCGTGGTGGGGGCGGGCGCCGTGACCGGCATCCACCTGCACAACACGCGCGGGCTGGGCCTCGCCAATGTGCTGGCCGGGCTGGAGGAGGGGCTGACGACGTTCGACGCCTCGCTGGGCGGGCTGGGCGGCTGTCCCTTCGCGCCCGGGGCCAGCGGCAATATCGTGACGGAGGATCTGGTGTTCATGCTGGAGGCGATGGGGCTGAGCACCGGCATCGACCTCGACCGGCTCAACGCGGTGCGGGACATTGTGATGGCAGCGATCCCGGATGAGGACATGTATGGCTTTGTGCCGGCGGCGGGGCTGCCGCTCGGCTTCATCCCCGCGACCCGCAAGGACAGGACCGTATGACCATCATCGGCACGCGCATGGTGCGCGAGGACAGGACCGCCCGTCAGATATTCGAGGAGGTGATGGCCAATCCGGCCCGTGCAAAGTTCGGCTTTGGCGAGAAGCTGGCCATCGTGAACATTGATTTCCAGAACGCCTATACGCGGATCGACCGATATAAGACCGCCTATGAGACGGACCCGCGCCAGATCGAATATGTGAACACCCTCTCCGCGCTGGCCCGTGCGAAGGGGATGCCGGTGGTGTGGACCCATGTCGCCTATGCCGAGGATGGCAGCGACGCGGGCGTGTGGGGCACGCGGACGGACACGCCGGACAGTTTGCAGAACATTAAATATGACAGCGACCGCCACGCCTTTGACGAGCGGTGCGAGATCGGTCGCCGCGACACCGTCTATACCAAGCGCATGCCTTCCCCCTTCTTCGAGACGCCGTTGCAAAGCCTGCTGGTGTGGCATGGCGTGGATACGGTGGTCATCACCGGCGGCTCCACGTCCGGCTGCGTGCGCGCGGCGGCGGTGGACAGCCTGTCGCGCGGATACCGCACCATCGTCCCCATCGAAACCTGCGCGGACAAGCATGAAAGCTATCATTTCGCCAATCTGACCGACCTCCAGCTCAAATATGCCGATGTGGAGCCGGTGCAGACGGTGATCGACTGGCTGGAGGCGCGGTGATGGCAGAGGTTATGGCGGGGGGGATGCGCGAGGGCGAGAAAGACCCCGGCCTCTATGACTTCCGGCCCTATCGCGACCGTCCGCCCATCGCGTGGCCAGAGGGCAAGAGGGTCGCCGTGTGGGTGTCCCCCAACCTGGAATATTATGAGCTGGACCCGCCCGCCAGCCCGCACCGCAAGAGCTGGCCGATGCCGCATCCCGATGTGGTGGGGTACAGCCACCGCGACTATGCCAATCGCGTCGGCCACTGGCGCATGGCGGAGGTGATGACGAAGCATGGTTTCCCCGGCTCCGTGTCGCTGTCCGTCGCTTTGTGCCAGCATGTGCCGGAGGTGGTGGCCGATGCGAACGCGCGGGGGTGGGAGTTCTTCTCCCACGGCATCTACAACACCCGATACAGTTACGGCATGGACGAGGCGCAGGAGCGGCGCATCATCGAGGACAGCATCCGCACGGTGCGGGAGGCGACCGGGCAGACGATCCGGGGCTGGCTCGCCCCCGCGCTGACCCATACGCCGCGCACGCTGGACCTGATCGCGGACTATGGCCTCAGCTACACCTGCGACCTCTATCATGACGACCAGCCCGCGCCGGTGCATACGAAGAGCGGCAAGCTGATCTCCATGCCCTACAGCCTGGAGGTGAACGACCATTATGGCTTCTTCATCTACAACATGTCGCCGCGGGACTATGCCGACACGCTGATCCGCCAATATGAGCGGCTGGCAGAGGAGGGGGGGACGGTGATGTGCATCCCGCTCCACAGCTATCTGATCGGCCAGCCCCACCGCATCGGCGCGTTCGAGGCGGTGCTGCGCCATATCGCCGCTGATGGGCGGGCGTGGATCACGCGCAGCGGCGACATTGCCGACCATTTCCTGAACGGCGGCGGCTATGACGCGGTGGCGGCCGATGCGGCGCGCCATCGGGGGGAGGGCGTATGACCCTCGACCCCGCCTATCTGGACTATCCGCGCCGCCAGCGGGGCATGGACCATGGCCTCTACACATGGTCCAGCATCTTCGACCGGCCGCAGGTCGCATGGCCGGGAGGGCGGAAACTGGCGGTGGCGCTGGTCGTGTCGCTGGAGTGGTTCCCGATCATCGCGGAGGGCGTGTTCAAGGCGCCCGGCCATATGCAGACCGCCTATCCCGACTATCGCCATTATACGGCGCGCGAATATGGCACACGGGTCGGCTTCTACCGCTTCCTCGACGCCTTTGCGAAGGCGGGGGTGGTGGCGAGCGTGGCGGTCAATGCGGCGATCGCGGACCGCTACCCCGGTATCATCCGCGACATCATGGCGGCGGGGCATGAGATCGTCGCCCACTCGACCGACATGAACGGCACCATCGCGTCCGGCCTGCCGGAAGAGGCGGAGCGGGCGCTGATCGTGACGGCGCTCGACACGCTGGAGCGGGTGAGCGGGACGCGGCCACGGGGGTGGATGTCCATCGCCCGGTCGCAGAGCTTCGCGACCCCGCGCCTGCTGGTGGAGGCGGGGATCGGCTATGCCTGCGACTGGGTGAACGACGACCTGCCCTATGTCATGACCACGCCCGCCGGGCCTCTGGTCAATGTGCCGGTCAACCATGAACTGTCCGACCGGCAGATCATCACCGTGCAGCAGCAGTCGGCGGACAGTTACCGGCAACAGATGAACGACGCGGCCGACTGGCTGGCGGGGGAGGCGGGCGGGCGGATGCTCGCGCTGCACCTCACCCCCTATATCATGGGCCTGCCCTATCGCATTGCCGTTCTGGAGGGGTTGCTGGCCGATCTGGCCGCGCGACCGGATACGGCGTTTCTGCGCGTTGGTGATGTCGCACAGCCCTGGCTCGGGTCGCACCAGCCATAAGGCGCTCCGCCTCTCCCCGCGCATCATGGTGCGGGGAGAGGCGGATAGAGCGACCAACAAAAAAGCCGCCGCGGATGGTCCCGCGACGGCCTTTTCACCCTGCGTCGAGGGGCTTATTTCAGCGCGTCGAACACGATCTGGGCGTGCTCCTTCCGGCAGATCAGCAGGTCGGGCATATAGACGTCCGCCTGATTGTAGATCAGCGGCGACCCGTCCACCCGGCTGGCGTGCAGACCATGGGCCAGCGCGACGGCGGCGGGGGCGCAGCTATCCCACTCATATTGCCCGCCGGTGTGCAGGTAGATGTCGGCATCGCCCAGCACGATGGCCATCGCCTTCGCACCCGCCGACCCCATGGGCACCAGTTCCGCGCCCAGCTTCTCCGCTACATCGACCGCTTCCTTGGCGGGGCGGGTGCGGCTGACCACCATGCGCAGCTTTTCGGGTGCGGGCGGCACCACCACGGGCGCATCCGTCCGCAGCACCAGGTCGAGGCCCGGCAACGCCACCGCGCCAATGGTCGGCACGCCGTCGATGGCCAGCGCGACATGCACCGCCCAGTCGGCCCGCGCCTCGCCATATTCGCGGGTGCCGTCGACCGGGTCGACGATCCACACACGCTTCTGGCTCAGCCGGTCGGCATTGTCCTTTTCCTCCTCCGACAACAGGCCGTCGTCGGGCCGCTGCTCGCGCAGGGCGTGGACGAGGAACTGGTTGGCGGTCTGGTCGCCCGCCTTGCCCAGCGACTTGCCGCTGAACAGGCCGGAGTCGCGGACCTGGAGCAGGATCTTGCCTGCCTGATCCGCGAGGTGGGCGGCGAGGTCGGCGTCGCTCAGGACGCCGACCGTGGTGGTTGTCGCACCTTCGCTCATGGAATGAGCTTCCGCACGATTTCCTCGGCCGCTTCTTCGGCGGACAGGGCCGTCGTGTCGATGCGGATTTCGGGGTCTTCGGGCGGCTCATAGGGGCTGTCGATACCGGTAAAGTTCTTCAGGTCGCCGGCCCGCGCCTTCTTGTACAGGCCCTTGACGTCGCGCTTCTCCGCATCGGCCAATGGCGTGTCGATGTGGATTTCGAAGAACTCGCCCGGATTGACCATGTGCCGCACCATGTCCCGCTCCGCCCGGAAGGGGGAGATGAACGCAGTGATCACGATCAGGCCCGCGTCGGTCATCAGCTTGGCGACCTCGCCCACGCGGCGGATATTCTCCACCCGGTCGGCATCGGTGAAGCCCAGATCCTTGTTCAGGCCATGCCGCACATTGTCGCCGTCCAGCAGGAAGGTGTGGCGATTCATGCGCGCCAGCTTCTGCTCGACGAGGTTGGCGATGGTCGACTTGCCCGCACCCGACAGGCCGGTCAGCCACAGCACGGCCGGCTTCTGGTTCTTGGCCGACGCATGATGCTCGCGCGTCACGTCGGTCGCCTGCCAGTGGACATTGTCCGCACGGCGCAGCGAGAAGTTGATCATGCCCGCCGCGACGGTGGCGTTGGTCATCTTGTCGATCAGGATGAACCCGCCGAGGTCGCGATTCTGCACATAGGGTTCGAACGGGATCGGACGGTCGGTCGAGATATTGGCGACGCCGATGGCATTGAGGTCCAGCGTCTTCGCCGCCAGATGCTCCATGGTGTTGACGTTGACCTGATATTTCGGTGCGGCCACGCTGACTGTCACCAGTTGCGTGCCGATCTTCATCCAGTAGGGGCGTCCGGGCAACAGTTCCTGCTCGTCCATCCACACGATGGTCGTCTCGAACTGGTCCGCCGCCAGCACCGGATTTTCGGCGATGGAGATGACGTCGCCGCGCGAACAGTCGATCTCATCCTCGAAGCACAGGGTCACGGACTGACCGGCCACCGCCTTGTCGAGGTCGCCGTCGAAGGTGACGATGCGGCTGATCGTGCTGTTCTTGCCCGATGGCAGCACGCGGATCTTGTCGCCGGGGCGAACGGTGCCGGTCGCGATCTGGCCGGAGAAGCCGCGGAAGTCGAGGTTGGGGCGGTTGACCCACTGCACCGGCAGGCGGAACGGCTTGGCGGCGTCCGTCGTGCTGTCGACCTCGACAGACTCCAGATGCTCCATCAGCGCCGGACCCTTGTACCAGGGCGTATTCTCCGACGGGCCGGTGATATTGTCGCCCTTGAAGCCCGAAATCGGGATGGCGGTGAACACCTTGATGCCGATGGAGTTGGCGAACTCCGTATAGTCCTTCACGATGGCGTCGAACACGGCCTGGTCATAGCCGACCAGATCCATCTTGTTCACTGTCAGCACGATGTTCTTGATGCCGATGAGATGCGCCAGATAGCTGTGGCGGCGCGTCTGGACCAGCACGCCCTTGCGCGCGTCGATCAGGATGCAGGCGAGGTCGGCGGTGGAGGCGCCCGTCACCATGTTGCGGGTGTACTGCTCGTGACCGGGCGTGTCCGCGACGATGAACTTGCGCTTTTCGGTGGCGAAGAAGCGATAGGCGACGTCGATGGTGATGCCCTGCTCCCGCTCGGCGGCGAGGCCGTCGACCAGAAGGGCGAAGTCGATCTCCTGA
The DNA here is from genome assembly GCF_021403115.1 of Sphingobium sufflavum. GTDB lineage: Bacteria > Pseudomonadota > Alphaproteobacteria > Sphingomonadales > Sphingomonadaceae > Sphingobium > Sphingobium sufflavum. Next base: position 26,242 of record NZ_JAJSSH010000015.1, read on the forward strand.
CCCTGCGTGCCGACCCGCTTGGAGTCCGCCTCCAGCGCGGCCAGCTGATCCTCGAAGATCATCTTGGAGTCATACAGAAGACGGCCGATCAGCGTCGACTTGCCGTCGTCCACCGACCCGCAGGTGATGAAGCGCAGCATGGTCTTGTGCTGATGGACTTCGAGATATTTGTCGATGTCCTCGGCAATGAGGGCGTCGGTTTTGTAGATGGGATCTGCGGTCTGAGTCATGTCATGATCTCTCGTCCGTTCGGGCTGAGCTTGTCGAAGCCCCGCCCTTAATTCTCAAGAAGTACAGCCCTTCGACAAGCTCAGGGCGAACGGTGGAAAAGGCGCGAAGGGGGTTAGAAATACCCCTCCTGCTTCTTCTTCTCCATGCTGGCGTCGCCGCCATCCTTGTCGATCACGCGGCCCTGGCGCTCGCTGGTGGTGGTCAGCAGCATTTCCTGGATGACCTCCGGCAGCGTCGCGGCCTCGGACTCGACGGCGCCGGTCAGCGGCCAGCAGCCAAGGGTGCGGAAACGGACCGAACGTGTCGTGATTTCCGGCATCTTGTCCTTGCCGACGACCTTCTCCAGACGCTCGATGTCATCGACCATGAACAGTTGGCCGTCCTGAACATAGGTCGGGCGCGGCGCGCTGAAATACAGCGGCACGATGTCGATGTTTTCGAGGTGCAGATACTGCCAGATGTCCAGCTCGGTCCAGTTGGAGATCGGGAACACGCGCATCGACTCGCCCTTCGCCTTGCGGGCGTTGTAGAGGTGCCAGAGTTCCGGGCGCTGCGCCTTGGGATCCCAGCGGTGCGAGGCGGTGCGGAAGGAGAAGATGCGCTCCTTGGCGCGGCTCTTTTCCTCGTCGCGGCGCGCGCCACCAAAGGCAGCATCGAAACCATAATGATCGAGCGCCTGCTTCAACCCTTCCGTCTTCCACATGTCGGTGTGGAGCGGGCCATGGGTGAAGGGGTTGATGCCCTTCTCCTCCGCTTCGGGGTTGTGATAGACGAGCAGGTCCATGCCCGCATCCTTCGCGGCCTTGTCGCGCAGGTCGTACATCGCCTTGAACTTCCAGGTCGTGTCGACGTGGAGCAGGGGGAAGGGCGGCGGCGAGGGGTAGAAGGCCTTCTTGGCGAGATGCAGCATCACCGCCGAGTCCTTGCCGACCGAATAGAGCATCACCGGCTTTTCAGCCTCGGCGACGACTTCGCGCATGATATGGATGCTCTCGGCCTCCAGCCTTTGCAGGTGGGTCAGGCGCTCTTCTGTCAGAGGGGCCGCATCCAGTTGTCCGGTAGCTGTCATAAGCTGACTTCTCTCCCTTCGCTTACTCATTGCTTGGTGTGCATCCTCATTTAGGCGCTTGGCGAACGGGCGAACCTCCCATATGGGAGGTGTCCTATGGTTCTGACCCGAACGGATGAAAATGAGCTGCTGACCGCGCTCTATGCCGGGCAGTTTCAGGAGTTGCCGTGGCGGCTGTTCCTGACCCGCCTGCGCGCCCGGACGGAATCGGACATGTGCCGCCTGTTGGTGCGCCCGACCGGGGAGGGGGCGTGGCGACCCGCCGACAGCGTGGAGGGGCGGGCGGCGGCGGCCGAGTCGTTTCCGTTCGATCCGGCCGCCTTCGACGACCTGCGCAGTGGCCGCGTCTATGCGGAGGATGAACTGGGCGCAAAGACGGCGGGCTATGGCCGGCATATTCGCGTGGCATGGCCGGACGGCGGCGACCTGCTGCTTTCCATCCTGCGCGCGAAGGGGAGTTTCCGGGCGCGCGACTCCTCGCTGGTGGCCAGCCTTGCGCCGCACCTGACCATCGCGCTGCGGGCGCGGATGGAGCTGGAGGGGGAGCGCCGCCGCGCCGCCATCGCGGGGCAGGCGCTCTCCAGTTTCTCGGAAGGATGGATGCTGCTCGACGCGCGCGGGCGGGTGCTGGACGCGGACAGAGGAGCGGCGCGGCTGCTCGACGGCGTCATCGTGCGGCGCGGGGCGGAGGGGCGGGTGCGCTTCCTCTATGCGGAGGCAGAGACGCTGCTGGAGGAGGTGCTGGCCTGCCGCACCATGCCTGACGAACCGCGCAGCGCCTGGCTGGCCATCGACCCGCCGATCCAGATGCTGGCGATGCGCCCGCCGCCCGGTGGGGATGGCACGTTGCCCGCGGCGCATTGCCTGATCCTGATGCGGCGGATGACGGTGAACCGGCCCGCCGACGGCCGCTTCCTCCCGCAACTCTTCCGCCTGACCCGCAGCGAGGCCGCGCTGGCCGAACGGATCGCGGGCGGCGAGAGCCTGACGGAAGCGGCGGAGGCGCTGGGCCTTACCATCGAGACGGCGCGCAATTATTCCAAGCGCATCTTTGTGAAGACCGGCGCGCGGGGGCAGGTCGATCTGGTGCGGATCGTGCTGGAGGGCGTGCGGGTGTTGCGGGAGGGGTAGGGGCTGGGTGCCGTCCGCCGTCCACAAACACGAAAACGGGCAGCTTTCGCCACCCGCTCAGCAACCGCCAATGTTGGGGAATTTCTTTGGTCGGGACGAGAGGATTCGAACCTCCGACCCCCACACCCCCAGTATGGGACACATGAATACTTAGCTGCACGTCGTAGCACGCAGACACCTGCAAAAGCCTTTTAGTTCAATGGCTTGAAGTCCTTGCAAGGTCGCAGCAACTCGTCGTAACCCGTTCTTCCGTGCTAGATATGTGCTAGAGGAATTGGGAATGGCGAAGATCACGAAAGCATTCATTGACCGGGTCAAAGCACCGGAGACTGAATATGACAATCAATGGGATGAATCGGTTAGGGGCTATGGGGTCCGCGTTACTTCGGGCGGCAAGAAGGTGTTCTTCGTGCAGGGGCGTGTGAGGGGTAAAGCTGTCCAGTTCACGCTCGGTCCCTACGGCGTGCTGACCGAGGATGCCGCGCGCAAGAAGGCGCAGAGCGTGCTCCAGCAAATGCGCGAGGGGATCGACCCGCGTGACGCGCAAAAGGAAGATGCCGCTGCCAAGGTGACGCTCCGCGAGGTTGCCAACGCCTATCTGTATGAGCGCCCGGGCATGTTGCGGGAAGCAACGGTCGTTGAGAAGAACCGCCATATTGAGACGGTGTTCGGCGCGTGGAAGGACAAGCCCATCGCGTCCATCACCGAGGCGGACGTGCGCAAGCGTTATACCGAGATGGCGACGAAGGGGCTGCGCGGCACCCCAGCGCCAGGGCAAGCCCAGATCGCTATGACCACGCTGTCCGTTCTCATCAATTTCGCCATGCGGCGCTACAAGCGGGCAGACGGAACGCCCCTCATCGCGCACAACCCGGTCGCCGCCATGAAAGGTGACTGGCCCGGTTTCAAACCCCGCACCCGCGACATTGACGAGAAGCATGTCGGCGCGACGTGGAACCTGCTCACGGAAATGCGCGCCCATCCGAAGAATCAGGATGCACTTGCCGGTATCGACCTTGTGCGCTTCCTCATGCTCACGGGTTGTCGCCGGTCGGAAGCGGCGAGCCTTGAGTGGCGCACCGTCAATCTGGACGAGGCATGGTTCCACCTCGCCAACACCAAGAACGGCAATCCGGTTTGGCTCCCGTTGTCGTCGCTTGCGGTAGCGCTGCTCAAGGCGCGCAAGCCCAAGGACGATGACAAGGACGCCAGCCTTTATTGCTTCCCGTCGCGTGCCAAGGGTGGCTTCGTTACCGACACGCGCGCCCCGCTGGAGCGCATCGCCAAGCTGATCGACCAGCCCATTTCGGCGCATGACCTGCGGCGCACGTTCGTATCAACGGGCGTGGCAACGCTTGGCATCGACCTCTACAAAATGGAGTTGCTGACCAATCACGTGCCACAGGGGGTCACGGCGAAGCACTACCTGCGCACCCAGCGCCTCCAATATCTCCTACCCGAAGCCCAGCTCATTTCGGACTGGATTGAACAGCAGGCAGCGAAGGCGAGCGGTGCCAATGTGGTGGCTCTCCGCGCTTGACGCACGGCGGGGAGCGCACAGCCTCGCGAACAGCGGCGAGCGGGTAGCGCTGCCGGGGTAGGGGCGACAGCGCGGCGATCGTGCCCCACGCCGCCTTACAGCGAAGGTCCAAAAGGGACAGGTGCTTAGCCTGTCCCTTTTCGTGACAGGCCGGGCAACAATCGCCGCATTAAGGGGCTTGCACGACTTACTGCGAGCCGTTTAAGGTAACTGCCGTTGCCTACGGGTGACCGCGGCCCGGCTCGCGCCCACGAGGGAAGACCCGGAAACGACCCCGGACATGCGGGAGGGTGAAAGTCCCTCTTAGTCCCCCGGGCACTCTGCCGGAGGGGGTTCCTTTGGCGCTGGTGACCACAGCTCATCTCATTCGAGTTGAAGGTCACGCCATGAATCCCGATCACATGAGCTTCGAGCAGCTTTGCGAGCTGTTCAACTACGCGCCCAAGGGGCGTCCCCTCGATCCCAAAGAAGCTGCCGAACTGCTCGGTCTCTCCGTCGATACGTTGGAGGGCTACCGCACGCGCGGCGTGCTGGGATGGCTGGCGGTCGGTGCCCGCTACAGCACCAGCGAGCAGGTCGCCGCCTGACCCATTCCCTCACGAATGGAGGCAGGGCGCGACCCCTGCCTCCGAAAGGTATCAACGTGAACACCGCTACATTAACCGATCTCGCGGAGAGGTCGCAAACATCGACATGCCCCGAACATTTTACGAAATATGTTGCGCCGCGTAAAAATTCGCCGAGTGCGGATGGCGATGCGCGCAGATTGACTACCGGCCCGACAGGCTCGGAGGTTCATCATGGCTGATCTGAATGAACTGGTCCCGGTTCCGGGCAGCGACCTCCCTATGTCATCAGACGAGTGGGCTAACGTCATATCTGGCATGGAGCGTATGCGTGGCGTAGATGATCTGCCTAAGCCAAGCCGCAAGCGTAAAGGTCAGCAACAGGACGAAGGGGAGTTCAGCGACTATGTTCTAAGCCGCCCAGAACTCCACAATGTTGCGCTATATGGCGTTCTCCGCGACATGGTGGATGCGGCGTGTGCCAATTCCGAAGCCGTGCGACCCACTGTCGCGATCCATATCCTCGCGCGCTTCGCTGCCACTATTGGCCGCAGCGCCTATATCCAGATTGGCGATCAGCGACGGCATCTTCGGATGAATGCGCTTATCGTCGGCCCGACTGCGAAGGGTCGGAAGGGCACCAGCGCCGAAATGCCCAACGAGTTGTTTCGTCAGGCAGAGAACCTGCTGATCGGATGTTGGCCGCTTCGGAAGCTGACTGCATTGGCCACAGGTGAGGGGCTGATCTACATGGTCCGAGACCCTGTATATGCAGATGACGGGAAGGAAGTGGACGCTGGCGTGCCCGACAAGCGCTTGCTGTTTGACGTCAGTGAATTTGCCGGGGTGCTGGCACAAGCGCGGCGCGAGGCGGCCACCATCAGCACCGTGCTGCGGGACGCCTTCGATGGCGTTAAGCTGGTCACGCCGACCAAGACCTCCTTCTGTGAAGCGTCCGATACCCATATCGTCGTTATCGGATCGGTCCCTGAGACGGAGATTGTGAAGACGCTCACCAGCACGGATATAACGAACGGCCTCGCGAACCGCTTTCCTATGTTCTACTCTGTACGGACCAAGATCGTGCCGATGCCCAAGGCGACCGACGCCAAGCTCATGCAGGGCTTCGCTGAGCACATTTGTTGGGCGATCTATGAGGCGACCAAGCGGTTAGAGGTTTCTCTTGATGCTGATGCATTGGACTACTGGTATGACGTCTATCACCGGCTGGAGGAAAAGACGCATCCGCCAGCAGTGGCCGCTCTCCTTGCCCGCCAAAGCACCTATACGTTGATCTTCGCTGCCCTGCTGGCTCTACTGAACCGGCAGACGGCCATTACCAGCGACCACCTCGACGCCGCGCTGGCATGGGTTCAGTATTGGGAAGACACGACGCTCTTCGTGTTTTCCAACGGAGAGCAGAATGAACAGGCCATTCGTATGAAGGGTCTAAAGGATGAGATTGTAGTGGCGATCACCACGCTGGGCGGTGTGAAGGTGAAGCACAGCGACGTGGCGGACAAGGTGACGAACAAATACCAAAAAGCATGGCCGCTCGCGAAGGATGTGAAGCTCGCAATGGAACTTCTGGAGCGAGAGTCCCCGCCGCGCATCTATTCTGAAATGTTAGCCACAGGTGGGCGACCCAAAAACCTGTATAGCTTGACACCGCAGGGCGACGAGTAACGCGCAGGGGGATAAGTGAATCGACGTGAAGCCCTGCGCCGTCGCTTATTCCCCCTTGCCCCCGAACTTGGCTCCCTCGGAGCGGGGCAAGGAAGCTATTGTAAAATAGCTTTTCCCCCTTTTTCCCCTTTCCTTTTCTCTATTACCATTTCTCCGCCTCTTTCACCCCTGTCCCGCACATATAGAGGGTGGCCGGGGGTAAAAAGGGAAATGGGGGTTAAGCGGCTCGTCAGCCTGCTCCTGCATGGTCTTGAGGATTGCGACGAGCCAGCGCCAGTTGCCACTTCACATAATTCTTATGGCGACAGGTGTGGCAAGAGAATGTTCCATGCTCGTCATACTTCATTTCCCAGAAGAACCTCCAAGGAATGCAGTTTGTCGCGCCGCAGTTATCGCAATCGATATCGGCGGTCACAGATTCGAATACAGTTTCTTCCCCCTCCTTCGTGACCTTCCAAGTCGCCTTACAGTCCGGGCTGATACAATGGATATGCTGCCCCTCGCGCAGAAGCTTTTCCCGCCGCTTGTTCTTGGTTCCACATGAACAATCGAATGAAACCTCCATGCCGATACCGGAAAAGGTCATTGTGCCTTTCGCAAGTCTTTCCAGTTCAGCAACGACCTCTAGTACCTTTGCACGGGTTTCCGCCTTGTCTCCGTAGTCGGGTATGTGGTCGTTCTTATCCTTCGGTAGGCGGACATGCAGCGCCAAACGAGCTACCGCATTCCACATCTTGACGATTTTCTTTGCGTCGAAGCCAACCTCGGTTCCGATCTCGACGTAATCCTCGTCTTCCGGTTTTACGTCATCGCTGGCGGGGGTCTTGCTCATGCTGAGCGTCATCGTCTCGGTTAGGTGAGCATCAACGTCGCTGATCAGGGTATTAATGACCCCGCCGGGCTGCCACTTCCGAAGCTGGTCATGAGAAATGTAATCATGTCGCTGTCGAAGCCTGTCGTAACAAACCTTCTCCAACGCCAATCGTGCTTCCAGCGCGGCATAAGTTATGCTGGCCTCGGTATCTTCTTCCAGCAAGGCCTTGATGCGGTCGATGGTTGGCTGAAGCTTTATCATTGGGCGATTGTGGCACAGGTTGCTGTCGTGGTCACCACATGCAGCCAGCAGCGCCGGGCACAGGGGCACGAAAGCTGCACCGTCGCTAGCAGGGGTAGGGCAACCCCCTGCCACCGCTACAGCGCCAGCACAGCTTTCGTGCCCCTGTGGTCATCAGGCCCAAAGCCTCGGCCCACAAATATGCTATGTGACAGCCGCTCGCGCCTGAACTGACCTAAGTAACTGTTATTACAATTAAATCGCTTGCACGACTTTCACCGGTCTCCCTAGCTTGTAGCCAATGTCTAGCCGTATCCAGCTTGGGAGTTCGATAAATGTCCGATGATACCGACACCCGTATTTCGCCCACGCTCCACCCCGGCATCGCAGGCGAGATTGCAGATTACGACGACGAGACGCGCCCGCTACTTGGCCAGACCGAGACGGCGGTGAGCGAAGCCTTCAAGGCGTTGCAGTCCATCCATAACGCCAAAGAGGGCGCGAAGCTCAACCCCACGCTCAACGACTTTGAACAGCTTGTCGCAGTGGACGATCACGCCATCAAGGTCATGAAGCGGGTGGAGGGCATTTGGGACCGAGCGATCGACACGCTGAACAACAACGTCTTCGCCATGGAGAAGGACCTTTACGCGCCGGTCGAGCAGCGCGCGACCGCTACCATGGCTTCGGAAATTCGGCGGCACTTCGCCAGCCTCGAACAGGGGCCGCGCATGAATGCGCTGCGGAAGGCGATTGAAGCGGGTGATGCGGTGACGGCGACCGCCGTGTTGGGCGCGCCCAGCTACCTGTCGGGGTTCGAGCCAGACCTTCACGCTGAATATCTCATCGACTGGCACAACGCCCAGCGCCCGCTCGAAGCAAAGAAGATCAGGGCCATGAAGGCCGCCGCCGACATGCTCAACAACCGTTTCAAGCTCCTGACCAGTGCGGTCGAGAAGGCGGTCGGCGTTCATGAGGAATATCATGAGGACCGGCAGGGTCGCCGCACCCTCGCTCGGACGTGGACGGCCGGGGAGATACGCAATCGCGTAAAAGCGTCAAATGAACGCTTCGCCGTGCCGGTCTGATCGGCTCCTGTTCTTTACAGTTCGAGGCATCTCATGACCGAACAGATTGCACCGCCTTGGGGGACAGACTGGAAGCCTGCATCCCCGCCAGTGCCGGTTGAAGCGGACGGCGGCAAGGCATGGCAGTTCCAGCCCGGCCAGAGTGGCAACCCCCGTGGGCGTCCGCCGGGGCGACCGGATCGGCGGTTATTGGCCACACAGCAGATGCTCGACGAGATGCGGAACATCATCGCCGTGCTGGTCGGTAAGGCGCTGGAGGGCGACACGAACGCGGCAAGCATCGTCTTGGCGAAAATCCTGCCCTCGGTGAAGGCGCAGGCGGAGAAGGTCAGCTTCGAGTTCGATGCTGCCGCGCCGATCAGCGAGCAGGTTGCCCAGGTGCTGGACGCCGTTGCCGCTGGCGCGGTTGCCCCTGATGTGGGGCGGCTCATCATCGACAGCATCAAATCGCTCTCGGACGTGCGGGCGACCGAGGAGCTGGCCGCTCGGATCGAGGCGCTTGAGGAGGCTTCCGATGCCCGGCGCTGAAATGGAATTATTTGCACATCGGTTGCGAAAGTCGGCGATGCGACCGGCCTTCGCCCAGATTGACACATAGGGGCACCGGCTCATGACGACGATAACCACACAGCGGAACAGGGTCGTAACCGACCAGCCCGAACCAGACGACGTAATGGTCTATATCGGCTGGACAGGTCCCACCGATGAACCGGGCGTGCGCCGCACCCTCTCAACCCGCTACATGCCCATCGCTTCCTATCAGGAGTGCTTGGATTGGGCGGTGGGCATCGCGGATCAGATGACGCACCCGCTCTACGTCGTCCCGCTCAACCATAACGACATTCTCCGCACCGACCGCTGGACGCCGTTTGCCGGCCTGCTCGCCACCCTGACGGATCAGGAGCGCGGGGCGCTGCGCCGAGATGTGGTCAACAGCATGTGCGAGATCATGCGCGACTGCGACGACTGGCACGTCCGTGCCGATGCCCACGACATTCTTACTCAACTGAAAGTGATACATCATGACTGACAAAACCGAAGAACTGAAAGCTGACATTTCCCTTGAGGAGCGCCAGCGCATTGACCGCGAGAAGCAGAAGGAAATCCGCGAGGGCCTTCGCAACCGGCACTTGAACTTGCCCACCGAGGCATGTGCTGTGGATCGTCGCGGCTGACCACATGAGCCTCCGTGCCCTCCAACGTCGCGTGAAGCGGATTGAGGAGGGCCGGAAGCCGCGACCGTCGCCCATCGTCATATGGTTCGGCTCATGGGATGCCTTCGTTGACGGGGCGTATGCGGCGGTGAGTGCGGGCGCGCTGGACGCGGAATTCCTCGACGTGGTGGACGCTCTCCGCGCTTGGGAGGCCAGCGGGGTTTGGCAGTAAAGCCCTTAAACTGCATTGCGTTTCTGCATCAGCTATTGCTAGCTGTCGCTCCAGGGGGCGATTAAATGCAGTCGATATTGGTTTTTTTATCCGAACCGTTGGTCGGAACCGTGCTTGGATTCATCGGTGTAGCACTGGCGGTATATTTCTACTTCAAATCAAAGCAGGTTGCGCGTCTTGCTTTGCAGTCAGAGGAAATTGCAGTTGTTGGAAGCGCGACGTCCGCATTCGACCAGCATCTGGAAATTCGCTTTGGAGGCGAAATTGTCCAGCGCGTAACTAAGACGCGGGCGATTATATGGAACTCAGGTAACACGACGATAGAGGGCAGCCGAATAGCTGATGCGGACCCCTTGCGTGCGGTTGTTGGTGAGGGAAGCCAAATCCTAAAGGTCGAATTGGTTCGGCAGTCTCGGCCTGTGAATGATGTAAAGTTCACCATTGATAGGCGCCAGGTCTTTTTCAATTTTGACTTTCTAGATCAGAATGATGGATTCGTTGTCGAGTTCATACACTCTGGCATGAGGCGAGAGCTCGAATGGTTTGGTACACTTCGGGGCATTCCAGAGGGCCTGAGCACGTTCAATTCACGGAACCCTATTGAGCGTTTGGCTCTCCACCTGCCGAAGAAGGTGCTTCGGACCGTTGGCGTTGCAGCCCCTCTCATCGCTGCGCTGGCGGGAGCCCTAATGGCTGCGGGAGGGCTTTTCAGCGATCATCTCGGGAAATTAGCACCAGCGTTTTACTGGCCATTAGAGGCAAAACCTGGACCGCAATGGTCTATGGTTTTAGGTGGCCTGCTTTATGCGTCGCTTCCGCTGGCGATGTTGTGGATGAGGCGTCGTCGCTTTCCAGCTGCTTTAGAAGTGCGAGCGAAGCCGCAGAGCGAACAAGAGGAAGCCTCTAACGGCACAAAGGAGTTAACCAGCTAGAAATACGCTAGATGAGAGCGGGCAAACAGAAACGGGCAGCTTTCGCTGCCCGTTAAGTGCTTGTTAAAGCTGGTAAATTTGGTCGGGACGAGAGGATTCGAACCTCCGACCCCCACACCCCCAGTGTGATGCGCTACCAGGCTGCGCTACGTCCCGACCGGAGCGGCGCATTTAGGCGGAAGTTTTCGAATTGGCAAGCGCCCATTGGCAGCTTTTCGTCGACAGGGGGTATGGGCGGTCCGGACAGCGCCCCGCGCGCCGACGCCGTTGCCCGGCGGAGAGGGGGCGCCGCCGTCCGCAGGGCGAACGCGGTTGCGTGGGCGCGGCCCATGTGATAGCCGCCCGCCTTCGGCAGGCACGGGCCTTTTGGCCCCTCCGACAGCCTGCCCCCAAGAGAAGAAAAGCCGCAACCCATGCTCATCACGCCTGCTTTCGCTCAGACCTCGACTGCTGCCGCTGGCGGCACCGGCGCCCTGATCGCCCAGATCGCGCCGCTGGTCCTGATTTTCGCCGTCTTCTATTTCCTGCTGATCCGTCCGCAGCAAAAGCGGATGAAGGAGCATAAGGCCAAGCTGGAAGCCGTGAAGAAGGGCGATCAGGTCATCACCGGCGGCGGACTGGTCGGCAAGGTGGTGCGCGTCGACGAAGTCTATGTCGATGTCGAACTGGGCCAGGGCCTGAAGGTCAAGGCCGTCAAGTCGACACTGAGCGACGTGCTGACGCCGGGCGCTCTGCCCGCCGCGAACGACTGATCGGACCCCATGCTCGATTTCCCACGATGGAAGGTCTCGCTCATCTGGGCGGCGCTGATCCTCGGCATGCTCTGTGCCGTCCCCAGCTTCCTGCCTGAGCGCCTGCTTGCCCCGCTGCCCGGTTTCCTGAAGCCGCGCGTCAACCTGGGTCTCGACCTGTCCGGCGGCAGCCACCTGCTGCTGGAGGCCGATCCGGCCGAGGTCGCGAAGCTGAAGCTGACCACGATGGAAGAGCAGATCCGCACGGAGCTGCGCCGGGGCGACCCGAAGATCGCGATTGGCGACATCAGCGCAACGGGCGGGCAACTCTCCTTCATGGTTCGCGATCCGCAGCAGGTCGATGCCGCCGTGGAGCGCATCCGTCCCATGACGCAGGGCGCGGGCATGACCGGCCAGCGCGATTTCGACGTGACCGTGAAGGATGGCAACACCATCACCGTCGCCCCGACGCAGGCCGGCCTCGACGCCGCGGTTAAGAGCGCGATGGAAGTCGCGACCGAGATCATTCGCAAGCGCATCGACGAAATGGGCACGCGCGAGCCGACCATCCAGCAGCAGGGCAGCACCCGCATCCTGGTGCAGGTGCCCGGCGTGCAAGACCCGACGGCGCTGAAAGCGTTGCTGGGCCAGACCGCCAAGCTGGAATTCAAGCTGGTCGACGCGACCGCCAATCCCGCCGAAGTGGCGCAGGGCCGCGCGCCCATCGGCAGCGAAGTTCTGCCCTATCCCGAAAATCCCAGCGGCATCCCTTTCATCGCGGTGAAGCGGCAGGTGATGGTGTCGGGCGACGAACTGTCCGACGCTTCGCAGGGCTATGACCAGCAGTCGAGCGCCCCGGTCGTCAATATCAAGTTCAACGGATCGGGCGGCCGCAAGTTCGGCCGCGTGACGCAGGAGAATGTGAACAAGCCGTTCGCGATCATCCTGGACGGCAAAGTCCTGTCTGCGCCCAACATCAATGAGCCGATCCTGGGCGGTTCCGCGCAGATCAGCGGCAATTTCTCCGTCGACAGCGCGAACCAGCTCGCCATCTCGCTGCGCTCCGGCAAGCTGCCGGTGAAGCTGAACGTGGTGGACGAGCGGACGGTCGGGCCGCAACTGGGCGCCGATTCGATCCGCGCGGGCATCATCGCTTCCATCGTCGCGGTGGCGGCGGTCATCATCTTCATGTTCGTCAGCTATGGCCGGTTCGGCATGTATGCGAACTTTGCCGTGGTCATCAACGTGCTGGTCATCGTGGGGGTCATGGGCATCCTCAACGCCACGCTGACCCTGCCGGGCATCGCCGGTTTCGTGCTGACCATCGGCACGGCGGTCGACGCCAACGTGCTGGTCTATGAGCGTATCCGCGAGGAACGCCGCCGGGGCCGGGGCGTGGTGCAGTCGGTCGAGTTCGGCTATAAGGAAGCCAGTCGCACCATTTTCGAGGCGAACGTGACGCACGCCATCGCGGGCGGCATCATGCTGGCGCTGGGCAGTGGCCCGGTGAAGGGCTTCGCCATCGTCCTGCTGATCGGCATCGCGACATCGGTGTTCACCGCCGTGGTGTTCACGCGCATGCTGGCGGCCCGGTGGCTGCGCCATGCGCGGCCCACGGACATTGTGATCTGAGGGGCGGAGACACCACATGAAACTGCTCAAATTCGTCCCCGACAATACGAACATCAAGTTCGTCGCCGTCCGTCACTGGGCCTTTGCGATCACGGCGTTGCTGACGGTCTTGGCGGTCGCGGTCACGGTCCATCGCGGCCTCAACCTCGGCGTCGATTTCGTCGGCGGCCTGATGATCGAGGAAAGCTTCCCGACGCCGCCGGACCTGGACAAGGTGCGATCGACCGTCGACGCGCTGGGCGTGGGGGAAAGCGCGCTGCAACAGTTCGGCGATCCCAAGACCGTCTCCATCCGCTTGCCCGCGCCGCAGACGGACGACGAAGGCGCGACCAACGCCATCGTGACCAAGGTGCAGACCGCTCTGCGCACCGAATTCCCCGGCGCGAAGTTCAGCCGCTATGATGCGGTGTCGGGCAAGGTGTCGGGCGAGCTGGTGCAGAATGGCGTGCTGGCGGTCGTGCTGGCCATCGTCGGCATCGCGATCTTCAGCTGGTTCCGCTACGAATGGCAGTTCGGCGTCTCCACCTTTGTCGCCATCGTCCATGACGTGCTGCTGACGCTGGGCTTCTTTGCGATCACCCGGATGGAGTTCGACCTCAACATCGTCGCCGCCATCCTGACCATCGTCGGCTATTCGATCAACGACAAGATGGTGATCGACGACCGTATCCGCGAAAATATGCGCAAATATCGCAAGATGGAGATGAAAGACCTCATCGACCTGTCCGTCAACGAGACGTTGCCGCGCACGGTCATGACCTCGCTCACCATCCTGCTGGCGCTGACCGCGCTGTTGCTGCTGGGCGGTCATGTGCTGCGCGGCTTCACGGCGGCGATGATGCTGGGCATCATCATCGGCACCTATTCGTCGGTCTATGTGTCCTCCTCGCTGCTCATCACGCTGGGCCTGACCCCGCAGGCGGTCGACCGCAAGCCCCAGTCCGGGCCGGTGGGCGATGCGGAGCGCGTCAGCAAGCGCCAGCCCTGAACCGGACAGGCCCCGACTGATGGAATTCCGCAGGGAAGGGCCGGTCGCCGGGCCGGTCGTCCGGGGCTTTTCGGGCCATGGCTTTCGCGTTGGCGAGACCCTGTTCGCACAGGGCGTGATGCTCGATCCGGAACGCGCGGTCGAATGGGCCGCGCCGGATGGCGTCGCGCGACTGGTGCCGGCGATGATCGAAGGGCTGCTGGCGCTCGACCCGCTTCCCGAATTCCTGCTGCTGGGCACCGGCGCTTCGCTGGAACAGCCGCCCCGCGCTTTCGTCGCCGCCGTCGAAGCGCGCGGGATCGGCGTGGAGGCAATGGACAGCCGCGCGGCGGCCCGCGCCTGGGGCGTGCTGCGGCAGGAAGAACGGTGGATCGTCGCGGCGCTGATGCCGCTGGGCTGAACGGGGCTGGGGCATGGCCGCCGCTATCCGTTTCCTGGGGCCTGATCCGGGGTTCATAGCTGTTAGAAAAGCGGGATCGCGGAAGAGGTCCGGGATGACGACACGGATTTTCTGAGACTGTCGAACGCGGTCTGGGGCTTGCTCCAATCCCCGCAGGGCTGCGTTACCCCGGTCGAGTCGCGCAGGCGCGCAGATGCGCCTCCAGCGCCTCCCCATTCGCATCCCATGTAAAGCGCAGTGCGGGTGCACGGACGGCTTGCGCCGCAGGAGGATTGGCGCGCAGCTCGGACAGGGCGGCGGCGATGGCTTGCGGCGTCCGCTCCACGATGCGGCCCGCCGCCGGGCTGTCCAGCAATTCGCGCGCGCCGCCGACATCGCTGATGACGATGGGCGTGCCGCTGGCCAGCGCCTCCACCCACGCATTGGCGAGACCTTCGGAGGCGGAGGGCAGACACATCGCATCCGACGCGGCCAGCCAGCCGGGCAGCTCGCCATGGGGCACGGAGCCGAGAAAGCGGACCCGCCCGGCAAGGCCGTGGCGCTGGACCTGCGCCATCAGGGCCGCCTTGTCCGGTCCCTCACCGATCAGCAGCAGGGTGGCGTCGGGCAGGGCGTGCAGGGCGTCGATCACCAGCGCCTGGCCCTTGCGCGGGATCAGCGCGCCGACGCAGGCGATGGTAAAGCCTGCAAGGCCGCGCGCCGCCTTTGCCGCGGTCCGGTCGCCGGGTGTGAAGCGGTCGAGGTCGACACCGGTATAATGGACGCGGATGCGCTCCCCCGGCATATCCAGCGCGATCATCGACTCGCGCATCGCGCCCGACACGGCCAGCATCCCCGCCGCCCGCTGCCCGGCCTCCCGCACGGCGGTGCGGGTCGCGGGGGCCGTGCCCCAATGATGGATGTCCGCCCCGCGCGCTTTCACCGAATAGGGAACGCCGAGCAGTGCGGACAGGCGCATCGCGACGGGACCGTCGGGGAAGAAGAAGCTGGCGTCGATCACATCGAAGGGTCGCTCGGCGTGCAGCCTGCGGACCAGCGGCGCGATGGCGCGGGCCATCAGCGCGGCGGTCCAGCGGCCGCCAGTGCCGGGAATGACCGGAAAGCGGGGGCGGTGGACGGTCAGGCCGTTGCGCTCCTCCCGCACCGGCAATGCGCGCCTGCGGGCATAATGGGGGGCGAGGCGAAGCGGGAAGGGCGGCAGGCCGATCGGCGCGATCACGGTCACTTCCACGCCCGCGCGGGCGGCGAGGGCGCGCGTCTGCCGCTCAACGAAAATGCCGAAATTGGGCTGCGGTCCGCTAGGGAACAGCGTGGAGAGCGTCAGGACGTGGAGGGGCGCGGAAGCTGGCATGGCGCAGGGCATAGCGCAACGGAGGCTAAGGGATCGCTAAATCGACGCGCGGAACGGTGCGGATCGTTCGGCGGGAGAGGGCTTGACCGGCCCACGGCCCGCTGATAGCCAGATGAGAACATTGTTCTCAAAATAAGGGGGCGGGTATGGAGAGGGTTGACGCGGGGATGGGGCAGGCGGTCGGACCGGGGATGAATGCGCCTGTGATGCGTCCTGCCACGCGGCGTGACCGGGGCGGGATGACCGCCTCGCTTTGCGCGGCCTTTGCCGATGATCCGGGCCTGCGCTGGATATGGCCCGACCGGGACGACCGGCTGGCGCGACTGCCATATTTCTTCCAGGCGATCCTGGCCGGCACGATGGCGCAGGGCGTCGCGCTCTGTTCCGGGGAGCGGGCGGCGGTGTCGCTCTGGCGGCAGCCGGGGCGCATCCATCCGGGCCGTTGGGAGACACTGCGCGGCCTGCGCGACATGGCGCGGGCCTTTCGCAGCGGGCGCGAGCGGTCGCAACTGTTGAGCCAGACGCTGAAGGCGCACCAGCCGCGCGATGGCGACTGGTGGTATCTCCAGTTCATCGGCGTTCGACCGGACGCGCAGGGGCGCGGGCTGGGCGGCGCGGCGATCCGCGCGGGGCTGACGCGCGCGGGTGCGGCGGGCCGGCCCGTCTATGTCGAGGTCATGAACCCCGACAATCTCGGCTATTACCGGCATGTCGGATTCAGGACGGTGGCCGAGTTCGACATCCCGGACGACGGGCCGCATGTGTGGGGGATGCTCTGGCATGGCTGAGGCGGGGCAGGATCATCGCGAGGAGAGCATCATGACGGACCATGCCACCATCGTTGCCGCCATCCACCGCTATTGCCGGGTCCAGTGCGAAAAGGACCGGGAGGGCTGGGCGTCGCTCTTTGCGGAGGATGTGGTGCAGGAAGACCCGGTGGGCTTGAGCCGGACGCAGGGCCGGGCGCAGGTCACTGGCCCATTTTGGGACAATATCGTGCGGAACGATGTGCAAATCTGGCTGACCGACGAGATCATCGTGTGCGGGCGGGAGGCGGTGGCGATCATGGCCTGCGACATTGGCCCTGCGGACCGGCGGCGACGGCTGGCGCCAGTGGTGGACCAGTTCGTCTTCGACGCGGAAGGCCGCATCGCCGTCGTCCGGGGATTTTATAACCTCGGCTGAGGGCGCGTTCAGAGGCCCCGGATCAGCCGTACCGGAACCGCGATCCATGGCGCGCGGGTGATGACCACCTGCCGCTGGCCCGCGCCGGGGGGCAGGATGCGCAGCGTATCGCCGTCCTGCTCGATCAGGCGGCCGAACATGAAGCGCCCGCCGGGTCGCGGGGCCACGATGTCGCGGTTGAGCGCGCGGGCGAAGCGGTCGGGGCCGACCTGCTCGCACCAGAGTTCGTCACCCGCGCGATAATCGCCCAGCGTCGCCTGCACCCGGATGCCAAGCGCCCCGGCGGGCACCGGCGGCGGGACCAGTGTCATGGGTCGGGTCGGCGCGGCGGCCCCGTCCAGCGTCAGCAGCGCGACGACCGGCACGCTGGCGCTGTCGGGCAGGTCGACGAGGTCCGCCGCCGCCACGTCCAGCGCGGCGGCAAGGCGATTGAGCCATTTGACCGACACGGTGCGGGTGCCGGTTTCCAGCCGCCCGATGGTCTGCGCCGTCGTCGGTGGGACGCACCGCGCCGCCACCTCCTCAAGGGTCAGTCCTTTGGCCTTCCGCACATCGCGAATTCGCGTAATCATTTCGGGTCCAGTACAATCGCGCGGTTAGTGCTGTCCTACAGCCGCGACCGTCAGGCAAGGGAAAAAATCCAGCAACATGGAGGAGATAACATGGCACGGGCGGTCAGGGCGGCGGCGCGCATGGTGGAACGGCTGGTGGAGGATGCGGATGGCGTCGCGCGGCGGGTGCAGGTCAATCTGGCGGAATCGCCGCTGAGCTGGTTGCAGGCGCGTGGCCTCGTCACCCGGCGGCAGTATGAGGCGGGGGAGGTTCTGCGCCGCGACTGGGAAATGGCAGGCATGGGCGCGCGGGTGACGATGTGCTGGGACGTGGGCGCATTGGCGAGCGGCGGCGCCAGAGGCGGGCGGCGCGGCGCACCGGGTCCGGTGGAGCCGGGACTGGCGGGCATGGCCGCGCGCGACCGGCTGCGCGGCGCCCTGGACGCGGCGGGTCCGGGGTTGAAGGATGTGCTGTGGCGCGTGGTCTGCGCGTGCGAGGGACTGGCGGCGGCGGAGAGCGCGCTGGGCTGGCCCGCGCGGGCGGGGAAGCTGGTGCTGGGCTTCGGGCTGGACAGGGTGGCGGATTACTATCGTATCGGCTGATGTCGCTGCGGGTGCCCCGACGGCCATTTTCGTCATGCTCAGGCTCGACAAAATGCCGGGCGAGGGAACGCCTCAATCCGGCGATGTTCCGGCCTGCCGGTATGACCCGATCCACTCAATCCGACATTCGCAGGCGTTACCGTCATCCCGGACCGGATCCGGCTTCCCGCTTTTCTTCAAACCATGGTCAAAGGAAGCGAGAACCCGGATCCGGTCCGGGGTGACGGAAGCTATGCGCTGAATAGGGAACGCGGAACCCTAGTTCTGGAGCGCGCGCAACTGATCGGCCCATGCGGCGATCTCGTTGGGGTTCAGCAGCCAGGTGCGCGTCTTCTGCCCTTCGCGATGCACGGGATAGGTCAGCAGGATGCGGGCCTCTTCCCGATGCACGGCCTTCAGCGCGCTGAAATGGCGGACACATTCCTGGATCGTGGAAATCAGCGGTGCCTTGCCCGCCAGGTCGATCAGGGTGGCGGGCTGATCCCATTCTATCGGCTTCGTCATGGCAGTCCTCCTGTGCGCGGGGTGGGGCGCTATGTAGGGTGGGGATGGGGAAAAGGCGAGGGGGCGACCGCTTACCCCTCCGGCGGCCCGTATGTCTCGACCAGTTCGACGATATCGACATCATAACGTGTCCAGCCGCGCATGGCGGCCGCCTCGACCGTCGCGGTCCGCTTCTTGCGGGCCTCGACGGCGGACTTGGTATGGCCCCAGAACACCTCCGTCTTGCCATTGGCCAGCACCGCGACGATCCGCCAATAATGGGTGAAGCCGGACGCCGTGGGACCGATGGTCTTCACATAGCCGTCGGGCAGGGTCGCGGTGAGATAGACTTTCTTGCGGGCCATGGCGGCTCCTCCGGCGCGGGGACGGGTGGGGGCGTTTCAGCCCAGCCCCTCGACCCGCTCCGCCAGTTCCAGCCAGCGTTCTTCCGCCGCATCCTTTTCCGCCCGTGCCGCGTCAACGGCCTTGGTCAGCGCATCGAACTTCGCACGGTTCTTCGTATAGAGATCGCCGTCGGACAGCAGCGCCTCGTCGCGCGCGATGGCCGCCTCTATCTCCGTGATGCGCGTCGGCAGCAGGTCATAGTCACGCTGGTCCTTATAGGTCAGCTTGGTGGTGCTCTTGGGCGGTGGCGGGGGCGTGGGCGCGCTCTTCACGGCCTTGGGCGCGGTCTTCGCCTTGCGCTTGGCCTCCCAGTCGGCATAGCCGCCCGCGATCACATCCACCAGACCGGACCCGTCGAGGCCCAAAGTGACCGTTACCGTGCGGTCGAGGAAGTCACGGTCATGGCTGACGATCAGCACCGTGCCCTCATAGTCGGAGATCACCTCCTGAAGGAGGTCGAGCGTTTCGAGGTCGAGGTCGTTGGTCGGCTCGTCCAGCACCAGCAGGTTGGATTCGCGCGCAAATTCCCGCGCGAACAGCAGGCGGGACCGCTCGCCGCCCGACAGCGTGCCGATCTTCGCCTCGGCAAGGCTGGGGTCGAAGAGAAATTCCTTCAGATAGCCATGCACATGCTTGCGCACCCCGCGCACGTCGATCCAGTCGCCCCCCTCGGCCAGCACGTCGCGCACGGTTTTTTCCGGCGCCATCAGGCTGCGCTGCTGGTCGATGAAGATCATGTCCAGCGTCTTGGCCTGCCGCACCTGCCCCTCGTCGGGCTGCAATTCTCCGGTCAGCAGTTTCAGCAGCGTCGTCTTGCCCGCGCCATTGCCGCCAACCAGGCCGATACGGTCGCCGCGCTGCACGCGCAGGGAAAAATCCTTGATGATCGTGCGCTTATTCTCGCCGGTCCCGAACGCCTTTGTCGCATGTTCGGCGTGGATCACGCTCTTGGTCTTGCTGTCGTCGGATGCGACCGCCAGCTTTGCCGTGCCCTGCGGCCCGATCATCGCCGCGCGCTGCGCCCGCATTTCGTGCAGCTTTTCGAGGCGGCCCATGTTGCGCTTGCGCCGCGCGGTGACGCCGCGATGCAGCCAATGCTCCTCGATCTTCAACTTGGCGTCCAGCCGCTCGGCATTGCGCGCCTCGTCGGCATAGGCTTTTTCCATCCACGCCTCGAACCCGCCGAAACCGATCTCCTGCCGGCGCAGCGTGCCCCGGTCGAGCCAGATGGTCGATTTGGTCAGCCGCGTCAGGAAGGTCCGGTCATGGCTGATGGTGATGAACGCGCCATTATAGCGGCTGAGCCAGCTTTCCAGAAAGTCGATGGCGCTGATGTCGAGATGGTTGGTCGGCTCGTCCAGCAGCAGCAGGTCCGGCTCGGACGCCAGCGCGCGGCAGATGGCGGCGCGGCGACGCTCGCCACCCGACGCGGATTTCGCCTCGCGCGACAGGTCGATGCCGATCTGGTCCGCGATGGCCTCTATCTCGTAACTCGGCGGTGCATTGTCGCCCGCGCAGGCGAAATCATGCAGCGTGGCATAGGCGGACACGTCCGGATCCTGCTCCAGCATCACGACATTGATGCCGGGGCGGACGGAGCGGATGCCCTCGTCCGGTTCGATGACGCCGCCGATCAGTTTCAGCAACGTCGTCTTGCCCGCGCCGTTGCGCCCGATCAGCGCCAGCCGGTCGCGTTCCTGCACATGCAGGTCGAGGCCGCGAAAGAGCCATTGCACGCCCTGGTTGAGGCCGAGATTTTCATAGGAGAGGATAGGGGCTGCCATGCTGGGTCCGCTACCGGGTTGCAGGCCGGGGGGCAAGGGCGGAGGACGGGGTTGCCACCATGGCGGACGATATGCGGTTGCGGAATATTCCCCCTGCCGTCACCCCGGACTTGATCCGGAGTTCCGCTCTCTTCTGTTGCTTGCCGCCCCCGCTATGCTCGCTCCAAAGCAGCCTCACTCCCGATCACGTTCGGGGTGACGACTGTTGGACGGCGGTCATTAGCGGGCAAGCGACCCGTGCGATCACCTTTGGCGACTTCCGCCATCCTCACCTGAACGTCAGCCAACATCCAACTCACAACCCGTTCATGTCCCGGTCGATACATGGGCGGAACAGTATGCAGGCCTGCCGCGTTGGCGGGCCACGCAGAAACGACGGTTACAGGAAGGACCATCTATGAAGGCCGCTCTCCCCCTCATGCTCATGACCGCCGCCGCCTTGCCCGCCGCGGCGATGGCGCAGTCGGCGCCCTCCGTCGTGCCCGTCACCGGGCCGGTCGTGAACCTGTCCGTCACCGAAAGCGTGGACAGCGCGCCCGACCTCGCCACTGTCGGCACGGGGGTGCAGACCCGCGCGCTGACCGCGAAGGAGGCGATGAGCGCCAACGCCGCCGCCGTGGACAAGCTGATCGCCGCCATCCTGAAGGCGGGGATCGACCGCAAGGATGTGCAGACCAGCGGCATCAACCTGAACCCGCAATATGACTATAACAACCGGACGGATGGGCAGGGGCCGAAGTTCATCGGCTATGAGGCGTCCAACCAGTTGACCGTGAAGATCCGCAAGATCGCAGCGGCGGGCGATGTGATCGACCGGATGGTGGGCGCGGGCGCGACCAACATCAACGGTCCCACCTTCGGCATCGCGGACGATACGGCTGTGCTGGAAAAGGCGCGGACCAAGGCGATCGCGGCGTCGAAGGCGCGGGCGGAATATTATGCGCGCCAGAGCGGATACCGTTCCGTGCGGCTGCTCTCCATCTCCGAAGGGGGCGAGACGGGCCGGGTCTTTCCCGCGCCCATGATGGTTCGCGCGGACTCGGCGGCGAAGGGCACATCGGTCGAACCGGGGCAGTTGTCCACGTCGGTCACGCTGTCCGTGCAATATGTGCTGGAGAAATAAGGGGCTTTACGGATGGGGCGTGCATCGTTAAAGGCGCGCCCCATGTCCAAGGCTATTTTCACGCCGATTACCATTAAACCGTTCCCCGGTGGGGCGCGGTCGGGTAGTCACGCGGGATAATCCGCGAGGATACTGGACCAAGCCCCGCCGAGCGCGGGGCGACTTGTTTTTGAACAGGTCACTATCCCCCGCGCCTCCGCAGATTGAAGGAGACGTAGGATATGAAGTCTAATCCCAATGTTGGTGTCGTCGGCGCAACCGGCCTGGTCGGTGAGATGATGCGCGGCCTGCTGGCGGAGCGCAATTTCCCGGTCGGCGACCTGCGCCTCTTCGCGTCCGCGCGCTCGGCGGGCAAGACGATCCGCTGGCAGGACCGCGACATCGTCATCGAGGACGCCTCCACCGCTGATTTCGCCGGTCTGGACATCGTCTTCTTTTCCGCTGGTGGCAGCACGTCGAAGGAACTGGCGCCCAAGGCGGCGGCGGCGGGCGCCGTCGTGATCGACAACAGCAGCGCCTGGCGCAGTGACGATCAGGTGCCGCTGGTCGTGGCGGAGGTGAACCCCCACGCGCTCGACAATCTGCCGCGCGGCATCGTGGCCAACCCCAATTGCACCACCATGGCCGCCATGCCGGTGCTGAAACCCCTGCATGACGCGGCGGGCCTCAAGAAGCTGGTCGTTTCCACCTATCAGGCGGTGTCGGGCGGCGGCATCGCGGGCATCGAGGAACTGGACGGCCAGATTCAGGCGGGCGCTGGCAAGGATACCGCCGGTCTCGCGTCGAACGGCCATGCCGTGGACCTGCCCGCGCCGGTCAAGTGGGCGGTCCCCATCGCCTTCAACGTCGTGCCGCTCAATTATGTGCTGGGTGAGGACGACTATACCGAGGAAGAGCTGAAGCTGCGCGACGAGAGCCGCAAGATCCTCGAAATCCCCGGCTTGCCCGTGTCGGGCACCTGCGTCCGTGTGCCGGTGTACAGCGGCCATTCCCTGTCGATCAACGCGGAGTTCGAGCGTCCCCTCTCGCCGGCGCAGGCGCTGGAACTGCTGGGCAAGGCAGAGGGCGTGGTGGTGCAGGCGGTGCCCAATCCGCTGGAAGCGACCGGCAAGGATCCGGTCTTCGTCGGCCGTGTCCGCGTCGATCCCACCGTGGAGAGCGGCCTTGCGCTGTTCGTGGTCGGCGACAATCTGCGCAAGGGTGCGGCGCTGAACGCGGTGCAGATCGCGGAAGTGCTGCTCAAGCGCCGTGTGGGCGCCGAGGCGGTTTCGGCGGCCTGATTATGGACGGGGGCGGTGGGCAATGGCCGACCGCCCCGGTTCCATCGGTCCATAAATCTCCGTCACCCCGGACTTGATCCGGTGTGACACTATTTTTCAGAGTGTAGCATCACCGGGAAAGCGGGATCCCGGATCAGGTCCGGGGTGACGGACGCAAAACCCTCACCCCTCGCTCTGCACCGCCTGCGCTATAGGCTTCTTCACGGGCCGAACGTTCTTCCCCCAGCCTTCGCCATTGTCCAGCGTCCCGAACATCCAGTCGTACAGCAGCGAGATGGTCGCATAATTGCCGCCGGTGAAGCGGGCATGATGATGGTGGTGCATCCGCGACGCATAGGCGAGGTAGCGGAACGGAAAGCCCTCCGCCTCCCACAGCGCATGATTGTGCAGGTTGATCTGGGAAAAGGCGACGAAGGTGATGACGATCGTCACCACATGGAAATCCCCCATGAAGCGCGACAGCACAAAGATGCTGGCGGCATAGAGGCCCAGCCCGATCGCCACCTCCAGCGGATGGATATAGCTGGAATCGCGCAGGCACGGGTTATGCTGGCGGTGATGGACCGCATGCATCCACTTCAACGGCCCGCCCAGCGCGCCATTGTCATGGAACAGGAAGCGGTGGGTGAGATAATAGAAGAAGTCGTAGAACATCAGGATGACGACGATATCCAGCGGCACACGCCACCACGGCATGGGCGCCGCCGTCAGGCAAAAGGGCAGGATCAGGCCAAAGATCGCCACGAAATACAGGCCCGACCACTTGTTGTTCCACGCATGGTTGGCGGCATAGCTGGGCCGTTCCATCTTGTGTCGGAACGTCTCCTGATTGCGCTGCCGCGCGGCCCGGAAGGTGGGGACCAGCCCGGCCACCTGCCGCCCCAGCAGGCTGAGCGCCGCGATGCCCACCACGGCATAGATCGACAATTGCCACTGATAGTCGGCCAGGAGGGAGGCGGGGAGGGATATGGTCATGGCAGGCGCGCGAACCCTTCATAATGGCCCATGATCGGGTGCCTTATTATTTCCCTCCTCCCGCCGCGCCGCAAGAGCGCAGATGAGAGGCTTGTCCCGCAGGCGCCCGCGCGCCTGTTCTTGCTCCCCGCCCGGCGCGCGCAAAGCCTCTTGCCCATGGCGCGCGCGGCCATGCTATGAGGATGCGCCGCCGCCCGATCCGGCGTGGCGGGCAGGGGAGGAGAGGCGCATGGGATCGCTCGCCAACAAGGTTGCGCTCGTCACGGGGGCATCGCGGGGCATCGGCCGCGCCATCGCCCTGAAACTGGGGGCGGAGGGCGCTTTCGTCATCGTCCATTATGCCGCCGCGCGGGACAGGGCGGAGGCGGTCGTCGCGGACATCGTGGCGGCGGGCGGTGCGGGCTGCATCGCGGGCGCTGACCTGACGGCGACGGACGGCGTCGAGACGCTGTTCGCGGCCATCGCGGCGCAGCTTGAGCCGCGCGGCGATCCGCCCATCGACATCCTCGTCAACAATGCCGGCATCGGCATGGGCCGCGACCTCCTGTCCATCTCCCCGGCGGAGTATGACGCGGTGTTCGCGCTCAACGTCCGCGCACCGCTGTTCGTGGCGCAGGCGGCGGCGCAGCGGATGCCGGAAGGCGGGCGGATCATCAACATCTCGTCGGTGGTCGGCCATATGGCCTTCGGCGGCGGTTTCGTGGCCTATGGCGCGACCAAGGCGGCGCTGGACTATATGAGCCGGTCGATGGCGGCGACGCTGGGGCCGCGCGGCATCACCGTGAACAGCGTCGCCCCCGGCGCGACCGCCACCGATTTCCTGGGCGACGCGATGCAGAGCGAGGCGTTCGTCGCCAGCATGGCGGCCACCACCGCGCTGCGGGCGGTGGGTCAGCCGGGCGACATTGCCGACGTGGTCGCCTTCCTCGCCTCGCCCGCCGCGCGCTGGGTCACGGGCACGCGGGTCGTTGCGAGTGGCGGGACATTATTATAGCGTGGTTCTACATTATAAGGCGGTTCTACCGTGTGGCGAATGGCCGCGGGTGGTGGGGGCAGGGGCAAGCCGGTCCCGTCAGATCTCGACCGCCTTTCCCGCCACCCATTTGCTCTCGAACACGGCTGCATATTTCTTCATGATTCCGTGGCTGTCGTTGAATATCTCGAAGGCGGGCATGGTCTGGGAGTTGAAGCCGCCGATATAGGGGATCATGAACCCAGAAATGCCCTTGCTGCTCTGGTCGAAGATATAGACGCGCAGGTTCGGGATCTCGTCCACGAACACCAGTTCGATCTTGCGAGAGGCGTCCGCCTTGGCCGCGCATCGGTTGACGGATCGGATGCGTGCGATCGTGCTTTCCACCAGCGTCCGGGAGTTTTCCACATCGTCCCCGGCGGATGTGACGGCCTGTTCGAAAGTGGCGCCTTGGGGATCGGGCATGATGATGCGGAATCTGACGCCCCGTTTCAGCGCGTCGCACACTTCCCCGCCGAACGTGTCCAGCGTGATGTGAAAGGACAGGCCATACATGGCCACGTCTTCATGGACCTGCTTGATATGGGCGCCGATGCTGTCGGCCTTGCTGTCCGCCAATATGTCGTTGGCGGACCCGATGACGTTGAGGCCGCTGGTCATGGCTGTCGTCGCCGGGATGTTCGCCTTGCTCTTGCCGACGGGGCGCATCACCGCAAAGACGGTGAGTGACGCCAGCACCAGCACGATAATATGGTGCGAGCGGATGACCCGGTTTATCCATTCCCGGCACACCAGCACCAGGGTCGTTATCAATATGATGGCGCTGATCTTGGCGATGGTTACATCGTCAAAGCTCAGCGCCTTCAGCCCGATGCCGACCAATGTCGCCGGACCGCCCAATATCCCAACTATCTCCAGTGCTTTCCACATCGGCGTCCCCCTTCGCGTCAGTCGGCAAAGCAGTATTCCATGGAATATGCTGAAAGGAAAGGGAGGGATATTATAGCCGGTAGGGCGGGGTATTTGGGCTGCGCCGCGCAGCGGGACGGCTCCACGATTGTCCGTCGCCCGGCACGGCAAAGTCCTTGCGGGGGTCAGGCACCATGCGCGGATAGGGCATGTACCGTCCTGCGCCGCCAGTCCCGCGCGTTGGCGCCCCGCTCAGGCGTCCCGCAGCCGCTCATGATGCCGGATCACCTCGTCGATGATGAAGCGCAGGAATTTCTCCGTGAAATCCGGGTCGAGTTGCGCATCCTCCGCCAGTTGGCGCAGCCGCGAGACCTGCGCGACCTCGCGGCCGGGGTCGGCAGGGGGCAGGGCGTTCTTCGCCTTATGCTCACCCACGGCCTGGGTTATCTTGAACCGCTCGGCCAGCATGAAGACCAGCGCGGCGTCGATATTGTCTATGCTCTGGCGGTAGCGTTGCAGGATGTCGTCCAAGGCCTGTTCTCCGGTCGGTGGGCGTGCGAAGGGGATTTCCGGCGACGCTTACCCATTTTTGGGCAGGTCCGAACGCCAAATCGCTTGCCAATCCGCGCCGCCATTGCCATCGCGCGGGGATGAGCGCAACGATTCACCGTCTCGACCGGAAAAGCGCGCCGTCGCTCGATCCCATGATCGCGCTGGTCGCGGACGACATGAACGCCGTGAACGCGGTGATCCTCAACCGGATGCAGTCGCGCATCCCCCTGATCCCGGAACTGGCGGGCCATCTGATCGCCAGCGGCGGCAAGCGGCTGCGCCCGATGCTGACCCTCGCCTGCGCCCGGCTGCTCGACTATTCGGGGACGCGGCATCACAAGCTGTCCGCCGCCGTGGAGTTCATCCACACCGCCACCCTGCTGCATGACGATGTGGTGGACGGCAGCGGTTTGCGCCGGGGCAAGACGACCGCCAACATGATCTGGGGCAACAGCGCCTCCGTGCTGGTCGGTGATTTCCTGTTCAGCCGCTCGTTCGAGCTGATGGTCGAGGACGGCTCGCTCAAGGTGCTGAAGATCCTCTCCAACGCCTCCGCCGTGATCGCGGAGGGTGAGGTGAACCAGCTCACCGCGCAGCGCCGCATCGACACGGACGAGGCCAATTACCTCGACATCATCGCGTCCAAGACGGCGGCGCTTTTCGCCGCCGCCTGCCGCATCGCCGCCGTGGTGGCGGAGCGGGACACGGACTGCGAGATGGCGCTGGACGCCTATGGCCGCAATCTGGGCATCGCGTTCCAGCTGGTGGACGACGCCATCGACTATGTGTCGGACGGCGCGACCATGGGCAAGGATGCGGGAGACGACTTCCGCGATGGCAAGGTGACGCTGCCGGTCATCCTGGCCCATGCGCGCGGCAATGCTGTGCAGCGGCAATTCTGGAAGGACGCGATGAGCGGCCTGCGCGCCAGCGACGACGATCTGGCGGAGGCGCAGACCTATCTGGCGGAGACGAACGCCATTGCGGACACCTTTGTCCGCGCCCGCCTTTATGGCCAGCGCGCCATCGACGCGATCGGCGGCTTTCCCAAGGGCGTGGCGCATGACGCGCTGGTCGAGGGCGTCGAGTTCGCCATCGCACGGGCGTATTAGAGGATAGGGCGAGGCGGGCCGGAGGGGGCTGCGCCTAGGGAACCGGGCGAGATGGCCTCGCAGGGCCTTTGCCGGTGACGCATGGAAGCGGCCGAGCCCTCCGCCTGATCTACCGCTTTTTCTTCTCGTGCTGGTCGATCAGCACCGCCTGTTGCCATTTGCCGGGCGCCTTGTCAGTGCGATGGATGCACCCCGCCTAGCAGCAGGGGCGTTTCTTTCCCTCCAGCAGTTCCTCGCGGGTTCGCTCGATGCGGCGCTGGCGCGTTTGGGGCTGTTTCGCGTCATCCACCCAGCAGATGAACTCGTTCCGGCCCAGCGGCGTCAGCTTTTCCCACAGCGCCAGAATGGCGGGGTCCGCCTGCAAGGCTGTCCGCAGGTCGTCGCCAGCCTCATGCACTGTGCCTTGTGGAAAAGCGTTCGCCACGAAATCTCCTTGCCCCCTGACAGGGTGCCGGTCGGTCATCGCCCTCTGGAATGACAGGTGGGCGAGCCTGATCGTTCGGTGACAAAATGTCCATGGCGGGACGATCCTGCCTCTCCGCCACACCCCCTCACACTGACTATGTTTAGCATCCGCCTCTTGACTGGACAGCCCTGTTGGATACGAGGCGAGAGGAGAGCAGCTTTGCCGCTCCATCGTCGGGACGATAATCGCGCTGTCGCCAGGATAGTGAGGATTTCCGGTTGTCCTGTGGCGGGGGAACGGTAGGCAGGCGGCTCGCCGCGAAGTTCTGGAGAGAGCGACCCATGACGATCCCCAATGGCCCCGACGGCCCCACGCAAGTCGAGATTTTCCGCCGCATGGCCCTGCTGAAGGCCAATGACGACTATACGCGCAAGATGGTGACGGGCGGCAAGCTCTTCATCCCTTATTACAGCTATCGCGGGCAGGAGGTCATTCCGGCCGCCGCCTTCGTGAACCTGACCGATCAGGATTATCTGTGCACCATCTATCGCGGCATCCATGACCTTCTGTCGAAGGGCCTGCCGCTGAAGGATCTGTGGGCGGAAATCGCGGGTCGCAAGACCGGCAGCTGCGGCGGCAAGGGCGGCCCGATGCATCTCACCTACCCTGAAAAGGGCGTGATGGTGACGACGGGCATCGTGGGTTCGTCCATGCCCATCGCCAACGGTCTGGCCTGGGGCGCGCAGCTTTCGGGCGATGGCCGCGTCGCGGTCGCGACCTTCGGTGACGCCGCGTCCAACATCGGCGCCTTCCACGAATCGCTGAACATGGCGTCGGTGTGGAAGCTGCCCGTGATCTTCCTGTGCCAGAACAACACTTTTGGCGAGCATACGCCTTATGCAAAGGCGACGTCGGTCGAGAAGATCGCGGACCGCGCCATCGCCTATGGCATGCCCGGCATCCATGTCGACGGCAACGACCCCATCGCCATGTATAATGCGATGGCCGAAGCGGTCGCCCGCGCCCGTGCCGGCGAAGGCCCGACCCTGATCGAGGCGATGACCTATCGCTTCCACGGCCATGTCTTTGGCGACAAGGACGAATATATGGACAAGGACGTCAAGAAGCAGGCGATCGCGGACGATCCGTACCCGCGCTTCCGGGCCAAGCTGATCGCGGACGGCACCGCCACCGAGGACGCGCTGGCCAAGATCGAGGCCGACATCCAGGCCGAGATCGAAGAGGCCGCCAACGCCGCCTGGGAAGCCGAATTCCCGGATGTCGCCGAACTGACCACCGATGTTTATGGAGAAGTCGCATGAGCGATACCGACACTGCCGTGAAGCCGGTGATGGTCGTTGCGGCCATCAATCAGGCGCTGGCCGACGCGATGGCCGATGACGAGAAAGTGCTGATTCTGGGCGAGGACGTGGCCGACCCGGAAGGCGGCGGCGTGTCCGGCGTGACCAAGGGCCTGTCGAGCCGTTTCGGCGACAATCGCGTGAAGTCCACCCCGATCTCCGAACAGGCGATCATCGGTGCGGCCATCGGTGCGTCGCTGGTCGGCTACAAGCCGGTCGCCGAGATCATGATGATGAACTTCACCACGGTCGCGATGGACATGATCGTCAACCATGCGGCGAAGCTTCGCTACATGTCGGGCGGCCACACCAATGTCCCCATCGTGATCCGCTGCATGACCGGCGCGGGTTTCGGCACCGGCGGCCAGCATTCGGACTTCTGGGAGGCATGGTTCAGCCATGTCGCGGGCATGAAGGTGGTTCTGCCATCCTGTTCGGAAGACGCCTATGGCTTGATGCGTTCGGCCATCGACGATCCCGATCCCGTGCTGTTCATCGAGGCGATGCCCAATTACTGGACGCCGTTCCCGCCCGCCGAGACCGGCCATCGCGTGCCGCTGGGCAAGGCGCGGGTCCGTCAGGAAGGCACTGACGTCACCATCGTGACCTATTCCCGCATGGTGAACGAGGCGCTGACCGCCGCCAAGACGCTGGCCGAGGCTGGCATCAGCGCGGAGGTCGTCGACCTGCGCACCGTGCAGCCGTGGGATGAGGAAACCGTCCTGGCCTCCGTCGCCAAGACCGGCCGCCTGATCGTCACGCATGAGGCGGTGACGCCGTTCGGCGTCGGCGCGGAAATCGCGGCGGTGGTTCAGGAGAAGCTGTTCGGCAAGCTGAAAGGCCCCGTCGTGCGCGTCGGCGCGGCTTTCACGCCCGTCCCCTTTTCCAAGCCGCTGGAATCGGCTTATCTGCCCGACGCGGCCAAGATCGCGGATGCGGCCACGAAACTCGTCAAAGGATAATCAGCAATGGCAACCGAAATCATTCTGCCGAAGATCGGCTTTTCGATGAACGAGGGCACGCTGGCCGAGTGGCTGGTGGCCGACGGCGCGACCGTGACCGAGGGGCAGGCGCTGTTCCTGCTGGAGGCGGACAAGTCCTCCAACGAGGTCGAGTCGCCTGCTGCGGGCACGCTGCGTATCAGCGCGGAAGCCGGCGGCACCTACGAAGTCGGCACCGTCCTCGGTACGATCGAGTAATCTGCATCGCAGCATCGGCATGATGACAGGCGGGCGGGGGATCATCCTCCGCCCGTTGGTTTATGCGGCCTATCCGGTGGCGGGGGATTTGTCCCGTCATCCCGGATCATGTTCGGGGCGGCGAACTATGGGCAGCCGCACTCCCAGGAAAACAGCCGCGCCCGCACAGCATAGCTACGCATTTTCGCACCACGGGAAGAGGAAGCCATGACGCTCAAGGTCGGTATCATCAGCGCCAACTGGGGCGCCTTTGCCCATCTCCCCGCCTGGCGTTCGCTGCCGGGGGTCGAGGTGACGGGCATCTGCACGTCCCGGCAGGAAACGGCGGAGGCGGCGGCGGAGAAGTTCGGCATCGCGCGCCCTTTCTGGAGCGCGGAGGCGATGGCCGCCGACCCGGACATCCATATCGTCGATTGCGGCACGCGCCCCTCGCTGCGCCACAAGATGGTGCAGGACTGTTTTGCGGGCGGCAAGCATGTCTATAACGGCATCCCCTTCGCCGCGAATATCGACGACGCCCGCGACCTGCACCGGGCCTGGCAGGCCAGCGGCAAGGTGGGCGTGGTCGACGCCCTGTCGCAATGGGTGCCCGCCATCCGCCTGATGAAGGAGATGGTGGACGCGGGCGATCTGGGCCAGCCGTTCGGCGGCACGCTCCATTTCAACATGGCGCTGTTCAACCCGCTGATCCTGCAATTCCCGTACAACTGGTTCGCGCAAGGGGGGCTGGGCGTCTCGGCCGTGCGCAATCTCGGCAGCCATGCGCTGCACGTCCTCCTCCACATCTTCGGCCCCGTCGCGGAACTGGTGGCGGACGATCGGCAATTGCTGGACGTCTGGACCGCGCCGACGGGGGAGACGATCGTGCCGGAGACGAACGATTTCGCCAACGCCCTGATCCGCTTCGAAAGCGGGCTGACCCTCCAGTTCCAGATCAGCTGGAACGCGACGCTGGGCGAGGGCTGGCTGCTTGACGTGTTCGGGTCGAAGGGCCGGGTCGTGACGACCGCGCCCAGTTTCCCCACGCCGCGCGACACGCGGATCAGCGCGGGTCGGGTCGGCGGCGCGCTGGAAGAGGTG
Source organism: Sphingobium sufflavum (assembly GCF_021403115.1). Classification (GTDB taxonomy): domain Bacteria; phylum Pseudomonadota; class Alphaproteobacteria; order Sphingomonadales; family Sphingomonadaceae; genus Sphingobium; species Sphingobium sufflavum. The sequence continues at coordinate 58,008 of NZ_JAJSSH010000015.1, forward strand.
GCCATCCCGGACCGGCTGAAGAGCGCCGAGGGCATCGGGCTGGACTGGACCGCGCCGGTTCCGCCTTCCTATCCCATGGCGCTGGCGATGCGCTCCATGGTCGACGCGATAGAGGGCAAGGGCCGGGCCGCCCCGGACTTTCAGCAGGCATGGGATGTCGAGCGCGTGCAGGAGGCGATCCGCCTGTCCAGCGCGGATCGGCGCTGGGTCGCGCTGGCGGACATCGCCTGACCGCGCATCGCGACGAACAGGATAGGAAAGGCACGGATATGCTGGTCGAACGGTCGGATTTCACCATCAGGGCGGGATCGGAAGAGGGGTTTCAGGACGCTATGGCGACGCGCGGCGTGCCGCTGTTGCAGGGCGTGCCGGGCGTGCTCTCCGTCCAGTGCGGTCGCGGCGTGGAGCGTCCCGACGCCTTCATGCTGCTCGTCGCATGGGAGTCGATGGACGCGCACAAGGCCTATAATCTGATGCCCGAATGTCAGGAACTGCGCGCGCTGATCGGCGGCTTCGCGACCGGCGGGTCGATGGAGCATTTTGAGATGCCCGGCTGACCCGACCGCCGGCCGCGCAGGGCGTCAGGCCGCCTATGGACGCAGCGCGATCAGCCCGTGGCGCAGCGCCAGCGGATAGAGGCAGTCATTCTCCATCCGCATATAGTCGCGCAGGCGGCCCATGATCCACCGGGTCGCCTTCGCAAAGCTCCCCCAGTCCTCGCGGATATTCTTCTCGCTCCATTCGGAGAGATAGAGGCCCCATTCCTGCACCAAGTCGGTGAAGCGGCCGTCCTGTTCGGCGGCGACGCGGGCGAACGCCCGGCGGCCCGTCACATCTTCCCCGTCGAGGAACAGTTTTTTCGGCGGCGAGATGGGCGTTGAGCGCGTGGCGAAAGCTGTTGAGCGCGTCATAGGCCGCGTCGGGCCGGGGCGCTGCCGCCACCAGATCGCACAGGGCGTGCGCGCCGCTGTCGAGATGATTATGCTCGTCGATCAATCCGAAAATATGCTGCATCCCGCGACCCTCGCCTGTTTCTGGCCGCCATCCGCTTCCGGGGCAGGGCGACAGGGTTCAGAAGAGTTGATCGCGATTTTCAGGTTCGTCGCCAGAACTGCCGATTTTAGTCCAAGGTTCGCGCTATGGTGGAGGCGGCAATGGCGGCGGCCGATTCTCAGCCTCCGTTCGTCCTTCGACACGCTCAGGACGAACGGGCTGGGCAGGAACGGCAGAGAACAGTCGCTTTCGCCGTCAGCCCCTCCAATCCCCGTTGAAGCATATTGTCCCTTGGATCGTCATGGCTTCGCTCCACGCGCAAGGACGAGGTGGGTCAATCTGACGTCAGCAGGCTCTAATGCGCCGTGCGGAACCGCTGCGGCGTCACCCCGGTCCAGCGTTTGAACGCGCGCCCGAAACTGGTCTGCTCGCCATAGCCCAGCCGCTCGGCAATCTCCTCAAGGCTCATGGACGGGGTCTGGAGATAGATGCGCGCCAGCCGCTCCCGCTCGCCCTCGACCAGGTCGGAGAATTTCACGTCATGCGCGGCCAGCCGCCCTTGCAGGGTGCGGACGGAAAAGCCCAGCTTCTGCGCGCAGCGTTCGATGGAGCAGCTTCCGGTGGGCAGGGCGCCACGGATATAGCTGCCCACGCGCGCGGCGATGGTCGCGCTGTTCGCCTGCTTCAACCGGGCCAGATAGCCGCCCAGCAGGCGGAACAGCAGCCGGTTGGCGCTGGCGATGGGCCGGTCGAGCGCCTGCACGGGAAAGCCGATGGCGTTGATCCCCGCGCGGGCGTGCACGCGGCAGGCGGCGATCTGCTCGATCTCCTCCATGTCACGGGCGCGCGTCTCCACGGTCAGCTTCGCATAGCTGGGGTCGAACCCCGGCCCGCCGACCATGCGGAGCAGTTTCAGGTTGAGGACCAGCGCCTGCAAATGCGCCTGATCGTTGAGGCCGAGGTCGATGTTCGCGCCCCAGCGCAGTTCCGCGACCTGTGGCCCCTCGATCAGTTCCACCGACGCTTCGGGCGAGTGGACCACGGGCAGATAATCGACGACGCAGGCCATGGCGTCGCGCATCGTCGGTGCGGACCGGCACAGCGCGGCGACGCAGCCAAACACGTCGGCATCCTGCGCCTGCCCCAGATGCAGGCCGAACAGCGGATCGTCGAACAGGGTGCTGCAATATTCGAACGTGTCGGCGATGGACTGGCAGGGGACATGGCTTTCCGGGTCGCCGATCACGCGCGGTTCGATGCCATGCCGTTCGAGGATGCGACGGGCGTCGCGCCCCTGCGCACTGGCATAATCCTGCAACCCGGTGAAGTTGGCGGCGCGGCACTGGCCATGGCCCGGAACCGCGTCCAGCGGACCGTTCAGCCCGAAGAAGAGTTCACCCTCCTGCATCCCGGTTCCCTGCATCCCCGCCTCCTGCATCTGCGGCCTTCCCCTGTCGCCCCGGCGTGGTGCCCGGTCCGTTGGAAGTGTCCGTACAGCATGAGAGGCTATCAGCGAATGGCCGCCGCGTCCAATGTCGAAACCCATGCATGAAATGCCAATACGGGGCGGCGACCCCTATGGCAGCGTCCCCGCATCAGACCAGACAGACGGGACAGGATCGCATGACGACGGCAGCAGAACATCGGGCGGCGGCGCGCCAGTTCATCCGGTACGAGAAGGACAAGGCGACCAAGATCGCGACCCTGACCTTCGACCGGCCGGGCAAGGCGAACACGGCGACCATCGGCATGCGGATGCTGTTCGCGGATTATGTCCACATGGCCAACATCGACAATGATGTGAAGGTGCTGGTGATCCGGGGCGAGGGGGAGGATCTGGGCACGGGCGGCGACCTGCCGGAGCATGGCGACCTCTATCTCAACCCCAATGAGGACAGCAATTTCCTGCCCGATCTGGAGATTGACGACCCGGACGTCCAATATCCGCCGCACACCTCCTTTCGCTACCTCCACGGCTTGACCGACTATTATGCGAAGGCGCGGTCGGGCAATCGCCCGCTTCAGGAATTCAAGAAGATCAGCATCATAGAGGCCAAGGGCTATTGCTATGGCTGGCATTTCTATCAATGCGCGGATGCGGACATGATTATCTCATCGGACGATGCGCTCTTCGGCCATCCGGCGTTCCGCTATGCGGGCTGGGGACCGCGCTTGTGGCAATGGGCGGAGATGATGGGCATCCGCAAGTTCAGCGAAATGCTGTTCACCGGGCGGCCCTTCACCGCAAAGGAAATGGCCGACTGCAATTTCGTGAACAGCGTGGTGCCGCGCGACCATCTGGAGGCGGAAACGGCCAAATATGCGAAGGCTTGCTCACTGACCCGCCCGCTCGACGTGGTGGTGGTGCAGAAGACGTTCCTGGAACTCTACAAGCAGCACAAGGGCGAATATATGGGCAGCTTGCTGACCGGCTTTGTCGAGGGCGTGCTGCCGTCGATGACGGACGATGTGGCGGAGGATCTGAACCTGGGCAATGGCGTGTTCGATCAGGGCATCAACAATGTCGTGAAGGCGCGCGATCAGGCCTATCCGCCCGAATGGCGCCTCAGCCGCAAGGGCCGCGCCCAGCCCTGATGCGGCCGGCCGGTCGGGGCCTTGGGGAGCACGTCAAACCCCAAGGCTCGTCAGGCCGACGACGATCCGCACCCCTTCACCCCCTGCCAGAGGGCATGGTGCGGGTGTCACCGCAAAGCGCCAAGGCTCCCGCTTTATCCCCCGACCGTCCATCCCGTCCGTCCCTGTATCAGCACGATGCGGGACCAGCGGTGGGCGATGCCGCCCTGCTCATAGGACAGGGTCAGCCTGCATCCGCGCTGCACCGCGCTCACGAACCGGCTGCGCGGCAGGGCGGGGCGGGTGAGGGCGTCCGTCGCCTGAAACGGCTCTCCCTTTTCCGCCATGGTCATGCCCATCGCCGCCACCGCGCCCGGCGGCACTTGCTTGAGGCGGAGGAAACGCCGCTCCGGCCCATGGGTGCAGGCGGGCAGGGGAACGGGCGCCGCCGCCGCCAGCGCGATCAGAGTGAGGACGGGCATTGCGGGTTCCTTTCGCCGTTCCGCCACAGGATATCGCGCGCGCCGCCATCCTGTCCAAGCGCAAATACACCCCCGCTTTTGACGCTGGCAGCAAATGCCGATGGCCCTGCGCCTGCTGCACATCCCTCCGCCCGGAAGCGCGTAAATTGACTGTACGGGAAACGCCACCGGACGCGTGGCCGCAAGCATCCTTGTTTGCCCGGCTGGAGAGACAGACATGGCTGAAACATTGTTTTGCCTGGACACGAAAAACTACCGGGACGGACAGGCGCTCTTTCGCGGGGAGCGCAACCAGGAATATTATTGCGGCGACTTCTGGATCGAGGATGGCTCGGCCATCGACGTGCGGGCGGAGCGCCGGGCGGTGGGACCATGCTCCATCATCCTGCTCAAATCCTCCGCGCGGCAATTCTTTCGCCGCACCCGCCGCCATATCCGCGACGACGCGACCGACCTGTCGGTGCTGTGGTTCGTCAAGCGCGGTCGCCTCGTCTTTTCGGATCAGGCGGGCAGCCGCACGGCGGCGCCGGGCGATTTCATCGTCACCCGCTCCATGTCGCCCTTCCTGATCGAGTGCCAGCCGGATGCGGAGGCGATGCATGAGGTGCTGCATGTCACCGTGCCCACCCATATCCTGCGCGGTTTCCTGGCCACCGACATCGCCAGCGCCCTGTTCCTGCCCGGCGACCGGCGCGAGGTGGCGATCGCGCAGAAGATCCTCACCAGCGTCTTTCGCGACGAGGAGCTGCTGAGCGATGCCTCGGCCCGCACGCTGGTCGATGCGGCGCTGACCATCGTCGGCCATGCGATCCGCGCGGAGGAGGCGGGCGCGCCTGCGCGCCAGACGGTCGCCGACCGGCGGCTGGTCGACGTGCTGCGCTTTATCGAGGTGCATCTGTCCGACCCCAATCTCTCCACCAGCATGGTGGCGAAGGGATGCGGCATTTCGCCCCGTTACCTGTCCTTCCTGCTGCGGCTCAGGGGCACCAGCTTCTCCGAACTGGTTTGGGAGCAGAGGCTGGAGAAGGCCCGGCTGTGGCTGTCATCCTCCCAACCGCGCGACATTTCGATCAGCGAGATCGCCTATGGCGTCGGTTTCAAAAGTCCCGCTCATTTCAGCCGCATGTTCAAGCGCGTCTTCGCCGTGAACCCGCGCGAATTCCGCACCTGCGCGCCGGAGGATGCGGTGCAGCAGGATTATGCCCGCTACACCAGCGAGGGGCAGTTGCTGCAATAAGGGGGGGGGGGGGCGGGCGGCGGGCCATCACCACAACGCCGCCCTTGCCGAAGTGCGCCCCTCAAACACCGATAGGTCATCCCGGCGAAGGCTGGGATCGTTTGCGGTCGAGTGCACCCTGCCGACGGACATCCCGGCCTGCGCCGGAATGACGCGCAGCGCCTAGCCCAGTTGCGCGATCACCTGCGGCAGGTCCACCGTCGTGCGGATGCCGGCAGGAGCCTCGCACACATAGCGGATCATGTTCACCGGCCGATGCGCGGTCAGGCCGGGGGTCATGGCGGCATAATCGTCCGGCGCGACGGGGAAGACGATGTCGATCTTCATCGGGCAATCGCCCTCCACCACCACGCGCCAGCCGGATTCGCGAAACTCCCACTCTTCCCCGTCGGTCGTGTCCACGTCGGAGGAGACGGACCAGTTGGCGACCATACGCAGCAACGGCTTGCCGTCCCGCATCCCCTCGATGGTCGTCTTGGTCGCCGCCACCGTCCCCTGGGGCACCGTGCCCGCGATGATATGCACATCGTTGCGGGCGATGCCCAGCGCCCCCGTCGCGCGTATCTCGTCCAGCGGCAGGCCGATGGCGTCCGCGATCAGGCTCAGCGTGCCCGAAAAAGTCTCCCGCTTGAAATCGAGGATCGCCCGGTTCGGCCCGTCCGGCTTCGATCCGAAGCCCATATAGCCGAACAGCATCTCCGGCGAATTGCGCGACTCGGACGGCGCGAACTCATAGATGGTCAGGCAGTCGAGCCTCCGCTGGAGCGAGGTCAGCACGATCGGCATCGCCTCGGTGATGAAGCCGGGGCTGGACCCGGTGCCATGGATGCTGCTGTTGCCCTTGGCGCAGGCGGCCTCGACCCGCGCCCGGATCGCGGGGTCCATCGTCGCCGGGTTCTGGAACTCCGTGCGGGTGGTGATGATGTTCGCGCCGGATTCCAGGATGCGGACCACCTCGTCATAATTCATGACATGGGGGAAATAGAGTACGCAGTCGGCCCGCAGGGCGAGAATGTCCTCCATGCGGCCCGTCGCCCGGATGCCGGTGGGGGCCGTGCCCGCCAGTTCGCCCGCATCCTTGCCCACCTTGGCCGCGCCATGCACCCATACGCCGACCAGTTCGAGGTCGGGATGCTCGATCACCCGGCGCAGCGCGCGCGATCCGACATTGCCCGTCGCCCATTGCACCACGCGCCAGCGTGCGCCGTGCCGTCCGCGAACGACCGTTTCCTCTGCCATGCCGATCCTCTCCTTTGGGCGGGAGGGTAGGGCGGGGTTCCTCGGCCGGTCAAGTGCTGGGCAGGTCAAGTGGATGGGCGTGGCGGTCTAATGGAATTTGCGCGCGCGCCTCTATGCTCCTGGGTTCATGGCCAAGAGGATGTTTCGTGACCAGGTCGGTCGTAACGCTGGACGATAAATATAGTCAGGAGACGGGGCAGGTGCTGCTGTCCTCCCTTCAGGGCGTGGTGCGCCTGCTCCTCGACCAGTCCCGGCGGGACCGGGCGGCGGGGTTGACGACGGCGGGCTATGTCACCGGCTATCGCGGGTCGCCGATCACCACGCTGGACGCGCAACTGTGGGCGAAGGAGACGCTGCTCACCGGGCACGACATACAATTCGAGCCGGGCCTGAACGAGGAACTGGCCGCGACCAGCCTGCGCGGCACCCAGCAACTGGACTGGTATGGCAAGGCGCGCGTCGATGGCGTCTTTGCGCTCTGGTATGCCAAGGGGGTGGGCGTGGAGCGCGCGGGCGAGGCGATCAAGGCCGCGAATTTCGAGGGCACGCATCGCAACGGCGGCGCGCTGTTGCTGTGCGGTGACGATCATGCCGCCAAATCCTCGCTGACCGCGCACCAGTCCGAACATGTGCTGATGACCGCGATGGTCCCGGTGCTCTATCCCGCCACCACGGACGAAATCCTGCGTTATGGTCAGATCGGCTGGGCCTTGTCGCGGGCCAGCGGCCTTTATGTGGCGATCAAGGCGATCACCGACACGCTGGACCTGACCACCACCGTCACCCTGCCGGGCCATGGTTTCCCGATCCACCGTCCCGACGTCGCGCCCGGCGCCTCGCCGAACCTGCGCCTCGCCCTGTCCGCGCTCCAGCAGGAAGCGGCGGTGGTCGAGCAGCGCCTGCCGCTCGTCGCCCCCTTCGCCGCGCTCAACGGCATCGACCGGATCAGCCATGACGCGCCCGACCGGCGGCTGACCATCGTCACGGCGGGCAAGAGCTGGCTCGACGTCTGCCAGGCGCTGGTCGATCTGGGACTGGACGACCGGGGGCTGAACGGGGACCGGCGCCGGGCCATGGGCCTGTCCGTGGTGAAGCTCGGCCTCGTCTGGCCCATCGACACCGCCTTCCTCCGCGACGCCTGCCGGGGCAGTGCGGAGATATTGGTGGTGGAGGAGAAGCGCCCGGTCATCGAGGATCAGATCGCCCGCGCCCTCTATGGACAGGCGAACGCGCCGCGCCTTTCCGGCAAGACCGCGCCGGACGGCACGCCGCTGCTGTCGGAAGTCGGCGTGCTGGACCCCGGCGCGATCCGCCGGGCGCTGGTCCGCCGGCTGGAGGCTGCGGGTCTGCTGGGGGACGAGGCGCGGGCGCGCGACGCGCATCTGCGCGCGCAGGAGGGGGCGGCGAAGCAACTGTCCCTCACCGCGATCCGCCCCGCCTATTTCTGCTCCGGTTGCCCGCACAACACATCGACCGTCGTGCCGGACGGCAGCCATGCGATGGGCGCGACCGGCTGCCATGGCCTTGCCCATTATATGCCCGAACGGCGCACGATGCAGACCGTCTCCATGGGGCAGGAGGGGATGCCGTGGGTCGCGGCGCAGGGGTTCGTCGACACGCCCCATATGTTCCAGAATCTGGGCGACGGCACCTATACGCACAGCGGCCTGCTCGCGATCCGCGCGTCCGTCGCGGCAAAGAGCAACGTCACCTACAAGATCCTCTACAATGACGCCGTCGCCATGACCGGCGGCCAGCCTGCCGAGGGGGCGCTGACCCCGGAGCAGATCGTGCGCGAACTGGTGGTGGAGGGCGTCTCCCCGGTGGTGCTGGTCAGCGAAGACCCCACGCGCTTCCGTCCGGGCGATCTGCCCGCGGGCGTCCGCATCCTCCACCGCGACGCGCTGGACGCGGTGCAGCGCGACCTGCGGACGGGGCAGGGCACCTCCGCCATCGTGTATGAACAGACCTGCGCCAACGAGAAGCGGCGGCGGCGCAAGAAGGGCGAGCATCCCGACCCCGACCGCCGCCTGTTCATCAACACGGCGGTTTGTGAGGGCTGCGGCGATTGTTCGGTGCAGTCCAACTGCCTGTCGATCCAGCCGGTGGAGACGGCGTTCGGCCGCAAGCGCGCCATCGACCAGTCGACCTGCAACAAGGATTACAGCTGTGTGAAGGGCTTCTGCCCCTCCTTCGTCACGGTCAGCGGGGGGCGGCTGGCGAAGCGCGCCTTCGACATGGGCCGCCTCGCCGAAACCCTGGCCGCGCTGCCGGACCCGGTGGTGGTGGATGTGGCGGGGCGCAGTCACGCGATGCTGGTGACGGGCATCGGCGGCACCGGCGTGCTGACCGTCGGCGCGGTGCTGGCCATGGCCGCGCATATGGAGGGGAAGGCGGCCAAGGTGCTGGACATGACCGGCATGGCGCAAAAGGGCGGGGCGGTGACCAGCCACCTGCGCATCGGCGCGCATGTGGACGCCATCCCCAGCGCGCGGCTGGGCATCGGCCAGACCGACCTCATCATCGCCTGCGATCTGATCGTCGCGTCCGCGCCCGACGTGCTGGCCACCGCGCATGACGATACGATCATGGTCGCGAACGAGGATGTCGCCCCGACCGGCGAGTTCCAGACCAACCAGTCGCTGGACCTTGCCGCCACCCGGTTCCTGACGGCCGTGGCGCGCCGGATCGCGGTCGATCGCACCGATACGGTCCGCGCCACCACGCTGGCAACGCGCCTGCTGGGCGACTCCATTTTCACCAACCTGATGATGGTCGGCTTCGCGGCGCAAAAGGGCCTGCTGCCCGTCTCGCTGGCGTCCATCGAGGCGGCGGTGCGGCTGAACGGCGTGGCGGTGAAGGCCAATCTCGACGCCGTCGCGCTGGGGCGGTTGGCGGCGCATGACGCCGACGCGCTGTTCGCCATGGCGGGGACGGAGCGGCACGATGCCACCCCGCCGCCGACCCTCGCCGCGATGCTGGACAGCCGCACCGCGCATCTGGCCGCGTGGCAGGATGATCGCTGGGCGGCGGAGTACCGCGCCTTCATCGGGCAGGTGCAGGCGCGGCTGGACGCACGGGGCCTGACCGGCACCGAACCCTTGCTGATCGAGGTCGCCCGGCAACTCGCCCGGCTGATGTCCTACAAGGATGAATATGAGGTCGCGCGCCTCTACACCGACCCGGCGTTCAAGGCGTCACTGGCGGAGACGTTCGAGGGCGATTTCCGCCTCACCCTCAACCTCGCCCCGCCGCTGTGGTTCTGGCCGCTCGGCACCGATGCGAAGACGGGCCGCCCGCGCAAGATACAGGTGGGGGCATGGATGCTCCGCGTCTTCGGCCTGTTGCGGCGGTTGAAGGGGCTGCGCGGCACGGCGCTCGACCCGTTCGGCTATTGTGCGGAACGGCGCATGGAACGCGCGCTGATCGGCGAGTATCGCGCCCTGATCCTGTCCGTGGCGGAGTCGGTGACACCGGCGTCGCTGCCGGTGGCGCAGGAGATCGCCGCCGCGCCCGCCCTCATCGCGGGCTATGGCGCGGTGAAGGAGGACGGCGTCGCCAAATATCGCGACCATCTTGCACAACGGCTCGACCGCTCTCACAAGGCGGCATCCCCGGTCGGTCAGCCGGTGGGCGAACCCGCCGCTGCCTGACGCCCCGTGAAGGAGAGATGCATGTCGAAGTTCAAGATGATCGCCCTGACCAACCCCGTCGATGGCCGGGACGAGGAATTCAACGACTGGTATCAGAATGTCCACCTGCCCGAAGTCGTCTCGCGCGAGGGCGTGGTCGGCGCGCAGCGGTACAAGGCGGCGGTCCCGCTCCTCGCGCCCGTCTCCTACGGCTATCTCGCCGTCTACGATATCGAGACGGACAATATCGGCACGTTCCTGCAAGCGTTCGGCGCGGCCTCCGCGACCAACACGCCATGCGACGCCGCCGACACCGCCAACAGCTACACCGTCATCTTCAACGAATTTGGCGACCGCGTGACCCATGAGGAAGCCGTGGCGAAGATCGCCGCGCGCTGACACGCTGATGCAGGGTGGGGAGGGGCCATGCGGCCCCCTCCACCCTTACCCGCCGAATTTGGGCGCCCGCTTTTCGCGCAGGGCCGCGATGCCCTCCTGATGGTCGGCGGTGCGGACGCTGAGCGACTCATAGGCGATGCCCGCGTCCATCAACGCATGGGCGGTGCGCTTCAATTCCATGTTGGTCAGGATCTTGGTCCAGCGGATCGCGTCCGTCGCCCCGTTCAGCAGCCGGTCGCAGAAGGCGTCCACGGCCTCGTCCAGTGCGTCCAGCGGCACGGCATGGTTAATCAGGCCGATCTCGGCCGCCTTCGTGGCGGGGATCAGGTCGCCGGTCAGCAGATATTCCTTGGCGCGGGTCAGGCCGATCCGCTGCGCCCAGATGACCGCGCCGCCATCGCCCGCGACCAGGCCCAGATGGATATGCGGATCGCCGATCTTCGCCTTGTCGCTGGCGAAGATGATGTCGCACATCAATGCGATGGTCGCGCCCAGCCCGACGGCATGGCCGTTCATCCGGCACACGACCGGCTTTTCGATGTCCAGCAGCGCGGAGATGACCCGCTTGGCCTGCCGTGCCTCATGGTCGAACAGGCGGGGATTGTCCGCGTTGCGCTGGATATGGTCGAGGTCGCCGCCCGCGGAGAAGGCGCGGCCCGCACCGGTCAGCAGCACGACGTCCGAATGGGGATCGCCCTGCGCGAAGAAGAAGACATCGGGCAGTTCGTCATGCAGTTCCAGATTGACCGCATTCATCTGGTCCGGCCGGTTGAAGGTGATGACGAGCAGCCGCCCGCGCCGTTCCAGCAGGATCGTCTTGAAGGTGGGCAGGGCGGTGTCGGACATGATGGCTCGCTTTGTTGTCACCGGGCAGGCTGTAACCGGGCAGGCGCTGTACTAGCCACGCACCCGCGATTTGCAACTCCATGGGTGTAGACGCTTGCAAAGACAGCAAGGTTAGGAAATGAAGGCCCATCATTATGGCGGCGGGAACGCCGGCCGGGACTGGCCCAGGGAGCGGATAGATGAGCGGTTTCGACGAGAGTTTCGATTGGGTGGTCGTGGGCAGCGGCGCAGGCTCGATGAGCGGCGCGCTGGTCATGCGGCAGGCGGGCAAATCGGTGCTGATCCTCGAAAAGACGAAGTTCGTCGGCGGCACCACCGCCAAGTCCGGCGGCGTGATGTGGATTCCCAACAACCGCTTCATGAACCCCGGTGAGGACAGCGCGGAGAAGGCGATCACCTATCTCGACGCCGTGGTGGGCGACGACAGCGACTTTCCCGGCACCAGCCATGAAAAGCGCCTCGCCTATGTCAATGAAGCGCCCAAGATGCTCGATTTCATCGTGTCGCAGGGGGTGGAGCTGGAGCGCGCGTCCGAATTCTGGCCGGACTATTATGACGAACTGCCCGGCGGCTGCAAAACCAGCCGTTGCGTCACCGCCAAATATTTCAACCTCAAGGAACTGGGCGCGTGGGAGAAGAAGGTGCGCCCCGGCTTTGCGCCCTTCCCGGTCAAGCTCGACGACGGCATGAAGTCCAATTTCCGGCGCAAGAGCAAGGCGATGGCCAAGCTGTACCGGGACATCGTCATCCGCACGATCATCGGCAAGCTGACCTTCAAAAACTATACCTCGGCGGGCGCGGCGCTTCAGGGCCGTATGCTCAAGGCCTCGCTGAAGGCCGGGGTGGACATCCGGGTCGAAACGCCGGTGACGGAACTGATCGTGGAGGACGGCAAGGTCGTCGGCGTGATCGCACAGCAGGATGGCAAGACGGTGCGGATCGGCGCGCGGCTGGGCGTCCTCGTCAACGCGGGCGGCTTTGCGCAGAATCAGGCGATGCGCGACAAATATATGCCCGGTACGCAGGCGGCATGGTCCAACACGCCGGAGGGTGACACCGGCGACCTGCATGTCGAGGTGGAGCGGATCGGCGGCGTGCTGGCCCAGATGGACCAGATGGTCGGCTACCAGACCACCCGCGCGCCCGGCTTCGACAAGGCGTATGTGAAGCCCCCGGCGCAGGGCATCACCGGCAAGCCGGGCGCGATCCTGGTGGACCAGTCGGGCGTGCGCTACCTGAACGAGGGCGGCTCCTACGAACTCTATTGCCAGACCATGCTGGAACGCAACCGCACCGTCCCCGCCGTGCCGAGCTGGGGCATCTTCGACCGGCGTTTCGCGGAGGATTATGAAGTCGCCGGCAGTGTGATCGGCAAGGGCGTGCCAACGGCGTGGACGGACGCGGGCTACCTCAAGCAGGCGGACACGGTCGAGGAACTGGCCGCGCTGATCGGCGTCGATCCGGCGACGCTGCGCGGCACCATCGACCGCTGGAACGGCTTTGTCGACAAGGGCGTGGACGAGGATTTCGGGCGCGGTGCGCGCGCCTATGACACATGGCTGGGCGACCCCTATCTGGGCGGCGCGAATCCCGCGCTGGGCCGGATCGAGCGCGGCCCCTTCTACGCCATCGAAGTGGTGCCGGGGGACGTGTCCACCTATGGCGGCATCGTGACGGACAGCCGTTCGCGCGTCCTGCGCGGGGACGGATCGGTGATCGGCGGCCTCTATGCCACCGGCGTGTCCACCGCATCGCCGATGGGCGGCGTCTATCCGGGCGCGGGGGCCAGCGTCGGCCCGTCGATGACCTTCGGCTATGTCGCGGCGAAACATGCCGCCAATCTGGACAATCAGGCGGCCTGACCCGCCCGGACCGGGCCGCTCTTGTCTCCTGTAGCGGTCCGACTGGTCCTGAACTGACAATGCCCCGGCGCGGCGTTTACCAGCCGCCGCGCCACGCGCCATAGAGCGGCAGACAAGCCGCCAGCGCGCCGATGGGGAAGCGCGGCCGAGGAGAAGGACAAGGGTCCATGACCGCGATGACACAGACCGGCCGCGCGCCCGCCACCGACCGCCCGCTGGCGGAACGGCCGGTGGTGATCGGCAACGAGGCCTATACCTCCGCCGCCTATGCGCGGGAGGAGGGCGACCGGCTCTGGCCCAAAGTGTGGCAGGCCGCCTGCCGCGTGGAGGAGATCGAGAAGGTCGGCGACTATGTCACCTATGACATCATCGACGAATCGATCATCGTCACCCGCGTCGCGCCGGATCGCATCGCCGCCTATTACAACGCCTGCCAGCATCGCGGACGCCGCCTGACCGAGGGCTGCGGTCATGCCAAGCGGTTCGCCTGCAAATTCCACGGCTGGAAATGGGATCTGGACGGCCAGAGCGTCGAGATCGTCCGGCAGGACGCGTGGGAGGGCAGGCTCAACCGGGACGACATCCCCCTCAAGACGGTGCAGGTCGATACATGGGGCGGCTGGGTGTTCATCAACATGGACCCGGACTGCGCCCCCTTGCGCGACTATCTGGAACCGGCGGCGACCATGCTGGACCCGTTCCAGCTCGACCGGATGCGCTATCGCTGGCGCCAGTGGCTCTATTTCCCCTGCAACTGGAAGGTGGCGATAGAGGCGTTCAACGAGGGCTATCATGTCGTCGGCACCCACCCGCAGCTCACCAAATACAGCGCCAAGGCGACATGGAGCGAGGCGCGCGGCATCCATGGCAACTTCGGGTCCGCCGCGCGGGAGGGCGTGGGCGGGGCCAGCAGCGGCGCATCGGGCGCAGCGGACATGCGCGAGGGCCTGAAGCACTCGATCAACCAGATCTGGGAGGAGGTGAACGCCACCACGACCCAGACGATGGTGGACGTCGCCAACCGGCTGGAGGTGGAACTGCCGGAGGGCACGCCCGCGCAGCAGGTCCAGATGCACCTCATGAAACGCACCATCGAGGAGGATGCAAAGCGCGGCGTGGTCTGGCCGCAGATCGACCCCGCCCATATCGCGGCGGCGGGCAACGACTGGCACATCTTCCCCAATACGGTGATCCTGCAAGGGCCGACCTTCGCCCTGTGCTACCGTGCGCGGCCCCATGGCCTCGACCCCGATAGCTGTATTTTCGAGGTCTATACGCTGGAACTCTACCCGCAGGGGCAGGAGCCAAGGCCGGACAATCTCTTCAAGCCCGACATCGACGAGGCAAGCTGGCGCAAGGTGCTGTGCCAGGATTTCTCCAACATGGGCGCGGTGCAGCAGGGGATGAAGTCGCGCGGCTTCACCGGTATGCGCCCCAGCCCGGAGGAGGAGCGGGCGATCACCAATTTCCACCGCGTCCTGTCCGAATACATGGGCCGCGGCGCGCCGGTCCCGATGTAACCCTTGTCCCCCTCCCGCTTGCGGGAGGGGTTAGGGGTGGGCAAGCGGCCGCAAGGTCGCTGTTGCTCTCGAATGATGCGCTGGCCCCCCCCCCCCGCCCCGCCAGCAAGCCGGCGGGGAGCGCAATTCCCAGAGAGGCCACCATGACAACCCACCCCAACACCCCGACCCCCACGCCGGACATCCTCCTCGACATCTACCGCCGGATGATCCGCATCGAGCGCAACGACGACGCCACCCGACGCCAGATCAAGCTGGGCCGCTTACGGATGCCCTATTATTCGGCGCGCGGGCAGGAGGTGATCCCCTCGGCCATCTCCGCGCAGTTGACCAGGGACGACACCATCTGCACCATCTATCGTGGCATCCACGACATGGTGGCCAAGGACATGCCGCTGCGCCCGCTATGGGCGGAGATTGCGGGCCGCGTGGACGGCACGTGCAAGGGGAAGGGCGGGCCGATGCACCTGACCTATCCTGAACTCGGCATCATGGTGACGACGGGCGTGGTCGGTTCTTCCATGCCCATCGCCAATGGCCTTGCCTGGGCGGCGCGGCTGGACGGGTCGAAGCGGGTCTCCATCGCCTATTTCGGTGACGGGGCCTCCAACATCGGCGCGTTTCACGAGGCGCTGAACCTCGCCGCCGTGTGGAAACTGCCGGTGATTTTCGTGTGCCAGAACAATGGCTTTGCCGAACATACCCGGTATGAAAATGGCACGGGCTGTGAATTCATCTCCACCCGCGCGGCGGGTTACGGCATCGCGGGGGAGACGGTGGACGGCAACGACCCCTATGCCATGTACGCCGCCGCGCACGAGGCGATCCGCCGCGCGCGGGAGGGGGAGGGGCCGACCCTGCTGGAGTGCAAGACCTTCCGCTTCATGGGCCATGTCTTCGGCGATCAGGACAAATATATGACCGATCAGGAGAAGGCGGAGGCGCTGGCGAAAGACCCGCTGCCCGCCTTCCGTGCCCACCTGATCGAACAGGGCATTGCGAGCGAGGAGCAGCTCGCGGCCCTGCAAACCGGGATTGAGGCGGAGGTGGCCGATGCCATCGAATTCGGCCTCGCATCCCCCTTTCCATCCGTCGAGGAACTGCGCCGCGACGTTTTCGCTACGGAGATTCCGGCATGAGCAGCGGTGTTATTGAGACCATCACGATGACGGGCCAGCAGGCCGTCTCCGCCGCCTTGTTCGAGGCGATGGAGAAGGATTCGAAGGTGCTGGTGTTCGGCGAGGATGTGGCTGACCGGGAGGGCGGCGGTGTCATGGGCACCACGCGCGGCCTGTCGACCAAATTCGGGGACGAGCGGGTGAAGTCCACCCCGATCGCGGAGCAGGCGATCATCGGTGCGGCCATCGGCGCGGCGCTGGGCGGGTACAAGCCCGTGGCGGAGATCATGCTGATGAACTTCACCACCGTCGCGATGGACATGATCGTGAACCATGCGGCCAAATTGCGCTTCATGTCGGGCGGGCAGAGCGCGGTGCCGATCACCATCCGCACCCTGACCGGCGCGGGTTTCCAGACGGCGGGCCAACATGCCGATCATCTGGAGGCATGGTTCTGCCACACGGCGGGGATCAAGGTGGTCTGTCCCTCCAATCCGGCGGATTACAAGGGGCTGCTGCTGTCCTGCATCGCGGATCCCGATCCGTGCATCATCATCGAAACCGGCAAGACCCTGTTCGCACCGGGAGAGGTGCCGGTGGATCAGGGACCGATCCCGCTGGGCAAGGCGCGCATCGACCGGGCGGGGACGGACGTGACCCTCATCTCCTACAGTTCGATGGTGCTGGTCTGCCAGGCGGCGGCCGCGACGTTGGAAGGTCTGGGAATATCCTCTGAGATCATAGACTTGCGGACCGTGTCTCCCTGGGACAGGGGGGCGGTTCTGGCCTCCGTCCGCAAGACCGGACGGGCCGTGGTGGTGCATGAAGCCGTCCGCAGCTTCGGCCCCGGCGCGGAGATCGCCGCGACCATCCAGGAGGAACTGTTCGGGGCACTCAAAGCCCCCGTGCGCCGCCTCGGCGCCCCCTATTCGGCGGTCCCCTTCACCAAGCCGCTGGAGGACGCCTGGCTCGTCCAGCCGGCGGATGTGGTCGCCGCCGTCCAGTCGATCATGAAATAGGCTTTTGGTTGGTCATGTTGAAAATCGCCTATCTCCTGCCGGGCGGCGAAGTTCTGGAAATCGTCTCCCCCTCCGACCGTGACAGCGTCATGGAACTGGGCCGCCGTGCAGGGGTGCCGGGCATCGTCGGCGATTGCGGCGGCTTCATGGCCTGTGCCACCTGCCATGTGCATGTCGCGCCGGAATGGCGCGACGCGGTCGGCTCAGCGTCGGAGGAAGAGCAGGCGATGATTGCCCTCACCGCCGACCCGCGCCCGGACAGTCGGCTGGGCTGCCAGATCTGGCTGCACCCCGGACTGGACGGCCTGCGCGTCGCCGTCGCCCCGCACTGACGCCCCGCATTGCGCCTCCTTCGCGGACGGCATGTCACCGAACGGGGATAGGCGGCTCCCGCCGGGCACCGCAATCTCCCGCGCAAAGGAGAGAGCATGATGCGGCGGCTTGAGGGCAAGGTGATTTTGGTGGCGGGCGCGGGCGGGATCGGCAGCGCGCTGGCCCGGCGATATGCCACCGAAGGGGCGGCGGTCGTGCTGGGCGATCTGGACGGTGCGGCGGCGCAGGCCGTGGCGGCGGAGATAGCCGGGGAGGGGGGGCAGGCCGTCGGCACCAGCCTCGATGGATCGCAGGAGGCTTCCATCGCGGCTGCGGTCGCATTGGCGGTCGCCAGCTATGGCGGGCTGGACGGCCTGCACGCCAATTTCGCCAGCTTCCGCGATGGGGAGAGCGGCGCGGACGTGCTGGGCCTGCCGCTCGACATTTATGACGAGGTGATGCGGGTCAACGCGCGGGGTTTCCTGCTCTGCACCCGCCATACGGTGCCGGAGATGCTGAAGCGGGGCAGCGGCTCCATCGTCTATACCAGCAGCGGCGCGGCCCATATGCCGGACGTGGTGCGCGTCGCCTATGCGATGAGTAAGGCGGCGGGTCATGCGCTGATGCGCCATGTCGCCAAACGGTTTGGGCCGGAGGGCATCCGCGCGAATGTGATCGCCCCCGGCGTCATCCGCCATGCCAAGTTTGACGCGGTGATGGACCCGGCCGTGGTGACGGCGATGGCGGAACGCATCCCGGTCGGTCGACTGGGCGAGGGGGTGGACATTGCCGCGCTGGGCGCATTGTTGATGTCGGATGAGGGCAGCTTCATTTCGGGGCAGGTGTTGAGCGTCGACGGCGGCGGTTCTATGCGGCTCTGACCGGACAGGAGACCGCCATGCCCTCACGCCGCGAGATGATTGCCATGACGCCGGAGGAGATTCGCGCCTATCTGTTGTCGCAGGCGCGCATGATCGTGGTGTCCAACGGGCCGGGCGGCTTTCCGCACCCGATGCCGATGAACTATACGCTGGATGACGATGACCGCATCCTGATCACGACCTTTGCCAAGAGCCAGAAGACCCGAAATCTGGAGCGCGATCCGCGTGCGTCGCTGCTGGTAGAAAGTGGAGTGGTCTATGAGGAGTTGCGGTCCGTCATCCTCTACGAGCAGGCGGAAATATTGTCCGATCCGGCGGAGATCGCGCAAGGCCATGCTTGATGGCGCACAAGGTGCAGACCGCACCGATCTCCGCTGAGGTCAAGGAGGGACAGATACACCTATCCATGACCAAGCGGGTCATTGTCCGCTTCACCCCGGAGCACAGCATCAGCGGGGATCATGCTAAGCTGGGAGGCTTCTACTAGAACGTTCTTGTTCCCGGCCCGGCCTCAGCTCAGCCGTTCGATGGCTTCCCGGTCGAGGGAGCCGGGAATGACCATCACCGGACAGGGAAGCGTACCCGAATCGACGCCGGTGAAATGGGTGACAAGCTCGCCGGGGCTGCCCTTGGCCGCCGCGCCCAGCACCAGGGCGGCGGTGTTCGGTTCTTCCTCCAGCGTCTGGCGCACGGCGGGGACGGGATCGCCCAGCCGCACCGTGATCTTGGGCCGGATGCCGGATTCGCCCATGATGCGCCCTGCGGCGGCGGTCACCAGTGCCTCCGCCCGATCGCGCGCCTCCGCTTCCATGGTGGCCTGCACGCCGCTCCATTGCACGAATTCCGGTTTGGGCGCGAAGGCCAATATATGGACAGCGCCCCCCGTCTTCGCGGCGCGGCGCGAGGCGAAGAGCAGCGCCGTCTCGGATTCACGCGTTTCGTCGATCACGACCAGATATGTCCGCATCGCCCGATCCCCCGACATGGCTCCTGAAAGCAGGGCAAAATGCGCCAATATATAGCCTGTGGCAAGTCGAACCGATCAGCGGGCGGGACAGGGGCAAGGTCATCGGAATGATTGGCCATTCGCGCCTCAGCCCTTGACCCGCAAGAGCAAAGCGGCAAGGTGCGGGCCGACCACCTGCCCAGAAAGAAGGCCACGCAAGCCATGGCGATTGAGATCAAGATGCCGGCCCTGTCCCCGACGATGGAGGAGGGGACGCTCGCAAAATGGTTGGTGAAGGAAGGTGACTCTGTCGCGTCGGGCGATCTCCTGGCGGAGATTGAGACGGACAAGGCCACCATGGAATTCGAAGCCGTCGATGAAGGCGTGATCGGACAGATACTCGTCGCCGAAGGTACGGAAAAGGTAAAGGTCGGCACCGTGATCGCGACCATCATCGCCGAAGGTGAGGAGGCAGGATCTAGCCCCGCTACACCGGAAAAGGCCGCAGCGGAACCGACCGCGAAGGCCGAGGAACAGAATAAGGAAGAGGCGAAGGACGCCCCGGCAGAGGCACAGGTGGCACCGGCCGCCAAGGCCCAAGCCGCTGCCCCGACCCCGTCCGTTACGCATGGAGATGCCCGCTTGAAAGTCAGCCCGCTCGCTCGCCGCCTTGCCGCCAATGACGGCATCGACCTTTCCGCCGTGCAGGGCAGTGGTCCGGGCGGTCGCATCGTGAAGGCCGACCTTACCGGTGCGCCCAAGGGTGGCGCTCCCGCTTCCGTTGCTGCTGCGCCCAAGGCGGCTGCGCCAGTTGCCGTGCCCGCTCCGGCAGCTAAAGCGGCGAGCGCATCGCCCACCGATTATCCCACACCGCATGAGCAGGTGAAGCTGTCGGGGATGCGCAAGACCATCGCGCGCCGCCTGACCGAGAGCAAGCAGACTGTCCCACATATCTACCTGACGGTGGATGTCCGCCTCGACGCGCTCCTGAAGCTGCGCGGCGAGTTGAACGACGCGCTATCGAGCCGGGGCATCAAGGTTTCGGTCAACGACTTGCTTATCAAGGCGCTGGGCATCGCGCTGGTGCAAGTGCCGGAATGCAATGTGCAATATCAGGGCGATACGATGCTGAAGTTCAGCCGCGCCGATATCAGCGTCGCCGTGTCGATCCCCGGAGGCCTCATCACCCCCATCGTGACGGAGGCGGACACGAAGAGCGTCGCGGCCATCTCTGCCGAGATGAAGGATCTGGCCGAGCGTGCGAAGGCGGGCAAGCTCCAGCCATCCGAATATCAGGGCGGCACCGCGTCCCTGTCGAACATGGGCATGATGGGCATCACCCAGTTCGACGCGGTCATTAATCCGCCGCAGGCGATGATCCTGGCCGTGTCGGCAGGCGAAAAGCGTCCGTGGGTCTTCCCCGGCGATACGCTGGGCGTGGCGACGGCCATGTATGTCACCGGCAGTTTCGACCATCGCGCCATCGACGGTGCGGACGGTGCGCGCCTGATGTCGGTGTTCAAGGGGCTGGTCGAGAAGCCACTGGGCTTGATCGCCTGATCGTCATTTTCGAATATCATCTGAAATTGGGGGAAAACC
Source organism: Sphingobium sufflavum (assembly GCF_021403115.1). Lineage (GTDB taxonomy): Bacteria > Pseudomonadota > Alphaproteobacteria > Sphingomonadales > Sphingomonadaceae > Sphingobium > Sphingobium sufflavum. The sequence continues at coordinate 78,667 of NZ_JAJSSH010000015.1, forward strand.
CGCATGTCATCCTATGATCTCATCGTCCTTGGTTCTGGTCCCGGCGGCTATGTCGCGGCGATCCGCGGCGCGCAACTCGGCCTCAAGGTCGCTATCGTGGAGCGCGAGAATCTCGGCGGTATCTGCCTCAACTGGGGCTGCATCCCGACCAAGGCACTGCTGCGCTCGTCGGAGATTTTCCATTATATGAACCACGCCAGCGACTATGGCCTGAAGGCGGAGGCGATCAGCGCCGACATTGCGGCGATCGTGAAGCGGTCGCGCGGTGTCGCGTCCAAGCTCAATCAGGGCGTCACGCATCTGATGAAGAAGAACAAGATCACCGTGCACACCGGGCAAGGCAAGCTGCTGGGCGGCGGGAAGCTGTCCGTCGTCAACGATGGCAAGACGGAAGAGCTCTCCGCCAAGCATATCATCATCGCGACGGGTGCGCGCGCGCGCGACCTGCCCAAGGCGAAGGCGGACGGTAAGCGCATCTGGACCTATCGCCATGCCATGACGCCGACCGAGCTGCCGACCAAGCTGCTGGTCATCGGGTCGGGGGCCATCGGCATCGAGTTCGCCAGCTTCTACAACGACCTGGGCGTCAAGGTGACGGTCGTCGAGATGATGGACCGCATCCTGCCGGTCGAGGACGCCGACGTTTCCACCTTCATGGCGAAGGCGCTGACCAAGCAGGGCTTTGACCTGCGTATCTCCGCCAATATCCAGAAGATCGAGGCGACGGACGCGGCCGTCACCGCAGAGATCAAGGCGAAGGACGGCACGGTCACGACGGAGGAATTCAGCCACGTCATCGTCGCCATTGGCATCGTGCCTAATGTCGAGAATATCGGGCTGGAGGATACGGGCGTCGAGCCGGACAAGCGGTATCATATCAAGGTCGATGAATATTGCCGCACCAATGTCGACGGCATCTGGGCCATCGGCGATGTGACCGCGCCACCATGGCTGGCGCACAAGGCGAGCCATGAGGGCGTGCTGGCGGCCGAGGCGATCGCGCAGGCGCTGGGCAATACGGAGGTGCATCCGCATCCCATCGACGCGAAGAACATCCCCGGCTGCACCTATTGCCATCCGCAGGTCGCGTCGGTCGGCCTGACCGAGGCGAAGGCCAAGGAAGCCGGACATGAGGTGAAGGTAGGCAATTTCCCCTTCGTCGGCAATGGCAAGGCGATCGCGCTGGGCGAGGCGGAAGGCTTCATCAAGACGGTGTTCGACGCCAAGACCGGCGAGTTGCTGGGCGCGCATATGGTGGGCGCGGAAGTGACCGAGCTGATCCAGGGCTATACCATCGGCAAGCAGGCCGAACTGGTCGAGACGGATTATATCCAGACCGTCTTCCCGCATCCGACGCTGAGCGAGATGATGCATGAGAGCGTGCTGAGCGCCTATAGCCGGGCGGTGCATTTCTGATTTGAACAGGGCCGGGCGGATCATCCGCCCGGTGGCATGAAAAAGGCCCGCCCTTCCGGTTGGAGGGGCGGGCCTTTTCCGGTTTGGGCGGAGCCGGATTAGCGTGAGGCGATGGCGATGCCGACCAGTTTGGCAGAGGGTTTCGGTGTTGGGAGTTTGACAGGATTACCAACCAAAACGCTGTTTGCCGAAACCGGGGTCCGGGGCTGGGCCGAGGCGAGCCGGTCTGGCTTTGCCGCTGGGCTGTTGGATGCGGCCCTGTTGGACTGGGTGATGCTGGACCGGGTGATGCTGGACTGGGCGATGCTGGCTTTGCCGGTGTTGGACTTGCCAATGTTGGACGGGCCGGTGTTGAATTTGGCCGCGTTGGACGCCGACTTGACGGACACTGGCTTGGCGGACGCCGACTTGTTCGATGCCGCCACGCTTGTGGATTTCGGGGCGAGGTTCGGCGCGGCCTGCGCCACCTTGGCCGGTTTGCCCGCGCGAGCCATGCGGATAGCGTTGGCGACGCCCGTGTCGTGGCGGACGAAGCAGGTCTGCCCCTGCGCGCGCAGGCCGGAGCAGAGCTGATCTGCGGCGCCGCGGGTCGCAAAGCCGCTCATCGCGAGGCGGTGATAGGTGCGGCCATTGAGCGTCACCTGACCCAATATCTTGCGGAAACCGCGCTGTTCCAGGGACTTGCCGTTGGCGCGCGCCCATGCGGAGGCCGCGCCTGCGCCATTGCTGTACGCGCCGATCTGCACCACCCAGTCGCTGCCACCATGCACGGAGCCGGTTGCGGCGACGGATTGCGGCGCCAGCGCGAGGTTGCGCGGGCTGGCGAAGGCGGTGCGGGCCTGCGCTCGGCCAGCGCCCTTGTTGTTGGGCGTGACGACCGGCTCCGCAAGACGCTGCATCACCGCCTGCCGCATCGGGTCGGCGGAGGCGCGGATGACCGGGACAGGCGCATCGGCGGGGAAGGCGCGTTCTGGAGAAAGGTTGGCAGCCGAGAGGCGGTCGGCGGAAAGGCTGGCCAGTACCGTCCGGTCCGCATCGGCGGGCGGGGCGGGGGGCACGGGTTCCGGTTGCGCGGCGGCCAGCGCCTGATCGTCGGGCGAGGGGCCATCGTTCAGGGTGTTGGTGTTGAAGTTGTTGGCGCTGCGGGCGTCGGCCACCGCTTCGGCGGCCAGTTCGCTGGGCTGGAGCGGCTGGGCAACGGCGAGCGAGGTCGGCTCGCTGGCGGAGAGGGCCAGCCGTTCGGGCAGGCCGCTGTCGTCGCCGCGCGGCTGCACGCCGAGGAAGGCGGCGACCCGCTGCGGATAGGCTTCGCCTTGCGCGGTCTGCGCCCATTGGGCCAGACGCTGCTGCAACTGGCTGCCGGACAGATCCTGACCGGCGACGAGGCGGGCCTGACCCCACTGGCCGCTGAGCGCGAGCGCATAGGCGAGATTCTGGCGCGTCTGTGCGTCCGCTTCGGGCACGCGGACGGCCTCCAGCAGGGCGCGCAGCCCCTCCTGCACATCGCCGGACATCGCCATGGCGAGGCCATAGTCGGAGGCCGGCAGATCCCCGATATGGGCGCTGAGCAGCGCGCGGGCGCTGTCCGGGTTGCCCATGGCGGTGCGGACGAGGGAGAGGGAGATGATCGTGCGCGGATCGTTCGCGCCCAGCGTCACGGCATCCTCCAGCGCGGTGCGGGCGGAGGCGTAGCGGCCATTGGCGAGATAGGCGCGGCCGAGCAGGGTGCGGCTGGCGGCATCGCGCGGCTGCACCTCCACCAGTCGTTCCGCGTCGAGCAGCGCGCGGGCGAAATCGCGGCCCGCCAGCGCCTTTTCAATGCCGGTCGCGATGGTGGCGGCGTTGTTGGTGGTCAGGGCGGGGCGCTGGTTCATCTGCGCGCCGCTGCACCCGACCATGGATGTGGTGACGATGAGCGATGCGCCCGCGAGGCGCGTGATGGTCCTGCTGGTCATGGTTAGTCCCTCATTCCATGCCTGTATCGTCGCTGGCCCGCCGCAGGTTGGGATTGGCGGCGAGGGCGTCGATATGGGGGTGCCGGGCGATCAGCGCGTCGAGGGCGCCGATCAGCAATTGTTGTGCGGAACGGTTCGTCACCGCGCTGAGAAGGCGCAGGCGCAGATGCCGGTCCGCGTCGATGCGCAGGGTGAAGGCGCTCTTGGCCTTGGGCTGGCGAGCCGCCTTTGCGCTGGCCTTAGCGCGCAGGGCGCGCGGGGCGGGAGCCTGTTGAACCATGGGTTCCTGCGGAGTCAGGGGTTCCTGCGGAGCCACGGGGGGCTGCGCCGCGAGAGGGGCGGGGGCCGCCGGTTCGGACGCGCGCCGTTCCGCACGGCGGCGGTCCAGCGTTTCCTGAATGGCGGCGATGTGCAGGGCCACGGGCGAAGGGGCCGGGGTGTACGGCTCCGCATCCGCCGAGGCGGGCGTGATCGGCGTGGGGGCGACGGGTGCCGGGTTGATGGGGGCGATAGCTTCGCCCCGGTCTTCGCCCATATCGTTCCAGCCGAGATCGTCGAGCGGCGTGACGGCGCGCGGGCCGAGGCCGGTGACGGTCTGGCGGCGCATGGCAGGCTGGGCCATGCCCTTGCGCGCCAGCAATCCGGCGGTGAGGGAGGCTGCGGGCTTGGCTATGGTCATCGCCGGTCCCTCCCTTACGAGCCGAACACGCGGCGGCCGAAGCCGGCGGGCTGGCGGGGCGCGGGGGCGGCATGGCCGGTCGTGAAGACGGTGCGGCGGAAATTCCGTTCCAGCCGGTCGGCGATATAGGTCCACAATGTCTCGATCTCCCGCGCGGACTTGCCCTTGGGGTCGAGGTCCATGACGGTGCGGCCGTCGATCATCGACGTGGCGAAATCGGTGCGGTGATGCACGGTGATGGGCGCGACGGTGCCATGCTGCGACAGGGCGACGGCGGCATCCCCGGTGATGCGCGCCTTGGGCGTGCCCGCGTTGACGACGAAGATCAGCGGCTTTTGCGCGCGCTCGCACAGCTCGACGGTCGCGCCCACGGCGCGCAGGTCGTGCGGGGAGGGGCGGGTCGGCACCACGATCAGCTCCGCCACGCTAATGACGCTCTGGATCGCCATGGTGATGGCGGGGGGCGTGTCGATCACCGCCAGCTTGAAACCCTGCGTGCGCAGCGTCTCCAGGTCGGCGGCGAGGCGTGCGACGGTGGTCTGGGCAAAGGCGGGAAACTCGTCGTGGCGGTCGTTCCACCAGTCGGACAGGGAACCTTGCGGGTCGATGTCGATCAGCACGACAGGTCCCATCCCGGCGCGTTGCGCCTGCACGGCAAGATGGCCGGACAAGGTTGTCTTGCCCGAACCACCCTTTTGGGACGCAAGCGCCAATATCCTCACGCGATAACCCCTGCTTCATGAAATACAGGGGCAAAATCTCATGCGGGATGCTAAAATCCGGTTAAGATGGGGCGGAAGGAAAATAAGGCGATAAAGAAGATGGTACAGGAACAGGGATAACGGCTTGTTAACCATCGTTGGGGTAGGCCACGATCCACGTATCAGTGGAAGGACCAAGTCATCATGAGAGCAGCGTTGGTGGGGACCATCGTCGCGACATGCGCGGCCAGCATGGCAACCCCGGCGTCGGCAGACGTCAAGGCGGGTGTCGATGCGTGGCAGCAGGGCGATTATGCAAAGGCGATTGCGGAGTGGCGCCCCATGGCGGCCGCGGGCGACGCCGACGCGCAGTTCAATCTGGGCCAGGCCTATAAGCTGGGTCGCGGCGTGCCGGTGGATATGCCGGTCGCGCTGGAATGGTTCCGCAAGGCTTCGGCGCAGGGCCACCCCCGCGCGGCCGATAACCTGGGCCTCCTGATGTTCCAGCAGGGCAAGCGGGAAGAGGCGATGCCCTTCATCCGCAAGTCGGCGGAACGGGGCGATGCACGGGCGCAATATATTCTCGGCACGGCCATGTTCAACGGCGATCTGGTCGCCAAGGATTGGGTGCGGGCCTATGCGTTGATGACGCGGGCGGCCTCCTCCGGTCTGGAGCAGGCGACGGCCAGCCTCGCCACGATGGACAAATATATCGGTACGGCCGACCGGCAGAAGGGCCTTGCCCTGGCCGCCGACATGGGCCGCGCCGCCAGGGATGTGGACTATGCCGCGGCCCCGGCGCAGGCTCCGGCCTCGACCGGTGCCGTGCGGCCCGCGCCGTCGGTGCAGGCTGCGCCGCCCCGGCAGGTCGCCAGCGCGCCGGTGGTGCGCGGGACGGCCAGTGCGCCGCCGCCGAAAGAGACGGGCAGTTCACCGCCTCCGCGGGATTCACGAGGTTTGCCGCCTCCGCGGGACTCAGAAGGTTTGCCGCCTCCGCGGCGGGTCGCGAGTGCACAGCCGGTGCAGCAGGCTCCGCCGGGACTGGCCGATCGCTTTGGAGATGCTCCGCCCGAACGGGGTGGACGGCCGGGCGCGCGTTATGACGAGCGACCGGACAGCCGGGACGACGCATCGCCGCCGGGCAGGGCATCCAGCGCTCCACCCTATCGCGTGCCGGTCAAGCCGCCCACGGCCCGACCGCCCCAACCGATCAAGCCACTTCAGTCGGCCAAGCCACCTCAGTCGGTCAAACCACCGCCATCCGTGGCGCAGGCTCCGCCCGTCGCCGCGAAACCCGCACGACCACCAGGAGGCGCTCCGCCGCCGACTGCGGTCGCCAAGCCGCCGTCCTCCGGCAGCTGGCGTGTCCAGATGGGCGCGTTCCGGGAGGAAAGCCGTGCCAAGGCGCTGTGGAAGGCCGCGACGGAGCGTGTTCCGGGCCTGTCGGGCTATCGGCTCTATATGGTCAGGGGCGGCGATGTGACGCGCGTCCAGGTCGGCCCCGTGCAGGGCGAGGCGGATGCCGCGCGCCTGTGTGGAACGCTGCGTGCGGCGGGCTACGCCTGTATTCCGCGCCCGAACTAGGGCGTTCCATCATGCAGGCCCGCATGGTGTGAAGCGGGGTACGGCTTCACGCTGAAAGGCAGAAAAAGCGCCATTTTCGGTACGGCATCGTCTGGATGTCGAGCAGTTGAACGGCGTCATGAGCCTGTGACCTGAACTGCAAGACACAGGCCGGGTTTGCCGGATTGCGCTGACTATTCGCCGGGCGAGGCTCTTTTTTTCGGCGTCTATCGCGGCCCTGCGTCCGCCCCACGGAACGTCATTTGGATGTGGGACGCCATGTCCGCCGTTCCTCGGCCGTGCGCAGGACTTCGTAGGCGGCCTGAACCGCGTGGAAGCGGGTCGCCGCGTCGGCATCGTCGGGGCGGACGTCCGGGTGGTTTTCCTTGGCGAGCTGGCGCCAGCTCCGCTTGATCGTCTCGAAATCCGCGTCTGGCTCGACACCCAAAATGTCGAGCGCGCGCATCTCCTCGCGCGAGCGGGAGCCGTCGCCCGACGTGGTCCAGCCATAATAGGCGCTGGCGGTATAGCCCGCGCTGGTCCGTGCCTCGTCATGGGTGCGGCGGTCGCGTTCTTCCGCGTCCAGCCCCTGAAAATAGTCCCAGCCCTTGTTATATTCGGCGGCATGATCCTGGCAGAAATACCAGCGGTCCGGGTTGTTGGGCGATTTGGGCGCGGGGCAGTTGCCCGGATTGGTGCAGCCATGCCGGTCGCACAGGCGCACGGACTGGGCCTCACGCGACGATCCATATTCACGCCAGCGCGGAAAACCCCAGTCATTCGAGCGATTATTGCGAGCCATCCCTCCAATGTAGCGTGCCGGGTGCGGTAAGGAAAGGCGCGGGGCGGGGAATTGTATGGGGTGGGTTTGGGGTGGATTCCGCCCAGTCCGGTTTTGGCAGCATAAAACCGAATAGCCGACGATCCGCTCCGGCCGCGCTCAGCGGAAAAGTGGCTACGCGTTAGAAGATAGAGGATGTAGAAGCAGCCCGTCTTCCTGTTCAATGTAACATTCGATGTTGCTGCGGATCTTTTCGAAAACCTGCGGGAGGTACTCGAAAAGATCATTCATCTTCAAATCATGCCCTGAGAAGCCATGGTATCTACTGAGGTAGGAGACAATTTCCGACTGGTCATCGGCGGGCATCGTTACCAGCGGATCAGACACCCCGTAATCCCAAAAATTCGTTAGGTGGATGAACTTTGAACTGTATTGGTATGCTAAGGATACCCACGAGTGATTGTCTTTGGCGTAGGTGTGAAATTCGACATCGCGGATGTCCATAAATTTCCCCTTGGTGGTGCGTCGCTGCCAGCGTGCACCCGAAATGACATCCCGACACAGTTCCTCACGATCAGTAAGCGGGACAGAAAAAGCCAAGTAATCGACCCGCATGAGGTTGTCGATTTCCTGACGGATGATCGCGGCGCAGGCACCGTAGAGTCCTTGGGCATAGAGAATTCCGAAGGCCTGATTGTGCTCGCGCGAGCGCTTCTCAACGAGGCGCATATACGATCTAAGGTTCTCGTGCATTGCATCCCACTCTACTTCGATTCAAATTAGCAAGGCTAGCCTTTTGAGCTTTCGGTTATATCATTGGCTCAGGCTACTTTGATGCGAAATGGCAGTTAAGGCGCAGGCCGCGCCGATCGAGAAAGCGTGGGCGGTTGGTTGGGAAGGTCAGCTTTCGCGATCGCTATAGCGCACGTTTTATGGCGAGGTCTGCTCGCCCCCCCTCCCACATCTGCACAGAAAAATACCAGAGGGTCTGTAAGCCGGGTTCTGTCCACCGCCGCCGTATCCCGCAAGGGACGCGAGGCGGATGGGCGATCATTCCTCTTGGACGCCCGTTACCGGACGCCTCTAGCAACCAACCCGGACGGTCGGGCCGAAACACGCCCTGTGGAGTCGCCCCCACGCGCCATCCCTATTCGGTCTTGCTCCCGGTGGGGTTTACCGTGCCATGCGCCGTTACCGGGCATGCGGTGGGCTCTTACCCCACCCTTTCACTGTTCACGCGGCCGAAGCCCTAGGCCCGAAGGCGATACGTGACCTGCTCTCTGTTGCACTGTCCCTGACCCCTTGCGGGGCCGCCGGACGTTATCCGGCACCGTTGTTTCGTGGAGCCCGGACTTTCCTCGCCGGTTTTGACACCGCCGCGATCGCCCGACCCTCTGGTGGGGCGGGCCGTAGCGGATAATAGTGGGGGTGTCATCCCCTGGCATGACTCCGCTGTGGTGCCGGGACGACGTACAGCCCTTCGAGCGAAGTATGTCCCCTCAGTCGTCGCCGCGCGGCCGTGGGAGAAGCAGGGCGAGGAGGAGGGCGCGACATTCGCCGTCGACCACCCCGTCGATCAGTTCGGGCCGGAAACGCCGCTGGAACGCCTGTATGGCCGCCTGCTGGTCCGCAATGTCATAGCCGAAGCGTTGCAGGGCGAGCAGGAAGCCGCCATCCGACCAGTGCGGGTCCACGAGGTTCTTCGTCGGGCGGGGCAGGGCGAGGCGCAAGCGGGCGAGCCGGTGCCAGGGAAACAGCTCGCCGGGGTCGGTCTTGCGCGCCGGTGCGATGTCCGAATGGCCCACCACATTGCCGCGCGTGATATGGTGGCGTTTGACGATGTCGTTGACCAGCGGGATCACCGCCTCGATCTGTGCATCGGGGAAGGGGCGATAGCCCCATTCATGGCCGGGATTGACGATCTCTATGCCGATGCTGGCGGAGTTGATGTCGTCCACCCCGCGCCAGTGCGAGCGGCCCGCGTGCCAGGCCCGTTTCCCCTCGTCCACCATGCGGACGATGCGGCCATCCTCCGTCACCACATAATGGGCCGAAACCTTGGAATCAGGGTTGGCGAGCCACTGAATCGCGGAGTGCGCGTCGGGCATGCCGGTATAGTGCAGGACCAGCATGGAGACGGGAAGCGTGCGGTCGTCGAAATTGGGGGACGGCGTTTCGATCGTCTCGATCATTGCTGGCTTCCGGCGGTTATCCTTCCGCCATTAGTCGAGCAAAGGGCCGCTGACCATAGGGTAGAGCAGGTTCCGGTGCGACGCTATCGGCTGGATGGCCCTAGCCTTTTGATTTCCCGTGCTTTCCGGGTCGGCAGAGGATTCCGCCTGCCTTGCAAATGCCCTGCAATGGCGGTCAACCCGCCAGTCGGTCCAGCATGTGCGGAGCCGGACCGGCGCCGCCGATGTCATAGGCGCCGCGAAAGGCGCCGGAGGGGACGAACTGCGTGCCGGTGCCGATCGTCGTCTCGCCAGCGCCCAGGATCAGCAGCGTGTCCGGGCGGGACAGGCGGGCGATCCGCGACAGGGCATGGGCGCGCAGCTCCGGCGAGAAATAGAGCAGGACGTTGCGGCACAGGATCAGGTCGAACTTGCCGGTGATGGCGTGGTGGTCGAGGATATTGTCGACCTTGAAGCTGGTCAGGGCGCGCAGATCCTGCGCGATGCGCCACTGGTCGCCATTGGGTTCGAACCAGCGCAGCAGGTCCGCGATGGGCAGGCCCCGCTGCACATCCATCTGCTGAAAGACGCCGGCCTGCGCCTTCTCGATGGAGAAGGGCGAGATGTCGGTGCCCAGAATCGACACGCGCCAATCCTTCCACAGATGCTCCTGCCGTTTCAGCACGATGGCGAGCGAATAGGCCTCCTGCCCCGTCGAGCAGCCCGCGCACCAAATGCGCAGCAGCTTTTCCGGCAGGGTGCGGTTGAGGTGAGGAAGAATCTGCTTTTCGATCGATTCGAAGACGTTGAGGTCGCGGAAGAAGCTGCTCTCATGGTTCATGATGCAGTGAATGGTGCCGGCGGCCAGTTCGCCATAGGGATCGCGTTGCAGGCGGGCGTGCAGGGCGTGGAGATCGCCCAGGCCATGTTTGCGCATCACGTCGCGCAGCACCGTCTCGATCCGCCACATCCGGCTCTCGCCCAGATGCTGGCCGGTCCTCTGTTCGAAGAAATCGGCAATGGCGCGGACGCTGCTGTCGCCGGAAAGAGCCGTCATGCTGTCATCCGCCATGCTTCCTGAAGAGAACGGGCCGCCATTTCGGGCGACGCGACGAGGCAGGCGAGGCCCGCATCCACGACCGCGCCGGGCATCCCCCACACGACGCTGGTCGCGCTGTCCTGCGCGATGACCGATCCGCCGGCGCACACGATGGATTCGGTACCCGCCAGACCGTCCCGGCCCATGCCGGAGAAGATGATGCCGCAGGCCCGTTCGCCATAGACCTGCGCCAGCGACGCCATCATGGGATCGACGGCGGGAAAGGCGCCATGGCGCGAACTGGCGCGCGACAGGCGAACCTCCACCCTATGGCTGGGCTTGCGCTGCACGGTCAGATGGGCCTGTCCGGGCGCGACATAGATGTTGCCGGGAAGGACCGGCATACCGTCCTCCGCGATGTGCACGGGCAGCCGCTCCAGACGGCGCAACTGTTCGGCAAAGAAGGGCAGGAAGTCGGCGGGCAGGTGCTGCGTCACAAACAGCGGCGCGGGGACGGGTGTCTCCAGCGCGCCGAGGAAGGCGGTGAGGGAATGGATGCCGCCGGTCGAGGCGCCGATACCGATGGCGCGGGGCGCATGGCTGATGCCGGGCAGGGCGGACACGCGGCGATGGCTGTCGCCGGTCCAGGCGACGCGGTCCTGCCCCGTATAGATGGCGTGAAGCCGGTCGGAGAGGGCGACGGCGAAGGCGGGACCGAAATGACCGGCGACCGGCTTCGTCATCACGTCGCGCGCACCGGCGGCGAGGGCGGCGATGGCCACACTGCCATCCTCCGCATGATGGCCGGACAGGATCACGACCTTGGCGTTATGGCCCACGCGCAGCATGTCGGGCAGGCTGTCCACGCCGCTGCGGCCGGGCATTTCGAGGTCGAGGAGGATGAGGTCGCACGGCGCGGCGGACAGGGCGGCGATGGCGTCATCGGCGCTGCTGTGGCAGCCGACGACGCAGAAGCGGCCGTCCTCCTCCAGGATGCGTTGCAGGACGCGGCGCGCGACGAGCGAATCGTCGACGATCACCACGCGGATGACGGGTTCGGGGGAAGTCATGCCCCCCGTCCGTATTATGGCTGTATTGGCTGTCACCGACCGGTCCCCACCTGATGTCGATTTTACAGGATGCCGACGAGTTGCAGCTTGCTTTCGAGGGTTTCGCGGTCGAACGGCTTCATCACATATTCGTCCGCGCCCGCTTCCACCGCCGCGCGGATATGGCCCAGACCATTTTCCGTCGTGCAGAAGATGATCTTGGGATGCTGGGGCAGTTTGCGCCGGGTCAGTTCGTTGAGAAACTCCAGCCCGGTCATGTGCGGCATGTTCCAGTCGAGCAGGACCACGTCGGGCATGGTGGCTTCGCAATGGGTCAGCGCCTCACGGCCATCCACGGCCTCGTCAACCACAAGGTCGAGCGATTCGAGGATATGGCGGGCGACCTTCCGGATAACCTTCGAGTCGTCGACGACCAGGCAATTTTTCATCTTTGCGTACCCCTGTGTGGCGATCCTTCGATGCGCAGGTGCGACCCTAGCAAGAAGATGTAAGCGAAGTGTAAACCCTGCCGCCGGGCTGCGACGGATGGAGGCCGGAGCCGTCAGGCGGCGGCGGACAGCGCCTGTTGCCGGATGAAGTCGGGAATGGAGACGGCGAGATGCAGCCGGTTTTCAAACAGGATCATCCCCTTGGCATAGGATTCCCATGCCGCGCCGACCCGCCCGCGCACGGGCAACATGCCGCCCTCCACCGGGCAGATGTCGCTGACCCGGTCGATCAGCAGGCCATAGGTATGACCCTCCACCTCCGCCACGATGGCGAGGGGGGCACGGCCCATTTCGGTCAGGTCGCCCGTCACCAGCGTGCGGACGTCGATGACGGTCAGCACCCGGCTGCGCAGGGCGGCGAGGCCGCGAACCTGCGGCGCGGTGCGCGCGATGGGCATGATCTCGCCCAGATGGACGACGGCTTCCAGTTCGTCCGTGGGCATGGCGATGTCCGTGCCCGCGACGGTGGCGAAGAGGAAAAGGGGCGCGCTCATGCTGCCTGCCTCCGCAAGGCGCCATCGACCGCGGCGAGCAGGCTGGCCCGGTCGTAGCGATAGATGGACTGGTGGGGGTCGCGCATGTCCGCGTCGGCCTGCGCGCGCAGGCGGATGATCGGCATGGCGGGGCCATGGCCTTCGCCCACGCCGTCATCCTGGCCCGCGCCATTGTCGCACAGCAGGACGGCGGGACCATGGCTGGCCTCGATCTCCGGCGTGCCGGCGTCGCGCACGTCATAGCCCGCCTGCACCAGCAGGGGGGCGAGGATGGTGCGCATCCACGGGTCGTCCGCAAGGCCCGCAATCAGGCAGGTGCCGGGCGCGGTCGCCCCGCTGTCATTGTCGGCCGCCTGCCCCGCGAACAGGGCATGGGCGTCGATGACCTCCAGATGCTGTCCCTCATGGCTGACGACACCGGCGATGCCGTGGGTGCGGACGCGCAGATGCGGGCGGATGGGCATGTCGATGATGTCGGCGACATCCTCCACGACATAGCAGATTTCCTGTCCGCCGACCTTGAGGTGCAATGTCTTGACCAGTTCGTCGTTGATCGTGCCGGGATTGGCGACGCGGACCAGACGGTCCTGAAGCCGTACGAACTGCTGCCCCTCCGTCACGCCGAACAGGGCGGCGGGCAGATCCTCGATCCGTTCCACCGTGTCGAGCGGGATGAGGCGATGCTGACCGCCCTTCTCCACGAACTGGAGCGCGGGGATGGTCTGGGCCTGCTTTTCCTCCAGCCGTTGCTGAAGTTCGGCCTGCACGGCCTCGCTCTTGTCCAGCTCCATCGGCAGGTCGGCGACCTGCGCGATGCCGGCGGGATCGAGCAGCAGCATGGGGCGGCCATTGTCGGGCAGGGTCATGCCCGCAAAGATACCCGCCGCCATCACCACCGGCGATGCCGGGCGGATGACCAGTTCCTCGTGATTCTCCACGGCGTCCACGCCCAGCGCATAGGGGACGCCGGTGGGCGAGCCGACCAGCATCAGCGTGCGGGCGCCGCCCTCCACATGCTCGCGCTCACGCCCCAGCAGATGTTCGAGGTCGACCACGGAATAGCGCAGGCCCCGAATGGTGGCGACGCGGGCGCCCGCGACATTCTCCACCGTCACCATCGCGCTGTTTTCATGCAGCAGTTCGATGACATTGCCGCGCGGAATGGCGAACAATTCCGTGCCGCAGCGCAGGATGAGGCCGGGAATGATGGTGAGCGTCATGGGGACGCGCAACTGGATGATCGTGCCGCGCCCGACGGTGCTGTCCAGCGTGACGACGCCGCCGATCCGCTCCACATTGGTGCGCACCACGTCCATGCCGACGCCGCGGCCGGAGATGGCGGACACCTGCTCCGCCGTGGACAGACCCGCGTGGAAGATGAGGGCGAGCTTTTCGGCATGGGTCATGCCCGCCGCCTCATTCTCGCCGATCAGTTTCAGGCGCAATGCCTTGGCGACGAGATTTTCGGTGGCGATGCCCCGGCCATTGTCCACGACCTCGATCACGATCTGGTTGCCGGACTGGCGGGCGGCGATGCGGACATGGCCGGTTTCGGTCTTACCGGCGGCCATGCGCTCGATGGGGGTTTCCAGCCCATGGTCGAGCGCGTTGCGGACGATATGGGTGAGGGGGTCGAGGACCATCTCGATCATCTCGCGGTCCATCTCGACATCGCCACCCTCCAGCACCAGCTCGACCTTCTTGCCGAGATCCTGGCTGAGGTCGCGCACCATGCGGGGCAGGGCGGTGAAGAGGCGGTCGACGCGCTGCATCCGGGTCTTGCTGACCATGTCGCGCATGTCGGCGACACAGGCGGACAGCCGTTCGAAGCTGCCCTCCACATCCGGGTCGGCATTGGTGTCGCGCAGTTTGCGGGACAGCTCATTGCGGGCCAGCACCATGTCGGAGACGGCGTTCATCAACTGGTCGATGAGCGAGAGGGAAATGCGGATCGTGCGCGGCGCGCGTTCGCGCGGCGTGGAGGGAAGGGTGCGGGCGGAGCCATCGTCCAGCTCCACCTCCCCCACCAGCTCCTCGACCGGGGCGGGCGCGACCGGCGCGGCGGTGAGGGCGTCGAGCAGCGCCTCGTCCCCGTCCTCGGCCGGCACGGGCAGGTTGTCGCCATAGGCGCGGGCGATGTCGCCGATGCGGTCCATGACGGCGAGCACCGCGGAAATGGTGTGGGGATCGGGCGTGCGGTCGCCGGTGCGGATCGCGGCGAGGACATCCTCGGCCCGATGCGCCAGCTTCTCCACGCGCGGCAGGTTCAGGAAACCGCAGCTTCCCTTGACCGTGTGGAAGAACCGGAAAAAAGCGTCCAGCCTGTCACGGTCAGACGGGTCCGTTTCCCAGGCGATGACCTCGCCAGAGAGGGTTTCCAGATTCTCAAGTGTTTCAGCGACGAAATCGCCCAGTAAGTCGTCCACGGAGCAAAGATCCCCTATCCGTAGTTGACGGGGGTTGTGGACCAAAGGTGGTTAAAGGGTGATGAAGATTGTTCCGGCCCGGAAAATCGGGCGCGGGGATTGTTTGAAGTGGCGTTCGGGGCGGGCGGTCAGGCCGGGATATGGGCGCCGAAGAGGATGAGCGGCTGCTCCGGGTCTGACAGCATGATCTCGCCGCCGCGATCCGCGACAAGCTGGCGGCTCATGGCGGCGGAGACGGTGCGGGAGGAGATTTCCGACGCGGGGAGCGTGCCCGCCAGCGCGCGGCGAATGTCCTTGTCCAGCGTCAGGCGCGGACCCTCGCCGCGAACCGCGATCTCGACCGCGCCGCCGACCAGTTCCAGCCCGACCATCAGCACGCCGCCGCGCGGCAGCGATTCGCCCGCGATGAGGGCGAGGTTGAGCAGAACCTTCGCCGCCAGTTTCGGCAGGCTGTCCTCCGCCACGATCCATTCGATCTTGACCCGGCCGGTGTTGGCGAACACGCCCTCGATCGCGTCCTTCACCTCATGCGCGGGCAGGGTGTCGCCATATCCGCCCGCAGACCCGAAGGCGAGGCGGTAATATTTCAGCTTGGCGGCGGAGACGCGGGCGCTGTCGCCCAGCAGGCCGATGCACTGTTCGCGCATCGCGGGGTCCGTCTCGTCCGCCAGCAATTCGATGCCGTTGTTGAGCGCACCCACGGGGTTGAGCAGGTCGTGGCAGAGGCGCGAGCAGAGCAGGCTCGCATAGTCGATGCTGTTGCCGTCCGCCATCTATAGTCCTCGCCTGTCATGCTGGGTTCCCTTTGGCTAATGCCGGGACGGGCGCGGGGATGCAAGGATTATGCGGGGGTTATGCGGCGCGCCTGTCAGGGGGCGGAAGGGCCGGGGTCGACGATCATCGGGACAGGATCGAAGCGGCCGTGCACCGCACCATTCGTCACGGCTTTCCAGAGCGATGCGGTCCAGGGCGGCCCGGCGCAGATCAGCCAGAGCGCGCCGTTCGCCTCCGCCTGCGCCGCATCCTCAGCGGAGGGGGTGGGATCGCCGCCGGGGTGGCTGTGGAAGCAGCCGAGGATGGCCGGGCCGCCGTCCCGTTCGGCGCGGTGCGCGCGGATGAGGGTGGCGGGGTCGATTTCGAAGTGGCGGGCGCGGTCGGGCGCGACATTGGTCGCGGGGAGGAATGATTCGATGGTCCCGGCAGCGGTGGCTGGGGCGGCAGCAGCGAGGGGTGGCAGGCCGAGCAGCAGGCCGCACACCTCCTCTCCCGGCGTTTTGGACGCCAGCGCAACGATCCCGTCCAGCAGGCCCCTTGATATGCGCAACTTCACGCCCACATGCGTAGCCGATGGGCCAGGGGGATACCAACATTGATGCGCGGATGACCGATGCCCAGTCGGGCATGCGGCTGGACCGTGCGCTGGCGGACCTGCTGCCCGACATTTCGCGCGAGCGGATCAAGGCGCTGATCCTAGGCGGGCATGTGCTGGTCAAAGGCGGCCGCGCGGCCACCAACCCGTCGATGAAGGTCGCCGCCGACAGCCATTTCGCGGTGGACATACCCGCCCCACGCCCCGCCGACGCGCAGCCGGAGGACATCCCCCTCGTCATCGTGCATGAGGACGATCATCTGATCGTGGTGGACAAGGCGGCAGGGATGGTGGTGCATCCGGCGGCGGGCAATCTGGACGGAACGCTGGTCAATGCGTTGTTGGGCCATTGCCGGGGCAAGCTGTCCGGTATCGGCGGCGTCGCGCGCCCCGGCATCGTCCATCGCATCGACAAGGACACATCCGGCCTGATGGTGGTCGCCAAGACCGACCACGCGCATGAGGGGCTGGCCCGCCAGTTCAAGGATCATAGTATTCGCCGTGTTTACAAGGCGTTGGTCAACGGACTTCCCGCTACTGCGAAGGGCACGGTGGACACATGGATCGGCCGGTCCGACGCGGATCGCAAGAAAATGGCGGTGCAGCGCGAAGGGCGTGGCAAACATGCCGTCACCCATTATAAGGTGGTGCAGAAGCTGCACGGTTCCGCATTGGTCGAATGTCGGCTGGAAACGGGGCGGACGCATCAGGTGCGCGTCCATATGGCGCATCTGGGCCATCCGCTGCTGGGCGATCCGGTCTATGCGCGGTCGCAATCGCGCCACCGCGAGCTGTTGCAGCAACTGGGCTTCGAACGGCAGGCCCTGCATGCCGCACGGTTGGGCTTCATTCACCCGGTCGATGGCTCTGACCTGATTTTTGACAGTCCGATGCCCCGTGACATGCAGGAACTGTTCAGTCATCTTAACGTATAGCAAGGGCGACCTTAGACCAAAGGCCGCATTTTTTTAAGGGAAGGCAGGCGAATCATGGCCCGCAGCAATGTTCCATCCACGATACCGGCGCTCGGCACCGATGCCAGCTTGAACCGTTATCTGTCGGAGATCAGGAAGTTTCCGCTCCTGACCCCGGAGCAGGAATATATGCTCGCCAAACGCTATCAGGAGCATCAGGATTCGGAGGCGGCGGCGCAGCTCGTCACGTCCCACCTGCGGCTGGTGGCTAAGATCGCCATGGGCTATCGCGGTTATGGCCTGCCGGTCAGCGAGCTGATTTCCGAGGGCAATATCGGCCTGATGCAGGGCGTGAAGAAGTTCGAGCCGGATCGTGGTTTCCGCCTCGCCACCTATGCGATGTGGTGGATTCGCGCGTCTATTCAGGAGTTTATCCTGCGGAGCTGGAGCCTTGTGAAAATGGGCACCACGGCGGCGCAGAAGAAGCTGTTCTTCAACCTGCGGCGGATGAAGAACAATATCGAGGCGTTCGAGGACGGCGACCTGCACCCCGACGACGTGACCAAGATCGCGACCCATCTGGGCGTGTCCGAGGATGATGTCGTGTCCATGAACCGCCGCATGGCGATGGGCGGCGATACCTCGCTGAACGTCTCCATGAACGAGGATGGCGAGGGGCAGTGGCAGGACTGGCTTGCCGACGAGGGTCCGTTGCAGGACACGGTCGTCGCGGAGGCGCAGGAGGCGGACGTGCGCCACGACATGCTGTCGAGCGCGCTGGACGACCTGAACGACCGGGAACGCCATATTCTGACTGAGCGCCGCCTGGCCGAAGACCCCAAGACGCTGGAGGAACTCAGCCAGGTCTATGGCGTATCGCGCGAGAGGGTGCGCCAGATCGAGGTGCGGGCGTTCGAGAAGCTGCAACGGGCAATGATGCGGATCGCGGGCGAGCGCCGATTGCTGCCGACAGGCTGACGGGTGGATCGGGGGGGCATCGTCAGGGGACCGGATGGAACGTTGGCGGCCGATGGAGATCGGGCGCGCGGCATCATCTATGTCGAGGGCAAGGGCCTATGGACCATGGACATGGTCGGCCGGCACTTCGACAATCTGGCTGTTTTGGCGGAGCAATTTCGCGCGCAGTTTGGGCGGGCACGGGTCTTTGTGGACACGCGCGAGGCGGTGGCGCAGCCAGCGGATGTCGAGGCGTTGTTGCGGGCGCGGATCGCCGCCCTGTATGACGAGAGCGACAGGGTCGCGACGCTGGTGGCCGTCGACCTGCGGCGGATCAGTGTTTCGCCGAGGGTTTCGGCGGGGAACCGCCGCCTGTTCGACGATCCGATGGCGGCGATCCGCTGGCTGGCGAAGGGCTGACGGGGTGCTGGCGTAGGAACGAGAGGTGTCTGCGGCGCAGCGATCCGGGTCGCGGGCGTGCGATCCCCGTCGCGGGGTGACGACCCGTCCCAAATATCCTGATGACGCGCGCCGACGTGCGCGGTAACAGCGGGCATGGCCCGGACCAAGCGCACTTCCCCTGTCAAGCCGCCGTTGCGCGGGCGCATTGCGCGTATCGCGCTGCGCACCGTTATCGGCTTCGTCGCCCTCTCGCTGTTCTTCGTGATCCTGTATCGGTTCGTGCCGGTGCCGGTGACGTTGACCATGCTTTTCGACGGCAATGGTATCACCAAGGACTGGACATCGCTGTCCGACATTGACCCCAACATGCCGCGTGCGGCCATCGCGGCGGAGGACAGCAAATTCTGCCAGCATCATGGTTTCGACGCGGATGCGATCAGCAAGGCGATCCGCTTTAACGAGAAGGGTGGGCGCATCCGGGGCGGCTCCACGATCAGCCAGCAGACCGCCAAGAACGTCTTCTTGTGGCAGGGTGGCGGCTATGTGCGCAAGGCGTTCGAGGCGTGGTTCACCCTGTTGATCGAGGCGCTGTGGGGTAAGGAGCGCATCATGGAGGTCTATCTGAACGTCGCGGAGACGGGGATCGGCACCTATGGCGTGGAGGCGGGGGCGATCCGATACTTCAACCATGGTGCGGACCGGCTGACCCCGGCGGAGGCCGGGCGGCTGGCGGCGATCCTGCCCCTGCCCAAGAAGCGCGCGGCGATTGCGCCCAAGGGCTTTACGCGGCGGTACGGCAATATCATCGCCCGGCGCATCGGCGTGGTGCGGCGCGAGGGGCTGGATAGCTGCCTCAAGTGATGGTGCCGGAGTGATGTTGGCCTGCGCTCGCCACGACGCGGTGGGGCGCTCTTCTTTTTTGGCTCCGGCCGGGCGAATGTCTGTGCAATGACCCCTATGTCCCTCCCCATAGACGCTGTTCTGCCCGATCTGCTGGCGGTGCTGCGCGCCGCGCCCAATGCGGTGCTGGTCGCGCCGCCGGGGGCGGGCAAGACCACGCGGGTGGCGACGGCCCTGCTGGACCAGCCATGGTGCACCGGTCAGGTGTGGCTGCTGTCGCCACGCAGGCTGGCGGCGCGCGCTGCCGCCGAGCGCATGGCGGAGATGGCGGGGGAGAAGGCCGGGGAAACGGTCGGCTATATCACACGACTGGACAGCAAGGTGTCGGCAAAGACGCGGGTGCTGGTGGTGACGCAGGGCGTGTTCCTGCGCCGAATACAGGATGACCCGGCGCTGGACGGCGTGTCGGCGGTGCTGTTCGACGAGGTGCATGAGCGCAGCCTGGACGGGGATTTCGGCCTTGCGCTGGCGCTGGACGCGCAGGGGGGATTGCGCGACGATTTGCGGCTGGTCGCCATGTCCGCGACGCTGGACGGGACGCGCTTTTCCACGCTCATGGGCAATGCCTCGGTCGTGGAGAGCGAGGGGCGCAGCCATCCCGTCGCCTATCGCCATATCGGGCGCGTGGCGACGCAGCGGATCGAGGATAGCGTGGCGGCGGCGGTCGTTCGCGCGCTGGCGGAGGAACCGGCGGGCGACATCCTCGCTTTCCTGCCCGGCGTGGGGGAGATCGAGCGGACGGCCGAGCGGCTGGCGGGGCGGGCGGAGGCGTTCGCGCTCCACCGGCTGCACGGATCGCTGGAACCGGCGCAGCAGCGGGTGGCGTTGCGGCCATCGGCGGACGGGCGGCGCAAGGTCATCCTTGCCACCAGCATTGCGGAGACGTCGCTGACCATCGACGGGGTGCGGATCGTGATCGACAGCGGGCTGTCGCGCCGCCCGACGCATGACGTGGCGGCGGGCGTGACCCGACTGGTGACGCAGCGGGTGAGCAACGCCGCCGCGATCCAGCGGGCGGGCCGTGCGGGGCGGCAGGCGCCCGGCATCGCCTATCGCCTGTGGGAGGCGGCGGCGACCGGCGGCCTGCCCCCCTATGACACGCCGGAGATTTTGAGCAGCGACCTGTCATCCCTGTTGCTGGATTGCGCGATCTGGGGCGTGACCGATCCCGCCGGGCTGCCCTGGCTGGATGCGCCGCCGGTCGCGGCCCTGACCGAGGCGGGACGGCGTTTACAGGGAATCGGCGCTCTCGATGGGGAGGGGCGGGCGACGGCGCATGGGCGCACGGTCGCCGCGCTGCCCCTCGATCCGCGTCTGGCGCATATGCTGGTGGTGGCGGGCGAGCGGGGCATGGCGGGTGTGGCGGCGGAGGTGGCGGCGTTGCTGACCGAGCGGGGGCTGGGCGGCAGCGACATCGACGTGGCGACCCGGCGCGAGCGGTGGCGGCGGGAGAAGGGCGCGCGAGCGGACGCGGCGCGAAGCCTCGCGCGGCGTTGGGCGAAACTGGCGGGCGGGCGTGATGGCGAGGAGGGGGACGATGCGGTGGCGC
Organism: Sphingobium sufflavum; assembly: GCF_021403115.1. Taxonomy (GTDB): domain Bacteria; phylum Pseudomonadota; class Alphaproteobacteria; order Sphingomonadales; family Sphingomonadaceae; genus Sphingobium; species Sphingobium sufflavum. Next base: position 99,541 of record NZ_JAJSSH010000015.1, read on the forward strand.
TGTGCCTGTCGCTGGCCTTTCCCGACCGGGTGGCGAAACGGCGCGGTGCGGATGGCGCGGACTGGATCAGCGCGGGCGGGCGGGCGTTCCGCCTCGACCCGCTGTCGCCGCTGGCGCGGGCCGAGTGGCTGGCGATCGGCGAGGTGCAGGGGACGGCGGCGGGCGCGCGCATCCTGTCCGCCGCGCCCATCGACGCGCGGCGTATAGAGACGCTGTTCGCCGACCGGATCGCGGATCATCGCACGGTGCGGTTCAAGCCGGAGATCGGCGGGGTGGAGGCGTTGCGGGAGCGCCGGCTGGGCGCGATCCGCCTGTCGTCGGGCAATGACGATGCGCCGGACCGGGACGCGGTGGTCGCGGCGCTGGCGGCGGGGATCGCGGCGCAGGGGCTGGAGGACTTGCCCTGGCCGGACGGCGCGCGGTCACTGCGGATGCGGGCGTCCTATGCAGGGGAGGAGAGCATCGGCGAGGCGGCGCTGCGGGAGAGCGTGGCGGCGTGGTTGCCGGAGGTGCTGCCCGCGGGCGCGCGGCGGCTGTCCGCGATCAATCCGGGCGCCTTGTCGCAGATGCTGGACAATCGGTTGGGCTGGGACGGGCAGAAGCGGGTGGAGCGCATCGCGCCGCGCCAGTTCGTCAGCCCGGCGGGGAGCCACCATGACATAGACTATGGCGCGGAGGGCGGCCCGCGCGTGGAACTGCGCGTGCAGGCGCTGTTCGGCGTGGCGGAGCATCCGCTGGTGGGGGAAGCGCGGGTGCCGCTGGTGCTCAGCCTGACCTCCCCGGCCGGGCGTCCCATCCAGACGACGCGCGATCTGCCCGCTTTCTGGCGCGGAAGCTGGGCGGATGTGGCGAAGGAGATGCGGGGCCGCTACCCGCGCCACCCCTGGCCGGATGATCCCATGGCCGCCTCCGCGACGCTGCGGACGAAGAATGCGGATGCGCGGCGCAAGGGGTGAGGGGTTTGGGCTGGAGCCGGTTTCGATCCGGGCATCGGTTGGGCTGGTTTAGGGCAGGATGACTTTTCCTTGCATCGTCATGGCGAGCAATCCACTGCGTCGCCCCATGGATTGCTTCGCTGCGCTCGCAATGACGAAACTATTGGCGGTAGTTCGGCCCTAAAGAAGCGCCTTCGCCCACCGCTTCAACTCGTCGCCCATCGCCGCGTCGCGGCAGGAGAGTGCGAAATTGGCCTGTGCGAAGCCCAGCTTCGATCCGCAGTCATAGCGTTCCCCGTCGAAGGTCACGCCATGGAAAGGCTGCTTGCCGATCAGCTTGGCCATGGAGTCGGTCAGCTGCACTTCGCCGCCCGCGCCCGCTTCCTGCGTGGCGAGCAGGTCCATCACCTCCGGCTGGAGGATGTAGCGGCCCGCGACGATCAGGTTGGACGGTGCGGTGCCCTTCGCCGGTTTTTCGACCAGCCCCTTCACCTCGGTCAGCGTGCCGTCACGCGTGCCGGGGTCGAGCACGCCATAGCTGGGCGTGTCCTCGATCGGCACTTCCAGCGCGCAGATCAGGTTGCCGCCAGTGCGGTCATAAGCGTCGACCATCTGCTTCATGCAGCCCGCGCCCGGCTGGCCCACCATGAATTCGTCGGGCAGGATGATCGCGAACGGCTCGTCGCCGATGACGTCGCGCGCGCACCAGATGGCATGGCCCAGACCGCGCGGCTCCTGCTGGCGGATGAAGATGGCGTTGCCGGGCGTGAGGCGCGTGCCCTCCAGCGCCGCGACCGACTTGCCGCGATCCGCCTGGGTGCGCTCCAGTTCATAGGCCAGGTCGAAATGATCCTCGATCGCCATCTTGCCCCGGCCGGTGACGAAGATCATCGTCTCGATCCCGGCCTCCAGCGCCTCGTCCACCGCATATTGGATCAGCGGGCGATCGACGATGGGCAGCATTTCCTTGGGCACCGCCTTGGTTGCGGGCAGGAACCGGGTGCCGAGGCCTGCCACGGGGAACACGGCTTTGCGTATCGTCACAAAAACCCTCCTGGAAACTCTTGTCGAAAACTGCCGGTGTGGCAGGTGTTAGTCAGTTATCGTAAAAATTCCGGTACCATGCCGCAAACCGTTGCAGGCCATCCTCCAGCATCACCTTGGGATGATAGCCGCACAGGGCGTTGAGGCGGGATATGTCGGCATAGGTCGCGGTTACGTCGCCGGGTTGCATGGGGCGCATGATCTTTTCCGCCGTGCGGCCGATGGCCCGCTCCAGCGCTTCGATCATGGCCATCAGCCCGACCGGGCGACTGTCGCCGATGTTCAGGATGCGATGGTTATGGGTGGCTGGGGGATGGTCCAGCGCGCCGATGATGCCGTCCACGATATCGTCGATATAGGTGAAGTCGCGCGCCATGCGGCCCTCGCCATAGACTTCGATCGGCTCGCCGCGCAGGATTTTCTGCGTAAAGCCGAAATAGGCCATGTCGGGCCGGCCCCACGGACCATAGACGGTGAAAAAGCGCAGGCCGGTCAGCGGAAAGCCATAGAGGCTGGCATAGCTCTGGCTCATCAGTTCGCACGCCGCCTTCGTCGCGGCATAGAGAGAGACGGGCTTGTCGATCCGCTCATCCTCCGAAAAACCGGCGCCGCCCATCGGTCTGTCACCATAGACAGAGGATGAAGAAGCATAGACAAGATGTTGAAAATGCTCGGCATGACGGCTGGCCTCCAGCAGGGAGAGATGCCCCGCCAGATTGGACCGTTCATAAGCGAAGGGGTTTTGCAGGCTGTAGCGCACGCCCGCCTGTGCGGCGAGATGGACGATGCGCCGCACCCCGTTATCGCGCACGATGCGGGCGACTCCATCGGTGTCCGCAATGTCGATGCGGTGAAAGCGGAAGCCCTCCCGCCCGGTCAGCGTGGCGAGCCGCGCCTCCTTCAGGGCAGGATCATAATAGTCGTTGACGATGTCGATGCCGACCACCGTTTCGCCACGGTCGAGCAGGCGATGGGCGGTGGCATGGCCGATGAAGCCTGCCGCGCCCGTCACCAGCACCGTGCCCTTCTTAGTCACCGTCCGACGGCCGTATAGGTAAATCCGGCCTTTTCGACGAAGTCTCTGGGGTAGACGTTGCGCAGGTCGACCAGGATGGGCTGGCTGAGCAGTGCCTTGGCCCGGTCGAGGTCGAGCGCGCGGAACGCGTCCCATTCGGTCACGATGACCAGGCCGTCCGCGCCCTCCATCGCCTCATAGGCGTTGGTGCAATAGTGGACGTCGCTCAGCACCAGCTTGGCCTGCTCCGTGCCTTCGGGGTCATAGGCGCGCACCGTGGCGCCTGCGTCCTGCAACGTCTGCACCACCGCGATCGCCGGGCTGTCGCGCATGTCGTCCGTGTTCGGCTTGAACGTCAGGCCCAGCACCGCCACCGTCTTGCCGCGCACATCGCCGCCCATCGCCGCGATCACCTTGCGGCCCATCGCCCGCTTGCGATTGTCGTTGACGGCCACCACCGC
>NZ_JAJSSH010000016.1 GCF_021403115.1 Sphingobium sufflavum
GCGGTGGTGGCCGTCAACGACAATCGCAAGCGGGCGATGGGCCGCAAGGTGATCGCGGCGATGGGCGGCGATGTGCGCGGCAAGACGGTGGCGGTACTGGGCCTGACGTTCAAGCCGAACACGGACGACATGCGCGACAGCCCGGCGATCGCGGTGGTGCAGACGTTGCAGGACGCGGGCGCCACGGTGCGCGCCTATGACCCGGAAGGCACGGAGCAGGCCAAGCTGGTGCTGAGCGACGTCCACTATTGCACCAACGCCTATGAGGCGATGGAGGGCGCGGACGGCCTGGTCATCGTGACCGAATGGGACGCGTTCCGCGCGCTCGACCTCGACCGGGCCAAGGCACTGCTCAGCCAGCCCATCCTGGTCGACCTGCGCAACGTCTACCCCAGAGACTTCGTCGAAAAGGCCGGATTTACCTATACGGCCGTCGGACGGTGAACGGAGCCGCGCGAGGCATGGCGCGGGTTTGGTAGCGGGAGGTCGGATTGGCCGAGTATGGCTAGCGGTGGGCACAAACGACTGTTTGTGCCTGACGTGTGGCTAGGTCCGTTCGGCTTTTCCGGCGTTGCGCCGGAAGGCATGGTGATTTGCCGGCCCCTTGGGGCGATAAGCTCATGGTGCAGGGATGGGGGCTGGCAGAGCGCGCCCCGGCTTTACACAAAGCCATGGAGATGACTTCAGGTGAACCCTGCGCCCCTGTCCCCGGAGGGAAAGATATGTCTCTATTTCTAGGAAAATATGGTCGGGGAGAGAGGATTCGAACCTCCGGCCCCTGCCTCCCGAAGACAGTGCTCTACCAGGCTGAGCTACTCCCCGACCGAGCCTGATTCCGAAGAATCAGGCAGGCAGGCGGCTGCTAATAGGTGTGACTTTTCGGTCTGGCAAGCCGTTGTTCGCCTCAGCTGGAAAATGATGGACGTCGACCGGTCGTTCGCCGCGATGTGGCGCGCGACAGGGAGGGTTTTCACCGGTGGTCAGGATGGTTCACTGTTGCTCTCCCGGCCCTTGTAATGCCCTGTACCAAAATGGGCCATGAAGATGTGATTTCCATAAAAATGTTATCTTCCAAGTATCTAGAACAAGAAATGCGCGGTGTTCTGGTTCTTGGCATGTTATCGCGGGTCCAAAGTCAATTTTACCAATTGCAAGCCAGTTACCATCCCGTTAATGACCGGATCAGCGGACAAGTGGGCGTTATAAAACCCAACAAAAGTCCGGTGGGTTGCCAGTCGATCATGGGGTGAATCTGCGATTCGTCGCGATTCCAAAGGCAACCCTTACCTGCATGTAATCGATATGGCAGCGCGCCGGACATCCGACCGAATTGGATGGAGAACTGGCGTGGATATTCTCGGCACGAACATCGGTGAAACCCTTAACGGCACCGAAGGCAGCGATCATATTCAGGGTCTGGAGGGCGATGATACGCTCAACGGACTGGGCGGTTCGGATATATTGGACGGGGGGTCCGGGGCGGACACTTTGGCGGGCGGCCAGGGCGACGACATCTACCTGATCGACGATAATGGCGATGTGGTCGTCGAAGGCGTCGATGACGGTATCGATACGGTCCAGATCCAATATGCCATCCTCAACAGCTATTCTTTGGGCGACAATGTCGAGAATCTGGAATTTCTCGATTTCAACGAATATCAATATGCCTATGGCAATGATCTGAACAACAGTATCTCGGTCTTGGCCTACCAATATGCGGAAGCCTATGGTCAGGGCGGCAACGATGTACTGACGGGCGCCCTGTCGCAGAGCTATGTCTTCCTGTCCGGCGGCGAGGGTAACGATACGCTGACCGGATCGTCCGCCGAAATCATCTTCGAGGATGAAAACGGCTATAAGCAGATCACCCGCGATGTGCTGGACGGCGGCGCGGGCGACGACATTATCATCGGAAACGGCGGTTTCGATACAGTCTATGGCGGCGCGGGCGATGATGTCATCACCGGGTCCGACGCCAATCTGGATGCCTATGACGACAACAACGGTAACTATTATTCTGCCGAGGGCGACCAGATCTATGCCGACAGCGGCAATGACACCATTTATGGTGGCGGCGGCGCGGATTATATCGACGGTGGCGAGAACGATGACACCATAGATGGCGGCACGGGCGAGGACCAGTTGTTCGGCGGTAGTGGTTCCGATGACATTTATGGCGGTGTCGGCAACGATTCCCTTTACAGCGGCTATGATGGTTCCGCGACGACCGACCGCCTCTATGGCGGTGAGGGGGGTGATTATATCATCGTCTCGTCCGACGGCGCGCAGGCCTATGGCGGCGAAGGCAACGACTATCTCTACAGCAGCGGTACGGGCGGCGCGACCTATGATGGCGGCGCGGGCGCAGACTATTTCTCCAACCAGATCGGCAACAATGGCGTCGACACGCTGACCGGCGGGTCCGGAAGCAACACCTATTCGCTGTCGCAGAACGGCATTGGCGTGGAAGATGTCATCACCGATTTCAAGGTGGTGGATACGGGTGCCGGGCGCGACCGGATCGATCTCTACAGCTTCCTGCGCTATGGCGGCCTGAGCGGCTATACCTATGGCACCAACCCCTTCCACCAGGGCTATCTGCAACTGGTGCAGGATGGTGATGACGTCCTGCTCCAGATCGACCGGGATGCGAGCGGCGACGGCTGGGATACGCTGGTGCGCCTCGTCAACGTCGATCTGGCGGACTGGACGCTGGAGAATTTCGCGCCGGCCATCGCGCGCAACGGCGTGGGTGTTTCGACCGAAACGGCGCTGGGCGAGTTCGGCGATTACTGGACGGGCACGGGCGAGGCGGACACGGTCGATGCCGGTGCCGGGTCGGATGTGCTGTCCGGCGGCTGGGGCGATGACACGCTGCTGGGTGCGGATGGCGACGACTTGCTGGACGGTGGCGAAGGGGCGGATACGCTGTCTGGCGGCGCTGGCAATGATGTGTTCGGCGATAATCCCAACGCCTATGGCGAACTGCCCGGCAATACGCCGGTTGGTGATGCCATCAACAATTCTGCTGCTTTCTATCGCAGCTATTATGACCATAATGATTTCAGGGATGCTTTTGTCGACACCTTCACCGGTGGTGCAGGCGCGGACATTTATTACCTCGATAACGGTAATAATGGCGTCACCGACATCATCACGGACTTCGACCTGTCCGAAGATGTGCTGGGCCTCGCGAACCTTCAGGTGCAGGGATATTGGAGTGAGGGCGAAAATCCGTTCGAAACCGGCGCCTTGCAGGCGATTCAGGACGGTGCGGACACGCTTATCCGTCTCCATAACAGCTATGATCTGGTTCGGCTGATCAATGTGGATGCGTCCGCCTTGTCCGCGGCGAACAATGATCTGGGCTACCCAGTCTATGGCGAAGGCATAGAGATCACCGGCACGGACGTGAGCGAGACGCTGAACGGTGGTTTCGGGCCGGACAGGATCGAGGCGCTGGGCGGCAACGATGCCGTCTATGGCGGCGTCGGCAATGATTATATCGAGGGTGGACTGGGCAACGACAGCCTCGAAGGTGGCGCGGGCGACGATATTCTCTTTGGCGGTGACGAGGGTGTGTTTGTCACGACCGACCCCGTCGATCTGGCGTCGCATTTCGGCCCGCTGGGCAATGCGCTGGTCAACGGGCTGGGCGGCACGACCGATTTTGGCGAAGCGACCATCGGCGGCAACGACGACAATAGCTATAACATCGCCTTCCCCGGCGATTTCGCGGCGACCGACTGGGTCGTCAATGGGGCTGCGGTCAGCCAGATCACCATCAACAATAATGGTATCGTGACCATCGGTGGCCTGCAACTGAGCCTGCTGCCCATCGACATCGACACGCGGTCGGGCGCGATGACGCCCAGCGCGGGGGGCAACAGCACCGGCAGCAACCTGGTCTGGTATGATTTCGACGCGAGCACCAACACGATCACCGTGACCTGGGACGATGTCGGCCGCTATTCCTATGGCCGGACGCCCAACGCGGCGCAGGTGCAGGTCAAGGCGCTGGGCGCGGGCGATTTCGACATCGTCTATCGCTACGAGGCGCAGAATTTCGCCGTCAACACGCCGCAGGTCAGCTATAATGGCGTGGGATACAGCGTGCCCGGCAACGGCAGTGGCCTGCACACGGGGCAAGGCAATCTGGGCACCGCTGGCGTCTGGGCATTTGAGGTGCGCGGTGGCGCGGTGTTGGGCCTGCCCACGCAGGGCGATGGCGCGGATTACCTCTATGGCGGCGCGGGCAACGACAGCCTGACGGGCGGCACGGGCGACGACCATCTCTATGGCGGCACGGGCAATGATGTTCTGCATGGCGATCAGGGCGCTGACGAGCTGAGCGATGAAGGCGGTAACAACAGCCTGTACGGCGGGGCCGGGGCGGATCGCCTGTCCGCCCAGAACGGTATCTCGACGCTGGATGGCGGCGCGGGCGACGATACGATCACCTATGATGCGGCCATTTATGGCGGAGGTGGCGGTGCGACCTTCTCCATCACGGCGGTGGACGACAATGGTGTCATTTATGGCGGTGACGGCAATGACATCATTCAGGCGAGCAATGGCCTGGTCGATATTTACGGCGGCGCGGGCGACGACAGCATCTCCACCACCTATGCTGGCGGCATAGCGGATGGCGGCGCGGGTGCGGACACGTTCGACAATGTGGGTTATAGCAGCCTCACCACCACTTATACGGGCGGCGACGGGCAGGACCGTTATATCTACCGCGGTTTCAACTATTCCGTGCCGCCGCAGCCGGTGGTGGTCATTACCGATTTCGCAACGGGTGCGAGCGGCGACATCTTCGACCTCAGCGCCATCGGATCGCTGCCGAACCGGCCGTCGGGCAGCAACCCCTTCAGCTCCGGCCACCTCACGCTGATACAGGATGGCGACGACGTCGTGCTGCTCGGTGATTATGACGGCGCGGATGCCACCAGCTGGACGGCGGTGGAAATCGCACGCTTCACCAACCGTCTTGCCACCGACTTCACGGCCGAGAATTTCGGCGGCTTCCCGCCGCAGACGGACGTGCCGCAGACACTGACCGGCACGGAGAATGCGGACACCCTTTATGGTGGCTCCGCAGGGGATACGATCAGCGGTCTGGGCGGCAACGACTTCCTGAACGGTGGTTCCGGCGCCGACACCATTTATGGCGGCGCGGGCTATGACGTCATCTATGGCGGCAGCGGCGGCGACACGATCGACGGCGGTGCTGACGGTGGCGTGCTGAACGGCGAGCAGGGCAATGACATATTGACCGGCGGCAGCGGCACCGACGAGATATATGGTGGCGACGATGCCGACCAGATCGATGGCGGTGGTGCGACCGACTATCTTTATGGTGATGCCGGCAACGATACGGTCACCGGCGGTGCCGGCGACGACTATCTGTATGGCGACGGCTATTATGGCGGTACGGCCAATGGCAATGACACGCTGTACGGTGGCGAGGGCAATGACACCGTCTATCTGGACGCCGTCTATTATGGCGGTGCGGGCGGCAACGACGCAGCCTATGGCGGCGCGGGCAACGACAGCTTCTACACGCGCTCCTACAGCACGGGTGGCGGGACGAGCAGCGGCACAGACACGCTTTATGGCGGTGACGGCGTGGATCGTTTCTACCAGTTGGGCACGGGGCTGGGCGAGGCGACGATCACGGGCGGCGCGGGGTCGGACATTTATTACCCGGTCACGCCGGACACGAACAATCCGAGCGTGGACATCATCACCGACTTCACATTCGGCGCGGGTGGCGACCAGATCGACATCGGCAGCCTGAGCTTCAGTGGCCTGGCGTCCGGCGAAAATCCGTTCGCCAACCATTATCTGCGTTTCGCGCAGGACGGCGCGGATGCGGTCCTGGAATATGATCGCGACGGCGTGGGTGCATCCGATGGCTGGGTCGCGCTGCTGCGTCTTTCGGGCGTCGACGCCACGACTCTGACTCGCGACAATATCGTGCAGAACTGGTCGCCGGACGGGATCGGCGTGACCATCGTCGATACCGACGACAGCCACAGCCTGAACGGTACTGGCGATGGCGACACGGTTACGGGCAATGGCGGCAACGACACCATCTCGCTCTATGGCGGTGCGGACATTGCCGATGGCGGTGCAGGAGCGGACTCCCTCTATGGTGGATCGGGCAATGACACGCTCGATGGTGGCGCGGACAATGACTATGTCAGCGGCGACGAGGGCGACGACATCGTCCGGGGCGGCGCGGGCAATGACGACCTGCGCGGCCAGAGCGGCAACGACACGCTGTCCGGCGGCGACGGCGACGACACATTCGAAAATTATTATGGCGGCGCAGGCAACGACACGCTGTCCGGTGAGGGTGGCAATGACCTCTTCTACCTGAGCTATGGCGGCAGCGATAACGGCACCGACATCGCCTATGGCGGCGCCGGCGACGATGTGTTCCGCGACATCAGCGCCGGGAACGGCTTTACCACGGTAACGGGTGGCGACGGTTCCGACACCTATGTCTTCACCTATCTCGACCCCAGCTATGCGGTCGATACCGTTACCGATTTCCAGGCGGGGCCGGGCGGCGACAAGCTGGACTTTTCCGAGGCAGGCCTCAGCGGCCTGCCCGCCGATACCAACGCCTTCATCTCCGGGCATGTGCGGCTGATCGCGGACGGCAATGATACGCTGGTCCAGTATGACCGGGACGGCGCGGCGGGCAGCAGCTATAATTTCTACACCATATTGCGTCTGGCGAATGTCAATCCGACCACGCTGACGCGCGACAATTTCACGCAGGGCTATTCGCAGAATGGCGTGGGCATCGTCATTAATGACGATGATGCGGGCCATACGCTGAACGGTACGGTCGATTCCGACACCATCAATGGTAATGGCGGCAATGACACGATCAACGCGGGTGGCGGCAATGATACCGTCAACGCGGGCGCCGGGCAGGATGTCGTCTATGGCGGGTCGGGCAACGATATTGTCGATGGCGGAGCAGGCTATGACACGCTGTACGGCGGGGAGGGCAATGACAGCCTGAACCTCGGCAATGACAGCGACGGCGGCTATGTGGATGGCGCAGGTGGTGATGACAGCCTGACCGGCAGCAATGCGGGCGACACCCTCTATGGCGGGTCGGGCACCGACACGATCAACGGCAATGATGGCAATGACACGATCGACGGCGGTGCGGGTGACGATGTCCTCCACGGCGGTGGCGGTGGCGACACCCTCTATGGTGGCGACGGCGCGGGCGATCAGGTCTATGGCGATGCCGGCAACGACTATCTCCAGAACCCGCGTGGCGCGCTCTACGGCGGGGAGGGGAATGACGAACTGTATCTGACAGGTTCGGGCGGCGGCACGGCCGATGGCGGTGCGGGCGATGACTTCTTCACCTGGGTGTCCCTCTATGGCGGGACGGCGGATACGTTCACCGGCGGCACGGGGATCGATACCTATCGTCCCTATTATTACAGCGCGACCTACACCGCCGACATCATCACCGATTTCGCGCCGGGCACAGGCGGCGACAAGATCGACCTGACCTATCTGATCGCCTCGCTCAGCAATTATGCGGGCGGCACCAATCCGTTCACCACCGGGCATCTGCGCTTTGTCGCCGATGGCGTGGACACGCTGTTGCAGATCGACACCAATGGCGGTGGCGATAATTGGGGGACGGTGCTGCGTCTCCAGAACCTCGACCCGGCGGCTCTGACGCGCGACAACAACAGCCAGGCTTTTTCGCCGACCGGCGTCGACGGCGTGACGATCAACGATGGCGATACCGGCAACACGCTGAACGGCACCTCCGACTCCGATACGATCAACGCCAACGGTGGCAACGACACCGTCAATGCGGGAGCAGGTAATGATACCGTGTCCGGCGGCGACGGCAATGACACCCTCTATGGCGGCCTGGGCAATGACACTCTGTCCGGCAATGCGGGCAACGACGCGCTCCATGGCGAGGATGGCAACGACAGCCTCTATGGCGGTGCCGGATCGGATCAGCTCTATGGCGGCGCGGGCAATGACATCATCGAGACCGGCGACGATGGCGATTATGCCGATGGCGGTGCGGGCACCGACACGATCACGGGCGGTGCGGGCAACGACACCCTCTATGGCGGCAGCGGTACGGGTGACATCATCTATGGCGGTGGCGGCAACGATACCATCGCGGGCGGTGCCGGATCGACGCTGTCGGGTGGCGAGGGTAACGACACCATCACCATCAACGGTGCGGGTGCAACCATCCTGGGCGGGGCGGGCAGCGACCTGTTCTACAATGTCAGCCATGACGGCGGTGCGGCCGACGTCATCACCGGCGGCGCTGACAGCGACACCTATCGCCTCCATTATGTGAACGCTGCGAATACCGCCGACATGGTGACCGACTTTGCGGTCGGTGCGGGCGGCGACGTGATCGACCTCTCCCTCGTCATCGCCTCGCTCAGCGGACTGCCGGGTGGCGACAATCCCTTTGCGACGGGCTATCTGCGTCTGGTCGACAATGCGGACCTATCGGGCACCCTGTTGCAGGTGGATGTCAATGGCGGCGGCGATGGCTGGCAGAGCATCGTCGAACTGAGCGGCGTCAGCCCGGAGACGCTGACCCGTGAGAATTTCTCGCCCTCCCATGCTCCGGACGGAGCGGGCATCACGATCAACGATGACGATGCGGCCCATACGATCCAGGGTTCGTCCGGCAACGACAGCCTCTATGGCAATGGCGGCGGCGACACGATCAACGGCCTGAGCGGCAATGACCTGGTCGATGGCGGTGCGGGCAATGACGCCATTTATGGCGGCAGTGGCGAGGATGCGCTGTTCGGTGACGCGGGCAGCGATTATATCGCGGGCGGCAGCGGCAACGACCAGTTGCATGGCGGCGCGGACAATGACAGCCTTCAGGGACAGGGCGGCAACGATACTCTGGAAGGCGACGGCGGCAATGACACACTGGACGATTATGAAGGCAACAACAGCCTTTATGGCGGCGCAGGCGATGATACATTCAACAATGTGGCCTATGGCAGCGGCGTCGATACGCTGAGCGGCGGTGCTGGCCGTGACAGCTATAATCTGAACTGGACCGCGACCAGCGCGCTCGACACCATCACCGATTTCACGACCGGCGTTGGCGGCGACGTCATCAACATCAACTCGGTGGGTGGCGTCTATCTGGGCGGGGACAATCCGTTCCTGCGCGGCTATCTGCGCCTGCAACAGGATGGCGCCGATACGCTGCTCCAGTTCAACGCCGATGGTCTGGGCAGCGACTGGGCCAACGTCATCCGGCTGGGCAACACCACGGTGGCCAACTTCGTCTATGACAATTTCACGCCTCAATATGGGCCGGATGGCACGGGCGCGACGATCATTGGCACCGCAGCCGGTGAATCGTTCAGCGGTACGCCCAGCAATGACACCATCTTTGCCGGTGGGGGAAATGATGGTCTGTACGGCGGCGCGGGTCAGGACCAGCTCTATGGTGAGGCCGGTGCCGACTATCTGGACGGCGGCGTGTCGGACGACACGCTGTACGGTGGCGACGATAACGACAATTTCAACGACTATCAGGGCACCAACAGCGTTTATGGCGGCGCGGGAAGTGACCAGTTCAGCAATGTCAGCTATCTGGGAGCGGTTGATACGCTGACCGGTGGCAGTGGTTCCGATATCTACCATCTCAACTGGCAGATCGGCTATGCGGCCGATGTCGTGACAGACTTTGCGGCCGGTGCCGGTGGTGATGTGGTCAACCTGACCATTGTCAACAACGTCAATTTCGGTTCCGGCGACAACCCGTTCGTGGCGGGATATCTGCGCCTGTTCCAGGACGGCCTCGACACGATCCTGCAATATAGCGCGGATGCCAGCGGCACTGTCTGGGAATCCGTCCTGCGGCTCCAGAATGTGACCGCGACGACGCTCACCTATGCAAATTTCTTCCCCGGATTTGGCCCGGATGGCACCGGCGTCACCATCGACGACGATAATGCCGGCCACAGCCTGTCCGGCACGCCCAGCAACGATGTCATCAATGGCAATGGCGGCAATGACGCGCTCTACGGTGGTCGCGGCGTCGATACGCTGAGCGGCGGCGAGGGGGGCGATTATCTCGACGGCGGCATTGGCAACGATGTGCTGAGTGGTGGTGCGGGCAACGACAGCTTTGGCGATTATCAGGGCACGAACAGCGTCGATGGCGGTACTGGTGACGATAGCTTCAGCTATGTCGGCTATAGCGGTGCGGGTTCGACCCTGACCGGCGGGGCCGGGCGCGATACCTATCAACTCTACTGGACGGCATCGTCCGGCGCAGACGCCATCACCGATTTCGCGGGCGGGCCGGGTGGCGACATCCTCGACCTCAACACGATCCTCGGTCAGGCGAGCGGGTATGTCAGCGGCGAAAATCCCTTCCTCAACGGCTATCTGCAACTGGTGCAGGACGGGGCCGATGTCCTCGTCGTCTATGATCGCGACGGCGCGGGCGCGGGTGCAGGGGTGTCACTGGCACGGCTGGAGAATCTGACGGTCGGCGACCTGACGCTCGACAATTTCACGCCCAGCTATGCGCCGGGCGGTACGGGCGTCACCATCGACGGCACCTCGGCCGACAATATCATCTATGGCACCTCGTCCAACGATACGCTGAGCGGCAATGCGGGCGGCGACACCATCTATGGTGGGTTCGGCAACGACAGCCTCTATGGCGGCAGCGGCCCCGACAACCTCCAGGGCGGCGGCGGTGATGATTTCATCCGCGGCGGGGAGGGCAATGACTATATCTATGACGTCAGCGGCACCAACGACGTCGATGGTCAGGACGGCAATGACAGCATCAATGCCACCGGCATGGTGCATGGCGGTCTGGGCAATGACACTATCTCCGGCAATGGCACGCTGTATGGCGATGCGGGCGAGGATGTGCTCAGCGGTTCGGGCACGCTCTATGGCGGCGAAGACGACGACCGGATCACGGTCATCAACGGCATCGGCGTGGGTGATGCGGGCGATGACGAACTGATTGGCGCCGCGGGCACACAGGCGCTTCAGGGCGGTGCGGGCGAGGACAAGCTGTCCGGTCTCGGTGGCGACGACTTCCTCTATGGTGGTGATGGCGATGATGAACTGATCGGGGACTCCGGTCAGGGCGGCAACGACCTGCTCTTTGGCGGCGCGGGCTATGACAGTGCACGCTACACCGGCAATCGCGTCGACTATACGGTCGTGGTCAATCCCGACAGCACAGTGACGGTGACGGACAATCGCCCCGGCTCGCCGGAGGGCAGCGATACGCTGACCGGTGTCGAGGTTCTGGTCTTCGACGATCAGGAAGTGCCGCTGGCGACCTTTGCCGGCTACACCTACTATGCCTCCAGCGCGGACGACCGCATCCCCGGCACCCCGCTCTATGCGCAGCCGGGTGCGATCCTGCCGGGCGAGGATCCGGGCTTCGACATCTCCAACCCGATCACCTCCTATGACTTGCAGGGCGATGACATCATCCATGCCGGACCCGGCTTCGACCGTATCTCCGGCGGTGGTGGCAATGACACCATCTATGGCGATGGCGGTCCCGACGTGCTGTTCGGCAAGACAGGCAACGACACGTTGCGCGGCGGTGAGGGCGACGACGACCTGTATGGCGGCTCCGGCGTCGACACCATCTATGGCGGCGAGGAGGACGACCATATCGAGGGTGGCCTGCACGGCGACTTCCTCTATGGCGGCAACAATGACGACACCATCATCGACAATGAGGGGGCCAACGTCATCCATGGCGACGATGGCGACGATACGCTCACTGGCTCCGGCATTCTGTATGGCGGCAACGACCGCGATACGCTGAACGGCACGGGCAAGCTCTATGGCGGCGATGGCATCGACACCGTGACCGGCACGGGCGAGATCCACGGCGATGCGGGCGACGACTTTGTCAGCGGCGTAGGTGCGATCCATGGCGATGACGGCAATGACTCGCTCAACCCCTATGGCGGATCGACGGCCTATGGTGGTGCGGGCAACGACAGCTTCGCGCAGGATTATCTGCACGAGGGGTCGGCCACCTATTATGGCGGCGACGGTGACGATGCGGTGTATATCGATCTGGGCGACGACGTGGCCTATGGCGATGCGGGCGACGACCGGCTCTATGCCGGCAATCGGTCGGGCAACAACCTGCTGGTCGGCGGATCGGGCGAGGACATCATCAGCGGTGGCACTGGCGATGACATCATCGACGGCGGCGAGAATGACGACGTGGCGACCTATGTCCGCGTTCGCGGCGACTTCACCGTCGCCCAGGATGGCCTCGGCGGCTACACGGTGGTGGACAATCATGGCTATGAGGGCACCGACCAGGTGTCCGACGTCGAGACGCTGCGCTTCACGGATGTCGATTTCCAGGTCAGCGACCTGAACACCGGCCTGACCCTGACGGGTACGGCGGGTGGCGACGCGATCAGCGGCACGGCGTTTGACGACATCGCCACGGGTCTCGATGGGGATGACAATATCGACACGGGCGCGGGCAACGACCGCATCTATGGCGGTGCGGGCAACGACAATATCCTGTCGGATTCCTTCGCGGGCGCGTTCATCGCCGACTTCGGCAGGGGTATCGGCAACGACGTCGTCTATGGCGGCGAGGGTAACGACACCATCTCGGCCGGTGGCGGCTACGACATCGTCCATGGCGATGCCGGAGACGATGTCATCGACGGTGGCGACGGCAACGACCAGCTGTTCGGCGATGCCGGTGACGATGCGATCACGGGTGGCGCGGGTGACGACATCATCCAGGACACGCAGGGTTATAATAATATCGACGGTGGCGCGGGAGCGGACACCATCTCCGCCTATGGTCTGGTCCATGGCGGCGATGGCAATGACCGGATCACCGGCGACGGCCTGCTGTTCGGCGATGTGGGCGACGACATCCTGTCCGGCACTGGCGAACTGGATGGCGGCGACGGCAATGACGATATTTCGACGCTCTACTCGGTCGCCTATGGCGGCGAGGGCGACGATGTCATCCGCGGCTGGACCAATTATTATTACAGCTCCGGTTCGGAGACGCTGTACGGTGGGTCGGGCAACGACACGATCAACGGCGGCTATGGCACGGACATTCTCGTCGGTGGGTCGGGTGACGACAATCTGACCGGCGGCGAGGGCGACGATCAGGTCTTCGGCGGCTCCGGTTATGACAAGGCCTATTACAACGCCAATATCGGCGCCTATAGCTACACCGACCTCGGCGGCGGGGCCTTCGAGTATCTCAGCGCGACCTTCCGCGTCACGGGGCATGTCGACGGCACCATCACCGTCACCGACCTGCGTCCCGGATCGCCCTATGGCACCGACACGTTGTCCGGCATCGAGCTGATCGTCTTCAACGATGACGAACTGGACAATCCGCATCCGACCATCCCGAACACCGGCCTGAACCTGACCGGCACGCCGTTCGACGACATATTGATCGGCGACTCCGGCGACGACGTCATCACCGGCTTTGCGGGCAATGACCGGCTGTTCGGGGACGATGGCAACGACACGCTTTATGCGGGCCTCGGCAATGATGTGCTGGACGGTGGTTCCGGCATTGACCTGCTGGTCGGCGACGAGGGCATCGACCATATCTACGCGGGCGGTGGTTCCGACACGGTCTTTGGCGGTGCGGATGGCGACTATATCTATGGCGGCCAGGGCGCGGACACGATCAACGGCGGGGACGGCGACGACCTCATCTATGACGAAAATGGCCTGAACCTGATCCATGGTGACGCCGGCAACGACGTCATCCAGGCGGATGGCGAGATTTACGGCGACGCTGGCAACGACACGATCGGCAATTTCTACAATTATGCCGTGGGCAGCATCTATGGCGGCGATGGTGACGATACACTCTACACCACCGGCACCACCTATGGCGGCACGGGCAACGACACGATCCTGACCAGCGGCACGCTGACGCATGGCGATGCCGGTAGCGACATCGTGAAGGGCGGCGGCGAACTGCATGGCGATGGCGGCAATGACACCATCCTCGTCTATGCTGGCGCCACGGGCCATGGCGATGCGGGGAACGACTATCTGCGCGGCTCGACCCTCTATGAGATCAGCACGGACGGCAGCCAGACCTTCTATGGCGGCACGGGTGACGACGTCATTCGCGGCGACTATGTGGTCTATAATGTCGGGCTGGAGGTCGCCGCAGGCGGTGCACCCTTCAACCATGACAGCGACGATATCATCGACGGCGGCGTGGACAGCGACCAGGCGGAATATGCCGACCAGCGCGACCGCTACACGGTGGTCGCCACGGCGGGCGGTGCGCTCAACGTCATCGCCAATTTCACCTCGGAAGGCACGGACCTGCTGACCAATGTTGAGAGCCTGCGCTTTGCCGACGCCACCATTGCGACGGCGGGCAGCGCGGGTGCCTATATCACCGGCACGGCGGCGGGTGAGACGTTGAACGGCACGGCACGCGACGATGTGATCTCCGGTCTCGACGGGAATGACAGCATCGACGGCGGTGCGGGCAACGACCATGTGCTGGGCGGTGCGGGCAACGACATATTGTCGGGCAATGTCGGTAACGACGTGCTGGTCGGTGCGGATGGCAACGACACGGTGTCGGGTGGCGATGGCCGCGACCAGCTCTATGGCGGCACCGGCAACGATGCGCTGTCGGGTGATGCGGGCAACGACTATATCGAAGGCGGCGAGGGTACGGACACGCTGACCGGCGGCACCGGCGATGACGTGCTGGTCGACAATCAAGATCTCAACACCCTCTATGGTGGCGACGGCAACGACACGCTGACCGGCTCCGGCACTCTCTATGGCGAGGGTGGCAACGACACGCTCAACGGCTCCGGCGACCTGTATGGCGGCGATGGCGATGACCGTGTGTCCGGCAACGGCAAGCTGTATGGCGAGGCAGGCAACGACATATTGTTCGGCACCTACCAGCTCTATGGCGGCACCGGGAACGACCAGATCACGGCCGTCGGCAATGCCAGCGCCGAAGGCGGCGAGGGCGATGACGTCATCGCGCCCTATGCCCTGGGCGACGGCGACGACCTGTTCAGCGGCAACGAAGGCAATGACCTCCTCTATGGCGGCTATGGCCAGGATGTCCTGAACGGCGATGACGGGAACGACACGCTCTATGGCGGCTTTGGCGATGACCGGCTCAGCGGCGGCCTTGGTGGCGATGTCTTCTATGGCGGCGGTGGCGACGACCGGATCTTCGGTGGTGGCCAGACGATCGCCAACCCGGACATCGTCTATTATTCGGGCAACCGGAACGACTACACCATCGTCACCATCGACGGTAAGACCATCGTCACCGACAACCGGCCGGGTTCGCCCGATGGCGAGGACGTGCTGGTCGGTATCTATGATGTGCGCTTCCTCGACGCCGACTACACCACTGCGCCCAATTATGGCGTGGAGGTGAACGGCACCGCGGGCAACGACATCATCAACGATCATAGCGCGCCCAACCCGCCGCTCATCAATCTTGGATCGGGCGACGACCTGGTCCGGGGCAATGGTGGTGACGACCTGATCGAGGGTCTGGCGGGCAGCGACACCCTCTATGGCGGCGATGGTGCGGACACGATCAACGGTGGCACGGAAGGCGACTATATCCGCGGCGACGCGGACGCCGACATCCTGCATGGCAATGACGGTGACGACGACATCGACGGCGGCACCGGCAATGACGCGATCTATGGCGATCAGGGTGACGATCTTCTGGTCGGCGGTGCCGGCGCGGACAGCCTCTATGGCGGTTCGCAGCGGGACGTGCTGCGCGGCGGCATCGGCAACGACCGGCTTGACGGCGGCACGCAGAGCGACCGGGTCTATGGCGAGGACGGCGACGATGTGATCGGCGGCATCCTGGGCGGCAGCGACGATGGCGACGACCAGCTTTACGGCGGCGCCGGGAATGACAGCATCACCGATCTTGTGGGTCTCAACAAGCTCTACGGCGGTGACGGCAACGATGCGCTGACCGGCTCCGGCTATCTGTCGGGCGATGAGGGCAACGATATACTGACGGGTTCGGTCGGTCAGGACAGCCTCTATGGCGGCGCCGGCGACGATACCCTCACCCCCGGCGATGCGAGCGATCGCGTCGATGGCGGCGACGGCGTGGACCGGGTCAATTATGGCCTGTCACGCAATGCCTACACCGTGGCGCAGGACGCGGAGGGCAACCTCCATGTCTATGACAATCGCGGCGCGGGCGGTGAGGACATCGTCACCAATGTCGAGCAGTTCAGCTTTGCTGGCGGGGCGGCGGCTGCGGTGGTTGGCGGTACGGTCATCGACCATATCCTGTTGACCACGGCGGAGACGCTGGTAGGCACGGCCAATGACGACATCATCACCGCAGGCGCTGGCAACGACAGCATCACCGGCGGCGACGGGAACGACAGGCTGGACGGCTATGAGGGTCAGGACAGCATCTATGGCGGGGCCGGTTACGATGTGATCCTGGGCGGCACCAACAATGACAGCCTCTATGGCGGTGCCGACGACGACCAGATCTTTGGCGAGGACGGCAATGACCGGCTGGAGGGTGGCGACGGTATCGACCAGCTCTACGGCGGCTTTGGCGAGGATCAGCTCTATGGCGGCCTGGGTGCCGACACGCTGCTCGGCGGCAACAATGACGATAGCCTGTCGGGTGGCGATGGCGACGACATCATCCGCGGCGAGCATGGCAACGACATCGTCTATGGCGGTGCCGGTGCAGACCAGATCAGCGATAGCGAGGGAACCAACGAACTGCATGGCGATGGCGGCAACGACGTCATCACGGGCAATGGCTTCCTCTATGGCGAGGAGGGCGCCGACACGCTGACCGGCAACGGCAGCCTCTATGGCGGTGCCGGTGCGGACATCTTGTCGGGCAACGGCCTGCTGGATGGCGGCGCGGATAATGACAGCATCACGGCCGGGTCCGGTGCGGACACCATCAACGGTGGCAGTGGCAATGACAGCATCATCACCAATGGCGGTGCGGATGTGGTCGATGGCGGTGATGGCGACGACCTGATCTATGGCGGCCATGGCAACCAGACCGTCGATGGCGGCGCGGGTCATGACATCTTCTTCATCAACGAGAGCCGCAGCCACTACACCATCACCGCGGACGGGGCGGGCGGCTACATCGTGGTCGACAACTTCCCCGAACCGGGCAATGGCGGCGACAATGGCGAGGATCATCTCATCCGGGTCGAGGGCATCCAGTTCTCCGACGAGTTGTTCGTCCTCGACGGCACCAATGTCGGCATCATCTATGATGGTGGCAAGGCGGCGGACACTTTCGTCGGCGGCGTCGGCAATGACGAGGCGCATGGCTTTGGTGGCAACGACACGCTGACCGGCAATGGCGGCGCGGACATCCTCTATGGCGATGCGGGCAACGATACCCTTTATGGCGGTTCCGGCGACGACATCCTCGATGGCGGCGACGGTGCGGACCATATGGAGGGCGGCGCCGGCGACGATATCTATCGCGTCAGCTCCGCGCTCGACACGATCGTCGAACTGCCGAGCGAGGGCAATGATACGGTCGAAAGCGGCATCCGCAGCATCTCGCTCGCATCCTTCGCCAATGTCGAAAACCTGATCTTCACCGGCGGCTTCGGTTCCTTCGTCGGGACCGGCAACGATCTGGACAACCGGATCACCGGCGGCGGCCAGAACGACATACTCAACGGTGGCCTGGGCAATGACACCCTGATTGGCGGGCTGGGTGACGACCAATATTATGTCGACAGCGCGGGCGACGTGGTGGTCGAACTTTCCAATGAGGGCAACGACATCATCTATGCCTCGGTCAGCTATATCGCGTCCGATAATGTCGAGCGGCTGACCCTGCTGGCCGGGCAGGCCGCGGCGCTGAACGCCACGGGCAATGCACTCGACAACCAGTTGACCGGCAATGAGTATGACAATCTGCTGGACGGCAAGGCAGGCGCGGACAAGCTGTTCGGCGGCCTCGGCAACGACACCTATATCGTCGATGACATCGGCGATGTGGTGACGGACACCGGCGGCACGGCGGACAAGGTTCGCACGTCCCTTAACGCCTACACGCTGGTCGCGACCATCGAGCAACTGGAGTTCACCGGCTCCGGCGACTTCGTTGGCACGGGCAACGCGCTTGCCAACAGCATCACCGGCGGTGCGGGCAACGACCTGCTCGACGGCAAGACTGGCGCAGATACGCTGATCGGTCTGGCGGGCGACGACAATTATATCGTCGACAATGCAGGCGATGTGGTGATCGAGGCCATCGGCGGCGGTTATGATACCGTCACCGTCTCGACCAACTGGACGCTGGGTGCGGGCAGCGAGGTCGAACGGCTTCAGGCCGCAGCCGGGGCGAGCGCCTATCAGATCACCGGCAATGAGCGGAACAACCTCATCATCGGCAATCTGGGCGCGAACCGTCTCGATGGCGGACTGGGTGCGGATAGGTTGCAAGGCGGGTTTGGCAACGACATCTATGTTGTCGACAATGCCGGCGACGTGGTTGACGAAGCCGGCGGTGGCGGCGTCGATACGGTGATCTCCTCCATCGACTATGTGCTGGGCACGGATATCGAGAACCTGACCCTGACGGTCGGCGGGTTGACCGGAACCGGCAACGCCGTGGCCAACGTCCTGACCGGCAGCAACGGCGCAGATACCTTCCGTGGCGGCGACGGTGCGGACAGGATCTATGGCGGCGTGGGCGCGGACATTCTCTACGGTGACGAAGGGGCCGATATCATCGAGGGTGGTGACGACAATGACACCATCTATGGCGGTGAAGGCGACGACAAGATCACCGGCGGTGCGGGCGTGGACACCATCCATGGCGGCATCGGTAACGATACCATCGACGGTGGCGACGATGGCGACATCCTGCATGGCGACGACGGTAACGACCGGCTGACCGGCGGGGCTGGCATCGACATTCTCTATGGCGGTGACGGGGCCGACCGTCTGGCCGGCGGCGACAGCGCAGACCAGCTTTACGGTGGGCTGGGCCGGGATACGTTGGACGGTGGCGCGGGGGCCGACACATTGGTCGGCGGCGTCGACAATGACAGCTATGTCGTCGACGACATTGGCGATGTCATCGTGGAAGCCTTTGACGAGGGCAGCGACACGGTGAAGTCCCTGCTTTCCAGCTACACGCTGGGCAGCAATCTGGAGGCGCTGACCTTTGGCGGTGCGGGCGATTTCGTCGGCACCGGCAACGAACTGGCCAACAGCATAACCGGCGGCGACGGCAATGATACGCTGGACGGCGCGGATGGAGCGGATAAGCTGTTCGGCGGCG
Organism: Sphingobium sufflavum; assembly: GCF_021403115.1. Classification (GTDB taxonomy): domain Bacteria; phylum Pseudomonadota; class Alphaproteobacteria; order Sphingomonadales; family Sphingomonadaceae; genus Sphingobium; species Sphingobium sufflavum. Next base: position 19,385 of record NZ_JAJSSH010000016.1, read on the forward strand.
CGGGCAATGACACGCTGATCGGTGGCCTGGGCAACGACACGCTGGACGGTGGTCTCGGCGCAGACACGCTGATCGGCGGTGATGGCAACGATACCTATGTGGTGGACGATGCTGGGGACGTCTTCACCGAACTGGCCAACGAAGGCATCGACACCATCAAGACTGTGTTCAACAGCTTCACGCTGGGCGCGGAGTTCGAGAACCTAACCTTCATCGGCACGGGTGACTTCGTGGGCACCGGCAATGGTGCGGCCAACAGCCTTATCGGTGGCAGCGGTTCCGACACTCTGTACGGCGGTGACGGCAATGACAAGCTGGATGGCGGTCTGGGCGCGGACGTCATGGTTGGTGGTCTCGGCAACGACACCTACACTGTCGATGACATCGGCGATGTCTATACGGAACTGGCGGGAGAGGGGACGGACACGATCCGCACCAGCTTCACCAGCTTCACCCTGGGCGTGGACTTCGAAAACCTGACCTATTTCGGGTCGGGCAATTTCGAGGGGCATGGCAACGGCGCCGCCAACATCGTGACCGGCGACCTGGGCAATGACGTGCTCTATGGCGAGCAGGGTGCGGACCGGCTGATCGGTGGAGCGGGCGACGACCTTCTCTATGGCGGTGCGGGTGCGGACAGGTTCGCCTTTACCAAGCTGTCCGAGTTCGGCACCGGGACACTCGACCAGGTCATGGACTTCGTACGGGCGGAGGGGGATAAGATCGACCTCAGCAAGCTGGACGCGGATGTCACGACGCCTCTCCCGGCGGCCGAAGCGTTCACCTTCATCGGTACGGCTGCCTTTGGTAGTGTGGCCGGACAGTTGCGCTATGCGGTGTCGGGCGTCGATGCGGTCGTCTCCGGTGACGTGGACGGCAATGGCGCGGCGGACTTCTCCTTCATCGTCAGGAATGTGACGAGCTTGCAGGTCAGCGATTTCGTCCTGTAAGCTGCGATGACAAGGGCGGGGGGAGGGGCCATGCTCCTCCCCCTTTCGATTCCAGGACGCCGTTCGTGAGGGTGGTGGTCCGCAAGGGAGCCGTGCCTGTCCGCGTGAAGCAGAGGGGCGTGGTTGATGAGGGATATGGGCGGATCAGTGTTCGACAGTTTGCGGCGTTTCTTCCGTGGGGGCGCGCCATCGCAATCGGAGCCTGTGCAGCAGGAGCCGGAGCGGCGTTTCGTCGATGTGGGCTGGATCCTCGACACGGACAAGGCGCGGTTCATCTGGGCCGACCCGCGGCGCGTCAAGCGGGGAGATCCGCCGCCCAAACATGCCAAGTCGGTGAACTATTGCCCGGCGGTCCTCGACCATGAGGCGCGGCTGTATGAAGTGACTTGCCCCATCGACCTGCGCCTGCGGTTCGCGCGCAACGACAAGGGGCAGCCGGTGCTGGTCAATGCGGATGGCGAGAATTCGGCGATCCGCAATAAGCATCTCAACTCCATGCTGGCGCTGGTGTCGGAAAAGGAATGGCGGCATCCGGGGCGGCCGGTGCTGCAGCTGATTACGCCCTATATCTTCATCAGCGACGAGCCGGTCTATATGACGCAGCTTCCGCCCTTCATGCACTATCAGCCGATGCCATGGCCCGGCACGATCATCGGCGGGCGTTTGCCGATCCATGTCTGGCCGCGGCCGATGATGTGGGCGTTCGAATGGTATGAGCCGCAGAAGGAACTGGTGCTGAAGCGGGGGGAGCCATGGTTCTACCTGCGTTTCGAGACGCGCGATCCCACCCGGCCGGTGCGGGTGTTCGAAGCGGAGCGGACGCCCGCATTGGACGACCAGATCAAGGGGGCCAGCGCCGTGTCCAATTATGTCGACCAGACATTTTCGCTGTTCAAGGTTGCCGAGCAGCGGCGCCCGCCCAAGCTGCTGGTCAGGAAGTTGCGGGGCGATAGCGGGTCTGTGGAAGAGGGGAAGGAGTGTCCTTTTCAGGAGGGATAGCGGTTTTGCTCGCCCCGGTTTCGAAGGGGTGGGATTACAGGATTACCAACCGAAAGGGTGCTTTCGGAATGGGCTTTGAAGAGGGTGTCGGCCGGGCCATTTTGTGAATTGTATGAGTTTTTGGGATGGTTTTGGTTGTACGGTTTGTTTGTTGAACTGTCCTTCGATGGTCATTCGGTGGGTTTCCTGAGGCTTTGCGCGGTGTCTGTTCCCTGGCCGGGCGGTGCGGAGAGGTAGGGTGGTGTGGAGATTGCCTGTTACGGATCGACAAGCTTAGGACGAACGGTTTTCTAGAGCGTGATGGCTTTTTCCTGGATCGCCCTTTCGAGCGCGGCGAGCCGGAGGCGGGTGACTCCCAATCAATCCACTGCGGCGCTTATGGAGTGGTTAGACTTCGCCCGCCTGCGGTTCGCTGCGCTCGCAGTGACGAGGCGGGTGCATTGAACGTCATCGCGCTCCGGGAGGGGGCCGTTTCTCAAACGGGAGCGGTTTTTCAAGCGCGGTTGTAGAGATCGGGGAAAATCCCTGCCGCCGTCGCGCCTCAATCGTGGTTGCCGATGCAGCCGTTGGGCGGTTGTTCAGTTACAGGATCAGAGCGTATTTCGGCACGGAGCCAGCGTGGGTTTCCTTTGCCGCAGCCGGTTCCTGTGCAGATGATACCACAGCCGCGGACATCCCGCCGCAATAAGCAACCGTCGCGGCCGCGGTTCGCCGCCCGCTACCCGCAAAAGCCGATCCGTCACCCATGATCCGGCCAACTCTCCGCCAGCAGAAGCGGGATTGCGGCCATAGATCGCAACGGGCCACCCGGTCGCCCTGCCCCGCCCGCCGATCCCGGCAGCGCGGGCTGACTCATCCTCGCGGCCAATCAACCCTCGCTACAAACCCACACTCCCGACCGATCAATCCTCGCGGAAGGCGCGGTTGAACTGGTCGCGGATGGGCTTGGTGAGGTAGGAGAGGAGCGAGCGTTCGCTGGTCTGGATGAAGACCTCCACCGGCATGCCCGGCACGAGCTTGAGATTGCCCAGCTTCTTGCGCGCGGCGTCGGTCACTTCGACCTGCACCTTGTAATAGCTCTCGCCGGTGCGTTCATTGTTCACCCGCTCGGCGGAGACGACGGTGACATTGCCTTCCACTTCCGGCGTGATGCGCGACGAGAAGGCGGAGAAGCGCAGCGACGCTCGCTGGCCCGCGCTGACCTGGTCGATGTCCATCGGGCTGATCTTCGCCTCGACGGTCAGCGGGTCATGGGTGGGCACGATCTCCAATATCGTCTCCAGCGGCGGCACGATGCCGCCGACGGTGGAATAGGCGAGCTTGGCCACGACGCCGTCATAGGGCGCACGCACCAGACTGCGGTCGAACGTGTCCTGCGCGGTGGCGGACCGGATGGTCTGCTCGCTGAGACGGGCCTGAACCTCGACCAGTTCCGCGCCCGCGCGGCTGCGCGCGTCCTGCACCAGTTGCAGGCCGGACTGGCGGATTTCGGCGATGCGGGCGCGCGCCTGCGCGATCTGGCTGCCAAAGGATGCGACCTGACCCTCCAGATCCACGGCGGTGCGTTCAATCTGGTTCAGCCGGTTGATCGTCACCAACTGGCGGTCGCGCAGGGAGCGCAGGCCCTCAAGCTCCGGCTTGACCAGTTCATTCTGGCGACGGACCGCCGCCATTTCCGCCTGAAGCGAGGCAATCTGCTGCTCCGTCTGGCGAACCCGCTCATTGCTCTGCTGGATCGCGCTGGCCTGAAGCTGGCGCTGCAACTGGAACATGCTGCTCGCCTGCTGCATCGCGGCCTGCTTGGCGGGGGTGGGGTCGGTGGTCAGCGACGCGGGAAAGCTGATCGCCGCTGCGCCGTCACGTTCGGCGGTCAGGCGGGCGGCGGTCGCCGCCATCTGCTCCGCCGAGCCGCTGGCGGCCGACGCGCTGATCCCGGACACGCCATTTTCCAGCCGCATCAGCACCTGCCCACGCTTTACCCGCTGCCCTTCGGAGGTCAGCAGTTCCGCGATCACGCCGCCGCTGGGATGGGCGATCTTCTTGACCCGCGTCTCCACCGTGACTTCGCCGACGCCGATGATGGCGCCGCGCGTGCCGGTGAAGGCGGCCATGGCGAGGATACCGGCGAAGAACAGGCCGATCACGATCAGCCCATGGCGATAGCTGCGTTGCAGCGCGGCGTGCGGATCTTCCAAGATCGGCTCGACGGCACGGTTCTCGTCAATGACGGCGGGTGTCCGGTAGCTCATCATTTCGAATCCGTCTGTTCGATGGTGCCATTGGCGTCTTCTGGGGCGGACGCTGGATCGGGCGCAGGGTTCTCCTGAATCCGGCGACGTCCGGCGATGCGGTCCAGAACCGCCTGTTTCCCGCCAAAATCGGTGGCCGTGCCGTCCCTGATGAACAGCACATGGGTTGCGATTTCCAGCAGGGCGCGGGCATTGCCGGCGAGGACGACGATGGCGCCGCGCGCCTTCGCCTGCTCGACCGCAAGGATGAAGTCCTGCTCCGCCGCCTTGTCCGCATGGGCGGTCGGCTCGTCGAACACCAGCAGGAAGGGGTTGCGGAAGAGCGCCCGCGACAGGCCGAGGCGCTGCGCCTGCGACAGGGACAGGTGGCGGCCGGGGGTATTATAGCCCTCCGGCAGGCGCACGAAGCTGTCATGCGCGTTCGCGGCGGTGGCCGCCGCGACGATTTCCTCCGCCGTGGCCTCGCCATGGAAGCGGGCGATATTCTCCGCCACGGAACCGGGCATCAGGTCGATGCCCTGCGGCAGATAGCCGATATGCGCGCCGAGCTGGTCCGTGTCCCACTGGTCCAGCGCCGCGCCGTCCAGCCGCACCTTGCCGGACACCAGCGGTTGTGCGCCGACCAGACCGGCGAGCAGGATGGATTTGCCCGCACCGGCGGGGCCGAGCACCACCAGTATGTCGCCCGCGGCTAGTGCGAAATTGATGTTGAAGACGGTCGGCCGCTTCTGCCCGGCGGGGGCGACGGCAATCCCCTCCACCTCCAGCCGCGCGACCGGGGCGGGCAGGGCGATGGACACCGACTGCGGATGCACGGAGGAGAGGATGGTGTCGATCCGGGTCCAGGCCTGCCGCGCGTTGATGATGACCTGGGCGTTGCGCACCGTCTCGACGATGGGGCGCAGCGCCAGCAGCGTGACGACGACCGACGCGATCAGCACGCCACCGCTGGCATGGCCGGTGATCGAGAGCCAGGCGGCGAGTATGCCGACCAGCAGATAGCCGATGGTCTGGAGCGCCTGCGCCTCCAGCAGGATGCGCTCCTGCCGTCCCTGCGCCTGGAAGACGCGGCGGCGGATGGCCGAATTGACGGTGGACCATGCGGCGATGATGCGGCTGCTCATGCCCAGCGAACGGATGACCGGCGCGGTGTTGTTGCGCGCCTCGATCAGGCTGTGGCGACGGGCATAGAGCGGCACCATTTCGCGCAGCGGCGTGGGCAGGAAGGCCATGGCGCGCGACAGGATGACCAGCATGACGATGGCGGTGACGGCCAGCGCCAGCCCCAGCCACCAGTGCAGGATTGTCACGAAGACGAGCAGGACGGGAATCGCGAGGATGTCGATCGCGGTCGCCGCGCTGCCCGATGCGAACAGGTGGAGGATCGCGTCGAGGTCGCGGCCGGACTGATGCCCTTCGCCGCTGGGGTTATGCGCCTTCTCGCCCAGCCGGCCCGTCGCCTCCTCCAGCCGGGGAGCGATGTGCGAGACGATGAACTCCGCCGCGTTCATCATCAACCGCTGGCGCAGGGAGCGGAAGACGGCGTTGAAGCCCAGCATCATGAGCATGAACAGGCCGAGGCCAAGGAGAGTCGATCCGCTCCGCCCCGGCATGGCGACATCCACCACCAGCAGCAGGAACATGCCGATCGTCAAAGGGTGCAAGGCGACCAGAAAGGATAGAATCGACACGGGCGCGATGGTCCGCCGTGCATCACGCACCGCCGAACGCATTTCCTCACTCTGGGTCGGTAATTTCATATAGCCCCGAATGGGAGTGCACCGACGAGTCGTCGGACATATTCCCTATATTTGATGTCATCCACAATCCTGCAGCGCAGCGATACAGCCAAACAGCATACGGTACTAGCGCAGTGTCATCCGAATCGCTTCGTTCCGCCGTTTTGTCATAGAGTGTTGTTACCGAAAATTTTCTTACTCAGTCGCACGGTCATGCGGGGGCCATGCAGCGGACAGCCGAGGGGGCGGGGTATCTGATGCGATCCTGATAAGCGGCGCAATAGTAGGGCAAACGACGAAAAAGCTAATAAGATCCAGTCGTTTCGAATTCGAAAGTAAACATCCTATTCTCTGAGAATAGCCAGTTAGTAACTTGCATCTTAACCAACGGTGTAAGCGCAGGGGCAATGCGACAGGCATATTACCGAGGGCAACGGTAATGCCCCGGGTCGCACATCCGGGTTGGGCGGGAGATTTTCGTGTCTACCTATAATGTAAAAACAACTGACGCTCTTTTGAGCGCGCTTAAGAACGCCAAGAACGGCGACGTCATCAAGCTTGCGGAGGGTGAATATTCCGCAGTCAACATCAAGAATATCGACATTCCGGGCAATGTGACGATCACGTCGGCCAATGCCAAGAACCCGGCGGTGTTCACCGATCTGGCCGTCCGCAACAGCAGCGGCCTGACGTTCAGCAACATCGAATTTTCGGAGAAGGTCGCAGGCCGCGACAATGGCTTTCTCGTGCTCGGCTCCTCCGACATCCATTTCGACAAGCTGGACGTGCACGGGCTGGCCAATCTGGGCAGCGGCAAGGAATCCGCGCTGATGCTGATCCGCAACAGCAGCGATATTTCCGTGACCAATTCCGAGTTCAGCAACGGCCAGCATGGTCTGGGCCTGCTGGACAATGACGGCGTGACCGTCACCGGCAATTCCTTCCACGACCTGCGCACGGATGGCGTGCGCGGCGGCGGCACGTCCAACCTCGTCATCGACGGCAACATGTTCACCGACTTCTATCCCGGCGAGGGCGACCACCCCGACGCGATCCAGTTGTGGACGACGAACACCAATCGTACCGCCGAGAACATCACTATCACCAACAACCTCATCACGCGCGGCGATGGCGAACCGGTGCAGGGCATCTTCCTGCGCGACCAGCTTGGCGTGCTGCCCTATGAGAATGTGACGATCACCGGCAACATGGTGGTCGGCGGCATGTACAATGGCATCGCGGTGAACGGCGTCAACGGCGGCGTCATCGCCAACAACACCGTGCTGGGCGTGGATGGCCAAAAGAGCTGGATCCGCACCGACGCCGCATCCGATTTCGCGGTCAAGAGCAACCTGTCGACCAGCTATATGCTGGCCGCGGGGCAGACGGGATCGACCGCGAACAAGGTGGCGCTGGACCCGCTGGACGGCGGCGCGGGGGCGGTGTTCACATGGCTGACCGCAAAGGGCGGCCTGGCGGCGGCAGCGGGCGCCTCTGTCGGGGCGATCATGTCCGCGCTCAAGCTCAACCTCAACGCCTCCTCCTTCATCCCGGACGCCGATCGCATCACGACGATCAACGGCACCTGGGCGAACGACCAGTTGAAGGTCGCGGCGATCGGCAACAGCAAGATCGTGGCGGGCGCGGGCGACGATGTGATTACCGGCGGCGGCGCGGACGGCAGCAAGCACAGCTTGTATGGCGGGGCCGGGGACGATAAATATCTGATCCGCTCCTCCGGCGACAAGGTGATCGAACTGGCGAACGGGGGCACCGACATCGTGTCCACGCGGATCAGCTACTCGCTGACCGAGCATGTCGAGGATCTGCGCCTGGAAGTGGGCGGACTGGTGGGCGAAGGCAATGGGCTGGCCAACCGGATCACCGGCTCCTCCGGCGAGGATGAAGTCTATGGCCTGGGCGGCGACGATATCATCCAGACCGGCGAGGGCGACGACTATCTGAACGGTGGCGACGGCAATGACACGCTGCGTGGCGACGGGGGCAACGACACGCTCGACGGTGGCGCGGGCAGTGACACATTGCTGGGCGGGACCGGCGACGACCTGCTCTATGGCGGTGGGGGTGCGGATATATTGGAAGGCGGCGCGGGCGCGGACAAGTTGTTCGGTGGCGCGGGCGCGGACCAGTTCCGTTTTCGGCAGGACGATCTCCAGTCGGACAAGATCGACATGATCATGGACTTCGCACGGGGGACCGACAGGATCAGCCTGTCGTTGGCCGACGCCAACATCAACACCAGCGCCAATGATGCGTTCAAGTTTATCGGCACCAAGGCGTTCAGCCATGTCGCGGGCCAGTTGCGCTACGACGTGGTGAACGGCAGCGCCCATGTCTATGGCGACCTGAACGGGGATGGCGTGAAGGATTTTGAGCTGGTCATCAACAAGGTTGCGACCCTGGCGGCCACCGACTTCATCTTATGATGCCCGCCGTTCGCTGATGCGCCCTGTCTGGGGACTGGGTCAGCGGAATGTCGGATAAAAAACAAGGGGCGGCATCACTGCCGCCCCTTGTTTATGTTTGTGTTGGTCCGCGTCCGCTCCCGAAGGAGGGACTGGCTCACACGGAACCTGTGCAGGCGGCAATCATGCCGCCTGCGGCAGATCAGGCGAAGGTGCCGATGTGCAGAGCGCTGGCGCCGCCGGTGATGTACAGTGTTTCCGTCGCGCCGCCGATCTCGATCGTCAGCAGGGCAACGTCGACATTGCCCTTCTGGGTCAGCGTAGCGCGGCTGCCGAGCTGGCTGACGATGGCCGCGAGGCCGCTCCACGACGAGATGATCGCGTCGCCGTCGCCGTTGATGGCGTTCACGTTGCCCACCACGTCGCTGAAGCTTCCTGCACCGAAGTTGCTGAGAACCAGCGTGTCGCCCTCGGAGAAGTCGAGGTCGTACAGATAGTCGATGTCGCTCGAGCCTTCGACGGTCGAACCGTTGATGCGGAACTGGTCAGCGCCGTCGCCACCGAAATACTTGTCGTCGCCGGCGCCGCCGTCGAGGATGTCGTCGTAACGACCGCCGCGCAGGTTGTCCGCACCGCCACCGCCGAAGAGAACCGTGCCGTCAACATCGTTCGTCGCGCGGACGTCGCCACCAGCGTTACCATTCGAGGCATAAGCCTTGCCGTCTGTAGAAGCCATGATTTTTTCCTTAATTGATGAAGTGAGACGAACTACGGCGCCCTAGGGAATTTTTCTTTATTTAACGGGTTTTTAACATGATTGATTGCCACGGGCAAATGCAAAAATGCTTAAATGGAAACTTTGGAGTTAACTGTCTGTCTTCACCAAGTCCTCCGCCAAGCTTTTGAAATTGCACGGGGTTAATGGCCGTTGAGGAGGAGAGATAATGCTGATGTTTTGCTGCGACAACGGTTTTAACCCTCTCTCCCTGCTCTTCGCGCTAGTCGCTCGAAAATGCCTAGGGATAAGGCGGAATGCGGCAAAAGGTTCCATTGGGGCGATGGATGAAGTCGTACAGAGGGCGGAAAACTGTCCCGTTCCGGGTCAAGTCTCTGAAAAATGAACATTTTTAAGTCATAAATTGGGATTTTATAGTTAAGATCCATATTTTCAAATATTGAACCGTTAATCTATGTAAAATTCCATAAAGTCATGAATAGTTTTTCAAATGGAATTTTTTATGGTTGCAAAACAGGTGGATGGATATTTTTAGTTCGTCGTTGTTTTTGCCCGGACTGCCCCAATTTCGTGGACATGTCCTCAATCTCCAATGGTTGATTTTGGACTGTTTTGATCGCGATGATAGCGCGAGGGTGGCTGCGGCCCATCTGCATTTGGGAACGGCGGGTTCCTGCCGATCCGGTAGGAGGCTTTCCTGTCCACGCGCATGGAGCCGTGCGGTGGCTGGCGGAGGCAGGCAGGGGCGGAGGGGCGGTGCCCGCCTGTGGCGGCCGAGTCGTTTCCGCAATGGCGATGAGGTGAGACATGCCGGGTCGGGGTGAGGCGCGCGCCTGTGCCGCTATCCGTTGCGGTGACAACCGGACTTGTGGGGCACGACAGGGTCAGCGCGGGCGATGCGGCCCGGCCGACTTAAAGTGTTGCTTTTGAACTGTTCATACCCGTCGGACGCCGTCGGAGCATTGCGGCAATAGAAGAGGAGGGGGCTTTAGAGCCGCCTGCGCCCTGTACCGATACGGTACAATATTGGTGACCTGCTGCGGCGCGGCGACTTTTCGCAATTGCAGAAATTCCGCTCCAATGGTAATTCTTAACCACTTCGCGATTCCTCCAGCCCCCGGTTTTGGAGGATTGTGCGGATGTCCCGTCATCATTGGTTGCGTTCGTAGGAAACCGTCATGCGTCAGTTCATGAAAATACTGTTGGCGTGCCTGTTTGGGACCGCTTTTGCGGCATCGGCGCAAGCAGCCGTGGTGATCCACGACTATAATGTCGGGCGGGTCATCACCGTCCAGTATCGCGGCTACATCGACAATGATCATGGCGGCAAATATCTGACCCCGCTGATTACCGCCTTGCAGACCATCACTTTCACGGGTGTGTCCAACGGCGGCAAGACCTATAATTTCAGCGTTTCGACCAGCAACACGTCGAGCGTGTCTTCGCTGCTGCGCTCGTTCGCCTTCGATGTGGAAACCGCTAAGTTCAAGTCCGCGAGCGCGACCGGCAAGTTCAAGCAGGTCTATTATAACACCGCCTATCCGCTGAACAGCGGCACCCGCGACGTCTGCTTCACCGTGACGAGCGCGTCCTGCACCACGCATGACGGCGGCCTGGCCAAGGGGACGACGGCGACCAGCACGTTCAGCCTGACCTTCAAGGTCGCGCCGGTGAAGGTGGCGCTGGATGACTTTGTGGCAAAGTTGCACACGCTCAATCCGCGCATCGACGGCGAGACCTATTCGATCGCCTATGGCACGGCGAGCACCGCGACGCCGGAAACCGCAACTTGGGTGATGATGCTGCTGGGCTTTGGCGCCGTGGGCGGCGCGATGCGTCGGCGGCGCGAACTGTCCCCGTTGCAGATTGCCTGACGCGGGCTGGCCCTGATCGGGATCGGTTGGGGCTTCCATCATCGTGACGCACAGGAGCGCGGGGCTGGCACCGGCGCTCTTTTCTTTTTGGCGGGATGCGGAGGCTGGTGGGTGACCCGACGCATCGGTGGCGAGTTGTGTGGATGGGAGGCTTCGGCCCGCTCATGGCGTAGCGATTGAGCGTCGAATGGCTGGAACTTTGGCCGCAACCGTCATGAAGCATCGGCGTGAGCGGGAGGCCAGCGGTTTAGAGCGTGATGACGTTAGATTGACCCGCCTCGTCATTGCTTCGCTGCACTCGCCATGACGATTCACGGAAAAGCCATCACGCCCTAGAGTGTTTTCGATGCTGACTGTTGATGGTCAACGTCTCGGAAAATGCGGCATCACGGGATAGGGGCGTTCTCGCTTTGTGCGGAAGCGCGCAAGGTCGTGCGGATGTGTAGAGGACAGGACCAACTCAGGGCGGCGGTCGAGAGCAGCGCAGAGCCATCCTCGACCGGCTGCCAGCTATGCGCTTGAGGGATGATGCGACCATTGCCCCGGCTGTTGGGCGATCCGCTGGGCAGTGCGCGGTGCGTGGCTGGGTCTCGCATGGAGTGATGATCGGTCGACGCCCTGCATCGCGAGGGAGGTGACGCGCAGGACATGGGATACTCGTCAGGATGCGTGGGCGATCCGTTGTCCCTGTATGAGGGAAGTCATCGCAGCGCGGACCTGTCGGATGCCGACTGTCCGCAGCATGGCGCATCCTGCGCAATCCATGGCTTTATCCAGCGCGTGCGGGACAGGCGGGCGGTTGTGGCCCCAGAGCATGGTCCGATCAATCTGGATCGGACCATGCCCTATTCGTCTTGTGATGGGCCGCATTTTTCGAGGCAGCCGAGGCGCACTCTGCTGCGAAAATGCCTTTAATGGACGGCGACGGTCGCCGGCTGGCGCTTCATCCTGCGGATCAGGCCCATCGCGGGCTTTTCGATGAAATGCCAGGACAGGGCGGCCAGCGGCAGGGTGAGGGTCGCGTTGGCGAGGGCCAGCAGGCGGCTGTCCGCGATCAGGCCGCTCTGCACGAGCAGCATCATGACCGGGAAGGCATAGAGATACATGCCATAGCTATAGTCGGGCCACTTGCCCGACAGGCTGCGCTTTTGCGAGGTCAGGAAGGCGCAGCACAGCACCGCATAGCCGGTGAAGAGCGTGGCCGCATGGACGTTCACCTGCCAATGCGCCTCCGCCACCGTCGCCGCGAAGAGGAGGGCGCAGATCCACCAGTTGAGCACCAGCCGCTCCCGCACCAGATAGGCGGCGATACCGAGCGCGAACATGCTCCACAGCCGGTCGAACATGGCGAGGTTGAAGGTGACGCCTTGCCCCAGATGGCTGGCGATCCAGTCCTGCACGCCGGGGATGCGCCACAGGATGGTGGTGGCGAGGGTGAGCGGCAGGATTAGCCGCCCCATCAGCGCGGGGCGCGTCAGGCCGAGCAGGGCGAGGACGCCCAGCACGATGTAGCAGCGCACCTCCCACGGGATGGTCCATAGCGAGCCGTTGACGTTGCACAGCGCGCCGTCGCACATCACCCCGGTCAGGCTGTATTTCGCCGTGAGCAACGACATGTTGCCGACGAGGAAGCGGAACGTCTCCCCCAGCCAATAGGCGGTGCCGGACGCCTGCGAGAAATAGGCCCCGATCACGGCGGTCAGCGTGACGCATGTCGCGAGCGCGGGCCAGATGCGCAGCAGGCGGCGCAGGGCATATTGGACGACCGAACTGCGGCGCGCGAGGCTGGCGTAGACCAGAAAACCGCTCATGAAGAAAAAGCCGTTCACGGCGAAGGCGGAAACAGGCTGGGTGCCCAGCAGCCGGGAAAATTCATCCTGCCCACTGACATGATGCACCGCCCAATAGCTGTGCGTCCAGATCACGGCCGACGCCAGTATCAGGCGCGTGATGCCGATATTGTTGTTTTCCGCCTTAAGGTCCGAGTCGCGAAGAATCATGGCATGATATACGCGCGCGGAGCGCGGCCTTTCTCATATCCGTTCAGGCCGGATGTCGATGGATGGTGCATCATCGTTCGTTCTCGATCGATGCGGCTTCGGTGAGGATGCGGGCCTGTATGCCATTGTCGGCCACGCGGCGGCCCGGCTTGCGGTCCAGCCATTGCGCGAGGCGCTGCCCCAGATGCCGGGTGCCATCCTGCGAGACGCGATTGTCCGTCATGGTGAGGGCGGTGTTGCCCTGCATCGTAAACTGCGACGTGCGGTTGCCCTGCACGACGGCATCCGATGCGTTCTGGAGCCGTATCCACGACTTCCACGGCGCCATGGCGATCACGTCATTGTCCGTCACTCGCGCCTTGTTGACGCCGATGATCGTGATGCCGTGATAGACGCCGCCGATGACCATATTGCCGCTGACTTCCAGATTTTCGAAGGGCAGGACATTATGGGTGTCGCGGATGAAGATGCCCTGGATCGGGCCGCCCTTGCCGCGGGAGATGAGGTTGTCGCGGATCACTATGTTGCGGCCCGGTTCCTTCTGGTTGGTCGACCAGAGCTGGATGCCATCGGCATGATCCGCCTTTGCCGGGGAAAAGTCGGTGATCGTGTTGCCCGCGATCAGCAGGTCGGAAAGGCCGCCGCCGCGCACGCCATCCGTCCGCATCTGGGCGATCTGGTTGTTGGTGACTTCCACCTTATTATTGTCCAGCAGGCTGATCGCGTGCTGGAGGTTCCGGAAGCGCGACCCGGTGACGGTGAATTCATCGGTCAGGCGGACGAACAGGCCGAGGATCTTGCTATCCTCCAGCGGGCCGTCCGGGCCGGTGATGCTGATGTCCGACAGGGTGATGCGGCGCGACTTCGCGACATAGAAGATGGAGGGCGAGGCCGTGGGCGGCGCCGTGACCGCAAAGGCGAGGTTGCGGAAATGCAGCCCCTCCGACTGAAGGACGTTCATGCCGGAGAGGCGGGCCGGGCGAGCTGCGTCGGCGGACTCGATGATGACGGTGCCGGACTTGATGATGTTCTTGAGCGCGATGTCGGGGTAGGTGCCCGCCATCAGGCGAATGACCGAACCGTCACCGGCGGTGGTCAGCGCCTGAACCAGTTGCTGCCCCGACGATACCGTCACGTCGACCTTGCGCCCCGGACCGATGCCGGCGGCCGATCCCGCCTGCCCCAGATAGTGCATCGCGGGCACGGCCAGCGCCGCCAGAGCGAAGAGCGGCAGGGCGATCATCCCCAATTTGGTCGACGGCTTCATGACCATGTCCTTCAATCTAAAGGTGGACCCCCACATATCGCGCCGGGAAATAGCTTAGTCTTCCTGAACGGGCCGTGGCCTGACCTTCCCGGTCATTACGTTGATGCCCAGCAGTTTCCAAACAGAATACATGCTGAAGGCATTTCGCGAAACCAGCACCAGCGTCACCGAAAGCGAAATTCCCGCCAGACCGAAATAATAGCCAGCAACAGGCGCGGCGACCAATATGGCCAGCGTGCCGATCACCGTCTGGGCGAGCTGGATGCGTTCATGGCCGGTCATGGCCATGACGAGGCCGGACGGGCCGAACATGGCATAGGCTGCCTGCCCGAAAATCGCGATCTGGAGGACGATTTCCGCAGGGGCGAAATCCTCCCGCACATGGATCAGGATGGGCTGGGCGAAATAGGACAGGACCAGCGCGATCGGCAGGACGATGATGATGGACAGCCGCGTCGCGGTGCGCGCGATGCGGCCGATGGCGTGCAAGTCCTTGCGGGCATAGGCGGCGCTGATCTGGGGTGAGAAGAGGCTGAACATCGCCATGCTGACGATGCTGAGCGCGTTGCCGATCTGGAGCGCCACGCGGTAGCGCCCGGCCTCCTCGATCCCGAACAGGGCCGATGCGGTGGCCAGCGCATACCAGTCCGCGATGTTCAGGAAGATGGCCACGCCCCACAACGGCACCGCGACCCGGAATATCGCCTTGATCGGCGGCGAATCGGGATGGCGGCCGGGCTTTGCCAGAAACCAGCAGGCCGCGAGGGCGAGCAGGCCGATGATGACCCCGCTGATGGCGGTCGCGATCAGCACCTGCGACGCATTGGTAAAGTCCGAGAACTGGATCTGGACGAGGACGACGGCGGGGATGAGCAGCACTTCCACCGCCTGCCCCCAGGAATAGGCCTTTTGCGAGCGGAGCAGCGCCCCCGCGATCCGGGTCAGCACGCGCGACAGCATGATGGCGATCAGCGCGGCGAGGGCGCCCTGCGGCGCTTCCCCCTGGAACAGCACGGCCACGCCATGATTCTGCGCGAAAATGGCGATCATGATGACCAGCGCTACCAGCGCGGAGGAATAGAGGGTGATTTCGAGGATCAGCGCGCGCTGCAATGCAACACCGTGCGACAGCGCGGCGGAGCACAGGCGCACGATCGCGAGGTCCAGCCCGCCGACCGCCAGAACCGACAGGAACAGGGCCGACTGGGTGATGACCGAATATTGGCCGATGGCGGTCGCGCCCATCTTGTGGCCCAGCGCCAGCGTGATGGCGAAACCGGCGACAAGCGAGAGGCCGCGAATCCCGATGGAGACCAGCGGCTGGATCTTTTCCCTCAGCTTTATCGTGCCTCGATATTTTTGAACCAGCTGTAGCAAAAGGTCGTCCTTCTCTGTGTCGACGATGCTATGAAATCGGAGAATTCGGCCATATAGCATCGTTGATAATTGGCAACATGGTCGCCCGATGGCAAAATGGGCGTGCTATGTCAGGCCGACGGTTGGGGCAAAAGAATCGATATGGAAACTATCTTTGACTGGGTGTCGGTGCTTGCCTTTTCAGGGCTGATCGTCCTGTTTTTAAACCGTTCCGCCATGGATAACCCGCCGGACAGGCTGTTCCACTATCTGCCCCCCGCGGTCGGTTTCGCCGTGGTGAACTATTTGGGGAACGATGGGCATGAGGTAGCGGCATGGCTTATCTTCGTGTCTATTCTTGTCTATATCTGGCTTATTCTTAAGCCTTTTAAAAAAAGTTAGGGGCGCGTGGCAGTGAACGCTGAAGGGGGCATCGCGGCGCAGGTCGGCCCCATCGGGGCTGGCCCGGCCAGTTTCGGTGCGGCCGGTGCAGGTCAGGCCGGTGCAGGTCAGGCCGGGCAGGGTGCAGCGCGGCAAAGTGGTTCTTCGAGAATCATCTCCCTCGAAATCGGTCGGGGACTGGCGGCTCTGGCCGTGGTCGTGTTTCACGCCAATTCCAGCGCCAGGCATTATGGCGGCCCCAGTTTCGAATGGCTGTCCGTTCTGGAGCATGGCGTCGATTTCTTCTTCGTTCTGTCCGGCTTCATCATCTACACCGCCTGTATTGCCGATTTTGGGCATGCCGACCGCATCTGGCTCTATGCCAAGAAGCGGTTCGTCCGCCTGTTTCCCGTGCTGTGGCTGGTGGTGCTGGGCTATGCGGCGATCCGGTCGCAGGGGGCGGGGGCGCCCGACCCCAATCAACTGCTGCGATCCCTGCTGCCCTATCCCTCGCTGGAGCCGACCCTGCCGCTGGTGGTGTGGACGCTGCGCCATGAACTCATCTTCTACGCAGCCTTTCCGCTGGTCATCGCCTGGCCGCGTCTGGGCGGGATCGTCATGGCGGGCTGGGCGCTGGCCTGTCTGGGACAACTGGTCGCCAGCGTCGCGGGACAGCCGGTCACGGGCGTCGCGTCGCTGTTCCTGTCCAGCTTCACGCTCGATTTCATGATGGGTATGCTGGCGGCCCGCTATTGCCATCGCGATACGTCGGGGCCGCAGAAGTTCCCGTTGCTGCTGGGCTGCGGGGTGCTGGCCATCGCGCTGATAACCACCCATGTCTTCGATCTCGACCGGTTGCAGTTCAGCGATTATGTCACGCCGGTCGCGACGGTGTGGACCCTGATCCTGGGGATGGCCTTCACGCTGGTCGTCTATGGGCTGGTCAAGGCAAGGGTCAGCAATCACGGGGAGGGGCGGGCGCTGCGTTTCCTGACCCTGCTGGGTTCCGCATCCTATGCCCTCTATCTGGTGCATACCCCGGCCAACGCCATCCTCCAGCGGATCGCCGTCCATCTGCCCGCCCCCGTGCTGGCGGTGGGAGGGGGGCATCTGTTCCTGATCCTGGGCGGGACGGCGGCGGGGATCGCGCTGCACCTCTGGCTGGAATTGCCGCTAACACGCTGGCTGCGCAAACATCTGCTGTAACGCCGTGCCGAATAGTCGCCCGCAAAGCTTCGGATACTTCTGTCGGCGGCAAGTTTTTGAGAAATGTTTCACTATATGCGCCTATACGGGCGTCGTTGGCGGACGAGTCATTGGAAAGGTCTTGTGGTGAATTGGTTCAGGAATCTGGTGTCCGTCAAAAAACGGCACAGCGATGCGGACGGCGATACCTCCACCGACCTGCGTTTTCGCAAGACGCCGCGCGCCGCCGTCGAGCCTAGCGGTCCGTTGCCGCGCTTCCAGGGATCGGGCGCGGACCAGACCCATGGCGTCCATGGCTCGCCGCTCCAGCGGATGCGGATGCGGATGCGGCAGGCGTTCACCCCGTCGCAGCCGGTCTTCAACCCCAGCATGTTCGCCGGCCGCAACGAGGTGCTCACCGCCCTGATCCGCGCGATCGAGGATCAGCGCCTGCACGTCGTTACCTATGGTGAGCGCGGCATCGGCAAGACGTCGCTGATGCACATATTGTCGCGGCTGGCGCGGGAAGCGCGCTATGTCGTGCGCTATGCCTCGTGCGGCGAGGAGACAGAGTTCAGCGACATGTTCCGCGCCATCGTGCGCGACATTCCGCTGCTCTATCACGCTGATTTCGCGCCGACGTCGGACGCCAGCGAGGAAGGCCGCTCGCTCGCCGACCTGTTGCCGGAGGGGACGTTCAACGTGCCCCAGTTGACCGATGTGCTGGCCAAGATTTCCGGCACGCACGTCCTGCTGATCCTCGACGAGTTCGACCGCGCCCATTCGCCCGCCTTCCGCCGTTCCATCGCTGAACTCATCAAGAATCTGTCGGACCGTTCCGCGCGCGTCCAGCTGGTGATCGCGGGCGTCGCGGGGAACCTGACCGAACTGATCGAACATATCCCGTCGATCCGGCGCAATATCATGGGGCTGCAAGTGCCCAACATGACGCAGGGCGAAATCGAACAGCTCGTCCATAATGCCGAAACCGTCTGCGGCATGAAGTTCACGGACGAGGAAATCGGTTTTATCAACCTGGTGTCCTATGGTTCGCCCTATATCGCCAACCTGATCGGCCAGCATGCGGGCCTGAACGCCATCGACCGCGGTGACACGGTCGTGGCGGTCAAGGACATCATTCTGGCGGTGCATCAGGCGGTGGAGGAAATCCGCCACCGCGTGACCGCCAAGAGCGTGCATTTCGTGACGGAGGCGGAGACGTTCGTGCCAAGCGACACGCTGGGCCTGCTCGCCCGTTCCGCCCTCTACAATGGCGGCCGGCTGGACATTGCGCGGCTGGAGGGATTGCTGCGCGACCTTGGCGGGTCGGAGGCTTTCCTGCGTAACCTATCGGAAAAAACCGGGCTGGTGGGGCCGATTCCGTACGATCCGGCCGGTGCCTATTCCTTCAACGAGGAGGGCGTTCCCGTCTATCTGTGGATGCGCCAGATGGCGCGTTGGCTGGATAGCGCCAGCCCGAATCTCCAGAGTCTGCAACGCTCGATCAGCCAGTGTGATTGATTCGCATCCGCGACAGCGGCGGGGGATGCTGCATCGCGTCAAGGTTTCGGTTTGTCCCAAAATAGGATGGTTTCATCGACGGTGGTGAAGAGATGCCCGTTGTTGTTGAGCCGTAATTTAGCGTTTCCGGGGGTCTGGAAGGGTTACGGCGAAGTGAACATGGTGGGTTATCAAAAGATTTAGTTGTTGCGCCGCGACACGAATCCACTGTAAAGAAACCCTCGTACGAAGGTTTTCAGGTGCGCTCTTCTCGGCGCGATCGAAAAGGGGTTTGGTTATGACTTTTAAGTCTAAGCTCAGTGGTTTGGCACTGGTAGCTGCCGCTGCAGTCGCGCCGCAGGTGGCGAGCGCCGCTACCGTTGTGAATTTCTCGGCCACGCCGGGCGCCGGTGGCGCGACCGTCAGCTTCACCAACACGTTCACGTTTAGCGTGCCGTCCGCCGGTTATGTGTCGCTGACCCTGTCGTCGACCGACACGGGCAACCTCACCAACGTCAACTTCAACTCCACCTATGTGAAGCTGAATGGCGTGACGGTTCCGATCCTGTCGCGCGGCGTCAACGAACTCCGCCAGATCCTGCTGCTGCCCGTTTCGGCCGGCACGCAGACCCTGCTGGTTCGCGGTTCCTCGCAGCTGAACGGCGTCTACAACGGCACCTTCTCCTTCTCGGTTCCGGAAGCTCAGACCTGGGCCATGCTGATCGTCGGCTTCATGGGCGTTGGCGCCGTGATGCGCCGCCGCAAGGCTGCCCCCCAGAATGTTCAGGTCAGCTACGCCTGATTATCGATTTTTAAGTATCGAGTTATAAGAACGGCCGTCTGGTAAGGACGGCCGTTTTTTTGTCTGTCGGGAATGTCTCCCATGACTATAGGCTCCGATGTGGGCATGGAATGGTGCCGGGCCGTCCGGGCCGGTTCATCGGACACTTGATTTGAGGGAAGATGATGGCGACCGTGAAGCTTTCGGTGGTTATCCCACATTATAATGATCTCGCCGC
This sequence comes from Sphingobium sufflavum, assembly GCF_021403115.1. Classification (GTDB taxonomy): domain Bacteria; phylum Pseudomonadota; class Alphaproteobacteria; order Sphingomonadales; family Sphingomonadaceae; genus Sphingobium; species Sphingobium sufflavum. The sequence continues at coordinate 39,066 of NZ_JAJSSH010000016.1, forward strand.
GCTGGACATCTGTCTGAAGGCGCTGGCGGTGCAGACCCTTCCGGCGGATCAGTTCGAAATCATCGTCTCCGACAACAACAGCGCCGTGGGACCGGACGCGGTCGCCGCCGCAATCGCGGGGCGCGCGCGCATGGTGGTGCAGATGGTGCCGGGTGCGGGGCCTGCCCGCAACGCGGGGGTCGAGGCGTCGACCGGTGAGATACTGGCCTTCATCGATTCCGATTGCGTGGCGGAACCGCAATGGCTGGAGGAGGGGCTGGCGGGCCTGTCCGACTATGATTTCGTGGGCGGCAAGGTGAATGTCCTTGTCGAGCCGGGCCGGGTGCTGACCGGATCGGAAGCGTTCGAGGCGGTCTTCGCCTTCGACAATGAAAGCTACGTCAAGCGCAAGGGCTTCACCGGGTCGGGCAACCTGTTCTGTCCACGCGCCATCTTCGACAAGGTTGGCGGTTTCGCGGCGGGCGTGTCGGAGGATATGGACTGGTCGCATCGCGCCAGCGCGCTGGGCTATCGGCTGGGCTATCGGGCGGATGCGGCCATCGGCCATCCCGCACGGGGAAGCTGGAGCGCGCTGGTGCGAAAGTGGCGGCGGCTCAACCGTGAAACCTATGGCCTGTTGCGCCAGCGTCCTCTGGGCCGTCTGCGATGGATCGGCCGCACCTGGCTGTTGCCGGTGTCGGTGATCGTCCACCTGCCGAAGATCTGGAAAAGCCCCGCGCTCTCCACCCTGTCGGAACGGGTCGCGGCGTCGGTCTGCCTCGTCAAGATCCGATTCTGGCGACTGCTGGACGCCCATCAACTGGCGCTGGGCCTGAGCAAGTGACGGCAGGACCGCAGGGCCATGTGTCCATATGCATCGTGGCCTATAATAATTGCGACGACATTCTGGACTGTTGCCGGGCCTTGTCGGCGCAGACCTATAACCATGCCGACATCGTCATATGCGAAAATGGCGGGGCGGCGAGTTTCGAGCGGCTGAAGGCGGCGGTGGCGACCTTGCCGGACTCGCCGCTGCCGATCACCGTCCTGCTGGCCCCCGGCAACATCGGCTATGCGGGCGGCGTGAACCTGTGCATCGCGGCGCGGCCGCAGTCGGACTATTGGTGGGTGCTCAATCCCGACACGGCGCCCCGTGCGGAGGCGCTGGGCGCGATGGTCGAGCGGCTTGGCCGGGGCGATGTGGAGGCGGTGGGCAGTGTCCTGCTGCTGGCCGATGACCGGGTGCAGAGCCTGGGCGGCCGCTGGCGTCCCTGGCTGGCCCGGTGCGAGTCGATCGGCTTTGGCTCCGCCTGGCCCAGCGCCCATGATTTCGCGCATGTCGAGGCGCAGGTGAATTTCATCAGTGGGGCCTCCATGCTGGCCACCCGCCGGTTCGTGGAACAGGCCGGACTGATGCGGGAGGATTATTTCCTCTATTGCGAGGAAGTCGAATGGGCCTTGCGCGCGCAGAAGCGGGGCCTGAAACTGGGCGTCGCGCCCGGCTCCATCGTGGTGCATGGGCAGGGGGGCACGACCGGATCGGGCGCGCCGGTGAAGGTGCGGCCCAAGCTGCCCATCTACCTCGACGAACGCAACAAGATGAACATGGTGCATGACACCGCCCCATGGCAGCTGCTGGTGGCGGGGCCTGCGGCGCTGGGGTTGTTGACGATGCGCTATCTGGCGCGGGGAGCGTGGCGGCAGTGGCTCTATGCTCTGGACGGCTGGGTGGCGGGTATCTGTAACCGGCGCGGGCAGCCCGGCTGGCTGGGCCGGAAATAGGCGCTCAGGCCGGGGCTGGCGGGGGGCGGGTTTTGGGGCCTGTGCCCGTTCGCATCTGCGGTATGGGGCATCGACCGAAAGGCGATGATGAGCCGATGAGGCGGGGAGCCAGTGGTTTCCCCCATGGGTGGATGTGCGGGGACTAGCCGGTCTGCCTGTGGTTAGAGGCTTTTGCCATTAACGGGACTTGCCGACCAGCGAGTGTTACTTACCGCCTTCTCTGGCCCATATTTCAAGGGCCGCCACGGTGGGATGAAGCAGCAGGTCGGGATTGCGCAGCCATAGGGCGCGCAGGTCCGCCGCGTCCCGTTCCCACCAGCGGCTGGCCTCGATGGCGTGGATCATGGCGGGGTCGAAGCGGTCGCGGATCTTGCGCGCCGGATTGCCCGCGACGATGGTGTAGGGCGCGACATCATGGGTCACGATGGCCCCGGCGCCCACCACCGCGCCCCGGCCGATGGCCTTGCAGCCGGGCAGCAGCACCGCATAGCTGCCGATCCAGACGTCATCCTCGATCACCAGCGGCGTGTCCCAGTGAATATCCTGGTCGACGACGCCAAAGGCGCGCTCATACAGGGCGGGATGGGTGGTCAGCGCGTCCATCGGATGGTTGATCGGCGCGGACCGGACGGTGTTGGCGATGGAGCAATAGCGCCCCACCCGCAGCGGGCCGGGCATGCGCCATTGGTCGAAACAGCCATAGCTGTAATAGCCGACATCAATGCGGAAGTGATCGCGGAAATAGGCGCGCAGCCGGTCATTGCGATACTGGGTCCGGCTCCACCATTTGATGCGGAGCTTTTCGATGAGGGATGCCAGCATCGGGGGACAGGCTCCTGTTTTCATGACATCGGGTTGAACGAGCCGTCATTGCGAGGGCGATGGTGGACCCGCAACGCTGCCATGGATGGCTTCGTTACACTCGCCATGACGATGTTGTTACTGTCATACTTCGGCGGGGCGATAGTCAATGCTGGATGATCGACGGGGGACGGAAGCAAAGAGAGCGCGGGTTCGGATGAGCGTCGTCCAGCGGGGGGAAGACGCCCCCGCGATGCTATCGGGTGGTGGCGATTCCGTCTTCGATCCCAATGCCTGTTGCGTACCGCGGCCTTGCGCCAGCCATTCGACCGCTCCCGTTGAGGGGAACGACGCGGCCCCGCCTGCGCTCAGGCCGCGTCGATCAGTCGGGCGCGATCCGTGCCGATCAGGGCCATGCGATCCGCCGGTTTCATGGACAGCACCATGTCGATCAGAAATTGCGACAGGGTGGCATAATCCGGCTGCTTGTCCTGCCGCAGGATCGAGGCGCGGATCAGCGCGCCGTCGCACACCAGCCCCTTGAGCGAGGCGCGCAGACGGTCGGTCCGCTGTTCGCCGGCGGTCTGGGGCAGATATTCGCCCAGGCGCGTCCAATAGACGATGTCCTCTATCCGGTCGCCGCCGCCCGCGGTCAGTTCGACGCCCGGGATGGGCCGGGCGGCCGGAAGCGGGATGTTGGTGAAGGCACGGGCCGAGATGTTGAGGCCGATGGCCGGATAGCAGCTTTCGGGCCGATGGAGCTGGAGCACGTCGCTCTGCGCCGCGCCATAGGCGATCAGCAGCATGATCGCGCCGCGACCGCTGCTGTGCTGGTAGGTGCGCGTGACGATGTCGCTGTAGAGGCGGCTGGCGAGGCTGCCCTCGCTGGTGGGGACGATGATGTCGCCGCCATCCTCCGCCGACCATTGGGCGAAGCTTTTGGGCACGATGTCTCCCAGCTTCTTGCTACCCAGCAGGGAGACATGGGTGCGCGGGCGCAGCGCCTCCGCCGAGCCGAGCGCGGCGATGCAGGCACCGCCGAACAGGAGGCCGCGTCGGTCGATCATGCCGGTTGCTCCGCCGTGGGATGAGACACGGCCTGTTTCGTGCGGTTGAGCACCCAGTCCAGCAGGAACATGAGGAGCAGGCCGACGACGAAGATCATGATGCCGGTGGTCGAATGCAGGAAGCCCTGCGCCACCGAATCGCCGAAATAATAGGTGATGAGGATCAGGATCATGACGCGGATGATGTTGGTGACGATCGCGATGGGCAGCACGGCCAGCGCCAGCACGATGATCCGCCGCCAATGGGGATGCACCCGGTCGTTCACATGGATGATGTAGATGTAGAAGAGGGTGATCGCGGTCAGGCCCATGATGGAATGCATCCCGGAGCAGGCATCCTCGACCAGAAGCTGATATTGGGCGATGAAGATCGCGACGCCCTGCCGCACGATGGGATAGCCGAACAGGGTCAGCAGGCCGGTGCTGGTGAAGGACACGAACTCCCGCAGCGGTGCGGTGATCTGGTCGATGATCCAGCCGGGGGGCGGGATGAGGAAGCCGAGATAGATCAGCGGCCAGATCGCGATCTTCAAACCCGACCAGCCGACGAGATTATAGATCAGGATGATCGTGGCGAAATAGAGTCCCGCCGTCTCGATGCTGATGAAGTCGAACGCCCGCCCGAAAATATAGAGGGGCAGCGCCACCACCAGCCCGGCGACGATCACCAGCGTGCGGGGAGGCAACTGGTGCGCGCGCATCTGCGGGAATTTCCGGCTCAGCAACCACAGGCCGGTCGCGAGGACCAGCGGGCCATGGTTGCCGGACTCCAGTTGCCAGGCCGACTGGGCCAGCGCGATGATCGTCGGAATGGCGAGGATCGCCAGACCGAGCAACGATGGCCAGTGTTGGACAAGGACAGGGGCCGTGGGGAGCCATTTGCCCGGCGCAGCTGCGTTGGCGTCCATGAGGTTCCGGTCAGAAGCTGTTGAGATAGGTGCCGATGATCTTCACCCGATCGTTGGTGAATTCGTCGACCAGCGTCTTCAGGTCGGACATGAAGGTCACGTCGCGGCGCGAGATAAGCATGGCATATTTCACGACCAGCGCGATGCGGCGCGCATCGGACGAGCCATTGCTGGGCGGCGTGTCGATGATCGTGATGTCGAAGTCGCGCAGGCAGTCCTCGACGGTGATCTTGAACGAATCGCTGGCCAGCAACATCTGCGGATCGTCGGCCTGCCCGCCGGCATAAACGATCGACAGATTGGGCAGGACATTCTGCTGGATGGCGTCGCCGATCCGCAGATTGGGGTCCATCAGACAGTGTTGCAGGCCAATCACCGGCGCGGAGGGCCGGATATAGTCCTCCAGGCTGGGATCGCGCATGTTCGCGTCGATCAGCAATGTCTTCATCCCCGCCTGCGCGAAGGACGCCGCCAGATTGGCCGACACATAGCTGGTGCCGACACCGGCGGAGGGCGAACTGATCGCCAGCGCCCGCCGTCCGTCACGGATATGCTGCGCCAGCAGATGGGTGCGCAGGGCGCCGATGGACTCCGACTTCGCATGGCGCGGGTCGGTGTAGGCGCACAGCAGGTCGGAAACCTCATAGTCGATCCGGTCCCGGACGGCGGTTTCAGCCGCCGCCCCGGTGTTGGCCGCGTCAGCGACGGTCTGCGCAGGGGTGTCTATACCATCGCTCATTCTGTCGTACGCCCAAACTTGAAGGTGGAGAAACCAAGCCGCGTCCAGATGCTGCTGGATTGCGTGTTCGGCGTCGTGGCCATGGCGCCGAGGGTCGGCACGCCGAGCAGGGCGAGATCCTCTGCGCCCCGGACGCGGCGGTTGACCAGTTCCACGATCAGCGACGTCAGGATGCCGATGACGAAGCCCAGGATGAGGGAGCCGGCGATAATGAGGGGCTTGTTGGGGAAGACCGGGTCTTCCGGCGCAATCGCGCTGCCCAGCAGGGTGAGGCCGGATTCGTTGGATTCCGACTGCTGCGACAGTTCGGCGGCGCGGGATGCCGTCTGCTTGAACTGGGCCTGGAGGACGGTCACGTCGGTCGCGAGCCGCTGTGCCTCCGCCACCTTGCCGCGCTGTTCCAGAACCTTGACGGTCTGGGCGGACAGCATGCCGCTGATCGAGGGGCCGCTGGCTGCGGGCCGGGATGCGGCGCGGGCGGCGGCCAGTTCACGGCCCACCGAGGCGGCGACCGCCGAACGCTGTTGCCGCAGGTTGACGAGGTCGGGATGGTTCGGGCCGAGCGTCTGGGACAGCGAGCCGATCTGCGCGTCGATCTGCGCCAGCACGGCGGACGAGGGCGACGATGCCGCAGGCGCGGCGGCCACGGCGGACGCGGGGGCAGGGGCCGACGACGCCAGGGCGCGCAGCTTGGCCATTTCGGTGTCGGTCGTCTCGTCCTGGAGGACGATGCCATTGGCCTTTTCAAAGGCGCTCTTGCGCTGTTCGGCGCTGGCGAGCTGGGACCGCAGCTTGTTGGTCTGATTGCGGAACCACTGGGCGTTGCGGCCCGCGCTTTCACGCCGGAACGCGATGCTCTGGTCCAGATAGGACTGGCGAATGACATCCGCCACGCGCCGCGCCGTTTCCGGCGAGGAAGAGGCGTAGCTGATTTCGAGGATGTTGCTGCCCTCGATCAGCGTGGCATTGGTGTTGAGGATGACCTGCTGCGCCAGCCAGCGCCGGAAATCGACGCTCTCGTCGCCGGTCCGCTCCGCATAGGCCTGCACCAGTTGCGGGGTGCTGGTCCAGCCCAGCGAGTCCACCACCTTGCCCGCGACGCGATAGTCGCGGATCAGTTCGATCTGCGTCTTCACATAGGCGCGGACGAAGGGGGAGGCGATGATCTCGCCCGACACGGGATCGGGCTTGACGATGTCGAGGATCAGCCGTGTCTTGGCCTCATAGCGAGGCGAGACGATCTTGACGAACAGCAAGGCTCCCGCCAGGCACGCCAATGTGGCGACCAGGGTGATGGCACGACGTGCCCACAGGATCCTGAAAAACTGAATGAAGCTCATTGCTGCGCCATCCCTTAGAAGAAGCGTTCGCCAACGACGACGACGTCGTCGGCCTGGATGGCGGCCAGTGGCTTGAGGCCACGCAGTTCCTTGCCATCACGATAGACCTTGATCCGGCCGTTGGAGCCGAGGCTGGTCAAGCCACCACCACGGGCCAGAGCCTTCAGCACGGTCATGCCCTTGCCCAGCGGATAGACGCCGGGGGCGTTGACCTGTCCCTGGATGGAGAAGGTTTCGGCCTGCGGCACGAACAGCTTGTCGCCGGGGTTGACCACGGGATCCTGTGCAGGGCCGCCGGTCGCCGATCCTTCAAAGCTGAGCGGGATGCGCTCGCCGCTGGCGCGGACCAGCTCAAGGTTGTCCGATCCGGTCGGCTTGATACCGCCGACGCGGGCGATGATTTCCGACACGCGATAGGCGCGGTCGATGGACAGCAGGCCGGGCGTGCCGACCTCGCCCAGCACCGTGACATAGCGGCTGGAATAGGTGGCGACCGCGACGTTCACGATGGGATCGGCGTAATAGCCGCCCTTCTTGAGCGCGGCGCGAACATCGTCACGCAATTGGATCACGGTCTTGTTGGCGGCGGGAACGGTGCCGAGGAAGGGCAACTGGATGGTGCCGTCGCTCTGCACCTGCACGCGGGGCTTGAATTCGTCGCGGCCCAGCACCGTCACCTCGACAAGGTCGCCGGTGCCGAGGACATAGCCCTCGCTCATCGACACCGCGGGGGCGGGCGGCTGGCCCTGTGCGGCGGCCAGCGTGGGATGCATCATGGCCGCCATGACGGACAGGATGCAAAACAGGATGCGTCTTACCATTGCATTTGCCCCTTTCACTGGACGGCCGGTGCTAGAAACTAAAGTCCGTGCGAAGCCCAAAGCGCGTGTTCCTGTAATTGAAAAAACTGTCATTTGCATCTCTTCGTTCGTGCCCGGCCTCCAGCGTGAACTGAAGTCTGCGGTTCAATTCGAACTGAAGCGCGGAAAAGAGCAATTCATTGGTGTCATTCGTCAGGACCGGCCCCAAGGAAGGCAAAACGCCGTAGAAGTCGCGGTTCTGACGAGTATAACCCAATTTTAGGTTAAGGCGGCTGCTGAGCGCATAATCGCCATCGACCGCATAATGCCGCGCCGCATGATAAAGCGCGTTGACGGCGAGGGGGGAGGTCACTTCCTTCGACGTGCTGGCATGCAGTTGCAGGCGGCTGCTGATCGTGGCGACGACATCCGCCGACCAGTTTATATTGTCGAACTGGGCGACGCCCGCGCGGCGGGGGGACAGGTCGACCTTGGTGATTTCCACCGTGCCGCGCAGTCGTGACCCGATATTGCGGGTGAAGCGCGCGCCATAGGCGGTGACGTCATAACCGTCCCGTCCGCCTGTCACCAGCGTTTGGTTGGGAAAACGCGTGATCCGCTTCTGGGCGAAGACCAGCAGTTCACCGACCGACGGATGGACATAGCCGATGCCGCCCAGATAGGTCGTGATCTCATGATTGTTGAGGCGGCGGACGGACTGCGTGTTGCTGGCGCTCTTATAGTCCGCGCTGACCGTCGGGCGCAGGCCGATGTCCTTGCCGCAGGCGATCGTCACGCCGCCGCCCCGGATGGTTTCGGTGTTGCGGACGCTGTCCGTTCCCGTGGCGTTGATGATGCCGATTTCGCCCAGATCGCTCTGGCGGCGGGAATAATTGGCCGAGAATTTGGGGTCGCAGACGGGCAGGTTCAGGGCGACCTCACCCTCCGCCGCGATCCGTTCGCGGTTGAGCTGCGTGTTGCGGCGATAGAAGGTATAGCCGACCTCGCCCGCGAGAGACGCCTTGTGCGGTCCCAGCGGAACGGACAGGTCGAAATTCAGGCTGGGCGCCACCCGCTCATCCGCCTGGACCAGTCCGCGCGCGGCGGCGTTGGCTTCGCTGGCGCGGGCGGCATTGCTGTCATGGCGGACATCGACGCTGGCCTTGATGTCGATCCTGCGTCCATCCGTGCCGCCTTGCGCCATGGCGGGCGCCGCGACCAACAGCATGGACCCCATAACGCCCGCGGTACAATCTCTACGAAAGTTCAAGCGTAAGCTCCATCCAATGTGTCGCAGCGCGTTATACCGCTTCCTCCAAAATTCCGAAGGTTTTTGTCCATGATCCTGCCGACTAGCGGGAATTTGTTGTAATTCTGCGTATTGTGCCGAGCATATTCTTAAGGCTTTCGGTAAAGGCGGCGGTCCGCGACGCTTCGCCGACGCACAATTGCTTCATGCGGGGCACGGGTTGCGCTGTCAGCCTGCACGCCATCAGCCGTGCCGCCACCAGCCGCTTGCGCCGCGCCTGCGACGGCTGCATCAGGTCGATCTCGGCAATGTTCAGCGGCTGGGCCTCGACCACCGCCTTCGACATGGCGTCGTTCAGGAAGGCGGAGCCGCGATCCGTGCGGGTCATGATGAGGCTGCGGCCCGCCTGCTCCTCGAACTGGGGATAGCCGCTCTCGCCGCCATACCAGGCGTCGGCGCAGGCGATGTCCGCCACGCCGCCCACCGCATCGGGGCAGATCTTGCACCGGAACTGCACTTCCTTCGACAGGTGGCCGCCCCAGCTATGTTCATATTGCATCGTGCCCTGGCGACCGTCCGCCGTGTCCGCGATGGTCAGGCCCGGCCAGCCATTGCCGCGATAGCGAAAGGCGGTAACCTCGTCCGGTTGCAGGCCCATGGAGCGGATGATGCGATCCGCGCCCGCATGGCTGGGCAGGCCGCCGCAGAAGAAGGACAGGGTCAGCGGCACGATGCGGTCCACGCGCGGATCGACCTTCGCCAACTGGCGCAGCGCGCTGATGTCGCACGGCTTGCCGATCAGGGCGAAGGGGCGTCCTTCGTCGAGGGCCGCGTCGATCGTGGCCAGCGGGGACGAGGCGGCATAGCGCGAACCGGCGCGATCCAGAACGTCCTCTGCGGTCGTGGACCAGGCCAGTATGTTGCGCGTCGGATGATCCGGGTCGGGCGCGATGTGGAGGACTTTTTCGACCAGCCCGGTGCGCAGCGCATGAATGGCCAGCGCGGAAATGGCCCCGCCGGACGATCCGCCATGGCGTATCGTCGGATCGGTGGCATAGCCGGTCATGCAGTCGATCCACGGCCCCCAACTGATATGGCGGTTGGCTTCGGTGGTCCAGGGCGCGACCTGCGCGCCGGGGCAGGCGGCCGCGATCCGTTTCTCATTCTGCGCGCTGACCGAAGCCACGCCCTGCGGACGGGCATAGCCCGGCGCCTCCGTGGTCATGGTCAGGGCACCGTCGCTGACCCCGGCGCAAAGCCCGCAGCCCGTGCACAACTGCCCCTTGAGGACGCGGTTGACGGTGGCGGAGCCAGTGGGCAAGGCGGTCATCAGGCCTTGCCCTCGACAGCGGCGGCAAAGGTTTCGCGCAGGATCGTCCGATAGCCGTCCAGCAGCGTCTCGATCCGGCCGAGGCCCTCGCCGATGCTGGCCGTCATCGCCGCCAGATCCCGGTCGAGCGCGTCGGTGACGAAGGCGACGGCCTGCTCCGTGGAACAGCCGCTGACCGGCAGCACCCAACGATAATCCAGCATCCCGAACAATCCCTCGAACTTGCGGCTGTAGGATACCGGAATGACGGGGGTTCGGGAAGAATAGGCGCCGATGCAGGCATGCATACGCCCGGCCACCAGCAAGTCCATGCCGGATATGTAGGATTTCGCCTCCGACGGGTCGGCAAAGGGTTCGACCTTGATCGCCGCGGGAAATTCCGCGGCGAGCCGGTCGGCATAGCCGGCATCGTCATCCTCCACGAGCCGGCGGCTGGTGGCGTGGGAGATCAGATGGACCTCCGTGCCGGGCCGTTGGAGCAATGTAGTGATAAGTTGCCGGGTGAAGGCGAGATAGTCGTAGGACAGGCCAAAGCGGTTGGTGCCCTGTTCGGCCTGATGGCACAGCAGGCCGGACGCATTGATGCCGATCCGAAACGGGCGGCCATCGGGGGCCTGCTTGCGGCTTTCATAAGGCAGGACGAAGGCGACATCGACCGCCTGGGCAAGGCGCGCGCGGGGCGCCATCGCCTGCGCCACGGCAAAGGATTTGTCGTCGCGGGCGACGACGGCGGCGCTGCGCTCCATCACATAGCGGCCCAGCGCGCGGTACAGCGGTTTGGTGAAGGGGCCGACGGTCTGGGGCGCGAGCACCAGCGGTATGCGCCGCCGCAGCGCCATGAACTTTGTCAGCCACAGGAAAGCGAACCGCTTTGGCCCGTAGATGTCGGCAAAGCTGTCGCCCGCACCAATATCCAATATGCAATCCAGCCCGTCGATCACGGCCCGATAGCCAGTGCGGCCCAGCAGCGAGCGGGTGTCGATGGCAAAGACCCGCACGTCCGGCCCCACGATGGGCGGTGTCTCGCCATCGCGCATGCTCAGCACGGTGAAGCGCGGCTCCAGCCCCATCTCCTGCGCGGTCCGGCGTGCGATTTCCATATCGGCGAGAGTCAGGGCGCCGACGCCCAGATTACCGGAACTGACAGAATGCCATAACAAGCCGATCTCAATGGGGTGGGCCATTGTGTCTCCAGGGGCTGGCGCGTGTAAGGGAATGTAGAACGGGATCGGCGAAGCGGTTATTTCTTGGGCGGGTTCAGCTTCTTCGGGTCATATTTGGCGTTATACTTCACATTGCCCTGACCCAGCGTCAGTATCTCGTTGATCTTGTTGGCCACGATCTGCGAACGGCGGGTGTTCTGGATCGTGATCGACGCCAGCTTAACCTGCTTGTCCGCCGGGATGGGGTCGATCACCGTTTCGCGCAGCCGGTTGACGCGGATCGAGTCCGCCTGCGGCGTCACGAACACCGAACCGGGGGCGAGCACGGAAATCTGCTCCGCCGCGTCCGGCGAGATGCTGAGCGCGTCGAACGCGCCGATGCTGCGGCGGAAGGGGATGCCGCGCGCCTTCAGCAGCGCCTCGATCTCCTCCAGCGTCTCGATCGGCTCCATCGCCTTGACCAGCGGCGGGTTGACGCCGTCGATGATGAGCTGGTCCGCGACGAAAACGCTGTGCTGGGCATAGCTGGCGGGATGGTCGATGATGAACTGCTCCACCTCTTCCCGGCCGGGCGCGGGCGACTGTTCACGCAGTTTCTGCGTCAGCGCGTCGACCAGCGCCATCTGGCTGGCCTTTTTCTGCAACATCGCGGTGCTGGGCAACTGGTCCAGCTTTTGCGCGACGGCGGCCTGCGAAATCAGGTTGCGGGCGATGATGGACTGCAATGCAACATTCTGGAGATTGTCCGATGCGCCGACCCCGTCGGAGAGCGCGTCCATCTCCTGCCGCAACTCGGCAAAGGTGATTTCCTGCCCGTTGACGGTGGCCACCACCTGACCGGTGGGAGCGGCGGCATTTTTCTTGTCACATCCTGTAACGAGGAGCGCGGCGGCCAAGGTAAGGGGCAAATAATATTTCATACTGGTGGTCGCCTTGCCGTTCCGTTTGAGCTTTTCGACTCATGCGCTTCGCTATAGTCGTGACATCGACGTAGGGCAAAGTGCTTAATCCCCGATGTATAGCGGCCCGTGCCGGTGTCTTTTTAGGATTTTTCCGTGCAAGAAAACAGTTCGACAACACAGGCGCTTCCCAAAATTTGCCTCGCGGCATCCGGTGGCGGGCATGTTCGCCAGATATTGGACCTGGAACCCTTCTGGACCGCCTATCCGCATTTTTTCGTGACGGAGGATACGGCGCTGGGCCGCTCCATCGCGCAGAAGGACGTGGTCGATTTCGTCGACCATGTGGCGCTGGGTCAGGCCCGTCTGGGCGCGCCTTTCCGCATGGCTTTTGCTGCGCTGCGCAATTGCTGGCAGTCGCTGCGCATCGTGTTGCGACACCGGCCGGACATCGTCATCACCACCGGCGCCGGCGCGATGATCTTCACCGTGCTGTGGGCGCGGCTGCTGGGCGCGCATATTGTCCTGATCGACAGCTTCGCCCGGTTCGACAAGCCGTCCGCCTTTGCCCGGATCGCCGGGCCGTTCGCCCATGTCCGCGTGGCGCAGTCGGCGGCGTCGGGCGCGGTGTGGCAGACGCCGCATGTCTTCGACCCCTTCCGCATCCTCGACACGCCGCGCCCGGCGAAGGAGCCGTTGCTGTTCGCCACGGTCGGCGCGACGCTGAAGTTCGACCGGCTGGTCGGGCTGGTCGACAATGCTGTGAAGGCCGGATTGGTGCCGGAACGGGTAATCGTCCAGGTGGGCGAGGGTGGGCGGCAGCCGGACGGGCTGGAGTGCCATGAGACCTTGCCGTTCGAGGAGGTGAAGGCGATCCTCGACAAGGCCGACATCGTCGTCTGCCATGGCGGGACCGGATCGCTCATCACCGCCCTGCGCGCGGGATGCCGGGTGATCGCGGTGCCGCGCCGGTTCGACCGTGGCGAGCATTATGACGACCACCAGAGCGAGATTACGGAGGCTTTCTCCGGCCGGGGGTTGCTGGCCATCGCGGATACGGACGAAGAATTCGCCGCCGCGCTGGCGATGGTGCGGGGCCGCGAGCCGCGCTGCGCCACCACCGATCCGCAGGCGCTGATCGCCTTTCTGCGCGAACAGATCGGCTCCGGCGTTCGCTAGAGAGTGACCATTTTTCCTTGAATCAGCCTTGCGAGCGCCGCAAGCCGAAGGCGGGCAAAGCCCAACCAAACCACTGCGGCGCTCATGGATTGCTTTGCTGCGCTCGCAATGACGAGGTGGGGCAATCTCATGCCATCACAGTCTGACGAGTGGCTGGCGGGAGGGGTGGTTCCATCCCTCCTGCCACCCCGGCCCGGTTCAGGCTTTCGCGACGCCCGGCAGGCTTTCGGTCACGGGGGTCGGCAGCAGTTGCGGCACCAGCCGTTCCTTGGGACCAAAACCGACGACGCGGCCTTCCTTCATCAACAGCACCAGATCGACCGACGCCAGAATGGAGGGGCGGTGGGCGACGACCACGACGATGGCGCCGCGCTCGCGCAGATGGGCGATGGCGCCCGCCAGCGCAGCCTCGCCCTCATTGTCGAGGTTGGAGTTGGGTTCGTCCAGCACGACGAGGAAAGGGCTGCCGTAGAGCGCGCGGGCGAGGGCGATGCGTTGGCGCTGGCCGCCCGACAGCGACCGCCCGTCCGGGCCGACCGGCGTATCATAACCCTCCGGCAGGTGCAGGACGAGGTCGTGGACACCCGCCAGCCGCGCGGCGGCGATGATGTCCTCCGACGTCGCATCGGGTTCGAAACGCGCGATATTCTGCGCGACCGTCCCGCTCAGCAATTCCACATTCTGCGGCAGATAGCCGATGAACTTGCCCAGCACGTCCGGCGGCCACTGGTTGAGGTCGGCATTGTCCAGCCGGACATCGCCCGCGCCCAGCGGCCAGATGCCGGTGATCGCCCGGATCAGCGTGGACTTGCCGCAGCCGCTGGGACCGAGGACGGCGAGGGCCTCCCCCGCCTTCAGGTGGAAATTGACGCCGCGCAGGGTCAATATATTCGTACCGGGAGGGCCGAGGGAGATGGCTTCTGCGGCCATGGTCTTGGTGGGCGGCGAGAGCAGTTGATGCTCGGTCAGCGCGGGCATCGCCTGCAACAATTGCTTGAGCCGCGCCCAGCTCTGCCGTGCGCCCACGAAACCGCGCCAGTTGGCGATGGCCAGTTCGACCGGCGCCAGCGCGCGCGAGGAGAGGATGGAGCTGGCGAAGATCACGCCGCCGCTCGCCTTGCCCTCCAGCACCAGCAGCGCGCCGACGGTCAGCACCACCGACTGGAGCAGCATCCGCACGATCTTGGTGAGGTTGCTCATCCGGTTGGCGATGCCGCTCAACCGGCCCTGCGCGGCGAGGAAGGCGTCGCTGGCGTCGACCCAGCGGTCGGCGAACCGGCTCTGCATGCCATTGGCGGCGAGCACTTCGGCATGGCGGCGGGTTGTCTCGGCCAGTTCCATGCGGCTGCTGTTCAGGCCGGTCAGATGCTGGTTGGCCTTGATCGTCATTTTTTCGGTGAGATAGGTCAGCAGGATCAAGATGCCGCCGCCGATCAGGGTCGTCAGGCCCAGATAGGGGTGCAGCAGCGACAGCACGACAAAGAAGAACAGCATCCACGGCAGGTCGACCAGCGCGGTCGGCCCCGCGCCGGACAGGAAGGAGCGGAGCTGGTCGAGGTCGCGCACCGGCTGCAACCCGTCGACGCTGGACTGGGTCCGGGACAGGATGCTGATGAGGCCGTGGACGTCGCGGTTGAGCTGCACGTCCACGCTGCTCGCAAAATGCTGGAGCAGGCGACCGCGCAGAAACTCCAATATGCCCTGGAACATATAGGCGATCACCACCATGATCGCGAGGCCGAACAGCGACGCCTCACTATGGCTGGGCAGCACCAGATCATAGACCGCCATCATGTAGAGCGACCCGCTGAGCAGCAGCACGTTGAGCACCGCGCTCAGGATGAAGATGGCCCATAGCGCGCGCTTTGCGGTGGCGAGGATCGCCGCCAGCTTGACCGGGAAACTTTCGTTCGGGCGAAATTCAGCGGCCATGCAGCGCCTCGACAAGATAATGTTTTCGGGCGCCGCCAAGGGGCGATCGCCTAGCGCAACGGATGATAAATCTGGTCCGGGCAAGGCTGCACGGCATGGCCATCCCCACTATAGAACAGGCGCTTCACTTGCAAACAGGCTATGCAATGAAATGTACCCGCAAGAAATTTAAGGTGAAAATCAACTCATTTGCGGCAATAGCTGCGAGTGGTTACGGTTTGGTCACCGCCGGTCGGCCATGCAGTGCGAATTGAGAAGTGGAGCCTTGCGTGAAGTTTCCGGCGTTATTGCGTAGGCGGTCGAGGGAGAATGGCGAGGGCGGGGCGGCATCGACCGCCCGGTCCCGGCCCGATCCCGCTGCGGCCTCGCCCATATTGGGGCGCTACCGGAATATCCACAAGACCGACGTGCGCCATGCCCGGATGCTGTACACGCTCGGCATCCTCTGCTTCATCTATGGCGGGCTGTTCACGCTGGTCGGCACGGTTTTGCTGCTGCCGCTGCTGATACCGGTCATCATTCTGGCGGCGCTGGTCATCTGGCTGCTGCCCGACACGGGACGACCACCGTTGCGGCCGGTCGAATTCCTGCTGTTCGCCTTCCTCATCGCGTTGCTATGCTGGCCCGACTATCTGGGGCTGGACCTGCCGGGCCTACCATGGATCACCGCCGTTCGGCTGGTCGGCATCCCGCTGGCGCTGCTGATGCTCATCAGCCTGAGCGTGTCGTCCCAGTTCCGCGCCCGGATGCTGGAGGTGATGAACATCTCCCCGCTGATCTGGCGCGCGATGGTCGCCTTTGTCGTGCTTTCGCTGGTGTCGCTGGTCTTCTCGCGCAATCCCGCGAACTCGATCAGCAAGTTCTTCGTCGCGCAACTCTACTGGACGAGCATGTTCTTCGTCAGCCTCTATGTCTTTTCGCTTCCGGGGCGGCTGGACAAGTTGCAGAAGTTCGTCATCCTGATCGCGATCTTCGTGTCGTTCATCGGCCTGTGGGAGTGGAAGCTGCAGGCGGTGCCATGGGCGGGGCATATCCCGGACATCCTCAAGATCGAAGACCCGGTGGTGCAGAAGATCCTGTCCTTCCGCGCTCGCGCGGCGTCGGGCATCTATCGCATCCAGAGCAAGTTCACCACGCCACTCGGTTTCGCGGAATATCTGGCGTTTGCGACGCCGTTCGTCATCCACGCCTGTGTCGCGGCGCGGCAACTATGGGCAAAGGTGGCCGTTGCGGCGATCATCCCGCTGATCTTCTACAACATCATCCTCACCGACTCCCGGCTGGGCGTGGTGGGCTTTGGCATCAGCTTCCTGCTCTATCTGCTGGCATGGGGCTTCCTGCGCTGGCGGCGGCAAAAGGCCAGCATGTTGGGCACGCTGATCCTGGTCGCCTATCCGTTTGTGGCGGTGAGTTTCTTCGCGGCGACCTTTTTCGTCCATCGGCTCAAGCTGATGGTGTGGGGCGGCGGCGCGCAGTCCTTCAGTACCGCGAGCCGGCAGGAACAGGTCAGCATGGCGCTGCCGCAGATATTCAGCCACCCCTGGGGCTTCGGGATCGGGCAGGGCGCGCAGACGCTCGACTTCCGCAATCTGGCGGGTGAACTGACGATCGATTCCTATTATCTGGTGGTCGCGCTGGAATATGGCGTGGTCGGCTTCCTGCTCTATTATGGCATGTTCCTCTATGCCATCTATCTGGCGGGCCGGACGATCTTCCGCGTGAATTCGGCGGAGGCGTTCAATCTGGTGCCTCTGGCGATCACGCTGGTGAACTTCATCGTCATCAAGTCGATCTTTGCCCAGCAGGAAAATCATCCGCTGATCTTCATCATTTTGGGGGCGATCATCGCGACCATGTGGCGGATCGAAAAGCAGACGCCCGGTTCCGTCCTGCCCCTGCCACCCGTCCCGGAAGTCGCCGCAAAGCCTGCGCCGCTGCGGCCGAAGATGGCTCTGTACTGATCGGGGAGAGACTGATCGGGGGAGGCGGATGCGCGCGGGTGGTCGGGCGCTCCGCCATACAACCGTTCGGGGCCAGCCCTAGAGCGTGATGACTTTTCCGTGAATCGTCCTTGCGAGCGTCGTCCGCCTTCGGCTCGCTGCGCTCGCAAGGGCGAGGTGGCTCAATCCAATGTCATCCCACTCTAAATGTCATCCCACTCTAATAGGCGTTTTTGTGGAGCAGCACCTTGGCGGTGGCGGCCATGATGGAAATGTCCCGCCACAGCCGCCAGCCGCTGGCATATTCCAGGTCGGCGCGCAGCCTGTTCTCCAGATCGGCCGCCTGTTCCGTCGTGCCGCGATAGCCCCGCACCTGCGCCAGCCCGGTGATGCCCGGCTTCAGCGCATGCCGTATCCAATAGAGTTCGTTGACCTCCCAGAACAGTTGATTCCCCGCCAGCGATCCGATGGCGTGCGGGCGCGGGCCGACCAGCGACATGTCGCCCGCCAGCACGTTGAACAGTTGCGGCAGTTCGTCGATGCTGGTCTTGCGGATCAGGGCGCCGACGCGCGTCACCCGCTTGTCGTCCCGGTCGGTCGAGCGATTGCCGCCCGCGTCGCAATGGTCCGCCCGCATGCTGCGGAACTTCATGATCTTGAACAGGCGGTTGGACCGGCCGATCCGGTCCTGGCGAAAGAGGATGGGGCCGGGGCTGTCCAGCCGGATCGCGATGGCGACCAGCAGCAGGACGGGCGACAGGATGATGATGGCGGGCACCGTTACCGCCAGATCCAGCATGCGCTTCTTGATGCGGCTGGTCATGCATAACGGCCCGCGCGCGACCACCAGCGTCTCATGCTCGCCATAGCGGTCGAGCGCGAGGGCACCCACCGCATTGGCCTTCTCCACCAATATCTCGCCGCAGATATTGGCGCCCTTCAGGATCAGCGACCAGGCATGCTGGCGCTCCTGCGGGCAGGACACCACCACCCGGTCGAACCCGACGATGCAGGTCGCCAGCCGGTTGAGCATCAGCGGATTGTCGAGGTCGGGCGTGATGCCCTCCGCCGCGGCATACATGACATAGCGGGGTGTCAGGCCGGTGGGCGAGACGCCGTCGACGATCAGCAGTTCGTCGATGAACCCGTCGCGATACCGCATCCGCGTGAGATAATAGGACAGGGTGCGCCACAGGACGAGCAAGGTGGCGCTGGCGCCAACTCCGACTGCAAAGGCGATGCGGGACACCATCGTCCCCGCCTGAAAGAAGAATCCGACCATGAAGATATTGAAGGTCGTGATGGTCAGGGTCGTCAGCGCCCGACGCAGGCTCTCGCCCAGATTGCCCAAGACTTCAATGCCATAGCAATTCTTGTTGAGGGCGAGGACGAGGTAGAGCGGCACGAACAACAGGGTGAGGTTATAGCCGGCCGGGGAAATCCATGTCTCGCCGCGAATATGCCCCGCGATCCAGAAACCCAGCAGAATCGCCACGCTGTCGAGGGCCGCCAGCTCCGCGTACAACAGCAGCCGGGCCGTCCGCTTATGCAAGGCCCAGCGTGCTCGTCCTACGGAGCGGCTGTTCGCGAGGGTAGACATGGTGGCTAAAAAATTCCTTATAATTCATTATTTTATGAAATTCTTCCGGGTGGTGTAATGCTGCTATAGTTCCCTTTTGAGGCCCTTGAAGTCCATCATGACTCTCATCGTCATGCCGGGCAATAACGCTCTGTCGCGCATCTGTATAACAGGCGCGGAAATGTCCTGAAATGGTTCAATCGCCGGATGCGGATTTGCAGGGTGGCCGATGCTGGCCGCACGGGGCGTAAGGAGGATGAAGCCGATGGCTCATGACCGGGCACCGGTCCATCGCAGGGCGAAGACCGGAGATAATAAACGCTGTGATGGGGGGGAGCGGCGGCGGGGCGGCTGCGCGCTCCCTGCCGGGTGGCGGGATGCTCAGGGAAGCAGCGGCTCCGGCAAGCGGTGTTCATGCTCTTCGGCGGGCATGGGCACCGCCGTGTCTTTACCCTGCGACGCGATCAAAAGACCAGATAGGCAAGGGCAGTCAGCGCCGCGCCCATCGAAATGTAACCGGCAAGGCGGGAGGCGGTGGAAACGGCGGTTTCGAAAGATCCCGCATCATCGACCCTGTAGGCAGGATGATTGCGGTTATGCGACATCCGCGATGCGACAAGTGCTTGCATGACGGCGACCTCACCTAGTGAGACTTCGATGGGGCGGTTTGGCTCCTCGCCGAAGTCTATGGACTGCGACACATCCTCTGGTCTTTGCAACTTCTCTGGCTGCGTCTTGCCCATATCAACCCCTGTCCTGCGCCGATTGTTCCGAAGAGCCGCCGGGGCATCTTGCGCCATCAGGCTGAAGGAAAGGTAAAGGCCCGGCCAGAGCGGCCACGGTCCGTCCCGTCACCGCACCGTCCGGGCCTGCGCCATGGCCATCGCCCCGCCGGGTTGGGCTACATCAAGGCGCCATAGCCATACGCGCCATTGTCCCCGCCCGACGCCATGGCGGCCGTACCGGCGGCGCTGGGGTGGGTGGTGTCATTCTGATAATAGGTCAGGTTGGTGGCGTCCGCGCTGTCCTCGAACCGGGTCTGCCCGCCGACCCCCGCAAGATCGAGGCGCAGCAGGGACACCCGCCCTTCGAAACTCTGCCCCGGTCCCGACAGCGTGTCCGTCAGCAGGCTGGACAGCATCAGGGCGCGCTGTTCATTGCAGCGGGCGATCAGCGCCGCGCTGGGCGCGATATTGACGACGGCGGCCACGCTCCATCCGCGCTGGAGATAGCCGGTGGTGGTGGTGTTGAGCAGGGGCACCAGCTCGGCATAGGCTTGCGCGCCGGTCTGGCTGGGCCAATGGTTCCGGCCGATCTGCACCGCGACCAGATTGCGGGCGGGTTCGCCGGACCCCAGCAACTGGTCGAACATGCTGATCGTGCCGTCGCGCCGCGTCACCAGATGGGAGACCATGTTGCCCGACGTGGCGAGGTTGATGACGCGGCAGTCGCCCGCCACCATCTCCGCCCCCGGCCGGGTCAGTACGGCGGACAGGCTTTCATCCGATTGCACGTCGCCCACGCCGTCGGTGATGCTGTCCCCCTCCAGCACCAGTTGGCGGGTGATCGCGGGGATGGCCCAGTTGGCGGTGGCGGCCGCCATGGCCGCGTCGAACTGTGCATCGGTCAGCGTGCCGGAATAGACCATCATCTCATACAGGTCGAAACCGGTGGTCGTGACCTGTGTGACCGCGCCCGCCGCCGCCGGGGTCGCGCCCACCACGCCGCCCATCATGCCGGTCAGGGCGGTCTGCTGCACGGCGGCGGAGAAGGTGGAGATGTCGCCGTTCACGCCATAGCGCATCCCACCATTGGCGGTGGTGCGGCTGCACATGCCCATGACCTGCAATTGCGATCCGGGCACGAACTTCTCCTTGTTCACGGCGGCGGAGGAGAAGCTGGTTCCGGGACCGGACGCCAGGAAGCAGGCCGTGCCGCCGGTGGGCAGGGCCAGGACCATGGCCCCGGCGCGGGCGCTGTTGGCGGTCGTGCCATCGGACCGCCAGCGGGGGTAGAAGAAATTGGCCGCCCGGCATTTGTGCGGCCGTCCGACCAGTATGACGGTGATCGCCTGGCTGTTGAGGGACGCCAGCGCATTGGCGATCAGCATATAGGCGCCGGACCGGAAATTGAGATATTTGCGCTCCAGCGCGTCCACCGCCAGCAAGGGGGCGTCGCTGCTGCTGTTGCCGGTCAGGCTGGCGAGGGTCATGCGATCCTGCACCAGCGCCACCCAGTCGCCCGCCACCGCCGGGGTAGAGGAGAAATTCATCATCGCCGCGCTGTGCGGATGATAATGGACGGAAGGGGCAAAGCCCGCCACGGTGGCGACGGACCCTGCGACGGGGGCGGATGCCGCCCCACGCCGGTTGCCCTGCATCGGGCGGCTGCCGAAATAGGCGTTCTTCATGCGCCTCAGCCCTCGCCGATGATGTCGGCGGCGGTGGTGCCCGTCGCCCGGATAAAGGCGGGGCGGACATTGAGGTAAACCCCATTGGCGATATTGCGATAGACGACGTCCGCCGCCCCATCCACGCCGCGCAGCGTCAGGTTGCCACCCGTGCCGATATAGAGGCGCTTGGGAATCTGGGGCAGGGCGGTCGCGTCATTCGGCACGATGGCGAAGGGGTTGCGCGAGGGTTCGCTGACGCTGTCGGTATGATTGTCAAAGCTGTCGATAGGCATGGTTCAGGGCCTTCCCGTCGGTTGTCGAGGGAAAGGCCATTGCCTGAGCGAAACGGCTGTAGGACAGGATTTTATCCAAATGGGTAAAATCCTGTTCCTATGTCCTGTCACCGGGTCATGCTGTCACTGGGTCTTGCGGATTTCCACAACGGTGGATGTCTGTGGGGGTGTGTCGCGCGTGCTGGTCGAAACCGGCTGCGGGTCGCGGCCATAGTCGAAATCGAAGAAGGTGTTCTTGGCGCGCCGGTAATTGACGTTGGGGTCGTAAAGCGGCCCGGCGTCGAGGTTCAGGTCGCGCGCCTCCGCATGGCCCATCGCCGCGATCAGGCTGAAGCCCGCGACATAGGCGTTGCGTTCCGCGGAGACGAGCTGGACCCGCGCGTTCAGCGCCTCCTGCTCGGCGTTCAATATGTCGAGGATGGTGCGTGTGCCCGCGCTATTCTCCGCCTTCACGCCTTCCAATGACAGGGCGGCGGCCTTCACCGCGGTGCGAGTGGAGGCGATGGTTTCCAGCGCGGCACGCCAGCTCGCATAGGACGAGCGGACCTGCGAGATGACGGACCGCTCGGTTTCGGTCAGCTGCTCGATAGCCTGCGATTCGCGGGCGACGCCCTGCCGCGACAGCGCGCTCTGCCGGCCGCCCTGATAGAGGGGCACGGAAAGCTGGACGCCGGCGGTGGCCGACTTATTGGTCCTGGGCGTGGTGGTGAGGGCGACGGCGTTCAGGTCTTTCTCGGTCCCGAGATAGTCGAGATAGCTGCCGCTCACGAAGCCGTTGATCCGGGGCATCGACCGTCCACGCAGGGACTTCAGGTCATAGCGGGCGGCATCGCGGTTCTTGATCGCGGCCAGCAGGTCGGAATTGTCCACCAGGGCGATCTGCACCGCCAGTTCGGGCGATTCCGGCAGGCCGGGCAGCGCGTCGGGCGTCTGCGGGTCACTGAGCGGTGTGCCGACCAGCGCGATATAGCGTTCCTTCGACCCGATCAGCGTCGCCTCTGCGGTTTGCAGGTTGGCGCGGGCCAGCGCCAGTCGCGAGTCGGACTGGGCGACGTCGGTGCGGGTCAGGTCGCCCACTTCGAACCGGTCGCTGCTGGCGCGCAGGTTGGTCTCCAGCGCCAGCACATTCTGCCGGTTCAGATAGACGACCTGGCTGTCGCGGATCACGTCCATATAGGCGGCGACCACATTGGCGAACAGCGAGCTTTCGGTCGCGCGCAGATTATTCTGGCCGGCCTCGACGCGCAGCTTTGCGGCGGCCACGCTGTTGCGGATGCTGCCACCGGCATAGACGGGGACGCTGAGCTGCACGGTGCCCGACACGTTGCGGTCGGGCTGGGTGGGCACGGATATGGTGCTGCCGGTGAACAGCTGGCGATTGTCCTGATGCAAGATGTCGCTGAACTGTCCGCTCAGGTTGACGGCGGGCAGGCCCTCGGCGCGGGTCAGCGGCACCTGCTCATCCGTCGCGCGCAGTCCTGCGCGCGTCGCGTTGAGCGTGGGGTTATATTGATAGGCCTTGGCGAGTGCCTCGCGCAGTGTTTCCGCGCTGGCCGACGTTGCCGACAGCGCGAGTGTGACAGCTGCCAGCGATCGAAACCTGGTGCCCCTGAAAATGCCGGTCATATGTCCCTCGTGGTCAGGCGATTGGTGTTCCGGTATCGCCAATATGTCCCATTATTGAACTTTGCTTTCGATACGCAATGGACATTATCGGTTCCCGCTGTTGCAATCGCGTAAATATGCGCGCCAGCATAGGGAAATGGTGCGGAAATAGTGGAAAAGAAACGATCCGCTATTTTCTGCTGCGCTGACCCCATGGTGTTGACGACCCGTTAAGGGAGTCGGCCTTTTGAGGGAGTCGACCTGTCGAGGGCAGGGCGTCGGCCCTGCACCTCACCCGCGACATCAATCCATCCGCACGCGCCCGCGACCCTGCTTGACGCCGCTGCGCTGTTTCTTGGCATCGACACGGCGCACCTGCGATCCCTTGGTGGGCTTGGTCGGTTTGCGCCGCTTGGGCACCAGCGTCGCCTGGGCGATCAGGTCGACCAGCCGGTCCAGTGCCTCACGCTTATTGTCATGCTGGCTGCGCGATCCCTCCGCGCGCAGGATCAGCACCCCGTCGGCGGTGAGGCGCGACCCCGCCAGCACCGCCAGCCGGTTCTTGACCGCGAGGGGAAGGGAGGGGGACAGGCCGACATCGAAGCGCAGGATGACGGCGCTGTCCGTGGTGTTGACATGCTGCCCGCCCGCACCGCCGCTGCGCGTGGTGCTATAGTCTATTTCGTCCTCGTTGATCGCGATGGAGCGGGTGATGGGGATGACGGGCATGGCGCTCAACTATCAGGGTGGAAGGGCGGGTCAGCCTTCGCCCGCTTCCGGCTGGACTTCGCTGGCGGTTTCGGGCGGCGATGCAGGGGCAGGCTCCGGGGCAACGTCGACCTGGCCCAGCAGCAATTGCTCCGCATCGGGAAAGCCGCCCGCCGCAAAGCGGTCCGGCACGACGGCGCGGGCCTCGATGGCGGGCTTGGCGCCGCGATCCACGCGGATGGACAGGGCGTGGAGGAGGAGGGGCTGGCCCAGCCCTTCCTGCCGGTCGCCATAGACGGGATCGCCGACGATGCCGAAGCCCAGCCCTTCGGCGCTGTGCACGCGCAACTGGTGGGTGCGGCCGGTCTGTGGGCTGAACAGGACGAGAGCGCGCCCGTCGCGTGCGGCGATGACACGCCAGCCGGTGCGCGCCGCCTTGCCGCGCCGGTCATCCGGCACCATGCGCCAGCCATCCTCCGCCGTGCTGGTCTTGCCCAGCGCCATGTCGATCAGCCCCTCACTCTGTTCCGGCACGCCGGACAGGATGGCGACATAGCGTTTCGTCACCTGCTGAGCCTCGAAGGCGGCGGTGAACCGTTTGTGCGCCTTGGGATTGCGGGCGAGCAGGAGGCAGCCCGACGTGTCCCGGTCCAGCCGGTGGACGGGCAAGGGCCAACGCTGGAAGCCGAAGGTCAGCGAGGCGAGATGGTTTTCGAGGCTGAGCGATCCGTCGCGCGGCGCATCGACCGGCAGGCCGGCGGGCTTGTCGATCACGATCGCCTCCCCGTCGATGAAGATCACGCGGTCGGCGAGGGGTGAGCGCGCTTCGGAAGCGGCGCCGGGGCGGGCAGGGTGGTTGACGGGCATGTGCCGCCCTATAGAGCATGGGCATGGCGGGGCATAGCGGACAAAATATGGCGGGCAAGGCAGCGGCGCAAAAGCGTGTCGAATGGGTCGATGCGGCCAAGGGCGTTGGCATATTGCTGGTCATCGCGGGTCATGTCTGGTGGCGGCCGGGGTCGGTGCATCAGGCGATCTACGCCTTTCACATGCCGCTCTTCTTCCTCCTGTCCGGCTATATGGTGAAGCCGCAGCCGACGGCGGGCCTGATCGGCCGGCAGGCGCGCAGCCTGCTGGTGCCGTTCGCCGCTTTCTCCCTGATCCTGATCGCGGTGGACCTGACGGTGGAGGGGCTGCGGGGCACGCGGCCCATCTTCCCCGGTTTCGGCGCGGGTGTGGAGGCGATCCTGTGGCATACAGAAAGCCTGCGCGGGCCGTTCACCATCCTGTGGTTCATCCCCTGCCTCTTTTTCGCGCGGATCGGCTGGAACATGGTGGCGCGCTGCTGGCCGGATGCGCGGGACGGGCGCTGGGCCGTGCTGGTCGCGCTCGTCATGGCGGGCGCGCATGGCGTGGCGGCGCGGACCAGCGCATCGCCGCTGGGGCTGATGGCGGTGCCGGCGGCCTTTACCCTTTATTGGGTGGGGCAATATTGGAAGGCGCGGCCGCCGGGGATGGCGCTGACGCTGCTGGTGCTCCTCCCTTTGGCGGCGGTCACGCTGGCGCTGTTGCCGCCGGTCAACCTGAAGCCGGGGGACTTCGGCATGCCGGTTCTGTCACTGGCGGGGGCGGTGGCGATCAGCATCCTGCTGTGCCAGCTGCTGGCGCGGATGCCACATGCGCTGGTGGGGCCGCTCGCATGGCTGGGCCGGGCGTCGCTCGTTATCATGTATATGCATGTCGCCTTCATCCATTACCTCACGCCCTATTGCGGGCCATGGGCGCTGTTCGCCCTCGCGCTCGCCGGATCGCTGCTGGTCCATGTCGCCGCCGGGGCGACGCGGGCGGGACGAATTGTCCTGTTAGGGGACAGATAAAGGCCATATCGAATTGACTCCGAAACGATGCGGAGTCCGCCAACCCATTGGTTTCAGATTCCTTTCTTGCGACTCATTGATTCCAGACGGTTTATCGAAAATTAACCTTTTGCGTTCAGAAAGCTTATAGTTAATATTGTCGTTAAGCGCGTTCGAACAGGGGCGTGCACTGCGAGCGATCACGAAGGGCTTCATATGCGCGTTCTGCTGATTGAAGATGAGCCGACGACAGCGAAAGCGATCGAGCTGATGCTGGTCACTGAGGGCTTCAACGTCTACACGACCGATCTGGGCGAGGAAGGCCTCGATCTGGGCAAGCTGTATGATTACGACATCATCTGCCTCGATCTCAACCTGCCCGACATGCACGGCTATGACGTGCTCAAGAAACTCCGCACGGCGCGCATCCAGACGCCGGTGCTGATCCTCTCCGGCATTTCGGAGATGGACTCAAAGGTCCGCTCCTTCGGTTTTGGCGCCGACGATTATGTGACCAAGCCGTTCCACAAGGAAGAACTGGTCGCGCGCATCCATGCCGTCGTCCGCCGGTCCAAGGGCCACAGCCAGTCGGTCATCCGCACCGGCAAGCTGGCGGTGAACCTGGATGCCAAGACCGTCGAGGTCGACAGCAGCCGCGTGCACCTGACCGGCAAGGAATATGCGATGCTGGAGCTGCTTTCGCTCCGCAAGGGCACGACGCTGACCAAGGAAATGTTCCTCAACCACCTCTATGGCGGGATGGACGAGCCGGAACTCAAGATCATCGACGTCTTCATCTGCAAGCTGCGCAAGAAGCTGGCGCTGGCGTGCGGTGGCGAAAATTATATCGAGACGGTCTGGGGCCGTGGCTATGTGTTGCGCGATCCCGAAGAAATGGGCCAGCCGCTGCCTGCACAGGTTGCCTGAACCCGCTTTTCGAGCAGTTTCGAGCAAGATGAGGTCGATGGACGTTGTTCCGTCGGCCTTTTCTTTTGGCGATCATGCAGCGTGTCGGGCCACGGGATGGAGGCTCTCCACGCAGCCGGGAAATCGACGGTTGGTGTCGAGTGTCTGGCATCTTGACGAGGGTCAGGGCCATTCGGGGCATCATGGATGGGGCGTGGAATAGGGGCGGGACAGATGGGAAAGGGCTTCCCAAACATCGGTGCCGGAGTTCGCCTCGCGATTATGCTGAGAGCGTGATGATGTTAAAGTCACGTATCTCGTCATTGCGAGCGCAGTGAAGCCATCCATGTCGCGCCCGTGGATTATTTCGCTGCGCTCGCAGTGACGTTTCAAGGAACAGCGTTGCGTCTAACGCTCCGTCAGGCGGGGCATCAATTCCACGAAATTGCAGGGCCGGAAACGGCTGTCGAGCTGGTGGACCAATATCTTGTCCCAGCCATCCCGCACCGCGCCGGTCGATCCGGGCAGCGCAAAGATATAGGTGCCCCGCGCGACGCAGGCGCATGCGCGCGACTGGATGGTCGATGTGCCGATGCTCTCGAAGCTCAGCCAGCGGAACAGCTCGCCAAAGCCGGGTATGGCCTTGTCCTGCACCTGTTCGATGGCCTCCGGCGTCACGTCGCGGCCGGTGACGCCCGTGCCGCCGGTGGTGATGATGCAATCGACGGCCTCATCCTCGATCCACGCATGGAGCCGCGCGACGATGGCGTTGCGGTCGTCCTTCACGATTTGCCGGTCGATCACCACATGGCCCGCGCCCGTCACCCGTTCGACCAGCGTGTCGCCGGATCGGTCCTCGCTCAGGCCGCGGCTGTCGGAAATGGTGAGGACGGCGATATGGACCGGCTGGAACGCCCGGCTCTCGTCAATCGGCACCGGCGGCTCGTCCGGCGGCGGTCATGCGGACGGCCAGTTCGGTGCCCCGACCCGGAAAGCGCGACCACAGGCCCTGCGCCATCGCGTTCAGCGCGCCCGATTTGCCGCCATTTTCCATCTGGTACATCCAGTAGTTGCGCAGCACCACATTCACATAGGCGCGCGTCTCATAATAAGGGACGGACTCTATGAAGAGCAGCGGATCGCCCTCGTCGCGGATCTGGTATTTCCACCGCTCCACCGGCAGCGGACCGGCGTTATAGGCGGCGATCACCTTGGCCAGCAGGCCGTCGGTCGCGCCCATGTTGCTCAGTTTTTCCAGATACCGCTGGCCATATTCCATGTTGACGGCGGGGGTGTAGAGGTCGCCGGGACTCAGCGCCTCACCGCGCGCGGCGGCCAGATCGTTCGCGGTGCCGGGCAACACCTGCATCAGACCACGCGCACCCGCCAGGCTGACCGCATCCGCCTGAAACCGCGATTCCTGGAGGGCGTGGGCAAAGACAAGCGCCTTGTCCACGCGCCAGCCGCCCGTGGGCGTCCAGTCCGGCTTGGGATAGCGGGTGTAGGCGCGCGCCTTGACCCCCGTGGGGCTGCGCTGCGCCAGCCAGAGCTGGGTGCGGGGCAGCGACAATTCGCTCGCCAGATGCACCAGCGCCTCATAATTTTCCGGGCCGCTGATCGACGCCTGATAACGCAGCGTCTCGTCCGCGTCGCCCAGCCGCCGGATGCTGGCCAGCGACGTGGCGATAACCGCGCCGGGCAGGGCGGCGATCTTCTGCTTCTCCCGCGCGGACAGCGGATCGCGCAGCAGGCCGGTCGGCGTCGGCAGGCCCAATGTCTCGCTGGACAGCAGGCCATAGAAGGTTTCATCCTCCCGCGCCGCCGCCTGCAACAGGGCCGTGACCTTCTGCGGCCGCTTGCCCGCCATATTGGCGCGCGCGGCCCAGTAATAGCCAGCGGAGCGCAGGTCGCTGTCGTCCGTACGGGCGGACACATTGGCAAAGGCCGCCGCCGCTCCGTCCCAATCCTTGTCGCGCCAGCTGGCGAGGCCCGCGACCCAATAGGCGGGCGCGAGATAGGGGCCGCTGCCCTCCGCCGTCGCCTGCAAGGCCAGACGGCGCGCATTGGTGACGTCGCCGGTGATGAAATAAGACCAGGCGATGCGCTGGCGCATTTCGGTCAGACAGGCGATGGAGAGGCCCGCGCCCTGGCTGGCGATCAGCGATTCCGCGAGGGCGGGCGTGTCAGCCTTGATCGCCGCTGCGACCTGTGGCGAGAGCATGTCGGAAACCGGGTCGCCCTTGATCGCCTTCAATATGCCGCGCTGGGGCGATCCGCCCGTGTACATCAACTGGCGGATCTGCGGCCGGTCGGGCAGGATCTGCGCGCCGCGCCGCGTGGCCAGCCGCGCCAGCTGCTCCGACTGGGGCAGGTGCGGCGCCTTGGTCAGCAGGTCGAGGATGTCGAACAGCTCGGTGCGCGGCGAATCCTTGGCGAGGTACAGCTTTGCCAGCAGATAGGGCCGCATCGCGTCCTGCTCCGGCAGGGACAGGATCGCGCCCTTCGCATCGCTCCAGGCGGAGGCGTCCAGCCTGTCGAAAATGCTGCGATAGAGCGCCGGACCGGCGAGCGTCTGCACCGGGGCGGCGCTGACCGCCGGGACGGAAACCGGGGCAGGTGCGGGCAGGGGCGCAGGCCGGAAAGCGGGAGCGGATACCGGGGCGGCGGGCGCGGTGACGAACGCATCGGGCGCGAAGGCGGGCATGAGTACGGTCGGCCCCTGCGCATCGTCGGCGGCCTGTGCGGCGGACGGCGCGACGCTCGCGGCAAATGTCAGCGTCAGGCCAATGGCCGTCGAACGAAAATTCCGCACGCTCTTCGTCATCCCACCCGATTTCGTCATATCAGATTTTGTCATGCCCCATTTCGTCATGCCCCATTTCGTCATGCCCCATTTCGTCATGACTGCGTCGCCAGCTGCCGTAATTGTGCCCAGGCAGCGGCCTTGCGCTCGGCATGCTTAAGCAAAACAAAAGGTGCGGGCAAGAGCATGGCGGAAATCCTGCCACCCCGATGGTTAATGGCAAGTGTCGCGCTGTCGATCAATTCGCCGTTCATCTGCTGGAATGCACGGTTCGTCCCGTCGCCCAATATGATGATAGTGCGAGGATTTGTCAGCCCGATGAAATGATGCAGCCGTTCGGCGGCCCGCACCGCCGGTGTTTCCGCGATGATGCCGCCCGCCGGACGGGCCAGCAGCAGGCTGGCCATCGCGATTTTTTCGACATCCAGCCCGACCGCGCGCACCATGCCGCCCAGCAAGGCCCGGTCCGTCCCGGAAAAAAGCCGTCCCGCGGCCATATCCTCCGCCGTCGGCATGTCGGTGATGACCAGCATGTCCGCGTCTGCCACGACATGCGGTGCGATGCGGGTACGGGAGAAGGTCGCCTCCGGCTGGTCGGGATCGATCGCGAGCCACGCCAGAAAGCCGTCGAGATCGTCCGGCATGGCGACCGGCTCCCGCAGCACCGCCTCCGGCGCGACCGCCGGAGCGATTTCTGCGCGTTGCGGCAAGGGAGCGAAAACCGGCTGCGCGGCCTGTGCCCCGGCGGCGGGGCGGTCCCGCACCAGCCAGTTATGCGGCGATTCTCCCACGGCCATGTCCACGCCGGCCAGCGCCCACCAATGGGTGAGGGAGGCGGCGAGCGTGTCGCTGTCGGTCATTATGGCAGGGGCGATCATCGCTGACGCACAGACAAGAGGTTGACGAACACGTCAAGAATTGCTGTGCGCCGGAGCAGCAGAATGTTTTAAAAATGCGATGGCCCGCCGAACGAGTGGGCATGTGGAGATCTTGGAAATGAGCGAACGGGAATCCATGCCCTATGACGTGGTGATCGTGGGTGGCGGTCCGGCCGGACTGTCCGCGGCGATCCGCCTCAAGCAGATTAACGCCGATCTGGCCGTATGCGTGCTGGAAAAGGGGTCGGAAATCGGCGCCCATATCCTGTCGGGCGCGACCGTCGATCCCAAAGCGCTGGACGAGCTGATCCCCGACTGGCGCGATCTGGACTGCCCGATGGCGGAAACGCCGGTGACGGACAATCTGCACTGGGTGCTGTCGAAGGGCGCGAAATATAATATTCCGCACCTGCTGATGCCGCCGCTGTTCAGCAACAAGGGAAATTACACCGGCAGCCTGGGCAATCTGGCGCGCTGGCTGGGTAGCCAAGCCGAAAATCTGGGCGTCGAAATCTTCCCCGGTTTCCCGGCGGCGGAAATCCTCTACAATGCGGATGGCTCGGTAAAGGGCGTCGCGACCGGCGACATGGGCGTGGCGCGCGATGGCAGCCATAAGGGCGACTATCAGCCCGGCATGGAACTGCACGCCAAATATACGCTGTTCGCGGAGGGCGCACGCGGCCATCTCACCCGCCAGCTCAAGACCAAATATGACCTGGAGGCCGATTGCGAGCCGCAGGTCTATGGCCTTGGCATGAAGGAATTGTGGGACATCGACCCGGCCAAGCATGTGCCGGGCCGCGTCATCCACACGCAGGGCTGGCCCCTGACGGAGAGCGAGAGCTGGGGCGGCGGTTTCCTCTACCACCAGTCCAACAATCAGGTCGCATTGGGCTTCGTCGTCGCGCTCGACTATGCCAACCCCTATGTCTATCCGTTCGAGGAATTTCAGCGGTGGAAGCAGCACCCGGAAATCCGCGCGATACTGGAGGGTGGACGCCGCGTGTCCTATGGCGCGCGCGCGATCAACGAGGGCGGCTGGCAGTCGATCCCCAAGCTGGCCTTTCCAGGCGGCGCGCTGATCGGCTGCTCGGCCGGTTTCGTGAACGTGCCCCGTATCAAGGGCAGCCACACCGCGATGAAGTCCGGGATGCTGGCCGCCGATGCCGTTGCCGCCGCCATCGCGGCTGGCCGTGAGTATGACGAGGTCGCCGACTATCAGGCGACCCTCAACGAGAGCTGGATCGCGACCGAACTCCAGCTGGTGAAGAATGCGGAGCCTGCCGTCGCCAAGTTCGGCGGCGATTATGGCACGATCATCGCGGGCACCGACATGTGGCTGCGCACGCTGGGCATCAAGCTGCCGATCACGATGAAGCATCATGCCGATGCGGAGACGCTGGGCCGCAAGGATCTGTATCGCCCGATTGCCTATCCCAAGCCCGATGGCGTCATCAGCTTCGACCGTCTCTCCTCCGTGTTCCTGTCCAACACGAACCATGAGGAGGACCAGCCGGTCCATCTGACGCTGAAGGATCCGACGGTCCCGATCCGCATCAACCTGCCGCTCTATGACGCGCCCGAAACGCGCTATTGCCCGGCGGGCGTCTATGAGATCGTGGGGCAGGAGGAGAATGATCCGCGCCTCCAGATCAACGCGCAGAACTGCGTCCATTGCAAGACCTGCGACATCAAGGATCCGACCCAGAATATCGTGTGGGTGACGCCGGAAGGCGGCGGGGGACCGAACTACCCGAACATGTAATCGAACAGCGATAAGGCCAATGGTGCCCGTGTCATCAGGAGCGGGCACCATGATTTTCAGGAACTGGGTGCAGATGACGGACAAGCCGGTGATATTGGTGACAGGCGGGGCCGGCTATATCGGCAGTCACGCCGTTCTGGCGCTGCGCGATGCGGGCTGGCCCGTCGTCGTGGTGGATAATCTGGTCACGGGCTTCCGCTGGGCCGTGCCCGACGATGTGGCCTTCGAAGAGGGCGACATCGCCGACCAGCCGTTCATGGAGGGCGTGCTGCGCCGGCATGGCGTGCGCGCGATCATGCATTTCGCCGGATCGGTGGTGGTGCCGGAATCCGTCTCCGACCCGCTCAAATATTATCGCAACAACACCGCCGCCAGCCGTGCGCTGATCGAGGCGGCGGTCGCTATCGGCGTGCCCCATTTCATCTTCTCCTCCACCGCCGCCACCTATGGCGTGCCGGATGTGGAGGCGGTGCGGGAAGATACGCCGACCGTGCCGATCAACCCCTATGGCCGGTCGAAGCTGATGACGGAGGCGATGCTGGCCGACGTGTCCGCCGCGCACCCGA
The DNA here is from genome assembly GCF_021403115.1 of Sphingobium sufflavum. Lineage (GTDB taxonomy): Bacteria > Pseudomonadota > Alphaproteobacteria > Sphingomonadales > Sphingomonadaceae > Sphingobium > Sphingobium sufflavum. The sequence goes on from NZ_JAJSSH010000016.1 coordinate 71,525, forward strand.
TCAACCATTGCATCCTGCGCTATTTCAACGTCGCGGGCGCGGACCCGCAGGGGCGGACGGGCCAGTCGACGGCGGGCGCGACCCATCTCATCAAGGTCGCGGTCGAGGCGGCGCTGGGCAAGCGCAGCCATGTCGGCGTGTTCGGCACCGATTTTCCGACGCCGGACGGCACCGGGGTGCGCGACTATATCCATGTCAGCGATCTGGCCGCCGCGCATGTGCTGGCGCTGGAGGCGCTGATCGCCGCGCCGGAGGAAAACCTCCTCATGAACTGCGGCTATAATCGTGGCTATTCGGTGACGGAGGTGCTGGACGCCGTGGACCGCATCACCAACCGCACCATCGACCGCCGGTTCGAGGGACGCCGGGCGGGTGATCCGCCTGCACTCATATCGGACAACAGCCGCATCCTCGCGCGCCTGCCCTGGACGCCGCGCCATGCCGACCTCGACACCATCGTCACCCATGCGCTGAACTGGGAACGGCGGCTGGGCGAGCGCGGGTAACAGGGACGTCGTGCCGGTCGAGACCGCTTATGCCAAGGTGAACCTTGCGCTCCATGTGCGGGTGCGGCGGGCCGACGGCTATCATGCGCTGGAGAGCCTGTTCGCCTTTTGCGCGGATGGCGACCGGCTGACGGCGGAGGCGCGCGACGATGGCGCGTTGACGCTCTCCATCACCGGCCCTTTCGGCGCGGCGCTGGGCACGGATGACGATAATCTGGTGCTGCGCGCCGCCCGTGCGTTGCGGGACGCGGCGGGTATCGAGACGGGCATCGGGGCAGGGGCCGCGCTGACCCTCGACAAGCGGCTGCCCATCGCATCGGGCATCGGTGGCGGGTCGGCGGATGCGGCGGCGGCGCTGCGCCTGTTGATGCGCCTGTGGGACATTGACCCTGCGGCCATCGACCTGTCTGCAATAGCGCAGGGCCTTGGGGCCGATGTGCCCGCCTGCCTCGGTTCGGTGACGGTGTTCGGCGAAGGGGTGGGGGAGCGTCTCCGCCCGGTCGATGCGCCGGTCGATGCGCGTATTGGCGGGACATGCATCCTGCTGGTCAATCCGCTCGTGGCCTGTCCGACCGGCCCGGTGTTTCGGGCGTGGGACGGGGTGGATCGCGGCGCGCTGTCACCGGATGGCTGGCGCGCCGGCCGCAACGACCTCCAGCCGCCAGCCCTGACACTGGTGCCGGAGATTGCCGCCGTACTGGCGGCGCTGGAAGCCCTGCCCGGTGCGACCGTCCCGCGCATGTCCGGGTCCGGCGCGACCTGTTTTGCCCTGTTCGCGGACGAGTGTGCGCGCGACAGGGCGCAAGAGGCCATCCGCACGGACCATTCCGGCTGGTGGACCCTGGGGAGTATCCTGCGATGAGCGACGCCTACCGCATCCTTGGCCCGGCGGACGCCCCCATGCTGATCGTCGGCGACCATGCCTCCAACCGCGTGCCGTCGGGTATCGAGCTGGGCATCGACCCGCGCCACATGGACGAGCATATCGCCGTCGACATCGGCGTGGGCCGTGTCGCGGAGCTGCTGGTGGAGGGCGGTGGCTTTCAGGCGATCCTTGCCAATGCCTCCCGCCTCGTCATCGACCTCAACCGGGAGGTGGATGCGCCCGGCCTCGTCCCTCTCACCAGCGACGGCATCGCCATCCCCGGCAATGTCGGCGCAGACGTGGCGGCGCGGATACGCACGCTCTACGACCCCTATCATGCGAAGGTGGAGGAACTGGCCGAGGCGAACCCCACGCCCTTCCTCCTCTCCATCCACAGCTTCACCCCGTCGCTCGCCACCCGGCCGGAGGAGGAGCGCCCCTGGCACGTCGGTGTCCTCTATAATGAGGACGAGCGCGCCGCGCCCGTCGCCATCGCCGCCCTGCGGGCCGAGGGGCTGACCGTCGGCGACCAGCTTCCCTATTCGGGCCGCCTGCTCAACGCGACGATGAACCGCCATGCGGAGGCGCATGGCCGCCATTATCTGGGCATAGAGATACGGCAGGATCTGATCGGTGACGACGCGGGGCAACGGCGGCTGGCTGACATCCTGCGCCGCACCGTTGCAACCGTCTCGCAAACCTTGCAAAATCCGGGCGTTTGAGGGAAAGGCGCTGCTTCACCGAGGAAGCCGCCATGACCCACCCCTTTGACAAGGCGAACAGGCCGGTCCGCCCTGTCGAGGCCGGGGCCGGTCCGGCGGGGATGGGTATGCTGTGCCGCTGTGCGCTTCCGCTGATGCTGTTCCTTACGGGATGCAACGGCGCCACCCCATCTCCGGACCAGCCGTCGCAGGGTAACCAGTCGCAGGCCAATCAGGTACAGGGCAAGCCATCGCAGGCCGGGAACACCGGCATCCGCACCATCCCCTGCGGTCCCCGTACCGGCGAACCAACGGAAAGCTGCCGGCTGGAAGTGACGGATCGCAACGGCGATCTGCACATGATCCTGCGCCAGCCGGACGGCGGCTTCCGTCGCCTGCTCTGGCCAAAGGATGGCGCGCTCGCCCCCGCCGATGGCGCAGACCCGCTGGAGACGACGGCGCTGAAGGGCGGCGGTGTCGAGGTGCGGATCGGTGACTGGCGCTATCGCATTGAAAAGAAGGGTGGCGGACTGCCATGAACCTCCAAGACTGGCCGATCCTGACTGCGGCGGAGACGCGCGCGGCCGAACAGGCTATGTTCGACGCCGGGACCGATCCCTATGCGCTGATGGTCCGCGCAGGGGAAAGCGCCGCCGAACAGATATGGCGCATCGGCCACAAGCGCCCGACGCTCATCCTTTGCGGTCCCGGCAATAATGGCGGGGACGGCTTCGTCGTCGCCCGCAGCCTGCGTGACCGGGGCGTCCCGGTGCGCGTCGCCGTTGCCGGGGAAAGCCGAACGGACAGCGCCCGCCGCGCGCGTGCCGACTGGGCTGGCCCGGTGGAGGACATCGCCACCGCCGAACCCGCCGTCCAGACCGTCGATGCGCTGTTCGGCGTCGGCCTGACACGCGGCCTCGACCCGGCGCTGGCCGAGCGGCTGTGCGCGCTGGTGGAGGCGGGCCAGCGCAGCTTTGCCGTCGATGTGCCCAGCGGCGTGGACAGCGACAGCGGCGCGATCCTCTCCGCGGTGCCGCGTTTCGATGTCTGCCTGGCCATCGGCGTTTTGAAACCTGCCCATCTCCTGCTCCCCGCCGCCGACCGGGCGGGCGCGGTCCTGCCCATCGCCATCGGGCTGGAGGCGGGGGAGGCGTCCTGCCGCTTGCTGGCTGCGCCGCGCCTGTCCGCACCCGCGCGCGACGCGCATAAATATCGGCGCGGCCTCGTCGCCATCGTCGCCGGGCGCATGGCGGGGGCCTGTGCGCTCTCCGCAGAGGCGGCGGCGCGGGGCGGTGCGGGCTATGTCCGCCTCGTCGGGGCGCAGGCCATCCTGCCCTTGTCCCATGCCATCGTCCGGGCATCGGGCAAGAGCGAGACGGCGCTGGCCGACGAACGGATCGCCGCGCTGCTGGTCGGGCCGGGCCTCGGTCGTGACGAGCGGGCGAGGGAACAGCTTGCCGCCGTCCTCGCCACCGCCCATCCCGTCGTGGTCGATGCGGATGCGCTGCACCTGCTGGCGCAGCAGGGGCTGGACAGCCTGCCGCCGCAGGCCATCCTGACCCCGCATGATGGTGAATATGCCGCGCTGTTCGGTGATGTGCCGGGCAATCGGATAGAGCGCGCCCGCATCGCCGCTGCCCGCGCCAATGCGGTGGTCGTGCTGAAGGGCAGCGACACGGTGGTCGCCGCGCCGGATGGGCGCGCCCGCGTGGCGACGGGCCTGTCCTCCTGGCTCTCCACGGCCGGGACGGGCGATGTGCTGGCGGGGCTATGTGCCGCGCGCCTTGCCGTCACCGCCGACCCGTTTCTTGCGGCGTGCGAGGCGGTGTGGCTCCATGGGGAGGCGGCGCGGCGCGCAGGGGCGGCCTTCGCCGCCGACGATCTTATCCCCCACCTATCGCCCGTCATGGGGAGCCGAAGCCGATGAGCGACACTGACCGGATCGTCCGCATCGCGGCCAAGGGCGACGGCGTTACCGCCGACGGACGCCATGTGCCGCTGTCCGCGCCCGGCGACCGTATCGCCGCCGACGGCCGGCTGGAACATGGGCCGGATCATGTTGCGCCGCCCTGTCACCATTTCCCGGAATGTGGGGGTTGCCAGCTTCAGCATCTCTCCGACCCCGCCTATGCCGCCTATGTGCATGATCGGGTGGCGGGTGCGCTGACGGGGCAGGGGATAGAGGGTGTGGAGGTGGAGCCTCCCCATGTCTCGCCCCCGCGCAGCCGTCGCCGCGCCTCGTTGAAGGCCGCGCGGGTCGATGGGCGGGTGCAGATCGGTTTCGCCAGTCAGGGCAGCAACCGCATCGTCGACATGACCATGTGCGAACTGCTGCATCCCGCGCTGTTCGCTCTGGTCGCGCCGCTGCGCAAACTGCTGGCGCGCGAGGGCGTGATGGGCCGCTCCGCCGGTATCGTCATGGCGCTGGCCGATCAGGGCGTGGATCTGTTGCTGGAGGATGTCCGTTCGGACGGGCTGGCGTCGGCGGAGGCTTTCAGCGCATTCGCCACCGCCCATGGCCTTGCCCGCCTGACCCTCGCCGCGCGGGAGGAACCGCCGATGCGGGTCTGGGAGCCGGAGCCGGTGACGGTCAGCTTCGGCGGTCTGGCCGTGCCATTGCCGCCGGGCGCTTTCTTGCAAGCGACGCAGGATGGCGAGGCGGCGCTGGTCGATGAAGTGGTGCGCGGCGTTGCAGGGGCGACCACGGCGGCCGATCTCTTTGCGGGTCTGGGCACCTTTGCGCTGTCGCTGGCGAAGGGGCGGAAAGTCTATGCGGCGGAGGCGTCGCGCGACGCGCTGTTCGCGCTGAAGCGGGCGGGGGACAGCCTGCCCGGCCGCGTTTTCGTGGAACATCGCGACCTGTTTCGGCGACCGCTGGTGCCCGCCGAACTGAATCGTTTCGGGGCCGTCGTTCTCGACCCGCCACGGGCTGGCGCGCGCGATCAGGTCGAACAAATCGCCGCCAGCACCGCCCCGCGCCTCGTCTATGTCAGTTGCAACCCGTCCAGCTTCGCCCGCGACGCGGTGACGTTGATCGAAGGGGGCTATCGTCTGGATCGTGTGCGCCCTGTTGGACAGTTCCGCTGGTCGACCCATGTGGAACTGGCGGCCTGCTTCACCAGGGCAAAGGGCGATTGAATACACATGATTTAGTGGTGATGTGCAAATTTGCGCGATACCGCAGCAACCATTCGATAACCGCAACCCAAGGTGACAGGTGACGCACAGCCCCGCAACGCTGGTCGCCGATGGCTGGCAGAATTATCCCGCGCCCCACGGCTTTTCCGCGACGGTGGCGCCCTTCTGGTTCCGGGTGGTGGACGATGTTCTGTCGCTCGGCCTGCTCGTCGAGAAGCGGCATTGCAACGAGCATCTGGGCACGACGCATGGCGGCGCGCTGATGACCTTTGCGGATGTGGCGGGCGGTTTTGCGGTGTCGCGCGCGCTGGGGCACAGCCGCTGCGCGACCATCCAGTTGCAGACCCATTTCACCGCCGCGTCGCGAGAGGGCGACTTCATCCAGTGCGAGCCGCAGATCGTGCGCCAGACCAGGGATGTGCTGTTCGTGCGGGGCCTCATCCATGCGGGCGAGCGCGTCGCGGTCGGTTTCGACGGGATATGGAAGGTGCTGGCCGAACGGTAAGGGGCGGAAATCTTCCCCTAAATATCTTAATCTCTGGCGAGAAATGACGTGATCGCCTGCGCACAGGCAGCGGGGGTTTCGAGGGTGAGCATATGCCCGAAGCCCGTGAGGTCTATCCGCTCGACATGCGGCGCGCTGCCCATGATGAGGTCGGCGATCAGGCGGAAGTCGGGCAAGTCATGTTCGCCGGTCAGTAGCAGGGTGGGGGTGGCGAGGAGGTGCAGGCGCTCCACGTCCGGCAGTACGGGGCGCTGATGGTCCGCAATCCATTCCGCACCCGAATAGCGCGCGATGGAGGCAGAGAGCCATGCTGAGGCTTGCGGTTTGGCGCGGGTGGTGACGAACAGGGGATGGTCGAACCACAGTTGGCGTGCGCCGTCCCAGTCGCCTTCCCGCGCCAGACTGGTCATGGCGCGCCATTGGATGCGCCAGTCGTCCGACCAGTCCCAGCCCATGAGACCGGGACTGATGAGGATGAGGCGGCGCACCCGGTCCGGATGGTCGAGCGCGAACTGGAGGGCGATGCCGCCGCCCATGGAAATGCCGACGAGGTTGGCGCGGGCGATGTCCTGCGCATCTAGCAACGCGAGCAGGTCATCGGCATGGGAGAAAGGGGTGTCGCCATGGGCGTCGGACTGGCCAAAGCCGCGCAGGTCGTGCCGCAGGATGGACAGGGCGGGATCGAGATGCGTCCACACAGGATCCCAGTCCGAGCGGGAGCCGCCAAAGCCATGGAGGAAGAGGGTGTCGGGATTGTCGCCGCGCACGTCGCTGACGAGGGTGGCGTCAGGCAGGCTCCAGTGCAGGGTTTCAGGTGGCATCGTCTTTTTCCCGGTAGAGGTGGGACGGTCTTAGAGAGCTTTTGCAGATCAGGGGAGAAAGAAGGCGTGGCAGGCTGACGATAGCGTGGCTGCGGATATGATGCTCACGTATCGCCGGAGCGGAGGGAAAGCCCACCGGGGCCGCCCCGCCGGTGGCGAGACGGACCCGGCACGCCATAAGGTCAGGCAGAACCCAGGTAGCGACCGCCGTTGACGCTGATCGTCTGGCCGGTGACATAGCCTGCATCCTCCGACGCCAGATAGGCGACGGCTGCGGCCAGTTCCTCGACGGTGCCGGGGCGCTTCATCGGCATGGTCTGGGCATAGGCGTCCACATCGACCGGCGAGGCCTCCAGCATCGGGGTGCGGATGAAGCCCGGCGGCACCATGTTCACGGTGATGCCTTCCTCGGCCAGTTCGATGGCCAGCGCCTTGGAGAAGCCCATCAGGCCACCCTTGGACGCGACATAATGCGCCATGCCCGGCGCGCCGGTCTGGATGGAGGAGGAGGTGATGTTGACGATGCGCCCCCATTTGGCGGCGCGCATATCGGGCAGGATCGCCTGCGTGACGAGGAACGGCCCCTTGAGGTTGACCGTCATCATGCGGTCCCAATGGTCTTCCGTAATGGTCTGGAACAGGTCGAAGCCCGTCATGCCGGCATTGTTGACCAGAATGCTGACCGGACCCAGTTCGGCGTGGACGCGGTCGAGCCCTTCCTTGATCGGGGCGGTCTTGGCGCAATCGACGACCTGTGCAATCGCCTTGCCGCCATTGGCGACGATCAGGTCGACGGTGCCCTGTGCGCCTTCACCGTTCAGATCCCAGACGGCGACCGTCGCGCCATCCTTCGCCAGGCGAACCGCGCAGCCGCGACCGATGCCGCTGCCGCCACCCGTGACGACCGCGACTTTTCCAACCAGTGACATCCTGCTCTCCTTGCAAACCGGCCGGCGACGGCCATAATCCATTCAGGCGTGCTGCCTGCATGCGCTTGCACAACAATATTGTTCACTGGCGTGTCAAGGGGCGGCGGTTTCCAGATCGGCGAAACCGCCATATTTGCCGCGGAAGAACAGCATCGGATCTTCCTCCCGCACCACTTCCATCTCCGCCACGCGGCCAAGGACGAGATAATGGTCCCCGGTTTCCACCACCTGCTCCAGCGTGCAGTCGATCCAGGCGATGGCGCTGGCCAATATCGGTGATCCATTGCCGGACAGGCGGAATTCAACGTCAGTGAACTTGTCCGGGCCGGAGGTGGCAAGTTGGCGGCACAGGCTCTGGTGCGCGGCGCCCAGAACATTGACGCAGAATTTGCCCGCACCTTGGATTTTGGGCCAGGAAGAGCTTTTCCGGTCGGGGAAAAAGCCGACGAGGGGCGGGTCGAGCGAGACGGAGGTGAAGGTGCCGACCACCATCACGACATGCTCGCCATTCTGTGCGACGGCGGTGATCGCGCATACGCCAGTTGGATAATTGCCCAGCACCCGTCGAAATGTCTGTCCGTCGATCATCCAGCCTGTCCCATTGTCATCGCTCAGCCGCGCGGATGCTTGCGGCATACGCACATTATTCGCAAGTGTGAATATCAAGTCGATTTATGGAATGATGGGCCTGTGGCGATCCACTGGCCCGTCATTCCATAAGATCAGACGCGGCCCGTGACGGGAATGTTCGCGCCGGTGACGGCGGAGGCCGCAGGAGACAGCAGGAAGGCGATGACCTGCGCCAGTTCCGCGGGCGCAACCCACTTGGGGGCGTCGGCCTCGCCCATGTCTGCGCGGTTGGCGGGTGTGTCGATGATGGAGGGCAGCACGGCGTTGACGCGCACACCCTTGTCCTTCAACTCCTCGGCAAGGCTTTCGGTGAGGCGGGCCACGCCGGACTTGCTGGCAGTGTAGGCGCCCATGCCCAGCCCGGCCTTCAGCGTCGCGGCGGCACCGACATTGACGATGGCGCCTTTGGCCTCCAGCAGAGTGGGCAGCAGCGCGCGCGACGTGTGAAGCGCGGTCATGACGTTGATCTTGTGCAGGAATTCCCAACTGTCCGGGCTGCCGTCAACGATCGTTTCCCAGCGGAAGCCGCCAGCAACATTGACGAGACCGTCGACCGGTCCCTGAATCTGCGCCTTTGCGGCTTCGGCTCCGGTGGCGGAGGTGAGGTCCGCGCCACCGACGAAGGTGCCGGGGAAGCCGGGAGCCTCTGCGGCGAGGTCGATGCCCGTGACGCTATGCCCCTGTCCGGCGAGGAAAGAGGCAACCGCGCTGCCCAATATACCAGCGGCGCCGGTTACGACGATATGGCCCATGATGAAGAGTCTCCAGAAATATGTGATTCCCTGCTGCATGTGCGGTCGGCAGCGGTCAAGATGCAAGGCGGCACGCGCATCATGGGTGCGATGTTTCATACGTCAGGGCGTAGGACGGGAGAGTGTTGCCTGCGTCATGGCGGGAGGTGAGTGCTGTTCAGTTGTGGGTCGCGTGCCGTGCGGTGAGCGGGCGGGCAAGTCGCCACCCGCTGCCCGCTCCTGATCTTGTCAGCGTGCCGGGCAGACGCTTTCCGGTCCGGCATGGAGGTCGAGGCAGCGTCCATCCGGTCCGCCCGTGGCGGGAAGGGGCAGGCCGATCTCCGCTGCCAGGGTGGGAAGAATGTCCACCGTTTCCACGCCCAGCGGTTGTTCGAACGGCGTCAGGCTCTTGCGCCAGAAGAGAATGGGGACGCGGCGGTCATAGCCCCATGGGCTGCCATGAGTCGCCACCGCGCCGACCACGGGGCCGGGAATTGGGGTGATGCGCGGCTTGAGCAGAACGACGAAATCGCCGGACCGTTCGGGATCGAAGGACGCTTTTGCTTCGTCCAGCAGGGACCATGCCTCCGGCGGGCCGGAGGGTTCCGGTGCGGCGATCAGATCCTCATGAGTGAAGACGGTCTGCACCTGCGGATGGCCGCGATAGAGGGCGAGGGCGGCTTTCAGCACCTTGCGCCGCTGTCCTGGTGACAGGGTGCGGCGAAGATAGAGATCGCCGAACGCGCCGTCGCCCAGGATCAGCGGTCCCTTGATGCGGGTGCTGGCCTCCAGCGTGCGGTTGACCTGTGGGATCGTCAGCGCGGTATCGACGCGCGTGGCGTCGGGCGCACCGTTCAGGCGGTTGCGTTCGGGCAGGTCGTGGCCCCCATGGTCAGCGGTCAGTACGACCAGATAGTCCAGCCGTGTCGAGTCCAGCCGGGCGAACAGCGCGCCGAGGTTGCGGTCCAGTTCGGCAAGCTGGATGCACATCTCCCCGCCGCCGGGGCCGAAGCTGTGCCCGACGATGTCCGTGCCGGACAGGCTGATGGCGAGTACGTCGGTATGGCCGAACTCACCCAGTCTTGCGGTGTGCAGCAGGCTGGCGGCGAGGTCGAGCGTGGCGGCGTCCAGTTCTGGCGAGACGCGGAAACGGGCGGCGTCGCCCGGCTTGCGCTCGAACCGGCCATCGCCCACCGTCAATGTCGGAGACAGGGTGATGGGCTGGCTGACCGGGGCGCAGCGGCTGGGTCGGTCAAAGGGGGCATGGCCGTCGGCGATCCGCTGCGTCACAGCGGCGTTGACCGTGGTGACGGACGCGGGGGCCACACGCCCGGCATAGCTGGCAAAACCCTTGCCGTTCCACCACCATGTCTCGTCCGCCTTCTTGCCCGCCAGAAGCATGGCGCCGCGATCCTTGCCTGCGACGGCGATGACCCGGCTGAGCGGATCGACCGCCTTCAACCTGTCACCCAGCGTGGGGACGCGCAGACGATGCAGGGATTGCACATAATGCTCGCTGTCCGTATCGGGGGCAGCGGAGTCTTCCATGCAATAGACCTTCTTGTCCGCCCGCGTGACGGACTGGTCGATCCAGTGGTTCGCAACGATGCCAGTGTGGCCTGGGCGATAGCCGGTCAGGATGGTGCTGTGGCCGGGGCAGGTTTCGGTCGCGGCGTGCGACTGATAGCCGCTGGGGAACACCACGCCGCCGGCCAAACGGGCGAGGCCCCCGGTGAAGGTGGCGCGATAGGTAGCGAAGAGGTCTGCGGAAAATTGATCCACTGCGATGGCGACGATCAGTTGTGGGGGCTTTGGCTGGGCGGGTACGGGCGCCGCACGCGATGGCGTCGATGCAGGCGGCTGGGCCAGGGCGGTGGTGCCCATGAGGAGCGCCACCATGAGCGCATGCAAACCCTTGACCAGCATCTAAATCCTCCGTGCGGCACTTGCCCCTGGGGCAGGAGTGCAATAGCGCAATCTTCTCACGCGGGAACGGCCGATGCGCTTTTCAAACTGCCTTTTTATGACATTTTCCCTGTTGGCTGCTCTGTTCGTCGTCCTGCTGGGCGGGACGGGCGCGGCGCAAGCCCAGTCGCCCTTTGGCGAGGATGGCCCGCACATCATCCCGCAACTGGTGGCGGAAAGCGCCACGCCTGCGCCGGGCAGTACGGTGTTGCTGGCGATTGCATTGCGGCCCAAGGCTGGCTGGCATGGCTATTGGGTCAATCCGGGCGATGCCGGCCTGGGCATGGATGCCCGCTGGGCCGTGCCTGCGGGTGCGAGCGTGGGGACGTTGCGCTACCCCGCGCCGCAGAGATTGCTCGTGTCCGGCCTGATGAACCACGTTTATGAAGGCCCCTATGCGCTGCTGGCCGAATTGCGTCTGCCGCCGGGTGCGAAGGCGGGGCAGGTGGTGCCAGTGGCGCTGGATGCGCGCTGGCTGGCCTGTACCGACAAGATTTGCGTGCCGGAGCAGGCTAAGCTCTCCCTCTCGCTGACCATCGGCGATGGAGCGGTGACGCCGGATGCACGGCAACGGTTCGATGGCTATCGCGCCGCCTTGCCGCGTCCGCTGGGCAGCGAGGCCCATTATACGGTTCAGGGCAACCGGCTGCGCATTGCCATCCCCTATCCGGCGGCCGCTCCGGTGACGGCACCCTGGTTCTATGCGGAGACGAAAGATCTGGTCGCCTATGCCGCGCCGCAAGATGCGCGGCGGGTGGGGGATATGCTGGTGATCGAGACGGGCGTGGCCCCGGCTGCCCGGCCCAGCGGCGCGATCGAAGGCGTGCTGACCGCAGGGCCGGGCATGGCACTGGCTTTGACGGCCCGACCCGGCCCGGTGCCGACCGGTGGAGTACGAGTGGGCGAAGATATAACGCGGCAGGTGGACGCCGCCGCTTTCCTGCTGGCGCTGGCCGGGGCGTTGCTGGGCGGATTGCTGCTGAATGTGATGCCGTGCGTCTTTCCCATCCTGAGCCTCAAGGCGATCAGCCTGGCCAAGGCGGGTGGAGAGGAGCGGCAGGTTCGGCGCGAGGCGATAGCCTATGCCTTAGGTGCGTTGTTGAGTTGCATGGCACTGGGCGGCGCCATCCTTGCCCTGCGTGCGGCGGGAACGAGTGTGGGTTGGGCGTTCCAGTTGCAGGATAATCGCGTCATCGCGTTGCTGTTGGTGCTAGTGGTTGCGATCACGGCCAATCTGGCGGGGCTGTTCGCGTTGCCGGCGTTGGATGGCGGGCGGCAGGGTAAGGGCGTGCGCGGTGCTTTCCTGACCGGCGTGCTGGCGGCGTTCGTGGCGACGCCGTGCACCGGGCCATTCATGGCGGCGGCGATGGGCGCGGCGATCCTTATGCCATGGCCGCTGGCGGTGACGATCTTTGCCGGGCTGGGGCTGGGGCTGGCATCGCCGTTCCTGGCGCTGGCCTATATTCCGTCGCTGCGGCGGCGGCTGCCCCGGCCGGGTCCGTGGATGGAATGGCTGCGGCGGATCATGGCGGTGCCAATGGCGCTGACCGCGCTGGCGCTGGGCTGGCTGCTGTGGCGGCAGGGTAGTGGGGCGGGGATTGTGCTGGCGGTGGTGCTGGTGGCGGCGACCTTTGCGCTGTTCGCCGCTATTGGCCGGGGGCAAAGGCGGGGGATGGCGACGTCGGTGTGGGGCATGGCGGGGGCGGTGGCGATCGTCGTGCTGGCCTGCGCAGGGGCGATGCAGTTACCCGCGCCACGCCCGGCGGAGAGCGTCGAGGGGGCGGTGCCCTTCAGCACGGAGCGGCTGGCAACCCTGCGGGCGGAGAAGCGCCCGGTCTTCCTCTATTTCACCGCTGACTGGTGCGTGACGTGCAAGGTGAATGAGGCGAGCGCCATCGCAACCGACGATGTGCGCGCGGCCTTTGCCGGAGCGGGCGTGGCGGTGATGGTGGGTGACTGGACGCGCGGCGACCCAGTCATCACCCGTTTCCTGGAGACGCAGGGACGATCCGGCGTGCCGCTCTACCTCTATTATGCGCCGGGCGCGGACAAGGCGCGGCCATTGCCGCAATTGCTGACGCCCGCGACGCTCACCGAACTGGTGAAGGGCTGAACCATGGCCAAGATGCGTGCGGACCAGATGCTGGTCGAACGGGGGCTGGCCGAAAGCCGGACGCGCGCGCAGGCGCTCATCATGGCGGGGCATGTCTATAGCGGCGATCGCAAGGTGGAGAAGGCGGGCCAGACTCTCCCGCCTGACGCACCGATGGAGGTCAAGGGACGCGACCATCCATGGGTATCGCGCGGGGGAATCAAGCTGGCGCATGCGCTGGATCATTTCGCGATGGACGTGACCGGCGCCGTCGCGATGGACGTCGGAAGTTCCACGGGCGGCTTTACCGACGTGCTGCTGAGCAAAGGGGCCGTGCGGGTCTATGCGGTGGACAGTGGCACCAACCAACTGGCGTGGAAGCTGCGCATCGACCCGCGCGTCGTGGTGCATGAGCAGACCAGTGCGCGCATCCTGACGCCGGACCATGTCCCCGAACCCATCGACATCATCGTGTGCGACGCCAGCTTCATCGGTCTTGCCAAGGTGCTGGAACGGCCATTGAGTTTTGCCGCGCCGGGCGCGCGCCTCGTGGCGCTTATCAAGCCGCAGTTCGAGGCGGGGCAGGCGGAGGTGGGCAAGGGCGGCGTCGTGCGCGATCTCGCCGTGCATGTTCGCGTGTGCAGCGAAGTAGAACAATGGGTTATCGGGCAGGGCTGGCACGTCGAGGGTATCGTGCCAAGCCCGATCACCGGGCCGGAAGGTAATGTCGAGTTCCTGATCCTGGCGCATCGACTGGCCGGGGCCTGAACGGCGCCCGCCAACCTATTGCGCGCCTGCGTAACAAGGCGCTTGCTCCGCCCTCTAAATCCCCGCACATGTTGCGTCCTGAACCGGTTTAGGGGGATTCGCGTGGTCGATACGGCAGGGTGCGGCAGATGAACGAACTCGCGTCCAGATCGCAACTGCGCATGTCCTTCCTGCGCTGGGCTTTGTTCTGCGTTTCTCTGATCCTGTTACTGGGGATAGGGTCCGGCATTGTTTCCAACAGTGGTTATGGCAACGCTTGGTTCGCCGCACTTGCGAAACCGGCGATCATGCCGCCCGGCTGGGCGTTTGGCGCTGCATGGACAATCCTCTACATCCTGCTGGGGCTGGCATTGGCGGTGGTGATCGGCGCACGGCGTGCGCCGGGGCGGGGACTGGCGATCACTATCTTCATCGTGCAGATCATCCTCAATTTCCTGTGGTCGCCCCTGTTCTTTGCCGCGCATGAGGTGACGGTGGCCTTCTACCTGATCCTCCTCATATTGGTGCTGTCGGTCCTGACTACCCTGTTGTTTGCACGGGTGCGGACGGCGGCGGCGGTGCTGATGCTGCCCTATCTGCTATGGCTGTGCTTTGCGGCTTTCCTGAACTTTGCGATCGATCAGGCGAACCCGCATGCGGAAACGCTTGTCGCGCCCGCCATCAGTACCCAGATATAGGGCAGACCTTCCCCTTTTTCTGATTACGGATATGGCCATGCAGAGCGAGAACCGCATTTTCGACGATCTTTCCAAGCTCATCAACGGCGCAGCAGGCACGTTGGCGGGCGTAGGCCGGGAGTTCGAAGGCAACGCCCGCGAGCGGGCGCGCGAATGGATCGGTGGCCTGGACTTCGTGACGCGCGAGGAATTCGAGGCGGTAAAGGCGCTGGCCGCCGCCGCGCGCGAGGAAGTGGACCTGCTGAAAGCGCGGCTCGCTGTGCTGGAAGGTAAGGGCACGCCCGGAGGCAGCGTGGGATCCAGCGCTGCGGGCTGATCCGTCCACGCTTCGTCCTCCATCTTTCCACAAGTTTTCCACAGCTTTTCCACCGGGCTGCCCCAATGGCACCCGGATCGGCCCTGTTTCATACCGGTTTCATGGTTGCCGCGCTGTGCGCAGGCGGCAAACCATGCTATCGTCCTTGGCAGGCGGACATAGATCGGTTCGAAGGGACCGCAGTACATAGATGATGGATCGAGACGAATTTACCCACGGTGATCAGGAGGCGGAGCCGATCGACATGCTCGCCGCCTATTTCGAGGCCTATGACTGGCCTTTCGAACATGTGGCCGAGGATGAGATCAGCGCCAAATATCGCGGTAGCTGGACCGAATATGAAATCAGGGCGATCTGGCGTGAAGACGATCAGGTTCTACAGATTCTTGTCATGCCCGACATCCGCGTGGCCGACGACAAGCGGCTGGCGATCTATGAGACTGTTGCGCTGATCAACGAGCAGATGTGGCTAGGCCATTTCGAGACTTGGTCGAGCAACGGTACGCTGTTGTTCCGCCATGGCGCGTTGCTGGGCACGCAGGGATCGTTGACTCTGGATCAGGCGCAATTGCTGATCGAGAGCGCAATCGACGAGTGCGAGCGTTTCTACCCCGTGTTCCAGTTCGTGCTGTGGGGCGGCAAGTCGCCTGTGGACGCGCTGGCCGCCAGCCTGATCGAGACCCATGGCGAGGCGTGACGTGACGGACAATATCGGATCATTGGCCGACTGGGACCGGCCGCTTCTTCTTATCGGCTGCGGTAATATGGCGGGGTCGATACTGGCGCGCTGGCTGGACAGCGGCCTGTCGCCGGAGCGGGTGCAGGTGGTCGATCCGGCGCAACCGGCGCTGGTGCCGGGCATAGACGTGCGGACGGCGTTGCCGGAACGTATCGCGCCGGGAACCATCGTGCTGGTCGGCATTAAGCCGCAGCAGTTCGACGGGATCTCGGGGCCGCTCAATGCCCTGCTGGATGGCGGTGCTGTCGTGCTGTCGATCATGGCGGGCCTGCCTGTCGGCCTGTTGCGCAAGGCGCTGCCGCGCGCGGTTGGCATCGTGCGGCTGATGCCCAACCTGCCGGTGCGGACGGGCGAAGGTGTCGTCCTGACCTTTTCCGAAGGTGCAGAAAATGCGCAGGTCGGGCAACTGCTGGCTCCGCTGGGGCTGGTGGAGGCATTGGCATCGGAGGACGACTTCGATCTCGGCACGGCGCTGAGCGGTTGTGGACCGGCCTATGTCTATCGCGTGATCGATGCACTGGCGGCGGCGGCGTCCCGGTTGGGATTGGGTGAGGCGCAGGCGGCACGGTTGGCGTTGCAGACGGTTGCGGGCGCAGCGTCGGCGGCATCCCGTTCCGACAGTGCACCGGCGGCAATGGCCGATGCTGTCGCTAGCCCCGGCGGTATGACGCGGCTGGGCCTCGACGTGCTGGACGCGGACGAGCGGCTGGTTGAACTGCTAACCGACACGTTGCGCGCGGCGCGCGACCGGGGTGCGGAACTGGCGGCGGCCAGCCTCAACGCCTGAACGGGGGGTAAGCGCGTCCTATCGCTTGATCTGGAGCGCGATCAGGCGCCCTAGTTGTTCCGGAGGCAATAATCCCTCCAGTACGCGCCAGAAGCCGGTAACCGGTCCCTGTCCGGCCTGAGCATAGGCTGCGGCCATCCCCTCTCGCAGGCGGCTGAACAATTCAGCCTCGACCACCCGACCACGCGGGGTAAGGCGCAGTAGCTTTTGCCGCCGGTCGCGGATGCCCGCGCGACTTTCCACGAAACCCCGGTCGCCGAGGTCTTGCAACACCCGGTTCAACGATTGCTTGGTGATGCCCAGCAGGGAGAGAATGGCGCCGACCGTCTGATCGTCCTGCCGCCCGATGAAATAAAGTGCGCGGTGGTGGGCCTGGCCCAGGCCATGCGCGACCAGCACATCGTCGATCATCGCCATCATCGCGACATGCCCGAAATGCAGCAGTTCGATGCCTCTCCGGACTTCATCCTCGCGGAGGAAGAGCGGAGAAGCGGAGGGAAGGGTGTCTTTCATGGCCGCCGCATCATTTTTTACAGATACACGCTTATCTCTTTTCATCGCGCGCATCCACGCTATATGAGCCGCCTGATTGTTGGGGCGTCGCCAAGCGGTAAGGCAGCGGCTTTTGATGCCGCCATGCGCAGGTTCGAATCCTGCCGCCCCAGCCAATTTCCTTTCCTCTATCCAAGAACCGCAGAAATGCGTGGGTTCGGCTAGCGAAATTCTGGCTGTATAGGTAGAGTCACAACTCTGTGTTGTGAGGTTTGCCCGCCATGTTTTTCGAACGGGTGTCGCTGTAGCTTCACCTTTTGGTGGCCCCAGATTTTGGGGCCATGATAATCAAAATCGGTTCATTGAGACTCGGCAGGACACATTCCGGAATAACTCGTTCGGAGCCGCAGTCATGATAAAGGCCCGCGAGATGCCTAGTGAATGAAGGGGCGTCATCAGCAACAACGCCTCATTATGACCGTTTGAGCGCGCCGACATGACCACCCCGAACCCACGAACCTTACCGATCAATTCACGGCAGCTCTGCGTTGCCGCAAACTGGCTATGCCTTTCTCCCGGGCAAGAAATTCTATCATGAGACACAAGAATTAATTTCTATAGATTAAATAGGAAATTGATCCGGGGGTAATTATGAGGCCAAATGCAGTCGCCAGATGACCGGAGGCCGAACGTTCCGCAACAATCTACTGATTGGGAGCGGTTTGCTGGCGATGGTGATGGGTACGGTGCCAGCCTATGCCGCTGAGGGTCCCAATGCCTTTGCCAAGGCCGTGCCAGATGATCTTGCGGGATCAGGCGCCGCCGCTGATGCGTCCGATGCGGATTCAGGTGTCATCGTCGTGACAGGAACACGGGCCGGTGCGCGCGCGGTGGAGAATAGCCTTGTGCCCATTTCGGTGGCGAGCGCCGAAGACCTGAGGTTGTCAGGAAAGCCGAATCTGCGGGACGCGCTTGCGCAGGTGTTGCCAAGCTATCAGGTGCAGGCAGGCGGTTACCAGGGGCAACAAGGGGCCGCCGTACGTGGCGCGCGCCTCCGTGGACTGGACGCGAAGGACACGCTGATCCTGGTGGATGGGGTGCGTCGGCATACGTCTTCGTTGCTGGTGGGCAGTGCGTCGCCGACCGATCTCGACCTGATCCCGGCGAATGCGATCGATCATATTGAAGTGCTGGGGGATGGCGCGGCCTCGCTCTATGGTTCTGACGCTATTGCAGGGGTGATCAACATCATCCTGAAGAAGACGGCTCAGACCGGCGGTGAGGCCAGCTTCTATTACGGCCAGTATGGACAGACGGTGGGGGATCTTGCCGACAAATTTGGCCGTACGAAGAATGTGCAGCTCCATCAGGGTTTCACGCTTGGCGACGAGGGCTTCATCAACTTCAGCGCCAATGCGCAGTGGCAGAATGCCACGAATAATTTTCCGGCGATTGCGACGCCGAATATTACGGACAGAACCTCCCTTCTCTATCCGCTGCTGGCCGATGGCTCGCTCGATCCTCGTGAAACCGGCAAGAGCAGATACCGGCAATGGATGGGCTAGCCGTCATCGGAAACCTATTCTTTCGCCTATAACACGGAAATACCGATAAGCTCTGACCTGACCTTCTACGGCAACGGCACCTATGCCTGGCGCTATTCCTCTGGTCCGGGCTATTTCCGTTCTGCGTCAAACCAGTCCATCGCGCCCGGCACGACGCCCAGCACCCAGGATCCGTTTGTCAATGCACCGCATACCAGTGGGGCATTGCTGTTCCCGGACGGCTATCTGCCGACATTCGGCGTTCAGGAAAATGATTTCCAGTTCGTGGCTGGCCTGCGGGGCACCATATCGAACTGGAATTGGAACTTCAGCACCAGCTTTGGTCAGGACTATGCCAAGGTCTACACCAAGAACAGCAACAATACCTCTGCCGGCCCAGAATATTGGGCGCAAAGGGATTTCTACGATGGCGCGCAGGTCGGCAAGCTGTTGGTGACCACGCTGGCGGTGTCCAGAAAGCTGGATCAGGGGCTTTTCGGTCGACCGCTCAGCATCGCGGTGGGCGTTGAACATCGGTACGACAGCTTCGCGAAAAAGGCTGGCGAACGGCTATCCTATTTTGCTGGTCCCTGGGTCTGGCCGGCAGGGACGGGGAGCAACGCGGGTACGCACCCCAATGCGGGTGCGCAGGGCATGTCTGGCTTTACACCCGCGTCCGCAGGTCCGTGGAGCCGGAATAATCTCGCGGCCTATATCGAACTCAACCAGCAACTGACCGATGCATGGACCGTCGATCTTGCGGGCCGGTATGAATATTTTACCGATTTCGGCAGTGTGCCATCCGGACAGATTTCCATAAGATATGAAATCAGTCCGGCCTTTGCCTTGCGCGGGACGTTCGGGAACGGCTTTTCTGCGCCAACCCTGTTGCAGTCACGCAACTCCACACAGGGCGGTGGCTTTTCGAGAGATACTAATCCCCAAAGCCCGACTTTCGGGACTATCCGAGAATCCCAAAGCGTCACGACCAACCATTATCAAGCCATTGGGCAAGCGATCGGGGTTCCGGCGCTCAATCCCGAACGCAGCATCAATGCAAGCATAGGCTTTGTCGTAAAGCCGTTCCCCCGGACATTGTTGACCGTCGATGGCTATCTGATCGACATCAGCAACCGGATCACGTCCGCGACGGCCACCGTGGCGCAGGGGACCGCCCTTGCCGCTGTTCTGTCCGCGGCCCAAGTCTACAACGTGACCAGCGTGTCCTTCAACGTCAACGGCGCCCACACGTTCACCAAGGGGTTCGATTTCAGGTTTGAACGCACGGAATCGCTCGGCGCGTTCGGCACTCTCCGCTGGACGGTCACGAGCAATCAGAATGTAACAACGATCAAGAGCTTCTCGCCCTTGCCGCCGGTCATCGGCGCCGCGAGCGCACAGACGCTGCGCGTTCTGACCGGCGCGCTCACAAGCTATTATCCCAAGAATATTTCCGCTTTGGTGCTGGACTGGAACTATAAGTCGTTTCAGTTCCGGGCGAAGGAGACCCGGTGGAGCGCCACCAATTATCTTGGCTCCTCGCCGACGGCCGACCAGCGCCAGTCACCCGCCTTCACCACCGATGCCAGTATCAGCTATACGGTCTCTGACAATGTAAGAGCCTGTCTTGGATCTCATGCGTAACGAGCGACGCGCCTGATGAGAACGATAGCCGCGGCGGCATAGAGTAGCGCAGTTGCGGATTTGATGGT
>NZ_JAJSSH010000017.1 GCF_021403115.1 Sphingobium sufflavum
CGCTTGGGGGGCGCGCAGCGCCGGCCGTGGGTCCCTCCTATGGACTACCGGGACAACCGCCTGGCAACCCGAAAAGGGGGTCCCTATTGCACGCCGATATGGGGTCCCGGTTCGACGCCTATTTACACATCTCGCGTTCTGTAGATTTGGAGGGCGGCTTCTTTGCGCTTTGAAAATCTGTGACGACGGAGATGATGGAGGAATTCTCTGGTCCATCGTTGAACGCGAACAAGAACTGAATGCTATCCGGGGCGTAGCGTTCGGGTCACCTTTGACCGTGTTTCTGTTCAACGAAATAGCGGTGAATGTCACATGGAACAGCATTCCAATTAGTGGTCAAACGCATGAGTTGGCGCTTTGGGCAACGAGTGTGCAAACAGGTCCGCTTGACCATAATCTGATCGGAGCAAAGGTCCACCGCCTCTTGGAACGGCTCCATCGTAACGTCGAAAGCGATGGCGAATGGATCACAATTGCTATCGGCGGGCACATAGATTGGAAACCGATCTACAATCACTTCATCACGAATGCAGGATCATCAAGTCTTATCGACCTGTTCGACCCCGATGAAGGCAAGCAACAAGAGCAGATTGGGGTCTGGCTTACAGATAACCTGCATCCCCTCGGCGTTCACTACAGCCCGCAAATCCCAAAGGGGAAAGGGACAAGAGAACTGACCGACATACTGCTAAGCTATGAATTCGGCAGCATCTTGCTGGAGTCAAAAGCCCTGTCCGTCCTTTCCCGCGACCGGGTGCCAGATCGAACAAAGCTGAAGGCCGATGTTTCGGGACACATCGCGAAAGCCTTTGCCCAACTGAAAGGAGGCATCCGGAAAATCAAGGCGTCGGTTGAGGTGACGGACCGTTCCGGGAATGTGATCGACGTCGAACGGACGCAACCGCCTCACGCAATTGTCCTCATTCCCGACTTGGATTTGGTCAATGACCCCGACGCCTTCGGGAGGGACTTCATCAAAGATTTCATGGAGAAAACAGGCAATGCATTTCCGCACCTGCTGGACATTTCGGAGTTGCTTCGCGTCGTTCAAGCTGCGGAGATGATTTCAAAGCAGGGTAAGACAACCACACCCATGATGGCATTCGACTATTACCTGATGGCGCGGTTCAATAAGGCCGTAGATGCTGGCAGTTTGAAACTTGAAGTCCTTTTGCGCTTTGGGAACGATCCCAAAGCCTGACACCATGCTCTCCCGTTGGAAAGGCCAGCGAGAAACGCAAAACGACGCAATAGATTGCAATCTCGCGCGCCAATGGTGCGATTCACTCTTTTTCTTGAAACGCGCGATCCTTCGAGACTAGCTTTGCAAGGTGGGGGGGATGCCGAATGAGCTACAAATCAATTCCGCTGGAAAAGCTTCAGGTTAATCGGTCAAATGATCGGCACGGTGAACTTGAAAACGAGACGACGGCGATAGCTTGGCTGTTTGCTAATCATCGCTCTCAGATGAGGAAGCTTGCCCGCGACATCGTGAATACGGGTGGTCTTTATGAACCGCCGCTTGTCTATCCCGAAGGCACAGATTTCATTATTTTTGATGGCAACAGGCGCACAACGTGCCTCAAACTGCTGGCAAATCCTAAACGTGCGCCAGACGCAGACCTCCAAAAGTTCTTTGCGGATTTACGGAGCCAGTGGCGAGGAACTTTTCCTTCACGGATCATGTGCAGAGTTGAAACGGATCGTGATGAAATCGACGAAATTCTGTTTCGACGGCATACAGGCAGCCAAGGGGGTGTAGGTCAAAGCAATTGGGACGACCGCATGAAGACCACGTTCGTTAATCGAACGGGCAAAGGCGGAAAACTCAACGTAGCCGACGAGATCGAGGAAAGGCTGAAAGCCGCTGGGTTACTGCCAAAAGGGCGGCGCATCCCACGAAGCAATCTGAATCGGCTTCTGTCGGCAGAGGCATTCAGGAATCGAGTTGGAATATCGACCGCCAAGGGCCGGTTCCAGTTTGTCCGTACAGAGGAAGTCACCTTAAAAGCACTTGCCCGGATCGCTGACGACCTAGCCCATCGCCGGATCACTCTTGATGACGTTTGGGACGTTGATCGCAAATCCCAATATCTTGATGGACTGGAATCAGAGGGTGTCCTGCCGACCGCCGCAGACGCCATTCCAAAGCCCGCAAAGGGAGGAAAAGGCAAATCTCCGAAAGGTGGGCCAGCCAAGCCCCAGCCAAAGGCTCCAAAGCCAGACAAGCGAACCACGCTAATCCCACAGGTTGAGTATGGCGTTGCCTGGGCTGGTCGGCTTCAACGCCATCGGGCTATATGGGAGGAACTGCAATTCAAGCTCGAACTGGACGAGCATCCGAACGCGATAGCGGTCCTTTGCCGTGTCCTTCTTGAGCTGTCCGTAGATAACTACATAAAACAGACGGGCCTCACGACCTCTGCCGAGAACGACGCTCTATTAAAAAAGCTTATCTGCGCGGCCGAAAATCTGCATTCCCAAGGGAAAATCAACAAGCGGTACGTTGAGGTCGTGAAGAAGGCGCGAACTATGGATGCAATCGTCTCCGTCGATACGCTGAACAAATATGTTCATTCATCTAGCCTTGCACCTGCCGCCGACCATTTGACCGCTCTTTGGGATGCTTTCTCGGAATTGGTGGTGTTGTGCCTCAATGAGTGACAGTTCGGCCATCGAGGATCAGAACGAATGGAAGCCGAAGCGAAGGCAAACGCGCTTCTTGGCTCGGCACATTGTCAGTTCTGACTCACATGGCTTTATAGGTCGCTTGTATGATCTCGGGATCGTCAGCCTCAATTTCGATACATATGAAGAGGTTTGCCAGTTCCCCGACTGCAAATATGCGATCGATAGCGTGCAGTGGGTAGAGAACCTAGCCTATCGGGTAGAGTCCCTTAACCTCGCAGGCGATCTGCTATGGCCTAAGCCGGTGCCAAAGTCGTTCAAGGAGATGCCCGTTAGCCGTTATCAGTGGCTCACGATCGCGGCCGACGTTTTCCTCATGCGCTATGTATCAGTAGTGGATTGCGCGCTGCTTCTGGTGAACCAGATATATCAGCTTAATCTACCCCCGCGATCTTGCACCGTGCAGAAGGTATTGAAGGCTTCTATCTCGGCGGAGCTGGCCTGCCATATCCGACATATGTTTGAGCAGCAGGAGTCCGTTCGCTCAGAGCGGAACGCTCGCATCCATCATGGCTTTGAACGGGACTTCACCGACGATGACCGAACCTTCAAAACAGCTTCGCTGTTCAACGACAAGCTGAATGGGATGGTTGGGACAGACATATATGGGCGCAATATTGACGTTGACCTCTCATTTCGCGAGGGCCTCGTTAACTTGCAACGCGACTTCAACCGCCATGTGCGGGAAATCGAGAAGCAACTGGATCGCCTGTATGATCTGTTATCGGATGAGTTCGAGGAGCGGTTCGCCCCACTTATAGCGGCGGCAACACACGGCATGAACGCAAGGGCGAAACAACGCCCCCCTGCCTGAGCTAGTCAATTTTTTCAAAATTTTTCTGTCGCGCGAGAAGCGGATTTCGAAATCAGAAAGAAAGTGGGGAATTTACCCCTCCCCCCACCGGGGGGCACCCCCATGACTGATCGTTAAGAAAATTAGCTGGCACCCCCACCCCTCAGGGCGGCAGGCAACGAACCGCGCCAATGGGGAAACCAGTGGGGGTTTCAAAGCTGTCTAGTGGGGATATAGTGGGGCGTTTTTCCGAGGGCTGGTCAAGCGACCCCTAAGCCCTTAAAAAAACTGGAGCGGGCGAAGGGATTCGAACCCTCGACCCCAACCTTGGCAAGGTTGTGCTCTACCCCTGAGCTACGCCCGCTCTGGCGCTTGACGAAGCCTGTGACTTCGTCGGGTGAGGCGGCCCACTAGCAGTGCTTTGCCGTCAGGGCAAGAGGCTGCATCATCGGCCGATTTCTTATCGTATCGTGACGCCGGTCGCCTTGCGGAACATGTCCGTGCTCATCTTGTCCCAATCGTCGAATCCCCAGTCGGCCGGATTCTCACGGCTGACGATCGCGTCCTTGCCGATGCGATAGACCAGGTTGAGGTCTTCCTGCTCGATCTTCTCCTGCTCCTTCGTCGCATAGAAAGTGCGGACGCGCGGCAGGGTGGGGTTCTTGGGATTCTGGTCCAGCACCATGGCCAGCTTGTCGCTGCTCAGCCGGACCAGCGTGCCGACTGGGTAGATGCCGACCGCGCGCACGAACGCCTCGAAGATGTCGGGGTCCATGCGATGCATGTCCTCGCGCATGATCGCGATCACCTGCGCCGGGTCCATGCCCGCCTTGTGCGTGCGGCGGGACGTCATGGCGTCATAGCTGTCGCAGATCGCCGCCATGCGCGCGAACAGGGAAATATCCTGCCCCTTCAGGCCATGGGGATAGCCGCTGCCGTCGAACCGCTCATGATGGTGGAGGCAGACGTCCACCACCGATTCGGGGATCTGGCCCTCCACCTCCATGAAATCGCGCGCCAGCGTGGTGTGGCTGTGCACGATCTGCTGCTCGGCGGGGGTCAGCTCGCCCTGCTTGTCATAGATTTCCTGCGGCACATGGCCCATGCCGACGTCCATCAGCAGGCCCGCCAGCCCGGCCTCGCGCACCTGATGCTGGCGCAGGCCCAGTTGCAGGGCGAGGTTTATCATCAGCGCCGACACGGCCAGCGCATGGGTGTGCAGATAGTCGCTGGTCTTCATCAGCCGCACCACGCCGTTGAAGGCATGGGGATGGCGCTGGATAGAGTGCATGATGTCATCGACCAGCGGTTCCACCGCCGCCACGTCCATCGTCTTGCCCAGCCGCGCCTGGCTGAACAGGTCGCGCATCGTCTGGCGCGACCGCTGCGCGATTTCCGACGCGGCGGTCAGTTCGCTGTTCAGCGAGCGGCTGCCCGGCGCGATCATGCGGGAGGCCAGCGGCCGATAGGGGGTGACGCGGGTCGGCGCGGTCGCGGGGGCGCTGTCCTCCGTCTGGCGGGCGCGGCCCAAGATCTGCGCGCGGCGGCCCATCTCCGAATCATGGCGGACCACGGAGGGCGCGGCGAGCGGTTCGGGCGCTTCCGCCACCTCCTCGACCAGCGGCGCACCGACGAGCGCGGCGACGCCGATGTCGCTGCCCTTCTCCACGTCGATCATGACCCATTCGACCGTGCTGCCGCGGATATCCGCCAGCTGCTTCTGGTCGTCGAGCAGGAACTTGCTCTTCCAGAACGGGTGGGACAGCCATGATCCCTCCATCTTGTGGAGGAACATGCCGAGCGCCAAATCTTCGGTTCTTATGCGTTTCAACATGGTGCGTGCCCGGACTATTTGTTTCGCCGATTTTCGCATTCCCGCCTTGCGAACGGGTAAAGAGACGTGGTTTCGAAATTCTCTCCGCCTCGGTTCAGTGGACATTCAACGGCGCGGCCCTACATCGGAGCCATGGCTTTTCCGACCCTGTCGCCGCGTCCACGCGGCCTCCTCGCCCTGTCCCTGGCTCTTCCCCTCGCCCTGATGCCCGGAGGCCCGCCGTCCCTCGTCGCCCCTGCCCAGGCGCAGACGGGGCAACCGGCCGACCTCGCCCTCGTCCAGCGCCACCTGCGCGCCATCACCACCCTGACCGCCCAGTTCAGCCAGACCGACCGCAACGGGCAGGTGCAGAACGGCCAGTTGTCGTGGAAGCAGCCGGGGCATATCCGGTTCCAATATGCCGCGCCCAACCCCCTGCTGATCGTCGCGGACGGCAAGTCGCTCTACATGATCGATTATGAGGTGCGGCAGGTCCAGCGGTGGCCGATCCGCAACTCGCCGCTGGGCGCGCTGCTCGATCCGACGCGCGACCTGTCGCGCTATGGCAAGCTGATCCAGACCGGCGACCCGTCCGTCGTGTCGATGGAGGTGCGCGATCCCGACCATGCCGAATATGGCGTCATCAACATGGTGTTCCAGCGGGACGCCCAGGCGCCGGCGGGCCTGCGCCTCTATGGCTGGGTCGCGCGCGACGCGCAGGGCAACCGCACCAGCATCAAGCTGAGCGGTACCAGCTATGGCGCGCCTATCCCCGATTCGGCCTTTCGCTGGAAAGACCCCCGCCCGGCCCAGCGCGGCGCGGGACGGTAACCGCCACCACAGGCAACCAACGCGGCCATGCAGCGGCGCGGACTTCCCGATGGAGGTTCGCGCCGTTGCGGTATCATACCCGCGGAAAGGGACGCTGACAGACTTTGCGACAAGTTTTCGGACGGACGCCCGTTTCCATTCATCCAGCGGTCAGGTGCGGGCGGCTATTCATCCTCTTGTGACGACGGATGGCTACCGGGCTTCCCCCCTGTTACCCGTACCGCCTCCGCCGTCACATGATTTCGGACCACGGATGTCCGTACAGACGAGACCCTCGCTCCATGCCCCCGGAGCGGGGGTCTTTCTGTATGGGAGCGCAGTGGGTTGCGTCGCTACGCTCGCAATGACGATTCAAGGAAAAGACATCGCGCCCTAGAAAAAAGGCCCGCTCTCACCGGAGCGGGCCTCTTCCCGTTTTCGTTCAGTCCCGTCCCGACCGGCGGGACGCACCACCTTCAACCGATCATTTGCGACGGATGATGAGGTTGCGGATTTCGGTCATGTCTTCCATCGCGAACTTGATGCCCTCGCGGCCAATGCCGCTGTCCTTCACGCCGCCATAGGGCATGTTGTCCACGCGGTAGCTGGGCACGTCGTTGATGACCACGCCGCCCACGTCCAGCCGGTCCCACGCATCCAGCGACTTGAAGATGTCGCGCGTGAAGATGCCCGCATGGATGCCGAACTTGCTGTCGTTCACCTCGTCCAGCGCCGCGTTGAAGTCGCTGAACTTCGACAGGATGGCGAGCGGGCCAAAGGCTTCCTCGCGATAGGCGTTGGTGTCGCGGCCGACATTCTCCAGCAGCGTGGCCTCCAGCATCGCGCCCTCGCGCTTGCCGCCGCACAGCAGGGTCGCACCGGAGGCGATGGCTTCCTGAATCCAACCGTCGAGACGGCTCGCCTCGCTCTCCGAAATCATCGGGCCGACGAAGGTCTTAGGGTCTTTCGGATCGCCCGCGATCAGGCCGCCGGTGCGCTTGACCAGCATGTCGCGGAACGTGTCGTAGATGGATTCATGGACGATGATGCGCTGCACGCCGATGCACGACTGGCCGCTCTGGTAGAAGGCGCCGAAGATGATCCGTTCCATCGCGTCGTTGAGGTCGGCGTCATGGTCGACGATGACCGCCGCGTTGCCGCCCAGTTCCAGCACGACCTTCTTCTTGCCGCAGCGGGCCTTCAGATCCCAGCCCACATCGGGCGAGCCGGTGAAGGACAGGAGCTTGAGCCGGTCGTCGGTGGTGAACAGGTCCGCGCCCTCCCGGTGGGCGGGCAGGATGGAGAAGGCGCCTTCGGGCAGGTCCGTCTCGGCCAGGATCTCGCCGATGATGATCGCGCCCAGCGGGGTGCGGCTGGCGGGCTTCATGACGAAGGGGTTGCCGACGGCCAGCGCGGGCGCGATCTTGTGCGCGGCGAGGTTCAGCGGGAAGTTAAAGGGCGAGATGAAGGAGCAGGGACCGATCGGCACCCGCTTCCAGATGCTCTGATAGCCCTTGGCGCGGGGCGCGATGTCGATGGGCAGGACTTCGCCGCCCAGACGCACCGATTCCTCCGCCGCGATGCGGAAGGTGTCGATCAGGCGGCCGACCTCGCCCTCCGAATCCTTGATCGGCTTGCCCGCCTCGACGCACAGGGCATAGGCCAGCTCGTCGAACCGCTCCTTGAACCGCCGAACGCAATGGTCGAGCACGGCCTGACGCTCATAGGCAGCCATGCGCGCCATCGGTTCGGCTGCACGGACCGCACCCGCGATAGCGGCGTCGATGGTCGCGGCGTCCGCCTGCGCCACGCGGAACGCGACCTCGCCGGTAAACTTGTCCGTCACCGCTAGATCGGTGTTGGGCTGCACCGCCTTGTTGTTGAGATAGAGCGGATAGACATCCTTGAGCTTGGTCATCGGCAATCCTCTTGTGCCCCGTGACGGGGCGACCGGGCGCGGGGCGGGCGGTCTGGGTGGGCGTTGGGCGGAATATGGGAAGGGCCATACTCCACGAAAACCCCTCCCCTCAAGAGCCGAGGGAAGGGGTCGGGACGGATCAGAGCGCCTGGCTCAGTTCCTTGATGTCCTTGTTAAGTATCTGGTCATTCTCGTCATAATCGACCGGGCAGTCGATCAGATGGACGCCGGGCGTCGACAGGGTATGGGCCAGCAGTTCCGCGACATGCTCCGCGCTTTCCGCCCGGTATCCGAACGCGCCATAGGCTTCGGCATATTTGACGAAATCGGGGTTGCCATAGGACAGGCCCCAATCCTCAAAGCCCATGTTCGCCTGCTTCCAGCGGATCATGCCATAGCTGTTGTCGTTGAGGATCAGCACGGTGATGTTGAGGCCGAGGCGAACCGCGGTCTCCATCTCCTGGCTGTTCATCATGAAGCCGCCGTCGCCGCAGATCGCCATGATCTTGCGCTCCGGATAGACCATGGCGGAGGCCATGGCGGAGGGCAGGCCCGCGCCCATCGTGGCAAGCGCGTTGTCGAGCAGCACGGTGTTCTGCTGCCGCGCGGGATAGTTGCGGGCGAACCACAGCTTGTACACGCCATTGTCGAGGCAGATGATGCCATCGGACGGCATCGCCTCGCGCACCTTGCGCACCAGATAGGGCGGGAAGACGGGGAAGCGGGCGTCGCTCTCCAGCTTCGCTGTATGCTCCACCTCCGCCTTGCGATAGGCGAGCATGTGCTGGAAGTCCCAGCGGGCGGCGGGGACGATGTCCTCCTTCATCTGCCACACGGCGTTGGCGATGTCGCCGATCACCTCGATCTGCGGGAAGTAGACGGGGTCCACCTCCGCCGAACGGTTGGAGATATGGATGACCTCCGCGCCGCCATGCTTCATGAAGAAGGGCGGCTTTTCGATCACGTCATGGCCGATGTTGATGATGAGGTCCGCATCCTCGATCGCACGGTGCACGAAATCGCCGGACGACAGCGCGGCGCAGCCCAGGAACAGCGGGTGCATCTCGTCGATCACGCCCTTGCCGAGCTGCGTGGTCAGGAAGGGGATGCCGGTCTTCTCCACGAACTGGAGGAGCATGCGGCCGGTCATCTTGCGGTTCGCGCCCGCGCCGATCACCAGCACGGGGCGCGCGGCGCCCTCCAGCTTGCGCACGGCGGCGCGCACGGCCTTCGGCTCGGCGGAGGGACGGCGTGCGATGCTGGGCTTGATCGGCAGGCTGTCGGTCTGTTCCTCGGCGATGTCCTCCGGGAACTCCAGATGGGTCGCGCCGGGCTTTTCCTCCTCGGCAAGGCGGAAGGCCTCGCGGATGCGCGACGGGATATTGTCGGCGCTGGCGAGCTGGTGCGTATATTTCGTCAGCGGGCGCATCATGTCGACGACGTCGAGGATCTGGAATCGGCCCTGCTTGGACTTCTTGATCGGCTTCTGCCCGGTGACCATCAGGATCGGCATGCCGCCAAGCTGCGCATAGGCGGCGGCGGTCACGAAATTGGTCGCGCCGGGGCCGAGGGTGGATAGGCACACGCCGGTCTTCCCCGTGTGGCGGCCATAGGTGGCTGCCATGAAGCCCGCGCCCTGTTCATGCCGGGTCAGGATCAGCTTGACCGTCGACGTGCGGAGCGACTCCAGCATGTCGAGATTTTCCTCGCCCGGAACGCCGAAGATATATTCGACGCCTTCTTCTTCCAGACACCGTACGAAAAGATCCGACGCCTTCATCCCTTAAACCCCTCACCCTGCGCGCAACCGCGATATAATTCGTCCACCGGCGCGCTTTGCGTGTGGACGATGTCATGATTGTCTGCCCCGTCGCATCGGCCCCGCAATGCCGGGACTCCGATAGGTCGGCAGGGTACGTAACCGGCAGCGGATGGGCAGACAAGGCCCGTCGCGCATGACTGTGACGGCAATGGCCGATTGCCGACATATGAAAAGGCGCGGTTGCCGGTCCCGTCCGGGATGCGCGGCATGGCGCGGAACGCGGGTTGCCCGCCCCGGAACGCAGCGGCCCGCGCCCCCTGTTGCGGGGGCGCGGGCCACAAAAGCGATCGACCATATCGCCCCGGCGAGCGGTCAGGCCGCCTTTGCGCGGCGATCCTTCAACTCGTCGTTCAGCATTTCGGCCAGCAGGAACGACAGCTCCAGCGACTGCGCCGCGTTGATGCGCGGGTCGCAATGGGTGTGGTAGCGGTCGGCCAGTCCCTCGTCGGTCACGGCGATGGCGCCGCCCGTGCACTCGGTCACATTCTGGCCGGTCATTTCCACATGGATGCCGCCGCCAAAGCTGCCCTCTGCACGGTGCACGGCGAAGAAGCCGCGAACCTCGCCCAGGATACGCTCGAACGGCCGCGTCTTGTAGCCGCTCGCCGCCTTGATGACATTGCCGTGCATCGGGTCGCACGACCACACCACCGGATGGCCTTCGCGCTGGACCGCGCGGACCAGCTTGGGCAGGCCCGCCTCGATCTTGTCATAGCCATAGCGGGTGATAAGCGTGATGCGCCCGGCCTCCCGCGACGGGTTGAGCGTGTCGAGCATGCGGATCAGCGCGTCCGGCTCCAGGCTGGGGCCGCACTTCATGCCGATCGGATTCTCGATGCCGCGCAGATATTCGACATGGGCCGACCCCTCGAAACGGGTACGGTCGCCGATCCACAGCATGTGCGCGGACGTCGAGTAAAAGTCGCCGGACGTCGAATCCTTGCGAGTCAGCGCCTGCTCATAGGGCAGCAGCAGCGCCTCATGGCTGGTGTAGAAGTTCGTGGCGTTCAACTGCGGCACATTGTCCGCATTGATGCCGCAGGCGCGCATGAACGACAGGGCGTCGTCGATGCGGTTCGCCATTTCCTCGAACTTCGCCGACCAGGGCGACCGGCCCATGAAGTCGAGCGTCCACTGATGCACCCGGTCCAGCGTGGCATAGCCGCCGTTGGAGAAGGCGCGCAGCAGGTTCAGCGTCGCCGTCGCCTGATGATAGGCGCGCAGCATGCGCTGCGGGTCCGGCTCGCGGCTCTCCGACGTGAAGGCGATGTCGTTGATGATGTCGCCGCGATAGCTGGCCAGTTCCACGCCGCCGATCGTCTCCGTATCGGCGGAGCGCGGCTTGGCGAACTGCCCGGCCATGCGACCGACCTTCACCACCGGCAGCTTTGACGCATAGGTCAGCACGACCGCCATCTGGAGGATGACACGGAAGGTGTCGCGGATATTGTCCGCATGGAACTCCGCAAAGCTTTCCGCGCAATCGCCGCCTTGCAGCAGGAATGCCTCCCCGTTCGCGACCTTGGCGAGATCCGCCTTCAGGTTGCGCGCCTCGCCCGCAAAAACGAGGGGGGGCTGGCGGCTCAGCTCCACTTCCGCCGCGGCAAGACCTGCCGCGTCCGGGTAATGGGGCATCTGCCGACCTTCGTGATTGCGCCAGCTTTCGGGCGACCAGTTTGTCGCCATGACCACGACTCCTCCAAATAAAGACTGCGCCCTATGCGCGCCCAGCGGCCAGAAGACAAGCCGTGCCGCCGTAGTTGAGTGGCCAATATAGGGGACGCGCAGGCCGGGGAAAAGCCGCCTTGCCTGCATGGCTGTGATCGGGTGGCTCGATTGACGGTCCGGCGGCGAGAGTCCCGGTGGCGATCCCGAAGCTATCCCTGCCGTCCTGCCGCGCCTATGGTGCCGCCCATGACCCTGTTCGACCAGCTCGCCATCCCCCTCCCCATCGTGCAGGCGCCGATGGCCGGGACCTCGACGCCCCGGATGGCGGCGGCGGTCTGTAATGCGGGCGCACTCGGCTCCATCGCGTTCGGGGCGACGGATGCGGCGGGCGCGGCAAAAGCGGTCGGGGAGTTGCGGGGGCTGACCGACCGGCCGTTCAACGCCAATCTGTTCGTCCATGCCACCGCCGCGCCCGATGCAGCGCGAGAGGCAGACTGGATCGCAGCGCTGACGCCATTGTTCGAGCGATATGACGCCACGCCGCCCACGGGTCTGCGCCCGATCTATCGCAGCTTTGCGGAGGATGACGCGATGCTGGCGATGCTGGTAGAGGCGCGGCCCGCCGTGGTCAGCTTTCATTTCGGCCTGCCCGCCGCCGATCGCATCGCCGCGCTGAAACAGGCCGGATGCGTGCTGCTGTCCACCGCCACCAGCCTGACCGAGGCCCATGCCGCACGGGCGGCGGGAATCGACGCAGTGGTGGCGCAGGGCTGGGAAGCTGGCGGGCACCGGGGCATGTTCGACCCCGCGCACCCCGACGACCGGCTGGGCGTTTTCGCGCTCACCCGGTTGCTGGTGCGGGAGGCGGGCCTGCCCGTCATCGCGGCGGGCGGCATCATGGATGGCGCGGGGATCGCCGCCGCGCTGCGACTGGGCGCGGTGGGCGCGCAACTGGGCACGGCCTTCGTCGCCTGCCCCGAAAGCAGCGCCGACGAGGGGCATCGTGCCGCATTGCTGAGCGATGCCGCCGGGCACACGGTCATGACCGATGCGATTTCCGGCCGCCCCGCACGTTGCCTGCCCAACCGCTTCACGACATGGGGGGAGGCGCATGCCGACCTGCCCCGGCCGGGCTATCCGATGGTCTATGACGCCGGAAAAGCGTTGATCGCCGCCGCCAAGGCAAAGGGCGAATGGGGCTATGGCGCGCAATGGGCAGGACAGGGTGCGCCGCTGGCCCGCGTGCTGCCCGCCGGGGAACTGGTGGCAGTGCTGGCGCGCGAGATGGCGGCAGGCTGACGCTCGCCATTTCCCGGCAGTCCGGGATTTACGGTTGCGACCTGTGCCTGCCGACCGCGACCCCAGCCTTCGCCGGGGTGACGAAAAAGCGTAGTTGGATCAGCCGCCCAGCGCGACCCGCCATTCCCAACGGAGCGGATCGCCGTCCATCACCTCCACCCCGCGCGCGATCAGGGCGTCGCGGATCGCGTCGGAGGCGGCGAAATCCTTGTCCTCGCGCGCCTGCTTGCGGCGGTCGAGTTCGGCCTCGATCTCCGCCTGCGTGATCGCGGCGTCCTTGGGCGCCACGCGCAGATCGGCACGGGTGATGGTCGCCAGCTTCAGGCCCAGCGCCGCATCCATCTTCAGCGCCACCGCCAGCTTGTCCGGCGCGGGCACCTTCTTCATCGCGACGACCGCCTCCAGATGGGTGATTGCCTTGGGGGTGTTGAGGTCTTCACGCAGGGCCGCGTCGAACCCCGTCAGTTCATCCTTCAGGCGGGGATGCACGGCGGCCAGATCGGCCGTCGGCTCGCCCGCGTGGGCGCGCAGCCCTTCCACCGCCATCACCAGCCGTTTCAGCCGGGTCAGCGCGGTCGCGACGATCTCGCCCGAAAACTCCAGCTCGCTGCGATAATGGGCGGACAGGCACAGCAGGCGATAGGCCAGCGGATGTACGCCCGCGTCCTGAAGCGAGAAAAGCGTGGTGAAGCCACCCTTCGACTTCGACATCTTGCCGGAGCGGTCGACCAGGAAATTATTGTGCATCCACCAGCGCGCGCCCGTGAAACCCTGGGGCGTGAAGCCGGCCGGCGACGCGCCGGTGCAGCCGCAATAGGCCTGATTCTGCGCGATTTCGTTGGGGTGATGGATTTCGCGATGGTCGATGCCGCCGGTGTGGATGTCGAACGGATGGCCCAGCCGGTCGAAGCTCATCACCGAACATTCGAGGTGCCAGCCCGGCGCGCCCTTGCCCCATGGGCTGTCCCATTCCATCTGGCGCTGCTCACCCGGCGGGGACTTGCGCCAGATGGCAAAGTCGGACGGGTGGCGCTTGCCCTCCACCGGGTCGATGCGGGCATTAGCGGCGTCGTCGCGCCCACCCGCCAGCGCACCATAGTCAGGCACGCTGGTCGAATCGAAATAGAGGCCGGTCGCCAGTTCGTAGCAATGCCGGTCGGCGATGCTTTTGGCGAAGTCGATCATTTGCGGCACATAGTCGGTCGCGACCGTCCATTCGCTGGGCGCTATGATGTTGAGGTCCGCGATATTGGCCTTGAATGCCTCCGTATAATGGGCGGCGATGTCCCAGATGGACTTCGCCTGCGCGCGAGCTGCGGCCTCCATCTTGTCGTCGCCCACGTCCGCGTCGCTGGTCAGATGGCCGACGTCGGTGATGTTGATGACATGGGTGACGTCCAGCCCCGCCCAGCCGAGCGTGCGGCGCAGCGTGTCGGTGAAGACATAGGCGCGCAAATTGCCAAGATGGGCATAATTATAAACGGTTGGTCCGCAACTATAGACCCGCGCCGTGCCGGGGTCGATCGGATCGAAGGGCGCGATCTCGCGCGTCAGGCTGTTGAACAGGCGGAGGGGAAGCGGGTCGGTCATGGCGCGACGACATGCGACGCTTTGCCCGCGCCGTCAACTTGTGCCCCCCGTGGTATTCTGGCGGAGCGGGCCGGGGAAAAGACGCGGTCAGGGCCGCGTTAACCCGTCGTTAGAGACTATTTCAGGTCCGAGACAAATATGTCGGTGGCGACATCTTTATGTCAGTCTATTTCACTGATATTTCAATCAGATAAAGACCTGATTTAGCCCCTCCCCCTATGGCTGATCCCCGTCAATATGACAAGGGGACAGTCATGAACATGATGAGTGTAACAGGTTCGTCGGCCACGCGGATGTCGCCGCGCGCCATGATGGACAATCGTATCGATACCGCGGTCAAGAGCGGCAGCATCAGCGCAACCGACGAAACGGCGCTGGAAAACGCGCTCGACGCCATCGACAGCGCCTTGGGCGTCGGGTCGTCGAGCGGCAGCGGGTCCGCCGCGACCGGCAAGCTCGACCCCGCCGGGATGAAGGACCGCATCGACAGCCTGATCTCCGATCAGGTGACGGCCGGCACCCTGACCGACGAACAGGCCGCAACGCTGCAATCGCTGTTCGCGCAGGGCGGCCCGCAACCGCAGGGTGAGGGCGGATCCGGGGATACCGACAGCATGGCGATGGGCGGCGTCGGGGGCCGGGGCGGCATGCGCCCCATGGGTCCGCCACCACCCCCACCATCCGGCACGGAGGAGGACAGCAGCACGTCCGGCACCAGCGCGACCGAGGATACGGACCAACTGGATGCGCTGATCTCGCTGCTCAGCGCGCTGCGCGAGCAGATGGCGTCGAAGAATGTCTATTCCTCCACGTCCGCATCGACGACGGCGGCGGACAGCCGCAACAGCGGCCTGATCGTCGATACGCTCGCCTGAGCAAGCCATGCACGACGGGGGCGGATGGAGGACCAGTCCGTTCGCCCCTCCCTGCGGTTATGGGCGCATAATCATGACGCAGGGAGCCACGCCGACAGCGCAGGGCGCTCCCGGACGATCCCGCCCCCCGCATGTCCGGTGCGGAGTCGCGCCGTGCAGGAAAAGCCACTGAGCGCCGGGGTTTACAGGCATGGTGGCGGTGCACCTCGAGTCCCGCCAAGCCGCCCGCCACCACAGCGTCCGGCCCGCCGATACCCGACCCGACCGATCGCGCCTACTGCCCGTCCCGTCCGGCGATATGGCCCTGCATCCGCAACGCCTTGCCTTCATACATTTCGGCGAGCCGTTCGTGGGTCTGGCGAATCGTGACGTCGGCCACCTTCCCCGCCTTCTCCCGCTCCTTTTCGGCGCATCGCTGATAGTAAAGGCGATCGACTTCATGGGACATGGCCCCTCTCCCTGGTTCGGGCCTGC
Organism: Sphingobium sufflavum; assembly: GCF_021403115.1. Taxonomy (GTDB): domain Bacteria; phylum Pseudomonadota; class Alphaproteobacteria; order Sphingomonadales; family Sphingomonadaceae; genus Sphingobium; species Sphingobium sufflavum. Next base: position 15,751 of record NZ_JAJSSH010000017.1, read on the forward strand.
CTCCCATCCCGCCGGAGAAGCGGTTCGCGCTCAGGCCACGGACACCGACGGGCCGCCGCCGGGTCGCATGGCGAGGCCCTCCGGGCCGTGGCCGCCGCGCAGGAACGGCCTTGTCTTGGCTTTCGCCGTGGCACCTCTCCGGTACAGGGTTGTGGGGGCAACCCCGGCCGCTCTTTGCAGCGAGGGATATAACACCTGATCGCGCCAAACTTTCCGTTCGTCGCACCCATTTGGTGAAAAAATGCGGAAAATGTGGATTCTTTGCGGAAACAAATAGTTGCGCTGAGGGCGAGGGCCGATGGCCTGCATCCGTCACCCCGCGACCCCGAAAAAATCGTCGTCAGTCGCTGTCGAACAGACCCGCAAGCTGCTCGACCATCGTGCCGCCCAGTTGCTCCGCGTCCATGATCGTCACCGCCCGCTTGTAGTAGCGGGTCACGTCATGGCCGATGCCAATGGCGACGAGTTGGACTGGCGATTTCGTCTCTATCCAGTCGATCACCTGCCGCAGATGCCGTTCCAGATAGGTTCCGCTGTTCACCGACAGGGTGGAGTCGTCCACCGGCGCACCGTCGGAGATGACCATCAGGATACGGCGATCCTCATGCCGCGCGATCAGGCGGCTGTGCGCCCATAACAGCGCCTCGCCGTCGATATTCTCCTTCAGCAACCCCTCGCGCATCATCAGGCCGAGCGACGTGCGCGCGCGGCGCCATGGCTCGTCCGCTTCCTTGTAGATGATATGGCGCAGGTCGTTGAGGCGACCGGGGTTGGCGGGACGGCTGGCGCCCAGCCAGTCCTCCCGGCTCGCCCCGCCCTTCCACGCGCGGGTGGTGAAGCCGAGAATCTCCGTCTTCACGCCGCAGCGTTCCAGTGTGCGGGCCATGATGTCCGCGCTGATCGCCGCAATGCCGATGGGACGACCGCGCATGGAGCCGCTATTGTCGATCAGCAGGGTGACGACCGTGTCCTTGAACTCGGTATCGCGCTCGATCTTGTAGGACAGGGAGGAACCAGGGCTGGCGACGACGCGGGCGAGCCGGGCGGCGTCCAGCATGCCCTCCTCCTGGTCGAAGTCCCAGCTGCGCGACTGCTGCGCCATCAGGCGACGCTGGAGCCGGTTGGCGAGTTTCGTCACCACCCCCTGCAAATGGGCAAGCTGCTGGTCGAGGAAACCGCGCAGGCGGGTCAGCTCGTCCGCGTCGCACAGGTCGCGCGCCGCGACTTCCTCGTCATGGGCGCGGGTGAAGACCTTATAATCGAAACTGGGGCTATAATCGGCGGGCGGGCGGTTGGGACGAACGGGCAGCATGCCCTCCTCATCCGAATCGCCCGGATCGCTGTCCGCGTCGGGATCGAAATCGTCCGCGCTGGCGTCCTCCTCCGTCTCACTCCCTTCGGAACGATCCTCGGAGCGCGCCTCGGTCTGGGCGTCGCTGTCGCCCTCTTCCTCGGACTTGTCCTCACCCTGGCTCTCGTCCTCGTCGCCCTCCTCGCCGTCATTCTCGTCCTCATTCTCCTCCGAATCGGGGGGGACTTCGGACTGGGTGAGGTCGAGATGCTCCAGCATCGCGAGCACGGACTTCTGGAACGCCGCCTGATCGTCGAGGGTCAGGCCCAGCGCCTCAAAATCGCCGGACGCCCGTTCGTCGATCCAGTCGCGCAGGAAAGCGACACCCTTTTCGGCCGCAGCGGGCACCGGCTCGCCGGTCAGCCGCTCGCGCAGCAACAGCGCCAGCGCGCCCTGAATCGGCACCTCGTCCGCCGACTGGGCGCGGGTGATCGGGTCAGCGCCCGTCCGCATCAGCAGGGCAGCGGAAAGATTGGCGCGCGTGCCGTCATAGCCGCGCGATCCCAGCGCCTCGTACCGCACCATCTCGACCGCGTCATAGACGGCGCGGGCGGCCGGTTCGGCGGGCATCCGACGGGCGTGGAGGGCGGCGTTGTGATGGCGCAGTTTCAGCGCCATCGAATCGGCAAAGCCGCGCGCCTGCGCCACCTGCTCAATCGGCAGGGAGCGGCTGGGCGTCGGCACCTTGATCGTCTTGCCGAGCAGATGCGGCGCATCGGCGGTGAAGCCGACCTCCGCCTCCGTATCGCGCGCGACGGCGCGGGCCGTGCCCGCCAGCACGGCCTTCAGGTCATCAAGGGGCGATCGGCTGGTCATCGGACCGCGTCAGACTTTCCCGACGATGCTTTCCGGCAGATCCTTGCCGAACACGCGCTGATAATATTCCGCCACCAGCGACCGCTCCGCCTCGTCGCACTTGTTGAGGAAGCTGAGGCGGAAGGCGAAGCCGACATCCTTGAAGATCAGCGTGTTCTGCGCCCAGCTGATGACCGTCCGCGGCGACATGACGGTGGAGATGTCGCCGTTCACAAAGCCCTGCCGCGACAGTTCGGCAACGCGGATCATCTTTTCCACCTCCGCCCGGCCACCCGGATGGTCATATTCGCCGGACTTGGCGAGGACGATCTGCGCCTCCGTCGCGGCGGGGAGATAGTTGAGCGTGACGACCAGATTCCAGCGGTCCATCTGGCCCTGGTTGATCTGCTGCGTGCCATGATAAAGGCCGGTGGTGTCGCCCAGGCCCACGGTGTTCGCGGTGGCGAACAGACGGAAATAGGGGTTAGGGCGAATCACGCGATTCTGGTCGAGCAGCGTCATCTTGCCGTCCGCCTCCAGCACGCGCTGGATCACGAACATCACGTCCGGGCGACCGGCGTCATATTCGTCGAAGACGAGCGCGACAGGACGCTGGAGCGCCCAGGGGAGCAGGCCTTCCTTGAATTCCGTGACCTGCACGCCTTCCTTCAGGACGATGGCGTCGCGGCCCACCATGTCGATGCGGCTGATATGCGCGTCGAGGTTGATGCGGATGCACGGCCAGTTCAGGCGCGCGGCGATCTGCTCGATATGGCTCGACTTGCCGGTGCCATGATAGCCCTGCACCATGACGCGGCGGTTGAAGGAGAAGCCCGCGAGGATCGCCAGCGTGGTGTCCGGGTCGAACACATAGGCGGGGTCGAGATCAGGCACGCGCTCGTCCGCCTCCGAGAAGGCCGGAACCTCCATGTCGATGTCGACGCCAAAGACGTCGCGGGCCTTCACCATCAGGTCAGGCGCATCCATAAGCGTTTCGCTACGCATGTCGGGCTGGGTGTTGGGGATGTCGGTCATGATGCTGTCAGTGCGAAGCCTTTGCCCGTTCGTCAAGCGCGATATAGGCTCCTGCCCGGTTCTCGCGCCCGATAGAGGGGGAGGCGGGCGGTTCAGGCGAAGGCGGGCGCCTTGCGCAGATGCTGGTAGGCGGCGATGACCTCCTGCAAGGCCTTTTCATGGCTGCGGTCGCCGCCATTCTGGTCCGGGTGGTAACGGCGGGCGAGCGCCGTATAGGCCTCGCGCAGGGCCTTGCGGTCCGCGTCCACGTCCAGCCCCAGCGCCTTGAGCGCGCGGCGGTCGTCGCCGGACAGCGGCCTGCCGTCGGCCCGCCCCCGTGCCTCCTGCATCCGCTGGCGAAAGCGCGCGCCGATGGCGTCGAGCGGATCGGAGAAATCCGCCCAGCGCGGCGGCGGCGTTCCCGTGGTCCCGGCGGCGGAAAAGGCGCGCGTCTCTCGCTCCCAGCCCGCCATGGGCCGCTGCGCCTCGTTGATCTCCTCCGCGCTCATGCCCTTGAAGAAATTATATTTGGCGTTGAACTCGCGGACATGGTCGAGGCAGAGCCAGCGCCATTGCGGCGGCCCGTCGGCGGCGCGGCGCACCTCCTCAGGCGGGGCGCGAAACTCGCCCGCGTTTGTGCAGCCGTCCATCAGGCACGGGCGCGCATGTCCATCGGCCACCCGACCGTGAAAGCGTGTGTGTCGCCGCGACTGTTCCTGATCCGCCAAAAAACCTCCCCGCATCAGCGCGAAGCATCCTATATAGGGGACATGGTTGACCAATCGCTAGGCCCGGTGGGGCAGGAAATCGAAACACGGGTGCGGGACGCCCTGTCCCCGGAGCATCTCGCCGTCATCAACGACAGCGCGCAGCATCGCGGCCATATGGGCGACGACGGCACGGGCGAGAGCCACTTCACCGTGGAGGTGGTCGCCAGCGCCTTCACCGGCCAGTCGCGCGTGGCGCGGCAGCGGCTGGTCAACGCGGCGCTGGGCGACCTGATGGCGACGAAGGTGCATGCCCTCGCGATCAAGGCGCGCGCGCCCGGCGAATGACCGCACCCACCGTTTCCGTCCGTCCCAAACGCCCGGCCGCGCGCCTGCTGGTCATCGACCCGGACGGTCGCCTGCTGATGTTCCGCTTCACGCCGCAGGATCGGCCCGCCTTCTGGTGCACGCCCGGCGGCGCGGTCGATCCGGGCGAGACGTTCGAACAGGCGGCGGTGCGCGAACTGTTCGAGGAAACCGGCATGATCTGCCCCATCGGGCCGCAGGTGGCGGAGATGGCGATGGTGTTCACCACGCTGGAGGGCGTGGAGGTGGATGGCGAGGAACGCTATTTCCTCGTCCGGCCGGCGGATTGCGCGGTGCGGATCGACGGGCATACGGAACTGGAACAGCGGGTGATGCAGAGCCACCGCTGGTTCACGCCGGACGAACTGGCCGCGCTGGACGAGACTTTCTACCCCGCGAACCTGATCGCGCTGTGGCAGGACCAGCAGGCCGGACCCGCCGTCGCCAAACCCACCGTCGACTGACGGACGGCGGTCGTTCAGTCCAGCTTGTACCGCCGTCCCTCGCCCTGCCCATGCAGGACATAATGGCGGCCCGCATCCAGGCCGAGGACCGCGACATCGGGGTTCAGGCGATAATAGCCCTCCGCATCGAAATCGGCGGGCAGTTTCTCCCGCAGTTCCCGCCGGATCCGGCGTTTCTGGCGCCAGCCGACCGGCGCTTCCTGCGCGACCGGCATCGGCACCACCGTGCCCAGATGGCGGTTCGGCTCCACCGCGCCCGTCGCGATATTGGTGATATAGCGCAGGTCCAGCTTGCCCACCACCTCGTCGGAGAAGGCGGGGGTGTAGTAGATGCAATCCTCGAAATAATAATGGGTCACCTGCGACCAGCGCGACAGCGCCGGATCGTGGCGGACGCTGCCGCCATGGAGCAGGTTGGCGGCCCAGATGAGGGCCTGCCCCTTGCGCGCCAGAAATGTCTCGCCCCGGCTCTGCGTCGCATCGATCATCGCCTGCCAGAAGGGTTCGAACGGTTCCTGCGCCGACCGCCTGTCACCGTCCTGCCCGCGGCGCGCCAGCATCGCGTTGGAGGGGACGGGCCAGCGATGGGAGCCGGGGTGATAGACCAGCGGCCCGGCGTTCGGCCCGATATCCTCGAACGCCAGCCAGACACCGCACATGAACCGTTCCGGCAGACTGGAGAAATGCACCGAATCGCTGTGCAGATTCTGCTGCGTTCCGACGGGGAAATTGAGCGTCTGAAAGGGAAAGGCGGCCCGGCCATAGAGTTTGGACAACAGCGCCAGCACCACGGCATTGCTCGCGATGGCGCGCACATCCTCATCGACCAGCCAGCCGTCCTGAATCCGCTTGTGCGCGGACGGATCGGCAAAGGTCGGGCCGAAGCGCGCGATGATCCGGTCCATCCGCGCGCCGATGTCAGGATCGGGAAAGTCCAGCGTGGCGAAACCGTCGCGGTTCAGCGCCACGGCAATCGCCCGCTCCTCCTCGGACAGGCCCATATGATCGACCAGCGTGGGGAACAGCGGCGATTCGACCAGCGGCACGCCGGGCAGCGGATTGGGTATGGCGGTGGAGGTCATGCCGGGATCGTCCGCCGGTGAACAGGGGCCATGACCGGCCCGCCACCGACCCTATGACGCCGCTCTGCCTGCGCCCAGCCCCGGGGGCGACATGCATCGCTCCCGGTCAATGGCTGCGCCCGAAGTCCGGCTTCGCATCGTCCTGTCCCTGCTCGATGATCGAGCGGCGGATGGCGCGGGTGCGCGAGAAGGCGTCGAACAGGACGTCGCCGTCGCCGTTGCGGATCGCCTTCTGCATCGCGCCCAGATCCTCGGTCAGGCGCTGCATCACCTCCAGCACCGCCTCCCGGTTGTTCAGGAACACGTCGCGCCACATGGTCGGGTCGGACGCGGCGATGCGGGTGAAATCGCGAAAGCCGCCCGCCGAATATTTGATGACCTCCGACCGGGTCACCGCCTCCAGATCGGACGCGGTGCCGACGATGGTATAGGCGATGAGGTGGGGCACATGGCTGGTCACGGCGAGGACGAGGTCATGATGCTCCGGCGTCATCTCCTCGACATTCGCGCCGAATCCTTCCCAGAAGGCGCGCAGGCGCAGGGTGGCGAGCGGCGGCGTCGCCTCGTCCGGGGTCAGGATGCACCAGCGCCCCTTGAACAGACTGGCGAAACCGGATTCGGGGCCGCAGAATTCCGTGCCCGCGACCGGATGGCCCGGCACGATGGTGACGCCAGGCAACGCGTCGCGCAGGGCGGCGAACACGCTGGCCTTCGCCCCGCCCACGTCGCTGACGATGGCGTCGGCGGGCAGGTCGGCGGCGATGGCGGCCGCGGCCTTGCCCATCGCGCCCACCGGCACGCACAGGATGACGAGGTCGGCGTCGATCACCGACGCGCCCGCCGTGTCCGTCACATCGTCGCACAGGTCGATGCGGCGCGCGATCGCCCGCACCTCTGCATCCGCATCATGGCCGGTGACGCGCGCGGTCGGCATATAGGCGCGCACCGCCCGGCAGATGGACGATCCGATCAGCCCCAGGCCGATGACGGTCACACGGGAAAAGGGCTGCATGGCTGTCAGCCCTCGCCCGTCACCAGCGTGCGGACGCGCGCGGCGATGTCCTTCACATGCGCCTCGGTCCCGATGGTGATGCGCAACGCCTGCGGCAGGCCCTGCCCCGGCAACCAGCGCGTCGCATAGCCCGCGTCCATCAGCGCCGTATAGACCGTCTCCGCCCCGACCGCGCCCTCGAACAGGATCAGCAGGAAGTTGGCGCCGCTGGGCACCACGCGCACGCCATGATTTCCCAACGCCTCCATCTGCTCCGCCAGCCAGCCGCGCCAGACGCGGTTATGCTCCCGGCTCTGCTCCACGAACCGCTGGTCGCCAAGCGCCGCGATGCCCGCCGCCTGCGCGCTGGTGGTCAGGTTGAACGGCGCGCGGATGCGGTGCAGCGCGTCGATCACCGCCGCGCTGGCATAGCCCCAGCCGATCCGCTCCGCCGCGAGGCCATAGATTTTGGAGAAGGTGCGGGTGACGAACACATTGGCCCGGTCCATGGCCAGTTGCAGGCCATGGTCGTCCTCATCGTCGCTCAAATATTCGGCATAGGCCTGGTCCAGCACGAAGAGGATGTCCGGGCGCAGGCCGTCGAGCAGGCGCGCAATCTCCGCCCGCGGCGTGAAGGTGCCGGTGGGGTTGTTGGGATTGGCGAGATAGACGACGCGCGTCCGCTCCGTCACCGCCGCCAACAGGGCGTCGACGTCCGTGCCATAGTCGCGGTCCGCGACCACCACCGGTGTTGCGCCCACGCGCCGCGCGGCGATATCATAGACCGAAAAGCCATATTTGACGTAGATGATCTCGTCACCCGGCCCGGCAAAGGCGCTGGCCGCCAGATGCAGCAATTCGTCGGAGCCGGTGCCATAGATGACCCGCGCCGGGTCGAGGCCATGGGTCGCGGCAATCGCCTCCCGCAGGGCCGTCGCGCTGGGATCGGGATAGGTGGCGAGGTCCGCCAGCGCATCGCGCACCGCGTCGCGCACCACGGGGCTGGTGCCCAGCGGATTTTCGTTGGCGGACAGCTTGATGAGGGTGCGTCCGTCATCGCTTTTCGCCTTGCCCGGAACATAGGGCGCGATAGCCATGATCCAGTCCTTGGCCACCGGCGCGCCGGTCGGCGACCGGGGGGCAGTATCGGAGGGGGTTTTCTGATCGCTCGTCATGCCAGCGCCCTTAGCGGGTGCGGGCGATATTGGCAAAGCGCCCGTCCCGAAAAAGCCCCTGCCCCATGCGGGAAGGACGGAATGAGGATGGCGGGAAACTTCCCGCGTGCCGGGGGGTTGTCTGGGGATGAGGTCCGCACCAGCGGCCCATCCCTGAAAAAGGCGAGGATCATGCGAAAACGAATCGGCTCCAGCCCGGCGGCCCGCGCGCCCTTCGAAGCGGACGCCACCCTGCCGCATCCCATGCTGGAGCCACCGCGCATGATCCCAAACGGCCAGCCGGAAACCGCCGCTCCCACGGTTATGGAGACAATGACATGACCAATCCGACCAGCATCGACAAGACCAAGGACCATGAAACCGACCTTGAAGGTCAGGAGAAGCCGCTCAGCAACGAGGAAAAGCTGGAGGCGGGCCTGGAAGAATCCATGGACGCCTCCGATCCGCCGGCCGCCACCGCGCCGGGCGATCATGGCGACCCCGTCCCCTCTTCCGGCTTCACGAAAGAGATGGAGGATGACAATAAACGGAAATGACGGCCGCGCTTCCCCCCTCGTCGCGGACCCTTGTTGCGCCGCCCCCTCGTGGGGCGGCGTTTTGCTTTGCGAGTCAGCGGCAGGCGTTCCGCCACCTCGCGACGAGGCAGGCGATCGCGCGAAGCCGGATTGCGACAGGATGAGGAAAAATTATGTTGCATCGCACAATGGCTATGCAAGACTAAAGTCCTGTATGCGATTAACCGTGTGTCAACCAAGATAGGCGCAACATCGGATCAATGCAGAAGGCGGTTTACGGAGACAGTGAATGGCTAGTGCGAAACCTACGGACGGTGCGGTAACCCTCGCGGAGATGCGGGAATTTGCGTCTTTTCCCTCGGCGACCCAACGATATATCCGCCGTTCCCTCGACATTGCGATGCATCGGCGCGACCCGATGAGCACCTGGAGCCGCGATCTGGTGGAAGAAGCCAGCATCCGGGCGCAGGGGCGCATCTACGCCCGCCTCGACGAAATCAGGACGATGGTGCCGGACGACAGCGGCCTCGACCAGGTGGAGCCGTTCATGGCCCCGCTGGTGGTCATCTCCGCCTTCGACCTCAGCCAGAACCGGCTGGGCAGCTTTGCCGCCTATCGCTTCCTTTACGAGCGGTTGATCGGCGCGGGATCGCGGCCCTGGTTGCCCGGCGCCTTCTGCGCCGCGGCCAGCCTGCCGCACCTCCACCCGGACAAGCGCCGGGAACTGCTCCAGTCGATCAGCGAAGCGGCGGCCACCGCCGCCGGATGGTCGAGCCGGGAGCCGACCTTCTACCCCGAATGGGTCGAGAAGGTGGATACGAGCGCGGCGGCCAACTGACCCCTCCTCCTGCCTGACGCCGCGCCATCCCGGCGCGGCGATCAGCCCTCCCTTTCCCCTCCCCGTCCTGTCCTCTTTTCGCCATCCGCCTCTCCGGCCAGAGGCTTTCCGGCGGTTTGCCCGCAGCATCCGCTAAACCGCTGTCAGCGCGGTGCAAAACCGGCTATACTCCCTCCACGAGCCTGGCGTGAGCCACAGGCTGGCGACCGAGGTTCAGCACCGGATGCACGGGGTATCTTCCCCGCGTATTCCGCATAGCTGGGAGAGTTGCCATGGTATCCATCCCCTCGCCTGTCGGTCCATCGTCTACCGCGTCGCCGTCTGTCGGCTCCCTCTCCGGCAACCCTTATGGGGCCGCACCCGGCGCATCCCTGTCCGCCAGCCCCGCCGTCGCCCCGGCGCGCGCACTGCCCACCATCCACCGGATCGACGCGCGCGACCTCAACTGGGCGTTGCGGGAGGGGATGAAGGATTTCCGCGCGATGCGGGGCGACATCATCCTTGCCGGGCTGATCTATCCCACGGTCGCGCTGCTGGCCGCCGCGCTGGCGCTGGGCGGCAACCTCATTCCCATCATCTTTCCGATGGCCGCCGCCTTCTCCCTGATGGGACCGCTGATCGCCATCGGCTTCTACGAACTGGCGCGGCGGCGCGAGTCGGGGATGGACGCCGGATGGAGCCATTTCCTCGACCCGCTGCGCGGCGCCAACCGCATGCAGATCCTCGGCCTCGCCGCCGGGCTGGTCGTCGTGGCGCTCGCCTGGCTGCTGATGGCGCAAACCATCTATGAGGGCACGCTCGGCACGCTGGCCCCCGGCAATCTGAGCGGCTTCCTGTCGATGCTGTTCACCACGGCGGAAGGGTGGCGGATGATCGTGCTGGGCAATATCGCCGGGCTGGCCTTCGCGCTCGTCACGCTGGCGACGATGCTGGTGTCCTTCCCAATGATGGTGGACAAGACGGTGCACGCCTCCGACGCGGTGGAGACATCGCTGCGCGCCAGCTTCCACAATCCGATGATGACGCTGCGCTGGGGCGTGACGGTCGCCGTGCTGCTGGCTCTGGCCTGTATCCCGCTGTTCCTGGGGCTGGCGGTCGTGCTGCCGGTGCTGGGCTATGCGAGCTGGCACCTCTACACGCGGATGGTGGAGCGGTAGGATCGCGTCAGGCGGCCGCGGACCGGCTGCCGATAATATCCGCCTTCGTCATGGCGGCGAAGACGGGGATATGGGGTAGGGCGGCGATGCGCGCCGCCCCTTCGCCGCGCCAGATGGCGCAGACGATGGCGATCACCTCTGCCCCCGCCGCCTCCACCAGACCGACGGCATCCACCACCGCGCCCCCGGTGGTGATGACATCCTCGACCAGCACGATGCGGCGACCGCCGACATCGCTGCCCTCGACCGCCTGACAGGTGCCATAATCCTTGGCCTCCTTGCGGATGAAGGCGGCGGGCAGGCCGCTGTCCAGCGACATGGCGGTGGCGATGGGCACCCCGCCCAGTTCCAGCCCGGCCAGCACCTCCGTCCCCTCCGGCAACAGGGCGAGCATCGCGCTCGCCACGCGGCGCAGCAGGGCCGGGTTCGCCTCGAACCGATATTTGTCGAAATATTCGGTCGCGACCTGCCCGGATCGCAGGCGGAATTCACCGTGAAGCGTGGCGACGGCGCCGATGGCGGCGGGCAGGCTGCTGTCAGTCATGGTTGGCTCCGTCAAAGGGCAGGCGGTGTCAAAGGATCAGGCGGCGCCCAGCGTCCGGCGCAGGAAATCGGCGTAGATGGCGGTCAGCGTGTCAAGGTCCGCAATGGCCACCGCCTCGTCCCGCTTGTGCATGGTCGCATTGTTCAGGCCGAACTCCACCACCGGGCACAGCTTGCACAGGAAGCGCGCGTCGGACGTGCCGCCGGTGGTGGAAAATTCCGGCTCCATCCCCGTCACCGCATGGATGGCGTCGCGAATTGCGACTGACAGCGCGCCCGGCTGGGTCAGGAACGGCTCGCCGCTGATCTTCGCGACCAGCGATCCGCCCTGCTCCCGCTCCACGATGGTGCGGATGATCTCGGTCAGCGACGCCCCGCTGTGCTGGTCGTTGAAGCGGATGGAGATGCGCGCCGTCGCCCGCGCCGGGATGGTGTTGGTGGACGGGTTGCCGATGTGGATGTCGGTAATTTCGATATTGCTCGGCTGGAACCAATCCGTCCCCTCGTCCAGCACGATGGCGTCGATGGCGGTCAGGATGCGCAGCAGGCGGGGCGCAGGATTGTCCGCCAGATGCGGATAGGCGACATGGCCCTGCACCCCTTCCACCGCGATCCACATGTTGACCGACCCGCGTCGGCCGATCTTCACCACGTCGCCCAGCCGGTTGGCGGAGGTCGGCTCCCCCACCAGGCACAGGTCGGGGACGACACCACGCGCCGCCATATGCTGCATCAGGACCGGCGTGCCATAGGTGGCCGCGCCTTCCTCATCGCCCGTAATCAGGAAACTGACGGTGCCGGGCAGCGCGCTCTCCTGTGCCGCAGCGACGGCAAAGGCCGCGATCGACCCCTTCATGTCCACCGCGCCGCGCCCGTAGAGCAGCCCGCCCGCCCGCGTGGGCGTGAAGGGATCGTTGGTCCATTCGTCGCCCGGCGGCACCACGTCGAGATGCCCGGCAAATGCGACATGCGGCCCCGCCCCGTTGCGGCGGATCGCCAGCAGATTCTCGACCGGCCCGTCCGGCGCCTCGCCATCCACGAAGCGTTCGACGGTGAAACCCGCCGCCGCCAGCGCGCTGTCCAGCACGTCGAACACCGCGCCGGTGGCAGGCGTCACGGACGGCGCGGCGATCAGCGCCTCGGCCAGGGTCAATGTGTCGATGTGTGGGCTGGTGTCGTGCATGCACAGCCGTTAGCCAATCCGGGCGCGCATGAAAAGGAGCGGCCATGCCAAAGCTCGACCTCGACGCCATCACGGCCACCAACGCCACCGGCTATCCGCCCTAATATGCCGATGTGGTGCAGGGCCGCTGGTATCGCCGCCTGTCGCCCGCCGCGGGCCTGACCGACTTCGGGGCCAGCCATGTCGTGCTGAAGCCCGGCGCATGGTCGACGCAGCGCCACAGGCACGAGCGGGAGAACGAACTGCTGGTCATCCTCTCCGGCACGGCGACATTGGTGGACGATGCCGACCGCACGCCGCTCCACCCCGGCGATGTCGCCGCCTTTCCCAAGGGCGACGGCAATGGCCATTGCCTGGTCAATGAGGGCGAGGGGGATTGCGTCCTGCTGGTCGTGGGGCAGTCCACCAACGGCCCCTGCCATTATCCCGACATCGACATGCAGGAATTTGGCGCGGGCGACAAAAGGCGAAAGGACGGGACAGCCTTCTGACCCGGTGCCATGTGCCCCAACTCCAGAAAAATATCCGGCATCATGTCACATCGCGCGACGCTGCCTCGTCATGGGTGCAAAGCGTCGCATGATGCGCGCTGACGGAGACAGATGATGACCCCTCGCCTCGACAATCCGCACGCCCTCGCCCCCGCCCAGATCAAGGCCATGGTTGCGCTGGAGGCCAGCTTTACGAACAGCGACCTGCCGCACCCCCTGCGCGAACTGGTCAAGCTGCGCGCGTCGCAGATCAACGGCTGCGCCTTTTGCATCCACATGCATTCGACCGACCTGCGCCAGCATGGCGAGAGCGAGATGCGCCTCTACATGCTCAACGCCTGGCGCGAATCGACGCTCTATTCCGCGCGGGAACGCGCCGCCCTCGGCTGGACGGAGGCGCTGACCCGCGTTGCGGAGACCGGCGCGCCCGATACGGACTATGCCGCGCTCCAGGCCGAATTCAGCGATGCGGAGCAGGTGCAACTGACCCTGCTGATCGGCGCGATCAACGTGTGGAATCGCCTCCAGGTCGGTTTCCGCGCGCCACATCCGGTCGCCGTGGCCGATCGTGCGGCGGCCTGACCCGATGGCGTCCGACACCGTGCCGGACCGGTTCGAGGCGCAGCGGCCCCGGCTGCTGCGCCTCGCCTATCGTATGCTCGGCGGCTTTGCGGAGGCGGAGGATGTGGTGCAGGACGCCTGGCTGCGCTGGACGCGGGTGGCGGAGAAGGGGGAGCCGGTGGACAGCGCCGCCGCCTATCTCACCCGCATCGTCACCCGCCTGTGCCTCGACCGTGCCAAGTCCGCGCAGGTGCGGCGCGAAACCTATGTCGGCGAATGGCTGCCTGAACCCTTTGTCGAGGCGGAGCCGGAGGCCATGCGCGCCGACGAACTCACCCTGACGCTGATGCTCGCCCTCGAACGGCTGTCCCCGCTGGAGCGGGCCGCCTTCCTCCTCCACGACATATTCGACATGCCGCTGGCCGAGGTGGCGGACATGCTGGGCCGGGAGCCTGCCGCCGTGCGCCAACTGACCGCCCGCGCCCGCCGCCATGTCCGCGATGCCCGACCGCGCTATCCGATGGAGGAGACGGAGGCGGAGCGGATCGCCAGCGCCTTTTTCGCTGCGTCCCAGCAGGGCGACACGACGGCGCTGCGCGCGATGCTGGCGGAGAATGTCGCCATCCACTCCGACGGCGGGGGCAAGGTCATCGCCTTCCGCAACCCCATCCATGGCATCGAGAAGGCGCTGCGCCTCTTCCTCGGCCTCAAGCGCAAATATGGGGCCAGCCAGCCGCAGACGCTGCATCCCATGCGAATCGACCGGTTGGCCGGCTTTGCCAGCCTGGTGGAGGGGCGACTGCTCCAGACCACCGCGCTGGAGATAGAGGATGGCCGCATCGCCGCCATCTACATCATGCGCAACCCGGACAAGCTGGCGCGCGTCGCCGCCGCTCTGGGCGCGCCGGGAACGGTGAATTGAGGGGCCTGTGGCAACGCCCGCCCGCGTTCCGGCCCGATCAGCGCGCGCACGCCGCCGCTTGCACCCCCGTCCCGTCCATGCCCATGTCGGAATCATATTCGACGACGGTGCAGGCCGGATTGGTGCCCTGCGCAAAAATGCGCGCACCGCTGGCGGACGCCGCCGCCACCGCATCCGGGTTGGTGGCGAGGGCGGCCATCGCCTCCTCGAAATCCGCCCGGCTGTCCCACCAGATTTCCAATATGACGTCGAAGTCCAGTTCCGCCATGTCACCGGTCAGCGGATTTTTCTGCGGCTCAACATAGCGGCGCACCAGCCGCCGGGCCTTGGGGAACAGCGCCTCGCCCAGCCGGGCATGGCCATTTTCATATTGGTCGATGAACTCCGCCATCGACAGGCCCGGTCGCCGTTTCATCATGCTGACCTGCTTCATCATGGCGGCACCCTGTATCCTGCACGGCTGGAGATCGTCCCAGCCCTGCCGCGATCATAGCGGCGCCGCGGCCGCCATCGCTTGACGGATGCGGACAGGCCCCTCCGTGCCGCCATTCCCAGTCGCCACGGCCCGGAATACTAAATGAGACAAGTATCTCATTTATCACTGGCGGTCGTAAATGTGACGTTGTACCATTTCACTTGCCCAGACAGATGATGCGCACAGGGACATCATCGCCGGGAGAGGAGCACCAGCCTATGTCGACACCCATGCAACAGTCCGGCTATCAATCGCAGAGCCGCTTTTCCCCCGCCGCCATCGGGGGCGTCGTCCTGGTCCACGCCGGGCTGGGGGCGGTCATCCTGACCATGTCGGTCGTGCACTATATCCCGGATGTGGTGAAACCCATCTGGGCCTGGAATATCCCCAAGGAACAGCCCAAGCCGGAGCCGACCGACGCCCGGCCATCGGAGACGCCACGCGGCCCGCGCGTCACCACCTCCGATCCTACGGTGAAGATGCCCGTTCCGACCTATGGCAGCATCGTCACGCCGACCATCTTTCCCGATCCCGGCAGTGGCGGGGCGGGCACCGGGCCGCTGGTATTCGACCCCGTCCCGCCCCCGCCACTGCCGCAGCCGGTCATGGTGCAGGCACGGATCGACAGCCGCTTCGCATCCGGTTTCCAGCCGCCCTATCCCGCCGCCATGCTGCGCCAGCAGAGGGAGGGCGCGGTGACGGTGCGCGTCACCATCGGGTCCGACGGGCGGGTGATCGACGTCGCACTGGTCAGCACCGCGGACCCCGCTTTCTTCGAGGCGACGCGGCGGCAGGCGCTGAGCCGCTGGCGCTTCGTCCCCGCCACGCGCGA
Organism: Sphingobium sufflavum; assembly: GCF_021403115.1. Taxonomy (GTDB): domain Bacteria; phylum Pseudomonadota; class Alphaproteobacteria; order Sphingomonadales; family Sphingomonadaceae; genus Sphingobium; species Sphingobium sufflavum. Next base: position 31,213 of record NZ_JAJSSH010000017.1, read on the forward strand.
CGGGGTGGCGGTCAGTTCGGAAAAGGTGATGACGGTGCATTTCCGCCTCACGGATTGAAGGCCGGGCGAAAAAGAGGCGGAGGGGCGTCATGGCCCCTCCGCCTCCTTTTATTGGGCGAAGTATCGTTTCGACGTGGAACGGACAGGCCTACCCCTGTTCGTCCAATGATAAGGAAGTTCGTGACTCGCCAGAGCCAAGCGCACCTGTTTCGGACGAATTACAGACACCCCCACCCGTCATCCCGGACGTGATCCGAGATCCCGCTTTTCTCTTAGTGCGGTTCCCTGACGAAGAAGCCGGACACCGGATCAAGTCCGGGATGACGACGATATGGGTACAAGAATTGGCCGCCCCCCAGCCTCCCTCACCGGCTGTTCGCCACCGCGCCCTTGAACAGGCTGCCGTCCGCGCGCCAATCCTCCCGGATACGGCGATAGGCGATCAGCCAGTCGTCGCCTTCGCGGCGGAAATCGTCGAGATAATGGCCCGCATGGTCCGGCCCTATGTCGGTCCACGCCACCCAATAGGTCCGCGCGCGGGCGCTGTCCGGGCCGGTCAGTTCGATTTGGCAGGTGGACAGATGATGCCGCACAAAGCGCGCGCCATGGGTGGGCGCCACATCCCCGCCGCCCCGCCAGCGCCCGATCCACTGGCGGATCGCCTCGCGCCCGTCATAGCGAAAGCCATCGTCGGCGTTCAGCCCCACCGCCTCCATCACCGCATCGGCGGTGAAGCAGGCGATGAACGCATCCTCCTTCAACCGGTCGCCCGCCGTCGTATAGGCCGCCATCGTCTTGCGAATGGCCTCGCGGGCCAGCAGTTCCTCGATCATCATATCTGCGCCCCTATCCGATCATCACCCCGCCCGCGTCCACATTGATGGACTGGCCGGTGATGGTCCGCGCATCGTCGGAGGCGAGGAAGAGCGCCATCTTCGCCACATCCTCCGGCGTGGAGATCACTCCGGTCAGCGCCACGCCGGACAGGACCGCCGCCCGCTTCTCCTCAACGCTGATCCCCTCCTCCTGCGCGGTGCGGGCAAACCAGTTCTTGAGGAGGTCCGTCTCGATCTGGCCGGGCACCAGGCAGTTGCAGCGGATGCCATGGGGTCCGGCCTCCTGCGCCACCACCTTGGTCAGCACCCGCACGCTGGCCTTGGCCGCGCTGTAATGGCTCTTGCGCGGCAGGCCGTTCCAGCCTGCGGTGGAGGAGAAATTGACGATGCTGCCCGTCCGGCGCTCCAGCATCGACCGGCGGATCACCTCCCGGCTGCACAGCATCGCCGCCGTCACATCGACCGCGAAGGTCGCGTTCCAGTTCTCCAATGTCTGTTCCCAGATATAGAGATCCTTGCCCGGCACGGCGGCGTTGTTCATCATCACATCGACCTGCCCCCAACGGTCCATGGCGACATCGACCATGGCGGCGACGTCCGCCTCCTGCGTCACGTCCGCCTGCACCGCGACGGCGGCCTCGCCAATCCGCGCCGCGGCCTCCTCGACCAGTGCGATGCGGCGAGCGGCCATCACGACCCTTGCCCCCTCTTCGGCCAGCATCCGCGCCATGACGGGGCCAAGGCCGGTGCTGGCCCCGGTGACGATGGCGACCTTCCCCGTAAAACGGCCCATCAGGCGGGCACCTGGGGGCCGAGGACATGGCGCATCGTCTCATGCGACTCCGCTGATCCGTCCAGCGCCCGGTTGAACCGCTCCTGTATCCGCCAGCCATCGGCGGTCCGCGTCAGGCTCCACCGGTTGATTGCCGCGCGCCACAGATACCAGCGGTCGCCCTCCTTCAGCACGACATAGCTATAGCCGACCGCCTCCGCGCTATCGCCGTCGATGGCGATGCGCGGCGTGGCGGTGAGGTGGGAGCAGCCGGTGTCGACCAGCCCCTTGTGCCCCTCCGTCTCATACATCGCGACCAGATCCTGCGGCGCGACGATGCGGGTGCCACCGCTCAGCCCGCCGCTGAAATTATAGCCGCCCCCTTCGATCCACAGCGCGGCGGCGGGTTCGCTGGTCCCGCTGTCCACCAGCGGGCCATAACTGTTGAGGAGATTGAGGATCTCCAGATGATCCTCCGCCGCCCGCAGGCGCTGTTCAAGCTGCTCCAGCCGCTGTTCGATGCTCATCTCGCCATCCTCCCGATCCGGCGCTGCATACGCCTTCATCGCAGGATAGCCGGGTTTCAGGCCATGGCAACGTCGCCGTCGCCCGACCCGGTCAGGCACCAATCCGGTCAGGGCACCAATATGGTGTCCTCGGCCTCCGGCAGCATGTCGGGATAGTCGATGGTGTAGTGCAGGCCCCGGCTCTCCTTGCGCTTCAGCGCGGAGCGGACGATCAGACGCGACACCTCCAGCAGGTTGCGCAGTTCGATCAGGTCCGGCGTGACGCGGAAATTGCCATAATATTCGTCCACCTCCTGCGCCAGCAGGTCGATGCGATGCTTGGCCCGCTCCAGCCGCTTGGTGGACCGCACGATGCCGACGTAATCCCACATGAAGCGGCGGATTTCCTTCCAGTTATGCTGGACGATCACCTCCTCGTCGGAATCGGTCACGCGGCTTTCGTCCCACGCGCGGATCGGCGGCGGCGACGGCAGTTCCTCCCAATGGGCATGGATATGATTGGCCGCCGCCTCGCCAAAGACGAGACATTCGAGCAGCGAGTTGGAGGCCAGCCGGTTCGCGCCATGCAACCCGCTCTCCGTCACCTCGCCCGCCGCATAGAGGCCGGGCAGGTCGGTGCGCCCGTCGAGGTCGATCACCACGCCGCCGCAGGTATAATGCTGCGCGGGCACGACCGGGATCGGCTCCTTGGTGATGTCGATGTCGAGGTCGATCAGCCGGGCATAGATGGTCGGGAAATGCTCCAGGATGAATTCGCGCGGCTTATGGCTGATGTCGAGATGGACATAGTCGAGACCCAGCCGCTTGATCTCATGGTCGATGGCGCGGGCCACAATGTCGCGCGGGGCCAGTTCGCCACGCTTGTCGAAACGGTCCATGAACCGCTTGCCCCCGCCCGGCACGCCGGGGGGCAGTTTCAGCTTGCCGCCCTCACCCCGCATCGCCTCGGTAATCAGGAAATTCTTGACCTCCAGATTATAGAGGCAGGTCGGGTGAAACTGGTTCATCTCCATGTTGGAGACACGGGCGCCCGCGCGCCACGCCATGGCGATGCCGTCGCCCGTCGCCCCTCTGGGCGCGGTGGAGAAGAGATAGGTCCGCCCCGCCCCGCCCGTCGCCAGGATCGTCGCCCGGCCGAGCAGCGCCTCGACATGGCTCGTCCTTTTGTTGAACGCATAGACGCCCCAGACATGGCCATCGCCGGAGAAGCGTTCCCCGTGGCGCGACGTGATGAGGTCGATGGCGACCATGTCGGTGACGAGGGTGATGTTGGGATTGGCCTGCGCGGCGGCGGTCAGCGCCCGCTGCACCGCCGCACCGGTCGCATCGTCCACATGCACGATGCGACGATGGCTATGCCCGCCCTCGCGCGTCAGATGCCAGCGTTCGCCAAATTCCTGCCCCCCATTTTCGTCCGCGTTGAACGGCACGCCCAGCCGGGCCAGACGCTCGATCGCGACCGGCGCTTCGGAGACGACGAACTCCACCGTGGCCCGGTCGTTCAGGCCCGCGCCCGCGACCATCGTGTCCTCGACATGATTTTCGAAACTGTCGCCACCGTCCAGCACCGCCGCGATGCCGCCCTGCGCCCAGTTGGTCGATCCGCCGTCCAGCGCGCCCTTGGCCAGCACCAGGACTTTTTTGTCCTGCGCCAGGTTGATCGCCGCGGTGAGACCGGCCGCGCCGGACCCGATGATGATGACGTCGTAGCTTTGGTCGGCCATGGTCTACTCGTTACTTTCCCTCAAACCGCAGCCCGTGTCAGATTGAGGAACACATCCTCCAGATCCGGCTCGCGCGTCGACACCTCCACGATGCCGAACCCTTCCGCCTGCACCGCCGCCAGCACCTGTCCGGCATTGGCGCGGTCCTTGCGATAGGTGATGGTCAGCACCCGCTCACCGCTCTTTTCAACCTTTTCGAACAGGCCCGCGTCGGGCAGGCTGGCCACATCGCGGTCGACGGTCAGTTCGACCACCTTCTCCTGCGCCATGCCCACCAGTTCGCGCGTCGGCTTGTTCGCCACCACCCGGCCATGGTCGATGATGGCGATGCGGTCGCACAGCTCCTCGGCCTCTTCCAGATAATGGGTGGTCAGCACGATAGTGACGCCCTGTTCGTTCAGGGATCGCACATAGGCCCAGAGCTGCTGGCGAAGCTGGATGTCCACACCCGCCGTGGGTTCGTCGAGGACGAGGATCGGCGGCGCATGGACCATCGCCTTGGCCACCATCAGCCGCCGCTTCATGCCACCCGACAGGGTACGGGCATAGGCGTTGGCCTTATCCTCCAGATGCACCGCGCGCAGCAGCTCCATCGACTGCCGCCGCTCCTTCGGCACGCCATAATAGCCGGCCTGATTCTCCAGCGTCTCCAGCGGGGTGAAGAAAGGGTCGAACAGGATTTCCTGATTGACGATGCCGATGGAATTCTTGGCGTTGCGCGGATGGGCGTCGATGTCGAAGCCCCAGATGCTGGCGGTGCCGCTGGTCTTGGACACCACCCCCGCCAGGATGTTGATGAGGGTGGACTTGCCCGCGCCATTGGGGCCGAGCAGCCCGAATATCTGGCCGCGCGGGATGGCGAGGGAGACGGCGTCGAGCGCCACCTTGCCCCCCTTGTACGTCTTGGACAGGCCCTCGATTTCGATGGCGGCTTGGGCGGCTTCGGTCATGCCGCCGTGTCTGGCGCACCCGCAACGAGAGCGCAATAGCGGGCGGCATCATCATAGTGCGCGCGGCGGATGGCGGTGCGGGCCACCGCCTCATGATCCTCACCCCACTGGCGCACCTGCCATGCCTCGTCGACATGGGCGGCCTCCCAAAGGGCATCCGCATCGGTCGCGCCCTCGACCAGCGCCAGCGAGCCGACCAGCGAGCCGCTGATCGACACGATGGTGGACAGGGCGGACAGCAACCATGGGTCGAGCGCATGGGCGGCGGCGGTCAGCCGCTCCACGGTGGCGGCGGGCTGCTGCACCGGCATGATGCCGCTGGTGACGACAAAGGCCGCGTCGAAGCGCCCCCGCGCCCAGTCGAGCAGCGCATCCCAATGCCGGGCCTGTTCCTCCACCAATGGCTGAGGCCCGTCCGCGCGATAGCAGAGCAGGTCGCTGGCGGCGTATTCGGCGATGGTCGCGGCAAAGGTCGCGACATCGGGCAGCACCTGGTCGATGGTCGCATTGGCGAAGCCGGTGACGGGCATGGCGCCGGGGTCGATCGTCTCCCCCTGTCCCTGCCACTCCGCGACGATGGCGGCGGCCAGCCCCTCGCCCGGCACGGACAGCGGCGCGCGCATCGGCGTCTTGACCGGGCGGCCGTCGAGCAGGATACGATAGCCGCCGCTCTCGTCGTCCCGCTCCGACAGGGCGAGCGTGTAGAAACGCTTCATGGCTGGTCCGATGTCGGCGCGGGTGGAAGCGAAGCGGAGGGCGTGCGGAAAGCCCGTAGCAGCATGCGCGGGATCACCATCATCTGGATGAAGCCGACCGCCACCACGATCATGCCCATGATCCGCGCCTTCTCACCGCGCACCCAGCCGAAATGCTGCTGCGCGATGGCAACGCCAAAGACGAGGATCAGCGCGCCCGAAATGCGGAACAGGCTGATGGCGAAAAAACGCTGGCGCGCGGCGCGGGCCTGCGATTGCGCATCGGGGAGCGGCGAGAGGCCGGGATCGGAATCGGTCATGGCAGGCCGATATGACGGGCGAGTTCCGGGCTGTCCATCGCCACGCTGTGTGCGCCGGCGTCGAACAGCCGTTCGGGCGCATGGTAGCCCCAGCCGACACCAAGGCCCCGCACACCCGCCGCGACCGCCATCGCCATGTCGAAACTGGTGTCGCCGATCATGACCGTGGTGTCCGGCACCGCGCCCGCCTCCGCCATCGCCAGTTCGATCATGCTGGGGTGCGGCTTGCTGGGATGGCGGTCCGCGGTCTGGAGCGTGACGAAGCGGCCCATCAGGCCGTGCACCTCCAGGCAATGGGCAAGGCCGCGATCCGAATTGCCGGTCGCCACGCCCAGCAGCCAGCCATCCGCGTCCAGCCGGTCGAGCAGGTCGGCGATGCCGTCGAACAAAGGCTCGCCCAGTTCGCCACGCGCCCGCATCGCTTGGAAATGGGACTTATACCCCTCCGCGACATGAATGTGCAGCGCCTCCGGATCGTTGGGCAACAGCGCGGCGATGGCCGGGACCAGCGACAGGCCGACGATGGAGAGCGTCTCCTGCCGCGACGGCGGGGTCAGGCCCGCCCCGGTGAAGGCACCGTCCATGGCCGCGACGATATTATGCTGACTGTCGACGAGCGTGCCGTCGCAATCGAAGATCGCAAGGCGGTTGCTCATTTCTTTGGACGGCCTCCGGGCTTGCCGCCCCGGCCTGCGCCACCACCCGCCGGACCCGTGGTGCGCGCGGCACCGCGCCCGCCCGTCCGGGGACCGGCGCCAGCACCGGCGGACCGGGCGCGAGAGGGCGTCGCCGCTTTTGCCGTGCGCGGTCCGCTGGTCGGCTTGGTGCGGGCGACGCTGGCGGGTTTCTTGCGCGCGCCACTTTCCGATCCGGTGCGCGACGCGGGACGCGGTCCTTCCACCACGCCCTCGCGCGACCGCCGCTCGCCGCGCCGTCCCTTGCGGAGCTGCTTGCTGTGCGCCTTCGCCTGCTGCTTCTCCACCTGTTTGCGCGGTGCCTTGGGCAGTTCCTCGTCCAGCAGCATGTCGCCCAGATCGAGGTCGAAGCCCAGGTCGATCAGCGTCTCCATGAAGTGCGCCGGCGGCTCCGCCCGTATGTCCAGCGGCGATCCATCGGGGTGGTCGATGCGCAGGCGGCGGGCATGCAGATGCATCTTGCGGCTGATCGTGCCGGTCAGGAAGGCGTTCTTGCCACCATATTTGCCGTCGCCGACGATGGGATGGCCGATGGCCGCCATATGGACGCGCAACTGGTGCGTGCGGCCGGTATAAGGTTGCAGTTCCACCCAGCAGGCGCGGTTGCCCGCGCGCTCGATGATGCGATAGCGGGTGCGGGCGGGCGCGCCCTCCTTCTCGTCCACATGCATCTTCTCGCCGCCCGTGCCGGGCTGCTTGGCCAGCGGCAGTTCGATGATGCCGTCCGCGACGCTCGGCACGTCCATGACGATCGCCCAATAGACCTTGCGCGCGGTCCGCGACGAAAAGCTCTTGGCGAAATGCGCCGCCGCACGGGCCGACCGGGCCAGCAGCAGCGCGCCGCTCGTGTCCTTGTCCAGCCGGTGGACGAGGCGGGGACGGTCGTCCCGCTCGAACGCCAGCGCGTCCAGCAGGCCGTCGACATGGTCGTGCATCTTGGTCCCGCCCTGCGTCGCAAGGCCGGGCGGCTTGTTGATGACGATGGCCTGCGCGTCGCGGTGGATGACCATCGCCTGCGCATAGTCGGTCTGTTCGTCGGTCAGCGGCGTGCGGACGCGCTCGCCCTTGGCCGCCACGGCGCGGGCCGAATCGGCGGGGGGGACGCGGATGGTCTGCCCTTCCTTGATATGGTCGCCCGGCGTGGCGCGCGCGCCATCGACCCGCAACTGCCCGGTGCGCGCCCAGCGCGACACGGTGGCGAAGGTCACATCCTCCATATGCCGCTTGAACCAGCGGTCGAGGCGGATGCCGTCATCATCCGCATGGACGCGAAACTGGCGGACCGACGTCGGGTCAGTGCTCTTGTTGATGCTCATGCGACGGCCTTCCCCAAGTTGAGGCCAATGGCCAGTGCGCCCACCGATGCGACGACGGACGCCAGTATATAGGCGGTGGCGGAGGTGATCTCCCCCCGCTCTATCATCGCGAATGTTTCGAGGCTGAAGCTGGAGAAGGTGGTAAAGCCCCCCAGCACGCCGATGGCGACGAACAACCGCATCGGTTCGCCATCCCCCCCACGCAGGGCGAGCCAACCGGTGAACAGGCCCATGGCCAGTCCACCGCTGACATTGACCAGCAACGTCCCCCACGGCCAGCCGCCGCCCAGCAGCGCGAGGCTGTATTTCCCTGCATGATAGCGCAGCGCGGCGCCGATCGCGCCGCCCGTCATGACCAAAATCGTTTGAAGCATGGCAACGCCCTAGCGGTTTTGCGCGCTTGTGGAAATGCCCGAGCGCCAATGGCTCTGGCGAAGGCCCTGACAATGGACTAGCCAGCGTACCAAGCCCGTCAAGACGGGTCCGCAGATCCAGAGGATGGGAAGGAAATATCCATGGTGGACATGACGAATGCATCGGCCATCGTCACCGGCGGCGCCGGTGGTTTCGGCGGCGCGACCGCGCGGCGGCTGGCAAAGCTGGGCGCGAAGGTGGTGATCGCCGACGTCGCCGACGACCGGGGACAGGAATTGGCGGCGGAACTGGGCAATGGCTCCGTCTATGTCCGCACCGACATCACCGATTTCGATTCCATCGCCCTTGCGGTCAAGACGGCAACGGACCTCGGCCCGCTGCGCGCCGCCGTCATCACCCATGGCGGCCCGCCGCCGCCGGATCGCGGTGGCCGCCTGATCGGCAAGGACGGGTCGCGCCTGTCCTATGCTCATTTCAGCCATATGGTGAACATCTTCCTCAACAGCGCCTTCGAAGTGACCGCGCAGGTCGCCGAGGCTATGGCGAAGAATGATCCGGTCGCGTCCAACCAGCGCGGCGTCATCATCAACACCGCGTCCATCGCCGGGTTCGAAGGCCTGCCAGGCCAGGTGCCCTATGCGGCGGCCAAGGGCGGCATCATCGGCATGACGCTGACGCTGGCGCGTGACCTGGCCCCGCTGGGCATCCGTTCGGTGGCGATTGCGCCGGGCACCTTCCTGACCCTCGCCTATTCGCGGTCGATGACCGATGAGGAGGCTCAGGCCAAGTTCGGCTCGACCGTCCCCAACCCCAAGCGCATGGGCGACCCGGACGAATATGCCACGCTGGCGCAGCAGATCGTCGAGAATGACTTCCTGAACGGCACCACCATCCGTCTGGACGGCGCGCAGCGGTTCCAGTGATGTCAGGCGGCGGGGCCGGGCGAATGCCGGGCCTCGCCGCCGCACGGTGCTGACAAGACGCTTCGGTCGCAGGGCAACTCCCCGGACATGACCGGATGATCCACGCTTCATGCCGTGAGCGCCATCGGGGCAGCGGTGCCCCCCGATCGACGGGTGCGATAGTCCACGCCGGAACGCCGGTTTTCCGAGAGCCTTGAAGCAAGGCAAGGCACGCGCTTCAACGCAGCTTACTCAAGGTCCACAACATCGGAAGCCCGGGGAGAGAACCGCGTCACGCGAACCCGTTCAACCCTTTGGAGTCCGTCAGGGCGGACCGTCGATTGACCTCAGGCCTTGCCGCGGTCCTCGACAGCCGCCACACCGGCCGGGGCGGACCGCCCCGCGCGCAGCGTATGCCCCGCGAAAATGACCAGCCCGGTCCAGATCAGCGCAAAGCTGGCCCATTGGGCGGTGGACAGATGCTCGCCATAGAGGAGCACGCCGCACAGGAACAACATGGTCGGCGTGACATACTGGATCAGGCCCAGCGTCACCATGGGCAGCAGCCGCGCGGCCACCGCGAACATGATGAGGGGGACGGAGGTGATGAGACCGCCGCCGACCAGCAGCGCCGAAACGCCCACATCCTGCCCAAAGCCCAACCCGCCATGGCCCGCCGTCCAGGCCAGCCCGGTCAGCGCGGGCGGCAGCAGCGCCAGCGTCTCGATCCCCAGCCCGGTCAGCGGCGACACCGGCGTCAGCTTGCGCACCAATCCATAGATGGCGAAGGTCAGCGCCAGGAACAGGCTGATACCCAGCGTTTGCGGCGCGCCCGCGCCCAGCACCACGACGCCCGCCGCCGCCAGCCCGATGGCGCACCACTGCACGACGCGCAGCCGCTCACCCAGCAGCACGACCCCGATCAGCACATTGACCAGCGGGTTGAGGAAATAGGCCAGGCTGGCCGCCACGATATGATTGTGCAGCACGGCCCAGATATAGACCAGCCAGTTCAGCGCGATCAGGATGCCGCTGGTGGTCAGCGCGGCCAGGATGCGGCCATCGCGCATCGTTTCCACAAAGGCGCGAAATTCCCGTCGCGCGCACAGGAAGATCAGGATGAAGACGCACGACCAGACGACGCGGTGCGACAGCACCTCGATGGGACCGACCGATCCGACCAGCCGGAAATAAATGGGAAACAGGCCCCATGTGGCATAGGCCAGAAAGGCGTAGATCAGGCCACGCCGGTGCTCGCTGCTTTCATGCTGCATGGCTATGCCCTTCGCGCGGGGGTGGCCGTCCGTCAAGCGTCCCCATGCGGGACAGCCGATATTGGACCGCGAAACAGGCGGTTGCCCGTTAACCGCATCTCCTTACGGAATATTAACCTCTGCCGGCCCATAGCGGTCCTTAAGATTTTGTTAACGATTGGAGGCCGATTCGATGCGCCGTTCCGCCCTGCCCCATGCCCTGGGTACGCTCGCCCTTCTGCTGTCGCTGGCCAGTTGCGGCGGCGGCGGCGAGAGTGCCGGGCAGGATAATGCCGGTGCGCTCGCCTCGCTCGACACGCGGCTGACCAACGGGACGGCGGAGCCAAAGGCTGCCCCGGTCGGCAAGCCCATCGCCGGGCCAGCCGCTGCTCCCGTCACCGCACCGGCCCCCGTGACCGAAACGGCGCAAGCCGCCACGCCCGGCGCCACCGTGGACGCCGATGGCGCGGCGGTGCGCGCCGCCCATGCCGCGATCATGACCGCCACCCCATCGCAGCCGGCACGCGGAACCGATGCCGCCGCGCACAGCGACAGTGCAGGGGCGGCGCGATCGCTTGCCGCGGCGGTGGGCAAGGCCGTGGGCGGCTGCGCGGGCCGCGACCTGCGCCATGGCGCGCAATGGGCGTCCGCCATGCCCGACGGGCTGGGCCTCTATCCCGGCGCGCGGCTGGTCGAGGCGGCGGGGACGGATACGGGCCGTTGCGCCCTGCGCGTCATCAGCTTCACCACCGCCGACAGCCCGCAGGCGGTGGCGACCCATTATGCCACCCGCGTGGGCGAAGCCGGTTTCGATGCGGAGCGCCAGCCGTGCCGGACGGAAATACGGCTGGGCGGCACGCGCCGGGGCGACGACGCGGCCTATATGCTGTTCGCGCGGCGGACGGCCAAAGGTCTGACCGAAGTGGACATCGTCGCGAGCGCAGGACCGACCGCCTGACGACAGGCGCGCGTATCGGTCCGGAACGACGCCCACCCTTGCCGCTGCCGATTATCCCGGACCTGTTTTGTCGTCCTACTGGAGCCGCCTGAACAGAAACACGGTCCCGGATCAGGTCAGAGACTATCCCCTGGAAGCACCTACCGCCCTCCCGTTCGCCCTGTTCAAACGAGGCGGATGCCTCGCTTGAATGTCGAAGGACCGCCCTTTCCCTGCAATGTCGCTTCAAGATTGAAGGGCAGCCGTTGGGCTTCGCCCGCCCGTCGGGTCGACAAGCTCAGGGCGAACGGTATTTCTATCTTACAGGCCCAATCGGAATAATCGCCGGTCAGGTCCGGGGAAGGGGGACGAAGCCGCCCGCCCCCAACCCGTCGTGTCAGGCGAACTCGGTCGCCTCGAACCGCAACGCCTCACCCGTCGCCGCGTTGGCGAGGCTGTCCTCCCACATCACCCGCTGTCCCCGGATGACGGTGCCGATGGCCTTGCCGGTCAGTGTGTCCCCCTCGAACGGCGACCAGTTACAGCGCGACGCCAGCCATTCGCTGCCCACCGTCCACCGCTTCTTGAGGTCGACGATGGTGAAATCCGCGTCATAGCCCGCCGCGATCCGCCCCTTGCCGACGAGGCCGAAGATCCGCTGCGGCCCCGCGCTGGTCAGGTCGATGAAGCGTTGCAGCGTCAGCCGCCCCTCCGCCACATGGTTGAGCAGCAGCGGCACCAGCGTCTGCACGCCCGGCATGCCGCTGGGCGAGGCGGGATAGGGTTTCGCCTTCTCCTCGATGGTGTGCGGCGCATGGTCGGAACCGAGCACGTCGGGCACGCCCTGCCGCAGCCAGTGCCACAGGCCATCCCGATGGGCGGCGCTGCGGATCGGCGGGTTCATCTGCGCGTAGCTGCCCAGGCGCGGATAGGCATCCTCCCCCGCCAGCGTCAGATGCTGCGGCGTCACCTCGCAGGTGGCGATGTCCTTGTGCTGCGCCAGAAATTCCAGTTCCGCGGGCGTGGTGATGTGCAGCACATGGATGCGCCGCCGCGCCTTGCGGGCCAGCCCGACGATGCGCCGCGTCGCGATCAGCGCGCTCTCGTCATCGCGCCACACCGGATGGCTGGAGGCGTCGCCCTCCACCCGATGATCCTTGCGCGCGTTCATCCGCGCCTCATCCTCCGCATGGATGGCAACACGGCGGGTGCCGGACGCCAGCACACGGGCCAGCGCATCGTCATCGTCCACCAGCAGGCTGCCGGTCGAGGCGCCCATGAAGATCTTGACGCCCGACGTGCCGGGAATCCGCTCCAGTTCCTTCAGATGCTCCGCATTGTCGGCGGTCGCGCCGACATAGAAGGCATGGTCGCACCACATGCGATGATGGGCGCGCTTCAGCTTGTCATGGACCCGTTCCGCCGTGTCGGTGTTGGGGTTGGTGTTGGGCATTTCGAACACCGCCGTCACGCCGCCCAGCACGGCGGCGCGGCTGCCCGATTCCAGGTCTTCCTTATGCTCCAGCCCCGGCTCGCGGAAATGGACCTGGCTGTCGATCACGCCGGGCAGCACGTCGAGGCCGGTGCAGTCGATCCGCTCCCCCGCATCGCCCAGGGACGTGCCGATGGCGGCGACCTTGCCGCCCGTCACGCCGACATCGACCTGTGCCGGGCCGCCGGGCAGGTGAACGGTTCCACCGGAGAGGATGAGGTCGAAAGTCTGGCCCATGATGATGTTCCCTTTGCGCTGGCGGCGGATCGTCCTACCTAAGCCCGATGACGGAAACCACCCCTGAACCGCCGCCCCCCTCCGAAACACCCGACCGGGCGACATGGTTGTCCGACCGCGCGCTGATCCGCGTCGGCGGGGCGGAGGCACGCGCCTTCCTCAACGGCCTCGTCACCAATGATGCGGGCAGGCTGGCGGAGGGCGCCCCCCGCTGGGCCGGGCTGCTGACGCCGCAGGGCAAGGCGCTGTTCGACTTTTTCCTCTGGGCGGACGGGCCGGAGGATGTGCTGATCGACTGCGAGGCGGCGCAGGCCGACGCCCTCGTCCGGCGACTCAGCCTCTATCGCCTGCGCCGTCCAATCACGATCGCGCGCGAGGATGCGCGGGCGGTCCACTGGTCGCCCGACTCAGGGGGCAGGGACGTGGCGGACAAGCCGGTCGACCCCCGCCTCCCCGCGCTCGGCCATCGCTGGCTGGCCCCGGTCGCGGCGGATGCGACCACCCATGCCGATTCACTCTATCGCGCATGGCGGCACAGCCATGGCGTGCCCGAAGGGCTGGACGAGCTGGGCAGCGACCAGACGCTCTGGCTGGAAACCAACGCGCGCGAGCTGAACGGCGTGGATTTCACCAAGGGCTGCTATGTCGGGCAGGAGAATACCGCCCGCATGCATTATCGGTCCAAGGTCAACCGGCGGCTGATCTTCGTGCCCCGCGACCGGTCCGATCCGAAACGGCAACGGCTCGACCTGCCGGAGGAAAATCTGGCGCTCGACTATCTGCGGACGGAAAATCTGGGCGACCTGCCCGTTCCCGTCTGGCTGGCCGAGGCACTGGCCGACGCGCAGGCCGGGGAGGAAACACAGGCCGGGGAGCAGGACGCGTGAGAAAGACCGGCCTTTTCCTCCTGCTGGCCGCGACCGCCCTGCCCGCGCAGGCGGAGACGGGCTGGACCCTTGTCGGCTCCCTTCCCCATGATCCCACCGCCTTTACGGAGGGGCTGCTGGTCCATGACGGGCTGCTCTATGAATCCACCGGGCTGGTCAGCCGGTCGGACATTCGCATCAGCCGCCTCGCGGACGGCAAGGTCGTGCGGCGCGCCGCGGTGCCCACCCCCTATTTCGGCGAGGGCATTGCGCTCACGCAGGATGCAAAGGGCAAGGACCGGCTGGTCAGCCTGACATGGCGGCATGGCAAGGGCTTCCTCTGGTCCCTGCCCGACCTGAAACAGACCGGCGAATTTCGCTATTCCGGCGAGGGCTGGGCGCTGACCGGCGACGGCAGGCGCCTCATCATGAGCGACGGCACGGCGGACCTGCGCTTCCTCGACCCCGTAACGCTGAAGGAGGCGGGCGGCGTCACCGTGCGGACGGCGGACGGCAGGCCGGTGCCGCTGCTGAACGAACTGGAATATGTGGATGGCGAAGTGCTCGCCAATGTGTGGATGACCAGCCGCATCGCCCGCATCGACCCGAAGAATGGTGCCGTCATCGACTGGATCGACCTGTCGGCGCTGGTGGACAAGGCGCGGGCGGAGGGCGCGACTGGCGAGGATGACGTGCTGAATGGCATCGCCTGGGACGCGGCCCATAAACGGCTGTTCGTCACCGGCAAGAACTGGCCGAAGATATACGAGATCAGACTGGAGAAAGCGGCGCGCTGACAGGGTGGGATCGCCGCGCATTGCATCGCGTTACTCCGAACCTGCCGCCTTTTCAGCCGTCTTTTCAGCCGTCATCGCGAAAAACGAAATACCGGATCGAGGAACAGAGATGTGCGGACGATAGGACTATCCTGACGGCCGTTATCGCCACCCCCAGTCCACAATCGTTCAGCCCGGCTCCGTCAGCCACAGCCGCGCATCCGCCAGATTCAGGAACACGCGCACCCGTGGATGGACCAGCGTCCGTTCGGCCTGCGCCCTGTTCAGCAGGCTGCCGACCACCACGGCGCTCCGGCCGCTGGTCAGGGTCATGCCGCCGCGCATGACATCGGTCAGCAAGTCCGCGACATCATTCGCCTGAACCGGAAATTCCAGCGATTCGACCAGCACGTTGAAATCGTCGCGCGCCGCCCGCGCCTCCCGCGCCTTTGCGCCCACCTCCTTGGCGAAGGCGGGCACATCCTCCGGCTTCCAGAAGCCCTTGACCATGATGGTCAGGCAATTGGCGGCATGGTCATAGTCTACCTGAAACATGGCGTCCTCGGTTTTCGGCCCGGATGATCGCGGACCACGACCCACATCCGATGGCGGCTTTCCGCGATCTTCACCATCGGATTATTGCCTCGGTCGCCCACATTCGCCCCCGTTCACATGGCCTGTGGTCGATGCCCGGCCCAATCCCTCCCGAACCGGCCATGGCCCGCGCGCACTCCCTTCTGGCCAATGCACGACAGGCACAAAAAAACGCGGGGACCGGCGAGCCTTGCGCCCGCCGGTCCCCGCGTCCTGTCAGGATCAGGCTGCCAGCTTGCGCAGCACGTAGGGCAGGATGCCGCCGTTCAGGAAATATTCCAGTTCGTTCACCGTATCGATGCGGCACAGCGCCTCGAAGGTGAAGGTCGAACCGTCGGCGCGCGTCACCTGCACCGGCACCAGCTGGCGCGGCTTCAGGTCGGCGACGCCGGTGATGGTGAAGGCTTCGTCACCGGTCAGGCCCAGGCTCTCGCGATTGTCGTCGCCCTGGAACTGGAGTGGCAACACGCCCATGCCGACCAGATTCGAACGGTGGATACGCTC
Source organism: Sphingobium sufflavum (assembly GCF_021403115.1). GTDB lineage: Bacteria > Pseudomonadota > Alphaproteobacteria > Sphingomonadales > Sphingomonadaceae > Sphingobium > Sphingobium sufflavum. The sequence goes on from NZ_JAJSSH010000017.1 coordinate 46,984, forward strand.
GAAGCTCTCGGTGATGACCACGCGCACGCCCAGCAGGTTGGTGCCCTTCGCCGCCCAGTCGCGCGACGATCCGGTGCCATATTCCTTGCCCGCGACGACGACCAGCGGGGTGCCATCCGCCTTGTAGCGCATGGCCGCGTCATAGATGGGCAGGACTTCGTCCTTATACTTGGTCATGCCGCCTTCGATGCCGTCCAGCATCTGGTTCTTGATGCGGATGTTGGCGAAGGTGCCGCGCATCATGACTTCATGGTGGCCACGGCGCGCGCCATAGCTGTTGAAGTCCGCCGCCGCGACCTGATGCTCCTGCAGGTAGATGCCGGCGGGCGAGGACGCCTTGATGTTGCCGGCGGGGGAGATGTGGTCGGTCGTGATCGAGTCGCCGAAGATCGCCATCAGCTTGGCGTCGACGATGTCGGTGACCGGCGCGGGGGTCATCGACAGGCCCTCGAAATAGGGCGGGTTGGCGACATAGGTCGAACCGGCGCGCCAGGCGTAGGTGTCCGACCCCGCAACGTCGATCGCCTGCCAGTGCGCGTCGCCCTTGTACACGTCGGCATAGCGCGCCTGGAACATCGCACGGTCCATGCAACCGGCCATGGTGGTGGCCACTTCCTCGTTGCTGGGCCAGATGTCCTTCAGATACACATCCACGCCGTCCTTGCTCTGGCCGATGGGGGTGGTGATGAAGTCCTCGATCACCGTACCCTTGAGCGCATAGGCGACGACCAGCGGCGGGCTGGCGAGGAAGTTGGCGCGCACGTCCGGCGACACGCGGCCTTCGAAGTTGCGGTTGCCGGAGATGACGGCGGCGGCGACCAGACCATGCTCGTTGATCGCCTTGCTGATCGGCTCGGCCAGCGGGCCGGAGTTGCCGATGCAGGTCGTGCAGCCATAGCCGACGAGGTTGAAGCCAACCGCATCGAGATGCTCCTGAAGGCCCGCGCGGTTCAGATAGTCGGTGACGACTTGGCTACCGGGGGCGAGCGAGGTCTTGACCCATGGCTTGGGCTTCAGGCCCAGTTCGTTCGCCTTCTTGGCGACAAGGCCCGCGGCGACCAGAACGCCGGGATTCGACGTGTTGGTGCAGCTTGTGATCGCGGCGATGGTGACGTCGCCGTCGCCGATGTCGAAGTCGCGGCCCTCGACCGGAACGCGGGTCTGCGCCTTCTTGTAGACATTGACCATGTCGGCGTTGAACACATCATCGACGTCGGGGAGAGCGACGCGGTCCTGCGGGCGCTTGGGACCGGCGAGGCTGGGGACGACGGTGGCCAGGTCCAGCTCGATCGTGTCGGTGAAGACAGGGTCGGCGGCGGCGGGGTCGATCCAGAAGCCCTGCTCCTTGGCATAGGCTTCGACCAGCGCGATATTCTCCTCGGTGCGACCGGTCAGGCGCATATAGTCCAGCGTCTTGTCGTCGATGCCGAAGAAGCCGCAGGTCGCGCCATATTCCGGCGCCATGTTGGCCAGCGTCGCACGGTCGGCGAGGCTCAGCGAGGCGAGGCCGGGGCCGAAATATTCCACGAAGCGGCCGACGACGCCCTTGGCGCGCAGCATGGCGGTGGCGGTCAGGACGAGGTCGGTCGCGGTGACGCCTTCGGTCAGCGCGCCGGTCACCTTGAAACCGACGACTTCGGGGATGAGCATGGAGACGGGCTGACCGAGCATGGCCGCTTCCGCCTCGATGCCGCCCACGCCCCAGCCGAGGACGCCCAGGCCATTGATCATCGTGGTGTGGCTGTCGGTGCCGACGCAGGTGTCGGGATAGGCGATGGTGGTGCCGTCAGGCCCTTCGCTCGACCATACAGCCTGCGCGATATTCTCCAGGTTCACCTGATGGCAGATGCCGGTGCCAGGGGGCACGGCGTAGAAATTGTTCAGCGACTTCGAACCCCATTTCAGGAAGTCGTACCGCTCGAAATTGCGCTGATATTCGATCTCGACATTCTGTTCGAACGCCTTCGGCGTGCCGAACTCGTCGACCATGACCGAATGGTCGATGACGAGGTGGACGGGAACCTGCGGGTTGATCTTGCTGGCATCCGCGCCCAGCGCGTTCATCGCGTCGCGCATCGCGGCCAGATCGACCACGCAGGGAACGCCGGTGAAGTCCTGCAACAGCACGCGGGCGGGGCGATACTGGATCTCGCGCTCGGCCTTGCCCCGGTCATTCTGCCAGTCGACGATCGCCTGCACATCTTCGGTGGTAACGGTCACACCGTCCTCGAAGCGGAGGAGGTTTTCCAGCAGAACCTTCATGGAGAAAGGCAGGCGCGAGACGTCGCCCAGCTTTGCCGCGGCCTTCGCCAGCGAATAATAGCCATAGGCCTTGCCACCCACGTCGAGTGTGTCGCGCGTGCCGAGCGTGTCCTGTCCAATTGCGGTCATTGCCCCGAATCTCCCTTCTCACATGCCTTGCCGGTCCGGCAGGGGAGAAAGCGAGACGCTGCGACAGGATCATATGTCCGTCGCGAAGACCTGCACCCTGTCCCCACTCCAGAAGAAGGGCAGGAGGGCCGGTCCGGTCAGCTCAACCAACGGCCAAGGCGGTTTCGTCCGATGCCGCAGCGCAATAACGGTTGCGGACGCCCTGTCAACAAGGATGGGTTGAAAGCGACTCGCAACAGGGAAGCGGCGCGACTGTATAGGCTTGCAACACATGGTGGAGCGGCTAAGGCCAGCGGGAGGCATGATGCAGGATCGCCCCGCTGGGATGGGGCAACAGGCGGCATCATGGAGACACACCCCTCGCGACAAGGGGGGCGGCAAGGATGAGTGACGCCATGTTCGAAGCCCATGACATTTCGCCGCGAGTCGGCACCCGGATCACGATCAGCAAGGCCGACCTGACCAGCGGCAAATACGCCGGCGACATCGAGGAACTGCTCAAGACGCGCAGCGCGCTGGTGTTCAAGGAACTGTTCCTGGAGGACGAGGAGCAGCTCGCCTTCGCCAACACCATCGGCACGGTCACGCTGCTGGGCGACGATGGTGTGTCGAAGATTTCGCTCGACCCCACCGTCTCCGACACCGCCGATTACACGCGCGGGGCCTTCTTCTGGCACATCGACGGCGCGAACGACGTCTATCCGGCCAAGGCGACGATGCTGACCGCCAAGACTTTGTCCGAATGGGGCGGCGACACGCTGATCGCCAACACCTATGCCGCCTATGACGACCTGCCCGATGCGGACAAGGAGCTGTTGTCCACGCTCAAGGTGCGGCACGCGCTGGAGGCGTCGCAGCGCATGGTCCATCCCGACCCCAGCTATGCCGAACTGCAACGCTGGCGCACCCGCCCGTCGCAGACCCATCCGCTGGTCTGGCATCATGCCGATTCGGGGCTGAAGTCGCTCGTGCTGGGCGCGACCGCCTATTATGTGCACGACATGTCGCGGGAGGACAGCGACGCGCTCCTCTGCCGCGTGCAGGAATGGGCGACGCAGGATCGGTTCGTCTATCGCCACAAATGGAATGTCGGTGACCTTCTGGTGTGGGACAACACCGGCACCATGCACCGCGCCGATACCTATTCGCTGGAGAGCAAGCGGCTGATGCATCGCACCACGCTGGAGGGCGAAGAGGCGCTGGGCTGACGGCATGACCGGAAACATGACCCCGCCGCCGTTGCGTTTCTACAGCATCGTGCTGGCGGTGGCGGACCTTTCCCTGATGCAGCACTGGTATGCGCGGGCGCTGGGCTTTGCCGAGCGTCTGTCCGGTGCGTCGGAGGCGGATGGCACCGCCTTCGCCGTGATGGACGGGGCGGGCACCTGCATCGAGCTGGTCGCGCGGCGGGGCGCAACCCCCGCCCCGCCGCCGGAACCGCCCACCCATCTGGATACGACCGGCTGGAGAACGCTGGACCTCGAAAGCGACGACCTGCTGGCGCTCGACGCGCATTTACGGCGGGAGGGGGTAACGATCCTGACCGCCATGCAACCCCTCTCCCCCCGCCGGGCGATGACGGTGATCCGCGATCCGGAGGGCAACCTCATCGCCATCTTCGGGCCGGTGCCGGGGTGAGGGGCTGACGGGTTGCGATCCATCGTCGCCACCCCGACCTGATCGGCCATTACCCCTCAGGAGCATGTAGCCCTCTCCCGCTCCTTCCTGATGCGGCTCTTAATAAGGGCAACAGCGGGTCCAAGATGACGGACGCCCCCCCCCCCCTCCCACGTCCCTCAATCCACGCACCCCTTCTTGCGCTTGCGGAACACGAACTTCGCATTGCCCATATCCTGCGTCCGTTCGAGACAGGCGTCGGAACGCGGCGCCCTCTCCCGCGCAGGTTCTGGCGCCTGCGGCCCCCGGTTCCTGCCGTCCCGACCACCGCCGCCGCTGCCGAGATGCTCGTTGAAGAAACGCACGATCTGGTCATAGGCGTCCCGCGCCTCCGGCAGGGTGGACTGGTAGATGTAGCAATGGCCCATCCCCTCCCCCACGATCAGGTTGCTGCGAACCCCCGCCTTCAACAACTGGTTGTTGGTGTAGATGGCCGGTGACAGATCCATCGCCCGTGTGCCGGTAATCAGCAGGGTCGGCGGGAATTTGGCGGCGAGGTCGGGGTAGGCGGCGGGCGACACCATCCGATCCGTCAACGCCACGCCCCGGAAATAGGGCAGCGGAAAGGTCGATCCGTCCGGCTTGGGCGGCGGGAAGGAAGCGTCGATGTAGCCGGCGACATAGGCCGAATCGCCCGCCCCGAACCGCACCCCGCCCGCACCGAAGATGCCGACCGCACCCGGCTGCACAATCCCCTTGTCCGCGAACCACGCCACCGATTGCGCGGTCAGCGCCCCGCCCGCCGAACAGCCATAGATTCCGATATTCTCCGGCCGATAGCTTTTGAGCAGTTGCTGGTAGACGGACGCCACATCCTGCGACGCGGCGGGAAAGACATTCTCCGGTCCCTGCCGGTAATCGACCGTCACCACTCGGAAACGGCCGACCGCGGCAATGGGGATGGATTCGACCATCGCGCACCCTTCCGCGCATTGGCTGAACCCGCCGCCATGCAGGTTGATGAGCACGCGGCTGGCGTTCGCCTCCCCCCTTTCGGCGTGACGACACGGGTGCGAACGCCGCCGATCTGCTGCTCCACGATGTCGACGGGGTAGCGTTGCTGCATCTCCACCACGCGCGGGGCGAGCAATCGCTCGGTCATCGCGCGCAGGTCCGCGATGGACGTGCCGACCAGCCGGTCCACGACCGGCATCGCCGCGCGCGCTTTCTGCTGGGCCAGCGCCTCCGGGCTGAGGAAGGGCGACGGCGGCAGGTCGAAGGCGGGGACATGCACGGTGCCGCCGGGATCGAAGACGGGCCGGGCGGCCGGAGCCTGACCAGAGTGGGACGGAGCCGTCCGGGCCGCACCATCCTTCGGCCTCTGCTGCGCGACCAGCGCGGACGCCCCGGCCATCGTTATCGCCAGCACCCCTGCCTTCACGATCCGCTGCTTCATCGCATCCTCCCATTTTTTCTCTGCGCCGATGCCATCCGCTGAAATGGTATGCGTCATGCCAATTCGGCGGCGGTGAGCAAAAAGCCGCTCCACCTTCCGCCCCGTCCTTTCCTTGCGCCCCACGCACCCGCCGCGCCCGGCCCTGCCCACCAATCCATCCCCATCCGAAACGATAGCGTCGGCCATGGTCGATTGGGGCTTTCGCTGTCCGAATATTAGTGCATTAATGTTGCAGTGCGGCATGGGGCGTCGTTTCGCGTCATGCACAGTTTCTCAAGGCTGCGGCCCTATGCCACCGGGCACGGGCGTGGCCCGACGCGAGGAGGTCGAGCAAAATGCAGAACACAACGGTCGCCCTGCCAACCCTCACCCCGCGCGAGACGGACCCGGATTCGCTGGCCAGGGACATCGTCGAGCATCTGACCCACCGGATCGGCAAGAATCCCTCCGCCGCCAAGCCGCACGACTGGCTGGCCGCGACCATCGCCGCCATCCGCGACAGCGTCATCGACCGCTGGATCGCCTCCACCACCAAAACCTATGAGCAGGGTGGCAAGCGGGTCTATTATCTCAGCCTCGAATTTCTGATCGGTCGCCTGATGCGCGACACCATGTCCAACCTGGGCATCATGGAGAATGTGCGGACCGCGCTCGAAAAGCTGGGCGTCGACCTCGACCTGGTGTCGGAGCTGGAGCCGGACGCGGCGTTGGGCAATGGCGGTCTCGGCCGTCTCGCCGCCTGCTTCATGGAGTCGATGGCGACGGTGGACGTGCCCGCCTATGGCTATGGCATCCGCTATGTGAACGGCATGTTCCGGCAGGAAGTGCATGACGGCTGGCAGGTCGAACTGCCGGAGACATGGCTGGCGCACGGCAATCCGTGGGAGTTCGAACGGCGCGAGGCCAGCTATGAGATCGGCTTCGGCGGGCTGGTCGAACCGGCGCGCGCCGACGGCAGCGGCGACGACGCACGCTCCTGGCGCCCGCAGGAGCGCGTCATCGCCACCCCCTATGACACGCCGGTCGTCGGCTGGCGGGGCGAGCGGGTCAACACGCTGCGCCTGTGGACCGCCGTGCCCATCGATCCCATCCTGCTCGACGCCTTCAACGCGGGCGACCATATCGGCGCGCTGAAGGAGAGCAACAAGGCGGAGAGCCTGGCGCGCGTCCTCTACCCCGCCGACTCCACCCCCGCCGGGCAGGAACTGCGCCTGCGGCAGGAATATTTCTTCTCGTCCGCATCGTTGCAGGACATCGTGCGGCGTCACCTCCAGTATTTCGGCGACATCCGCACCCTGCCGGACAAGGCGGCGATCCAGCTGAACGACACCCATCCCGCCGTGTCGGTGGCGGAACTGATGCGCCTCCTCATCGACGAGCTGGACCTGTCCTTCGCGGAGGCATGGGACGTCACCCGCCGGACGTTCAGCTACACCAACCACACCCTGCTGCCGGAGGCGCTGGAAACATGGCCGCTGCCCCTGTTCGAGCGGCTGCTGCCCCGCCACATGCAGCTCATCTATGCGATCAACGCCCGGCTGCTGATCGAGGCGAAGCGGGACAAGGGCTTTGACGACCGGGCGATCGGCGCCATCTCCCTGATCGACGAGGGTGGCGAACGGCGCGTGCGCATGGCCAATCTCGCCTTTGCCGGGTCGCACAGCGTCAACGGCGTCGCCGCACTGCACACGGAACTGATGAAGGAGACGGTGTTCGCCGACCTGCACCGCATGTTCCCCGACCGCATCAACAACAAGACCAACGGCGTAACCCCGCGCCGCTGGCTGATGCAGTGCAACCCGGAACTGACCAGCCTGCTGCGCGAGACGATCGGCGACCGGTTCCTGGACGATACGGAGGCGCTGGCCGACCTCGTCCCCTTTGCCGACGACGCCGCCTTCCGCGAAAAATTCCGCGCGGTGAAGCAGGTGAAGAAGGGCAGGCTGGCCGATGTGCTGAAGGATCGGATGGGCCTGCGCGTCGACCCTTCCGCCCTGTTCGACGTGCAGATCAAGCGCATCCATGAATATAAGCGGCAGTTGCTCAACATCGTCGAGGCGGTCGCCCTCTACGACCAGATCCGCAGCCACCCCGAACGGGACTGGCAACCGCGCGTGAAGCTGTTCGGGGGCAAGGCCGCGCCCAGCTATCATAATGCCAAGCTCATCATCAAACTCATCAACGACGTCGCCCGCACGGTGAACCACGACCCGGCGGTGCAGGGCCTGCTCAAGATCGCCTTCGTGCCCAACTATAATGTGTCGATGGCGGAGATCATGATGCCCGCCGCCGACCTCAGCGAGCAGATCTCCACCGCGGGCATGGAGGCGTCCGGCACCGGCAACATGAAATTCGCCCTCAACGGCGCGCTGACCATCGGCACGCTGGACGGCGCGAATATCGAGATCATGGAGCATGTCGGGCGGGAGAATATCCGCATATTCGGCCTGACCGCGCAGGAAGTGGCCGACACCCGCAACAACGGCTACAACCCGCGCGCGGTCATCGAGGGTTCGCGCGAACTCGCGCAGGCGCTCAACGCCATATCGTCCGGCGTCTTCTCGCCCGAAGACCCGACCCGCTATCGCGACCTGATCGGCGGCATCTACGACCATGACTGGTTCATGGTGGCGGCCGATTTCGACAGCTATCACGCGGCCCAGCGCGAACTGGACACGCTATGGGCGAACAAGGCAGAATGGGACGCGCAGGCGGTTCGGAACACTGCGCGCGTCGGCTGGTTCTCCTCGGACCGGACCATCCGGCAATATGCGCGGGAAATCTGGAAGGTGCTGCCATAACCTATTCGAGAGGGTGTTCGTGAAACGCCACGAAGCCGATGCGCTGATCCAGGGGAGCCATGCCGATCCGTTTGCGGTGCTGGGCCTGCACCGCGACGGCACCGCCGCCAATGCGCCCTATGTGGCGCGCTGCGTCATACCGGGCGCGGATCGCGTCACCGCCTTTGCCCGCAAGGGCGACGGCGTGGCGCCCGGCGGCGTCGCGCTGACCCGCATCCACGACGGCGGCCTGTTCGAGGGGCGGCTGAAGGTGCGCAAGCTGCGCCCGCTGCGCTATCTCGCCGCCAATGATGGCGGGGAATGGTGGGTGGACGACCCCTACAGCTATGGTCCCGTCCTCGGCCCGATGGACGATTATTATATGGCGGAGGGATCGCACCTGCGCCTGTTCGACAAGATGGGCGCGCATTTCCTGACCCATGAGGGCAGCGACGGCGTGCATTTCGCGGTCTGGGCGCCCGATGCGCGGCGCGTGTCGGTGGTGGGCGATTTCAACGACTGGGACGGGCGGCGGCATGTCATGCGCCTGCGCCGCGACACCGGCATCTGGGAAATCTTCGTGCCCGGCATCGCCGCGGGCAGCGCCTATAAATATGAGATACTGGACGCCAGCGGCGCGACCCTGCCGCTCAAGGCGGACCCCTTTGCCTTTCGCAGCGAATATCGCCCCGCCACCGCCTCCGTCACCGCGCGCCCGCTGGCCCATGACTGGGGCGATGCGGCGCACCGCGACCATTGGGGCCGGGTCGATGCCCGCCGCCAGCCCCTCTCCACCTATGAGGTGCATGCCGGGTCATGGCGGCGCGACGCGAACGGCGCGTTCCTGAGCTGGGACGCGCTGGCCGACCAGCTCATCCCCTATGTGGTCGACATGGGCTTCACCCATATCGAATTCCTGCCGATCACCGAACATCCCTATGATCCGAGCTGGGGCTACCAGACCACCGGCCTTTACGCCCCCACCGCCCGCTTTGGCGAGCCGGAGGGGTTCGCCCGCTTCGTCGATGGCGCGCATCAGGCCGGGATCGGCGTCATCCTCGACTGGGTGCCCGCCCATTTCCCGACCGACGCCCATGGCCTGTCGCAGTTCGACGGCACCGCGCTCTATGAACATGCCGATCCGCGCAAGGGGTTCCACCCCGACTGGAACACCGCCATCTTCAACTTCGGCCGGCGGGAGGTCGTCTCCTACCTCGTCAACAACGCGCTGTTCTGGACCGACCGCTATCATCTCGACGGGCTGCGCGTCGATGCGGTCGCGTCGATGCTCTACCTCGATTATTCGCGCAAAGAAGGGGAATGGATTCCCAACGAGCAGGGCGGGCGGGAGAATTGGGAGGCGGTGCGCTTCCTCCAGTCCATGAACCGCGCCGTCTATGGGCAGGCGAACGAGATGGCGCGCGGGGCGATAACCATCGCGGAGGAAAGCACGTCATGGCCCGGCGTGTCGCATCCGGTGCACGAGGGCGGCCTGGGCTTCGGTTTCAAATGGAACATGGGCTTCATGCACGACACGCTGCGCTATCTGGCGCGCGACCCGGTGCACCGCAAACATCATCACGCCGACATGACCTTCGGCCTGATGTACGCCTTTGGCGAGAATTACGTCCTGCCGATCAGCCATGACGAGGTGGTGCATGGCAAGGGATCGCTGCTGACCAAGATGGCGGGCGACGACTGGCAGAAATTCGCGACCCTGCGCGCCTTCTATGGTTTCATGTGGGGCTATCCGGGCAAGAAGCTGCTGTTCATGGGGCAGGAATTCGCCCAGCGCGGCGAATGGGCGGAAAGCCGGGCGCTGGACTGGCACGAGGCGGACCTGCCCAGCCATGGCGGCGTGCGGGATGCCCTGCGCGACCTCAACCGCCTCTATCGCAACCGCCCTGCCCTCCACGCCCGCGATTGCGAGTCGGACGGCTTCGACTGGCTCAACGCCGACGATGCGGCGGGATCGGTCTTTTCCTGGGTGCGGCGCGGGCCGGATGGCGACGGCCACTGGCGCGAGGTGGTGGTGATTGCCCACTTCACCCCCACCCTGCGGGAGGGCTATCGCCTGCGCCTGCCCGGCGGCGGGCGGTGGCGCGAAATCTTCAACAGCGATGCGTCCGTCTATGGCGGCAGCGGCGCGGGCAATGGCGGCGTGGTGGAGGCGGACGGCGACGGCTGGGCCATCTTGACCATTCCTCCACTTTCCACACTCTATCTCGAACGAACAGAAGGCGAGGAGCAAGGACAGGCATGAACCAGGCACGACCCAAGCGCACGTCGCCCATCGCGCGCGACACCATGGCCTATGTGCTGGCGGGCGGGCGCGGCAGCCGCCTGTTCGAGATGACGGACGTGCGCGCCAAGCCCGCCGTCTATTTCGGCGGCAAGGCGCGGATCATCGACTTCGCCCTCTCCAACGCGATCAACAGCGGCATCCGGCGCATCGGCGTGGCAACGCAGTATAAGGCGCATTCGCTGATCCGCCACCTGACGCGCGGCTGGAACTTCCTGCGCTCCGAACGCAACGAGAGCTTCGACATCCTCCCCGCTTCGCAGCGCGTGTCGGAAACCCAATGGTATCTCGGCACCGCCGACGCCGTGTACCAGAATATCGACATTATCGAGGGGTACGGCCCGGAATATATGATCATCCTGGCGGGCGATCATATCTACAAGATGGACTATGAGCTGATGCTCCGCCAGCATGTGGACGAGAATGCGGACGTCACCGTCGGCTGTCTGGAGGTGCCCCGCATGGAGGCGACCGGCTTTGGCGTCATGCATGTGGACGATGCGGACCGCATCACCGCCTTTGTCGAGAAACCCGCCAACCCGCCCGGCATACCCGGCCAGCCGGACATGGCGCTGGCCAGCATGGGCATTTATGTCTTCAAGACCAGCTACCTCATCGAACTGCTGAAACGCGACGCGGCGGATCTGACATCCAAGCATGATTTCGGCGGCGACCTGATCCCCTATGTGGTGGAGCATGGCAAGGCGGTCGCCCACCGCTTCTCCACCAGTTGCGTGCGCGGCGAATATGAGCCGGAGGCCTATTGGCGCGACGTCGGCACCATCGACGCCTATTGGGAGGCGAACATCGACCTCACCGACGTGCTCCCCCACCTCGACCTCTATGACAAGAGCTGGCCGCTGTGGAGCTATGCGGAGGTCACGCCGCCCGCCAAATTCGTGCATGATGACGAGTATCGGCGCGGCGCGGCCATCTCCTCGCTCATCTCCGGCGGCTGCATCATCTCCGGCTCCTCGCTGCACCGGGCGCTGATCTTCACCGGGGTCCACGCCCACAGCTTCTCGTCCGTCACCAACAGCGTGGTTCTGCCCCATTGCCAGATCGGGCGGGGGGCGCGGCTGGACAAGGTGGTGATCGACGCCAACGTCCATATCCCGGAAGGGCTGATCGTCGGTGAGAATCCCGAATATGACGCGCAACGATTCCGCCGGACGGAGAAGGGCATCTGCCTCATCACGCGCGAGATGATTGCCCGGCTGGGGGAGACCGGCTGACGTGAAGCTGCTCGCCGTTGCCTCGGAAATCCACCCGCTCATCAAGACCGGCGGGCTGGCGGACGTGGTGGGCGCGTTGCCCGCCGCCCTGTCGCGCCACGGCTGGCCGGTCATCACCCTCGTCCCCGGCTATCCCGCCGTGATGAAGCGCATCGACCGGACCGGCGCAAAGGGCCGCGCCGCCAAGCGTTACCCCGCCCTGTTCGGCGTCGATGCGAAGCTGATCCGCGCCAGCTACGAGGGCCGCGACCTCCTCATCCTCGACGCGCCCGGCCTCTACGACCGGGAAGGCGGCCCCTATCTGGACATGGCGGGCCATGACTGGACGGACAACTGGCGCCGCTACGCCGCGCTGGCCGCCGTCGGCGCGGATCTCGCCGCCGGGGGCCTGCGCCATTTCCAGCCGGACGTGGTGCATGTCCATGACTGGCAGGCGGCGCTGACGCTGGCCTATATGCGCCATGGCCGCGCGCGCCATGTGCCAGGCGTGCTGACCATCCACAACCTCGCCTTCCAGGGCCGGTTCGAACCGGGCATCTTCCCCGCGCTGGGCCTGCCGGACGAGACCTATTCCGTCGATGGCGTCGAATATTATGGCGGCGTCGGCTACCTCAAGGCCGGCATCCAATATGCCGACGCCATCACCACCGTCAGCCCCAGCTACGCGCGGGAGATCACGACCGGCGAATGGGGCATGGGGCTGGACGGACTGCTGCGCGCACGGGGCGGCGCCCTGCACGGCATCGTCAACGGCATCGACACACAGGAGTGGAACCCCTCCACCGACGCCGACCTCGCCGCCCGCTTCACCGCAAAGACCATCGGCGGCCGCGCCCGCAACCGGGCGGCGGTGGAGAAGAGCTTCGGCCTCGACAGCGACGGGTCGCTGCTCGTCACCATCGTCAGCCGCCTGACCTGGCAAAAGGGCATGGACATCCTCGCCAGCCAGATCGACGCGATCGCGGGCATGGGCATCCGCATCGCGCTGCTGGGCGCGGGCGATGCCGGGATAGAGGGGCAATTGCTGGCCGCCGCGTCGCGCCATCGCGGGCGCATCGGCCTGCGGCTGGGCTATGACGAAGCGGCGGCGCATCTGTTGCAGGGCGGGGCGGACGCGATCCTGATCCCGTCCCGCACCGAACCCTGCGGCCTGACCCAGTTGTACGGCCTGCGCTATGGCTGCGTCCCCATCGTGGCGCGCACCGGCGGACTGGCCGACACGGTGATCGACGCGAACGAGGCCGCTCTGGGACAGCAGGTCGCGACCGGCGTGCAGTTCGGGCCGCTCAGCGCCGACAGCCTGCTGGCCGCCTTGGCCCGCGCGCAGGCGCTGCACGCCGACGCACCCACATGGGCCGCGATCCAGCGGGCCGGGATGACGGCGGACTTCAGCTGGGACCGCAGCGCCGCCCGCTACGCCGCCCTGTTCGGGCAATTGGTCGCGGCGAAACGGGCCGCCGGAGTCGCCGAAAGCCTCGCCGCCTGATGCCGGATGACAGCCTGCCCCCGCTCGGCGCGACGGTGACGGCGGGCGGCGTGTCCTTTGCGGTCTGGGCGCCCGACGTGGCGCGGCTGGACCTTGTTCTGGGCGACCGGACCCTCCCCTTCGACCCGGTGCAGGATGGGGCGCCCGATGGCCTGCACCGCCTGTTCGTGCCGGGCATCGGCGCGGGGCAGGCCTATGCGCTGAACGCCGGGGAGCATCGGCTGGTCGATCCCTATGCGCTGGCGCTCGACCGGCCCTATGGTCCGTCAGACGTGCCCCGCGCCATCGTGACCACCCCCGAACCGGTGCCGCATCGCGCGCCGCGTTTCCGGCCGGGCGGGACGATTTACGAACTGGCGGTGCGCCCCTTCACCATGCTGCATCCCGATGTGCCGGAGGCCGACCGGGGCACGCTGCGGGCGCTGGCGCATCCGGCGGTGATCGCGCATCTCCGGCGTCTGGGGATCGACGCGGTGGAACTGATGCCCGTGGTCGCGTGGATCGACGAACGGCATCTCGCCCCGCTCGGCCTCACCAACGGCTGGGGCTATAATCCCGTCACCTTCTTCCCCATGGACCCGCGCCTCGGCACGCTGGACGATCTGCGCGCCAGCGTCGCGGCGCTGCACGACGCGGGCATCGACGTCATCCTCGACCTGGTGTTCAACCACACGGGGGAGAGCGACATATATGGCCGCACGCTCAGCTTTCGCGGCCTCGCCAACCATGGCTATTATCGCCATGCCGCCGACGGCAGCCTCATCAACGACACCGGCTGCGGCAATACGGTTGCCTGCGATCATCCCATGATGCGGCGGATGATCCTCGACACGCTGCGCCATTTCGTGGCCCATGCGGGCGTGGACGGGTTCCGCTTCGACCTTGCCCCCATATTGGGCCGCACGATGGCGGGATTTTCGGCCCAGGCCGACCTGTTGCGGGAGATTGCATCGGACCCGCTGCTGGCCGACCGCATCCTGATCGCGGAGCCATGGGACATCGGTCCCGGCGGCTACCAGCTCGGCCGGTTCGCGCCGCCCTTCCTCGAATGGAGCGACCGCTATCGCGACGATGTGCGCCTGTTCTGGCGCGGCGATCCGGGGCGCATCGGGGCGCTGGCGACGCGGCTGGCCGGATCGTCGGACATTTTCGGCGGTGGCGGCGGCACCGGAGCGAGCGATGGCAGCCGCACCGTCAATTTCCTCGCCGCGCATGACGGCTTCACGCTAGCCGACCTCGTCGCGCATGAGCATCGCCACAATCTCGCCAATGGGGAGCAGGGCCGCGACGGCCATGGCGAGAATTACAGCTGGAACAATGGCGTCGAAGGGCCGACCGACGACCCCGCCATCCTCGCCGCCCGGCGGCGCGACGTGAAGGCGTTGCTCTCTACCCTCTATGGCTCGCGCGGCACCATCATGCTGACGGCGGGGGACGAATTCGGGCGCAGCCAGCGCGGCAACAACAACGCCTATTGCCAGGACAACGCCATCACCTGGGTCGACTGGGCCGCCCGCGATACGGAGCTGGAGGCGCATGTCGTTTCACTATCGCAACTAAGACGGCGTTACCCCGAACTGTCCGACCCCGCCTTCCTGGCGGAGGGGGACGCGCAATGGCTGACCCAGGCCGGCGAACCCATGGCCGTCACCGACTGGGAAGACCCGACCCGCGAGACTCTCCAATTACATCTGTTTCGGTTGGTCATGTTGATCAATCGCGCGCCCGAAACCACCCGCTTCACCCCGCCATCCGGGGCGTGGGAGGGCGATCCCGCCGTCCCGCCCCGATCCGTCGCCTTCCTCACCCTCAAGGAGCCAGCAGCATGACCGATCCCGACTGGTGGCGCGGCGCCGTCATCTATCAGGTCTACCCTCGCTCCTATCAGGACAGCGACGGCGACGGCGTGGGCGACCTCAATGGCATCACCGCCCGCCTGCCGCACATCGCCTCGCTTGGCGTGGACGCGGTGTGGATCTCCCCCTTCTTCAAATCCCCCATGGCCGACATGGGCTATGACGTGTCCGACTATCGCGACGTCGATCCGCTGTTCGGCACGCTGGCCGATTTCGACCGGCTGATCGGCGTCGCCCATGGGCTGGGCCTCAAGATCGTCATCGACCAGGTATTGTCCCACACCTCTGACCAGCATGAGTGGTTCGGGGAAAGTCGCACCAGCCGCACCAACGCCCGCGCCGACTGGTATGTCTGGGCGGAGGCAAAGCCGGACGGCACCGCGCCCAATAACTGGCTGTCCGTCTTTGGCGGTCCCGCCTGGGAATGGGACGGGGTGCGGATGCAATATTATATGCACAGCTTCCTGACATCGCAGCCCGACATCAACCTGCACAATCCGGCGGTGCAGGACGAGATGCTGGACACCATCCGTTTCTGGCTGGACCGGGGTGTGGACGGCTTCCGCCTCGACGCCTGCAACCATTATTTCCATGACCTGGCTCTGCGCGACAACCCGCCCGCCCGCGCGCGCGGCGACAAGGCCAGCGTGCAGGAAAGCAACCCCTATGGCTTTCAGGACCATGACTATGACAAGTCGCAACCGGAAAATCTGCTCTTCCTCGCCCGGCTGCGCGCGCTGCTGAGCGACTATCCCGGCGCCATAGCGCTGGGTGAGGTGGGCGACGAGGATCGCTCCCCCGCAACGGTACAGGCCTATACGGCGGGCGACGACCTGCTGCACAGCAGTTACACGTTCGACCTGTTCGGCAGCGCCTTCGACCCGGCCCATTTCCGCACGATCTTCGCAGCGTTCGGAGAGGCTGCGGAGCGCGGCGCGGTTTGCTGGTCCATCTCCAACCATGATGTCATGCGCTATGTCTCGCGCTGGACGAAAGCGGGCGACGATCCGGCCGCCATCGCGCGCCTTGCCATCAACCTGCTCGTCTCGCTCAAGGGGCCGATCTGCCTGTATCAGGGCGAGGAACTGGGCCTGCCCGAAGCGGACATCGCCTATGAGGATCTGCGCGACCCCTATGGCATCCGCTTCTGGCCCGCCTTCAAGGGCCGCGACGGCTGCCGCACACCGATCCCGTGGGAAAGCGAAGCGCCCTATGCGGGCTTCTCCACCGCCCGGCCATGGCTGCCGGTGCCGGACGCCCATCGTCCGCTGGCGCTCGACCAGCAGGAGCATGATCCGGCCAGCGTACTGGCGACCTATCGCGCCGCCATCGCCGAGCGCAAGGCGCATCCCGCGCTGGCGACGGGAGGCCTGACCTTCCTGGAGTCCGGCGACGCGGATATCCTGGCCTTCCTCCGGGACGGCGGCGGCGAGTCCTTGCTCTGCCTGTTCAATTTCGCGCGGGAGGCCCGGACATGGGAGGGTGAGACCAGCACGTTCGACCTGCCCCCGCTGGGATATGCGCGAATCGTGCTGGAATAAGGGCAAGGGTTTGAAAGGCAACGTCAGGCATGCCCATGGCGGACATCCCATCCCCTAAACCCCGTTCGCCCTGAGCCTGTCCACCCTTGGGTTCGGCACGCTCAGGGCGAACGGATTTCCATAATCCTTTGCGTCGGTTTGCGGTCATCACGCCCACAGGCACCTTCTGGTAACGCCCGCCGTGCTAGGTCTCACCCATGACCCGCGCCCTCATCACCATCGACACCGAACTGTCCGCCAGCCGCCAGCAGGCCGGCATGGCGTGGCAGGATAATCTGCGCCATTCCCTGACCGGCAGCACCAATGTTGGCGACTATGGCATCGGCTGGCAGATGGACCGGATGGAGGCGCATGGCATCCGCGGCGTCTTCTTCGTCGATCCCATGCCCGGCCTGATCCACGGTCCCGATCTGGTCGCGCGTATGGTGGAGCCGATCCTGTCGCGCGGGCATGAGGTGCAAGTCCATATCCACACCGAGTGGCTGCAATGGGCCAAGGATTCCCCGGTAGACGGCCGCACCGGCCGCAACATCGGCGATTTCACGCTGGCGGATCAGGTTGCACTGCTCGGCTGGGCGCGCGATACGCTGGTCGCCGCCGGAGCGCCCGGCCCCAACGCTTTTCGCGCGGGAAATTATGGCGCGAACGACGACACGCTGCGCGCGCTCGCCCGCCTCGGCATCCTGTGGGACAGCAGTTACAACGCCGATTATGCGGGCAGGCCCTGCCATATCACCCTGCCGTCGGAGACGGTCGACCCGGTATGGCGCGAGGGCGTGCTGGAAGCGCCCGTCGCGGGCATATGGGACCGGCCAGACCATTTCCGCCCGGCGCAGGTCTGCGCCCTCTCCGTCGCCGAAATGGTGCAGGGCCTGACCCATGCCGCACGCGACGGGGCGCACAGCTTCATCGTGGTGAGCCATAGTTTCGAGATGCTGTCCCGCGACCGGATGCGGCCCAATCGTCTGGTCATGAAGAGGTTCGAGGCCCTGTGCGCGGCCATTGCGGCGGATGAGCGGGTGGTGGCGTCGGGCTTTGCCGACCTCCCCGTGCCCACACCCTCAGCCAGCGCCGTCCGCCCCCGCCTCGCCGCCAGCCATATCCGCACCGCATGGCGGGTAGCGGAGCAGGGCTTTGCCACGCTGGTCTATGAGAAGGGGCTGTTCCCGGCATGAGCCTGCCTCCCGCCATCGTGCTGGGCGTGGACAGCGCCATCGGGCTAACGGTCGTGCGCGAACTGGGGCGGCATGGCGTACCGGTGATCGCGGTGGGCAAGTCCCCCCGCGCCATCGGCCGCTACTCACGCCACGCCGGGCGGTTCGTGGTGCGTCCCCGCGACCGGACGCTGGGCGAGTGGCTGCCCGACCTGATCCGCGAGACGCAGGCCGCCGTGCTGCTGGCGATCAGCGAGGGCGACCTGCTGGCGCTGGCCGACCTGCCCGAAGAGATGGCGGGATGCCGCATCCTGACGCCCCGCGCCGCACCGCTGGCCGTGGTGCTGGACAAGACCCGCACGCTGGCCGCCGCGGCGACGGTCGGCATCGACACGCCGCCGACATGGCAGCCGGTCGCGGGTGAGGACTTTGCCGCACGGGCCGACGCCCTCCCCTATCCCGCCATCCTGAAATGGAGCGATCCGCCCGCCATCTGGGCACGGCTCAGCGCCGCCGGGCTGGCGTTCGAAAAGACCGAATTCGCATCAACCCCACAGGAACTGCTGGCGCGGCTCGCCCGCTATGACGCGCTGGTCGACTGGCCGCTGGTGCAGGGCTGGTGCGGCGGCCATGGCTTTGGCCAGATGCTGATGATGCAGGGCGGCACAGCGCGGCTGCGCTTCCAGCATCACCGCCTGCGCGAATTTCCCGCGAGCGGCGGCGTCTCGACTCTGTGCGAGACAGTGCCCCTGTCGCTGCATAGTGAGCAGATGGCAAAGTCGGAGGCGCTGCTGGCCACCATCGGCTGGGAAGGGCCAGCGATGGTCGAATATCGCCATGATCCGGCAACTGGCCGCTATTGGCTGATGGAGATCAACGGCCGTTTCTGGGGCAGCCTGCCGCTCGCATCGCAGGCCGGAGCGGAGTTCGCATGGGAGCAATATCGCGCGGCGGTGCCACAGGCCGACGGTCCGCCGCAGCCCGCATACCGCGCGCGCCGCGCCCGTTATGCCATCCCCGATACCAAGCGACTGGCCCGCATCCTGCGCGCGCCACAGGCGGAGGTCGCCGCCGGGCAGCCCGCGCCCAGCCGCTGGCGCGAGGCGCTCGCATGGGGAGCGGACTGGCTCGACCCGCGCACCGGCTATTATGTCTGGGACTGGTCGGACCCCCGGCCGCTCGCGGGCGACCTGATCGGGATTATCCGGCGCGGGCGTTAGGAAAAGCCGCGCGCAGGACCGGCATCGCCGTCTCGATCCGGGCGAGGCACATTTTCATATAGGCCTCGCTCAGCGAATAGGGGTCGTGCAGATGCGGCACGCGCGGGCGGGTGTAGAGGCCGAGCAGACTGCGCGGCACATGGCCCAGGCGCGGATCGGCGGCGAGACGACGCAACTGGCGCGTCTCCATGGCCAGCAACAGGTCGCCCTCGCGCGGTTCATAGTCGGACATCATCGTCGCCCGGTGGGCGGAGAGATCATGCCCCAATGCGGCGGCGGCGTCGATGGCAGGACCATGGGCCGGCTTGCCGCTGTCGGTCGAGAGTCCGAAGGAGGTGACCGCCAATCCCGCCCGGCGTGCAGCCACATCGGCAAAGGCGCTGCGGCAGATATTGCCATGGCAGATGAAGACGAGGCGACGGATGGCATCGGGCGATCCTACCCGCACCGCGCCGCGTCCCGTCGCCAGTTCGACAGGGGCGAGCGCAAGGCGCACCAACCCGCGAAACGTGCCGAAGCGGCGCTGGATCAACGTGGCCATCATGCGGCGTCCGGCTCGATCACGCCGCCCAGCCCCCGGCCGGAGATCATGGCGATCAGTTCGCGCACGGTGTCACGCGCGATCAGCAGGAGCAGCGCGGCATAGCTCACCCCGCCGACGGCGACCAGCAGGCCCAGCCGCACGATGGCGGGCAGATGCCCCGGCAGCACCCAATGATCGGCGCCCGCCACGACTATTGCCATCGCCGCCGCCGCCATCAACCCCGGCAGCACCGCGCGGAAGATCGCGCCGAAGGTCAGGCCGACCAGCCGCCCCGCCAGATGCGCCGTCGACAGCGCAAAGACAGGATAACCGATCAGCCACCCCATCGCGAGGCCGATGCCGCCGCGATGGATGCCGATCAGGAAGGCCAGCGGCATGATGACCGCGCCGATCATCGCGATACGCGCGCCCAGCCCCGGACGACCGATGGCGTTCAACATCGGCGGGAACATCACCTGCAAGGTCAGGAACGGCATGGCCAGCGCCAGCAGCGCCACATAGGGCGCCATCTCCACCCATTTCGCGCCCAATATGGTCAGCACCAGCGGCTCCGCCGTCACTGCCATGCCCAGATAGAGCGGGCAGGCGATGAGCAGCACCAGCTTGATTGCCTTGCACAGCGCATCGGCGACCCGCGCCTTGTCCCCCTGCATCCGCGCATAGATGGGGAAGGTGACCTCGTTGATCGGCGGCACGAATTTGGACACGAATATCTGGGTCAGGAACAGCGCCTCCGCATAGAGGCCCAGCGCATGGGGGTCGAGCGCGCGGCCGCCGATGAAAACGTCCGCCTGGCTCTGGATCAAAAAGGCGAGCTGGCTGCCCAGCAGCGTCACCGCATACCAGATGGTCGGCCCCGCGCCGCGAAAGTTGAAACTGGGCCGGATGAAAAATCGCGTGACGATGGAATAGCCCGCCGCCTTCACATAAAATCCCGCGATCGGCGCCCACACCAATGTCCACACACCCCAGCCGGACAGCGCCCCGGTGATCGCCACACCCGCCGCGACCAGCCCGGAAATCAGCGTGACATAGGCCGCCTTGCGGAAATTCAGGCTGCGCCCCATCAACACTTCGGGCAGGGTGATGAACGGCGTGGAGAGATAGATGACCGCCTGCACGCGCAGCATATCCGCGACCATCGGCTGATTATAATAGTCGGCGGCAAGCGGCGCGAGGGCCAGTTGCGCCAGTCCCAGCCCGCCGTTGAGGAGCAGCATCAGGCCGAACGCCTGGCGCAGCCGGTTCGTGTCGATCGTCTCCGACGCCACCAGCGCGCTGACCAGCCCATAGCCGTTGAGGAAGGTCATGAAGGCGATCACCGCCTGCGTCATCGCAAACAGGCCATAATCCGCCGGATTCAGGATGCGGATGACCATCAGGGTCGAAACCCAGCTCAATATCTGGGTCACGATCTGCGCACCGGACCGCCAGATCAGCGCGCTGCGTACCCGCGCGCCGAATGTCGATTCGGTCGCGTCGACATCGCCCGCGGCGATGGGATCGGACAGGGCGTCGATGCTGTGGGTCGGTGTACCGCTCATCCCGCTCCTCATAGCGGCAAAGTGCGAGCAAACCCTAAAGGCCGGGGCCGGAATCTTCCCGGCTGGCCCCGGTCAGGCGTCGGCCCAGCGGCGCAGCAGGTTATGATAGATGCCGGTCTGCCGGATGATCGACGGATCACCCTGCCCGACCTGCAACGCCAGCGTCTGGATCGACTGGTCGAGGTCGAACAGGATCGCCCGCGCCGCATCGTCGCGCACCATCGACTGCACCCAGAAGAAGCTGGCGACCCGCCGTCCGCGCGTCACCGGCTCGACCCGGTGGAGCGAGGAGGACGGATAGAGCACCGCATGACCGGCGGGCAACTTGACCTGCTGGACGCCGAAATGCGTCTCCACGGTCAGTTCGCCGCCGTCATACTCCTCCGGCTCTTCCAGAAAGACGGTGATCGACAGGTCGGATCGCAGGCTCTGCCCGCCCGGCAGCGCGCGCATCGCATTGTCGATATGCGTGCCCAGCGCCTGCCCGCCCGCATAGCTGTTGAACAGCGGCGGCACGATGCGCAGCGGCAGCGCGGACGCAATGAACAACGGGCAACGGCTCAGCGCGGCGAGGATAATCTGCGCAGCCTCCAGCCCCTCCGGCGCCTCCTTGGACAGTTGCAGGTTATTCTTGGCCAGCGCGACCTGATGGCCGGATGTTTCATTGCCATCGACCCAGCGCGCGGCGTCGATAAGCGTTCGGACGGCCCGCACGCCGTCGGCGTCGAGCAAATCGGGAATGGGAATCAACATGGTGGGTGGATCAGGCCTGCATGAAGCTAATTTCGACCACGCCCTGCACCATCACGGGCTGGCCGTTGCGCACCTGCGGCTGCCAGCGCCACTTGCGGACCGCCTGCAACGCCGCATCGTCCAGCCGATGGAAACCGCTCGTCCGCTTCACGCTGACGCTCGCGACCCGGCCATCCACACCCAGCAGGACGATCAGGGCGACCGTGCCCTCTTCCTTCAACCGGCGGCTTTCCATCGGGCGGCTGGGCGGCTTGGTATAAATCGCCTGATCGCTGAGATTGTCGGCCTGGAGGATGGATGGCGGCGATGGCGGCGCGGCGGCCGGCGCGGGATTGGGCACCGCCGGGGCGGGCGGCAGGATCGCCGGCACCGGATCGGGCGTCGTCTGAATCTCCACCGGCGACGGTAGCAGCGTCTGCACGATGGGGCGCGGCGTCACCACGGTCGCCTGTTGCGGTGTCGGCGGCTGCGGGTCCGACGGCGGCGGTGGCGGCGGAGCGGCCTGCATCAGGTTCATCACCGTCAGTCGTTCCTGACGCTTCTTGACGATATGATCCTTGATCATGAAGAAGCCGGTGATGAGGACCACATGGAGCAGTACGGTCAACACAGCGCCGGACCAGTTGAATCCCTTGCCCTCACCATAGCGTTGGGCGGGGGTGGACAGCACGACTGCACCGGATGCGACCCCTGCAGCAGCCATGGCTGGAGCGGGCGTGAACAGGCCGCTCACTTCCTCTTCCACGCTGACGCTTTCGGCTTCACGCAACATTGACGCCCCCCTGTACCTACAAGTCATTCCCTGCGAGTCATTCTCGACTTACTCGAAACCGTAATGCGAATCAATCGCATCATATATCCGTGATAATGCGTAGCAAATCGGCACGAAAGGCCCCGCCGGATCGCCATCCGACGGGGCACCCCCAGGTGAGGGAACGACAAGGGAAGTTGCCGCCGCCCCACCCAGGGGCCGGGGTATTCAGATCAGAACGTGCCGGTCAGGCTGAACACGGCCTGGCGCGTCGTGCCGGGGGTCGCCCAGCCGTCGTTGCGGACCGTCGTCACATAACGCTCGTTGAAGAGGTTCTGGACGTTCACCTGTGCCTTGAAATTGTCGTCGATCTTGTAGGCAACCATCAGACGCTGGGTCGTATAGGCCGGCACATAGTTCAGCAACTGCGAGGGATTGGTGTTGTTGATCGTCGTCAGCAGCAGCTTGCCCTGATACGTCACGCCATAACCAACCTGCAAACCGAACGGGAAGCTGTAGCTGGTGAAGACACTGCCCGAATGCTTCGGCGTGTTGGTGACGATGCCACCCGACTGCGTGTCGGCCAAGCCATCGGCAACGCTCTGGATGATCTTCGGATCGACATACATATAGCTGCCGTTGATCGTCCAGCCTTCCGTGATGTTGCCCGTCGCGCCGAGCGTAAAGCCCTGCGTGCGGCGGCGACCGTCAAGCTGCTGCGTGCCGCCGACCGTCGGATTGGCCGAGTTGACGCGTATCGAATCCTGCGAATTGCGGAAGACCGACGCGGTCAGCAGCAACTGCTTGTCGAACAGCTCCGTCTTGGCACCGATTTCATAATTGCGCGTCGTTTCCGGACGCAGGCTGCACGTGTTGGCCGTACCGGTTTCGGATTGCGTACAAGCCGAGCTGACCGAGCTTTGCGAAGGCCGCTTGGCTGAGCCATGGGCGACATAGAGGCTGACGTTCGACAGCGGCTTGAAGACCAGACCGACGCGATAGGAGAACAGACTGTTGCGGATGCCGCGGAAGTTGGAACGACCGTCCCCGCTTGCATTGACGGTGGGTGGATTGGTGATGTCGTAATTGTCACCCTTCACCCGCTCATAGCGGATGCCGCCGTTGACCTGGAGCCAGTCGTTGAACTTGACCGTGTCGAACAGATAGCCCGCAAACACTTCCTGCGTGCCAAAGGTGCGGGTGCCCAGCGTGTAGGTCAGCGGCCCGTTGTAAGAGTTGGTGCCATAGGTGACGCCAGCGATGGCCGGACCGGGGATGAGCTGATCGGGATTGGCGACATTGATGAGCGCCCAACCACCGGCGGGCCGGGTGGTCAGATTGCCATAGTTGGTCTGCTGGAAACGCTCCCACAGGTAGGACGCACCCACGGTGAAGCTATGTTCGATGCTGCCGGTGTTGAACGAACCGCTCAGGTCGATCTGTTCCGAGAGGGTTTCATTCTGCATGTTGCGCGCTGCGCCACGGGTCGCACCGGTCGGCTGATAATAGCCGAGCGGAACGCGGACACCCGCGGTCAGAGTGGTGCCTGCGCCATTCTGGATTTCGGGGCAGAGGCCGCCGCCATTGGCGATCGTGTTGCCAACACCCGTACCGAACAGATCGACGCAATAGTTGCCGGTCGGCTGCGTCGTGACCGTTTCCTGAACGATATTCTCATAGCGGAACTGGTTGCGCAGGCGGATCTTGTCGCTGAACGCATGCTCGGCAATCGCCTGCACCGCGTTGGTCTTCGAATTCTGCTTGTCGACGTTGGCGATGCCATAATAGCCGGCGCTGCTGACGCCGCGCGGGATACCACCCAGCTGCGGGAAATAGCGCACGCCATATTGCGGCAACGCATGATCGGTCAGATGCTCATATTGCAGCGTCAGGCTGGTCGGACCATCGACGCCGAACATGATGGAGGGCGCAACGCCCCAGCGGTCGAAATATTCGGTGTCACGGCCGGGAACGTCATTCTGGTGATAGACGCCGTTGATGCGGACGGCGATGATGTCGTTCAGGCGACGGTTCACGTCGATGGTGGCGCGATAATAATTATCGGTGCCGATACCGGCCTGTGCGACGATCTTGTTGTCGGCCAGCGGGCGCTTGGTCACGAGGTTGATCGAGCCAGCGACATTGCCGCCGCCGTTGTAGACGGAGTTTGCGCCGGTCGTGACTTCGACCTGCTCGATATTGAAGGTTTCGTTGCGGTTCAGGTTCGAGCTGCTGCGCACGCCATTGACGTTGATGTCGTTGCGCGCATCGACGCCCATGATGTTGATGTTGTCGGCAAAGCCATTGCCGCCTTCACCCGCGGTGAAGCTGATGCCGGGCACGGTGCTGAGCACTTCGCGCAGGGTCAGCAGGTTCTGCTGGTCCAGGCTGGCGCGCGAGATGACGGTGATCGTCTGCGGCGTGTCGACCAGCGGCGCGGTATATTTCGGCGAGGCCGGCTTATCGACCTTTACGCGCGGCTCCGCGACACCCGAATCGGTAACGGTCATGGCGCCCAGCTTGCGGCCCTGCTCGGCCTCCTGCGCATGCGCCGCAGTAGCAAATGTGATCGCTCCGACGCAGCTCAGCGCCAGGAAAGATGGTGTGGTGGCTTTGGACATGATTAAGGAACCCCCTTTTTGTCTGTACGGGGGCCGGGTATTGCGAGCGATTATCAATGTCAATCGCTAATGAGAATCGTTCCTATCACTGCGCGACTTTGCCGAGCTTGTGGCCAAAGGGTCACTCTTTCAATCGCCTATTGGCACATCGGACCGTGGGGCGGCCATCCGCTCCACCCGGTCGAGCAACCAGCAACGCAGCACGCTGGCCAGGTTGGCGCCCGCCCCCGCCTCTACCCGCTGCGCATCTATGCGCGCGACGAGGGCGTTGAGCGGCAGCCCCTCGGCACGCGCAGACGCCTCCAGAGCCGCCCAGAAGGGCGGCTCCAGACTGATCGAACTGGAATGACCGGCAATGGTCATGCTGCGCTTGACGGGACCGCTATACAGGTCGGTCATTGGCAGGACGGGTCGCGACGGGGCGACCGTCAATACATATGCTGGCCACCGTTGATCGACAGGGTCGATCCGGTGACGAACGCCGCTTCCTCGCTGCACAGGAAGGCGACACCGCGCGCGATTTCATCCGCATGGCCAAGGCGGCCGACAGGGATCTTGGCCACGATCTTCTCCAGCACCGGAGCGGGCACGGCGGCCACCATCTCCGTGTCGATATAGCCGGGGGCGATGGCGTTGACGGTGATGCCCGCCTTGGCACCTTCCTGCGCCAGCGCCTTGGTAAAGCCATGGATGCCCGACTTGGCAGCCGCATAATTGACCTGGCCATATTGCCCGGCCTGCCCGTTGACCGAACCGATATTGACGATCCGGCCCCAGCCGCGCTCCCGCATGCCGCCGAACGTCGCCTTTGCCATGTTGAAGCAACCGCCCAGATTGACGCGCATCACGTCATTCCAGTCGTCGAAGCTCATTTTCGCCAGAACGCCGTCGCGGGTGATGCCCGCATTGTTGACGACGATATCGATGGGACCGACCTCCGCGGTGATTTTCGCGCAACCGTCGAGGCAGGCCTGATGGTCGCCCACATCCCATTTATAGGCCGCAATGCCGGTCGCCTGGGTAAAGGCGGCGGCCTTTGTATCGTCCCCGCCATAATTGGCGACGACCGTGATGCCCAACTCGCGAAGGGCCAGACTGATGGCTTCACCGATACCGCGCGTTCCGCCCGTTACGACTGCAATCCTGCTCATGCCATCCTCCCAGTCCCGGCCGACCGGCACCTCGCCAGTCTTCAGCCTTCGATCGTGTCCACCCATCCTGCCAGTTCGCGGCGGATCAATGTCCGATACAGATGAATAGCGACGGGATCGGCGTTGAGACAGCGTAAAAGTGCGAAATTCTGTCCACCGGCCTCCAGAAATACTTCCTTACCGCGCAGTCCGATTTCCTCCAGTGTTTCCAGACAGTCGGCCGCGAAGCCGGGGGTCAGGACGGCGACATCCCGGACGCCGTCCGCCACCAATCCCGCCAGAACGGACTCGGTTTCGGGCTCCAGCCATTTGGCGCGCCCGAATCGCGACTGGAAACTGACGTCGACCGGACGGCCCAGCGTCTGACCCAGGAGCTGCGCCGTATGCAGGCATTGGTCATGATAGGGATCGCCCAGCGCGCGGGTCCGCTCCGGCATGCCATGGAAGCTGGCGAGGATGCGCTGCGGCACGAAGGGCAGGGCGGCGACCTGATCCCGCACCGATTGGGCGAGGGCGCCGATATAGGCCGGGTCGTCATGCCAGGGCGGCGTGACGCGGATCGTGGGCTGGTGCCGCATTGTCGCCAGCGCGGCGGTGACGCCGTCCATGACGCTGGCGGTCGTCGCGCCGCAATATTGCGGATAGAGCGGCACGATCAGGATGCGGTCGCAACCCGCCGCCATCAGATGGCCGATGCGCGACCCGATCGACGGATTGCCATAGCGCATCGCCCAGTCGACGATCACACCCTCGCCCCACCCATCGGCCAGCCCCTCCGCGATCCGGCGCGTATAGACCGCCAGCGGCGATCCATCGGGCATCCACACCTGCTGATAGGCATGGGCGGATTTCTTGGGGCGCGTGTTGAGGATGATGCCGCGCAGGATGGGCTGCCAGACAATCTGCGGTATCTCCACGACACGGGGGTCGGAGAGAAACTCGCGCAGATAGCGTTTCACCGCAGCCGGTGTCGGCGCATCCGGTGTGCCAAGGTTGACGAGCAGGACGCCGACATGACGCTTCGAGCCGGGTGATGTGGAACGCATGATGGTCAGCCTTCTTCCCTGTCGAACGGCAGGCTGCGCCAACGCCGCCCGGTCAATGTATGAAGCGCGCCCGCCAGCGCGGGGGCGACGGCGGGTACGCCAATCTCTCCTACACCCGCCTGATCCTCCTGCGCCGCGATCAGTTCCACGGTGACGGTGCCAATGTCGGCCAGGCGCGGCAGGTTCATTTCGCCCAATTGCAGCGCGGTGGGCATGCCGCCCTCATAATGGCCCGCTCCGCCCAGCGCCGCCGCGATGCCAAAGATCAGACCGCCCTCAATCTGTTGCCGAACGATGTCGGGGTTGACGGGCGCGCCGCAGTTCACCGCCGCGACGATCTGCGGCACGCGGATGCGCCCGCCGTCGAGCGATGCCCGCACCAGCACCGCGATGGAGGCGCCCGCCATGGTGTGGCAGGCGATCCCCTGCCCGCTGCCCGGCATACCGCCCTGCCACTCGCCCAACGCCGCGACGGTGGTGAGGCAATGGGCAAGACGCGGATTGCCGCCGAGCATCTGGATGCGAAACGACATGGGTTCGACACCGGCCTGCTCGGCCACTTCGTCGATGAAGCTCTCCCGGAAGAATGCACTATAATGGTCGGCGTTGGACCGCCAACGGCCCGTGGGAAGGGCGATTTTGGCAGGGTGATGATCTACCGCATAGTTGGTTATGTTGTAAGGCGTGTCCAGTCCCGACACCGCCAGATGGTCTGCGGTGGTGGCCGTCGATTCAATGGCGGTCAGCACATTCTCGCCATGCCCGATACGCCGCCACAACTGCGCCAGCGCTGAGGGCGCCGCCACTTTCGCCAGCATACCCTCGATGACACCGCCACGACCCAGCTTCGCACTCATCTTGGCAAGGGCAGGCGGGCGGGGGCGATCATGGATGATGTCCTCCGACCGGGACCATTGCAATTGCACGGGCGCCTTTGCGGCGCGGGCAATCAGCGCTGCCTGCACGGCGGCGTCGACCTCCATCTTGCGACCGAAGGATCCACCAGCAAACAAGGGATAGAGGGTGACGGCATCCTCTGCAAAGCCCAGCGCATCGGCAACCGCCCGAACTGCAAGCCCGGGGGCCTGACTCGGCATCCACAATTCCGCACCAGCATCGGAAACGCGCGCCGTAACGGCCATAGGTTCAAGGCAGAGATGCAGC
Source organism: Sphingobium sufflavum (assembly GCF_021403115.1). Classification (GTDB taxonomy): domain Bacteria; phylum Pseudomonadota; class Alphaproteobacteria; order Sphingomonadales; family Sphingomonadaceae; genus Sphingobium; species Sphingobium sufflavum. Next base: position 75,596 of record NZ_JAJSSH010000017.1, read on the forward strand.
GCGGGCGCGACACTATATGTCGCGCTGACGATCCGCGCCTTCTCGAATACGGCGGAAAGGTCACCGCGCGCGAAGAAACGTCCACCTTCGCCGCCGCCCATCGTAGCCTTCAAGGCATTCAAAATGGCAATGTCGTTCAGCGGCGGCCCTGCTGTCTCGAACACCGGATCGAGCCGCCCCAGCGCCTGATTAGCCGCCCACCAGTTAGTCGCGGTCACAGCCACCCACTCGTCCTGTGCGATCACATCGAGTACGCCTATGACCTTGCGGGCCGCCTGCTCGTCAAACCCCTTGAGCCGCAACGCACCCACTGGTCCCTGACGGATGGCGGCGAAAACCATGTCGGGCAGGCGGATGTCAGCGGCAAAATTGGCTGAGCCATCTATCTTTGCGGGCAGGTCGATACGCGGCGCATCAGTACCGATCAGGCGATTATCACCCTCCCTCTCAGGGCGAAGCGGTAACGGCGACGGCACGTCGAAACCGACCGCTTCGTCAACCAGTTCTCCGATGCGCAACGTACGCGTTCCATCGGTGACGAGGCCATCCATGATGTCGCAGCTTTCCCATGCCACATCCCAGCGCGCCGCCGCCGCCTTGCACAATAGCGCGCGCGCGGCCGCCCCTGCCTCCCGATAGCTTTGGCGGAACATGGCGAGCGAGGTGGAGCCGCCGGTCAGGACCAGTATGTTGCGCCTGGCATAATCATCAAGGAGATGTTCCCCCATCGCGCCCGTTGCACGTAATCCGGGCCCTTCCAACCACTCCTTCACCAGCAATGTGTTGGCGTAAAATGGTCCCGACAGAGCTGGCTGGACCGCTATTGTGCGCCAATCCGCGCCCAGCTCATCGGCCAGAACCTGCGGCAGGACGGTATAAACACCCTGCCCCAATTCAGCCTGCGGCACGATGATTATGATCTGTCCGGCACGGTCTATTTTGAGGAAGGCGCCGAGCGCCTGCTCCCCCGGAGCAAGGTTAAGGCGTGGAATATAGTTACGCGGCAAGAAAGCCCAGCCAAGCGCCAATCCTCCCGTCACTGCTGCGCCGACAAGAAAGCGCCGCCGGGACGTCGCTCCCGCGCCATTCCTGGTATCCGGCAAGCCGCGCCCCGTCCCGATTTTCCGCACTCTCATCATGATGGGTCTAACGAGGGTACCGACGAGTGTGAAGAGCGGGTTTGCGCCAACGTCTGTCCCGACGGCACCAATGGCCCTGAGGCGGAGGTTGTCGCGAACGCGGCGGATCTGGTGGTCTACGCCACAAACGACAACGCCGCCCCGGAGGGCGGCGTATGTAGTTCCATAACAGTGGTTGCGGGAGTAGGATCTCACGTTCACATTTCGACCCGATAACATATTGAATGTATGCCGTTTTGTTCGCGCCGAGGTCACTCGCACCCCGTTATATACCCCCACCGCCGATGAGATGCGCTGGAATGCCTTCCTGCTAAGCCGAACCGAATGCAACGTGCTGTCAGGCGTCGCGGTTATGCCTGTGGATCGGCGTGCAAAAAGGACCCCGTTATGGGGGTGATCGGCGTCTAAAAGGGACCCCCATCTCGATGGTTTAGTTGCGTCCGTTTGGTGATGACCAGACGGCGGGATCGGGATGTTGATATTG
>NZ_JAJSSH010000018.1 GCF_021403115.1 Sphingobium sufflavum
GGGGCGGCGGGGGCGGCGGCGGAGCCGCTTCTTCGCCACCGAAGTTGTAGGTCAGACCCGCCAGGATCGAGTGCGAACGCAGGTCGGTGTTGAAACCCTGACCAACCGGCACCGAACCCAGGCCACGCGACGTGACCAGATCGATGCTCTCATGGTTGAAGTAGCGATACTTCAGCTCACCATCGATGTGGCTCGTGATCGGGTAACGCAGACCCGCAATCGCCTGCCACGCGAAACCGGTGTCGGAATCGTCGGTGATCTGCGAGTACAGATAGGTGCGTGCAACACCGGCGCCACCGCCGATGAATGCCTGGATGCCGTCATCGCTGCCGAAGTCCAGCAGGCCGTTCAGCATGAAGCTGAGCGAACGGGCGTTGCCGCGCGTGCTCAGATACGGAGCCGGGCCGTGGTTATAATAGGTGTTCACATCGGTGTAAGCGCGCTTGTAGGCGACTTCGCCTTCAATGCGGAACATGCCGAAGTCATAACCCAGGACACCATCGACGTCATAGCCGGTGTTGGTGTTCCAGGTCGAATTGGCGCGACGGTCGGCAACAACCGTGTCCATATCCTCGACGATCGTTGCGCCGCCGTGTGCACCGACGTACCAGCTATCGTCACGAGCCATCGCGGGCGTTGCCAGCGCGGTGGTAGCGAGCGCCATGGCCAAGCCAAGCTTCCGCATGTTATTTCCCCTTTCAGTACTGCCTCAACGGACTGCGAGAACGCTGTAAGCTCCAGAAAGTTTCGTTGCAAGAGCGCAAATTTATTGCAGCGCAGGACGAGGATGGAGAATTGCGTTCCCGGCAACAAATTCTCTCCATGATCCATGGCATCGCGGCGAAGATCCACAGCAAAATCAAGATGAGATCAGGCCATGATCCCGCAACATGGCAAGTATTTCGTTAATAACTAGCCGCGCACTGCTGTCGATGGTGGCACCCCCGGCCGGTGCAGCGATTGCGGCTGATCTTGGACCGATGACGCGATGCCCCCCCAGATAGATACCGTCGGTGCGAACAAGGTCGTCCTGCCAGCCACCCTCGCCCCACACCATGCCCGCACTGCGGTCGATGACATGGCACCGCCATCCGTCGGACGGCGCGGAAAAGCGCCATCCGCCCGCCGTCCATTGGGCGATGGTCCCATCCTGTCCCGCCCACGCCCCGGCCGCGCCGACCGCGACGATCCAGCACGCACCCGGCGCAGGCTCCGTGGGCGGCGCGGTCCGGTCGGCGGACAGCACTACCGGCTGCACCAATGCGTCAAGCGCCTGCAAGGCCTCATTATGCGTCATTTCCTTCTGCGCCTGTCCCGCGGCCAACAAGGGCAGCGACAGACGCGGGCTGAGATCCTGGCTCATGGCGAACTCCTTGGTTTCTGTGATTTAGAGCAAGAGGGCGATGCGCGCGGCCGCGCCGGGGCCATGCGTGCCCCGCTGGCATATCGACAGGGTCAGGACCGCCGATCCCGCCGCCGCCAGGTCGACCGCGATGGCGTCGGGGGGATAGCTCCAGTGGGGCGCCGCCATGATCCCGGAACGGAGCAGCAATTCCCCCGCCCGCACCTCGACGCGATAGGCCTCCTGCTCCTCGCCCAACGGCGCATCCACACCGTCGCGCCATGCCCAGCCCAACCGGCTCCGCCGCACCCAGCGCACCTCCAGCCCCTCCGCCGCGCTGCCCGCCACCGACAGGTGCACGGGCGATGGCGGCACCAGCGCGCGCCCGTCCGCGATTCGCGATGCCTCGGCAGGGGTCGCGTCGCCCAGCCCCTGCGCGGCCAGTTCGATCAACCGCCCGACCTGCGCCTGTCCGTTCCCCAGCGGCAACAGCCGGTCCGGGTCCAGCAGCAGAAAGCCCTCCCCCGCGCCATGCCCGCCCATCGCAGTCTCCGTGCCACGTCGACCGCGCAGCAAACGGCCCAGCCGGTATCGCCCCGGCCCGACCGGCGTGGCCGACCCGAACTGCACCAGCTCCTCCCCGATCAGGCAGGCATTGCCCCCCTGCATCAGCGCCGCATCGCTCACGGAGGAGAGCACCGCCTCCCCATCGTGCAGCACGACCTCGACAGTCGATGCCATGTCGAACAGCCGCGCCGTCCCGCTAGCCAGCGCCGTCGCCGTCACGCCCGCCACCGCGGCCCGCCGCACCGAACCGAGCGGCGCATAGCCTCCCGCCTCGTCGCGCACCAATATCGCCGCCCCCCGCCAGCCACCGCCCGCGCCGCATGCCGCCGCGAACAATTGCGGGCTATCCACCGCGACATCGCCCGGTTGCGGAGTCTCGACCAGCATCAGGTGGGTGGGACCGGTCAGGCGATCCCGTTCACGCACCGCCGACCCGCTGTCCGCCACCTCCGGCATGGCGGCGGGCCGGGTCGGCACGGCGGTCAGGCCCAGCCGCACGGCCATGCCTTCCCATTCGACCGCCTCCACCCGCCAGCCGCCGCCCTGCCCCTCCAGCGCGACGACATCGCCCGGCCCCAGCGCCAGCGCATCCCAGCCGCGCGCCATCGTCACCGTCCGCCGCCCCAGCATCCGTCGGCGCAGCAGGTCGGTGGCCCGCTGTTGCGCGCCCGCTGCATCCAACGTGGCGGGCAGGTCAATGTGAGCCTCCTGCGCGCCCGCGCCCTGCCGCTCCGCCGACTGGATACCCGCCTGATAATCACGCGCCGGGTCGTAATGCCGCACGGAGAGGCGGCGCGGTACAGCCTCCACCGGCTTGCGCTCCACCGTCCGCCCCGCCAGCGCCTCGCCGCGCGCCATCGCCAGATCGTCCCCGATCCGCAGCAGCATCTCCCGCGCCGCGCCGCCGGTCAGCGCCATGGCCGCCCCCATCGGCCGCAGCAGCAGGTCATGGCTGTCCAGCAGCGGCTGCAACGCCTCCCCCGCACTATCCCCCGCCGCCGCATAGCCGCCCACGACAGGCATATCCCCGCCCTCATGCAGGGCGACTTCCCCCCCGCCCGCCAGAACCGATGCGATGGTCGGCACCGCCACGCCCCCTTCATCGGCAAAAATCTCGAAGGTCAGCGACGGGATGCGATTGCCGAAGTCCGCCAGTTGCAACCCCTCGAACAGGACATAGGCCAGCCCGCGATGCGCCGGCGTCAACCAGCTCCCCCGATCGGCGGCGATCAGCGGATCGACCGGCTGGTCCGCCGCGCCGTCATGGACCCGGAACGCGCCGATCCCGACCTTGAAGTCGCCCGCCACCCCACGCAGCAGATTGCCGTCCGCCCATATCCGCCCGATCCCGGCGATCGGGCGGGAGGACAGCGCCACTGCAAAGCTGGCCGCATAATGATAGGTGGTGACGGATGGCCGCCCCTTGCCACCGCCCGATGTTTCCGCGCTCTCCATCAGGTCGGTGGACCAGATGACCGTGCCCGCCACCCGCATCGCCCCGAACAGGCGCGGTATCTGCGTGCCGAAACTCGACGTCTGGACGCGCAGGTCCACGATGCGCGGCCCCTCACGTCCGGCGGGTTTGAAGAGGATGCCGTCGATCGCCTGCCCGGCCAGCGCGCCCACCGCCGCGCCCACCGGCCCGAACAGGCTGCCCACCGCCGTCAGCACCACAGTCGCCATGATTGTCACCTTTCCTCTGGAATTGCCCGTCGCCAGCGCGACAGTTCGGGCCATTCGGCGGGCATTGCCATCCGCACCACCCGGCCCAGCCCCGCATGGGCGTGGATGATGGCGTCGCCCGTATCGATCAGCAGATGGGGCTGGAGCGCGCTCACCCGCACGACCACCAGGTCGCCCGGCCGCCGCCCCGTCCCTGCCCCGAAGCCCGCCGCCGCCATCCAGCCCGCCACCATCGGCGCCACGCCCGCGCGCAACCGATAGGGCGGCGGATCGGGCACGCTGAGGCCCGCCCGGCACAGGCTCAGCCACAACAGCCCCACGCAATCCACCCCTGCATCGCACCGGCCATGCAGTCGAAATGGCGTGCCGATCAGCGTCGCCGCCGCCCGGCATATCGCCCCGCCCGGCCCCATTTCACGCCCCCGGATAGCGGGTCAGCAGGTCGTTGCCGGGCAGATAGGGTTCGCCGCGAAAATTGACCGCATTGCCGAACCGGGCGGAGCAGGTCGCGATCCGCTTGTCGCACCCCTCCTCGATCAGGACGGGTGTGCCCGCGCCGATCACCCCGTCCGGCGGCTCGTCCAGCAACAGCGCACCCGCCTCGCCCCCCGCGATCCCGTCCCACAGGCCGCACCGCGCACCGCCCAGCCAGCGCAGCCGCCCGCCCGCATAATCCGCGCCCTCGACGCCCGGCGCCAGCAGTCGCTCGCCATCCACGCCGCCGATGCGCAACATCCGCCGCCGCAGCGCCATGTCCACCCGGCAATCCGCATCGCCCAGGCTGGCCCGGCAGGTGGGCGACGTCGCGGGGGCCACTGCCCGACCGAAAGCCGCCTTCGCGCCATGCAGCGCCGCGACAAAGCTGCCCTTCACCTGCCGCACCGGCCCCAATGTGCCCCGCGCCAGTTCCAGCCACAGCACGCCCGGCTCCGTCCATTCCGTCAGGTACAGCGCCACCGCGGCCCCATCCCAGCGCCCCTGCGCCAGATCGCGCGCCGACAGGCTGTCCGCAGACAGCGCGCCCTCCACATCCATGACGGCCGCATCCAGCGTCCCCGTCTGCCGGATCGCGGAGGGCAGCATGCCGGGGCTGGCGGCATAATCCAGCCCGCCCACCGCCAGCGTCCGGTCATGGCTGGTCAGCCCCATCGCCACCCCGTCCCGCCGGTCGAGCCGCCAGCAAAAGGCCAGCGCGCACAGCGGTTTCGCAAGGATCGCCGCCGCGCTCATTCCCGTATCTCCACCAACGGCACGGACGCGACCTCGCCCGCCGCATGGGTCTCCGCATGCACGTCCAGGCTATCCTCCTCGAACCGCACCGGCACGTCGAAGGCAAAGCCCGCCGTCACCACCACGTCCACGCCGGGCGGCGCATCGAACAGCACCTCCCCCAGCCCGTCCAGCGCCCAGCCGCCCGTCGCCGCCACCCCGTCGAGGGCGATCCGCACGCTGCCCGCCACGGGTCGGGTGATCCGCCGCACCTGCGGGTCCGCCGCCTCGCCATAATGTTTCACCAACGGGAAGCGCGTCTCCATCCCGTCGCCCATACCGATGCGCTGGTCGATGGCGCTGATCGCCTCGCCCCAGCCGGCGCTGTGATGGTCATAGGGATCGGTGAAGCGGAAGCCCCGCGCCGCGCCGCGCCGCGCCCGGAAAAAGGCGATCAGCATCGCCAGATCCGCTTCCGACCGCACCCCCGGCCCCGCGTCGAAGCGCATCCGCGCGTCCGCCCAGTCGCTGCTGCGCTGCTCCCGCCCCGAAACACTCTCCACCGTCTGCGTGGAGAAGCCGGGCGACACGCTCGCCTTGCGCCCGATGGCGATCGGAAAGGCCACATCGTCGAATGCTTGCACCGTCACATCCTCCCCCGGATCGAACCACAGGAAACCATCGCGCGCCACCTGCGGCAGCGCCCAGATGAAGGTCGCCGCATCGCCCCCCGCGCGCGACACCGCCGCCGCCTCGGCAATGCGCCGCCACTTGCCCGGCATGGCGGGGTCGTCCCCGCCGTTGAGCACAAATCCCGACAGATACTGCTGCGCCTCGCGCGGATAGCCCAGCCGCTGGGTGATCGCCGTCCGCCCGGCCCGCGACAGGGCGATGCGCCCGTCCGTCACCCAGTCATAATCCTCCACCTGCAATGTATCGAAGGCCGGGGCGGCCCATCCCACCGGCGCATTGGCCCGCCGTATCTCCGGCGCGTCCACGTCCAGCACGCTGGGCAGGAAGACGAGGAGCAGCGTCTCCGCATCCGCCGCCGCCGCCCGCACCGCCGAACACAAAGCCGCCGTCGACGCCGCCAGCACAGCGCCCGCCGCATCCAGCAGCGCCTTTTGCTCCCCCGTCAAAGTGCCGCGCACGGTGGCGATCACCGGCGGCGCCCCCCCTAACGCCGCCCGCGCCGCATCGTCATACAGGCAGGGATGGCCATCCGCCGTCACCCACCACCATGGCTCGCCCACCTGGAACCGCACCGCCAGACCTGCCGCCTGCACGATCCCGACGAACGCCACCGCCACCGCCTGCAAATAAGCCATCGCCCCGCCATGCGCCGGGGACAGCAGGGTGGAGGGCGGTGTCCAGCCGGTCAGCGCGGGCGACCCGTCCGCCGCCCGCTGCTTCCAGTCGTTCCAGCAATGGGCGTCGAACAGTTCATAGGACAGCGACAGGATCAGCCCATAGCCCAGCGCCTCCGCCCGCGCCGCAAAGTCCCGGTGCCACGCCGCGCATGGCCCGTTCAGCGCCCCGCCGGTCAGGCTGGCATACAGCCCGCCACTGGTCGGCTCGAGCCGGAAATAATGGCTCATCCCCACATAATGGTTGATCGCCCCGCGATAGCCCAGCGCCAGTATCTGCCGCAGCACCCGCTCCGGCGTCAGATGATAGGCGTCGTCATAGCCGGTCGCCATGGACAGCCCATGCTCCGGCACCATGATGTCGCCGATGGTCAGCATCGACCCCGACCCGTCGGAGCGAATATCGCTCAGCTCCGCCCAACCCTCGACCCCACCCGCAAAGGCGGTGCCCAGCGCGTCATACGCCTCCGGCACGATGGAGAGGAACATGCGGTCGATGTCGTGCGGCCACACCCGGTCCGCCTCGCCCGGCAACAGATAGCCACCGTCCAGCGCATCGAAGTCCAGGTCGATCAGCGCGTCTTCCGGCGTGCCGCTGGCGTAATTCCACAGCCGCACATACCAGGCGCGCGCCACGCCCGCGGCGTCCCGCCCCTCGATGGTCAGCGTCGGGCCGTGCAGCGCGTCGAGCGGCTTGACGCCACCGCTCCGCCAGCGAAACCGCAAGCGGCAATGGGCATAGTCGCGCCGCGTCTCATAGCCGAGCAGCGGATGATCCCACCGATCCTCCGACGCCCAGATCAGCCCCGCCAGTTCGCCGCTGCCATAAAAGACCGCATCGACGCGCAGCGCATCCGGCCCTGTCGTCACGACCGACGCCATCATTGGCCGGGGAAAATCGACGGTCCAGTACGGCGCGGCAAACCGCTTGCACGGCGCCGCCTCCTGCCCCGCACGGTCGCGGGCAAGCCAATAGGGCATGATGATTCCTCTCAAATCCAGACGTCATCCCGGCGCGGGCCGGGGTCGTGGGCGGCGGCGGCCATCGCCGCCCTCCCCATCCTCGTCATCCCGGACCTGAATCGTCCCGGACCTGAGCCGGGGTGACGCTTCCTCTTCAAGTCACGACGACAGGGCAAAAACAGGATGCGGGATCAGGTCCGGGATGACGGACAGGACCACCCGCCCCCTATTCCGCCAACGCCGACCGCACCGCGCGCGCCACCTGCCGCGCGCTTCGGCCCAGCAGGCGGCTATTCTCCCCCTGCGGCGCGTTGACATGGATGGCGATCCGCACATCGCGCCCGCCGCCGCCCACCATCGGCGCCACGCTCCCGCTGCTGGTCGGCACGAACACCTCCGGCCCGCGTTCCCCGACCAGAAAGGCGCGGCCCGGCGACACCGGCCCGCCCGTCGCCCGCCCCGGCAGGCCCAGCACCGACCCCAGCAGGTTCGCGCCCAGCGCCAGCAGCCCGCCATTGCCGCCGACGGTCCCGCCATCCCCGCTCCCGCCGGACGAACCGCCCGTTTTCACCCCCACGCCGATGCTCGCCAGCCCGGCCTTCACCGCACTCGCCGCAATCTCCGCCATCACGTTCAGCACGATGCGGCGCAGGTCGTCGAAGCCCGTCTTGCCGGTCCGCACCGCGCGCAACAGGCTCTGCTCGATCATCCGCCCCGCCTTGTCCGCTCCCGCAACCAGCGGCCCCTCCAGCGATCCGCGCATCGCGTCCACATCGCGCGCAAAGCCGCTCACCTCCGCCCGCACGCCCACGGTCAGCGTTTCGATCTCATCCGTCATCGGGACATATCTCCTTCAACCGCGCCAAAGCGCCCGCATCCATGCCCGCGACGCCGGAGACCCCGCCGCCCGCCTGCTCCGACAGGCCGCGCAGGATCGCCGCCAGCTCCCCCGGCGTCGCCGCCCAGAATTCGGCGGGTCGCCACCCCAGCAGCACCGCCGCCAGCGCCATCAGCCGCCCCGCCTGTTCCCCGAATGTCACGCCGTTCCCGCGAGAATCTGGTGCAGCACCGCGCGCACCACGGGCATCACCCGCGCCAGCCCCGCCGCCATCACCGCCTCGCCCAGCGCCTCGCGGTCCCACTCGCCCCGCTCCACCAGGCAATGCCAGAACAGGCCCGCAATCTCGCCCAGCGCGATGCGCCCCTCCGCCGCCCGATCGACCAGCGCCAGCAGCGGCCCCAGCTCGCCTTCCGCCGCGACCAGCGCCGCGAAACTGGGCCGCAGCACGCACTCGCGCGCATCGAGGCACAGCCCGACCTCGCCCCTGACGGGATTCGCCGCCCCGCTCACAGCGCCACCACCGGTCCGCTGCTCTCCAGGCTCAGCGTATAATTGCGCTCGCCATTATAATCGCCGGCATAGTCGAGCCGGGTGACGAGGAACTTGCCCCGCATCCGCTCCCCGCTCTCGAAGCTCAGTTCATAATCGTCGATCGCGCCCGCCAGCGCATGGTTGCGCAGTCGCACCTCCGCCGTGGAGCCGGTGAACACCCCCGCCCCCGACACGCCGACCGACCGCACCCCCGCGCCCGGCAACAGCGTGCGCCAGCCGCCGCTGTCCTTGCTGGTGATGTTCACCGCCTCGCCATTGACGGAGAGCTGCGTCGTGCGCAGCCCCGCCATGGTGCTATAGGCGACGGGCGCATTGCCATCGCCGACCTTCAACAGAAATGCGCTGCCCTTTTCCACACTCATGATGCCGTCCTTTCGTTGGAGTAACGGGCCGACCGACGGCCCCGTGAAAATCGAAAATCGGGACGACCCGGCTACCCGGCGCGGCTAACCCCGCCTCGCGGGTCCGCACGGGCTACATGCCGATCAGCCCATCGTTCCGAGCCTGTCGTTCAGAGAATGCGCGACAATCGCGCCAGATAATCGACCATCATCGACCATTGCCCGTCCGCGCTCCTGACCGTTCGCGACCGGTCGAAGCGGACGATGCCGATCCGCCATGCGCCCGCCTCGCCCGACAGCGCGTCCATCACCACGCCCACCCGCGCCGCCGCCGCGTCGATCCGGTCGGGCGCGTCGCCCCGGTCGATCAGGGTCAGCGGCACCCGGACGCTCAGGCCCCGCACGCCCTTCGCCCCCCATTCGCTCGCCGCCATCTGGCCCAGCATCAGCGCGGGCGGCGACTGTTTCACCGCCCCGCCATCCTCGACGCTGTTGACCAGCGCCATCAGCGCCGCATCCCCCCGCAACGCGGTCAGCAGCACCTGCCGCAAGGCCAGAACCCCGCTCATGGCTCCATCTCCCGAAAATCGCGCAGATCGTCCCGCGCCACCCAGCGCCGCACCAGCCCGCGCCCGCGCGCCACGATCCGGTCGCCCTCGCGCCGCACCGTCGCGCCGGGCAGCGCCGCCGCGATCCGCGCCCGCACCCGCTCGCGCAGCCGTTCCGCCCGCGCCTCCGCCGCCATCGCGACGCGGGCCATCAGCCCGCTCATGCCAGCCCCCCTCACGAAAGCCGCATCCGGCGCCACGGTCGCCACAGTGCACTCACCGCCGCGGGCGGCCGCACCTCCAGCCCCTCGCGCCGCGCATGATATTCGCCCGCCAGACGGATGATGCCATGCCGGATCGCCTCCGGCACGCCCGCGCCATTGGCCGCGATCCCGGCGCGATAGGCGACCTTCACCCGGCCCACCGCGCCCTGCCGCGCGACCCGCACCCATCCGTCGCCATTGCGGTCGATGTCGATGGCATAGGCGTCCACGGCCAGCGCCTGCTCCGCACCATTCGCCGCGACCGCCATCACCCCCGTCACCGCCCGCACCGGCCGGATGGAGAGGCGCTGCCACTCCCCCGTCACCGGCATCACCTCCGCCACCGCCCGGTCCACCAGTATCTGCCCGGTGAACCGTTCCGCCATGTCCGTCGCGGCGGCCAGCAGGTCGCCCAGCAACCCGTCCTCATCGCCCAGCGAAATCTTCAGATAGTCCTTGAGGTCATCCAGCGCGACGACAGGGGTCGCGGCGCTTTCCATCGTCACGGTCATGCCGCTGATCCTTTCTTATGGGAAAAGGCACTGTCCGCCCCGGAAATACCGGGGCGGACAGCATCGCGGCGGGTCAGGCGGCCGCGAACTTCATCAGCTTGATCGCCTCGCTGTTCGCCACCGCGCCGCCGATCCGCTTGACGGCGTAGAAGTTGACGAACGGCTTGTTGGTATAGGGATCGCGCAGGATGCTCGTCTCGCCGCGCTCCGCGATCACATAGCCCTGGGTGAAGTTGCCGAACGCGATGGACAGGCTGTCCGCCGCCACGTCGGGCATGTCCTCCGCCTCGATCACCGGATAGCCCAGCAGCGTGGCCGGCGTGCTCGCGACCAGCGACGGCTGCCACAGGAACGCCCCGTCCGACGTCTTGAACTTGCGGATGCGCGCCAGCGTGGACGAGTTCATCACAAAGCTCGCGCCCTGCCGGTACGACGCCTTCAGCGACTGGACCAGGTCGATCAGCCTGTCCTGCGGGTTGCTCGCCGCAAAGCCCGCCGACAGGCCCGACGCCACATATTGCAACGTGCCGAACGCGCGCACGCCATCCGCTTCGCTGGTGGTGGTATAGGTCAGGAAGCCCTTGGGCTTGTTGGTGCCATTGCCGCTGATGAAGGCCGCGCCCTCCGCGCGCGCAAACTCCTCGGCGATCTCGCCCGCCAGCCACGCCTCCACATCGAACGCCGCATCGTCCAGCATCGCCTGGCTCGCCGCCGGATTGGCGTATAGCTCGCCCGACGGCGGAGCGATCTCGTTGAACACCGGCGTGGCGCTTTCCGGTCGCGCGCCCACCTCGCTGGCCCAGCCGGACAGGATGCCCCCGCTCGTCACCAGCTTGCGATAGCCCGCCGATCCGGTCCGCACGACATTGGCGATCTGGCGGATGGGGGAGATATTCTTAAGCAGATGGTCGATCTGCGCATCGATCTCACGCGGCACGGCATAGCCGCCCGCCGCCCCGGTCGCGCCGGAAAAGCTTTTCAGCTCCACCCCCGCTTCCAGCCCCTGCCGCAGGTAGCGATCCACGAACGCCGCGCGCGCCGGGTCCACCACGCTCCCCTTCACCCCGTCGAGCGGAGGCCGCGCCGCCGCCACGCCCTGCGCCCTCAATCCGGCGTCCAGACCCTCGATCCGCGCCTCCAGCGCCGCGATCCGCTCGCCCTGCACGATCGCGTCAAAGCTGTTCTCCAGCGTATCCGCCTTCACTTCCACCATGCTCATGTCTCCTGCTGGTAAACAAAAAAGGCGGCCCCGCAGGACCGCCCTAATTTTTGTGATACGAAAATTATTGAAACTTGGATTTTATGTGCTACATGAAAGTTGATCCAATTGCGGATCATTCAGAGGGAGAAAATCAATGCAAAGCAGCCCTGGCGCTTCGCATCTTTGGAGATACTCCCTTCATGCAGATCGAGTACGACCCCGCTAAACGCGACCGCACCCTTTCAGAACGCGGTCTTGATTTCGAAGCCATCGTCCAGATTTTCGATGGCCTTCATATAATCCGGCCCGACGACCGGAAAGATTATCGCGAACCCCGCTACATCATGCTGGGCCTGCTCGATGATCGCCCCGTCGTCTGTGTCTGGACTCCGAGGGGAGACGCCATCCGCGTTATCCCCATGAGGCATGCCCATGACGAAGAATGTGAAAAATTCTGGCGAGAACTGGATAGATCCGGATGATGCGCCCCCGCTCACACAGCAATGGTTCGACGGCGCCGATGTCTATCGCGGCACCACCCTGGTCCGCCGTGGCCGCCCAAAGCAGGAGAAGACCAAGCAACATGTGTCCCTCCGCCTCGACCCAGAGGTCATAGAAAGTTTTAAGGCGGCTGGCCCCGGCTGGCAGGTCCGCATCAATGAAGCTCTGCGTAAGGCTGCGGGACTATAGTCCTACCCCTCCACCGCATGCACCCGCGCGGCGGGTTGCATCGGGTGGGCGACCAAGCTGACCTCCACGATGTCCACCGCCTCCAGCCGCCGCGCCACCTCGCCGGTCTGCGCCGCCACCACGCGATAACCGAAGGACAGCCCGTCCACCGCCCCCGCGCGCAGCATCTCCGCCGCGCGCGCCGCGACGCCGGGCCGCGACTCCAGCCGCCCGATCACGCGCAGGCCGCGCGCATCCTCCGCGATGCTCTCCACCGTGCCGATGGGCTGGGCCGGGTCGTGCTGCCACAGGATGGGCAGGCTCTCGCCCGACCCCAGCCGCCGCCGCAAACTCTCCGCAAAGGCCCCCGGTACGATCACGTCCCCGCCCCGGTCGCGCCGGTCGAACAGCGCCGCATAGCCCGCGAAGCGCACCCCACCGTTCACGCCTGCACCTGCGGCATCACGCCCGCGCGCACCGCCAGCCCGATCAGCAGCAGCATCGCCGCCACCTTCACCAGCCAGCCCAGCACCGCGCCCCGCGCCGCCCGCTTGGCATCGCGCCAGCCGCCCAGCAGTTCGCGCAACTCCTTCACATCGTCCGCCGCGCTGCGATCCGACAGGCCCAGCCGGTCCAGCGCCCGATCCGCGCCGATCATGCTCGCCTCCTCGATGATCGCGCGGATCATCACGATGTCGCCGCCTTCCGCCTCCGCCTGTCCCACCAGGCTGGCCAGCATGTCATGGTCCTGCATCGCCTATCCCTCCTGCGCCGGGGCGATCCCCAGCATCGCCCGCTTTTCCGTCTCCGACAGGAAATCCGCGCCCGCCACCCGGTCCCACAGCGCCGCCCGGTCGTCGGCCAGCGCCGGCAACCGGTTCAGGTCCACCTCCAGCGTCAGGCCGGGCATCCACCCGCGCAGCCCCTGCGCCAGCCCGCCCAGAATCATCCCGGCCAGCGGCAGGACCGTCTGCCGCCACAGCGCCTTGTTCGCCTCGCGATAATTCGCATAGCTGTTGTCGCCGGGCAGCCCCAGCAGCATCGGCGGCACCCCGAAAGCCAGCGCGATGTCCCGCGCCGCCGCGGCCTTCAGCGCCACGAAATCCATGTCGGCGGGCGAGAGGCTGAGCGCCTGCCAGCGCAGCCCGCCCTCCAGCAGCATCGGCCGCCCCGCATTGTCCGCGCCCTGAAAGGCCGCCTGCAATTCCTCGCGCAGCCGGTCGAACTGCTCGCCGGAGAGGGCCGCCCCGTCCGCCCCCTCAAACACCAGCGCGCCCGACGGCCGGGCGGCGTTGTCCAGCAGCGCCTTGTTCCACCGCGTCGCCGCATTGTGGATCGCCACCGCCCCCGCCGCCGCGCCCAGGCAGCCCAGCCCATAATGATCGTCCAGCGGGTTGAAGGCGCGGCAATGGATGATCGACGTCCGCCCCGTGCCATCCTCCGTCACCCAGCGCGCCTGGCGCTCCCCCACGCGATAGCTGTACGCGACCGGCCATCCCGCCGCGTCCGGCTCCACGCTCACCCGCTCCGGCCGCAGCGCGAACAGGCTGACCGGCGCGCCGTCCGGCCCCGCCCCGATCTGCGCATAGCCGTTGCCGTGGAGCAGGATATGCGCGGCCAGCGTCGCCATCAGCACCTGCCCGCCGGATCGCTCCGTCACCAGCGCCACCGCGCGCGCCGCATCGTCGGGGGAAGCCGCCGTCGCGATCAGCGCCGCGCCGCCCACCGCCTCCCCCACCAGCCGCATCGCCCGCTGGGCGACGGGATTGACCAGCACGGCGGCCCGCACCTGCGCCTCATAGCCGCTCGGCCAGTCCCCCAGCGGCGCGACCAGACCGTTCATCCAGGCACGCGACAATGCCGGCCGCGACGCACCCGCCGCGGCCTTTCGACCAAACCATTTCATATCGGGATACTCCCAGGGCGTTTTCAAGTTGACCGTTTACGGTCGACGGCTCGGAAAATACGGCATCGAAAGACAAAGGCCTTTTCGAAACCGATGGGATCATCCGCCGGTTCGAAAAACGCGGAAACACAAATCAGGAAAGAATCGCCCGTCATGGGCGCGCGCAACGTCAATTCATGCTGCGTCTTGCGGCGGGGACAGACAGGGGACCGGGCGGGGAGACGATAGGCCGTTCTTTCCCCACCATCCGTCCTCTCAAACCCGTATCAACCCCATCCCGACCCCCTTCACCGCCGCAGAGGTCCGGTCCGTCACATTCAGCTTCTCGAATATCCGGCGCAAATAGGTGTCTACCGTCCCCGGCGAGAGCTGCAATATGTCCGCGATCACGCTGTTGCTCTTGCCCTGCGCGACCCAGCCCAATATCTCCACCTCGCGCGGGGACAGGCCATGGCCGTCGTCCGGCCTGCGCCGCCGCAAGAGGGAAAAAGCCTTCAGATGCGCGGCCTGCGCCGCCATATGCAGTTCGGTGCGACGCGCGGTGCGGAAAAACTCCGGGTCCGCAGGCTGCCCCAATATGCCATAGGCGTCGCGGCCATGCGGGCCATAGAGCGGCAGCGACAGCGCGTCACCCGCCTCCAGCCCCCGCATCAACCCCTTATACTGCCGCTCTTCCGGCGACAGGTTGAACCGCTCCGCCACCCGGCTGGGCGTGTCGGGCTGTCCGGTCGCCATCACCACGCGCAAGGTCGGGTCATGCTGGCCATAGCCCATCTCGGCATAGGCGTGGACGATGTCGGGCGGAAACCCTCGTTCCAGCAGCGCGACGACCTGCCCCACCCGTCCCCGGTCGAACACTATATAGGCGATGGCGCCGAACCCGGCCTCCGTGAAATGGCGCAGCATGAGCGACCAGAGCGCGCTGAGGTTGCGCGCCCGCTCGATCCGCCCGAATATCTCTCCAATCTCCAGAGCCATCGCTCCTCCAGAGGGTTGCTGCCCTATATCTTCGCGCGGTGCTCCGCCCAGTCGACGCCCGGTCCCTAACGTCAGTCCGGTCGCAGTCCGGGACCGGCCCGAAGGCGGCCATCCCCGAAATTCCACCACCTGAGCCGCATCCTGTCGAACGCACGGCTCCCGCTATCTGGTCCCTAATATTCAATCCACAAGACCGGCCTGATTCTCCCGGTCCCCGCTATCTCATCCCGAAGCCCGAACCCGCCCCGATACAGGCTCCGGCACGGGCGGCAAGGCGGACGTTCACCCGGCTCGCCCCGACCCGCAGGGAACAATAGCCAACTCTCCATCACAGGCTCAACGAGACGCCCTTTGGCCACCGGACCGCAGCCCCCAAAGGCCCGTTCTCACCCGTCGCCCCCGCAAAATCCACTCGCACCGATCCACACCGGCCGCCACGGCCAACGGTATCCCGCCGCACAAACCCCGCGCCAGCCAACCCACACCGGCCACGCACCATCGCGCCCATCGGTCAGGCTGCGATCAGCCCCATGCCGATGCCGCGCACCGCCGCGGACGTCCGGTCCGACACGCCCAGTTTCTCGTAAATCCGCCGCAAATAGGTATCGACCGTCCCTGCGGAGATGCACAGTATGTCCGCGATCACGCTGTTGCTCTTGCCCCGCGCCACCCAGTCCAGGATTTCCCGCTCCCGCGCCGACAGCGGCTTGCCCCGCTGCGGCTCCGTCAGCGTGAATTCGCATATCCGCAGATGCGCCGCCTGCGCCGACAGGTGCATCTCGCGCAGAGACGCCTCGTCCGTCACGCTCTGCGCCCCCATCCCGCCGATGGCGACATAGCCGTTGCGCCCGTTGGGACCATAGCAGGGCAGCGTATAGCCATCGCCCATCTGCACCTCGCGCAACAGGGTCAGGAATCGCCGTTCCTCGTCCGTCGTCTCGACCCCGGCCCACACCTCGCTCCAGCGCAGCGGCCTGCCGTGCGCCAGCGTCATGCGCGGCACGATGTCGATCTGCTCATAATTGCTGCCCAGATAGGCTTCGATCACCGCCGCGCTGAACCCGTGATGGACCGGCGGCGCCACCGGACCCGGCGACTGTCCCGGTTCCCCCGGAGCACAAGTGAAATAGCAGACCGCGCCATAGCCCCGATCGCGAAAATAGCCGATCATCAACCGCCAGAGCAGCGGTAATGTCTCGCATCGCGCTATTTGTTCTACAACATTTTCCACGGCGTTCTCGCCTATCGGATCTCCAGTAAACAACCTAACATGATTCAGTTACGCAACCAGTATCTTTTCCACATACTGTTACAATAGTTTGAAGCCCGGCTGCGCCATCCGTCCCAATAAGAGATCGGTGAGCGCCCAGACCAGCGCATCGGCCCGGTCCGGCGAACGGCCCGGTCCCGCATAGCCGCCGCCCGCCACCATGCCGCACATCTCGTCCTCCAGCAGGGGGAACAGGCCCGCATGGACCACCCGCCCCGCCTCATACAGGGTCGCGACCGGCTCCGCCCGCGCCACTTTCCCGCGGGAGGCATGGACCAGCCGGACCGGCAGGCCCGCATCGGCGGCGCGCAGCACCGATTCGACCATCGCCCCGCCATTGTTCGCCTCCGCCACCACCCGGTCCGCGCCCCATCGGTGATGCGCGCGCGCCACCGCCCGCGCCCACACTTCCGGCGTCGCCCGTTCCACGCTGGCGTCGTCGATCACATGGCCGCGCCCGTCCGGGCCGATACCCGCCACGATGATACCGCACGCATCGCCCGTCGCGCTCGCCGGGGGATCGACCCCCACTACGACGCGGCGCAGCAGCGGCTCCGCGCCCATATTCATGTCGCCGCCCTCCGCCGCGACCCGCCGCACCCGGCACCGGTCCAGGAGGTCGCGCGTCCACAGCGCCCCCTCCAGGTCCAGCAGCATCTCACCCTCCAGCTCCTGCCGCCCCAGCCGCGTGCCGCCATAATCGCGCGCCATCGCCGCCAGAAAGGCCGCGGGCAGGGCCCCGCGATTGTCCGCCGTGCGCCCCCGCGTCACCACCACGCCGGGCTGTTCCAACAGCTTGCGCAGCAGCGGCACCGGGCGCGGCGTCGTCGTCGCCAGCGCGCGCGGGGCGTGCCCCAGCCGCAATCCCATCATCGCATTGTCCCACACCGCCAGCCCGTCCGGCCATTTGGCGATCTCGTCGCCCCAGACATGGCTGTGCTGCGGCCCGCGCAGCGCATCCGGCTCGCCCGCGCCGAACAGGGTGGCCCGCGCGCCGTTGGGCCAGCGCAGTTGCCGCCGGCTGGGCTGCCACAGGGGCCGCGCCCATGGCGGCGCGATGGCCAGCAGGCCACTCTCCCCCTCCACCATCACCGCCCGCGCATCGTGCAGCGACGCACCGATCAGCGCGATGCGCGCCGACCCGTCCGCCTCCGCCACCGCGCGCACCCATTCCGCGCCCAGCCGCGTCTTGCCGAAACCGCGCCCCGCCATCACCAGCCACAGGCTCCACGCGCCCGGCGGCGGCAGTTGCGCGGGCCGCGCGCGATGCTGCCAGCGCGTCGCCAGCCGCGTCATCGCATCCGCGCCCAGCAGACGCAGCAGCATCGCCCGCTCCTCCGGCGACGCCGCCGCGACCCGCTCATAGTCCGACCGCGGCGCCTCCCTACCCATCCGCCGCCTCCTGATGCGTTGCCCGGTCCTGCGTCGCGCGGTCCTGCGCCGACTGATCTTGAACAGACTGGCCCGGCGCTGCTCTGCGCTGTGCCGACTGGCCGTGACGTGGCTGAGCCTGAACTGACTGGTCCTGCACCGACTGGCCCGGTGCTGACTGCTCCTGCCCTGCCCCGCCCGGCATGGCCCGGTCGTCCGCCATCAACCGCGCCTGCACCCGGTCCAGCTCCTCGTGGAAGCGCGCGACGGCGGCGGGATCATCCTCGATCCGCTGCGCCGCCATGCCGCGATACCGCTCCACCGTCTCGCGATGGCTCTGGAGCAGCCGGATCGCGACCGCATGGGGGAAACTGCGGACGCTCTTCTCCTGCTTCACCTTACCCTCCGCGTCGCGCACCGTCTCGGTCCGTTCCGCGCCGTGCAGCGACTGGTCGAGCATCAGCATCTCCAGCGCGGCATAGCCCTCGTCCAGCGCCTCCAGCCAGCGCGCGGCAAAGGCGGCGTTGCTCCGCCGCCGCGCATGCGCACCCTGCCCCGACGTGCCCACCTGCTTGGCCGCATGGCTGATGTTGGCGGTCAGGGCCAGTTCGGCAAAGAAGCGATCCTCCGCCCGTTTCGTCCAGCGCCACCCCTTGCGGGAGCGCAGCAGCGCGTCCTTGCGTCCCGCCGCCTTCCTGTCCGCCACCCGTTTTCCCCGCTCGCTCATGTCCACCTGCCCGGAAAAAGGAAAAGGCGGACCGCGCCATCCCGCGCCGCCCGCCTCACCGCCGCGCCTCCCAGGGAAGCCCTGGGAGGCGGAGTCTTCAACGATGGACAAGGGGTGCCATATCAGCGTGACAATGTCAAGACAAAAGTACCAAATAGGTTATATCATTCGGCCATGATGCACCGCAACGCGCCCGCCCGCCCCGCCACCTCCCCCGGATACCGCCTTCACACCGCGCCACCGGTCGCAAACATCGGGCGCGTTCCATTGCCTCCCCGCCAACCGCGCGCTAGCAAGCGCCGCAGGAAACAGGGAGAGGATGATGACGGACCGATTGCGCCGGGCGAATCGCGCGTGCCGGATGGATCGCGCATGACGACGCCGGACTCCGCCCTGAACGCCGCCGTCCCGCCTGCCGCCCAGCCCGCCACCCCGCCCGTCGATGCCGCGCCGCCGCTCGTCTCGCCCCGGATGCGCCG
The DNA here is from genome assembly GCF_021403115.1 of Sphingobium sufflavum. Lineage (GTDB taxonomy): Bacteria > Pseudomonadota > Alphaproteobacteria > Sphingomonadales > Sphingomonadaceae > Sphingobium > Sphingobium sufflavum. The sequence continues at coordinate 18,790 of NZ_JAJSSH010000018.1, forward strand.
CTACGCGCTGTTCCTGCTCTTCTGCGCCTACACCATCAACTATGTCGACCGGCAGGTCATCACCATCCTGCAAGACCCGATCAAGGCGGAACTGGGCCTGACCGACACCCAGCTCGGCCTGATGACCGGGCTGAGCTTCGCGCTCTTCTATGCCGTGCTCGGCGTTCCGATCGCCCGGCTGGCCGACCGGCACAGCCGCACCATGATTATCACCATCTCCATGACGCTGTGGAGCGCGATGACCGCCCTGTGCGCGACAGCGGGCAGCTTCACCACCCTGCTCCTCTATCGCATCGGCGTGGGCGTGGGGGAGGCCGGGCTGACCCCACCCGCCCATTCGCTCCTCTCCGACTATTATGAGCCGGAAAAGCGCGCCGCCGCCCTCTCCATCTACTCCTCCGCCGGGACGGTGGGCATGATGATCGGGCTGCTCGCGGGTGGCCTCATCAACCAGTATTTCGGCTGGCGACCGGCGATATGGATCGTCGGCCTGCCTGGCCTCCTCCTCGCGCTCATCACCTGGACGACGCTGAAGGAGCCGCGCCGCGGCCAGTATGACGATCCCGCGCTGGAGATTGCCGCCGCCTCCCGCGACGGCCTGTGGGATGGCCTCGCCACACTGGCGCGCAACCCCGCCTTTGTGTGCCTGATGCTCGGCTGCGGTTTCCACACCTTCGTCAACTATGGCATCGGCAACTGGACCGCGCCGTTTCTGGGCCGCATCCATGGCCTGTCCAGCGCCCAGATCGGCATCTGGCTCGCCGTCCTCGCCGTCGGGCCGGGGCTGATCGGCATGATCGGCACCGGCTATATCGCCGACTGGCTGTCGCGCACCCGCCCCCACGCCCGGCTGGAGGTCGCCGCCGCCGCCATGATCCTCAGCATCCCCTTCCAGACCGGGGCCTTGCTGGCGACCGATGCGACCGGCGCGCTGCTCATCCTCTCCGGCTCGTTCGTCACGGCGGGGGCTTATCTCGGCCCCTGCATCGCGGCGGCCCACGCGCTGGTCCCGCCGTCGCTGCGCGCCTCCGCCTCCGCCATGATTATGCTCGGCGTCAACCTGATCGGGCTGGGCCTCGGCCCGCTGGCGGTGGGCCTGCTCAGCGACCTGTGGGCCGGCGCGGGTGACAATGCGCTGCGCTACGCCATGCTCGCCATCGTGCCGGGCGAGATCGTCGCCTTCCTCTTCATCGCCGCCACTATCGCCCGCGCAAAACGGCTCAAGGCAACGGCGGATCATATCTGACGGGGGGTGCAGCCCTCTCCCCCACCACAGACAGGCATATCCCGTCATCCCGGACCCGATCCGGGATGACGTCAGGGCAATGGCAGGGCTCTAGCCCGCCCATCCTCTGGACAACACTCGCAATTTTGGTACGACCAATCATCGCCGAACAGAAGGGGATTGGCATGACACACAACCGCCGGCAGATTCTGGCCAACGCCATCATGGCATCCGCCCTGCTCACCGTCCCCGGCCTCACCCGCGCCGCGACCGCCCGAACTCGCGCGGGGCCGCCCCTTTCCCCGCAACCCCATCCCTCGCAACCCTATGCCCCTCCCGCTGGCCCGCGTTCGCGCCTGATCTTCGTCAACGACCTCAGCGGTGACATCGATGGCCTGTTCGCGGCGGTCCATGCGATCCTCTCGCCCACGTCCCAGTTGCGCGCCATCGTCGGCACGGGCACCGGGCGGCCCGGCGAAACGGCGCGCCGCTCCACCGAACTGGCCCGCGAAATCCTGTCGCTGATGCCCCGCCACGCCGCCGCCATTGCCGTGCAGGAGGGTGCACCGGCAAAGCTCTCCGACATTCACAGCCCCATCCGATCGGCGGGCACGCAGGCGATCATCGACGAGGCGCTGCGCACCGACACCAGCCTGCCCCTCTATGTCGCGGTCGGCGGCGGCCTGACGGAGGTCGCCAGCGCCCTCCTCCTCGAACCGCGCATCGCGGACCGGATGACGCTGGTGTGGATCGGCGGCGATGCCTATCCGGCGGGCGGCACGGGGGAGACGAATTTCAACATCGACCCGCTCGCCGCCCAATATATCTTCAACGAAAGCCGGGTGCCGATCTGGCAGATACCGCGCGCCGTCTATGGCACCTGCCTCGTCTCGGATACGGAGATACAGGCCCATGTCGCCCCTCACGGCCGGATCGGCGCATGGCTCTACGCCCGCATTTTCGAGGCGGCCGGGCGGTTCAACGGCGCGATCAACGTGGGCGAGACATGGTGCCTGGGCGACAATCCGCTGGTCGTCCTCACCGCGCTGCACGACTGGGTGCCCAGCGTCTATCGCCCGACCTTTCGCTATGAACGCAACGGCTCCAGCCCGTCGGAGGAGGTGTTCGCGCCGCTCCTCAACCGCGACGGCACCTTCACGCCGCGCACGGACGGGCGCAAGGTCCGCATCTTCACCGCCATCGACAATCGCCTGATGCTGGGCGATTTCTTTGCCAAGATGCAGGTGAACTTCCCCGCCTGACGCGGGCTTCGCCGTTCGCTGGAATGGGATGACGTTTCCCTGGATCGCCCTTGCGGGCGCAGCGGCGCAATCTATGGGCACCGTCCTGGACTGGTCGGGCTTCGTCCGCCTGCGGCTCGCTGCGCTCGCAAGGGCGAGGGGGGGGGGGGGGCGATCGACCGCCATCATGCTCTAAAGGCCGGGCCGCTCATGCAAAAGC
>NZ_JAJSSH010000019.1 GCF_021403115.1 Sphingobium sufflavum
TCGACCGCCATCATGCTCTAAAGGCCGGGCCGCTCATGCAAAAGCCGCGCTGCCCATGAAAAAGGCCGGGGACACTGCCCCGGCCTCCTTTATTTCACAACCGAAACGGTCGGTCAGTCGGGCTTCTTGGGCAGCTCGATCTCGGCCACCGCGGTCGCCTGCGTTCCACCCTTTTGGTTGGTCATCTTGAAATCGACCTGGATCATGTGGCGGCCTTCCTCGTCGACGAACTTGTCGATGACATTGGCGTTCATGACCGTGATGTCGCCCGACAGGGCGGGGCCGCGATAGTTGCAGTTCGAATGGCGCACAAAGCCCCACTCGCCTGCCCAGCCCGCGAAATAGTCGACGATCCACGCGCCCATCGACGCGCCATAGCCATAGGCGCGCGGCATGCCGATCGTGCGCGCCCAGCGCGGGAAAAGATGCCCGCGCGACGCACCGATATAGGCGCCGTCAGTCAGTTCGGGGTTGATGCGCTCCATGATCGGGTCATTCTCATGCCCGGCCATTTCCTTGGTGAAGCCCAGGTCTTCCAGGTTCAGCTCGCGCCGGTCCAGCGTGCCCCAGACGGTGAACAGGAAGGACCGCCACTCGGTGGCAAAGCTGGCGACGGTGTGAATACCGATGACGCGCTCCGGCAGCTTGTCGCCGACCGTCACATCGTCCCACCAACGCTCCTTGTGGCCCAGGTCGTGGAGCATCTGGATCCACTCGAACTTGCGGTCCTCGACCTTCTGATAATCCTCGTCGCTCCACTCCGGCTCGTCCGCCTGGCTGGCGTCGGTCGCCGCACCACCAGCATGCGCGTTGTAGCGGATGGCGGTGGACCGCTGCTTGGCGATCAGTTCACCATGCTGGTTGCGATAGAAATTGTCGCCCCGCTCGAAACAGGTCGGGCCGGCGAACTTGGTGTCCTTGACGACATAGTCGAACGGGATGCGCTCATTGGCGATGGTGTCGCCGCCGAACACGCGGGGACCATAGAACCACCATTCGTCACCGCCGAACAGCAGGTGCGAATTGGGGATCTTGCCCGCGCAGCTCGGCGATGTGCCATGGCCATCGTCCATCACGATGGGGAAGGACTGCGGGGCGACCAGCTTGCCCCAGCGGCTTTCTGCGGCGAACTGCGGGTCATAGTGCGCCAGGTTGGGATAGTGCATCGCCTGCACCCAGCGACGGATGTCGTTGTTGCCCAGAGGCTCGCGCAGCGGGGACGACTCGATGGGCTTGCCCATCCAGCGGTCGAGATCGGAAACGTCTAAAATGCTGTCGGCCACAGGCTCGCTCCTTTCAGAATCCTTCTTGTCGGCCTGCCTTTGTGCATGACCACGCAAAAGGCAACCTCCGGCATGCAATGCTTTTCAATATCCGCCCCGTCTTGACCATTACCGTCAAAAGCCATCGCCCCCGCGCTGCCTGCCACTCTCCTTGCACCTACTATCGAGAAGGACGGCGGCGGCCATGGAACAGCGGGGGTGAACCGGCGACGATGGCGCTCCTGCACCGCGCCCGAACAGGATGAGGGGAAGGACTGGCCATGACCGCCACCGCTGCCGAAAACGCCATCACGCTGGACACCAGCGACGTCGACAAATGGGTCGGCAAGCCCGTCGTCTTCGCGGAAATGTGGGACGCCTGCAACGCCACCGACATCCGCCGCTGGGTGCAGGCGCTGGACTATCCCAACCCCATCCACTGGGACGAGGAATTTGCCCGCGCCTCTCAATTCGGCGGCATCGTCGCGCCGCAGAGCTTCGTCGTCGCGATGGACTATGGCCATGGCTGCCACCCCGCTTGCGTCGGCAAAGTGCCCGGCACCCACCTGATCTTCGCGGGGGAGGAATGGTGGTTCTACGGCACGCCCGTGCGTCCCGGCGACAAGCTCGTGCAGGATCGCCGGTTCGACGGCTACAGCATCACCGACACCGGCTTTGCCGGCCCGACCATGTTCGCCCGCGGCGACACCGTCCACACCAACCAGGACGGGGTGAAGGTGGCGAAGGAACAGGCCACCGCCATCCGCTATCTGGTCGAGGAAGCCAACAAGCGCCGCGTCTATGACAAGCAGAACCGCAGCCCAAAACGCTGGACGCAGGAGGAGCTGGCCGAAATCCACGCGCTCCGCCACGACTGGATTCTCTCCAATCGGGAAGGACGCTCGCCCGCCTTTGCCGACGTGCAGGTCGGCGACACGCTGCCCAGCCGCGTCATCGGCCCGCACTCGGTCGTCAGCTTCGCCAATGAATGTCGCGCCCACCGCCAGAATATCTGGGGCACATGGCGCTGGAACGTGCCGGAGGGCGCGGTGGACCCGGCCAAGGAGGACGCAGGTTTCGGCGCGGACATGAGCTACGACCATGACGCCCGCAAGATCGACCCCCGCATGGGCGACGGCCTCTATCATGGCCCCTCGTCCGGCCACATCAACGCCGAAAAGGCGGAGAAGGTCGGGATGGGCGGCGCCTATGGCTATGGCGCGTCGATGAACGCCTGGCACCTCGACACCATCGCCTATTGGGCGGGGCATGACGGCTATATCTGGCATTCCAAGACGCAGTTCCGCAGCCCCGCCTTCGAAGGCGACGTCACCTATGTCGATGGCGAGGTGATCGAAAAGCTGGAAACATCGGACTATGGCTGTCCGGTGGTGCGGGTCCAGACGCGGATGACCACGCAGGACGGCGACACCATCCTGAAGGGCACCGCCGAAGTGCAACTCCCTTGACGCGGGAGGCCGACGCCATGCCCAACGCCACCCCCACGCCCCAGCCCTCCATCGTCCATGGCGCGCCACTTTCGGACGAACGCACGCTGGGGACGCTGACCATTCCCGGCTATGCGCGCGACGTGACCCGCCGCTTTGCGGAGCGGGAGGCGCTCGTCATGCATCAGGCCGGCGAACGGATATCCTGGACCTATGCGGAACTGTGGGATCGTTCGGTGGAGGTCGCAAAGGCGCTGATCGCGGCGGGCGTCGGCAAGGACAGCCGGGTCGGCGTCCTCATGACCAACCGGCCGGAATATCTCTCCGCAGTCTTCGGCATCGCCTTGGCGGGCGGCGTCACCGTCTCGCTCAGCACCTTCTCCACGCCGCAGGAACTGGAATATCTGTTGCAGGCGGGCGCAGTCTCCCTGCTGCTCTACGACCGGCAGGTGCTGAAGAAGGATTTCGGCACGATGCTGGCCGATCTGGAACCGGCAATCCTGACCGCTGCACCCGCCGCGCTCACCGCCGCCAAAGTCCCTTATCTGAAACGCCTCGTCGCCCTTGACAGCGTGACTGCCAGCGACCTGCCAGCCAGCGACGCCTCCCCTCACGATGCCGGGATGGTGGAACGCTGGGCCGATTTCCTCGCCACCGGCCAGTCCATTCCCGATGCCGTCGTGGACGCCCGCGCCGCCGCCGTGAACCCGTCGGATACCGGCGCGCTCTTCTTCTCATCCGGCACCACCAGCCTGCCCAAGGGTGTTCTCCACGCCCAGCGCGCGCTGGCGATCCAGTGGTGGCGTTGGCCCCGCATCATGGACCTTGACCCGGTGGCCCACCCCATCCGCTGCTGGACCGGCAACGGCTTCTTCTGGTCGGGCAATATCTCCATGGTGCTGGGCAATGCGCTGACCACTGGCGGCACCGTCGTCCTGCAACCCGTGTTCGAGGCGGAGGCAGCTCTCACCCTGATGGAGGCTGAAAGGGTGAGCTTCCCCATCGGCCGGCCCCACCAATGGGCGCGGCTGGAGACATCGCCCCAATGGGCCAGCGCCGATCTCTCCGCGCTCCATTATGTCACCTATGGCACCACCTTCCTCAATCATCCGACGGTCAGCACCGACTGGCGCCTCTGCCCCGCCTTCGGCACGACGGAGACGCTGACCATCAACACGGCGGTCGAGGCGAACACGCCGGAAGCGGACTATCGGGGCAGCTATGGCAAGCCGCTGCCCGGCAATATCCTCAAGATCTTCGACCCGGACACGGGTGCCGTCCTGCCACGCGGGGAGCGGGGCGAAATCGCCATCAAGGGGCCGACCCTCATGATGGGCTATGTCGGCAAGAGCCTGGAAGAGACCTTCGACGCCGAAGGCTATTTCCGCACCGGCGACGGCGGCTATGTCGACGATCGCGGCTACCTCTTCTGGGAAGGCCGCCTGACCGAGATCATCAAGACCGGCGGCGCGAACGTCTCCCCCATAGAGATCGACCTCGTCCTCGCCGATTATCCCGGCGTCAAGCGCGCCCAGACAGTCGGCGTGCCCGACGCCATGCTGGGTGAGCGCGTCGTCTCCTGCATCGTCCCCCATGACGACGCCATCCTCGACCCGGACGCCGTCACCGATTTCCTGAAGACCCGCTTCGCCAGCTTCAAGGTGCCGCGCGACATCCTGTTCTTTGCGGAGGAGGATCTGGCCGTCACCGGCAGCGGCAAGGTGAAGTTCCGCCAATTGAGCGAAATCGCGGCGGCACGTCTGGCCCAGAAGGCGCTGTAGGCCCGCCACAAAAAGCATCGAGAGAGACACGATCATGGCCGACAGCGACATCCTCGCCATCCAGCAGAGCCTCAATCTTTATGGTGTCGCAGTCGATACCCAGCGTTGGGATTTGTTCGATCGTCTCTTCACCCCCGACGTGGACGCCGATTATGGCGCAACATCGCACTGGACCAGCCTCGCCCGGTTCAAGACGGACTTCGCCGCCTTCCACGACCCGTTCGACTCCACGCAGCACACCCTGTCCTCTCATCTGGTGCAGGTCGACGGCGACCGGGCGACCAGCTTCTGCAACGGCAGTTGGCGGCTGGTCCGCAAGGCGGTGGACGGCGCACCGCTGTGGGACGGCACCGGCTGGTATGAGGATGACTGGATGCGCGCCAACGGATACTGGCGCATCACCCGCCGCACCTGCCGCATAACATGGTGGACCGGCGACCCACTGGTGCAGGAAACCATCCCCGGCGTGAAATTCGCACTGCGGACCACCGTTTTGCGGCGAGAAGCGGAGGCAGGCCGCTGCCGCATCCTCGACGCACTGGCATCGTCCCGGCGCGAATCCTGATGCCATAGCCACCCCGCCATTCGGACAAAAGCGCAGGAACCGTACAAAAGGCGACAAAGCAGACAGTGCCGGTACAGCCGCGTCACGCTATGACCCCCGCGCCATGATTCGCTTTACCCCCACCCGCTTCCAGCCCGCCGTCGCCTTCATCCTCGTGACCGCGCTGCTCGACGTCATGGCGCTGGGCCTCGTCATTCCGGTCCTGCCCGCGCTGGTGGAGGAATTCGCCCATAGCGACGGCGCGGCGGGCCTGTGGAATGGATTGCTGGTGGCGCTGTGGGCCGCGATGCAATTTCTTTTCTCGCCGCTCATCGGCGCACTGTCGGACCGCTACGGCCGTCGCCCGGTGATCCTGATCTCCACTATCGGCCTTGCGCTCGACTGGCTGCTCATGGCGCTCGCGCCCAATCTGTGGTGGCTGGCGGTGGGGCGGATGCTCGGCGGCATCACCTCCTCCAGCTTCACCGCCGTCTATGCCTACATGGCGGACATCACCGCACCGGAGCATCGGTCAAAGGCGTTCGGCCTCGTCGGTGCCGCTTGGGCGGCGGGCTTTGTCGCGGGACCGGCGCTGGGCGGCATATTGGCGACATGGGGGCCACGCGTCCCCTTCTGGGCGGCCGCGGCGTTGTCGGGCGCGGCGTTTCTCTACGGTCTCGCCATCCTGCCGGAATCTCTGGCCCCGGACAAACGCATGCCCTTCGCCTGGAGCCGCGCCAACCCCCTCGGCGCGCTTCGCCTGCTGCGCAGCCATGCGGAGTTGATCGGCCTGTCCTTCGTCAACTTCCTCCTCTATTTCGCGCACCATATCTTCTCGGTCATCTACGTGCTCTACGCCGCCCACCGCTATGGGCTGGGACCGCTGGAGGTCGGCCTGCTGCTCGGTTGTGCCGGGCTGCTGGACATGGCGATGCAGGGCTATGTGGTGGGCCGTGTGTCCGCGCGGCTCGGCGACCGCCGCACGATGGTCATCGGCCTTGTCGCGGGGGCGATCGGCATCTTCCTGATGGGCATCGCGCCGGACAAATATTGGTTCGCCGCGACGCTGCTCCCCAACAGCCTGTGGGCGCTTGCCATTCCGACACTGCAATCGCTGATGACGGCCCGCGTGTCGGAACGGGAGCAGGGCCAGCTCCAGGGCGCGAACAACAGCGTCGCCGCCATCGCGGGGATCGCCTCGCCTCTGTTCTTCGGCTGGCTCTATGGTCAGTCCATCGACACCCTGCCCGGCCTCAGCTTCGTGGTGGGCAGCCTCATCCTGCTCGCCGCCGCCTTTATCGGGCACCGTTCGGGCAGGGCATAGCCGCCTTGCGACCACCGACACTGACCGACGATGCGGCTCCCACCGCATCGCCGATCAGCAACAGTGCAGGCCCTGATCCCAGCGCCCGCGTTGCTATCTCCAGCAGGTCGATCCGTGTCCGCACAATCCGCTCGCTCGGCAGGCTCGCATTCTCGATGGCCAGAACCGGCGTTCGTGCCGCCATCCCGTTCGCCATTAACTGCTTCGCAATCATCCCCGCGCTCGACTTGCCCATATAGACAGCCAGCGTCGCGCCCGGATCGGCTAGCGTCTCCCAGTCCAGGTCCAGCGTATCGCCATCGCGCGCATGGGCCGTCACGAACACCAGCTTGCGCGCCAGTCCGCGCAACGTCAGCGACAGCCCCGCACTCGCCGCCGCCGCGCTCGCCGCCGTGATGCCGGGGCAGATACGGGGCGTCACGCCATGCTCGGCCAGCGCCGCCATCTCTTCCATCGACCGGCCAAAAATGGATGGATCGCCGCCCTTCAGCCGCACGACCTTCCGCCCCGCCAACGCCGCCGCAACGATCAGGTCGTTGATCGTCTCCTGATTCTTGCTGTGCCGCCCGGCCCGCTTGCCGACGCTGACCCGCTCCACGCCATCGGGGATCAGGTCGAGGATGCCCGGTCCGACCAGCGCGTCGAAAAAGACGATGTCCGCGCTCAGGATCAATTTCTCCGCCTTGCGCGTCAGCAGGTCGGGATCGCCCGGTCCCGCACCGACCAGCCAAACCTCTCCGGGGGCGATAAGATGCAGGTCACGCATGGGCGGTCTCCTTGGTTTCGCCGATCAGGCGCTGGATGGCGGGACGGCACGATCCGCAGTTGGTGCCCGCATTGAGCGCCGCCCCCACTGCCTCCACCGTCATCAAATTCTGGCTGCCGATCGCCTCGACGATCGTCTTCATGCCAACGTCGAAGCAGACGCAGACGATCGCCCCGCGGTCCGCCTGCGGCGTCGCCGAACGCCCGGCCATCAACTCCATGGTCGATGCACCCTCGGCCGCGATCAACTGCTCGACCAACCACTCCCGGCGCGGCAGCTTCCCGCTGCGGGTGATGAACAACGCGGCGCGCAGCACGCCATCGCGCACGACCGCGATACGCAATCCTCCTCGCGAACCGTCCACCGTCTCGACCCGCTCGCCCTTGGGCAGCAGCGCCTTGGCCAATGCGGCGGGATCGCCCTCGCCCGCCAGTTCTACCAGCCAGCCGCCCGCCACCCGCACGCGGGTCGCATAGGCAGCCGCGACCTCGCCCACCGGCTCGCGACTGATGAGGAAACCCCGCCAGTCCGGATCCATTTTTGCAAGAGCGACCGGCGTGTTCTTGAAGCCCGGCTGCCCCGAATGGGGATCCACCATGGATCGCGGGAGCAGGCCGGTGCGCCCTCCCGTCGACTGGCGGTCGGTCCAGTGAATCGGCGTGAACACCTCGCCGCGCCGCTGCCCTTCGCTGATCTGCGCGCGGAACAGGCTCATGCCCTGCGGCGTGGAAACCTGCACCAGATCGTCCGCCACTATGCCCAGCGGCGCGGCGTCATCCGGGTGAATCTCCACCATCGGTTCGCGGCGATGCTGCGACAGTTTCGGCGACAGGCCGGTGCGCGTCATCGTATGCCACTGGTCGCGATACCGCCCGTTGTTCAGCGTCATCGGCCATTTCACCAGGGGCGCAGCCCGTTCCATCTGCGTGACCGCCACCAGTCGCGCCCGCCCGTCCGCCGTCGAATAGCGCCCGTCCGCGAACGGCACGCCGCCCCAGCGAAACGGCTCCATCGCATCATAGTCGAGGTTGGAGATGGCCGTGTGCATCGACAGGTCGAACAACCGCTCGCCACCATTGTGATAAGCCGACAGGCGCGCATGCTCGCGATAGACATCCGCCGCGCAATCATAGTTGAACGCATCCGCCCAGCCCATCGCCTGCCCCACCTCCGCGATGATCCGCCAGTCCGGCTTCGCCTCGCCCGCTGGTGGGAAAAAGGCGCGCTGGCGGCTGATGATCCGGTCGGAGTTGGTGACCGTCCCGTCCTTCTCACTCCAGCCTGTGGCGGGCAGTTTCACATGGGCATATCGGCTGGTGTCCGTATCCGCGATACAGTCCGACACCACCACGAAGGGACAGGTTTCCAGCGCCTCACGCACCAGACCGGCGTCGGGCATCGACACGGCGGGGTTCGTCGCCATGACCCACAATGCCTTGATCCGCCCTTCGCGAATGGAACGGAACAGATCGACCGCCTTCAGCCCCGGTCTGGCCGCCATCGCGGGCGCAGCCCAGAACCGCTGCACCGCCGCGACATGCTCCGGCGCGAAATCCCTATGCGCCGCCAATGTGGACGCCAGCCCGCCAACCTCCCGCCCGCCCATCGCATTGGGCTGCCCGGTGATGGAGAAAGGGGCTGCTCCCGGCTTACCGATGCGGCCCGTGGCGAGGTGGACGTTGATGATCGCATTGACCTGATCCGTCCCGCGGATCGACTGGTTGATGCCCTGGCTGAACATCGTCACGGTGCGCGGGTTCGCCGCGAACAAGGTGTAAAAGGCCTGAAGGTCGGCGACCGGCACATCACAGGCCGCCGCCGTGGCCGTCAGGTCGCAGCCCTCGGCCAGCCCCTCCCAAAACTCTTCCGGCACCGCGACATGCGCGTCCAGATAGGCGTGATCGACAATCCCGGCCTCGCGGCAATGGGCGAGCAAACCGTTCATCAACGCCACATCGCTGCCGGGGCGGAGGGCGATATGCAGGTCGGCATCCTCGCACGTCTCTGTCCGGCGCGGGTCGATGACGACGATCTTCGTCCCCCGCGCCGCGCGCGCCGCCATGATCCGCTGATAGACGACCGGATGGCACCAGGCCGTATTCGACCCGACCAGCACGATCAGGTCGGCCTCGTCCAGATCGGCATAGGTCGCGGGCACCACGTCCTCGCCAAAGGCGCGGATATGACCGGCAACCGCGCTCGACATGCACAGGCGGGAATTGGTGTCGATATTGCCGCTGCCGATGAAGCCCTTCATCAGCTTGTTGGCGACATAATAATCTTCGGTCAGCAACTGGCCGGAGACATAGAAGGCCACGCTGTCCGGCCCATGGCGTGCAATCGTGTCGGCGAATTTCCGCGCGACATGGCCGATGGCCTTGTCCCAGCTCACCCGCCGCCCGCCAATTTCCGGGTGGAGCAATCGTCCCTCCAGCCCGACCGTCTCGCCCAGATGCGTGCCCTTGGAACAGAGACGCCCCAGATTGGCGGGATGCGCCTCATCCCCCCGGATCGTCACCGTCCGGTCGGGTTGCGGCATGGCCTTCACGCCGCAACCGACGCCGCAATAGGCGCAGGTGGTGCGAACCACCCCATCACCGGATGCGGCGTCCGTCGTCATCTCAGGCCATGCCCTGCAAGGCTTCCTTGCGGCCGATCAGAATGCGGCCGCCGTCGATCTTGACCGGGATCGTCGGCACGCACCCCTCATCTTCGCCCAGCGCATGACCGTCGATCAGGCTGATCCGCCAGTTATGCAGCGGGCAGGTGACGGTCGTGTCATGGACGATGCCCTGAGACAGCGGCCCCTGCTTGTGCGGGCACTGGTTGACCAGCGCATAGACATCGCCGTTGGCGGTGCGAAAGATGGCGATCTCCTTGCCGCCCCGCACCGGCAATGTGCGCGCGCCCAGCGCCGGAAGCTGATCCACCGTACCAATGTCGAGCCAGTCTGCGATCATGTGTGTGTCCAAATGGGTGTGAGTGTCATGGTCGGCGATCCGAAGCGCGCTGAGAGCGGTCATGCAGCCCCTCCCACCACGGCAAAGGGCCGGATTTCCGCGATATGCTCATGCAGGAAGCTTTCCTTGCCGCTTGCCCGTTCCGCCCAGGGATCGACCTGGAGGAAGCTCTGCGCATAGAGGAAGCGATTGCGCAGCGCCTCGCGCCCAACCTCATCCTCGACGATGCGCTTCTTCACATAGTCGAGACCGACCCGTTCCACCCAAGGCGCGGTACGGTCCAGATAGCGCGCTTCCTCGCGGTAAAGCTGGGTGAACGCCGCGCAATAATCGAGCGCCTCCTGCTCCGTCGCCACCTTGCACAGAAAGTCCGTACCGCGCAGGTGGATGCCGCCATTGCCGCCGATATGCAGCTCATAGCCGCTATCCACGCAGATCACGCCAAAGTCCTTGATCGTCGCCTCGGCGCAATTGCGGGGGCAACCCGACACCGCGATCTTGAACTTGTGCGGCATCCACGACCCCCAGGTCATCTGCTCCGCCTTGATGCCCAGCCCCGTCGAGTCCTGCGTCCCGAACCGGCACCATTCGGACCCCACGCAGGTCTTCACGGTGCGCAGAGCCTTGCCATAGGCATGGCCGGACACCATCCCCGCCGCATTCAGGTCACCCCAGATGGCGGGCAGGTCTTCCTTCTTGATGCCGAACAGGTCGAGCCGCTGCCCGCCCGTGACCTTCACCATGCGTGCGCCATATTTGTCGGCGGCGTCGGCGATGGCGCGCAGTTCGTTCGGCGTGGTGACGCCGCCCCACATGCGCGGCACCACCGAATAGGTGCCGTCCTTCTGGATATTGGCGTGCATCCGCTCGTTGACGAACCGGCTCTGCGGGTCTTCGACATGCTCGGCCGGCCAAGCGCACAGCAGATAATAGTTGAGCGCCGGACGGCAGGAGGAACAGCCGTCGGGCGTCGTCCAGCTCATTTCCTGCATGACTTCGGGAATGGCCTTCAGGCCCTTTTCCACGATGGCGGCGCGCACATCCTCATGGGTGAAGCTGGTGCATTTGCACATCGTCTTGACGGTGCGTTCGCCGGAATAGTCATCGCCCAGCGCCAGCGCGAGCAGGTTCTCGACCAGCCCCGTGCACGAACCGCAGCTGGCCGACGCCTTGCAGGTCGCCCGCACCGCGTCGAGGTCGGTGGCGCCGCCCGCCACGCAGGCCATCACCTGCCCCTTGCTGACGCCGTTGCAGCCGCAGATCTCCGCATCGTCGGAAAGCGCCGCAACGGCCGCCTTAGGGTCCGACAGCGCACCCCCGGACGCAAACGCCTGACCAAAGATCAGCGCCTCGCGGATGTCCGCGATATTCTCTTCCTTCTTCAGAAGGTCGAAATACCAGTTACCGTCGGCGGTATCGCCATACAGCACCGCGCCGATGACCTTCTCATCCTTGACGATCACGCGCTTGTACACGCCGCGCGTCGCATCGCGCAGGACGATATCCTCGCAGCCCTCGCCGCCGGAAAAATCGCCGGCGGAAAAGACGTCGATGCCGCTGACCTTGAGCTTGGTGGAGGTCACGGAGCCGGTGTAGCCGCTGGGATTGCCCGTCTGGCTGTCCGCCAGCGCCCGGCACATTTCCCACAAGGGCGCCACGAGGCCATAAACCGCACCGCGATGCTGCACGCACTCGCCCACCGCCAGGACAGCGGGATCGCTCGTCATCATATGGTCGTCGACCAGGATGCCGCGCTCGACGTCCAGACCGGCGGCCTTGGCGAGGCCGGTCGACGGGCGGATACCCACCGCCATCACCACGATGGAACAGGGAATTTCCGTCCCGTCCTTCAGGCGGACACCCTCGACTTTGCCGTCGCCATAGACTTCGCCGGTGTCGGCCTGCGTCAGGATGGTCTGGCCGCGCCGCTCCAGTTCGGTCTTGAGCAGCCAGCCCGCCGCCTCGTCCAGCTGCCGCTCCATCAGGGTCGGCATCAGGTGGATGACCGTGACCTTCATGCCGCGCAGGGCAAGGCCGTGCGCCGCTTCGAGGCCGAGCAGGCCGCCGCCGATGACGACCGCGTCGCCGCCCGCGTCCGCCGCCGCCAGCATCTTGTCCACATCCTCCATGTCGCGGAAGGTGATGACGCCGGGCAGATCCTTGCCGGGAACCGGGATGATGAACGGGTCCGATCCCGTGGCCAGCAGCAGCCGGTCATAGCTTTCGGTGCGACCCGACGCGCTGGTGACCGTCTGCGCAGCGCGATCGACGGCAACGATGGCGTCGCCCGCGACCAGCGTGATGCCATTGTCGGCGTACCAGGCCTCGCTGTTGATGACGATGTCGTCGAACGACTTCTCACCGGCCAGCAGGGGCGACAGCATGATGCGGTTATAGTTGACGCGCGGTTCCGACCCGAAAATCGTGATGCGGAACTTGTTCGGATCGCGGGCGAGGATTTCCTCGACGGCGCGGCACCCGGCCATGCCATTGCCGACGACGATGAGATGCGGTTTCTGGGACATTAGATACGTACTCCCTGAATGGCCGCGCCCCATGTGGTGCGCCACCGCTTCTTGACAGAGGTGAGACCGCCGAGCGCGACGAGCGCGAGCGCGGCGAAGATGAGGAAACCGGCGGACGGGCTACCCGTCCACTGCTTGGCAAGGCCCAGCGAGGAGGCGAGGTAGAAGCCGCCCACGCCGCCGCCAAAGCCGACCAGTCCGGTCATGACGCCGATCTGGTTGCGGAAGCGCTGCGGCACCAGCTGGAACACCGCGCCATTTCCCACGCCCAGCGCGCCCATGACGGCGAAGAACAGCGGGAAGAGGATAGCAAAGCTGTGCGGCGCTGCGCTGATCGCGACCAGAAGGACGGCGGCGACGATATAGACCAGCGACAGTGTCTTGATGCCCCCGATCCGGTCGGCCAGTGCGCCGCCCAGCGGACGAACCATCGACCCGGCAAAGACACAGGCGGCCGTGGCATAGCCCGCATGGATCGGCGTCATGCCCAGTTCGGTGGTATAGAAGATCGGCAGCGACCCCGCGAGGCCGACGAACCCGCCAAAGGTCACGCCATAGAAGAGGATGAACCACCAGGTATCGCCCTCGCCCAGCATCGCGCCATAGGCCCTGATATAGGCGCCCATGCTCTTGGCGGGCGGCTGGTCCGGGCTGTCCTTCACGAAGACCATATAGGCCACGAAGACGATGACCAGCGGGATGACCGCAAGGCCCAGCACATTGTTCCAGCCGAACGCCTTGGCCAGCAGCGGAGCAAAAAGCGCGGCCAGCACGGTGCCCGAATTGCCCATGCCCGCGATGCCCATCGCCTTGCCCTGATGCTCCGGCGGATACCAGCGGCTGGCGAGCGGGAGTGCAACCGCGAAGCTCGCCCCCGCAAAGCCCAGAATCACACCGACCGCAATCAGGCCGTTCAGGCTGTCGACGCCGAAATGCCATGCCGACAACAGGCCAGCGATCACGATGACTTGTCCGATCGCCCCCGTAACCTTCTGGCCGATCTTGTCGACCAGGAAGCCGTTGACGAGGCGCAGGACTGCGCCCGCCAGCGTCGGCACCGCGACCATGAAGCCCTTTTCGGCCGGGGTCAGTCCCATGTCCTTGGAAATGATCGGCGCCAGCGGGCCAAGCATGTTCCACACCATGAAGGCGATGTCGAAGTACAGGAACGCCATGATGAGCGTAGGCCTGTGCCCGGATTGCCAGAAGGGTTTACTCTCGGTCATTCTCAAATCATCCCCACCACAGAGAGAGACGTCATCCCGGCGCAGGCCGGGGTCTTTGCTGGAAGCGCGCCGCCATGAGCGATCCCGGCCTGTGCCGGGGTGGCCCGCTGAACGGAGGCATCCGAAATTTTCACGCTTGACGAACGACCCCACGCCCCGCTCCCCTCACGCACGTACATGCGAGGGAGCGGGTGGTGAGACCGGAAGGACGTTTGCAGGTGGCCGCTGGCCATGCCTCCGAGCGGGGCGCACGCCCCGACAATCAGGACTTTGCCGGCATCTACGCGGCGACGGAGAATGAACGGGCGCGCCACGGCATGATCGCGGCGGTGGCGGATGGCGTGGGCGGCCACAAGGGCGGCCGCATCGCGTCCGAACTGGCCGTTCGCTCCCTGATCGAGGGGTTCTACGACCAGCCCGACACCATCGGCCCGGCGGCGGCGGTCCAGCGCGTCATGGCGCCCTTCAACCGCTGGCTGACCGCCATGGGACGAACCGAAAGCATGGCTCACGCCGCCACGACTTTTACCACATTGGTTATAAAAGGTCGCCGCGCCCATGTCCTGCATGTCGGTGACAGCCGCGCCTGGCACTATCGCGAGGGTCGCCTGACCCTGCTGACCGAGGACCATACCCGGTCCCATCCCGACCAGAAGCATATCCTTTATCGCGCGCTGGGTATCGAGGAGCGACTGCGCCTCGACCATCATGACATCGTGCTGGCGGAACACGACCGGCTGCTGCTCACCAGCGACGGCGTCCATGGCACGTTGAGCGCGAGGAAGCTGGAACGGCTGCTGGGCGCGCGCAACTCGGCGGAGGCGGACGCGCAGGCCGTGGTCGAGGCCGCGCTCGACGGCGGCAGCAGCGACAACGCCAGCGCCGTCATCCTCGACATCGTGGCGCTGCCCGCCATCGACCATGACAGCGTCGCGGGCGACATCGCGCGCCTGCCCATCCTCGATCCGCCGTCCGAGGGCGACACCATCGACGGCTTCCGCCTCGACAGCCTGCTCTCCGACGGTCGCTATACCCGCCTGTTCCGCGGCACGGACAGCGTGTCCGGCCAGACGGTGGCGGTCAAATTCCCCAAGCCCGCCCTGCTGTCCGAAAGCGGCGCCCGGCTGGCCTTCGCGCGCGAGATGCTGGTCGGCAGCCGCGTCTCCAGCCCCTTCGTCGCGGGCGTCATATCCGTCTCGACCGACCGCCAGACCCGGCTCTACGGCGTCCAGCCCTTCTATGATGGCGAGACGCTGGAGGCGCGGCTGGCCGCCCGTCAGATCAGCCTTGCCGATGGTCTCGCCATCGCCATCCAGTTGACCCGCGCGGTCGCCGCGCTGCACCGGCTGGACATCATCCACCGTGACATCAAGCCCGACAATGTCATGTTGCTGCCCGACGGCGGTCTGAAACTGATCGACCTCGGCGTCGCCCGACTGCCCCGCATCGACGAGTTCGTCGGCGTCGAGATTCCCGGCACGCCCAGCTATCTCGCGCCCGAAATGTTCGCCGGCAATCTGGGCGACGAGGGTACGGACCAGTTCGCGCTGGGCGTCACCCTCTGGCGCCTGTTCGCCCGCGCCTACCCCTATGGCGAGGTCGAAGCCTTCAGCCGCCCCCGCTTCCGCAAGCTTAACCTGCCCAGCGTCGCCCGTCCCGAACTGCCCGGCTGGCTGGACAGCACCCTGATGCGCGCCGTCGCGGTCGACCCGGACGAGCGTTTCGGCGACGTGGTCGAGCTGCTGCGCGCGCTGGAAGGCGGCGCGGCGGTCGCCCGCGTGAACCAGGGCTTCATACCCCTGATCGAGCGTGACCCGGTGCGCTTCTGGCAGCTCATATCGCTGGCCCTCGCCCTGGCGCTGGTCATATCGCTGGCGCATCACTGACCGCGCGCCTTCGATCACCATCATGCCGGTGGCGGCGCGGGGAGACCTGACGGGAACCGACAGCGACTGAACGGTCGCGGCATGCACGGACCGGCCGGCGCGTGCTGCGCCATCCGCCTTTCCGTCCTGCTGTGCCAACCGTCCGTCCACGCTGCCGCTCCGTTCGAAAAAGAACGCAAAAAAGCCGCACGATCCGGGCGTCCTCCCCAAGATCGGCGGCGCCATTGCCTGCCAAATTATTTGGTGTCGCTATGCCACTTCGTTGCAGCACCAGCTGGGCGATTCGAAAGCGTCATCGCTCCCTTCGCACCCTCTTTTTGCCCGCAACAAAGGGGCAATGCAAACGCAATTTTTGCAGTGCACAAAAGTGCATCACCCCGCATTTTACTGCCTGTTTTTTAGGCAGGGCCACATCGAAAAGCCGGGCCTCGCGATGGGAAGTTTCCTCCTCCATCGGAAGCCCGGCCTGCCGGTCGCCCTCGCCCGTTTCGGGCCTGTCGGTTATCCGATCTCAGCCCGCACTGGCGTCACAGGGCATAATCGATCTGCGCCCAGAACTTCTTCGTATCGGCATCGCCGGTATAGCTGGCCACGCCCTTGCGCTGATAATCCGCATATTTGACCAGCGCCGTTAGATGCTTGTTGAGCTTCAGCGTGACCTGCGCATTATATTCGTCGCCATAATGGATCGAGAGACGGTCGCTGTCGAAACGGTGGAAGGTGAAGTTTGCGGCCAGCGGTCCCATCTTCCCCACCTTGGGCCAGGCATAGCCGATACCGACGTAATAATCCTGAAGGCCGGTGGTCGGCGTGGTCAGGAACTTGTCCGCCCATCCGTTGAACTTGTGCAGCGTCGCCAGCGGCGTCTGAAAGGCGAAATTCGCACGGGGATCGGACCCCAGCAGTTCATAGCCTCCGGTCAGCTTGAACCCCTTGATGTCGATGATCCCCTCGACCATCACATAATCGGCCGCATAGCGATTGGGGTTGAGGCCCAGATCGCTCTGATGGGCATAGATGCCGGTCAGCGCCCATTTCACCTTCTTGCCCAGCGGGAGGGTGGCATTGGCCCGCACGCCATAGGTCTGGCTGCTGTTGGCATAGGCATAGCTCTCGTCATAGTCGATCAGGTAGGAAAAGCCCTTGAGCGCGAACTTGCCCTGCTTCACGCCCGCGCTCAGGAAGACGAAATCGCCGCCGTTCGCCTCTCTGGCGTCCGCCTCGATGCCATAAATGGTGCGCTGCGATATGGCATAGGTGCCGTCGAGCTGCACCGGTCCGACCTTGGCCTCGACCCGCACGGCGTCGAACGTCTGCTCATTCTGGCGCCATGCGACCGAACCGACGAAACGCTGGTCGTCCAGGTTGATCCGCTGGCGGCCCAGCGTCGCGGTGACGGCCTTGGACTTATACTGGATCTGGGCGCGGTTGAGGTCAATATTCGCCGGGTCGGCGACGACGGGATACAGGGTGCGCCGCTGCCCGCTGCTCACCGCGAAGGGGAAGGCGTTATAATCATTGGCAATCGCCAGCGTGCCTTCCACTTCGCCCAATACCGAGAGGCGCCCCTTGCTGATCTCCCCACCCATCCGCAGGCGCAGCGTCACCGCATCCGCATCGCGCGTTTTGGTCAGCGGCGCAGGGCCGTCCTGCTCCACCGTTTCGTAGCGCAGCCGCGCATCCACGATGGGCTTGAACTTGATGTCCTGCGCGACGGCGGGCGTGGTGGCGACGACCGCAAATGCGCACAATAGAATGGATAGTTTCCGCATAATTTCCCCCTCTTGGCCTGATGGCTTTTTCGCCTTTCAGGACATCCCCTCATGTCGTTCTGGATGGATGGGCGGCCCCGCAAGGCCGCCCCGCTCACGCGGCCAGCGAGGCCGGGTTGCGATAGCGTTCGTGCAGGAAGTGGATCACCGCATGGCGCGCATCCGCATAATCAGCGGTGTCGATGGCCTCCAGCCGGTTGCGCGGCCGGGCGATGTTCACGGCGCGATCCTCCCCGATGCGCGCTGCCGGGCCATTGGTCATCATCACCACCCGGTCGGCCAGCAGCACGGCCTCGTCCACGTCATGGGTAATCATCAGCACCGTGTTGTTGAGCCGCGCCTGCAATTCCATCACCACATCCTGCAACGCTGCCCGCGTCAGCGCGTCCAGCGCGCCAAAGGGTTCGTCCATCAACAGCACGCGCGGGTTCATGGCGATGGCGCGGGCGATGCCGACCCGCTGCTTCATGCCGCCGGACAATTCGCCGGGCCGCTTGGCCGCCGCATGGCCCATCTGGACGAGGTCGAGATTGTGCATGACCCAATCCTTGCGCTCCCCCTTGGACTTGCCCGCCGACGTCTTGTCGACCGCCAGCCGCACATTTTCCTCCACGGTCAGCCAGGGCAGCAAGCTATGGTCCTGGAACACCACGGCCCGGTCCGGCCCCGGTGCGTCCACTACGTCGCCGTCGAGGAAGATGACGCCGCGCGTCGGCTTGACCAGCCCCGCCACCGCGTTGAGCAGCGTGGACTTGCCACATCCCGAATGACCGATCAGGGCGACGAACTGTCCCTTGTCGATCGACAGGTTGATCGTGTCGAGCGCGCAGAAGGTGCCGCCCCTGGTCGGAAATTCGACCGTGATGTCTTCCAGTGCGAGATAGCTACGCTGTTTCATGGCTCTTTCTCCTCAGTTCGTGCGGCCGACGAGGCGGCCAAGGAGGGCGACAAGGCGGTCCAGCGTAAAGCCGACCAGACCGATCCAGACGAGGGCGACGATAGTGTCGGTCAGCAACGAACTGTTGTAGCTGTCCCAGATGAAGAAGCCGACGCCCGTGCCGCCCTGCACCATCTCGGCGGCGACGATGGCCAGCCAGCTCATGCCCACGCCGATGCGCAGGCCGGTGAACATGTGCGGCACGGTGGCGGGCAGCATGATCTTGGTGAAATATTCGAACGGGTTGAGCGCCAGCACCTTGGCCACGTTGCGATAGGCCGCCGGAATGGTCTGCACGCCCACCGCCGTGTTCAGGATCACCGGCCAGATGGCGGTGATGAAGATCAGGAAGATGGCGGACGGCCCAGCCTGCTGGAAAATCGCGAGGCTCAGCGGCAACCAGGCCAGCGGCGGTACGGTCCGCAGCACCTGGAACAGAGGATCGAGCGCCCGGAACGCGAACTGGCTCTGCCCGATCAGCACGCCCAGCGCGATACCGACCACCGCCGCGATGCTATAGCCCTTCAGCACGCGGCCAAGGCTGGTCAGCACATGACCCGCAATGCCAACATCACCCGATTCCTCGATCTTCAGGCCCAGACCGCTGATCTCCACACCCTTGAACGGATGCACGATCACCTCATGGCTTTCCTCCCAGACCTTCACCGGGCTGGGAAAGTTGGACTCCGGCGATCCGCACAGCATCTGCCACACGAACAGCAGCGCCATGACCATGAAGAAGGTGGGCAGCACCGACGCCGCCACCGCCTGCGCCTTGACCGCCAGCGGATGCGTGGGCGTGGGGATGGGCGGAAAGCGGCGGCGCGCTATGGCCGTTTCCGGGTAGCGCACGATGACACCGCGCTCACTGGCGGCCGGGGCGCCCCCACCGGCCGAAGCCGATGGGTCGCCGGGTGCGATATTGGGCGAAGCCATGTCGTTGGTCCTCCTCAGACGCGCTTGATGGCAAGGCTGGCCAGATAGGCCTTGGGATTGGCGGGATCGAAGGTCTTGCCGTCGAAGAATTTCTCGACGCCCCGGCTGTCGCTCGCCGGACCCTTGCCGCCCAGCGTCGCAGCAGCCTTGCGCCAGATGTCGGAGCGGTTGACCTTTGCGATGGTCGCGGTCGTGTTCAGGCTGGTGGGCAGCTTGCCCCACCGCTGCTCCTCGGTCAGGAACCACAGGTCATGGCTCTTGTACGGGAAGCTGGCATAGCCGCTCCAGAACTTCATCTTGAAGGCAGCGTTGGGGAATTTGCGCCCATCGCCCATATTGAAATTGCCCTGCAAGCGGTCGGCAATGTCCGTGATCGGGCATTTCAGATAGTCGCGCCCCGCAATCGTGCCCGCCAGACGGGTGATGTTGCCCGGATCGTCCGCCCAGCGCTGCGCCTCCAGCACCGCCGCGGTAATCGCCACCGCCGCGCGCGGATTCTTCGCGACCCAGTCGGACCGCATGGCGAAGCTCTTTTCCGGGTGGTTCGCCCACATCTGGCCGGTGGAGACGGCGGTATAACCCAGATTCTGCGCCACAAGCTGGTCGTTCCACGGCTCGCCGACGCAGAAGGCGTCCATCGTGTCCGCCTTCATGTTGGCGACCATCTGCGGCGGCGGGATGGTGATGAGTTCCACATCCTTGTCGGGGTCGATGCCGCCCGCTGCCAGCCAGTAGCGGATCCACATGTCATGCGTGCCGCCGGGGAAGGTCATGGCCATGGTGATCTTCTTGCCCGCCTGCTTGCGCGCGGCGATCACGCCCTTCATCTTGGCCGCATTCAGATCGACCTTCGCGCCCAGATATTCCTTGGACACCGAAATCGCCTGCCCGTTGACGTTCAGCCGGGCCAGGATGCTCATCGGCGTCGCCTTGCCGATGGTGCCCAGCGTCAGCAGATAGGGCATGGGCGTCAAGATATGCGCGCCGTCAATGCCGCCGCCGCCGCTGCCCAGCACCAGATTGTCGCGCGTCGCGCCCCAGCTTGCCTGCTTCAGCACCTCGACTTCCGGCAGGCCATACTTGGCGAACAGCCCCATTTCCTTGGCGATGATGAGCGGCGCGGCATCGGTCAGCGCGATGAAGCCCAGCTTGGCACCCTTGACCTCCGGCCCCGGCCCCGCCGCAAAGGCGCCCGAAGGAAAGGCTTGCTGCGCCGCAGCAGCGACCGCCACCGTACCGCTGGTTTTCAGCAGGCCACGACGGCTGATGCCACATGCATCCCTATCCTTGACATTTCCGTTATCCATCGACCCCAACTCCTTCCCGAACCAAGATGTGAGCGCCCCTTTGGGCACATGGCGAGCCGTTCGCCGGATCGCTCCGGCGCGCGGTGGATCGCTTCCGAAACCGCGCCCTCACGCCGTTTCAGCCGCAGAAAACCAAATAAAAAAGCCGCCAGGAGCGGGGTCGTTATTCGACCTCTCCGGGCGGCGTCATTGCCATTCCAGTCCGCAACGGACCGGGCCTGTCCCCGGCCGCCATTGGCCGGTTTCAGCTATAAGATCGGTGCATCTTCGCTCCGATGAGAGGAAAACTGTCACCGATTCGATCGAGTCGCAAGTGAAATTTTTGCAACGCACAATTTTCGTGCCGGGCGCGTGGGTTACGGGCTTTCGCACACCGCTGGCCGTCACCGATCAGCGCTCAATGGCTCTAGCGGTCGCTGGCCAGATAACCGAATGGATCGTCGGGGTCGAAAAGCCGTCCGTCGAAGAAAGCATCCGGTCCCATCACCAGCCGCCCGCCATGGCTGCCCGCGCCCAGCGGCGCACTGATCGCTCCCTCCACCTTCAGGCTGGCGCCCGGCAGCACCGCGCCCGTCCCGGCAAAGGCGGACCGATAGACATCGGGCCGGAACACCGCTGCGGCCGCCGCAAAGCCTTCCTCCGTCGGCTTGGCATGGCCCCAGCGCACCATCTGCGAATAGAGCCACATCGCCTGGCTGCGCCATGGGAAGTTCGCCGCCTCGCCATGCAGCACCAGGAAATCCTCCACCCTGGTCGGCTCCCCGCCTCGCTGGCAGATCATCCGGCCCGTGATGGCGCGGGCGATCACCGCCTGTGGCAGGCCGATATATTCCTCCCGCGCCAGCAGTCTGGCCACCATGTCGGTATGGCCCGGGTCCAGCACCACCTGCCCTGCCGCATAGAGGGCGCGCAGCAGCGCCTCCACGTCGGGCCGGCGATCCTCCAGCAGTTCGGAGCGGAAGGCGAGCAACTTCTCCACGCCGCGCGTCCAGATGCGGCTGGTGGAGGAGATGATGACCCCGTCGCCCCGCTCGACCGCCAGGCTGTTCCACGGCTCCCCAACCACCGATGCGTCGATTTCGCCCGCCGCAAAGGCGTCCGCGATCAGCGGCGGGGCGACCACCACGATCTCCACGTCGAAATCGGGATCGCATCCGCAGGCCGCCAGCCAGTAGCGCAGCATGTAATTATGGCTGGAGTAGCGATGCACCACCGCGATCCGCAACCGCCGCCCCATCGAAAGCTGCGCCTTCGCCACGGCGGTCAGCCGCTCGCCGACGGTCCGCACATCGGCCTCCATGCCGATGCCCAGTTCCTCCGCCAGCACATTGGACACGGCGATGGCATTGCCGTTGAGGCCCAGCATGAAGGGCGCGCCGATCGGCACCGGCGCACGGTCGAGGCCCAGCGCCATGGCTATGGCGACCGGCGCAACCAGATGCGCCGCATCCGTCTGCCCATAGGCCAGCCGGTCGCGCACCGTCGCCCATGTCCGGTCCTTGATCAGCGTCAGATGGACGCCTTCCCGTGCGGCGAGGCCCATCTCATGCGCCACGATGGGCAGGACCGCGTCCACCAGCGGCAGGAAGCCGATGCGGAACTGGCTCATCACTCGCCTCCCAATATGCTGTCTGCGGTGATGAGCGCCTCGGCGATCTCCACGATCCGCCGCCCGCTGTCCATCGCCTGCTTGCGCAGCAGCGCATAGGCCGCCGGTTCGTCCACCTTGCGTCGCTTCATCAGCAGCATCTTCGCCTTGTCGATGGTCTTGCGCTCCGCCAGCGCGGACCGCGCCTCATGCAATTCGGATTGCAGGCGGGAGAAGGCGTTGAACCGGCGGATCGCCAGTTCGACCACGGGCCTGATCCGGTCCTTGCGCAGGCCATCGACCACATAGGCGGAAATGCCCGCATCGACCGCGTCCCCGATGGAGGCGTCGTCCGACTGATCGACGAACATGGCGATGGGCCGGGCCACCGCGCGGGACAGGGCGAAACTTTCCTCCAGCATGTCGCGGCTGGGATTTTCCAGGTTGATGAGCACCACGTCGGGCGCCAGCCTTTCCAGCGCGGCGACCACCCCCCGGCGGTCGAGCA
The DNA here is from genome assembly GCF_021403115.1 of Sphingobium sufflavum. GTDB lineage: Bacteria > Pseudomonadota > Alphaproteobacteria > Sphingomonadales > Sphingomonadaceae > Sphingobium > Sphingobium sufflavum. Next base: position 22,771 of record NZ_JAJSSH010000019.1, read on the forward strand.
ACACGGTGACGTCGGTCAGGCCCGCTTCGCGCAGCCCCTCCTCGATCACCGCAGCGCGTGCGGCGCTTTCGTCGATAACGGCGATCTTCACTGCGCGAACACCCCAATTACGTTGCAGTGCATCATAGGCTCCATCGGCTAGCAAGAACGGCGCGCCGGGTAAACCGGGGTTGGGACAATCTGTCCTGCTTTTCGGACCTCCGCTTCCAGCCTATATATTCGCCACCTATTGGGAAAACGACGTTCTAATTTTGCTTGCGATGGTGTCCGCATTTGGGGATAGCCCGGTCCCATCGACCGCGCGATCATTGCGCCCCTGCCGGGCACCGCGCATTGCTATACAGGCTGAGCATTTGTACCATAGCCATCAGAGCTTTGACAGGAGAGACAGGTGACTGCTGACCTCGCAAAGGCGCCGAAAGCCGCGCCCTTCCAGATTACCGACCCGGAGCGGATTCCCGCCGCCCGCTATTATGACGAGGAATTCTTCCAGCTGGAGAAGGAGCGCCTGTGGCCGCATGTGTGGCAGATGGCCTGCCGGATCGAGCAGATCCCGGAGATCGGCGACTGGATCGAATATAAGATATTCGAGAAGACCGTCATCATCGTCCGCTCCAAGGACGGGATCAAGGCGTTCCACAACGCCTGCCGTCATCGCGGCGTGCCCATCGCACAGGGCGGCCATGGCAATTGCAAAAAGGAAGGCTTCATCTGCCCCTTCCACGGCTGGCGCTGGAATACGGAGGGCAAGAGCACCTTCGTTTATGGTAAGCATATGTTCTCGGAACAGCAGCTGGATCAGGCCGACCTCGCACTGCGCCCCTGTCGGCTGGAGCTGGAGATGGGCTGCGTCTTCATCAACTTCGACGACGATGCCCCCGGCCTGCGCGAGAGCCTCGGCCCGCTCGCGCTCGGCCTCGACGCCTATAATGCGGACAAGATGCGCGCCGAATGGTGCTACGCCACTGTCCTGCCCGCCAACTGGAAGATCGGCATGGAAGCCTTCATGGAAGGCTATCATGTCATGAAGACCCATCCGCAGCTTCAGAAGAAGGTGCCCATCCTGTACAACAGCATGTACGGCATGGACACGGGTGGCATCGGCCTGCCGATCAACCCCAATCGCACCATCCGCGAAAATATCGAGGATCAGGTCGGCCATATGGCGCTGCTCAGTTCCGGCATGGCGGGCATGTGCCATGCCAAGGACGTGGCGGTCGCCGAAACGCTGATCGACGTGGACCTGCCGGAAGACCCCTTCCAGGCGATCATGCAATGGTTCGGCATGGTCAACCATGGCGTGACCCAGGCCGGTCTGGCCCGCGGCGAGCCGACCCCCGACCTCAACAAGATCGCGGTGGAAACGCCGGTCAAGGCGGTGGAATTCATCTTCCCCAACTATTTCCTGCTGCCCTTCCTCTCCAGCATGGCGGCCTATCGCATCCGTCCGCTGACGGCGGAAACCTGCCTGTTCGAACTGTGGTCGCTGACCCATTTCAAGGAGGGCGAGGAGCCGCCGGTGGTGATGGAACCGACCTTCCTGCCCCATGACAGCCCGGACTTCCCGGAAATTCCGCGCCAGGACTATTCGAACATTCCGCTCCAGCAGGTCGGCCTGCATGCGGACGGCTTCGACTTCATGCGCCTGTCCAAGGACATCGAAGGCCTCATCAGCAATTATCAGCGGATCATCGACGGCTACATCACCGGCGTCGAGAAGGAAAAGCTGTCACAGGCGATGACCCAGCTCGCGGGCAATTTCGACGGCCCGATCAAGGATCTGGGCTTCTGATCCCGACCCTTCGGTCGGCAACGCCATAGCCTGTCAAAAAGGGCCGCCCGGACGACTGCGTTGGGGCGGCCTTTTTGTTGTCCCGCGACGACTGGCCGCCCTCCACTGCCCGCAGAATCAACCGCCCATGACCTCTCTGTCAGACCAAATTCTCATCTCTGAGAAAAGATCCACCCGCTCTTTCCAGCACCTCGACCAGCACCGTCCAAAAGGACAGGCACGCCACTCCTCCCAAAGCGACGCCTGAGCGTCGTCCGAACCTATAGTCCCAAAAATATCTATATTTCAGAACGTTGCTATCCGGTCATAAAAGACAGTAACTGCACAGTCGCCAGCAACAACAAAAAACAAGTATAGTTCATTTTCTGGTTGATTGCCGTTGCAAAGCTATCCAAAAGCGACCGCGAAAACATAAGGTCGGACCAATCCGGCTTGTCTGTGCACTCAGATGCGCCGGCCAGAACACATCGTCCCCTAATCGCGACCAAGAGGCGAAACGGGACATCTCAGGGAGGATGCCAACATGCGTAAACGATACCCTTATTCCGTCCTGGCAAGCGTCAGCTTGTCCGCTCTCACCCTGTTCAGCGCACCCGTGCTGGCGCAGGAAGCGGTGAGCGACGACACCATCGTCGTCACCGCCCGCCGTACCGAGGAACGCCTTCAGGACGTTCCCATCTCGATCACGGTGTTCAATCAGCAGCAACTGTCGAATCGCAACGTCGTGACCGCGGGCGAACTGGCCACCTACACGCCATCGCTTCAGGCCAATGGCCGCTTCGGTGCGGAAAGCACGTCATTCTCGCTGCGTGGCTTCACCCAGGAAGGCCAGACGACCCCGTCCGTCGCGGTCTATTTCGCCGACGTGGTCGCGCCGCGTGCGCAGGGCGGCACTACCGGCGGTAACGGCGCGGGCGTCGGCGCCTTCTTCGACCTCCAGAATGTGCAGGTGCTGAAGGGACCGCAAGGCACCCTGTTCGGCCGCAACACCACGGGCGGCGCGGTGCTGCTCGTCCCGCAAAAGCCGACCGGCCGCCTCGAAGGCTATGTCGAGGGTTCCGTGGGCAATTATGACCTGCGCCGTTTTCAGGGCGTGGTGAACGTGCCCGTGCTCGACACGCTGCGCGTCCGTCTGGGCGTCGATCGCCAGACCCGCGACGGCTATCTGAACAATATCTCCGGCATCGGGCCAAAGGACTTCGCCGACGTCGATTATACCGCCGTTCGGCTCAGCGTGGTGGCCGACCTGACGCCGAACCTCGAAAATTACACGATCGTCAATTATGGCGAATCCAACACCAACGGCTTCTATCCCAAGGTGTTCACGCAGGATCTGATCGAGCGGGATGCGGGCGCCGCCCTGCGCGCCGCACAGATCGCATCGACCCGCGGCGACTATTACAACGTCTCCAACGGCCTCCCGAACCCGTTCCAGAAGATCAAGCAATGGTCGCTCATCAACACGACCACCTGGCGCGCCAGCGACACGCTGACCATCAAGAATATCGCCAGCTACGCGGAGTTCCGGCAGAAGCAGTCGGCGAACATCTATGGTGAGAACGGCTACCAGAATGGGGTCACCAACCCCTATTATGCGGTCGCCATCATGCCCGCGCCGGGCTTCAGCAACACGTCCCAGTCGACCTTCACCGAAGAGGTGCAGGTGCAGGGCCGCACCGGCAACGACCGGTTCAACTATCAGGTCGGCGGCTATCTCGAACTCAGCGAGCCGTTGAGCGGTTTCCAGACGAGCTATTCGCCCAACCAGATCAACTGCACCGACATTCTGGCCTTCCAGTGCAACAACACCGGCCTGCGCTCGAACGGCAACTTCCAGATTTCGCGCAGCAAATATCGCTTCCGCAATCTGGGCGTCTATGCGCAGGGCACGTTCAAGATCACCGACACCCTCAGCATCACGGGCGGCATCCGCTATACGTCGGACGTCACATCGGGCGTCGGCGCACCGACCAAGATCTTCTTCGACACGCCGAACGTGCCGCGTTTCGCCTGTTCCAACCCGCGCCCCGTGCTGGACGACAAGACGGCCTATACCTCCGCGCAGATTCAGGCCAACCCGGAACTGTGCAAGATCACGCGCCGCGTCGCCTCGTCAAAGCCGACCTGGCTGATCGACGTGGACTGGAAGCCGGACGAAGACGTGCTGATCTACGCCAAATACGCGCGTGGCTATCGCCAGGGCAGCGTCAACGTGTCCAACTATGGTCTCGAAACCTGGCAGCCGGAAAAGGTCGACCTGTATGAAATCGGCCTGAAGTCCAGCTTCGACGGCTTCGTCCGGGGCACCTTCAACATCGCCGCTTTCTATAACGACTTCAGCAACCAGCAGTTGGCGATCAACACGGTCAGTTGCGGCAATGTCGCCAATATCCCTGGCTACACCACGCTCTTCCCGGCGTGCGCGGGCGTCTCGCCCGACGATTTCCCGGCCCCGGCGCAGGGCATCGGCAACACCGGCAAGTCGCGGATCAAGGGCATAGAGATCGACGCCTCCCTCACCCCGTTCGAAGGGCTGAAGATCGACGTGGGCTATGCCCATCTCGACACCAAGGTGAAGTCGATCGACACTATCGCGATCCCGCTCGGCTTTGCGCAGCTCAACCCCGCCACGGCGCAGCTCAGCCGCGGCGTCTATGTCGGTGGCCCACTGTCGCTGGCCCCGCGCAACAAATATACGGTCACGGCGGCCTATACCCTGCCGCTGGATGAAAGCGTCGGGCGACTCACCTTCAGCGCGACCTTCACCCATCAGGACAGCGCGTTCGGCAGCGCCAGTTCCATCGCCTTCCTCGGCAACCCGCTGGCGGGCCTGACCTCGATCGATAATAATAATGAGTGGCTGCCGCCGCAGAACCTCCTCAACCTGAACATCAACTGGAATGGTGTTGCAGGCGCGCCGGTGGATCTGGGCCTCTTCGTCACCAATGTGACCAAGGAGCGGTTCCACACGATGACGACGGGCGCGTCCTTCGGTTGGGATGCGGCCATCCTCAACCAGCCGCGAATGTGGGGCGCTCGCCTGAAATATCGTTTCGGCAGCTAAGCTCCTCCCTACCTATGATTCGACAGACGGCGGCCCACTCATCCGGGCCGCCGTCCTTGTTCGTGGAACTGCGCGGGGGAGCGACCAGAGAGGGTGACGCCGCCCTCCCCCTGTCCTATGCAGGGCCATGCCTCTCGCCATCGAAACCCTGCTCCCCTGGCTGAACATGGCCGGGCTGGCCGTCTTTGCGGCATCGGGTGCGCTGGCGGCGGCGCGCAAACGGCTGGACTTCGTGGGCGCCTGCTTCTTCGCCCTCGTCACCGCGACCGGCGGCGGCACGCTGCGCGACCTGTTGATCGGCGCGCCCATCTTCTGGATGCATGATTCCGGTCACCATCCGGGTGCTGTCGATGTCATCGACCTTGAGTTGGCCAACCTCGGAGACCCGCAGGCCCGCGCCATAAGCCACGCTGAGGGCTGCCTTGTACTTGATGCCTGGCGCAGCCTCGAGCAGCCGCGCTGTCTCCTCGACGCTCAGAACCACCCGCAACTTGGGCATGTAGTGAACAACGACAAGCCCAAGCGCCATCTCTGGGCGCTTGAGGGTTATGCCGAACAGGAACCGCAGTGCTGATACGGCCCCATTGATCGTGGCTGGGCCAACGGCGCGCTCGTGCTGGTCGACCTGATAACGTCGGAGGTCTTCCATCATGGCCGTGTCCGGGGGACGGCCGATAAACGCGGCGAAACTCCGGACATGCCGGATATAGTCCTTCTGCGTGTGCGACCTGAATCCACGCATCGTCATGTCCTGCAACATCCGCTCACGCAGCAGATGGGTCGGGGCGGCAATTTTGATAGCATCCATGATAAGTTCCTCTCCGTTGAAGGAACTCCACGGTCGCGACGCGACATCGCCGCTCGCAAAGCCTGAACAATACTATGCTACATCACCCTAAGCGACTCTCCCGCGGAGCGGGTTCGTGCAATGGTCGCGAGCTGTCGGCCAAGTTGCGCCAATTTTTGCCATTCAGTCGAGGGTTCGACTCCTCCAAAGCAGACACTTAGAAGATAATTTCTCTCTTCGCCTTTTTTGCATGGCAGGGAAAGAGAATGATTTTCGTACCACAATGACCAAACCATCACGTTCCTGAGCCAACAAAAGCCGGTGCAAGACCGCCGATGCGAATCTTGACAGCTTGACTCTGTTCACGAGAAAAGCAAACAGGAACATATAGTGAACATATACCAGAGTCTGTCCACATGCTCACAGTCTTGAAGGCACGTATTGCCGCCATCGCAGGTGAAAAGCCATTAGGCGATGCTGCCTCGTTCACATTGGGGCATGATGTGCTCGATGCCCGTCTGGGTGGGGGCATGACTCGTGGGCGGCTGCATGAGTTATTCGCGACCGATCCGCTTGACCAGCCCAGCCTGACCGGCTTCGCCTTGATGCTGGCGATGCGAATGGGTGCCGGACCAGTGCTGTGGCTGCGACAGGATGACAGCGTGCGCGGTAACGGCGGGGTATATCCGCCAGGGCTGGCCGATCTTGGTTTCGATCCTGCACGCATCATCGAAGTGCAGGCCCCTGACGAGACCGCACTGTTGCGCGCAGCCGGTGACGCCGCGCGCTGTCAGCAGCTGGCCGCCATCTTCATCGAACCATGGCAAAGGGCGCGCGCTTTCGATCTGACGGCCAGTCGCCGCCTGTCTATTGCGGCAGAGAAGAGCGGCGTGACCATATTCCTCCTGCGCAGCGACGCCTGTCCATCGCCCAGTTCCGCCTACAGCCGATGGCGGGTGCGCGCGCTTCCCGCGTCGCCCTTTGCCACCGACGCCCCCGGCCATGGTGCGATGGAAATCGCGCTCATCCGCCACAGGGGCGGTGTTGCCCCCTTTCATCACTGCCTGGAGTGGGACCGTGACCAGTCTAGCTTCCGCTCGCCGCCTCTATCTGGCGATCTGGTTTCCCTTTCTCGCCGCAGACCGGCTGAAACGCACGATGCGGCAAAGTCCCGAAGCCTTGCCGGATGAGACGCCCCTCGTTTTTGTGGAAAAGCAAAAGGGAGCCATGCGGATCATCGCCTGCTCGCCTTGTGCGGTGCGGTCCGGGCTGACGGTGGGGATGGGGCTGGCGGATGCGCGCGCCCAACTGCCCCATATCGGCATATTCGACATTGACCGGGTGAGCGACGCCGCGTGGTTGGAGTGTATGGCCGATGGATGCGACCGCTATACGCCGATGGTGACGCTGGACGGGATCGACGGCCTGATTCTCGATATCAGCGGGTGTGCGCATCTGTTCGGTGGAGAGGAGGGATTGCGTAACGACCTGACAGGGCGATTGCGAAAGCTCGGAATGCATGTGCAGACGGCTCTGGCCGCCACGCCGGACGCCGCCCATGCGCAGGCCCGCTATGGCCGTGGTCACATCGGCGCTTTGCCGGTGGAGGCGCTGGAACTGGCATCCGGGGACATAGTGGCGTTGCGCCGCGCCGGGTTGAATCGCATCGGGGATCTCACCGCGCGCCCAACCACGCCGATTGCGACCCGTTTTGGTGAGGATGCAACGGAACGGCTGGCGCGCGTGGCGGGCGGACGTGACACCCGCATCTCGCCACGTCGTCCCGAACCGGCGCTCGTCATCGAACATAATTTCGCCGAGCCGATCACCCATGTCGAGGCGGTGCTGTCCACACTGGAAAGGCTGGCGTTTAAGGCTGCGCAAACTATGCAGGACGCGCGACGCGGTGGCCGCCGGTTCGAGGCACGGCTGTTCCGCGCCGATGGCGTCGTGCGCAGCCTGCGGATCGAAACCAGCCTGCCGACGCGCGACATCCCCCTGCTGATGCGATTGTTCAGGGAGAGGATCGAGACGCTGCACGATCCCATCGACCCCGGTTTCGGCTTCGACCTTGTGCGGTTTGCCGTGCCCCTGCTTGAACCGCTGGATTCTCTCCAGCTACCCTTGGTCGGCGGTGCCGTGGAGCAGGACGAAATCGCCCGACTCGTCGATCGCCTGTCAACCCGTTTGGGAAAAGGCCGCGTGCGCCGCTTTGCCCATTGCGATAACCATATCCCCGAGCAGGCCATGCTCGCCTTTCCCGCGATTGACCCTCGTCCTGTTGCCGCATGGCCGCCTCCCGATGCCGGTGAGCCGCCCCGCCGCCCCCTCCACCTGTTCGACCCTCCCCAGCGGATCCGGGTCATCGCAGGCCTGCCGGAAGGCCCCCCGCACCAGTTCCACTGGCGCCGTACGCTGCATGAAGTGGCGCGGGCCGAGGGGCCAGAACGGATCGCCGCGCTCTGGTGGCGGCGTGCGGACAATGAAGGCCTCGGCCGTGACTATTACAGGGTCGAGGATGTCCACGGCCGTCGCTTCTGGCTCTTTCGCCATGGCATTCCCCGGCGTGATTGCCCGAATCCCGGCTGGTATCTCCACGGCCTGTTCGCATGACGCTCTTCGCCGAAATGGTGGCCGCCACCAACTATAGCTTCCTGCGAGGCGCATCACATCCCGCTGACATGGTGAAGGCGGCGATTGCGGCCGGGCTGGACGGCATCGGCATCGCCGATCGCAACAGCGTGGCGGGCGTGGTCCGCGCATGGGATGCCCTGCGCCAGATCAGGACGGAATTTCCCGATATCCGCCTACGCCTCGCCACCGGTGCGCGGCTGGTCTTTGCCGACGGAACGCCCGATATCGTCGCCTATCCCGCGACCCGCCACGGCTGGGGACAACTGACCCGACTGCTGACGCTGGGGAACAGACGCGCCGTGAAGGGCGATTGCATCCTGCGCTTCGGGGATTTGCTCGCGCATCTCGACGACCTGCTGCTGATCGTGATGCCGACGACGGCGTTCATGAAGGAAGGCGATGTGGGCGCGCGGCTCCACCCGGCCAGACAGGACGGGGCCGCCTCCATCGACAATCAACCCCCGCCGCAATCGAAGCCGATCGAGCGGGACTTGACCGCGGAGGATATGCTCCGCCGGACCCTGACAATTCTTCAGGCGGCCTCTCCCGATCATATATGGCTGGGAGCAGCAACGTCCCATGATGGAAAGGACCGCCGCCATCTCGCCCGCCTTGCTGCGATGGCGCATCAGGCCCGCGTTCCCCTCCTCGCCACCAACGATGCGCTTTACGCCACACCCCGCCAGCGTGCGCTGCACGATATCGTCACCTGTATTCGCAAGGGAACCACATTGGCCGAGGCGGGTACAGCCTTGTCCCCCAATGCCGAACGTCATCTGAAATCCGGTGACGAAATGGCGCGCCTATTCTCCGACCAGTCGGACGCCATCGGTGAAGGGCTGCGCCTGCTCAGCCGCATCGGCTTCGATCTGGAGCAACTTCGCTATGAATATCCGCATGAGCCAGTGCCACCCGGCTGGACGCCGCACCGCTGGCTTGTCCATCTGGTGATACAGGGCGCGCGCGAGCAATATGGCAAGGCGTTCACCAAAGCGCACCGCGACCTCATCCGGCATGAGATGCAACTGGTCGGTACGGCCAAATATGCCTATTATTTCCTGACCGTCCACGACATCGTGCGCTTTGCGCGCAGCCAGCACATCCTGTGCCAGGGACGCGGATCGGCCGCCAATTCGATCATCTGCTATGTGTTGGGCATCACATCGGTCGATCCGGTGAAGCATAAGCTGCTGTTTTCACGTTTCCTCTCGGAAGACCGCAACGAACCGCCCGACATCGACGTCGATTTCGAGCATGAGAGGCGCGAGGAGGTGATGCAGTATATCTATCGCCGCTATGGCCGCGAGCGTGCGGGCATAGCGGCCACCGTGATCCATTATCGCCCGCGCAGTGCAGTTCGGGAAGTCGGCAAGGTGCTGGGGCTGAGCGAGGACGTCACGACCCGCATCAGTGCGACAGTCTGGGGCAGCTATGCCGATACCATGAAGGAAGCGCGTTTCGCGCAGGCGGGTTTGGACCTCGCCAATCCCGATATCGCGCGCCTGGCCCTGTTGGTCGGCCAGTTGCTCCATTTCCCACGCCATCTGTCGCAGCATGTCGGTGGTTTCGTACTGACGGAGGGGCGCCTCGACGAGATCGTGCCGATCCATAATGCCGCGATGGACGATCGCACCTTCATCGAATGGGACAAGGACGATATTGACGCGCTGGGCCTGATGAAGGTCGATGTGCTGGCGCTGGGCATGCTCACCTGCATCCGCAAAGCGTTCGACCTCATCGATCGCCATGTCGGCGTGCCCTATCAACTCCATACCATTCCGCAGGATCAGGCCGATGTCTATGCCATGCTGTGCGAGGGGGACAGCATCGGCGTGTTTCAGGTCGAAAGCCGCGCGCAGATCAACATGCTGCCGCGCCTGCGCCCGGCGAACCTTTATGATCTGGCGGTGCAGGTCGCCATTGTGCGGCCCGGTCCGATTCAGGGAGGCATGGTCCATCCCTATCTGAAACGCCGTCAGGAACAGCGCAGACCAGACCCGCCGCCCATCCTCTATCCCGGACCGCCGGGCGAACTGGACGATGTGTTGGGAAAGACGCTGGGTGTTCCCCTATTTCAGGAACAGGCGATGAAGCTGGCCATCGTGGCCGCCAATTTCACCGACGCCCGCGCCAACCAGCTCCGCCGCGCCATGGCGACATTTCGCAATGTCGGCACCATGCCGGAGTTCGAGGGTGAGATGATCGAGGGCATGGTGGCACGCGGCTATCCGCGCGATTTCGCCGAACGCTGCTTCGCACAGATCAGGGGCTTCGGCAGCTATGGCTTTCCCGAAAGCCATGCCCAGTCCTTTGCCCTGCTCGTCTATGTCTCATCCTATCTCAAATGCCGCTATCCGGCGGTGTTCGCCTGCGCCCTCCTCAATTCCCAACCGATGGGTTTCTACGCGCCCGCCCAGATCGTCGGCGATGCCCGCACGCATGGTATCGAGGTTCGCGAGGCGGACATCAACGCCAGCGGCTGGGACAATGGCCTGGAAGCGATCGGCAACATGCTCGCCCTCCGTCTCGGCTTTCGGCAAGTCGATGGCTTTCGGCAGGGCTGGACGAAAACGCTTGTCGCGGCCCGTACGGAGGGACATTTCACCAGCGTCGACGATCTCGCCCGCCGCACCCGACTGCCCCGCCGGGCGCTGGAAATCTTGGCTGATGTCGATGCGTTTCGATCCATCGGTCTCGACCGACGACAGGCGCTGTGGGAGGTGCGGCGGATGCCGCAAGGGGAGTTGCCGCTGTTCGCCCATGCAGGAGCCAGCGAATTGGGCGTGGAAGCTGATGTCGCCCTGCCCGCCATGACCGAGTCAGAGCATGTCGCCGTCGATTATCAGACAACGCGCCTCTCCCTGAAGGGGCACCCCATGCAATTTCTCCGCGACCGTTTCCGCAGAGAGGGGATATTGAGTTGCAAGGAGATCGGGGAAGCCCGTAGCGGCCTGCGCGCCCGCGTGGCCGGCGTAGTACTCGTCCGCCAGCGCCCTGGCGAAGGAAAGGCGATCTTCATCACGCTGGAGGATGAAACAGGCATCACCAATGTCCTGCTCTGGGCGCGCCTGTTCGAAATCCAGCGGCAGGAGGTCATGGCGGCGCGCCTGATGGAAGTGGAAGGCATGGTCCAGAAAAGCCCGGAGGGCGTCATTCACCTGATGGCGACCCGCATCATCAATCGTTCGGATGAACTGGCGCTTCTGTCAGAGCATCGTCAATCGGAAGAGGCATTGCCGAGCGGCGGTGCTTTTTCGGGTCCTCAGTCCTCCCGCGAATCCACCCCTCGCGGTCGTCATCCACGCGATGTGCGCATATTGCCAAGGTCAAGGGATTTTCATTGAGAATGAGCAATAGCAAACATACCAGCTATTGGGCGAGTAACAGGACTCGCTGTTTTGCAGACAAGGCATCAGTCAGCCGTCCAGCTATTACCTTCTGCGACGCCGAGAGCGGCAATGCTTTTCCCTGATCGATGTTGCCGATCTGAGGTGGTGCCGCCTTTTTGGACAGTTTGGCGGCGAAGTTAAGCTAATCCCGGGTGTGATTATGCCGCCATTCTGGTCATCGGATGATGGGGGGCATGCCCCCCATCATCCGAAGCGTTGATCCGCCCATAGGCCTCTGCCGGGGCTCGCCCTGCCAGCCCGGAGTGGGGTCGTTGCGTATTGTAATAGGTAATCCACCGGCCAAGACCAGCGCGCAGATCCGATCCGGTCTCGAAGGCGTGCAGATAGACGCATTCATATTTGAGGGAACGCCACAGGCGCTCGATGAAGACATTGTCCATCCAGCGCCCACGCCCGTCCATGCTGATCCGTACTTCGGCATCCCGCAGCACGCTGGTGAATGC
>NZ_JAJSSH010000020.1 GCF_021403115.1 Sphingobium sufflavum
CATCAGCATCGCGGATGGACAGGGGGATGCGGTCCTCCTCCGCCTCATGTGCTGCATCGCGCGCGACATTCCCGGCGCTTTGCCCGTGGCGCACGATGATGAGCTGGCTTGGCCAGCGGCCGGGTCCACTCAATGCTTCCTCCTCCAAAAAAGGGAATTTTAGAGGAAGTGTTTGTCTGCGCCGCAAGTTCCACCAGAAGGCACTGATCGGAAATCAGCTAATAAAGGCGAAACCCAGATCACCAAGGATGTTGCTTATTTGCTTTCATTGGAGGTGATGCTTTGTGACTTCGCCGCGCTCTTGGCAGCTTCCTCAGCGGTAAAAGGATGATTGTCAGGAACGCCAGGCACAACTTCTTCGCCCTTGTTCGTCCAGCGTCCATCAGCGGTCTTGGCGGTCCCGGTCACGTTGCGGGAGTCGGCTGGCTCATATTCACCCGTCTTGGCCGGTGGTTCCTTATCCCCGCCCCAGCGTCCGTCCTTGGTATGGGCCGCGCCGGTCACGTTCCGAGAATCCTCAGGTTCATATTCACCACCGCTCATGGCTAAACTCCAATCAGAATTGCGACCTCTCACAGCCTACGTGGTGGAAACGGTACGCAGGACGCCATGGTTCCTCTCGGTCATCGGGGGGATATCGGTTCAGCGACTATTCCCGGTTGAGCCCGCCATTTGTGGCTGATCCTGGTGCTGGTGGGTATGTCCGCTTTCCGCTGTGCGATAAGGGGCAACCGGACGGTCTGCACCTGAGAAGCTCAAACGGGCGCGTGAATGACTGACATGGGTCGGTTTTGCCGGGGCGCGAACGCCGGGTGGTGGGACAAAACCGCCGTTCACCAGTACAACCGTGAACGACAGGTTTGGGGTGTATCGGCCATTCGCAAGGTGACGGTGCTTTCATCCTCGAAGGCTTTCGCTTCGTCAGGTCGGCCCCACGGATCCAATTGCGGCCGCGGCATTGTCGTCGCCGCTCGCCCCCTCCCATCAAGCTCCTTGCGCTCGGAATAACGGTCGACAAGCCGGGCGGCGTGAGGCCGCATCAGCACGGTCGCATCCGTTCGTTGTCGTCGAACTCCTTGTAGGCCATGGCGACCGAAGACTGGTTCGGGATAGTAACCCTGCGCATCCAGCGATCCAGCAAACGCCGAGTGTTGACGCGGTTGCTGAGGCAATCTCGGCATGGCGCGACGCGCGCCCAGCGCCTCCCCAAGTTACGCGATGACACTGGCCGGGATATCGTTTAGGTCACGACACATGCTGCGCAGGCTCTGCTCCCTCTTGCTGGTCATGATCGCGTCGTCGCTTGTGCTGACGGCGACGATCCATGCACGCGAGGTTTCAGGACAGATCCTGATGGATTGCGCCGGAGTCGTGCATGAAGATGGCGATGCCGACCAGTCCCAGGGCGACGCCGACAAGGCGATGCCCCATCACCACAGCACCTGCCATGGTCCAACATTGGACATACCCGATACAAGCGATCTTTATTCGCTTGGCGAGGCAAGCGGCTTGCATCCGTTCCCTGCGCCGCAAAGCGCCCTGGCGTCTTATCGGACCGGCCCTGCACTAAGGCCTCCCGCCGCCTGACATCGCCCGCCGGTCGGCATCCGCCGATCAGACGTGTTTTGTCAGGATCACCAGATAATGAAAAAGATGTTCGTGGCCATGATGGCCGCGGCGTCCTGTGCCTCGATGGCGCAGGCGCAGCAAACGCCGATGACTGCGGCAACGCAGCCGCTTGGCGTCTATACCCTCGATCAGGCCGTATTGGCCGCAGGCGGCGCGGCGCCTGCCGCTGACGCGGCATCGGCCGCAATCGAAGCGGCGCAGGCAGAACGGACGGTCGCGGGGCTACGACCCAATCCCGTCTTTCAGGGGCAGGTCGAAAACGTCGCCGGATCTGGCCCATACAAGGGTCTGCAAAGTGCGGAGACGACCGTAGGCGTTGCGATCCCGATCGAGCTAGGCGGTAAGCGCGGTGCCCGCGTCGCCGTCGCTAGCGCACAGCTATCGCGTGCCGAACTGCAGGCGGCGATCACCGCGAGCGACATTCGTCTGCAGGTGACGCAGCTCTATATCGATGCGGTTGCGGCCGAACGCCGGCTCGCAACAGCGCGCGATCAAGCGCGCATTGCCGCCGAAGTGCTGCGCGGCGCGGGTGTGCGGGTTCAGGCGGGACGGGCCTCGCCGCTCGAACAGCAGCGCGCCGATGTCACGAGGATCAACGCCGATGCCAATGTGGAACGGCTGACACGGCTCGCCGAAGCAGCGCGCACGAACCTGGCACGGCGGATTGGACGACCTATCGACGGGATGCTCGATGCCGCGCTTCTCGATCAGCTCCCGGCGCCGACCTTTGGTCCCGTCGAGACGCCGCCGGCGGCAAACACTTTGGCACTCGCCGCCGCCGACGCCGATCTAGCCGTCGCCGATGCCGGCGTGACGCTGGCGCGGGCGAACCGGGTGCCGGACCTCAACATCGGCCCGGCTCTAAGGCGGCTCGAAGCGACCAACGACACCGCTGCGGTATTTTCGATCTCGATTCCGATCCCGCTGTTCAACAATGGCCGCGCGGCCATCGCGCAGGCGAGCGCACAGCGAAGCCAGGCGGAAGCCTTACGGCGTGTTACCGCCCTCGATGTCGAGCAAGCGATCACGAACGCGCAGGCGGAGGCCGCGAACGCGGCCACAACCGCCCGTGCTGCAGCCGGACCGGCGCTGGAAGCGGCACAGGAAGCCGCCAGGATCGCCCGGATCGGCTACCGTGAAGGCAAGTTCGGCCAGCTCGATCTGCTCGACGCCGAACGCACTCTTGCCGAGACGCGCGTCGCCGCGATCGACGCACTCGCCAATTATCAAAATGCCCGCGCGCAACTGGAGCGGCTGACCGCTCCCGCGACGGCGACCACGATTTCGGGGGATACCGACCGATGAAGACCATCCTTATGGGCGGCGCGATGCCGCTTGGCCTCGCCTTGCTGCTCTCCGCTTGCGGCGGTAGCTCCGAAGGCGGCGATACTACTGCAACCAATGAAGCATCTGCCAATGCCGACGAGGGCGGCGGTAAAGAAGCGCATGCCGACGAAGGGGCCGTGACGCTCACGCCCGACCAGATCACGGCCGCCGGGGTCCAGATCGCGCGCCCGATGACAGGCGGAGCCGGTACGATCGAACTGCCCGCAACTATCGAGGGTGATCCGCAAGGGACGCAGGTCGTTTCGGCCGCGATCGGAGGCCGCGTCGTTTCATTGACCCGCAATCTGGGCCAGTCGGTCGGCAGGGGGGAAACCATCGCGGTCATCGAAAGCAGGGAAGCGGCACAGCTCAAGGGAGAGGTGGAAGCGTCGCGCGCCAGGCTTGCACTCGCCAATTCCAACCTCGCACGCGAACAGCGCCTGTTCGCGCAGCGCGTGTCGCCCGAACAAGACCTGATCGCGGCGCGAACGGCTGCGACCGAAGCAAGGATTGCCTACCGCCAGGCCCAAAGCCAGGTCTCGGCCGCCGACGGCGGCGGGGGCGGCGGCGGCCTCAACCGCCTCGGCATTACCGCCCCCATCGCCGGCCAGATCATCTCGCGTCCGGTCGTGCTGGGCCAGACCGTCACAGCCGACGCGGAACTGTACCGTATCGCCAATCTTAGCCGGGTATCGCTGGCGCTGAACCTCAAGCCCGAAGACGCCGGCAGGGTCAGGCCCGGGAACGTCGTAACGGTAACGGCGCCGGGCAGGCAGACCAGCGCGCGTATAACCTTCGTCTCGCCCGCGCTTGATCCCCAAACGCGGCAGGTGCCGGTTATCGCGACGCTCGACAATCGCGGCGCTCAGTGGCGTGTCGGCGAGCCCGTCACTGCTGCGGTGCAGCTGAGCGGCAATGCTGGAAGCTCTGCGGTACGCGTGCCGACGACGGCCATTCAGACCGTCGAAGGCAAATCGGTGGTCTTTGTCCGCACCGCCAAGGGGTTCCAGGCTACCCCGGTCACGCTGGGCGATGCCGCCGGCGATACCGTCATCGTCCGCTCTGGCCTCAGCGGCCGCGAACAGATCGCCACTACCGGCAGCTTCACGCTCAAGGCCGAACTCGGCAAGGGCGAAGCGGCGCACGAGGATTGATGCCATGATCGCCCGTATCGTCACATGGGCGGTCGAGAAGCGCTGGCTCGTCCTGCTTCTCACCGCCGTCGCCACCGCCATCGGTGCCTATTCCCTTTACCGGCTCCCGATCGACGCGGTGCCGGACATCACCAACAACCAGGTCCAGATCAACGTCCGCGCCTCGGCGCTGTCGCCCGAGCTGGTCGAGAAGCAGGTTTCGTTTCCGATCGAAACCGCGCTTGCGGGCATTCCCGGCCTTGAAAACACGCGCTCGCTCAGCCGCAATGGGTTCGCACAGATAACCGCGGTCTTCGGCGAGTCCACCGACATCTATTTCGCTCGCCAACAGGTCGGCGAGCGTCTTGCCGGGGTCGCGGAGAACCTGCCTGACGGCGTGAACCCCGAAATGGGACCGATCGCGACGGGGCTGGGCGAGGTCTATATGTGGACCGTCCGGCTTGATCATCGACAGGATGACAAGCACCGCCCCGGTGAGCCTGGTCAGCAGCCCGACGGTAGCTACATCACGCCGGAAGGCGAACGGCTGACGAGTGAAGAAGACAAGGCAACCTATCTGCGCACCGCGCAGGACTGGATCGTCACGCCGCTGCTGAAGAACACGCCGGGTCTTGCCGGCGTCGATTCCATCGGCGGCTATGCCAAGCAGTATCTGGTCGTCCCCGACGTCCAGAAGCTCGCTTCCCTGAACATCACGCTCACCGAGCTTGGCACCGCGCTCGAGAAGAACAATACCAGCGTGGGCGGCGGCTTCGTCAACCGCAACGGCGAGGGTCTGGCGGTCCGCTCCGACGCGCTGGTGCGCAACGCGGCCGAACTGTCGCGCACCGTTATCGCGACCCGCGAAGGGGTGCCGATCACCCTTGACCAGGTTGCCACCGTTCGCACCGGCCAGGCGATCCGCATGGGCTCGGCCTCGGAGAACGGCACCGAAGTGGTCGTGGGCACCGCGATCATGCGGATTGGCGAGAACAGCCGCAACGTCGCCACGGCGGTCGCTGATCGGCTGAAGGAGATCAACGCCTCGCTGCCGCCTGATGTCGTGGTGCAACCCGTTCTGGACCGGACCGCGCTGGTCAATTCGACGATCAAGACGGTCGCCAAGAACCTCTCCGAAGGCGCGTTGCTCGTCATCGTCGTGCTGTTCCTTCTGCTCGGCAATTTCCGCGCCGCGCTGATTGCGGCGGCGGTGATCCCGGTGACAATGATGCTCACCGGGTTCGGCATGCTGCGTCTGGGTGTCTCGGCAAATCTGATGAGCCTGGGCGCGCTCGACTTTGGTCTCATCGTCGATGGCGCTGTCATCATCGTCGAGAACGCGCTGCGCCGCCTCGCGGAGCAACAGCACCATGAAGGCCGGCTGCTCAGCATGAAGGAGCGCCTCGAAGCCGTTGCCACGGCGGCGCGCGAGATGATCCGGCCCTCGGTCTACGGGCAGGCGATCATCATCCTTGTCTATGTCCCGCTGCTCACGCTTACGGGCGTGGAGGGCAAGACGTTCGTGCCGATGGCGCTGACGGTCATCATCGCCCTGCTTTTCGCCTTTGCCTTGTCGCTGACATTCGTGCCTGCGGCGATTGCCATCTGGCTGTCCAAGCGGGTCGAGGAGAAGGATGGGCGCATCATCTCATGGCTGAAAGCCCGGTACGAACCGGGTCTCGAGAAGGCCATGAAGCGCCCGTCGTTTACGATCGGCGCAAGTGTTGTCAGCCTCGTCGCGGCGGCGCTGGCCTTCACTACGCTGGGGCAAGTCTTCCTGCCCCAGCTCGATGAGGGCGATCTGCTCATCCAGGCGCTGCGTATCCCGGCGACATCGGTCCAACAGAGCCAGGCCATGCAGGTGCCGATCGAGCGTATTGTCGCCAAGCAGCCCGAGGTGCGCTTCGTCTTTTCCAAGACAGGCACGGCCGAGCTGGCATCGGACCCGATGCCGCCCAACGCGACCGATATGTTCGTCATCCTCAAGCCCCGCGATGAATGGCCTGATCCCAAGCTAGCCAAGGAGGAACTGGTCGAGCGACTGGAAGGCCTGCTCGGCAAGATTCCTGGCAACGCCTACGAGATCACGCAGCCGATCCAGATGCGCTTCAACGAGCTGATCGCCGGCGTGCGCGGCGACATCGCGGTCAAGGTGTTTGGCGACGACTTCGTTGCCATGAACCGCACCGCCGAACAGATCGCCGGCGTTCTGCGCAAGACGCAAGGGGCGGCGGACGTGAAGGTCGAGCAGACCACAGGTCTGCCGATGCTCGATATTCGCGTCAATCGCGACGCGATGGCGCGGGTCGGCGTCACCGCGCAGGACGTACAGGACACAATCACCGCCACCATCGGCGGCCGCGAGTCCGGCATGATCTTCGAGGGTGATCGCCGGTTCCCGGTGGTCATCCGCTTGTCGGACGCGCAGCGCGCCGATCTGCGCCAGCTCGAACAGGTGCAGGTGCCGATTGCCGGGGGCGGCTATGTGCCGCTGTCCAGCGTCGCCAGTATCGGCGTCGTCGATGGGCCGAACCAGATTAGTCGCGAGAACGGCAAGCGCCGCGTCGTCGTGCAGGCGAACGTGCGTGGACGTGACGTCGGCAGCGTGGTGGCGGACGCACAGGCGGCCGTCGGGCAGAACGTGCGCTTGCCCGCTGGCAGCTATCTTGAATGGGGCGGGCAATTCGAAAATCTGGAGTCCGCCAGTCAGCGGCTTCAGCTTGTGATCCCGGCCTGCTTCATCTTGATCCTGCTGCTGCTCTACGGGGCATTGGGATCGGCGCGGGATGCCGCGATCGTGTTCACCGGCGTGCCCTTCGCCTTGGTCGGCGGCGTGCTGCTGCTGTTTGCCCGGGGCATGGACTTCTCGATCTCTGCCGCGGTCGGGTTCATCGCGCTGTCCGGCATCGCGGTCCTCAACGGCCTCGTCATGGTCAGTTCGGTGCAAGACCTGATCCGGTCCGGCATGGACCGGGCAGAAGCTGCCCGGACAGGGGCGATCCAGCGGCTCCGTCCCGTCGTGATGACGGCCTTGGTCGCCAGCCTCGGCTTCGTGCCGATGGCGTTCGCGAGCGGTGCCGGCGCGGAAGTGCAAAAGCCGCTCGCGACCGTCGTCATCGGCGGTCTCATCTCTGCGACCTTGCTGACGCTGTTCGTGCTGCCGACGCTCTACGCGCGTTTCGGGCAGCAAGCGGCGAAGGATGACGAGCGAGACGAGGCAGCGCCGCTGCCGCAGCACACATGATCGGACAGGGGAGGGCAAGAATTCGCCCTCCCCACCACGCCCAGAAAGGAGGCATGAGGTGTCAGTGATCGAGAATGTGACGAGCCTCAAGGCATCGCCGCTGCGCGTCTGGTCGGTTCTTACCGACTTTGCCGGGCATGCGCGGTGGAAGCCCTTCATTCAGCTTTCCGGCGCTGCAGTCCAAGGCGGCGAGGCCGCCTACATTTTCCGCATCGGGAAGCTCGACAAGGAAATAACCGCCAAGGCGGACATCATCTGCATCGACAAACCCCGCATGTTTGCCTGGACCGCCGGTGTTCCCAAGCTCCTCCTGTTCGAAGAGAACTACACTCTGGAGACGGAGGCAACGGGGACACGCATGCGGCACAGCCTGCACCTTTCGGGGCTCGTCGGTACTCCTATGGCAGCGATAATGCGCCACAAGTTCCACGCCAGTCTCGTCCGCTCGGATGCAAGCCTGGAACGGCACCTGCGGCGCCGGGCGGCTCACCCAAGCGCGAAGGGACGGACCTTGCCGCCTCGAAACGGCTTCAGAAGCAACCGGAGGCCATCATGACATCGCTTCGTTCGAGGACGGTCGGCATCATCGCGGGCGCAATCGCATTGGCTGCATGTTCGGAGCAGCCGGCGACAAAGGCGCCCACGGAACAGGAAATCCACGCGAATGACAGCGCGGACGCAAGCGGCACTCCTGGCCGCCATCCGTATCGGTGCGACGACAAGCGCCCGCTTCTCATCGACTTCAAGGATGAGGGATTGACCCTGGAAATTCGGCGGGCTGCGGATGCGGCGCCCCTTGTTCTGACCGCCCCGGCGCAGGGCCTCCAATATGTCGGCGATACGGCGAGCGCGACCTTCTCGGGTAACGAGATCAGGATCGAGGAGGCCGAACAGCCAACCATCGTGTGCACGAAGGCGACGAGCCTGTGACCAGTCCAGACATCATCGTGGAGCGCTGACGATGGCCGCACTCAAATTTTCCCTCATCCCGATGGTCGCGATCATGTTCGGGGCCATCCTTGCCGGATGGCGGACACCGGGCGAGAAGCTGGTCGCGGCCATGCAGCATCTGGCAGCCGGCGTCGTGTTCGCCGCCGCCGCCACGGAAATCCTGCCGCTGGTGAAGCACGGCGGCTCCCCGAGCGCGACGCTGATCGGCGGCGCACTCGGCGTCGCCGTCATGCTGAGCCTCAAGGCGGCGGAGAGCCGGTTCAAGGGACCTGTCGCGCTTCTCGCGGCGATAGGACTTGACCTTGCCATAGACGGGCTGGTTCTGGGGCTTGCCTTCATCGCCGGCGAGAAGGCAGGCACGCTGCTCGCCGTCGCGCTGACACTAGAGGTGCTGTTCCTTGCACTGACCCTCACCAACGAGCTTGCCGGCAAATATCGCAAGGCCAAGGCGATTGGCCTGACCTGCGCGCTGGCGTTGCTTTTGCCCCTCGGCGCTCTCGTCGCGCAGCCAGTGGCGTTGCTGACGCCGGTATGGATCACCGGGTTCCTGAGTTTCGGGCTCATGGCACTGCTTTACCTCGTTACCGAGGAACTGCTGGTCGAGGCCCACGAAAAGCCGGACTCGCCGCTGATAAGCGCCATGTTCTTCGTCGGCTTTCTCGCGCTGCTGCTGATCGAGGAGATCATGGCATGAGGTCGTCGGCTCGAAAGGCGCCTGATGAGCGCCGGACGTTATGGATAGTGCTCCTGCTAAACGCAGCGATCGCCGTCGGATTCTTCGCCACCGGGCTGATCGGTGATTCCAGCGCGCTGATCGCCAATGGCGTCGACAATCTTTCCGATACGGCCGTTTACGCCTTGAGCCTCATCGCGTTGAGCCGCGGACAGACTTGGAAAACACGAGCGGCGAGCGCATCGGGCGTGATGCTGCTGATCTTCGCAGGCGGCATTCTCCTCGATGTCGGACGCCGGTATATCCAGGGCAGCGAACCGATCGGACCCACGATGATGGTCATGTCAGCGGTTGCGGCGGTCGTGAACTATGTCTGCCTGCGGATGCTCCAGCGGCTAGGCCAGAAGGACGTGAACCTTCGCGCCGCCACGACCTTCAGCTTCAATGACTTCATCTCCAACGGCGGCATCCTGATCGCAGGGGCATTGGTGTTGTGGCTGGGAACGAATTGGCCCGATCTACTCGTCGGCCTGGCGACCGCGCTCATCGCGGTCAAGGGCGGCATAGAAATCCTGCGCGATGCTCGTGCAGAAGCAAAAAACAGCGCGGAGAAGATGCGATGACCGACAAGCTCAAACTCGATATCCCCGTCCTGCTGCCGCAGATTCCTGACGCGGCCGATGCTTGCGTTGGCCGGCTTGTCGCGACACTCAAGGCGAAACCCGGCGTCGAACAGGCGCATGTCCTTCCCGCCGATGGCGAGACCCCCGCAAAGCTGTGCATCCATTTCGACAGCGCGGCATTGCCGATGTCGCGTGTGCGCGAAATGGTGCGCGCAGCCGGCGCCGAGATTAGCGGACGATACGGTCATGCCAGGTGGCAGGTCGAGGGTATCGGCCACGAGCGCCGCGCGCGCACCATTAGCGAAACCCTGTGCCGGGTGCCCGGCGTGCTGCAGGCCGACGCCAGCGCCTCGGGCAGCATCCGTGTCGAATATGACAAGGAGCGGGTCGACGAGGCGTTCATCCTCGCGGCGCTCGGCAAGCTCAAGGTCAGACCGGTACAGCGGACTGGCTCGGAGCACGTCGGACACGATCACAGCGCCAGTGACCATACAGACCACGACCACGGCGACGCCAGTCATGGTGAGGGCACTGAGAAACATGGGCCGGGTGACGGCCACGATCACGCGCACGCCAATTTTCTCGGCCCCAATACCGAACTGATCTTTGCGCTCGCGTGTGGCGCACTGCTGGCGATCGGCTTCGCGGTCGAAAAACTCGTGGCGGGCATGCCCGAATGGCTACCGACCGCCTTCTATGTGGGTGCCTATGGTTTTGGCGGATTTTTCACGCTGCGCGAGGCGATCGACAATCTGAAACTCAGGAAATTCGAGATCGACACGCTGATGCTCGTGGCAGCCGCTGGCGCCGCGGCGCTGGGTGCCTGGGCGGAAGGCGCGCTCCTGCTGTTCCTGTTCAGCCTCGGCCATGCGCTCGAGCATTATGCGATGGGGCGCGCCAAGCGGGCCATCGAAGCGCTCGCCGAACTCGCACCCGACAAGGCGACGGTGCGCCGCGACGGGCAGACCACGGAGCTTGCCGTCGAGGAGCTGGCAATCGGTGATGTGGTGATCGTGCGCCCCAACGAGCGCCTGCCTGCCGACGGCTTCGTCATCAAGGGTTCGAGCGCGATCAACCAGGCCCCCGTCACCGGCGAGAGCATCCCGGTGGACAAGGAGCCTGTGGCCGACGTCGAGGCGGCGCGCGCGAAGCCCGATGGTGTCGAAGCGACGTCCCGGGTGTTCGCCGGTACGATCAACGGCGGCGGCGCGATCGAGATCGAGGTGACGCGGCGTTCCAACGAGAGCGCGCTCGCCAAGGTTGTGAAGATGGTGAGCGAAGCGGAGACGCAAAAGTCTCCCACGCAGCGCTTCACTGATCGGTTTGAACGTGTCTTCGTGCCGGCGGTGCTGGCTCTATCGTTCATCCTCCTGTTCGCGTGGGTCGTGATCGACGAGCCATTCCGCGACAGCTTCTATCGGGCGATGGCGGTGCTGGTCGCCGCCAGCCCCTGTGCGCTCGCCATCGCCACCCCCAGTGCCGTGCTTTCAGGCGTTGCACGCGCGGCACGCGGCGGCGTGCTGGTGAAGGGCGGTGCTCCGCTCGAAAACCTCGGTTCGTTGAAGGCGATCGCGTTCGACAAGACGGGCACCCTGACGGAAGGCCGCCCCCGCATCACCGATGTCGTGCCGGTGGACGGCGCGAGCGAAGAAGATCTGTTGACGCTCGCGGTCGCTGTCGAGGGTTTGAGCGATCACCCCTTGGCGCAGGCGATCGTCAAGGATGGGCGCGAACGCCTGGGCGGGCGCGACATTCCGACCGCAACCGACCTCAAGAGCCTGACCGGACGCGGTGTCACTGCGACCGTTGGTGGCGAGACGGTGTGGATCGGGAAGGCCGAGATGTTCGGCGTGGAGGGCATCCCTGCGCTGAATGCGGCCGCTACTGACGCCATCGCGGCCCTGCGCGAAGGGGGGCGCACCACTATGGTGGTGCGCAAGGCCGATCGGGACATCGGTGCGATCGGGCTGATGGACACGCCGCGCGAGGCGGCCAAGATCGCGCTCAAACGCCTGCGGGACATGGGTATCACCCGGATGATCATGATCTCGGGCGATCACCAGAAGGTAGCCGACGCCGTCGCCAGGGATGTCGGGCTCGACGAGGCATGGGGCGACCTGATGCCGGAGGACAAGGTCGCCGCGATCAAGAAGCTCGCGGGTGAGGACAAGGTCGCGATGGTCGGCGACGGGGTCAATGATGCGCCGGCAATGGCATCGGCGACCGTTGGCATTGCGATGGGCGCTGCCGGCTCGGATGTGGCGCTGGAGACGGCCGACGTGGCGTTGATGGCCGACGATCTGGCCCATCTGCCGTTCGCGGTCGGCCTAAGCCGCCACACACGCGGCATCATCCGGCAGAATGTGTTCGTCAGCCTGGGTGTCGTCGCATTGCTTGTGCCAGCAACGATCCTTGGCCTTGGCATCGGTCCGGCAGTTGCGATGCACGAAGGCTCCACGCTGCTTGTCGTGTTCAATGCGCTGCGGCTGCTCGCCTACCGCGATCCCGCAAAGCAAACCGTGTGACAGCAGAGTGCTTCGGTCAACACAACCGTCGGCTTCCGTCAGAACCAGACGCCCACCGAACGAGACGGAACGACTTGCTCTGGTCGGACGCGGACTCGCTAAATCGGCATCACAGCCGTTACGCTGAGTCAGTCGGTGTCAGAACCGGGAGTCAGATCAGTTGGAATCAGCATCCAAATCAAAGTGGCAGAGAAGTGCCTGACGATTTTCATCATCGTTGCTGTATAGCGCCAGCCAGCTGGCAGCATGATCTTCAGAATGCCTGCGCCAAGCCGCATAGGCATCTTCTGGTGACACGGTTATGTCGTCGGCCGCGAGAGCACTGACGAGCCGGATCACGTCAGCGTTTACCGATCTCCGCCGGACCTGTTCCGCAGGGTCAGGCTTTAGGCGGGCGCAAAGTGGTCGCCTCGTGTTCATGACACTGGTATAAATGCTGCGGGACAATAAGTCACGGGCCGGGTCGCGCGATGCCTCCGCTCAGCAGTTCCATTAGCTTGCAGTCGTGCAGGGCGGCCTAGCTCATCCGCTGGAGTATAATCGCACCAGGCACCCGCAATAGTACGGCTTCGTCGAAAGCCTTAATGGCCGCCTGCACGACGAACGCATGATCGAGACGCTCTTCGCATCCCTCCCTTACGCCTGCGCCGTACTGCGAGCCTGACGCCGACGATAGAGGGATGACATTAGTCCTGTGCCCTGTAATAAGACACGCATCGCAGCGCACAGGGCTGCGCGGGGCTTGGTAACCCCGACTGTCGATAGGGACTTGGCCAGAAGGTTTCTGGCCGGGTCGCTGTCGTGCATGTCCAAGGCTCTGCCCAAAGGCGGCAGCGCATTCGGACCCAGTCGCGGATGTTACCAAGGCCCGGCTTGGAGGGCTGGCATTGGCGAGTGATAGATTACGCATAAGGCTTGGAGGCGGCTATACTCCGCACGAGTTTCTCGATGCCATGGACCGGATCGTTCAGACCCTGGTGGCGAACGGAGTCGGGGAAATTCGAGGAGCCAACCTTTATCTGCAGCCTTTCCAGGGCAGTCGCCAGTTGTTCTTTCACGATCAGGAGACTGGCGCCCCGTTCCAGATGCTACAATATGATGGTCCCCATGAACGGCCATATAAACCGATCACCACACGCCTTCGCCCAATTGTATCCGGCGATTGAGACACCCCCCTTGTCGACACTATGAATTATGGCTGGGTTATTACTCTCACGGATCCCTTTATTTCGGAAGACGGGCCGATACAAATTTCAACGTCTTTGCCGCAATCGAGCAATGCACGGAGAAGCATTCCAATAGAAATTTGCGCAGCATCCCCGGCGATGAGTGCCGACATGCTTGGTTGGATGATATCAATTAGTGCTGAGATTTCAGCTGGGTCCAAATCCTGCGCCGCAACGCATGCGGCGATGCCGTGAAGGAGCCCGGCTCGTAAATGCAGATCGCCAGCTGTCAGAAAATCTACTGCAGGCGAAGCGCTCCGGCTATCATAAACGACGGTTTCGCTTTCAGCCAATGAACACTATCCTCTCAAAAACGGAGCGAGGCGCCTCTCCTATTTGCCGACTATGGTAGACGAGATTGCGGCCGCCACTTGCCATATGGGTCCAATGTGAACCTATGAAACTTCTTAGCAGCATCAGCGCTGCGCGGATGGAGGGCTTCACGGAAGTCCGGGCTAACCCAGCTTCTCTTTCTGTGCCGGTCGGCATCCCGCTTACTCGGCAGGGTCGCTCGCTTCGGGGAACAGAGAAACCACCTTGTACTGGCTGGCCTTCAGGTTATTTTCCACTCTCGCCTTCAGCCGCTCGTAGCGGCCCTTGTAGTCGCTGTATGACTTCTCCGCCCTTGCACTTTGAGCGAAATGATAGGCGGCATGGGCTTCGGCCTGCGATAACTGTACCCTCAATTCGGCGATCTCCGCGCGAAGCCTTTTGATCACGTCGTCGCGGCTTCTAGGCACAATCCCGCTTGCTTCAGCTTCCATCAGGACAAGTTGGCGCACTTCGGGATAGTGGCAGTTCTCCCTCCCAATGAGCCCGCGCGCGCGGCCTGCCTCTTTAGAAACCGTCAGGATATTTATTTTGACAGTCTTTCCTTTTTTCACCTTTTCGCGAAATTCGGGGTGCTGGGGTCGGCCATTTTTCAGGCGCTCGATTGCATCGAGGAAGTCCTGATTAATCCGATCCGGCGAATAGGATCTCCTACGCGGCACTCAGCGCCCCCTTCACTTCGGCCGTCAGACGGCTTTCAAGTTCGTCCATGTTGCTTCCCAGCTTTCGGCAGACCGCCAAAGCCTGCTGCGCTTGTGCCTGGGTAAGAGCGAGGGCGCCGTCTACCAGCGGTCCGGTGCGTCCAACTGCCTCGAAAACGCGGAGCTGTGCAGCGTTGTCGATGTAGCGCGTTTCCCAATAAGGAAGATGTCGTGGGGCAATAGCAAAGCAGGAGCAGCCAGAGCACAGGCTTGGTTGGCGGGTTTCATAATTGGGAGTCAAGCGGGGCTCCCATCGCGCGACATCGGTCGTACCGCCGGCATCGTGACAAGCCATTTCAGAGGCGCTCAGTGCTCCACAAATCCCGTATGGTTCGAAAAACAGCCGGTCGATGCCCGCCTCTTCCACATAGACGAAGGCTTCGAGGTATGCGTCCTCGGTCGACAGCCCTGCAACGCGGGTTCCAAGCTCGGTGACGATCTTGAGTTCCAGCTGCTCGCCGTATCTGCCGGCCATCCCGCTGCCCCCACGGGCGATCTCCAGCGATTCTAAGGCGAGGTTTTGGTAGCGGACATCGTTCAAGTCTCGTTCCAACACAGGATTGCCAGTATAGGCGCCGTCGGTCATGGCGGCAGAAACGTGATGGAAGTTCATCTGTAGCATCGGCATTAGGCGCCGGTCGATGTTCGATGCGAAGTAGCCAAAGCTTTTCCGGAGCTGATGTGTCTTGATGATTCGTCCATGACTCTCGCGATAGGCGACTAACTCCTTGTCGGCGGTCTTCCTGACCGCTTCGTCCGGAAGGGTGGTAAGATCAACCCATTCTGCGATGAAGTTCTTCGCTCCGTCTCGCAGTCGATCAACGTTTATGCGACTCGCGCCTGAGCTGGTCTTGGCGATGCCCCGACGTGACCAAAGAGCGACAAACAGATCGTCGGTATCGACCAGGTCGCGCAAAGGGCCCAGCAGGCGTTCGAGGATGACGATCGCCTGGACTGCCGGGGGT
This sequence comes from Sphingobium sufflavum, assembly GCF_021403115.1. Lineage (GTDB taxonomy): Bacteria > Pseudomonadota > Alphaproteobacteria > Sphingomonadales > Sphingomonadaceae > Sphingobium > Sphingobium sufflavum. Next base: position 15,327 of record NZ_JAJSSH010000020.1, read on the forward strand.
AAATCTATCGATCCTTTGGGCCGGTATCCCACCACCCACGGTACTGCGCGGGGCGTCTCTTCGGTCTTTGACAGGTCGGCGGTGAGGATGAACACCTCGCTCAAACCATCCAGGCTGTCCTGAACCTGGACGGAGCGCGGTCGACCGGTCGCAGGATCGATCCCGGCTTTAATGCCGCAGATTTCTCCAATCCGCATGCCCGTTGTAGCCTGAATGACTAGATGCGCTGCCGAACAAATCGCCAACAAAAGTTGTCGCACCCGTTGCGTAACGTTAATCAGAGGCAATGAGCAGCACCCCTGTTCCAATGAGGCTGCGTCGATCATGGCATGCAGAGTTGGGTGCCGACACAATAGCTGCTCGGAGCCTGGATTAAGACCCAATTCCAGGATGACCTTGCGAAGGTCGACACACTCCCCACCGTTTAGCCGACGTATTGGGAGTGTCGGCCGTTTTTCCGTCTGCATCAGCCAGTCAGCTCGGCGGCGTTGCAGATAGGTTTGCAGCTTGCGCTCGGCGAAGGTGATCATTGTCGGCTCCCACTCGTCGGGGTCGAGCGGTGCATGCCAGGGTTGACCATCCACCTCAGCGAACCGGAACGCCTTGGCAGCCGCAAATTGCCGCCGCTCCGCGAGATACTTTCGTAGGTCAAGTCCAACAGCCTCGGCCATGCCGGAGGCGTAGGCGTCGTCACAGATCTCGGCCAGGGCAATGACGTCTGCGGCGGGCGTCCCCAGCATAGCCATGGCGGTGTTTAAAACCGGGATTGCCACTTCGTCCGGCAATGGTCGATAGCTCCCGCTGTAAACGGAGGCGATCTTCCTGGCAATCTTGACCACGCTTGTGCGGCTGAACGGCGCGGCGGGCATAGGCGCAATGCCCGCCCGCTCTAGGGCGAACCGTTGTCGCCATAGGAGGGCGAAGGGTAATAAACGAGAATAGGCTTGAGCTTCGGTCAGGGCGTTCGTGTCAGCGTCGTCTGCAGCATTGTGCTGCAAATCGTTTTCGTAAGCTTTAACTACATTAGTGTAGATTTCGCGCGGCCAAGCAATCTCTCGCTGTACGAGCCACGTGGTCCAGTAGCGCAGGCCGCTGGCCAAGGCTCCTAGACTACCTGGTTTTCTCGCCGTAGCGCCGTCGCCGGGCTCGGCAAAGGCGGACCACACGAGCCGGCGCAGCCAGTCCAACAAATCTGCATGACGGCGATCGAGCAGATTATCGCCACCTTTCAACCCCAAGTCCCAATTAATGGTGCTTTGATTGTCTACCGCACCGCTAGTTGGGTCGTCGAAAACCCAGCGGTGGTCTCCCCAAAGGCTCTTACTGGAGACGGGTTCTCGCGCGAGGCGGCGGCGATCAGGCCGTACGTGCAGTGGCGTGTCTGCCGTGACTTCAAGGATGGCAATGGTCGTCCTTGGATAGGTCGATTTTTCTGCGACGGCGGGCATTAGGGTCACCCAACAGGCTTGAGTTTGATTTGGAATCGGGCCGCATGCAACCGGACTTCGGGCGAAATCGCGTCAAGCAATAGATTGTGAGCGATCAAGATGGGCGACCACTTCTTATCCCAGTGTTTGGGAGAAATCCGTCCAAGCCGAGCTTCGTGGATTGCTTTCGGGAGAGCAAGGTAATAGGCGACCGCTTGCACGTCCCGGGGCCATGCCTGAGCCAGCGGGCAATCTGGGCATTCGCCATAAGCGGTGCAGAGCCTGTCCTTGCGCTGGCCGGGGCGGGGACTGTCGAAGGGGTCCAGGCAGCCAAACCCGGGGGTCGCCGCCGATCGACACCGCTCCGGTTGGTTCCGTGGATCGATTCGTCCCTCGGTCCTCGCCCAACGATGATAGAACGCTTGGGTTTCGGCAACGCGCACCTGGCTCTCTCGCCGCATCCCGTCACTTGTGTAGTGGGTGCGCGTGGTGGCGATGCTCTTGTGGCCGAGCCGGTCGCGTACGGCCAGCAGGTCGCCCGTGCGTCGCCACTCTGCCTCCCCCTCGGAATACCGGAGCATTTTTAGGTTAAAGGACCTAAGTCCGTGGTCCTCAATGAATTTTTGCAGTGATAATTTCCAGGCGCTGTCAACGGATAAACCGTTTTTATTGTCGTAAGACTTCACGTTGTAGCTGCCCCAAGCTGGAATGCCGATGAACAGACGGTCGGCATGGTTTGGGTCCGTAAGGATGGCGCGGGTGCGCTCAGTGAATTGGCGTAGCATGTCCAGGAGGTCGGCCAGTGCAAATGGCACACCAAGTTCCGCTGGAAAGTCAAGGTCGCGGGAGGTGTCTTCATCGGTGATGCTGACCTGGAGACTTGCGGCACGGTTCTTGACCCCGCGGAATGTGACAGTCCGCAAGTCTGGGGAGGTTTTGACCCGGCTCCAGGTCAAGGACAGAACTGTGTCCGGATTGAATGCTGTCTTGACCCCGATTAAAAGCACGAAGGGTACCAAATCGCGAAACGTTGCATAAAGCAGGCGACGGATCGGAAGCATGCCGTGCTTATATTCTATAGCTCTAAGCAAAGCGGGATCGAGAGTATGCAGGTCGCTTCGCTTCGCTAGTTGGTCTGGGAAGGCTTCCTCCATCCGGGCCGCGCAGACGCCAATCTCGGTTCGATAGGGCGGCGCGCACCCCTCAGTCCGAGCATCTTCGAGAAGTGCGCGACCCGTCACGAGGACGGCGTCGCGTTCGCCGAGACGCTCGCGAAGGACCGCGATTTCGCCGAGAGCTGCGATGATCATCGCGTGCCGTTCTGCCGGTGACAACACCGCCGTCGGGACACTCTTCCTTGACCGGCCCGGCCAAGAGTTGTGCGGAAAGCCTGACTTGTTCATCAGGGCAGTCGCGACAGCCCCATGCACAGGATGATCCAGCAGTGCGGTGATACAGTTCTTAATTGCGTTGAGCGTCTTTGCCCGAGTTTCTTGGGCCCAAGGCTCTCCGTTACGATGGCGGGGTCCGTTCAACCAGGCGATGAAACTTGCCCAAAATGTGTCATCGATCGATGCCAGTGCTATTTCCCGCTTCCGGCTCGCCAGAAAGGTGCCGATGCCGGAGTTGATTTTTAGGCACTTTGTAACCCGGGTTTTAAAGCCGACTGAGGCCGCCCAGTGTCGGAAACCTTCTGCGAGGAACCGGGCCAACTCCGGTTGTACCAGCAGACGTGTAAAATCGTAAATCTCAGGTGCCTTTTTTCCGGGTATGATAACGCGCAGACGCGGTGCGGCGGTTTCTGGGTCGGGCGTCTCGTCGATGCGTGAATGGAGCACGCTGCTTGCGGTTCGGCTTTCCAGCCGCGCCGCCTCCGGTAGGAGCTGGACGACGTTTTCGGGCGCCGCCGCTGCACGGGCCTTCGCCTGTGCCACGACAGAGGCCGCTGTTGTCACACGCCTTCGGCTCATCGAACCATCTGTAGCAGGCTCCGACCGGCGCGATAGTCGGCCCAGACGGAAAGGTGATTTAGGTAAGTGTTTATCGTCGTTGTCGGCGATTTGTGGCCGAGCTGCATCTGAACGTATTTCCAGGCATCCAGTTCGGCGTAACCCGACTTGCGGTGATTGTGATAAGTCATGACGGTGTATGTGTGCCGCAGACAGTGCATTGAATACTTAGGGGTCTGCGCCACTACGACTTCACCGGTCTCAGGGTTGACCTTTTTGACGTTATTTATCAGGCCGATTTTTAGGCAGGCTCGCTCCACGAGATCCTGCATCGCCGACTTGGTCATCGGCTTCCCGGTACGGGTCGAGTACTCGGAATTGAGTATGAGCTGTTTCTCCTCTACCCTCGGTCCGCGCTTGCGCAGCGCCCGCTTCCGCTCGCCCTCGATGTAAGCTTGGAGGTCAAGTACCAGCCACGTCGGCACGTCAATCAAGCGAGTTTTCATGCGTTTTCCCGTAATCAGCAACTTGTGCATTTGTCCCAGTACTTCAGAACTCGCAGTGATCCCGAGAATCGACAGGACGTTAACGTCAGCGATCTCTTGCACGCGCAGACCGCACGCCCACCCCAAGGCAAACACGATGAAGTCTCGGTCGCTTCCACCATCCCCGGGCTTCCGCTCGCTGGGCCGCGGCCCGGCCCAGCGCAGTAGCGCGGTCAGGTCTTCTCGCGAGAGGGTCCTTACGGTGTCATCCTGGCCAGACCTAGGTTTCAGCTTGTTGAGCCGACGAACCACGGCACCCACACCATCCTCCCCTTTCGGGCCGCCACTGCCCTTGCGGATGTGCGCCAAGGCGTCCTTATCAATAGGCGCCCGGTTAGACTGGCGGAGTGGCGCAATGGGGCCGACCCTGAGGTCACTGTCGATCCAATCATGCTCGACTGCAAAGCATATGAAATCAATGATATAAGTCATCCGTACAGCGATAGTGTTGGCTGAGTATTCTTTGCCGGTCTGCGGGGAAATGGCGCCAAGATAGGCGTCACGGTAGGCGACCAAATCCGCCTGACCAGCGAACTGCCAGTCAACTTCAGCCGCTTCGAGAAAATCGAGCCATGTCAGCAAGCTCTGCGCGGCTTGGGCCCAAGTTTTGGGGCTGGGCTTGATCGGCACGATTTCGTTATTGAGCCACCGACAAGCTTCTTCGAAAAGCTTCCCATCCTTCCAAATGGCGGGGTGCCCCGCCTTCAGCATCGTGTCGCTGTACCAGGGTTGCCGCATTGGCATTCGCGGCATGGTGGTCGGACCGGGGCTGTACGAAATTCTGTGCATGCGCGGCCTGTGGTGCGATGTATGAGCTTACCAGATCATCAGCAATTACTCTTATTTTTCAACAAGTAAGTTGCATAAATGCGCTATTTTTCTACTTGAGCACTATGAAGGTAACAGGATGGGTTCCGCAAGGTTTTCTGCAGGAGTGGAAACCGATTATGACCCGACATAACGTCGCCGTCCCAGACAGCAACGGGCGTGCAGGCAAACACAGCAGCGGCGAGCGCGGCGAGTGTCATTGTTGGATCAGCCGTTCAGCTTGTCTTTGACAGCTTTCGCAGGGGCAAAGCTCAGCTTGCGTGACGCTGCGATCTGGATGGTCGCACCCGTCGAGGGATTGCGGCCTTCGCGGGCAGGGGCGTCCTTGACCTTGAATTTGCCAAAGCCGTTAAGAGAAACCTCTTCCCCTTTCGCGGCGGCGTCGGCGATGTCGGCGAAGATTGCATCGACATGCTTGCGTGCGTCGGTCTTGGTCAGGCCATGGGCCTCGGCAATCTGGTCGGCAATGTCAGCGTTGTTCATGAAAATCCCTTCCGTAATGACTGGAGCCTGTTAGCGAGGAGCCAACCCGCGGTCCACGGTGCACGGGCCTGTTATCGAAGATTTGAATCGGAAGCGCGCCACTGAGTCAGGCATTGCGTTGGACCCGCGCCTTGTGGTGCAGGACAAAGGCATATGACCACAGGCCCCGACTATGATCAGATCGTCGTTCTCGAAGCAGTGGACCATTCACGGAATATTGCGCGCCGCTATGGGATTGAGGTCAGCCGAGACCTGTTTGGCGTGATGATCGTTCGCTGCTCATGGGGCCGTATTGGAAGCCGCGGGCAATCCCGATCCGTGTCATTCGACACGCCGCATGAAGCGGGAAGATATGTGCGTTCCGTCCTGCGGCGGCGCGAAACCGCGCCATCCCGCATAGGTGTAGCCTACCGGCGGTGGGAATTGAGCTAGCGCCCCGGATGGTGCGGCGTGACCGTTACGTCTTCTTGCCCAACATACTTTCTGCGGCAGCATCGAGCGTTTTGCGGTCGTTGCCATGCTTTGCGATGAGATCACGTGCCTCATCCGCGCTGATCCCGTGCTTTTGCGCGAAATAGCTGACCTCGTAAGTTTCGGCGCCAGCAACCTGCGCCCTGTCCTGACTGCCCGTGTTTGCCTTGTCGTCTGCCATCACCATCTCCTTGTCTCGCTTGAAACCACGATGCTGGAACTGGTTCCCGAATTACGCTGGGCCGGGAGGTGCGTGGCGCCGGTTAATCCGCAAGTTGCCGGAAAATGGGAAACGCGATGCAGGACGTAACCACCATATTAGTTGTCGACGATGAATTGCTGATCCGGACCTTCGCGGTCGAAGCGCTGGAGACTGCGGGCTACAATGTTGTGGATGCACCGGATGCCGATGCGGCTCTCAAGATGCTCGAACGCTACGACTATGTGTCGATCATCTTTTCAGACATCCGGATGCCTGGCTCCATGAACGGCCTGGAATTTGCCCGCTTGGTCAGCGCGCGATGGCCTAATATCAAGTTGCTGCTGACTTCCGGCGCTGCGAACCGACCGGCGGACGCACCAAGCGGCTGCCAGTTTCTGCCCAAGCCCTATAATTACGGTGATTTGGTCACGCGCGTCGACGCGATGATCTAGGGCGCGACCTCCTCGAGCAGCCAGCTGATGGCACTTTGACGATCACTGAAAAATTGCTTTTGCCGGGCATGCCCATAGCGGTCGATCTGCATTTTCGCGAGGGCAGACTGGAGGATGATGGCAGAGCGATCGCCATCCCGCATCGCATTCAATCGTTTGCTCGTCTCGGCCATATAATCGAATACGTCCCGGCTCTGGATCGGGTTTTTCTCAGCGTCAACAAGGTGTAGGCAACGGCCATGGCGAGCCCTGGACTTTTGCACCAATGGTCCAAACTGGGCGAGATAGGCGTTAAACTCCTCGACCGACGCGAGCCCGTCAGCGACCGTCACGACGATTCCATTGTCTGCGTCAAAGCTTGCTGACAGCATCATGCGCTCCCCATTTTTCTGACCTTTACTACAGTCTGGTTTCCAGCGGATTTAAGCTTCCTGAGATTTCCGTCGCTCCATGACTCCTTTGGTGACGCAGGCCCCCGGAACGAGTCACGCACGGCTGCATTGTCCATTCGAATGGGGATTCGATATGGCACGCAGGGCACCAGGAAAATCGTCGGCCGCGACTGACACTCTCGCCATTTACAAGGCAAAGCGCGACTTTGCACGCACCTCAGAGCCCTCAGGAGCATCCGGACCCACCTCAGGCAATGGCTTTGTCGTTCAGAAGCATGCCGCATCGCGGCTGCACTATGATTTCCGGCTTGAGCTCGACGGCGTGCTTGTCAGTTGGGCGGTGACGCGCGGTCCCAGCATAAACCCAGATGACAAGCGCCTCGCCGTCCGCACCGAAGACCATCCTCTGGACTATGCGCGCTTTGAGGGCACGATCCCCAAAGGCGAATATGGAGGCGGCACCGTGATGCTCTGGGACAATGGAACGTGGGAACCCATCCCAGGCAAAGATCCGCGCAAAACCCTCCCCGAAGGCCATCTCCATTTTGTCCTGCACGGTCGGCGTATGCAGGGCGAGTGGATACTCTTTCGACTGAAGCCGCGCGCCAAGGAAAAGGGTGAGAACTGGATCTTGCGCAAGGTCAACGACGGTTTTGCGGGCGGCTCGGACGATCTGATCGGCACCCATCTCACAGGCGTCGATAGCGGCCTCACCATGGACGAGATCGCTGCAGGCAAGAAGGGTAAGGCCCCAAAAACGAAGACCTCCCCCGCTAAAGCCAAGGCAGCGCCCAAGCCTGTCAGAAAATCCTCTTCGGCCAAATCCGCTCAAAGTCTGGGCGCGCTGCCGCCGTTTCAACCTGTGCAGCTTGCAGCTCTGGTCGATCATGTACCGCCAGGAGATCGCTGGCTTCATGAGATGAAGTATGATGGCTATCGCACATTGATCGCCGTTGGTGGCGGCGAGGGGAGGGCCTACACGCGCTCCGGTCTCGATTGGTCGGATCGCTTCGGTCCGCTGATTGCCGAGGCAGTGCAGCTTGACGTGTCGAGCGCCCTTATCGACGGCGAAGCGGTCGTGTTGCTGCCGGATGGTCGCACCAGCTTCCAGGCCCTTCAGGCAGCGCTGAAAGGCGACCCGTCCCAACTCGACTATTTTGCTTTCGATCTTCTCGAACTGAATGGCGAGGACCTGACGCAGAGGCCGCTACTGGAACGTAAGGAATTGCTCCAGACCTTGCTGGCCGACGCCGGAGATCGGCTACGCTACTCCGATCACATTATCGGCAAGGGGGAGCAGCTATTCGACAGCTTCTGCGGAGCGGGCCTTGAAGGCGTTATCTCGAAGAAGGTCGATGGGCGTTACATCGGATCGCGCAGCGGCGGGTGGCTCAAAACCAAATGCATTCGCCGCCAGGAATTCGTCGTGGTCGGGTGGACACCCTCCGACAAGCAACGCGGCTTTCGCTCCTTGCTTCTCGGTGTGAACGAAAATGGCAAGCTGCGCTTTGCAGGCAAGGTAGGCACCGGCTTCACCGGCGATGAAATCGAACGGCTCATGAGGATCATGGCTCCGCTCGAGCAAAAAGCCGCGACGGTCGAAGCGCCCAAGGCAGCCGTACGCGGCGCGCATTGGCTAAAGCCCCAGCTGGTCGCCGAAATCGCCTTCACGGAATTTACGGGCGATGGCGTGCTGCGGCATCCGTCGTATCTGGGCCTGCGAGAGGATAAAAAGCCGGAGGCAGTCGTCATCGAGATCGAGGCGCTGATTGCGACGATGAGCGTGCCGCGCCAGTCCAGCGGGATCAAAATATCAAACAGGGATCGGATCATTTTTCCGGAAGGGAAGCTCAGCAAGGGCCAGCTTGCGGATTATTACGAGACCGTCGCGCCTATCCTTCTCCCCTGGGCGGGCAGCAGGCCGATCAGCCTTGTTCGCTGCCCGCAGGGCCGGGGCAAGAAATGCTTCTTCCAGAAACATGATGCCGGCAGCTTCGGCGATGCCGTGAAGCAAGTGGGTATAATGGAGAAGGACGGGCATCAAGAGCCTTACCTCTATATCGACACGCCGGAAGGGCTCATGACATGTGTCCAGATGGGGACGATCGAATTTCATGGATGGGGCGCGCGGATCGAGGATGTTGAAAAGCCCGACAGGCTTGTTTTCGACCTCGATCCTGACGAAGGGCTCGACTTCAAGGATGTGCAGTCTGCCGCCGTCCATATCCAGGAATTGCTTGGCGAGATGGGTCTGGTGACATTCCCGATGGTAACGGGAGGGAAGGGTGTCCACATCATTGCCCCGCTGACGCCGTCAGCCGAGTGGCCAGAGGTGAAGGACTTCGCGCACCGTTTTGCGCAGGCATTGGCGCAGGCACAGCCCATGCGGTTCACGGCGGCGCTGGCAAAGGCGCGGCGCACGGGCCGCATCTTCATCGACTATCTGCGCAACCAACGCGGCGCGACAGCCGTGATGCCGTATAGTGCCCGGTCCAGGGAGCTGGCCCCGATAGCTGTGCCCCTCACGTGGGAAGAGCTGCGGGATCTCGACAAAGCGTCACACTGGCATATTGGCGACGGCACCGAAATGCTCAAGCGCGCGGCGTCAAAGGATTTGGCGCACTGGGGCCGTGCCGATCAAATCCTGCCAGACCTGTGAAGGACGGCGATCATGACCTTGCTACGACGCTTCGTGAGCGAAGCAAATCATCGATATACCGGCTGATAAGGCGACGATCTTCAGGATCGTCCAGGGCCTGCATGATGCGCTGTGCTCGGGACAATGCCTGATCCAGCTGCTCGAGGGACAAGCCAAGAATGTCTTCGCTGATAGTCATGCAGATCGAACGAGAACAGTTCGGCCTCGTTCCGCGATGCAGCATATCAGGCTTTCGGTTCGGCCTTCAAAGTCCTTGCTTCATCGCAGGAGAGCGAGTTTTCACGCCTAACTGCCCGAGAGCGCAATTCTTGCAGCGCGCAAACTCGTACCCGCGACGTCGGTACTGGCGACCTCGTTCATACGGGAAATCGGGAAAGCTTCACGGCGGATACGGCGGGCCACAAGGCCAAGTTCGTCTACGGTTGCCTCCCGCCCTTCAGCAATGCAAGCAATCAGGCCGGGATACCGATAGTGCCGGGATTTGGACGTGGGCACGGTGAACATCCTCTCAACTCCCGCTTAGAAAGAAACCCGCCCAGCTGTCGGGCAGGCCTCAGTGACATCAGGTTCGATGCCTACGGGTCGCAGTGGCCACTAAGCAGAAAAGTGTGACGGGTATAGGACAGACACGTCGTCGAAACCCAAAACCCCCATAACAACCGTCGATGGGTAACCATGAGATGATGCTTTATCGGGCGGCCGCCTCATTGCGGCTAGGCGCGTCACCATCCTCGCGTTCGTTGGCACGCTTGGCGACGTAAGCCAGCCAGCCCCTGCCACGCCTTCGCCGCCCGCTGCAGCGCCTCTCGAGCGCGAGGGAGAGAGGTTGCCTCAGCCTCTTTGCTACATTGATCAGCCTGGCTGCGGTAGAATTCCAATGTGTCGGGCATGGGAGACCTTGCTGCTTCTTTCGAGACGCAACGCCCAAAACGTAAATTCGTCCCCAAAAGCGCAGGATTCTGCCAGTCCATTACGGTCGGAACCAGGATCAAAGCCCAGTCGTCGCCGATGAAACGGCTCTATGGTGTTTGGCTTGATCAACTGCGTTGGCAACCGCCTCTGCAATCATGTTGAGGGTGAATGGCTTCGCGGTAGTGTAGGCGAACGGTAGCAGGTCGCGGGGCTGGTGGGGGTCTCCCAGAATATAAACGACGGGGATGGTTTTAGCCGTGCAGATATGAGCCACAGCTGCGATTCCCGATCCTTCAACCAGCTGATCATCCGCGGTGATCAGGTCCGGACATGTGCGTTCTGCGGCTGCGATCGCTGCCGTGTACGTGTCGACAATGTCGAAGCTATCGTAGCCGAGGGACCGAAGTTCATCCTCGACCAGCGCCGCGATGAGATATTCGTCCTCAATGATAAGGGCGTGCATACGAACCTTCCGCTTGAAACCGTATGCCGTTCATTACGATCGGCAAACTATGATGGCTTTGCCGCACAGCAAATCGCGCACTTAGCGACGAGGCGTAATAATTACGCGATAGGATGCCCTGCCGGCGTACTGCGAGAAGTCACCAAGGCTGCGCGAACTTCCAGGCTCCAAAGCTATTCGTCGCAAACCTTCAGAGCCGTACTTGTGGGTTGGATAGGGCTGCCCATATCATGATTATCGTCAACGATCGAAAGGAGGTGGTCAATTGTCTCACTATCAAATGCCGACCACGGCAAAGCTTGTGAACATGGTTTCCACTGCGGAGGCCGCTCGTTGAGCTTGGCTGTTTTCGGCAGATAAGGGAAAGGCCGCCCCGCTGGGCGGCCTTTCTTATTTCCAGCAGCTCTTCCGTGGAGCGGCACGAAACGCGATTGCAATGCTCGCCTGCCGGTTCCCTATCCTTAGTGGAAGTTTCGCGCTTTCAGCCGCATCGGGTCGGGCTCTAGCATCAGAGCAGCTGGCGCTGCGGGGGGCGTTACGGGCACGCGTGGGTCAGGTCCCGATCCGGTTTTCGCTCCATCACCCCGGCCTGTACGTAGGGGAAACGCGGCGTCACGGCCGCTGAGACTAGCCAGTTGCGTTGAGAGGTCATCGAGGCGCTTGACGATGATGTGCATGACGTCACCCTCTCGCTGCACTCGCCCATAAACCCCAAACATAGACGCCCCGATCACCACGCGGCGGTGCTGCTCGAAAAAGCTGGGCCAAATGATCAGATTGGCAACGCCGGTCTCATCCTCGATCGTGATAAACATGACGCCCTTGGCGGAGCCAGGCCGCTGACGGATCAGGACAAGGCCTGCCAAGGAGACATAGCGCCCATCCTTGACGCTATCGAGATCGCGGCACGTGACCATTTTTTTGCGCTTCAGCTCCTCCCGCAAAAAGGCGAGGGGATGCTGTCGCAAGGTCAGGCCGACATGCCCATAATCCTCTACCACCTCATGGCCCTCGGTCATGGGCTTCAGCATGACGTGGGTTTCATTGGTTTCCTGAAAGGGAGCCGCTTCGCGCGCTGCGGCGGCTGCGAACAGGGGGAGTGGATCATCGCGCAGCGCCTTGATCGCCCATAGAGCGTCCCGCCGACTGAGCCGCAACGATTCCTGAAAGGCGTCGCCTTCTGCTAGGCGGCGCAGACTGCCCGCTGCGACATCGGCGCGGTGCCATAGCTCTTCCACGGTGGAGAAGGGGCGATCGGCCCGCGCCGCGACGATTTGCGCCGCGTCCGCATTGTTCAGCCCCCGGATCATTCGCATGCCGAGGCGAACAGCAAGCCGATCACCCCGCGCCTTCTCCAGCGTGCAATCCCAGCGCGAGGCGTTGATGCACACAGGGCGAACCTCTACGCCGTGGTGCTGCGCATCGCGAACAATCTGCGCCGGCGCGTAGAAACCCATCGGCTGCGCATTGAGCAGCGCTGCGCAGAAAATCTCCGGATGCCAGCATTTGAGCCAGGACGAGGCATAGGCAATCAGCGCGAATGAGGCGGCATGGCTTTCGGGAAAGCCATAGCTGCCAAAGCCTTCGAGTTGGCTGAACGTCTTCTCGGCATAGTCGGACGTATAGCCGCGCTCGACCATACCGTTGACGAGCTTTTCCTTGAACATGGAGACGCCGCCGGTGAACTTGAACGTCGCCATGGCGCGGCGCAGCTGGTCCGCTTCCGACGGCGTAAAGCCCGCGCATTCGATGGCGACGCGCATGGCCTGCTCCTGGAAGAGGGGAACGCCAAGCGTCTTCCCCAGCACCCGCTCCAGTTCGGGCGTCGGATAGCTGACCTCTTCTGTCCCTGCGCGGCGGCGCAAATAGGGATGGACCATGTCGCCCTGGATGGGACCGGGGCGCACGATCGCCACCTGAATGACGATATCGTAAAAGGTGCGCGGCTTGATGTGCGGGAGCATCGCCATTTGCGCGCGGCTCTCGATCTGAAACACCCCCAATGTGTCGGCACGCCTGATCATCGCATAAGTGCGTGGATCTTCTGGGGGTATCGTGTGGAGATCTATGTGGATATCTTTATGCTCAGCGAGAAGGTCAAAGCCCTTCTTCATGCAGCTGAGCATGCCCAGCGCCAGCACATCGACCTTCATGAACTTCAGCGCATCGATGTCGTCCTTGTCCCATTCGATGACCTGGCGGTCGACCATGGCTGCGGGCTCGATCGGCACCAACTCGTCAAGCCGGTCGCGCGTCAGCACGAACCCTCCCGGATGCTGCGACAGATGGCGCGGTGTTCCCATCAGTTCCTGCGCCAGTTCCAGCGTCAGCCGCAGCCGGCGGTCTTCCATGTTGAGGTTGAGGCCTTCGGTATGCCGCTCCTGCACACCGTCACGCGACCCGCCCCATATCTGGGAAGAGATGCCCTTGATCATGTCTTCCGAGAGGCCGAGCGCCTTGCCGACGTCGCGCAGCGCCCCCTTCGTCCGATAGCGGATCACCGTCGAACAGAGCGCGCTATGGTCGCGGCCGTAGGTTTCAAAGATCCACTGCATGACAATTTCGCGGCGGCTATGCTCGAAATCGACGTCGATATCGGGAGGCTCCTTGCGCTCCTGGCTCACGAACCGCTCGAAGAGGAGGTCGGATCGCTCCGGATCGATGGAGGTGATGCCCAGCACGTAGCAAACGGCTGAGTTGGCGGCCGACCCGCGCCCCTGGCACAAGATGTCGCGGCTGCGCGCAAAGCGGACGATGGAGTTCACCGTCAGGAAGTAGGGGGCATATTGCATCTGCTCGATGAGCTTGAGCTCATGGCGCAGCAAGCGATCGACCTTGGGGGGGATGCCGTCGCTATAGCGCGCCGCCGCCGCCTCCCATGTCATCTGTTCCAGCGCCTGCTGGGGGTTAAGGCCAGGAATATTGGCTTCCTCGGGATATTGGTAGGCCAGCTCATCGAGATTGAACCTGCATTTGTCAGCAATTTCCACTGCGCGGCGCAAGGCGTCGGGATAGGCTTTGAAGATACGGTGCATCTCGGCGACAGGCTTCAGGAAGCGATCCGCATAGCGCTCCCGCTTGCCGGCCAATTCGTCGATCGTGCAGCCATTGCGGATGCAAGTCATCACCTCCTGTAGCGGGCGGCGATGCGGATGATGGTAGAGGACGTCGCCCGTCGCCACCGTCATGAGGCCAGCCTTGTCGGCCATCTGGGAGAGGAGATGGAGCCGCAACTGCTCTTTGGGTCGGCGGCGCAGGGTAAGGGCCGCGTAGCCGCGCTTTCCGAAAATCTCGGCAAGCTGCGCCATGCCCGCTGCGCTGCGCGCATCCGGCTCATCGGGCAGGTAGATGGCCAGCAAACCTTCGGAATGTCCGGCAACATCAGCCCAGTCGAGAAGGCAGCGTCCCTTGCCACCTCGCTTTTTGCCTACCGAAAGAAGGCGGCAGAGACGGCCATAGCCGTGCCGATCCATGGGGTAGACAAGGAGAGAGGCGCCACTGATAAGATCGAGGCGGCATCCAACGATCAGCCTGACGCCCGTCACCTTGGCGGCCTCATGGCCGCGCACGATACCGGCCAGGCTGTTGCGGTCGGTGATAGCGAGGGCTTCAAGACCACCTTCGGCAGCAGCCGAGAATAATTCCTCGCAACTGCTGGCACCGCGCAGAAAGGTAAAATGCGACGCACAATGAAGCTCGGCATATCTCATCCGAACAGGCCGTGCATATACCACTCCTGGCCGCCTGTGGCCCCATCCTCGCCGTCGCCCTGGCGGAATACCCAATAGCGGATGCCGGCATCGTCCTCGACGAGGAAATAGTCCCGCACGCCTAGCAGTTCGGCATCACTGTTGGCCCACTCGCCATAGATGCGCTCCGGACCGTCGGCGCGCGCGACCTTGTGGCGGGTGCGCCGCCACGAGAATTGCACAGGAGGATGATCGGGCAGGAGCGCGATCGTCTCGATCCGTTCGGGGCGCTTCAGCATCCGGCTCGGGCGCGGCCAGTGCAGCGGCCAGCGCAGTTCGGTCGCAGCCGCCATTGGCTCGATCCGCTTCACGGATCGCTCGGGCACGTCACTTTCCTTGGCGGCAAGGCGAAAGAGGCGCTCTTCGCCGCAGCGGTTTGCCAGAAGATCGACCAGCTCTGCGATGTCAGGCTTGGTGCAATCCTCCAGCGTCGAACCATTGTGATAGCGCAGCGGCTCGGTGAGCGGCGCCGAGAGCGTCATCCGCTCGATGCCATAGCCGGGATCGATGGTGGAGATGCGGTCGGTCAGCAGTCGGACCAGCTGCTTATGTTGCCGGGTCGGCTTGGCAGTGCCAGCGCGAATGGCCTCAACCAGATTATCGACACGGTAGAAACGCAGATCAAGGCGGCGTGCGCCGAGGCCATCGCTCTCCAGCTGCTCTAGCAAAAGCACGACCAATTTCTCGATATAGCGGGCAATGGTCTCCGGCGCCGCAATAGGCTCGGCGAAGCGGCGCTC
The DNA here is from genome assembly GCF_021403115.1 of Sphingobium sufflavum. GTDB lineage: Bacteria > Pseudomonadota > Alphaproteobacteria > Sphingomonadales > Sphingomonadaceae > Sphingobium > Sphingobium sufflavum. The sequence goes on from NZ_JAJSSH010000020.1 coordinate 30,599, forward strand.
CACGAAGGGAAGTTCGGGGGCATCCACCGGCTCGATAGGTTCTGGCAGACGCCCATAGGCCTGATCGAGGCGGCGGCCGACGTCCGCGCCAAAGCGCAGGGCAAGCGGCGGCCGCGGCGTCGCATTAAGTTCACCCACCCTGTCGAAGCCGAGGCGGCGGAGCCCATCGACCGTCGCGGGTGGCAGGCGAAGGGCAGAGATGGGGAGAGCCTGAAGCACCTGTTCCAGGTCCGCGTCCCCAACCAGAACGAGGGGCTTGGGAAGTAACCGGGCAAAGGCATGAGCCGCGCCAAAGGTCGGCGCCATGGCGACCCTCGCAGCCGTGCCGGCCTCCGACAAACGCCGTACTAGGTCGCGCAACATGGCCTCGTCACCGCCGTGCAGATGATCGGCACCTGTGGCCTCGATCATCAGCCCGTCAGGCGGCGTTGCCGCGATGACAGGCGTGTATCGCTTCAGCGCCCAAAGCGCCAAGCGATCGAGACCGGCAGCATCGCCTTCAGGGTCCGCGTCGTGGGCAACGAGATCCGGGATCAGCGCATGGGCCTGCGTTGCCGCCATGCCGACCCGCAGCCCAACCGCCTGCGCGGCCGCATCGGCCGCAGTCACGATGCGGCGGCGGGCATCGCGCCCGATCATGACGAGCGGTGTATCAGGCGGCGGTGCCGAAGCTCCAAGCCTGCGCCGCAGCCGGTCCGTCGGCCAGGTCGGCAGGTAGAGCGAGATGACCTTGCGCATCACAAGCCTCAAGTAGGAAATCGGCACTTTCGCCAGCGCGGCAGCGGATCAGTTCAACAAACCATCGGTGTCGGCCAACCCCGGCGACGGGGAGGGCGGTGGAGGGGACAGGGGTCACTCGCCATCGCGTCGCGGACGCGGTCGGCTGTCCAAAGTCCGATGCTTCAGCTAGCCGTTTCCATCTTCGCAGCGCAATCGCGACCGTGCCGCTGGCTTCTGCGGCAAGCTGGAGGCGCCGCGAAGCCTTCATAGAGAGGCGTCGCACCTCTGCCACCACTGCTGCAAGGCCGCCATGCCGCAGCCCCTCTTCAAAGGCCGTCAGTAGCGAGACCTCGTCGCCTGCATGGAAATAGATGACGCGATCTGGGTCGAGGCCAGCTTGAGCAAGGGCGGGGGCGAAGAGATCGGCCTCGGTCATGCACCACAGGATTTGGCCGGGAAGGCGGGAGACGATACCGGCAGCGAAAAGCGCAGGCGCGGCTGCGTCCACTGCGCCAGCAGATCCGCCAGCAATTTCGTGCAGGGCGCCCAACGCGAGGCCGCCGCCAGGAAGCCGGCGATCAACTGTGTCGATACCGAAAGGCAGCGCTCCGTTAGACCGACGCTCCGCCGATTCGATGCGCGCAATCTTGTCCCGAAGGGCTGAAATGGCAGGCCGAACGCCAATCTCTGTCATGACGGGCCTCCTTTCCAGCCATTCGTGATGGGATGATGTTCTTTATTTGTTCCTTTGGTCATCACGAGTCAACGCGGTTGAGGCAAAGCGATCTGCATAGGTCTCGATGGCGACCGGGGCAGGCCCATTGGAACGCTGTGTGCCCGGCAGCGTTCGGCTTGCGGAGGACCAATCATGAAATTGATACGATGGGCGATAATCGGATCCGCGCTGTACGCGCTCTATAGCAAGATGAAGAAGGCCGATGCATCCCAAACAAGGGTTGCTGGTGCCAACAGCGGACGACAGGACGGACCGGAAAATCGCGATGGCGCGGCTGGTCTCGCTGCGACTTTTCAAACGCGGGAGGCGGCCGATCTGGCTGTTGAACATCTGGTGCAGGAGCATGGCCTGGACCGAAATGCTATTTTCGTCGAGGCAGTCGGGGACGAAAATAGCGCCGGGCGTGACGTGAGTGGTGGTGATCACGCCGCAGCAGGGCAAGGTGCCCGGAGAGATGGGCCGCTAAACGGCGAGTTGCGCCTGACAGTTGCGATCACAACCGCCGAGCAAGCCATCGTGGAGGAGACGCTTCAATCCAATGGTGCAACGTCGATACGGGTTATTTGACGACAGACCAGATCGGCGAGGTTGGCCGCCGAGCCGTAGCAGCGGTTTGCGTTTTTGGTGGTTGCCCTCCGCAGATTGCGTTTCCCTAAAGTGGACGTCGCTCGGACTACCGTAGCGGTGGAATATGGGCGGCGTCGACGCGACGAGTGGAACGACGACGGCGATGGGCCGCTCCGTTAGATTGGCGCTTTTCTCCTAGCCCCTTCGCACCTCCTCGATCTCTTCTTCGCTGTGATTTTCCAGATCAATCAGCATAGCAAGAAGCCCCCGGATCATAGCGACCGGGGGCTTTCCATATCTCTCAGAGCGACGCGTTAGAGCGACGTGCGGTCGCTCGAATAGAGGCTACGCTCTCGCTTGACCTCATCAGCGCTGTATGCGGGCGCATTGTCATCGAAAGTCGACCAGCCACTTTCACGATAGGCTGCACCACGGGTCGCGGCGTCCACGGAACGGTGCCGTTGCAGGACAGCTTCGGCCTGAGGCGCAAGGTCGTCCGAGACCTTGGCGCTGACGAGCGTTCCACCACGCCGAACGCCTTCGGAATAGACATGCGCCTCGTCGTCCGAATGACCCGCGTTCTTCAATGCACCAACGATGCCACCCGTCGCTGCACCACCTGCGGCACCAATACCGGCGCCAGCAGCCGTCGCGGCCAGCCATCCCGCGGCTACGATAGGACCGAGACCGGGGATCGCCAAGAGACCGAGCCCGGCGAGAAGACCTGCGGCCCCGCCAAGCACAGCGCCCGTCGATGCGCCGCGGGTCACGTCGCCATCCTCGTTGACACCGTCATGATCGTGGGGGGCGTGGCTGCCGTCGGCGTTGTTGGCCACAATGCTGAGATCGCTATGTGGTACGCCAAGGCTTTCCAGGTCCGCTACAGCGGCAGAAGCGTCGGCATAATTATCGAAAAGGCGTGTAATCGTTTTGGACATGATATCTCTCCCGAGCCGATGGCTTAACGAACGGTGATGTTGCCCTTGTAGTCGAGCGCCACTTTGTGGCTCTTGCCACCCTTCACCGCGGTGGTGGTCCAAAGGCCGTCATTCTTGGTGAGCTTGCCAATCTTCGTGTAGCCTGCCTTTGCGAGCCGACCGTGCGCCTGGTCTTCGGTGAAAGAGTTGGCGCCATCTGCTGGCGCTGAGACGGTGTGGGGGGAGCCGTCCTTGGTCGCGGGATTATGGGATCCGGACTGAGGGCTTTGTGCGCTGGCTACTCCAGTCAGAAGTGCAGCCACAGATATGGCGGCCATATAGCGTCGCATGCGTTCTCTCCTTGTTGTTGTCCGGCATTAACAAGGAAGGCGTTCATTCGGTCCCATGCTTACGAAAGTTTAATGTGTCGGCATCCCGCTGACGAACGCGCTGCGGTCAGCTCTTCGTGCCGGTTTTGCTGCCTACGGCGCCTCCGCTCCGAGCGGACATGCAGTCAGCACCGAACTGACCGAAACGGACGGATGTATGCGCCGCGCCGTGTTTGAGATCGCCTTGCAGAGGCGCAATTATATCGACCGGGGTTAGGTGCAGACGTTCTGATGCCGGCGAGCAACCGTTAGTAATGGTACCAAACCGACAAAATAATGGGCCGATTTAACATAATGTATATTATCGGACAACTTGATTAGGTCAATGATCTTGGAGTAGTCGATAACAATAATGCTCCTCCGTCGATGCGTCAACGCCCCGCAATAGCTCCATTCAGTGCCGGAACATTGCAGTAGCTGGTTTCACTAGCCGCTCCGTTCGTCACCGCATTTGCCTGGTGTCGATGACCACTATCAAATTGTTGAGGTTCAGTGGTCATCTTGCATCCCAAAAGCCGCTCTTGCGTCCGTGGCGCGCTCGGAGTGAGCTTTCATAGCTCGGATGATCGGCATAATCGCCGAACGCCCCGATCTTTCCGGCAAGGTGCGCACAGGTCCGTAAGTGACGAGCCGCATGGGGGTAGCGCTTGAATCGGGCCGTATTGAGCGAGAAGTCAATCATGGCCCGTAGAAGCAATGTGGCGGCCAAGGGGTGGCGCTCTTCCAGAGCATCCGCTGCCGGGGTCAAAAGTCCGTAATGATCGCCATCGAGTTCCAGGTGGCGTTCGAGGATCATCCGAGCAGCTTCGTCGAGTGCAGGCCATTCGACCAGGAACGACAGCGCACGATGCACGTCTGGAAACCGGCCCGCATAGGCAAGGGCTTTTGCTTCCGCCTCCATGTCGTCGAAATCCGGCAACTGTTTGATCAGGGCTTTAAGATATTGGGGTTGCAGAGTTTGCTCGAAGACCTGCCATCGCTCACGCTGGGCGTCCTCGATCATGCCCGATGCTTGGAGGGCATCGATCCTGACCCTCTGCCAGTCGGGCCAGCGGCCAGCCTCGTGCACCTGCGCCTGGGCGACGGCCAGCGCTGCCAGTGCTTCTGTCGGGCGATCGGCGATCACTAGCCGTTCGGCAATTCTTGCAGCGATGGCAGGATTGGCGCGCTGAGCCTGGGCGTAAAGGGCAGCGTAGCCGTCGACATCTCCCGAAGCGTCAGCGATATCCGCCAGCGCGCTCTGTATGACAAGGGTCAGGTGCTGCCTGGTATAATCGGTTTCGAAAACCGGCCCACGGGCACTGATCCCAATGATTTTGCGAGTATCGTTGTCGGCAGGCGCTAGCGGTGGGGCGTTGTGCTGCTCGAACTTTGCCTTCAGCAGGGCAAGGCCCCCCTGCCCTATTGCTTGCGCCATCATCGGGATCACGTTGTCGAACTGACCATAATCATTGGTGCGCACGCCGTCATAGATGCGGTTCACCATGCCAGCGACATCAGGCGTCGCAAGCGGCGCTACCTGTGCGATATCCTCCAGTGCCTGTCCAATGACGCTGCCGATCGCGCCGTTGCTGTCGTCGCAACGCTCATAGACCGATGGCGCCATGTCGAGCAGGCGCCAAAGAAGTTCGAGTGCCTCGTCAGGCTGCGCAGGCGTGACATACGTCATAATCGCCGATCGCTGGGCCTCGAGATCCTGTGCCAGCGCCTTGACCTTGCGCCAATCCACAAAGGATTTTGACCTGGCGATGGATATAAGCCTTTTACGGATTTCCGCCGCGACATTAGCGCCGCCCTGCTGGCCTGCCAGTTCGAGCCGAAGCCGGCGTTTCATGATCGCATCGCCTTGAGCAAGGTCGAGGAGCAACTCCGCCAGCTTATCGGCTCCCAGTGCCGAAAGGTTTTTCGCATTCAGGGTGATGGATGTAGCCATAGCCCTGGTTTTGCTAACGTCACCAATTGGGTCAAGCATGAATACACCACTGTATCGCTTTGCCGTCGCTCGCCGGCTCTCGATCCAACCAAACGGTTTAACCACCCTCCAATGGCACAATTTCGACCCTTTTCTTGCCGTTCAGCGCTGCAATTCGCCTCCCTAGGAGCAGACAGTCTTCTCAAACCCACTCGACGGCAATTTATCCATAGCCCAGCCAAGATTAAACCTATCGCCGTCGAACCAGCGCTCCAGTGCTGCCTCGAAAAGGGAGCGCCCCCCGGCAAGCACAAACAATGTGAGAGAGGAACGTAGTTTCAACGCATCCATCGACCCAAAAACTCTGTCAATCGTGGTAATGGGGAGATCTTGTAGGGCGGTGACACAGGCCCGTAACCTGGCAACGCGAACGGGATGAGCAAGATAGGCCTGCGCCTCCGCAAGCGAACTGAGCGCATACATATTTCGCCGTCTGCTGACCGCGCCAGGACATTCGGAAAAAATTCACGTTGATCAAAGTTAGTTTGGCCCGGACGGCTGCTCCCGATCGCTGTCAATCTGCGTTCCCCCCAACCGAAGCACAATCATGTGCCTCAATTCCGTCCGGCACCCGACAAAGGGTCCGTTCGGTTCTTGAGGCAGCAGCATCGGGGCGAGTTTATGAATGAAATAGCCGGTTGGATCGCACCCGTCGCCACGATGCTGGCAGCGATGATGACGGCTGCAAATCTGGGAGCGCGGATCACCGGAACAGGCTTTGTTATATTTACCCTTGGCTCGGTGTGCTGGTCGATCGTAGGTTTCAGTTCTGGGCAAACCAACCTGCTGGCGACCAACGGCTTTCTGACGCTCGTCAATTTGGTCGGTGTATGGCGGTGGCTGGGTCGCCAACGTGCATATGAGGATGGCGGAAAATCGGCGGAAACCGCCAGTCGTCACTCGCCCACCCCGACATTGTTCACCGCGACGGGTATAGCGGGGCTGCCCGTACTGGACCGGCATGGGACAAAACTGGGCAAGACGGTGGAAGCACTGCTGCAATGCGATACGGGCGAGATCAGCTATATCGTTCTCGCACGCGGCGGTGTCGGAGGTGTCGCCGAAACGCTTCACGCTATCGAGCGGGATGCGGTGCGTTTCAGCTGTGATCACATCATGCTGCGCGTCGATGCAGAACAATTGACGGCCCTTCCTCCGCTTATAGATAACGCCTGGCCGAGCGCCGCGCCCAGGACGGCCATGATTGCGCTGGCCGACGCCTGATGAGCAACCTTGCATGGACGGCGGCTCTCCTCGCCGAAAGCCTCGAAACAAGCGATGTCGCGTTTCTGTGCGATGACGATCAGCAGGCCGAGAGCCTTGCGGCAGCACTGGCTGCGATGGCGCCCGACAATGCCGTAATCTTCCTCCCCTCCAGCGACGCATTGCCGGGCGACCGCGCGCCTGCATCTCCCGCGAACATCGGCCGACGGGTCGCGGCTTTGCGGCGTTTGCGCATGCTGCAATTGAAGAAGAGCCGAAGGCAGCTTGCCTGCATCTTCAGTGGCGAGGCGGCTGCCCGCCTCTATCCACCGCCCGCTGCTTTCGATCAGGCTCCGCCCATTCTCCAAAACGGGACGGTGCTGGATATGGACGTGTTCGAGAGCGACCTCACGGACATGGGCTATATCGTCGACGATCGGGTCGATGAACCGGGAGAGGTCGCAGTGCGCGGCGAAGTGATCGACATTTTTCCGGTCGATGCTGGGCTTCCTGCGCGCATCGAAATCGCTGATGGGAAGATCGCCAGCCTGCGTTCTTACGACCCGGTGACGCAGCGATCTGTCGATACGCTTGACCGGTTGGAGATCGGCCGTGCGGCGGAGCCTGCCGTTGAACCTGCGACCAGCCTGCTCGACCATCTGCCAAACGCCCGGATGGGCTTTTCAGAACAGGCGGACAAGCGGCGTCTGCGTTTCATCGCGCTAGCCACGGACGCGGCTACCCGCGCTGTGGCGCCACGGGACGCGGTCGCGGATACAGATTGGCATCTAGCACTCGCCTCGCATGCCCTTATCGAGGAGAAACAGAAGTATAAGGCTGTACCCCGCTTCGCCGAGACCACCACGCCTTTGCAGGCGTTCCGCCATTTCGTCAAAACACGGCGGGAAGAGGGCCAAGCCGTCATCCTGGCCGGAAGCGTCCGGGACCTGCGCTTTCTGGGACCGAGGATTGCAAAGCGCCTGAAGGTCGAATGGCAGAAGATCGAAAGCTGGACGCAGGCAGCCGCCCTGCCACCTGCCACCATGGCGATGCTTGTCGCCCCTGTTCCTGAAGGCTTCGTTTCGGACAAACTTGTCCTCGTCGCCGCTGCCGACCTGCTGGGCAGCCGAGCCGCTCTTCAAAATGAGAGTCCATCTGCGCTCAACCCCTTGCTCGATGCTGGCAGCGACATTCGGACGGGCGATGTCGTCGTGCACGAAGACCATGGCGTCGGGCTTGTCGTTGGTCTGGAACAGGCTCCCGGCACGGAAGGCGAGGAAATGATCGCACTGGAATATGCGGGCGGCGCGCGGCGACTGGTGCCGGTCAACGCTGCCGATCGCATCTGGCGCTATGGCGCCGATGCGGACGCGGTTACTCTGGACAAGCTGGACGGGAGCAGTTGGGCAAAACGCCGTGCCGACATCGACGCGGCCATCCGAACAAGCGCCGAGGGGCTGGCAGCACTCGCCGACGGGCGAGCGAAACTGACGGCAGCGGTGATCGAACCAGATTCAGGGGCCTATGAACGGTTCGCCAGCGGCTTTGCCTTCAATGAAACCGCCGATCAGGCACGGGCCATCTCGGCAGTCCGAGACGACCTCGCATCCGGCCGTCCCATGGATCGGCTTGTCATCGGCGACGTCGGCTATGGCAAGACGGAGGTAGCGCTTAGGGCCGCCGCTCTGGCGGCCCTCGCCGGCTATCAAGTCATCGTCGCCGCGCCGACCACTGTGCTGGTACGACAGCATCTCGATACTTTCGCAAAGCGCTTCGCGGAGGCAGGCATTGCCGTCGCGGGACTGTCCCGCCTGTCGACCCCGGCCGAGAAGAAGGCGGTGAAGGCAGGCCTTGCTGACGGGTCAATCCGCATTGTCATTGGCACCGGCGCGGTGATGGCCAAGGATGTGCGGTACAGGGATCTCGCGCTTGTCATCATCGACGAGGAGCAGCGCTTCGGCGCCTCAGACAAAGCGAAGCTTCGGGGAGAGGGTGACAGTCACCTGCTCTCGCTGAGCGCCACGCCCATACCCCGGACGCTCCAGATGGCGCTGGTCGGCCTTCAGAAGATTTCGGTTATCGCGACCCCACCCGCGCGGCGTCAGCCCATCCGAACCAGCCTCGACACATTTGACGATGCCCGCATCCGCACCGCGCTGATCCGGGAGAAGACCCGAGGCGGCCAAAGCTTTGTGGTCGTATCGCGCATCGAGGATATGGCGAAACTGAGCGAACGCCTCGCCCGTATCGTCCCCGACTTTGCCATTGTGCAGGCGCATGGCAAGATGCCGGTCGCCGAAATCGACAAAGTCATGGTTGGCTTTGCGGACGGGCAAGGTGACATTCTGCTCGCGACCAACATCATCGAGGCGGGTCTGGACGTACCCCGCGCCAATACGATGATTGTGTGGCGTGCCGACCGATTTGGGCTTGCACAGCTTCACCAGTTACGGGGACGGGTTGGACGCGGCAATCGGCGTGGTCAGGTTCTGCTCCTGACCGACGATGAGAAGGCCGTCGCGGATCGTACGCTCAAACGTCTTCGGACGCTTGCGACGTTCGACAGGCTGGGTGCCGGATTCGAAATCAGTGCAAGGGACCTCGACATGCGGGGCGCGGGCGATTTGCTGGGCGAAACGCAAGCGGGCCATATGAAGCTGATCGGCACGGACCTCTACCAGAATATGCTGGGCATTGCCCTGCGTCGTGCACGTGGCGAAACAGTCGAACGCTGGACTCCCGACCTGCGGATCGGTGGCTGGGGCGCGCTTCCACAGGACTGGATACCCGAACCCGATATTCGGATCGGCCTTTATGTACGGTTGGCGCGGGCGGAGGATGACGCTGCGCTTGATACGCTGGAAGATGAGATGGTCGATCGTTTTGGGCCGCTTCCCACTCTTGCCGCTTTGCTGCTCCGTAACAGCCGCATTGGCGTGCTTGCCCGAAGGGTCAGGATCTCGCGGATCGACGCTGGTCCCGCCGCCATCGCGATCACGCCTCGCCCAGACTTCTGCGCGGATGGAAAAAAGGCAGGTCTGCAGGAAAAGGACGGACGCCTTCTCCTGATCGAGGAGCTCGACACTGACGAACGGCAGAGCAGACTTCAAGACCTTCTGGAATCCCTGGAATGCTAACCCACCGGCGCATTGCCGATGCAGTGTCGATGCATGTCTATATTTTGCCCGAAGTCTCGCGCTTCATGGATCGCGGAGAAACTCACATATCGGTTATAACGAGTCGGCAACAGAATTCTGATTACCGCATTTCCCGTCCAGCCAGCCGAACGACGGCGAGGTCGGCGGTAACATTGCCTACCGTACGGAACAGATCCGGCACGGACTCCACCGCCAGCAACAGAGGCAATGCCTCGATGGGCACGCCCATGGCGAGGCAGACAGGGCCGATGGTCGCGAAGAAAGAGACCTGTGCGGGTAATCCAACAGCGGCGAGACTGACGGGAATCGCAACCATGGCCCCCAGCAGGAGCGTTTCCCACGGCAATGCAATGCCATGAACATGCCCGAGATAGATTGCGACGGCGACATTTGCTGCGGCGCTGGCCGCACGGAATAAGGACACTGACAAAGGCAGAATAATCCCGGCAACCGCTGGGCTGACATCGAAGCTGGGCGCGGCCTGGATCATCACAGGCAATGATGCCAGTGACGATTGTGTTCCTAGCGCTACTGCCTGTGCCGGGGCAGCCGCACGAGCAAAGCGAAGCAGCGATATGCCGCCCGCAAGCCCCACAACGACATAGACCATCAGCGTTATGAGTAGACAGATCGCGGCTATGACAATGATATACTGAACCAGAGTTTCTGCTGCCCCCGCTCCCATCTTCGCGCCGGCCGCGAAGGCCAGCCCAGCGATCCCTATCGGTGCCACCACCAAAATCCAGCGAACGAGGACGAGCATCGTTTCCACTACCGCCCGAACGACTGTCAGGATGGCGTCGCCCAGATCGCTCTCAATACGCGCGGCTGCGAGACCGAACAGAATGGCGAAAAATACCAGAGGTACTATCGCGGTTTCGGCAGCGGCTTTTATGGGGTTCATGGGGGCTATCGCCTGAAGCCAGCCTGTTGCTGCCGGAACGGCGGACCATAGCGCATCCGGTCCGCTGACGGTCATGGGGCTAACGGGCCACCAACCAAGCAGGACAGTGGTAGCTGCCGCAGCCAGCAAGCAGGCAACTGTCAGCAGCAGCGTGAACCAGATCATCGCTCGCCAGCCAATGCGGCTCGCCGATCCAACACGGGCGGCTGTCATTACTCCCGTCACAAGCAGGCCGAAAATAAGCGGCACGACCGTCATGCTCAATGCATCGAGCCATAGTTTGCCTATGGCCTGCGCAATGGCAAGTGCCGTTGCGAATCCCGGTAATCGGGGGTTGTAGAAGAGTATGCCGCTAGCAAGCCCTATGACCAAAGCGAAAAACATCCGGGAGGGAGCACCAAACCGGCGAAGCCGGACAGTGCCAGGATCGGAGGTCAGCACTTGTCCCACAAGATATTGCGATAGCGATCAAAGCATCGCGCGCCGCAGGTCAAGCGCATCAGCGCCCCTTCTGCAATCGCGGTAGCGCGCCTGGGATCTTCTGCTACCAGCGGCCTCAGGGCTTCGCGGTTCCAGTCTTCGCTATGCTTGACGTCGAGCACGGCATGCAGATCGAAATAGCGCCGCTCGCGGTTGCTCAGGCCAATTCGGCGCAAGCCTTTGGCGACCATCGCCGAACGTCCGGGAGCGGTCAGTTCTATCGCGCCGAGCGCACCCACGGAATGCCAGGCATAGCGGCGGTTCGTCGCCATGGCCGTCATCGCATTGGCAAGCGCGAGGCTCTCCCACACCGTGTTCTCGATGACGGGTGTGACTGCCAGCGTCTCGACCAGCGTATCCAGCATCGGGCCGTGCATGCCCCGGACATTGCCGCGGCCCATTTCGTCCCAATAGTTACGGGCAAGCTCAAGCTTTGCCGAAGTTGGCAATTTCACTTGCGTATAGGCGACAAGATCATCGAAGCCCGCTTCTCCGGCAGCTTCCTGTTCGAAGAACCAGCGCAGCTCATCTCGCGAAGCTTCCTGCTCCAGCCATGGAAAAAGCGGATCGCCTTGGCCGGGTCCATTGGCCAAAAGCGCCTCGAACCAGGCGATAAATCCGTCTGGATCTGTCGGAGCCTCTTTCGCGTCCTGAGCGACCAGTGCACGAAGCTCCTCAACGAAATTGCCTTCGAGCCGCATCATGCCCATGTCACGGTCCAGAATAGCCGACCAGTCGTCCGTTGGAAACTGGGGCGCTAGCCTCTTTCTGTTCCAGTGCGCGAGTTTCTGGTGAAAGCTGTCAGCGCACGATTGCAAAACTGCCGCGGGTGGGCTGAAATTAAAGAGCGTGGCCATGCCTTATCCATTTCAATTGATCGAAATCTCAACCACCTCGCGACCGCACGGTTCCTCATGAACATATTAACATTGATCAACGCCCTGCGCCCTTGTTACTACAGGGATCGCCTTCAATCACTTCCCCTACCCCGCTGGAAGACGCCCACGACAACCGCGATACGATCCACATCCTGATATGCTGGATTTGCGAGTTCCTCGCCGAACACGTCCGGGTCGGCTTCTCGATAGCGCAACGAACAGTCTTCCTGATCGGCAATGTCTGCCAATGCGGCGTGAAGCGGGTCCGAACCATCAATGATGGCGCTGCCAGTATACAGAAGGAACCGCCCCCCGGCGGCAAGCCGAGAAAGAGCCATCTTCGTCATGTCGAGCGCAACGGCAGCACCATGCCCATCCCCACCGTCGCGATAGGCACGATGGGCAGGATCGACGATGTAGGGTGGATTGGCCATCACAAAGTCAAATTGACCGGCCAGATCCGAAAGATCCGATGCGACGACACCTTGCACGTGTACGCCAGCCACCTGTGCGTTGATCCGGGCAAAAGCCATGGCCTTTGGATTGATATCGGTCATCGCAATGACGGCGCCGGGACAGCTTGCCGAAGCGACAAGGGCTCCAACCCCCGAGCCGGTTCCAATATCAAGGATATGAGCGCCTTCTGCCGCCCCTTCCCGTGCCAGTTCGGCTGAAATGGCGTCTGCAAAGCGATAGCTGTCGGGGCCGAGAAAGACAGCATCTTGATCGTCTGTCGGAAACGCCGAATGCAGAAACAGGACGCCATTGATCGAAGAGACCCGGACGGTCGAGCGCCAGCGGCCTTCGTCCGTCCGGCGTAAAATCTCTGCTTCGGTCAACAGCGCAAATATATCCGTATCGAGTATCTCCTCCCGGAAGGGCAGGCTCCAGCCCAGAATGTCGGCTAGGGATTGTGCCTCGCGCCGGGATGATCTTCGCAACACAAGAGCATGGGTTGCAGGCGTCGGTGTGACGAAGCGATAGCCCCTGTGATTGAGGCCGTTTAACAGAGAGGCCAGTCGAGGGGCACGGGAATGGTCCAGCATAACGGCTCTTTTCGGGTTTTAGTGACGCCTATGAGACACGCAGGCCATGGAACGACTTTATGAAATTGGGCTCATCTGCCCGAGACGGTGGCAAAGGACAGGCCAGACCCGCGCGTCTGACCCTCCCCGCTTAACGCTCCGCCGATCCCGGCTCCGCCATCTTACGATGTTGCTCCGCCAGAACCGCCGCCGGGGTCACATGGGCAAGCGTTGCCTGCACCTTATTCTTCCAGCCAGATACGATATGGGCCTCGCCCTTCATCAACGCTTCCCATCCATCGCGCGCTACATCGGCCGGATCGCTCTTGCTTTCCGAAACGCCGACACTGGTGTCGAGCATATCCGCGCGGCCGAAGAACTCCGTCTCGACGGGGCCGGGCATCAGTGTCGTGACGGTGACGCCCTTGGCATCCTTGATCTCGTTGCGGATGGCGTCCGCAAAGCTGTCCACAAACGCCTTGGTGCCGTTATACACGGCCTGGAAGCTGCCGGGGATGAAGCCTGCAATCGAACCGGTGATGAGAACCTTCCCCTCGTCCCGGCCCACCATGTCGCGCAGCACATGCTGGAGCAGATACAGCGTGCCAGTGATGTTGGTGTCCACGACCCGGCGCCAGTCGGCGACATCCTGCTCCAGAAAACCATGGCCCAGCCCCCGCCCCGCATTGGCGCACAACAGGTCGACCCGCCGCCCGTTCGTGGCGGCGAGAAGCTGGTCGACCCCTTCCAGAGTGGCCAGGTCCGCCTCTAGGGAAATCACTGAAACGCCATGCCGTTCAAAGTCTGCGGCAGCGGCCTCGATCAAGGGTTCATCCGCCACGACCAAAAGGTCATAGCCATTTTCGGCAGCGATGCTCGCCAGTTCAAACCCTATGCCTGTTGAGGCTCCGGTGACGATCGCAAATTTATCGGCCATCTTGCGCTCTCCTAGTCCGCTGCGACGGCAAAATCGGGCTTGAGCACGATCTTCGTCACGTCATTCTGGTTGTCGTGGAACATCTTGTAGCCCTTTGGCGCATCCTCCAGCGCCATGCGGTGGCTGATGAGGAAGGTCGTATCGATCTTGCCCTCCACGATAGCGTTGAGCAGTGCGGGCATATAATGCTGCACGCTGGTCTGGCCCGTCTTGAGGGTCAGGCCCTTCTCCATGAAAGCACCGAGCGGGAATTTGTCGACGATGCCGCCATAGACAGCGGGCATCGAGACGCGCCCTCCCTTGCGACACGCGACAATGGCCTGCCGGATCGAGTGCGTGCGGTCGGTGCCGAGGAACAGCGACTTCTTGATCTGGTCGACCACATTGTCGACGAAGAAGCCATGTGCCTCCAGCCCTACCGCGTCGATCACGGCGTCCGGGCCGATGCCGCCCGTCATCTCCATCAACGCCTCATAGGTCTTCGATTCCTCGAAGTTGATCGTCTCCGCCCCGAATTTGCGTGCTAGCTCCAAACGGCGCGGGAAATGGTCGATAGCGATGACGCGGGCCGCGCCCATGAGGAAGGCCGACTGCACCGCGAACAGACCGACCGGGCCGCAGCCCCACACAGCGACCGTGTCGCCCGGCTCGATGTCGGCATTCTCCGCCGCCTGCCAACCCGTCGGCAAGATGTCGGAAAGGAACAGTACCTCATCATCACTCAAGCCATCGGGCACCACGATTGGGCCGACATCGGAGAAGGGAACGCGGACATATTCCGCCTGACCGCCGGCATAACCGCCAGTGAGATGGCTGTAGCCGAACAGGCCAGACATAGGCTGGCCGTACAGTTCCTGCCCAATATCCTGATTGTCAGCCGGGTTGCCATTGTCGCAGGCGGAATATTGATGCTTGCCGCAATGATAACAGCTGCCGCAGGCGATGGTGAAGGGCACGACCACCCGCTGGCCTTTCTTGAGCGTTGAGCCGGGGCCGGTCTCGACCACTTCGCCCATGAACTCGTGGCCCAGAATATCGCCCGCCTGCATGGTGGGAATATAGCCATCGTAAAGATGAAGATCGGAGCCGCAGATGGCCGTCGATGTAACCTTGATGATCGCATCGCGCGGGTTGAGGATTTCAGGGTCGTCGACTGTGTCGACGCGAACATCGTGTCGGCCATGCCAGGTGAGCGCGCGCATCAGCCCTTCTCCTCTTCGAGTTGCTTGCGGGTCCAAGCAGCGGTCGCCACCTCCCCCGTTTCCATCAATTGCTTGAAGCGGCGCAAATCGCGCCGCGCTTGGATGGCAGGTTCGCGCTGGAACAGCTTGGCGATCACCTTGCCGATGACACCCGCCGGGGGATCGTAGACGATGGTCGCCGTGACGATCGTGCCACGGTCGCCAGCGTCCTTGAACTCTATGCTGCCGCTGTTGGGAACGTCGGCGCCGACCTCGGAAGCCCAGGCAATATATTCGCCGTCGCGTTCCTCTATGATCGTCGCATCCCATTCGACTGTCTTGCCGCCGGGCGCCTTGACCACCCAATGTGTCCGCTTGGACGACAGCGTGTCGATACGTTCGACATTGTCCATAAAGCGGGGAAGGTTCGCGAAATCGCGCCAATAGGCGAACAGTTCGGCACGCGGCCGGTTTATTGTGACGGTTCGCCCGATCAACTGGTCGCCATGCTTATCGTCATGCACGGCAAGGCCAGCCTCGCGCCCTTCGGCTGTTTTTGCGGTAGTTGCGGGTGCGTCGTCTGTGACCATCGTCATGCCACTCTCCTGCAAGGGTTTAAGTTTGGGAAATGGATCGGCTTTTCCAGCGCTTGCGTTCTCAACGCAGTCGCAACCCAATCGCGCCAGCCACCTTGATGAAAATTATCATGATCTGGATCAAAGAACGGGGCGTTGACGCATGCACAAAAGGTTCCGGTGCCCGACCGCGGACATCAGGATCGCGTGATGACCGAGAAGGAAAAGCTCGATGCCTCGTTGGAGGACAGCATGGATGCCTCCGATCCGCCGGAGATCGTGCAGCCTCATCGCAAGTGGGATGATGCCTGATTGACCCTGCCTCGCCCCACCCTGGGCGTCCGCGCCGCGATCCGAAAGCAGGGCGTCGCTGTCTTCAACGACAGGCAGCGGGGTGAGACCCCGGTTGTTCGAGGATCGATCATCGAGGCGCTTCGCGAGGCGATGGAGAAGGCGGCGGCGGAGGGCGATTTCGAAGCCGCAGCTATTCTGCGTGACAGGATCAGCCTGTTACGAGGCGCAAGCCCCGGTTTGGTTCCCGCCGACATTGATTCCACGGGCTTGGTCCGACAACAACCTGGCGCGATGGGCCTTGGCACCAGCCAGCAACGTATGACGCCTCCCCTATGACTAATGGCCAGTCTCGCAGGGGCAAGGGTAGAAAGCTGGGCGAGTAGAGAAACGGCCGAAGATTGCCTGCTTCGGGCGAACGCTTGAGCAGGCGCCCCGGACAAGGCACCTAATCATGCCCGGGCTAACTCGTCACGTCTCTTTCAGCGTCAGGATAGAGCGCTCGACACCGGTCGAGGGCACCAGGTTTTGTGGTAGCGTGAAGCGAGGGCCAAACGCCGTGAAGTCGAGGTGATTGCAGAGAAAGACGTGGCACAATCACCATTACAGCATCGGTCCATGAGTGAGCGGCGCAGCAAATGAAGCTGGTAACTGAACCGGAAAAGCAGCGTGCGGTAGCCGGGATATTATGGCTGAGGGGCGACCCCCAGCAGCATTTGAAAGCTGCCCGGATAGACTTAAAGTAACCGTTCCTTCGACATTGGAAATAACCCGGCTTGGGCAGGCGAGCCTCGCAGCATTTCAGCCAGCTTCATATTCTCTTTCGCCGCTGCGATAGTCAGCCGCCGATCGGCGACGAGTCTTCCCGATCCTTTGCCGGATAGTCATCCGGCTTTACGATGCTGACGTTCGGACGATCCTCTACCTCTTCAGGTTTTTCGGCAGCCCCGGTGGTTGGATCGTTCGTTTCTGCGTCCGGCCGTGCATCACCAAGGGGGCCGCGGACGCCGTCATTGCGAGCCACGTCTTCACGGGAATTGTCGCGGGCTGCGTCGTCCTTGGGTGTCGCATTTGTCATGGTCATCTCCGTTGGTTAGGAGTTTAACGAGACGGTTTTGAAGACGTTCCGCCTCATATAAGCACTTGCTGGATTTGGAGTTGATTGGTCCGGACCACAAATTGTTGGTCTTCCGCATGGAGAACTGATTTTGCAGCAATCTGACGGAGCTGGAAACCGAACATGTCCTTCTAGCCTTTGCCGCCGAGACCCGGTCACGGTCCTGATGCCCCACATTGCTCCTGGCATTTGACATGTAGATCCCTGTCAGACGCCAAGATTTGAAGCCATTTTTCTTCTGCTCTTGGGCTGCCGAGCCAGCTAGAAGCAGCCCCGCGTCGCGAGGCCGCTCTCAAGAGAGGCCTGTAGCGGTCGACCGAAAACTGATAGGGTCCGCCGACGCTGCCACAAAACTCGAGCAAGCCTCTCGCCTCCCACCGAAAAGAGCCAGTCCAAGGCGTCCATCCAGCGAGTGGGCCAAACGCCCTGATCGAGGTTAGCGTAAGGATGAATTTGCTGAAATGGTGCAACCGCCGCGCATGCGGCGAGTTTTGCCCATCGAATACCAGGAGCATCCGCGCAGCTTTCTGGGCGGGCTCCTCATAAAGACGAGGAGCATATATGGCCAGGAAGCCCACCGCCGGAACGTCAAAAGCCACACCCGCAGCGAAGATCATTCCCGCAGACGTCGCCCCAGGTGCGCCGTTCTCGGGAGAATCTCCGCAGAAAGCATCGCCCATTCCCGCTGATGCGATGCTTTCCGAAAGCTTTGCTGAGCCGCAGGCGGGTGGGGGTGAGACGCACCAGACAGCTGGTAATGGCGTAGCGACGCTGACCACGCAGCACGGCGTTCCCATTGCCGATGATCAGAATAGCCTGAAGCAGGGCGCGCGTGGGCCTATCCTGCTCGAAGATTTTCACTTCCGCGAAAAGATCTTCCATTTCGATCATGAGCGAATTCCCGAGCGCGTTGTCCACGCTCGCGGCTACGGCGCGCATGGTTTCTTCGAGTTGACTGATAGCCTGGCCGATGTGACGCGAGCTGACATATTCCAGCGAGTGGGCGAGCGCACGCCCGCATTCGTCCGTTTTTCGACTGTGGCAGGCTCAAAAGGTTCCTTTGACCTGGCGCGCGATGTGCGCGGGTTTGCGGTCAAGCTCTACACGCAGGAAGGCAACTGGGATCTCGTCGGCAATAACATCCCGGTCTTCTTCATCCAGGACGCTATCAAGTTTCCCGACCTGATCCATGCAGCAAAGCCGGAGCCGGATCGCGCTTTCCCGCAAGCCCAGACGGCCCATGACAATTTCTGGGACTTTATCAGCCTGACGCCAGAAAGCATGCACATGGTCATGTGGATCATGTCGGATCGCACTATCCCGCGATCGTTCCGCACCATGGAAGGCTTTGGCGTTCATACCTTCCGGCTCGTTGATGCCGAAGGCAAATCGACCTTCGTCAAATTCCACTGGAAGCCGAAGCAGGCCCTCCAATCCGTCGTGTGGAACGAGGCCGTCAAAATCAATGGCGCGGATCCCGACTTCCACCGGCGTGATCTGTGGGACGCGATCAATGGCGGCGATTTCCCGGAATGGGAGCTGGGCGTCCAGCTGTTCGATCAGGAGTTTGCGGACAGCTTTGAATTCGACGTTCTCGACGCAACCAAAATTATCCCCGAGGAAATCTTGCCTGTGCGGATTGTCGGACGCCTCGTCCTCGACCGGGTAGTGGATAATTTCTTTGCCGAGACCGAGCAGGTCGCGTTCTGCACCCAGAACGTGCCCCCCGGCATCGACTTCACCAACGATCCGCTTCTGCAGGGTCGCAATTTCTCCTATCTCGACACGCAGCTCAAGCGCCTGGGTGGTCCAAACTTTACCCATATTCCGATCAATGCGCCCAAATGCCCCGTCGCTCATTTCCAGCAGGACGGGCATATGGCGATGACCAACCCCAAGGGCCGAGTCAATTATGAGCCCAACAGCTGGGGCGCGACGCTGGGCGGACCTCGTGAAGATCCCGTTCGCGGCTTCACCAGTTTTGCCGCGACAGAGGAGGGACCGAAGCTCCGCATCAGGCCGGAAAGCTTTGCCGATCATTATAGTCAGGCCCGCCAATTTTATGTCAGCCAGCTGCCGATCGAGCAAAAGCATATCGTCGACGCTCTGGTTTTTGAACTAAGCAAGGTCGAGCGGCCTGATATCCGCGCACGAATGGTCGCTCACCTCCTCAACATCGACGAGGGGCTCGCGGCGAAGGTTGCAGACGGTCTCGGTCTTCCTGCACTTCCACCACCGGCGCAGGCGGCTCGGCCTACGATTGCAAATCTGGCGCCGTCAGCTGCGCTTTCAATCGTGGCGAATGGACCGCCGACCTTTAAGGGTCGCAAGCTGGGCATATTGCTAAGCGATGGCGCGGATGCTGGCCTTTTTGACGGGCTCGTCAAAGCCATCACCAAGGTTGGCGCCGTTTACGAGGTCATCGCACCAAAGATCGGCGGTGTGACGCTTTCGGACGGGACAAAGGTAGCGGCCAAGCAAAAGATCGACGGCGGGCCCTCAGTGCTCTTCGATGCGGTCGCAGTCGTCGTCTCGGAAGCAGGCGGTGCCATGCTCGCAACCGACGCAGCCACACAAGACTTCGTGCGAGACGCGTTTGGGCATTGCAAGTTCATCGGCCTCACGCAGGAGGCAGAGCCTATCTTTGCTAAAGGCGGCATTGCTTCGGACCTCGACGAAGCCTGTATCGCGCTCAAAACCGCAAAGGATGCGGCAGCCTTTGTCGATGCGATAGCCGCGCTGCGTCACTGGCCCCGGGAGCTGAAGGTCGATCTCGATGCAAAATGAGGTGCAACCAGCGGCCCCTCCCGCAAATGACGACATCGTGCCTCCGCTGCCGTCCCCGCAGCGCATCCAGGAACTCCTCTTCGACGCGGCCCGACTGGGCCGCGTCGATGTGATACCGGCGTTGCTGCATGCTGGAGCTAACATCTCGGGCTATGATCAGAAGGGGTACACAGCGCTGATCCTCGCAAGTTACGGTGGTCAGGCGGAGGCGACCGAGCTTCTACTCCACCACGGCGCCTCTGTGGATCAACCGGATGAGATCCGAGGAAACACAGCGCTGATGGGCGTATCCTTCAAGGGTTATACCGAAATTGCCAAAATGCTGCTTGGTGCAGGCGCGGACCCCCATGCAAAGAACCGGGCCGAGCAGACGGCTCTTATGATGGCCGCCATGTTCGGGCACAGCGCCATAGTCGATCTGTTGCTGGCTGCCGGCGCCCAGCCTTCCACATGTGATGTTGCAGGCAACACGGCAATTTCGGTTGCCCGCCAGCAGCATAATGACATCATGGTCGCGCGCTTGACAGACCGGGGAGGCGGAGTCTGACGGACCCCTCATCTGTCTGGGACGGATGAAAGCCATTCATTCGCTGAAGCGATCGAATAGCTCCTCCCCACAACAGCCGCGCACCCGAATAGAAAGCGGCGACTTCGACCACGATTGGATCGGTTTAGCTACCACGGAACTGCCGCTTTGCTGCAACGTATAACGCTGGGTAGGTCTGGCTGAACGGAGGGAAAATGTCTCGGCTGGTGGTGGTTTCCAATAGAATACCAACGGGAGCTACGCCCTCCGGCGGTCTTGTTGTTGCGCTTCATGACGCTCTGTCACAGTCGGGAGGCTGCTGGATAGGGACTTCAAACGAAACCGGCGAGAAGCCCGGCGCGCTGGAGCAAATTGCTGGCCAACCTTACACGAGGATGGCCTTCCAGCTTACCGAAGAAGAGATGGTGGGATATTATCTCGGGTTCGCTAACTCGGTTCTTTGGCCGCTTTGTCATCGCCGCGTCGATCTGGTTAGGCTGTCCCTTCCGGATTTCGCAACCTACCAGGCCGTCAATCGACGTGTAGCCCGCTTGGTGGCAAATACAATCACGCCTGAAGACGTCATCTGGATCCACGACTATCATTTCATTCCGTTGGCCCGCGCATTACGGGATCTTGGTGTGACCAACAGAATTGGCTTTTTTCTCCACATTCCTTTTCCCGTGCTTTCTGATCTAGCCATATTGCCCGAGCCGGCTGCCTTTGCCGCATGGCTGGCGCACTATGATTTGATCGGCCTGCAAACGAGAGGCGACGTAGCGCGCTGTCTCGAAATGTTCCGCGCCGATCCCAGGGCCGAGTTTTTGACGGACGGCAGCATCAAGTTCCAAGAGCGTGTCACGGCGGTCAGGTCCTTCCCCATCGGTATCGACGTCGAAGGATTCCAGGCAGATGCGGAGCGGACGGGTTCCAACCTCTTTGGATCGGATAACCCGGAAAGGTTCGTGATCGGTGTCGATCGGCTCGATTATACGAAGGGCCTTCCCAATCGTTTTGAGGCATTTGGTCGCTATCTCGAGCTGCGACCTGAGGGGAGCCGTCCCTGCCTCATTCAGATCGCGCCACCCACCCGTCAGGAGGTGCAGGCTTATCAGGAGATCACGGAGGAGCTTCAAGGCATTACAGGCCGCATAAATGGGCGATTTGCTGAATTGGACTGGACGCCGATCCGCTTTATCAACCGTTCAGTCGATCGCTCGAGACTGGCCCGCCTTTATCGCTGCGCGCAGGCCTGTCTTGTGACGTCTCTCGCCGACGGCATGAACCTGGTTGCTAAGGAATTTGTGGCGGCTCAGGATCCGGAAGATCCAGGGGTTTTGATTTTGTCACGCTTCGCCGGCGCCGCTGAAGACATGGTGGATGCACTCCAGGTAAATCCTTACGACCGGGAGGATATGGCAGCGGCGATCGACTTGGCGTTCAGGATGCCTCTTGAAGAACGCCAGCGTCGTCACGTGAATTGCATGGATGTCGTCCGAAGGACCGATAGCGCTTTGTGGAGCAAGAATTTCCTCGCCGTTCTCAGGTCGATCCCGGTGCAGGTCCCTCTTGACGTCGGCTCCCTTCATTCGTCGGGTGGAATCGTGGTAGGTCACCGGGCACATCTCGGACGTCGATCTGAGTGGAAAGGAAAGGCTGTCAGGCCGCCGCTGCGCTAACGAAACGCACCTTATCGCGAAACCAAATGATGGGAGAGTAAGCCGTCACACAAATGTAACGGCTGGGGTCAATGGCCAGCGATTCTTGTGTAGAGTCTCATCAGAGGAGAATATTCGTAATGAAGCTCTCGATCCATGCCCGGCTCGACTATGATTTTCCTTATCCTACCGACGCTCTACTGCAAGTGGAGGCGGCAGCAATTCCCGAGCAGCAAATCCTGTCTGCGCACATCGACATTACCCAAGGAGAGCATTTTGCCCGGGTGCCTGCGCATAATCAGATTGGGGAACGCATATGGCTGCGGCTTCAGGGGCAGCTCGTTGTAGATTATCGGGCGACGATCCAAATCAACCGCATCCTGACCGAGTGCCTCAATCTGCCAAAGGTGCCAACCCACTTGCTGCCAGGTGAGACTGTGGAATATCTCATGCCATCGCGTTATTGTCCTTCTGACCAATTTCAGAATTTTGTGAGTTCCGAGTTCGGCACGCTTCACGGTGGCGAGCGTGTCATCGCCATGCGGGACTGGATCCATAGCCATTTCTCTTACGTGCCCGGGTCGAGCGATTCGGCAACGACGGCGCTCGATACCTTCGTCAATCGCCAGGGCATATGCCGTGACTATGCCCATGTTCTCATAACATTTGTGCGCGCGTCCGGCATTCCGGCGCGAATAGCGAGCGTGTACGCGCTCGGTGTAGAGCCCCCAGATTTTCACGCGGTCGCTGAAGTGTTCCTTGGCGGCGAATGGCATCTCGTCGACGCTACCGGCATGGCGCAGGAGGCAGCTATGGCCAAAATAGGGGTTGGCCGGGATGCAGCAGACGTCGCGTTCCTGACGGCCTATGGTCAAGCCAAGATGAATGGCCAATCGGTACAGGTCCAACCAGCCTGACCGACCAGTCCTAACAGAAACTAGAGCGCCCACGGACCCGCTGCGCAAGCAGCAGGGTTAGCGTTCCGAGGCTCAGGGCGGATCCAACAGGCACCCGACATTTCGGTCAGTTCTGTGCATACAAGTAAGCTGCCATATCCCTCGCTTCGCGTGGCCGGACAGCTTGTTCCGGCATGCCGCTTCCTGGCCGCAGCTTTTGTGGATGCAGGAGCCAAGCCGTCATCGTCGCGGGATCATTGGCGAGCGAACCCGCCAAAGCGGCCCGCTGGCCGACATGGGTAAGGTCGGGCCCAACCTTGCCGAGCGCGCCATCAATGCCGGGAATGACGTGGCAGCTTCCGCAAGCGTAACGCTCGATCGCCGTATGGCCCCGACCCTGGTCGCCACCGGTGATCATCTCGGCCCGGTCCCGATGCCGCGCCTGCGTTTGAATATACATGCCGGCACCGGTGATGACGGCGACGAAGACGCTAAGGCCGATCAGCAGGATAAGCCACCGCAGGCTTGTGGGGATCTGCCGTCTAGCCATGGGCAGGTCTCAACAGACGTCGCATCACGAGGAGGGCAGCGACCGCATGGACAAGACCGCCCGGAACCCACATGAGAAGCCCCGCCAGCTCTTGGTCTTCTGCGGGGGTCAAACCGAACGGGGCAAGGCCGAGCCGCGCGTAACCTGAATACCAGGGGCTTGTCGCGAAGGCCATCAGGGCCCCGAGCGCACCGGAGACGATGGATGTGGCAACGAGGCACAGCGCGGCAACGGGTTCCGCTGTCCTGCGGTGTAAATAGGCGTCGAACCGGGACCCCATATCGGCGTGCAATAGGGACCCCCTTTTCGGGTTGCCAGGCGGTTGTCCCGGTAGTCCATAGGAGGGACCCACGGCCGGCGCTGCGCGCCCCCCAAGCG